>UBTF01000021.1 GCA_900468285.1 Hyphomicrobiales bacterium | reverse complement strand
CGTCTGGCCAATGTGATGAAGAAGCACGGCGTCAAGAAGGGCGACCGGGTGACCATCTACATGCCGATGATCCCCGAAGCCACCTATGCGATGCTGGCCTGCGCGCGCATCGGGGCGGTGCATTCCGTGGTCTTCGGCGGCTTTTCACCCGATGCGCTGGCGGGCCGCATCGTGGACTGCGAATCCACCTTCGTCATCACGTGCGACGAGGGCGTGCGCGGCGGCAAGCCGATTGCGCTCAAGGAAAACACCGACAAGGCCATCCACATCGCCGCACGCCAGCATGTCATCGTCAACAAGGTGCTGGTGGTGCGCCGCACCGGCGGCAAGACCAACTGGGCGCCGGGCCGCGACCTCTGGTACCATCAGGAAGTCGCCTCGGTAAAACCCCATTGCGAACCGGCAAGGATGAAGGCGGAAGATCCGCTGTTCATCCTCTACACCTCAGGCTCCACCGGCAAGCCCAAGGGCGTGCTGCACACGACCGGCGGCTATCTGGTCTATGTGTCGATGACGCATGAATATGTCTTCGATTACAACGATGGCGATATCTACTGGTGCACCGCCGATGTCGGCTGGGTGACTGGCCATTCCTATATCGTCTACGGACCGCTTGCCAATTGCGCCACCACCGTCATGTTCGAGGGCGTGCCGAACTTTCCCGATCAGGGTCGCTTCTGGGAAGTCATCGACAAGCATCAGGTCAACATCTTCTACACCGCCCCAACGGCATTGCGCTCGCTGATGGGCGCGGGCGACGAGTTCGTCAAGCGTTCCTCGCGCTCGTCCCTTCGCCTTCTTGGCACGGTCGGCGAGCCGATCAACCCGGAAGCCTGGGAGTGGTATTACCACGTGGTGGGCGAGGACAAGAGCCCGATTGTCGACACCTGGTGGCAGACGGAAACCGGCGGCATTCTGATCTCGCCCCTGCCGGGTGCGACCGATCTCAAGCCCGGCTCGGCCACGCGACCTTTCTTCGGCGTGCAGCCGCAACTGGTCGATGCCGAGGGCAAGGTGCTGGAAGGTGCAGCCGATGGCAATCTGTGCATTGTCGACAGCTGGCCGGGTCAGTCGCGCACGGTCTATGGCGATCATCAGCGCTTCGTTGAGACCTATTTCTCCACCTACAAGGGCAAGTACTTCACCGGCGATGGCTGCCGCCGCGATGAAGATGGCTATTACTGGATTACCGGGCGCGTCGATGACGTTCTCAATGTCTCGGGCCACAGGCTGGGCACGGCAGAAGTCGAATCGGCGCTGGTGTCGCACAATCTGGTCTCGGAGGCGGCCGTCGTCGGCTATCCGCATTCCATCAAGGGTCAGGGCATCTATTGCTATGTGACGCTGATGGCGGGGCAGGTAGGTGACGATGCGCTGCGGGCAGAACTCATCAAGCATGTGCGCAACGAAATCGGTCCTGTCGCCACGCCTGACAAGATCCAGTTCTCGCCCGGTCTTCCCAAGACCCGCTCGGGCAAGATCATGCGCCGCATTCTGCGCAAGATCGCCGAGGACGACTTCGGCGCGCTTGGCGATACCTCGACCCTCGCAGACCCAGCCGT
>UBTF01000019.1 GCA_900468285.1 Hyphomicrobiales bacterium | reverse complement strand
CCTCCGAGTTCGTGATGGGAACAACCATGCCATGAAGGCCCAGTCGGCCCGAAGCTGCGATTTTGGCCAACTTGAAGAACCTTGTGGGAACATAGCCTGCAGGATTGACCCGCGACGCGCCTGTTCGTGACATTGCGTTCTAATTTGAGGAGCGTTTTCTTGAGTACGGGTATTTCGAGTTCGGATTTTGTCGGCCAATGGAGACTGAGCTTCGCCGACATTGATTTCATCAATTCCAAACCGGCCGCTACCAGGCTTGGCTTGGCCTCGCAGTTGAAGTTTTTCAGCGCACGCGGATTTTTCGCTGACGATGGCACATTGGTCCCGCACGATGCTGCCGAATACCTGGCCGAGCAGATCGGCGTCCCAGCCGACGAACTGTCCCATTATGACCGTCAGTCTCTATCTGATCACGAGTTCTCTACCTGTTCTTTGAGTTGGCCAAAATCGCAGCTTCGGGCCGACTGGGCCTGTCACCATGGCAAGAAAAAGAGAGTTAACGAAAGGTTAACGTTGTCTTGCGCATAATAGAGGAGAGGATTCGCGGATCGCAATATGGGGGGGAGACCAGACAACTAAATTCGCGGTCTAAGATACTTTATCTACCCTCATGAGCTCCAATAAAATCCATCGGTTTCATTAACATAAAAAGCAAAATCCTTACCTGAGCCCGCACTCACTGCAAGGCTACGTGTCCGCCTCATATCGCTCTTCCATCGATCGGTCGAAAGAACAAGATCACCCTCACCTGGGCAAGCGGAGGCTCAAGGCGATACGCCCTGCATGACTAGCGACCCGGCTCTGCTTATATCTTAGGAGCCGTCTGCCCCAACGCAAATTTCGACAAACTTCGATTCATCTTTACCCCGAACCGCGCTTCTGCTTCAGGAAAACTCCGAAAATGTCATTCTGATACCTGTAACAATACAGATAGTATTTTTTATCGATTAAAAATATTGTCTGAAGTAATCGAGCGGTTTGATCAAATGCTTTTAGTTTCTCGATAAACAGACGCAAGCCTTCGCAGTCAATATTGTGATTTTCCAACCCAGACAGCCTAAGTTCCCAAAAAAATAGGCCGCCGACTTCTATTTCTAACTCCCGAGTAAAAAGCGAAATATCGGACGACGTCCGAATTACATCGGAAATTTTCCAGATCATTAGCGGACGCGTACTGTTGTATTCTCTTGACTTGGCTTTGCACTTCCTCTGAGCTGGTCATCAGCATCTTTTAATCTTCTACGATCAACGTCCGTCCCTTATTTTCGAACTCACGTTGCAAGGTTCGGATGATGTGTTTTTTATCCAATTCTGAGAGAGCTTTATCAGAGCTTTCACTTCTCACAGAACCCCAATAGAGAACAAAATTCACGGTGTCATCGTCTGGAAGTAGTAGTTCGCCTTCGGCGCTATAGCTCACGTTTTTGTATGTAAAGCGTATTTTGCCACGCGAAATTTCCGTAATCATTGATTTGTCCTATCAAAAATAGTCGTTTCAACAAGAGTTTTCGGATCTATCGTGATTATTTTACTGACGTTAGGATTAGCTATCAACGCAGGAAGCTCTGCAGTCTCCCATACATTTCCCGGCCTAAGCTCATTGCCAATTACACCACGTACCGTCCCCGAAGCGCCTTGGGCATATTGAGCTGAAATATCTTTCCAAGCCTGTACCACAATCGGATTGCTGGCATCCCAATCGGGCATTTTTATACCGCGCTCATCGATTAAGGTTTCGAGTGTCGTTCCACCCCTTCCTTTTGCGATTTTTGCAGCAAGGTCAGCGCCCCCCAACCCCTCGGTCCTTCCTGACCAATAAAAAGCTGTACCTGGCGCTGTAGAGACAGGGTTTGCTAGCTTTGCTGCTAGACCGAAAACATCAACCTTAGTAGCTGGGTTTGTCACATACCCCTGCGGTCGGTCTCCACCTGCGAGTCCTGTTGGATCTGGGGAAACATACTGACCTGTCAGAGGATCATAATGACGATGCCGATTGTAGTAGAGATCTGTCTCCGCGTCCTCGTATTGTCCGGGAAAACGCCACGGGCAATGTTGTTCGTCCGCAGGTCGAACATGACTCGGCGCTGCTGCGAGAGCGCCATAAGTTCGTGCTGACCTAACCGCGCCCCAAACATGGTAGTCTGCTGCCCAGACCACTTTGCCTTTCGCATCAAACATTTCCTTCGGCGTGCCAAGGTGATCGCAGACCACCGCGAGCATTTCTCCGTCTGCTTGACGTTTGGCAAGCAAACGATGAGTGCCCTCTTCGAAATACCAGTGTGTGGACTGATCCCAAGCTATGTGCCCGTCTAACCGGAGCGGCGCCTCCGCCACCATGTGGTCGCCATCCCAGAGGTACGCTGTCCCAACATTAGGATGGTCACGGTCTTCGTTTGTTTCCGCATCAACACGGCGTTTTTCGACAGGGCGTCCGTTTTCGCTTACGAGGTTCGGCCACAGCCTGTGGACGCGATCTTTTTCTTCACCAGTAAATCGGCGGACCTTTGAGATGCGCCTGCCGAACGGATCGTAGCGGAAGTACCACTCTTCTCCCTCAAGCGTACTGACGCTGACGAGACGGTCATGTACGTCCCAGCCATAACGCCACCGTTGTGGCCGAAAGCCGTCCCGCTCAACCCGGCGCTCGATGAGCCGACCGCAATCGTCATGGGTAAGTTGGATGCGTTCACCCTTCGGCCCACGTGCCATCTGCACGACACCACCAGCAGAGCGTTGCCAGAAGCCAGGAGATGCTGCGGGAATGACGGAGCCGAAGGTCTGGTCGAACGCAGGACCGTAAGGTGTTGCATCATCCGATGTCAGAACCGAAGACGACGCGCCTGCGAGATTGCGCGCGCTGTCATAGGCAAAGCGCTCAGTGCCGGATGCCGCTTCAGCGTCCGTGACCTGGCCGTTGTCGTCGTAGGTGAACTGACGCTTGCCCCAGAGGCCATCATCAATGCTGACGGGTGCAAATGCACGGTCGTATTCATAGGTGCGTTGAATGTGGTCGGGTATGGCGCCAGCAGGCTTTGGTCCGGCACCGCGATCGAACCGCCAGCCCAGGCGCGAGACATCGAGGCCGTTTGACATGGCGGGCCCTGCCACCTGCGCCACAAGCTGCCCCGCCGGGTCAAAACGCTGCAGAAGGTTGAAGCCGCCCATGCGCCGGGCTTTTTCTTGCCCGAATATGTCCCGCTCGAAACTGATTTCAGTGTCGTCGGCAACGAGTTTTTCGACCGCCCCGAGTGGATCTCGAACGTAGCCGGTTATCGACCCGCCAAGACCGAGAATTTCGCGGTAAATTCTTTGTCCTATTCCATCATGTTTAGAACGGATGCGTTTGCCGTTCAATGATTCGCTGATGATACGGCCATTACGATCGCGCGCGAACTCGACGAGCGCTGCATTGTTTTCAGCCCGGATCAGCAATCCGCGACCGTCATACCAGAAGCGTGTTACGTCGTCCGGCTCGCCCTTTGCCGTGATGGATTCTATCCGTTTGACGAGTCCGGTTTTGTCATAGGAATAGACAAGCCTGGCACCATCCGGTTTCGTGGTTTGCGTGATCCGGCCGGTAGGGTCGCGATGGTATCGCCAAAGGCGGCCATCAAAGTCTTCTTCACTGACAACACGCCCGGCAACATCCCGATCAAAACTGTAAATGCGACCCGCCGCGTTGGTAACGGAAATCAGCCTTCCCTCGATATCAGTGGCAAGGCTAAGTTCACCTCCCTTAGGGTCAATGATCGCTTCGAGAACCCCGAACGCCCCATAGCGATAGCGCCACACACGGCCCTCACCATCTGTGACTGAGGCGAGTTGACCAGCACCATCGAAGCTTCGGTTGACTGCCACGCCGTCAGCGCGGGTAATTCGGCTTACCGTGTCGAAGCCACCGGCACCCGCCGAATAATATCTGTGCGTCCGTCCGCCGTTCGGGCCGATGATTACCGCCAGACGGTTGAATTCGTCATATTCAAAGCGGGTGGTGTTGCCCTTGGCATCGGTGATGCTTTCAACGCGGTTATGTTTGTCCCATGTCCGGCGCTCAATGGCACCCGTCGCGAAATGGGTTTCGACAACGTGACCAAGGTCGTCGCGAACGAGCCGGGTCACGTTTCCTTCGGCATCCTTTTCCACAATGACATTAGCTTTGTCATCGTGCTCGAAGGTTTTGCGGTTTCCAGCTCCGTCGATGACGATCATCAACTCGCCATTGTCACCCCAGCCATAGATGGTAGAGCGCCCCTCAGCATCGACGACCTCTTTGACATTGCCGTTGATATCGTAGGACCTGCGGTTGGCATTGCCGTTCTGATCAGTCGTGGTGGTACGGAAGCCGTAACGATTATATGCGTGCGCGACGACACCACCCAGAGGGTCTATTTCCTCGGTGATGTTTTCATGTTCGTCGTATCGGAATGTCTGGGCAGACTGCTCATTTCCGCCGGGCGCATAGCGTGTTTCACCCTCCGCATACTCGAAGCGGTCGCCATTCCATATGCCGTTCGTGCTTGTATGGGTGACACGGCCTTGTACATCATAGGTAAAACGGGTTTCGGACTGTCTTGTCAGGTTATGCCAGGATACCAGCAGGTCCGCATCGGCTTGCCAGACGTATTGAACAGACATGCCGAAAGTGCAGTGCGCGGCCGTCATTCTGCCTGCGGGATCGTAGGCATAATGGGCGAGCTCTAATTCCGTGCCTTCGAGCCCGATCAAGACGATTCTGGTGCGGCGACCGTGGCCATCGTTATCGAAACGAAGGATAAGCCCATCCGGTCCATTGATCGTTTCAAGCCAGCCGTGTTCAGACCTTTGGAAAACCAAGCTGTTCCCATTCAAGTCATCGATCTGCTCGAGGCGGTAGACGTCGTCGTCATACTGACGGAAATGCTTGGTGATACCACGGTCTTTGAGCCTGAGTTGTTTTAGCCATGGCGCCCGAAGGTCAAGATGTGGATATCCGGCGTTATGCGATGGCAGGAAGTTAAAAGGCCGATCAAACGGAATAGCTTTGCCGTTTGCATCATGAAATAGAAGCTTGCCGCGTTCGGGATTTGAAAAGACCTCATCGAACATGGAGATCTGGCATGGGCCAAGCGGACTTACATATCCCCCCGGCAGCGCAAGCTTCAGACCCATGTAACGGCTGCCATCGAATGGCAAGGTGCCCGGAATCAGAAAGTCGCGCCACGTTTCGAGATATTCGCCGTTTGCTACCGAAACAGGTTCACCGACTACAGTCGCCGCTGCGGCACTATCGTCAGCTGCGGCCGCAGCGGGTCTGGCGCCCTTCATGGCACCGCCTGCCAAAGCCGCTCCTTTGGAAATCGCGCCGCCAAGCGCTGCGTCTCCCACTGTTTCTCCCCAGTACCCATCTGCTGCCTGCTTAGCGATGTTTGGCAGAGCAAAAATAATGGCGTTCGCCGCGCCCTTGCCACGTTCCGCCAGGCTATCGCCTGCCTCCTTTGCAAGGCGCTGGCCTTCTGCCATCAGTTCGGGATCACCGGTCTGCATCAACTGTCCTGCAGCAGCGCCCTTACCGAGATCAACAATCGTATTTCCAGCACCTTTGACAAGCGCCCATGCACCCTCCACTAGCCGAACGGGCGCTTTAGCAGCCCCGATCAGATTGTCCTTGAAAGTGTAGACGGGATGCCCGTTTTGATATTTCGCAATATCCCGATTGATCATATCGAGGTGCTGCTGCCGGGTCATTGCATCGACAGGGGAGGGGATAGCGTCAGGTCCGGCTAAAGCGCTGGCAATACCCTGCATACGCTCACTATATTCAGCGTCGGTTTCGCTTTCCAGCTTCTGCTTTATTTCGTTGAGCCGTCCAAGGATTTCACCACGCTTTTTGCGGTGCGCTTCATCCTCGTTCACTGAGGTACCAGTGAGGAGGACAGCGTCTCCGTTGTCTTCCTCCTGACTTTCATTCGTGTGCTGCGTTGCCCTTTCCGGTGTCGAAACCCTCCCCGTTTTGGGCACGTTTACAGTTGGAAACATATCCGTGACACGGACATATTCGAGGAAGTCGTTGGTTTCGGGCACCGGCTTATCGTTCATGGATTCGGCACCAACTTGTGGTTCACAGAAACCTGGCAACAAATCTTGCCCAACGAATTCCAACTCCTTCGATCGCTGAGAAAATTCATCACTCGCCTCTGACGACTATGGGGTCAATCGCTTTGACTGGCTCAACTGGGCCAGGATCCGGCCTGTTGATCCAGGCCGGATCGCGATGGCTACACGTGGCCCAACCTTCGGAGAAGACAAAGGGCGCGGCGACTTTTACATGCGCAGGGCCGAGATATCCGGGGACTTTGACGCCCTTTTTTGTTCCTGCTTCATGACCTTCAGAGCTTCCAGTTCTGGAATTCAGCTGAAAGTCAAACTTCCCGTTGTTTCTGACTGTGGTCGAAAAGCGAACTGTCGTGTCTAGGTATGCAATCGAACTATAACCCACGGCTACGACAGACGAGCCCACCGGCGTCCAGCAAACGTCTGGTGCGGTCGATACGATCACATTCGAATGGCACTTCCTTGCGGAAACTTTTGCCATAGGCATGCCTGTTCTCCTTCAGCTCGCCTCACGAAACGTTCGTTTCGAAGGTAATCGTTTCGAATTGATCAGGTGGAAATGTCGTTCGCCAAGTCAGGTAGACGCGCCAATCTTTATCGCGCTTGGAAGCCACATCGATAAAGACCGTATCGAGATTGAGTTCGACTGTTCCGCCGTTTCCTTCGCCGTCAGAAAAGGTTGCAAGCATTTGCTGTTTTGGCAGTTGCAGCGGCGAGCTACCAGAACGGCTCATACCCTCAAGTTTGATACGTTCGCCTCCCTGCAGGAATGGCTCTACCGTCATGCCGGGAGCTGCCGAATTGTGATAGGCAAACGAATAGTCCTGAGGCCACGCAGGCCATACGTTTTCCAGCCAGTGTTTATCGTAAGTTCCACCCAGCGGGCGCCTCGGCAGCCATGCCGGAGGTATCGCACCAAAGTTGATTGGTGCATAACCCTTGTAGGGCTCGCTCACTGGATCATTGACGCTTTCGATTTGAGGCGCTGGGATAGCCGCTGTATGATTGCTTGTTTCCTGATCGATCTTTCCAATTCCGATTGGATTGTAGTGGTTCGTGTCGAAGGTTGCGTTGCCTTCGTCATCAAGGCCCGTCTCGACCTCTCCACCAAATGCGTATTCATACCGCAGGGGCAACTCGCTGATAGGATCTGGTTCAGAGAGCTCCCACCGCTTAAAAAGCCGCCGGTGGTCTCGCCAGTTTGTGATTTCTTCATCACGCAACTGTCGCTCCCATATCGGTTTCCACCATCGTGGTCCTGTGACGCGCAACTTTTTATCGAGAAGAACGTCGGTATTCCGCTCGATGGAGATGCCGCACTCCCAGCTTCTTGCCGGCCGACCATCAGGCGAACGGGCCACGCCGTTTACGATAATGTCTGTCGCGGGCTTGTAGGGGACGAGGTCAGATGGATGCCAAAGCGAAGATACGTTGACTTCGCCGTGGCATTTGTCTGTGAAGAGCATTGGCGCCTGCTCTTCGGCAGCAACCAGCGTCCCGTCATCGGCAATCTCATACGTGGCCTTTACGATCACGATACCAAATTCGCGATTTTCGTTGTCGCGGCTGTAATAACGGAAATTCGGAAATGGGGTCAGATTCTTGAGTTCTGGCATCTCGACCTCAATTGTGGTCGATCATGGCAGAGGTAACCTGAACATGACTTTCACCCTCAACGTAGACCTTCACGCCCTTTAACAGGATCGTTCCATCGTCTTTCATGATCAGGATTGATTTCGGTGGGATGTCATTGCCATCTGCGTCCTTGCCGCCGCCCACGCCGATAAACAGCTCCTTACCGATCATGATGTTCTTGGTATGCCCAACGGTCTGGTTGTAAACCTGGCCCACTGTTACGACTTTCGCCACGCCGACCTGTTCAGTCTGGGCAATACCTACGCTGGTGTTCTGCATACGGCTGACAAGCGTGTTGAAGATGCCTTTGCCCAGAAGGGACGCGACTTGCTCACCCATTTTACTGCCGGATGATCGCATCGCATCGCCTGCATCAGAGCGCAGTTCTCCGCTTGAGGCGGCGTTAACACCACCGCGTATGGTATCCACAGACGACGCCATCGCGCCGAGACCACCCGTTGCCATCAGTCCGGCGTAACCAGCGGCAGACGACAAAATGTCTTGAGCGCCAGCGTCACTGCCGCCTTCGCTTCCAGCTTGGCCGAGCGCGGCACTTGCAGCTTCCGAGTTCTTGTTGGCCGAGGAGGGGCTGTCCGCCATGACGGATGATACCAGCGACATAGCCTGCTGTAGAAGTCCCGCACTTTTTCCAGCGAGACCGGCGAGCAATCCGCCTGCGATTCCGCTGACCGCACCGCCAACACCGCCGACGACCATGTTCAAGCCACCACCCACCTGCTGGCTCATATTAGAGCCCACTTCCAGAGACTGGTTTGTGCCGACGGAGTGGACGGCATTGGCATCAACCCGGCTGGTCTGATTGTTCAGCACCTTTACGGTTTGGTCCTTTTGGGCATGCAGGAAGAGGTTCTCCTGTCCCTTCTCATCCTCGAAGGTAAGTTCGTTATGACCTTGGCCCTTGTGTGTATTGGAACGGATTGCCATTCGCGTCTTGTTGGCAGGCAGGTCGTAGGGCACTGAATTCGCGGGGTTCGGCACAACTCCGATGACGAGTGGCTTGTCGGGATCACCATCCACAAACGCCACCATCACCTCCATGCCGATGCGGGGAATGACCTGCGCACCCCATGTGCCGCCACCCCATGCCTGACTAACGCGCACCCAACACGTATCCGTCCCATCCTTCTTGGCCTTGCGGTCCCACGGGAACCACAGCTTGATGCGGCCGTATTGATCGGGATGGATTTCTTCACCCTCTGGCCCTGCGACAATGGCCACCTGCGTGCCTTCAATCTTCGGGCGCTTGGTCGTGCGGTGTGGGGTTAGTGGGACGCGGGCGGGGATGGCTTCGAAGGTGTTGCGGTATTCCGGTTCGTTGCTGTTGGTCTCATAGGAGCGATCCACGATCGTGTGGCTTGCTTTTATGATGACGTGTTCTTCATATTCGTGCTCGGGATGTGCCACTTCGTAAGGTGTGAAACGGCGACCGGCTTCGAGAATGCGAGAGGTGGATCCGCCAAAGACACGGTCGTGATCAGCTTCGATGGATTGCGCCCGCAGTTTCTGGGCACGCTCTGCCTCTTCCACGGTCTTGATACGGGCTGGGTACTCATAAAGCTCACGCTTGGTGGCATCCGGCATCTGCACCAAAGAAGGCGTCATATTGCTTGGCACCATGCCCGGTGTCTCAAAATTCCAGTCGGCACCGGCTCGCTGGCCTGGCACATAGGAAAAGCGACGAGCCCAGTCATTGATGTGGTTGCGATCTGACGAGCCCTGTGCCAGCCGCACCCTACCTTCGCCCTGTGCTGAAGGCGATGGTCCAAGCCATCCATTGGCGGTATCGGCCACATGCAGTTTGTGAGAACCGTCTTCGTGGCTGAAAAAGTAGAAAAGACCGTCCTCTTCGAAACGGCGCAAGAGATAGTCGAGGTCGGTCTCGTTGAACTGGGTGCTGTAGTGCTGCGCAGGCGGAGTTTTGATCACGCTTGACGTATCCGGCGCTGGTATGCCGTGTTCGGAAAACAGCGTTTCGACAACATCCACCGAGGTCTTGTCCATCCAGATACGGCAGTCGGAACGGCGAGAGAGCAGCCACATTTGTGGGCGGATGGTCATGGCGTAGGAGCGCAGACCTCGGGTGATCGGCGGCCCTTCATGCAGGTCGGTCACCAAACCGTTGAACGGGCGACGAACACCGCCGCCTTCTCCATCGCCTTGGCTCACCTCAATCGAGACGTCGACCAGACGTCCGATCAGTTCTTCCGGCTTCACCGCCTCCTTCTTGGCACGGACGCTCAGCTGTATTTCAAAGAGTTGAGAGACGCCTTCATAGATCACCATCCGCTCGGGCAGCAACTGGTCTTCGCCCAAGGGCGACTTCACCTTCAAAACACGGCTGGCCTGGATGAAATCGGCGGACGAAGGCTGGTCGGTCATGGGGAACCCCGGTGATCGGATTGGGTAAATTATCAATCAGCTGTCAAATTCAGGCCCAAATGCAATCAATCATTGTGGCGAAAGGATGGAGCTGCGGTGATTTGTACAACCATCTCGGTAAAAAATGGTTCCGCAGTCCCAAACCCGCCGTAATTTGCAAACCAAACTGACCGAGAGGTAGGTGAGACCAAGGACACATCATGGCGCCGGTGGATATGGACAGTGGGGTAGGGAACAGCCGCAGGAAGGCTCACAGTCCGCAGACGAAGCACGATGCCGACGCCTATGGACTGAAACGCGAGGAAGCCAATGAGCGTCGTGGTGCTGGCTGGTGGGTGAGCCTGAGACGACGCGGGCACAGGATCGTGCGCCTGTTAAAGGACAGCGTCTATGGCAGCGATGAAGCGGCCTACAAGGCGGCACGTGCCTATCGCGATGCGATCATCGAAGCCATACCGCCCGCCACCAATCACGAGCAGGCCGTTCTTCTGCGCAAGAACAACAGAAGCGGCATTTCCGGGGTACGCCGGATCGAGACCCGCGAGGGCGACGCCTGGCAGGCGACATTGATGACCAATGACGGCCAGAAGCGCGAGAACTTTACCGTGTCGAAGTTCGGTGAGCTTGCAGCCAAATCCATGGCTATCGCCCAACGACGCAAATGGCTCGCGACCTTGCCCGTTACACATCTCGCCTACGCCCATCACGCAGCGGAAGTGGCGCACGAGCATTTTGCCGACGATCTGATTCCGGTTAGCGACGTCATGCCGGAGACCCAGCTCGAGGATGACGAGATCGAAGCCCGCATCCAGTTGATCAATGATAAATTCGACAGAACGCGCCCTAAGCGGCTGCGGGTCCGCATTAAAAGCTATAACACCGACAAGCTCTCGGTGTTCGTATCCGATGCGGGCAAGCCCGCAAAACGCAAGCTAATTCAAATCAACATACGAAAGCTGGGAAAGCTGAACGTTCTGACCGAGGCAAAAGCAAAGGTCGAAGCCGCCATTGCGGAGTTCTACGATCCCCACACCGGAAAGTGGTTCATGGACGCGCACGGCAATGCGTTGCTAGCTGAAGACAGGTTTGATGTGCGGGAGGGCTTCAACGTGCTGGTCATGGTCGAGGCCGCAAAACGCCCTTAGGCTATCGCCAAAACAAGGGCCATCCGCTGCTCCGTTTGAGTCGAACGTGAAGCGAGACGTCAAATTAAAAATCCTTGTATCACTTGGTGTGCGTTCATGCTGAAACGCGATTTCTGGAGCGCCCCAAGCCAAATTGCATGTCGCATCTGTTCGAGTTCGTTCTTGCTGGAATTTTTGCAGCGTTGCTTGAGCAGTACATTTGCGCCGATGATCAGCCCCAGGCTTGGCCAACCGGTCGACTGGATTAAGATGCAAGGTCATGAGGGAGCGGGTGATTGCGCACTCTTGGCTTTAGCTGTTCGTTTTTCATATGAGTTTGATCCATTTTTCCGTTTGGTCGTGATCCACTTGCGCCGGATAAAACTGTTGTCAGGCAACTCATACACCGGATCTGCGGGCTAACAAGAAATGGATAACGGGTTACATGTCGCTGAAACCCAACAAAATCATGTTAACGTCGATATTCGGCCTGACCTCAACATTTCACTTCACGAAATTCCGCACCTCACGCAAATGCCCAAATAATAAATATCAAGTGATTGACGTTGTTTCCGGGAAGATTTTTTTCCACCAGATCTGGTGTTCTGTGAGTGATCCCACGTCGGCCCAAGGGGCAGCATCAAACAAAAAGTATAGTTTTGTTTTGTCAGGCTTATCTAGATGATCACAAGCATATAGCAGCAGACCGGCGTTAGCATCTCTGACAAGAGGCGACATGTATGCTCGAATGCGAGCACCATTACATAAGAATTTGTACTCACCATCGACGCGGCTTCTTATTCTATTAAAAGCGCTCCAAAACAAGTTGCCCGTCTTAGCCTCTTCCAGAAATATCTCTCCGGCTACTCGAGCCCTTAACGTAAGATTCTGCACGTCATAAGTAAACTCACATTCTCCTAGTGATTCGCCAAATATATAACTCACTAAGGCTGTTTTTGTCATCGATTTTACTTCCGATAAATTAGGTTAGAAATAGATGGGACAATTCTAACGCCTGGCAGTACCGGGCGGGCACCAATAATATCGCGAGCTAGAATTGCATTTGGTACCGGAACCTCTAGTTTATGTGAATAGAAATCTGCAAAGCTGGTCCGAAATCGTCGTAGTCGATCAGCTTCCCACCACTCGATAATCAATTTCATATCCGTGGTTTCCTTTGTCCTGAAAATTCCTGCTTTAATGATGTAGCTTCGTCAATGGATGTCGGAAGATAGCCAGATTCATCGTTACCCAAAACATGTTGCCTAAAGCCCACGTTTGAACCTTTGGCTTTGAAAAATGTCGGTATAATACATCAAGAAAATTCGGGATTATTGCGGGTACGTCTGGATTTAGGGAGGACATGAGTTGGCGTTCACCAGCAAAATCGCCCGCTATGACAGTCGGTGGCGTGTTCTGTTTCCGCTGAGAAAGACCGGATTGCAACAAGCTTCCGTGTCGAGCTTGACGGGATTCATCACGTCGGGAGCACGGCCGTCCTGCTTGGCTGCCATTTGCACAGCAAGAGCGCAGTTCTGAACCGCCTTTGGAGACCGCTGCAGAATATACCTACGCTGAGAGATGCAACGCCGAAGGCAATCTGATTGCGACAGTGCACCCATTATGTAGATCTCAATCACTATGCGTTCGTCTACGGTCCTGTCAGCAAAGCCTTTGTGAAGTGCCTGCATGGGAAAACCGGCAGAGCTGCTGCTGTTCGAAAAAGGAAAGATGGTGAGGACCGAAATCAACCTGGTGAAAAAGATGCTGAAGTTTCGGGCTCAAAACGGAGTGAATTCTCCTTGCTGATACCGCGCTGCCAAGCCGCGATGGCAGGTGCAGCATCGTCGCTTCACGTGTCATTTCCCCCCAGCCGGAACTGAGCCCACATCAATCAAAACGTGTCAGATAAGCTTCGACCTTACTTTTGTGTTCCGGCGTGCCGTTGCCACCGAAGCCGAAGGCTTCCAAAACGCCATGGGGCATGCGAACAGGAGCAAGATAACGTGCAGACACCTTATAGGCACCGATATCTTCGCCCTTGTTGACGTCACCCCAGATCGGGCGCTCGCCGGCGGTTATGCAAAGAACGCTATCGGATTTTTCTATTTCTACATTCGGCGTTTCATTTAATTTCGATTGATCGGGCAAACGATCCCAAAACTCGGCGCCCACAAACGTCCGCCAGCCGATATCGCCAATGCCCGGTTGCTCACCTGGCTTCCAGCGATAGGCCGAGCCTTCCTTGCGAATGCCTTCCATAAGCATATCTGGCGTGACGTCGATCACAGCCCTATACCGAGCTGTCGTGCCGCCCATCATGAACTGTAAGCTGCTTTTATAAGGGGGCAGGAAAAAGCCCATTCCCATGACGCCGCTGATCACCGGCGCCTCCATGAGCTGCTCTGTCACAAAATTTGCATAATCCATCGCCGAGCTATCGTCTTCAGGGATAGCGATCTCAAGAAAGTTGAAGTAGCTGCGCTGCTCGACACCAAAAAAAGGGAGTGCTGGCTCCTTGAAACTATCCAGAGCGTAGGCGTAGCGTCTGATGCCCTGGCCGTATTTCGTTCTTTGCTTTTGAAAAAACGAGCGTCCGTCTTCAATGATCTTGGGGTTTGCCCAGCGAATCTTGCCTGTATATCCCGGGAAATTGTAAGACGTGACATTGGCGCTTTCACCAAAAAGCGCCTCGAACTTGGCATAGATCGAAGTCAGGATCTGTCGATTACGCTCGCCGTGTATATCACCATCAATGATTGTGATGATGCGAAAAGCTGGCACGGCAATTGGGTCGCCATCATAGAGAATGACATCAGGCATTGAGGACTCCAAATTTGTTTCAATCAGACCGCCCTTTTTGTCGCAGCGGCGGCTATCGTTGTTGATTTTTTGGGTGACCGGACGGCCTTTTCGTTTGAAGCCCATCAGTTGGTTGTCGCAGTACTGAAAGCCATGCTGCGCTTTGCCGCCTGGACTATGTCACACGCCGCGCACTGACCCTTCCATATCGCACCGCAAATAACGATCGCCATCTTCGATTGGCAAAGTTTCTGTTGCCCTGCCCATCTCAATCATCTTGCCAAGAGCTAAAACCTTAAGTCGCCCGGAATGTCACTCACAATGGTCTCCCTGCCTTTCGGTCTGAGTGATTTCATATGAAGGACCGAAAACGGCTCCTGCATGCCGAAGGACAATCAGGGTTATTTAGTTCCGCTTACAAGATGGTTGAGGCTTTCGTTCTTCCATAGTGAAAGTTCATCTAATAGCTCGACCGCAGATCTATTTTCTTCGTCTGTGAGTGTCTCTTGTTGGTTAGCGAGATCTGTCACGCCGCTGAAGATAATCGCAGTTTGTTCACCAAACTCACGGACACCGACATCCCAGGTCATGGATCCGGCTGGGCCTTCGATACGATTTGCACGCATTTCAATCTGTTCGAACAAGAAACCTTGCAAATTTTCGGATTTGAGACTTGAAAGCTCTAGATGCAGATTTGGCCCTCCGCCTGTTTTGGCTAACATTTCGACTAACTGGCGCCGAGCCGAGGAATATTTCTGTGCCTCTATCACCGGATTAAAAATGAATCCGCCCGCGAAAGCGATCCTCTCATCAGAGTCACTATCGGTGAAGACGTAGACCTTCCCGCACATATCCTCGGCAGAGACGATGTTTTGGGTGGAGTAGGGAGGCATGGCTATTTTAAGCTCTGACTTGTCGCATATAGGCGTGGCTTTGAACGCGTCCTCTTCTCCAACCCACTTAGACGTGTCATTCGCCTTCGCCGTTCCGGTCCCAAATATCAGGGGCAACATTAAAACAGTTGCGTAACATCCTTGGGCGGTTTGACTAATCATCGGGCGATCTTTCCTCCTTCGATCGACCCGCCGAGGGTTCCACCCGCTCCAACGGCCACTTTACGTTTCCCACCAAGCTTCCATTTAGCATTTTTCTCAAAACTGCCCTCATCCACGAAGGCCTCAATGAAACAGACCGGGTTGTCCTGCCCCACGTAATCATCCCCCGCCTCCGGCAGAGGCAGCAATTGCGAGCGGTCCGTTCCTGAAAGATGCGTCATAGCAAAGTATAACATCAACCGCTATCTTCAGGAATCGACGAGGAGTTTTCATACCGGAGAACTGCATGGGACATTTTAAGCTTGTTTATCAGAGCTATCCGCTCGACCTTAAAGTCCAGGAACCGCGCATCACCTTGCGGGCCACAAGTGGATCTTGGCCTGGTCAGAAACTGGAGGAGGACTACGTCGGCCTGAATTTAGAAGTGAAATCTCCGAAATTCTTCTTCGATCCCAACAATGACCCCGAGGATGACGTCTCGCAGTGGTTGAACCCGGGTTTGGATACACAGTGGCTAAAAATTCCGCTGAAGCGCTTTGAGAATCGTGATTATCGCAGTCTCCAAGAAATTCGGGCAGACTTCCAAGGCGAAGGAACTCGAAACGCTTTGACTGGGGAGGATTGGTGGGAAGCCCCCGGCCTTATCTCCACTTACAGCGACGAGTTCTTCGCTCGTGCGGAAATCTCCATGCGTCACCATGGTGGCGGCACGTTTTTGGTTCAGCTTTCAGGCACCACCCAGTTCGACACGGCATTTGACATAGCCTTCAGTGCTCCCCTGACTGTCAAGCTGGTCGGCTATCGCAACTCGTCGACCACAGATGATCTTTTAGGCTGGTTCGACCGCTTTCTCAGAAAAGACGACTTCACTTTCACGCGGCTGCAACGAGGTGAAGATCTTTATCTCGATGGTGCGGTCAAGTAACAGCCGCACCAATCGTGCTGAGCGCTTCGAGTTCGAGGATGATCGGCGCAGATCCACAGACCATATGACGGTCGAATCGGGATTATTAGGCCGCATGAAGTTTCGGACGCTCTGCCCAATTAAAGCGACACTTGTCTTCCTGACTTTTGCAACGTCGCAGGATAGAGAAATTTTGCGCCAGCCGCGATGTCCGGTATTGGCGCAAAATTGATTGGCCATCAATGGGGTGTAATGGGTTTGTTCTCAAAGCGAATTCTGAAGTTGCGACGTTGGAAATCTTCTCTGAAACAGACGAAAATCAGTTCGAGATCTTCCAAGGCGTCTTTCCGTCCCAGGAGGCTTAACGAAGCTACGATGACGCCGTTGTAGCCACGTGTGATACGAAACGCTGCATTGCGCATTGCGATGGCATCAGGATCTCCACGATCCTCTCGACGGTCATAGACCACCCAAAACCGGGCTGCTTT
>UBTF01000016.1 GCA_900468285.1 Hyphomicrobiales bacterium | reverse complement strand
CCTCAAACAAGTCAACACTCACTCTTGAAGAAATATCAAGAAAATCATCAAGTGTATGATTTTTAACGTTTATTTCGATTTCCCTTTCTTTCGCGGCTTTTTTACGGCCCTACGCTTGGGCTGTTGACCCTTAACTTAGCCGCCGTGACATGATCCCGGCGGCCTGATCTGCAATCGTTCTCCGTTCAAGCTTTCCAACGCCAATCGCGGATCTTTGGCATGTCTTCTCCGTGAGCCCTGACGTATCGCGAATGTTCTTCCAGCTCATTGGTCAAGGCGGCTACAACATCCGGGAAACGGCTGGCCAGGGCTGGGACGCGTTTGATAGCCTCGAGCGCGAGGTGATATCGATCAAGCTCATTCAAAACAGTCATGTCGAATGGCGTCGTTGTCGTTCCCTCTTCGTTGAAGCCTCGAACATGAAAGTTCCGGTGGTTTGTGCGCCGATATGTCAGCCGATGTATAAGGGATGGATAGCCGTGGAACGCGAATATCACCGGCTTGTCTGCCGTGAATATGGCGTTGAACAGTTCCTCGTCCAATCCATGAGGATGCTGGTCTGGATCTTGAAGCGCCATGAGATCGACGACATTCACAGTCCTGATCTTCAAGTCAGGTATCTTCTCATGCAAAATCATGACAGCCGCCAAGGTTTCCATAGTCGGAACATCGCCCGCGCACGCCATGACCACATCCGGTGAGCCCGAGCCGCCCTCGTAGCTCGCCCAATCCCAGATACCGATGCCTCTTTCGCAATGGGCCACGGCTTCGTCCATCGTCAGGAACTGTGGAGCCGGTTGTTTTCCGGCGACAATGACATTCACACGGTCGTAGGTTTTGAGGCAGTGGTCACCGACCCACAGCAGCGTATTGGCGTCAGGCGGCAGATAGATGCGGGCAATATCAGCCTTCTTGTTGGCCACCAGATCCAGAAATCCCGGATCCTGATGCGAGAAGCCATTATGGTCCTGCCGCCATACGTGGGATGAGAGCAGATAGTTCAACGACGAGATCGGTGCTCGCCAGGCAAGATTGCGGGAGACCTTCAACCATTTGGCATGCTGATTGAGCATGGAGTCGATGATGTGGATGAAAGCTTCGTAGCAGGAGAAAAGCCCATGTCTGCCAGTCAGGAGGTAACCTTCTAACCACCCCTGGCAAAGATGCTCACTCAAGACTTCCATCACTCGTCCATCTTTCGCAAGGTGGACATCATATCCTTCGATTGCTTCCATCCAGACCCGGTCGGTTGCTTCAAACACAGGTCCCAGCCTGTTCGAGTCCGTTTCATCGGGACCAAAGACCCGGAAATTGCTGGCTTCCTCGTTGAGCTTGAAAATGTCCCTGAGATATCGCCCCAGTACTTCCGTGGACTGGATCTGGCTGGCGCCACGTTCTTCGATAGCGACAGCATAGGCTTTGATCTCGGGTAATTTAAGTTCCTTGCGTATGATGCCTCCGTTGGCATGGGGCGTGGCACTCATGCGTTTCGGTCCGACGGGGGCCAGTTCCCGAAGCTCTGGTTTCAGACTGCCCTCGTGATCGAAGAGCTCATCGGGACGGTAGCTGCGCAGCCATTTTTCAAGAATATCGCGGTGCGCGGCATCTGCCCTGCAATTGTTGACCGGAACCTGATGAGAACGCCAAAAGCCCTCGACCTTTTTTCCGTCCACTTCTACCGGTCCTGTCCAGCCCTTGGGACTGCGCAGAATGATCATCGGCCAGCGCGGCAATCCACTTTGAAGAGGGTTTGAACGCCACTGGCTTTGGATTGCGTGTATCTTGTCGAAGGCAAGGTCCAGCGCCGAAGCCATTTTACGGTGCATGAATCTTGGATCCGAACCTTCAACGAAAAGCGGCTCATATCCATATCCGGCAAACAGATCGGCCAGATCACGCTCGTCCATGCGTGCGAGCAGAGTGGGATTCGCGATCTTGTAGCCGTTTAGATGGAGGATGGGCAGAACCGTCCCGTCTCTTGTGGGATTGAGAAATTTCGTAGAGTGCCAGGCCGCCGCAATTGGACCCGTTTCCGCTTCACCATCACCGACGACGCAGGCGACGGTCAAATCGGGGTTGTCGAATGCGGCACCAAACGCGTGGACTAAAGCATATCCCAATTCACCACCCTCGTGGATCGAACCGGGAGTTTCGGGCGCGACATGGCTCGGTATGCCGCCTGGAAAGGAGAACTGTCGAAACAGTTGCGTCATCCCATCGATATTCTGGGCAACTTCCGGATAGACTTCACTATAGGTCTGCTCCAGATACGCATTGGCAACCATCCCTGGGCCGCCATGTCCTGGACCGCATACGTATAGCAGGTCAGAATTGCGTTGCCGGATGATGCGATTGAGATGTGCGTAGATGAAATTCAGGCCGGGCGTCGTTCCCCAATGCCCCAAAAGCCGCGGTTTTATGTGCTGCGCAGAGAGCGGCTCCCTCAGGAGAGGATTATCCATCAGATAGATCTGTCCAACGGAAAGATAGTTGGCAGCCCGCCAGTAACGATCAATGAGTTCGAGCTCGTGATCTGTTGCGCTTACAGTGGCATTCTCAAGCATGTTTCGATACCTCCAGCCGGTGTTCGGCTATGGCTTGAATGGATTCCTGCACGATGACTTTTTCTTCGTCGGTGGGGACAACCAGCGCCGCCACACCGCTCTCTTTTGTGCTGATGATCGTCGCATTCGCCCTGTTGGCGGCTTCGCTCAGCGTGATGCCCAGCCATGACAAATGGCGGATGATCCTGCTTCTGACGTCCGGCTGATGCTCGCCAATCCCTGCCGTGAATATCAGGGCATCGATCCCGCCAAGTGAGACCGCCAACCTTCCGACTTCGCCGGCAATTCTGAAGCAAAACAGGTCTACAGCGTCCTGCGATGCCGGATGGAAGTCATCCAGCAAGTCGCGTATGTCGCCGCTCCTGCCGGAGACGCCCAACAGTCCGCATTTGTGATATAGAAAATCTTCGAGTTCATCGGCGCCAGCGAAGTTGTTTCGCAGAAGATGCAGCAGAACGCCGGGATCGAGCGACCCTGGCCGCGTCGCCATGGGTACGCCATCAAGTGCGGAAAATCCCATACTTGTGTCGATACTGACGCCTTCGACCATTCCACACAGGCTGGCCCCGCTGCCCAGATGGGCGCAGATGACGCGACCTTTAGCCAGATCGGGGTCCAATGTTGCCAGTTCCGAGGCGACATGTTTGTAGGAAAGCCCGTGAAAGCCATAGCGTCGCAAACCCTGCTCGTGCATCGACGCGGGAATGGCGAAGCGACTCGCGAGATCGCAGAGAGAGCTGTGAAAAGCCGTATCGAAGGAGGCAGTTTGGAGGACATCCGGGTAGTCCTCTTTGACCGCATGAATAACCTCGAGAGCGGGAGGGATGTGAAGCGGAGCAAATGAGCCCAGCTTTTCAATTTCAGAAATTGTCTGCTGGTCCAACAGGACCGGCTTGTGAAATGTCGGCCCGCCGTGAACGATACGATGCCCGCATATCTCGATGGTCGAGTTTGGCGGTAACATCCTGCCTATCAAGTCCCGGATGAGCTTCTTGTCGAGACTGGCGCCGGGTTCGAGGTCAACCACCTCCTTTGCCGATGATGTGCTGACCTCAAGTTGCGGCTTGGTGCCGCTGCGCAAAATGCCCCGCGATATCTGCACCGGCTGTCCCGGATCCAACCGGTAAGCCGCAATCTTCAGGCTCGAAGAACCCGCATTGAAAACCAGGGCGACTGTCATAACGTTCGCAACCTCATATTCCGACAGCCTTTCGGCGGTCACAGGCGGATTAAAACGGGCTGCCCACCCCTCTGTCTTTGATCAGGGTCAAATATAGACAAGTGAAAATTTGCACGGTCGGCCGTCCAAACGCATTTCGACGCAGAACAGGGTCCATTCGCCCGGTTGGTGCGATGGCGTGCGTCGAAGCTGAAGGATGCTGTCGGAACGAGCATCCTTCAGCCTTTTGGAAACCGACGTAACGGCAAGGCCGTCGGCGTCAGCGGAAAGAAAAATGTCGAAAGAAAGCGCTGCAGTCTCACCTGCAGTTCTAATCCGCTTTGCGCGGTGGCGACGTCAAACCCTGCCTCACCGAGATATTGCGAGGCATTTTCTGCAGACGAAGATCATCATCCACAACAGGACTTCGGTCCTGCTCAGCGTGTCCCCGACCATGTTGAGGTCGCGGAGTTACTGGTTATCACAGAATTGCAGCGAAGTCCTGCACCAATCGCAAATCCTTGCCGTCCTGCATTAAGCAGGATTAGAGCACATTAGATTTTCAGTTGATCTGCAGTCCTCCGTTTAGGTCTTTCCAAGCCGACTGGCAAACCAGTCGGCAACTACGGTCGTTTGTAGGGAACTTGAGACGGGACCTCATGCTGCGGCTATTGTGAAATGTTTTCGCAGCCAACCGTGGAAGCATTCAGCGGAAGACGATACTGCGGACACTTCGAAATAAAATCAGCGAGATCCAGCGGCCCGAAATTTGGTGCCGTCAGACCACAGCTTGCAACGCAGGGATGCCTGCGTCCCACGCTGGCATGGATTTTCGGAACGGATGCATAAATTTCCATCTCCTCATCTAGAGCGAGAGCGATCTAAATCATCGATTTTGTTCCTCTTTTTAGTACAATAACGAAAAACTATTTCTAAAAATTGCTAAAACGAACAATTTCTGTCTTATCTGTCCTTGTGCGCATCGGCCTGCGGCGATACATCGCAGTACCCGCCTCGCTCATCGTTCGATGAGCCTCCAACATTTCAATGTGACGTTAGTCACGAAGCGAGTTGCCCATGAGAGACCTTCCTGGCCGTCCTTCCCGTAGAAATTTCCTCAAAGCATCAGCCGCAAGTGCAGCAGTGGCCGGATTGACGGCAGTCCCGGTAAAGGCAGAAGAAACGCCTGAACCTGTTGCCCTGGACGCCTACAAGCCGATCTGTCTCAGGCCCAGTGAGTGGGCTTTTGTTGTCGCCGCAGTCGCAAGGCTCATTCCTTCGGAAGGGACCGGCCCCGGCGCCATCGAAGCAAGAGTTCCCGTCTTCATCGATATGCAATTGGCTGGCGACTACGGTCGTGCGGCCGACTGGTACATGGAGGGCCCTCATGAGGCTGCCGCGAGCCCGCTGCGCGGCTGGCAAACGCCTTTGACACCTCTGGAAATCTATCAAAAGGCCATTCCGGTCTTCGATGAATGGTGCCGTACGACACACGGGAAGATCTTCATGGAGCTGGACGCAACGCTCCAGGATCAGGCGCTGACATCTCTCCAGAAGGATGAAATGAAGCTTGCTCCTGAAATCCGTGATTTCTTCTCGATTTTGCTGGGCAACACCAAGGAGGGATATTTTGCCGATCCCATCTATGGCGGAAACCACAAGATGCAGGCCTGGACATATATCGGATTTCCAGGCGCCCGAGGCTCCTACAAGGAGTGGGTCCTCAAGCACAACGTCAAATATCCATTGGGGCCTGTCTCCATCTCCGGTGAAAGGGCTTAACCGATGACACGTGTAGAAAAGAAAAAAGACGTCGTTATCGTTGGTCTGGGATGGACCGGCTCGATACTCGGAATGGAACTCGCTCAGGACGGTTTGGAGATCGTCGCCCTTGAGCGCGGTCACGATCAGAATACCGTCCCGGACTTTCAGTATCCCGAGATGATCGATGAGCTGAAATACGGTGTGCGTCTGGGCATGATGCAAAAGCCTCGCAACTCCACCGTTACCATCCGGCGAAACGACAGCGAAGTTGCTCTGCCGTATCGCAGTCTGGGATCGTTTCTTCCAGGTATCGGCGTCGGCGGCGCGGGCACTCACTGGAACGGGCTGAACTGGCGTCCAATGACCTCGGAATATCGTCTTCGTTCCCATGTTGAGGAGCGTTGGGGCGCTTCCATCATTCCTGAGGACATGAACCTTCAGGACTATCCTGTCACCTATGACGAACTTGAACCCTTCTTCGATCGGTTCGAACGCGTTGCCGGCATTTCCGGCAAGGCGGGTAATATCAAGGGAGAAAAGATCGAGGGCGGAAATCCATTTGAGGCTCCCCGTTCGCGTGACTATCCGATGCCGCCGATGCCGACGACCTGGGACGGTGCAAAATTTGGCGAGATTACGAAGTCAATGGGTTATCACCCCTTCCCTCGTCCCGGCGGGATTGCTTCGCAAGCCTATGTCAACGAATACGGGATGCAGATGGGTCCTTGTAACCATTGCGGCTTCTGCGAGCGCTATGGCTGCTACAATTATTCCAAGTCGTCTCCGCAAACAGCCATTCTCGACGCTTTGAAACGCAAACCCAATTTCGAGTACCGGACGCAAGCGGAAGTCCTTCGCATCGAGATGGCTCCAGATGGCAAGACGGCGACTGGCGTCACCTATTTCGACGAGAAGGCGCAGGAAGAGGTCTTCCAGCCAGCCGATCTGGTAATCCTTGCCGCCTATCAGCTTCACAATGTCCACCTCATGCTGCTCTCCGGCATCGGCCAGCCCTATGATCCGAAAACAAATGAAGGTGTCACCGGGCGCAATTATGCCTACCAGATGAATGGCGGCTACACCCTGTTCTTCAAGGACGAAGTGTTCAATCCGTTCATCGGCACCGGTGCGAACGGCATGACCATAGACGACTTTGGCATCGACAATATCGATTTCGGCCGGGAAGGCTTCATAGGCGGCTCCTACATTTCCGCGGGCCAGTCCAACGGCCAGCCAATCCGCTCCATGGCGCTTCCCGCCGGCACACCGAGCTGGGGTGCCAAGTGGAAAGAGGCAGTAGGGGAATGGTACGGCCACTCCATGTCGATTGGTTCCCACGGATCGCACATGGCCTATCGCGGTAATCACCTCGACCTCGACCCAACCTACAAGGATCGGCACGGACGCCCCCTGATGCGGATGACCTTCAACTGGAATGCCAACGACATCCGCATGACCCAGTTCATGAAATCGAAGATCGAGCCGATTGCAAAGGCGCTCAACCCCACATCGATGCAGGAGGGCTTCAAGAAGGAAGGCGCGATGTATGATGTGAGGCCTTACCAGACGACGCACAATGTCGGCGGTTCCGTCATGGGAGATGACCCGAAGACGTCAGCGGTCAACCGCTACCTCCAGGCCTGGGACAAGCACAATATCTTCGTTCTCGGCGCTGGCGCCTTTCCGCAGAACACTCAGTACAACCCGACGGGCATGGTCGGTGGTCTCGCCTACTGGGCGGCAGAGCATATCCGTAAGGATTATCTTCCGAACCCACGGCCGCTGGTTTGAGGAGTGTCACGATGAAAAAGCTTCTCAAACTTCTCGCTATCCTCGTAGTGGTTGGCATTGCCTGCCTCGTGGCCTTCATTTTCATACCCGTTCAACGCACGGAACCACCCTCCCCACTGGCGGCAGATTTCAAGGCTGATAAGGGGCGTGGAGAATATCTCATGCGCGCCAGCGACTGCATGGCCTGCCACACCAATGAGGGCGGCACGCCCTTTGCTGGCGGTCGCGCAATTCAAAGCCCGATGGGTACGATCTGGACCACCAACATCACTCCGGACAAGGAAACCGGCATCGGTAACTACACGCTCGATGACTTCCGTGCCGTGCTCTATGATGGCGTAACACCTGATGGAACGCATCTCTACCCAGCGATGCCCTATGAGAACTACCGAAAGCTGACAGAAGAAGATGTCGTTGCGCTCTACGACTACTTCATGCACGAGGTAAAACCCGTCTCCAACAAGGTCGAACCGACGAAACTCGCATTTCCATTCAACATGCGATTCGGCCTGCGTGCCTGGAACTGGGTCGCTCTGCGGGGCGAGGCCGGTTTCAAACCCAACGCAGCGGAAGACGGCATCTTCAACCGCGGTAAATATCTCGTCGAAGGTCCGGGCCACTGCGCTGCATGCCATAGCCCGCGCTCTGTACTTATGACGCAGGATGGCATTGACGAGACATCGCAAAGCTTCCTGACGGGCGGCGAAATCGACAACTATACGGCGCCTGATCTCAGAGGGCCCGACAGCGGTCCGCAAAAATGGACGGTGGAAGAAACCGCCGCTTATCTCGCAACGGCTCGCAACGCCCATTCCACTGCGACCGGTGAAATGATGCTGGTGGTGAGAGATTCCACGCAATATCTGACGACAGACGACAACAAGGCAATCGCCAGCTACCTGAAGAAGATCGGCTCTACCAAGCCATCGGAAGCAAAGAAGGCAGACGCGCCAACAGACACTGAGCAACTGCTTTCAAGCGCCAAAGCAGACATGCCCTTGGGCCCACGGCTGTATCTCGACAATTGCGGCGGCTGTCACTTCGTCAATGGCAAGGGCGCGCCCGAGATATTCCCGGAACTCGATGGCAACTCCCTGGTCACCGCGAAATCGACCAAGGGTCTGATCAGCGTCATCTTGCATGGTGCAGAGCTACCCTCGACCGAGCAGCGTCCGATGAAGGTCAGAATGCAGGGTTACGAGGATCGTTTGTCGGATGAGGAAATAGCCGCACTTGCAACCTTCCTGCGAAACGCATGGTCGAACAATGCACCTGAAGTCACCGCACAGGACGTCAGTGTCGTCAGAAACCTCGGTAAAGGGCACTGAAGAACAATTCCATTCAGCGCCTCCCAGACGTTCAACAACAAAGCCCGCCGCAAATATTGCGGCGGGCTCAAGCTTTCTTCACATCGCCTCAGTCCGTTTCATTCACACCGAACCATGCCTCAGTCAGGGATCGAGCCCTGCACATCTCGCGGTATTGCGGATATGCGTTTCCATTTCGATCTTCGCCAGATTTCCGTCATTGAGGCGTAGCGCATTGATGATGCGACGGTGTTCGGCGATGGAATTCTTCATGCGTTCAGGATCGGTGATAGGAATAGGCTGGCGTTGCGTCTCAGTGATGAGCTCGCGCACAGTCTGGTAGAGCGCCTGCAGCATGAGGTTGGAGCAGGCGGAAACGATGGTCGAATGAAACTGCAAATCGGCCTCAACATTCGATACGACATCCTGCTTTTCCCATGAACGCTCCATTTTTTCCGTTGCCTGTTCCATCTCGTCCAGTTGCCGTTGCGTCAGCCTTCCGGCAGCGAGCTTTGCGACCTCTCCCTCGAGAAGGGCGCGCGTCTGAAAAACATCAAAAGCCGAGTAGCTTTGGGAATATCGCCACGGCGCCATGTTTGCTGCGGGACCGGCGGCCCGCTCTGCCGGTGAGGTAACAAAGGTGCCCCGCCCTGCCTCGGTCTTGACCATGCCGAGAGTTTCCAAGGTCAACAGGGCTTCCCTGAGCGAAGCGCGGCTGACGCCGAACTGTTCCGACAATTCGCGCTGCGACTGAATTTTCTCGCCCGGCTTCAGGACACCTGTTTGTATCAGGTTCTGGATCTCGCGAGCCACGGTCTGTGGCAGAAGCGTCTTGTTCAGCATCTCGCGCTCGTCCTTTCGTCACTGGTTCAACATCTATTTTCAACATCACGTCTTGCCAAGGCGGAAAGTCCATGCTTGTGTGGTCTAACTGGTCCGACCAGTTAGACCACAATGTGTGATCGTGTATCAAATAACAAGGGGAACACTGATGAAACGCATAACAGCGACGTTTATAACTGCATCGATCGCCGCAGGCATATCTCTCATGAGCCTGCAGATTGCCAGGGCCGCCGACCTCGTGGTCGGTGCTAATATCGGCAACGTTCCATGGGAATTTCAGGACGCAACGGGCAAGGTTGTCGGCTTCGAGGTTGACCTCGTCAATGAGGTTGCCAAGCGCTTGGGCAAGTCCGTCGAATTCGTCAACACGCCGTTCAACGGCCTGTTTTCGGCGGTGCAGTCCGGTCGCATCAACATGGCCATCTCATCGATAACAATCACTCCGAAGCGACTCGAATCCGTGTCATTCGCCCAGCCATATTATGACAGTGATCAGTCGCTCACCGTCACAGCAAAATCCGGCATTACGGGGTTGAGCGAGATGGCTAGTAAGGTGGTCGGTGTGGACACCGGTTCTACCGGCGACATGTGGGCAGAGAAGAGCAAAACCGAATACAAATTCTCGGACATCCGCCGCTTCGAGGGCTTGTCTCCTGCAATGCTCGATCTCGTCGCGGGCCGGATCGATGGTTACATCAGCGACATTCCTGCCCTGCTCTATTACGTCAAGGACAAGCCGGAGCTGAAAGTGGTGGCCCGCATTCCAACGGGAGAAAAATACTCCGTCATGTTCAACAAGGGCGATCCTTTGGCCGAGCAGGTTAATGGGGCGATTACCGAAATGAAGAAGGACGGTTATCTGGCCAAGTTGCACCAGACCTGGTTCGGGGCACCAGCAGAAGAGAAGACATCGACCGTAACGGTCCTGGACATGCCGAAGAACTGATAGCGCCATAGCCGCCAGCGGATAGCAACTCCGCTGGCCCAACGGAGCCTAGCGGCATGAATCTTCTCAATACCTTTTTCAACTACGATGTCTTCGTTCAGAGCCTTCCTCAGCTTTTGTGGGGACTTGTGGTCACGCTGCAGATAGGCATCGTCAGCATCGTCGCAGGTCTGGTCGGAGGCCTTGTTCTTGCGGTGGCACGGCTTTACGCGCCGAAAACAATCGTGGTGCTCATCCGCATCTATGTGGACGTCCTGCGATCGATACCCCTGCTCGTCCTTCTCATCGTCATCTACTACGCACTGCCCTTCGTCGGTATAAGGCTATCGCCCTTCCTTTCGGCAGTCACAGCTCTTTCGCTGGTCTCGGCGGCGTACACCGCGGAAATTTTTCGCGCTGGTATCGATGCAATTCCGGTCGGTCAATTTGAAGCCTCTGCTGCCCTGGGACTTTCCAACCGGCATACGATGGCAGACATCATTCTTCCACAAGCGGTACGGATCGTAATCCCTCCGCTCACCAACAATTCCATCAACGTTCTCAAAGATACAGCCTTGGCGTCGGTTGTTGCGATGCCCGACCTGCTGAAGCAGGCAACCCAGGCGCAAGCGCTGACAGCAAACCCCACGCCCTTGATCGGTGCGGCGGTGATTTACGTATTGCTGCTGTGGCCGATGGTGGCAGTCGTGTCCCGGCTGGAAACGCGCTTCGGCGCTGGGAGGCGCAGATGACATCCCAACACAAAGGTCTTATCCGGGTTGAGAACCTGTTCAAAGCCTATGGAACCTACACGGTTCTTCATGGGATCAATCTCGATATCGCTGAAGGTGAGGTCGTTTGCATCATCGGGCCGTCAGGCTCAGGCAAATCAACCCTGATCCGCTGCATCAATCATCTGGAACCGTTCTCTCCCGAGAGTATGATTACGGTTGATGGAATAAGGGTGCGTCCCGGCAAGGAACTGGTCAAGGTTCGGGCCGAAGTTGGCATGGTGTTCCAGTCCTTCAACCTTTTCCCCCACATGGCGGTGTTGCGAAACGTCATGTTGGCACCGATGCGTGTTCGTGGCCTGGGTGAAGCTGAAGCCGCCATAAAGGCACGAGACCTGCTGGCCCGTGTGGGCATATCGGAGCAGGCAGACAAGTTTCCTGGCCAGCTTTCCGGTGGTCAGCAGCAGCGTGTTGCCATAGCGCGCGCGCTCGCCATGGAGCCCAAGGTGCTTCTGTTTGATGAACCTACATCCGCTCTCGACCCCGAGATGGTCGGTGAAGTTCTCGATGTCATGCGGCGTTTGGCGGGCACAGGTGTGACCATGATCGTCGTTACGCATGAAATGGGCTTTGCCAAACAGGTCGCAGACCGGGTCATCTTCATGGATGGCGGAAAACTCGTTGAAATGGGCACCCCTCAGCAGATTTTCGACGACCCACAAGAAGAAAGAACGCGCGGCTTCCTGCGCGCCGTACTCAATCATTAAATCAAGTCTTTGGAGGACACCCCATGAACGACACCCCATCGCTCAATCTGGAATTCGTGCGCAGTCAGTTTCCAGGACTGGGAAGAGGTTGGAGCTTTTTTGACAATGCCGGTGGTTCGCAGATACTTCAGGGCGCAATCGACCGGATCAACAGCTTTCTGATCGAGCGGAACGTCCAGATCGGCGGTTCCTACGAAGTATCCAAGAAAGCGGCGGCAGCACTTTACGAAGCCCGCACGGCCGCGATGCATCTTGTGAATGCGAACCGGCCCGAGGAAATTGTCTTTGGCAGTTCGACCACTGCGCTGCTTCAAAATCTGGCGCGCGCCATGGAAAGCCAGCTTGCATCTGGCGACGAGATCATCGTCACCGTAAGCGATCACGAATCCAATATTGGCCCATGGGATCGCCTGACATCAGCCGGTGTTACGATCAAGTTCTGGCCGCTCAACAAAGACACCCTCACCCTCGACCTGGCAGACCTTGAGCCGCTGATGTCTAGCAAGACACGGCTTGTCTGTGTCACACACGTCTCCAACATTCTAGGATCGATCAATCCCATCCGTGCTATTGCAGACTTCGTCCACGCAAAGGGCGCGCGGCTCTGTGTGGATGCGGTTGCCTACGCTCCTCACCGCCTTGTAGACGTCCAGGCTTTTGATGCAGACTATTATGTCTTCAGCCTCTACAAGACCTATGGCCCTCACTATGCTCTCATGTACGGCAAGTATGATCATCTGCTAGAGCTCGACACGCTTTATCACTATTTCTACGGCAAGGACAAAGTTCCTGGCAAGCTGGAGCCCGGCAACCCGAATTACGAGCTCGCCTACTCCACCTGTGGAATCGTCGACTATCTGGCAAGCCTCGGCGAACAAGCGGGCGACACGGGCAGTGTCCGCAGCCGCATCACCACCGCGTTCAAGGCGATAACCGCTCAGGAAGACGTGTTGGCCGAAAGACTTCTGACCTATCTGCGCTCCCGAAACGACTGCCAGATCATCGGCCAAACCCACAATGTGAACAGTTCCAGAGTTCCCACGATCGCTTTTCGATTTGATGGTCGCGATGCTGGTGAGATCTGCAAAGCGATGGACGCTTATAATATCGCAATGCGTTTCGGCGATTTCCACTCACGCCGGCTTGCGGAGTATCTTGGTCTCACCGATCACGGCGGAATGCTGCGGGTATCGATGGTTCATTACAATACGCTTGAAGAAGTGGACCGCTTCACGCAGGCTCTCGATAAGATTCTAACCGGTGAAACGGGTTTCGCCAGAGCAAGCTGAGAAAAGGTCGGGCATCGATGCGCTTTGATACAATCATCCGGAACGGAACCGTAGCGACGGCAAGCGATACCTTCGTTTGTGATATCGGTATTCTCGACGGAAAGATCGCCTCTCTCTCCACGGGGCTTGGAGACGCAGCAGAAATCATCGACGCCACGGGCCTCTTCGTATTGCCAGGTGGAATCGACAGCCACGTCCACCTGGACCAGCCCTCTGGAGAAGGCGTCGTCATGGCTGACGACTTCGAAAGCGGGACGCGGTCTGCCGTTATCGGCGGCAACAGCACCGTGTTGACCTTCTGCATGCAGGAGAAAGGCCAGACACTCCGGGAGGCCCTCAAGGAATATCACGCCAAAGCCGAGGGGAAATGCTATACGGATGTTGCTTTTCATCTGGTGATAACCGATCCGACTGCCGAGGTCTTGGGGCAGGAACTCCCGGCCCTCGTCGCTGCAGGCTATACGTCCTTGAAGGTCTTCATGACCTATGAGGGGCTGCGACTGCGTGACGATCAGATATTGGACACGCTGGATGCGGCGCGGCGCACCGGTGCTCTCGTCATGGTCCATTGCGAGAACGAAGATGCAATCCGCTATCTGATCGGACGTCACGAGGACGAAGGCAAGTTTGCGCCGAAATACCATGCCACCACGCGCCCAATTGCAGCGGAACGTGAAGCGACGCACCGTGCCTTGTCGCTGGCGGAAATCGTGGACGTTCCTATCGTCATCGTTCACGTTTCCAATCGTGAGGCCATGGAAGAAATCCGCAGAGCGAGAATGCGAGGCCAGAAGATCGCAGGCGAAACCTGCCCACAATATCTAATGCTGACGGCCGCAGATCTTGACCAGGACGCGCTTGAGGGCGCGAAATTTGTATGCTCGCCGCCACCTCGCGACACACAGAGCCAGGATGCCTGCTGGGAGGGTCTGGAACAGGATGTCTTTGATCTGTTCTCGTCAGACCATTGCCCATTCCGCTATGACGACCCGCAGGGAAAACTGAACGAGAAGGGTAAGGGAAGCTTTCGCTGGATACCGAACGGTATTCCTGGCGTGGCAACCCGCCTGCCGATTCTCTTTTCCGAGGGCGTGATGAAGGGCCGTATATCGCTCAACCAGTTCGTCGCGCAGACGTCCACCAACCACGCCAAGCTATACGGCCTTTATCCGCACAAAGGAACAATCGCCGTTGGAGCGGACGCCGATATTGCTCTCTGGGATCCCGCACGGAAGGTGACGATCACCAACGACTTGCTGTCTCATGGCTCTGACTACACGCCATATGAAGGACTTGAGGTTCAGGGCTGGCCAATACGGCTTCTGTTACGCGGAAAATCCGTCCTAAATGACGGCCTGCTCGCAGACGCGAAGGCTGGCGGCCAGTACGTTTCCCGCCAAACGTCCTCTCTCGTAAACGTCCGTAAAATTGACACTGGCAAATCAGGACAAGCAGCGGAATTGTGAGTAACGGCAGGGGCGCTGCAAAAGCCGATCTATAACCCAGTGGCGCTTTAGACCCTCAATCCTTCGACACTGCCAGCTGGCGGTCGAGCATCGCGCGAACCATTTCCTCTGCTCAAACAGCTGCGCGCAAAGCATAAAAAAACCCGGGCTAGCCGGGTTTTTAATCTTGGCAGAATATGCGGATTATTCCGCGGCGTTTTCCAGTTTTGGAGCCTCGCCGCCTTCAGATCCTTCTGCAGCGGCTTCGCCCTCTTCACCCGCAGTACGACGCGGACGACGGGGACGTGGGCTTGTGCTGCGCGGACGACGTGGAGCGCGCTCGGTTGCTGCGGTGCTGCCCTGGGCTTCCTCTTCGACGGCAACTTCCTTCGGCGTACCTTCGATTACAGGCTGAGGCGCCGAACTCGCGTCGTAAACAGGAGCAGCAACTGGCGCGGGTGCGTTGGTGTTGTTGTTTCCGTTTTCGTCCTGCGCTTCACGCGGCTGGCGTTCTGGCCGGGCCGGGCGCTCACGACGGTCGCGTCGCTCATTGCGGTCCTGTCGCTCCGGGCGATCCTGACGTTCCGAACGGTCCTGCCGCTCCTGGCGTTCAGGCTGTTCGTTGCGCTGCGAACGCTGTTCTGAATGATCTTGCGCCGACGACATCGAACCGACGTTGTCGTCGTTATCGTCGCCTTCAATCTCGTCACCATCGCGCTCCTGCTGGAACTCGCCGCGATCATCACGCTGGAAGCGTTCCTGCATCTGCGCCTGGGCAGTTGCGATGATACGGTTATAATGTTCCGCGTGCTGCAGATAGTTCTCGGCCATGACGCGATCGCCGGAGCTCTGGGCATCCCGTGCGAGTGTCGCGTATTTTTCGGCTATGTGCTGGGCCGTGCCACGGATCTTAACATCGGGACCGGAGCTGTCGTAGGTGCGGGTTAGCGGATTGCCGCCTTTGCGGTTGAAATTGTTATTATTATTTCCGCCACCGCCACCGCTGTTATTGTTGTTGCTACCACGCCCCCGGCCGCGCTTGTTTTGCTGTCCTGGCCTCATCAATTGCTCACCTGAATTCTGTTTTGCTGATAATTCTCGTTGTTACGATGCAATCCGGAATAACGGCTATCACGGCCAGTCTACCGAAATGCTCCCACCGCGCGCCTTGCCTTTTGGACAAAGACCTCGCGTATAATGCCCGGATGCGCAAATGCTGCATCGAGCCGCCTGCGAACAAAGTTTACTGATTCACATGCCGGGAATGCCCAGCCTTTCAGGGTTCTAAAAGAAACCCGCTTCGGGACTGATCCATACTCTGGCGAATCTAAATTCGCCCTCAGCCACCCAGCATGTTGCCGCAAACTATCCCGCTTCCTGCGGAAATCCAAGCCTTTTCTTTTGCTTTGCAAAATATCCTTGAACAAAAAGCATATAGGATTGATGCAATCTATTTGCAAAATACCAATGCCCTGTCATTGCCGCCAAAGTCTTTCACAGCTTCGACGCACCGAAACCCGTTGTGCTCAAACAGGGCCGTCACAGTTAGCTTCTGATCATATCCAATTTCAAGGCCGACAAGCCCGTCATCCCCAAGGAAATCCGCTGCATTTTCGGCAATGTCTCGGTAAGGCGCCAGCCCGTCTTCGCCACCATCCAGTGCAGCCATCGGATCGAAATCCCTGACATCACGATCCAGCGTTTCGATCACATCTGACCGTATATAGGGCGGATTCGACACGATTATGTCAAAACGACCGGAAATTTGGTCGAACCAGTTGCTTTCCACGGTCTCAAACCGGTCAGCCAAGCCATGACGCTCCGCATTTCTTCGCGCCGTCTGCATGGCGTCGCGTGAGATATCGCTGCCGAGGCCCGTCGCGCCCGGGCATTCGTGGAGAAGCGCAAGACAGATGGCACCCGTGCCGATACCCATATCCAAAATTCGGGCCTGACCCTTGGCCGCAACCAGGCGTCGGAGGTGAGGCAGCAGAGCATCGACAAGCACTTCCGTATCGGGCCGAGGTTCCAGCGTGCCGGGCGACAGGAGCAGATCGAGGCCATAGAACTCGCGGTGGCCGAGAATGCGGTGCACGGGTTCACGTCTTTCACGACGGGCAATCATGGCCTCTACCCGCGCGAATTCATCTGCGCTCACAGGCCGCTGATCATTCAGAAGGAAGTCTGTTAGCGAGAAGCCAAGCACCTCGCCGATCAACAAACGCGCATCGTTCAGTGGATCGGCCAGTTGCGCGGCGGCAAGACGCGCACGCATCGCAGCGACGAGCTCGCGAACGGTGCGCGAACTTCCTGTCACTGTTGTTCGCCAAGCTGGGCGAGTTGGCCGGCTTGATAATCGGCGATCAAGGCATCGACCATCTCATCGATATCGCCTTCTATCATGCGGTCCAGCTTGTAAAGGGTGAGGTTTATGCGGTGATCGGTCACGCGCCCCTGCGGGAAATTATAGGTGCGGATGCGTTCAGACCTGTCGCCGGAGCCGACCTGGCTCTTGCGGTCCGCCGACCTTTCGCTGTCCACCTTCTGGCGCTCGATATCGTAAAGACGCGAACGTAACACCTGCATGGCTTTCGCCCTGTTCTGGTGCTGGGATTTTTCTGACGACGTCACGATAAGACCGGTCGGCAGGTGGGTAATACGCACCGCCGAGTCCGTGGTGTTAACGTGTTGGCCGCCAGCGCCCGAAGCGCGCATCGTATCGATGCGGATGTCTTCAGGGCGAATTTCAATATCGATCTCTTCAGCCTCTGGCAGAACCGCAACCGTTGCCGCAGAGGTGTGGATGCGTCCGCTCGCTTCCGTTTCCGGGACGCGCTGAACGCGGTGAACGCCGGATTCGAACTTCAGCTTGGAGAAAACGCCGCGTCCGGTAATGGTGGCGATGATTTCCTTGAAGCCCCCTGCTTCCCCTTCGCTGGCGGAAAGGACCTCGACCTTCCAGCCCTTGGTGCTGGCGAAGCGTTCATACATGCGAAAGAGGTTGCCCGCGAAAAGTGCAGCCTCCGAACCGCCCGTACCGGCACGGATTTCAACGATGGCGCTCTTCTCATCCGCAGCATCCTTCGGCAGAAGAAGAATCTGCATGTCTTTCTCGAGCTGCTCGATACGCTCCGACATTTCCGGAAGCTCGGCTTCGGCAAGATCGCGCATGTCCCTGTCAGTCGACTTGTCCGCAAGAAGCGCTTCAAGATCGGCCACTTCTGCCAGCGCCTTCTCATACTCCCGAATGGTTTTGACCACCGGCTGCAATTCCGAATATTCCGACGCGAGCTTTACATAGACATCGGCGGCCGGGCCAGCCGACATGCGCGCTTCGATTTCACCGAAACGCCGCTCAAGCTCACGCATTTTCTCGACGGGAAGCTTCGCCACCTGTCACGCACTCCAATTTTTCGTCATTCTCAAATAGGGATGGAATGGGTCGCTGCAAAGCGCAAAAGCAGCTGGCGCGTGCTTTCCACCGACTTGTTGTCGTCAAGTGCCGCTTCCAGCTCTTCCGAAAGCGTCGCCACATCCAGTCCCAGCAGCATGGCCTTGACCGGACCGATGGCTGTTGGCGACATGGAAATCGAGCGGAACCCAAGACCGATCAGCGCCATTGCGGAAAGCGGCTTGCTCGCCATTTCCCCGCACAGCGTGACATGGGTGTTGTTGCGTGTTCCGGCTCGAACGATATCGCGCAGGATTCGCAGGAAGGGCTTGCCAAGATTATCGAAACGGTCAGAAACCCGGGCGTTGCCGCGATCCACCGCCATGGTGAACTGGAAAAGGTCGTTTGAACCAACCGAGACGAAATCGACTTCCGACATCAGCTCATCCAGCTGCCACATGAGCGACGGCACTTCCAGCATGGCGCCAAATTGCAGCTTGCGCGGCAGCGAATGGCCGAATTTCGACAGATGCTGCACTTCTTTCTGCAGAAGCTCGCGGGCGGCACGGATTTCGGCCACTTCAGTAATCATTGGCAGCATGATGCGCAGTTCGGCACCCGAAGCGGCGCGCAGAAGGGCACGCATCTGGGTCCGCATAAGACCGGGGCGGTCGAGCGACAGGCGGATGGCGCGCCAGCCAAGCGCCGGATTTTCCTCTTCCTGACCGCGCATATAGGACACGACCTTGTCACCGCCGATATCGAGCGTGCGGAAGGTGACGGGCTTGCCCTTGGCGTTGCGCAGTACACTGCGATAAAATGCTTCCTGTTCCTCGCCCTTCGGCATGTTGGAGGCAATCATGAACTGCAGCTCGGTGCGGAACAGACCGATGCCGTCAGCGCCGGATTCGTCCAGCTGCGGCAGATCGACCAGCAGGCCGGCATTCATCTTCAGATCGACGCGCACGCCATCCTTGCTGACAGGCTCGACATCGCGAAGCGCGCGGAACTGTTCCTGACGCTTGGCGCGCAGGCGGACCTTCTCCTCGTAAGCGCGCTGCAGGTCTACGACGGGGCGCAGATGCACCTGGCCGTCGTCGCCATCGATGATGATGGGATCGTTGTTTTCGGCGAGCGCGACGATGCCGACCGCTTGGCCAATGATGGGAATGCCCATGGCGCGGGCGACGATGACCACGTGGCTGGTAACCGCGCCGTCTTCCAGAACCAGCCCGCGCAGTTTCTCGCGCGGATAGTCCAACAGTTCGGCAGCACCCATTGCGCGGGCCAGAACGATGGCATCCGTTGGAAATTCCTGCTCTGGTCCGCGACCACCAAAACCGATCAGCTGACGCAGCAACCGGTTGGCCAGATCATCGAAATCATGCATCCGCTCACGCAGATAGGGATCGGTCAGGCGCATCATGCGCGCCTTGGTATCGCTCTGCACCTTCTCGACCGCAGCTTCCGCCGTCAGGCCATTTCGAATGGCCTCTTCCATGCGCCGCACCCAGCCCTGATCATGGGCAAACATGCGGTAAGTCTCCAGAACTTCACGATGCTCGCCTTCGGTCGCGACATCGCGGCGCTGAAGCATGTCGTCAATGGATAGCCGCAGCGAGCCGATAGCCTCGGCAAGCCGCGTGATTTCCATGTCGGCATCTTCATTGAGCAGATTGGTGACGACGATTCGCGGATCGTGCAGGACAACGTGACCAAGGCCGATGCCTTCGCCATAGGCATCGCCATCGATGGAAACGGCCCGTGTCAGGTCCAATTCCACACCGGGACGGGTGATTTTCTTCAATTCACCGCTCGCCACGATTTCCGCAATAAGCATTGCGGTTGTTTCAAGCGCTTCAACTTCATCCTCCCGATAGGTCCGGCTGGTCTTGTTCTGAACGACAAGAACGCCAAGAGTGCGACCGGATCTCAAAATCGGTACACCCAGGAAGGAATGATAAATTTCTTCACCTGTTTCAGGGAGATAGCGGAATGCAGGATGCGCCTGCGCATCGGAAAGATTGAGCGGCTGGGCCGATGCGGCGATGGTGCCGACAAGACCTTGCCCCATTTTCAACTGGGCAAGATGGACGGCGTCCTTGTTCAATCCTTCGGTGGCATAAAGCTCCAGCACACTGTCCGAACGAAGCACATAGACGGAGCAAACCTCCGCCACCATGTTGCTGGCGATCTGTCGGACAATCTGGTCGAGGCGCTCTTGTGGCTCAAGGTGCTCCGCCATCATTTCGCGAAGCCGCTTGAGAAGAACGCGTGGACCTGCGGAAAGGTCTCTCATCGCGTGTGCTCCCTGACACCTTCACATGCGGGCCACGACGGCCCGCATCAAAGGATCCCCCAAAACAAAGCCTGCACAGCAAGCCTGACGGCAGGGATGCGCAGTCAACGCAACGTCTAGGACTCAATCAATCCGAAAAGAATCGGATGACGTGTATCGACGTTACAGAATCAACTCTTATCCAGACCGTAAGCAGAATGCAAAGTACGAACTGCAAGTTCCGCGTAGGCACCGTCAATAAGAATGGAAATCTTGATTTCCGACGTCGTGATGGCTTTGATGTTGATGTTTTTTTCAGCAAGTGCCTTGAAAGCGCTGGCCGCAACGCCCGCATGGCTGCGCATGCCGATGCCGATGACCGACACCTTGGCCAGACCCGTCTCGTTCTGAACGACGTCAAAGCCGATCTGCGTCTTGTTGTCTTCCAGAACCTTGATGGCCTTTGGCATATCGCCCGAGGGCACGGTGAAGGTCATGTCGGTGCGCGAACCATCTTCAGAGATGTTCTGCACAATCATGTCGACATTGATATGGGCTTCGGCCAGAGGTCCGAAAATGGCAGCAGAAACGCCCGGCCGGTCTGACAGGCGGCGCAGCGAGATTTGTGCTTCATCCTTGGCATAGGCGATGCCGGTTACGACTTCCTGTTCCACGATTTCTTCCTCGTCACAAATCAAAGTACCGGGCGGATTGATAAGGTCACCCATGCCCGGCGCATCGGGATCCTCGAAACTGGAGCGTACGAAGGTGCGAACCTTGTGCACCATGGCAAGCTCGACCGAGCGAACCTGCAAGACCTTTGCGCCAAGAGACGCCATTTCCAGCATTTCTTCGAAGGCCACCTTCTTCAGGCGGCGCGCCTTCGGCACGATGCGCGGGTCGGTGGTATAGACGCCATCGACATCCGTATAGATATCGCAACGGTCTGCCTTGACGGCAGCGGCGATGGCAACAGCCGACGTATCGGAACCACCACGACCCAGCGTCGCGATGCGGTTGTCCGGGCCCAAGCCCTGGAAACCGGCAACAACGGCAACCTGACCTTCGCCCATGCGGCGAATGATATCGGAGCCATCAATATCCAGAATGCGGGCGGCGCCATGGGCATTATCTGTGCGGATCGGGATCTGCCAGCCCTGCCAGGAACGGGCATTGATGCCCATGGACTGCAAGGCAATGGCGAGAAGACCCGAGGTCACCTGCTCGCCGGATGCGACGATGGCGTCATATTCGCGCGCATCGTAAAAGGAGGTCTCCTTGGAACCGGCAACCTTCGGCGTGTTCTGAACCCAGTCCACCAGCTCGTTGGTTTTGCCGGACATGGCGGAAACGACGACGGCCACTTCATGGCCAGCATCCACCTCGCGTTTCACATGCCGTGCGACATTATGAATGCGTTCGAGATTTGCGACGGACGTGCCGCCGAATTTCATGACAATGCGAGCCATAGTTGACCAGTACCATCCCAATTTGCCACCGGACGCGGTGGGCAAGAGCACAACCCAGTCGGCCTCCCCTGAAGGAAAGGCCTCAAGTTGCGGGTCTCATAGCGAAAAGGCATGGTCCACGCAATGCCGTTTATGGACCGCACGGTACGCCTTGAAGGCGAAGCCGACCCCCACACGCGTGTTCCAATGCGACAAGCGTACCGCTGTGGTCTGTACAAACCTCGCCATTTCCAGTATGAGCGCGTCAATTCAACTGGCTGAATGGCCGAAATGGCCCGTGTCGGCTGCTTTATAACCCTTATGATCTAATGGTTTCAAGCGGATGCAGGCAGCCCAATATCCGAAAGACGGTATATGACAGAAACCCAGGGTATCGCCCCGGCGATTGCACAGGCGTTGGAAAAACGCGGCTATAAAGATTTGACACCTGTTCAGAAGGCGATGCTTGCGCCTGAGCTGGATGGACAGGACGCGCTGGTTTCCGCCCAGACGGGCTCTGGCAAGACCGTTGCCTTTGGCATCGCCATTGCGCCGACGCTGTTGCAGAAGAACGGCCGCTTCGGCCCCGCAGGCGCCCCGTTGGGTATCGCCATTGCTCCGACCCGCGAACTTGCAATGCAGGTGAAGCGCGAGCTGGAATGGCTTTACGAATTCACCGGTGTCTCCATTGCTTCCTGTGTTGGCGGCATGGACATCCGCGCCGAACGCCGCACGCTGGAACGCGGTGCCCACATCATCGTCGGCACGCCGGGCCGCCTCTGCGACCACATCAAGCGCAAGGCGCTGGACCTTTCGTCCATTCGCGCCGTGGTGCTGGATGAGGCCGACGAAATGCTCGACCTCGGCTTCCGCGAAGATCTGGAATTCATTCTGGAAGAATCGCCTGCCGAACGCCGCACGCTGATGTTCTCGGCAACGGTTTCGCGCAGCATCGCCAAGCTTGCCGAAAGCTACCAGAAGAATGCCGTGCGCGTTGCGACGACATCCGAGCAGAAGCAGCACGTCGATATCGAATATCGCGCCATGGTGGTTTCGCCATCCGACCGCGAGAACGCCATCATCAATGCGCTGCGCTTTTATGAAGCCCGCAATGCCATCGTGTTCTGCTCCACCCGCGCCGCCGTCAACCATTTGACCGCGCGCCTCAACAATCGCGGCTTCTCCGTCGTGGCACTGTCTGGCGAATTGAGCCAGAACGAGCGTACGCACGCGCTGCAGGCCATGCGCGATGGCCGCGCTCGCGTTTGCGTGGCAACGGACGTTGCTGCACGTGGTATCGACCTGCCGGGGCTGGAACTGGTTATTCACGCCGATCTGCCGACCAATTCCGAAACATTGCTGCACCGCTCGGGCCGTACCGGCCGCGCGGGCCAGAAGGGCGTCAGCGCGATCGTCGTGCCAATGAGCCAGCGCCGCAAGGCCGAGCGCCTGCTGGAAGGCGCGAAGGTCAGCCCCGCCTGGGTGCGTCCTCCATCTGCCGAAGAGATCATCGAACGCGATGGCGAGCGGCTTCTGGCCGATGCGTCCCTGCAGGAAAACGTCAATGACGACGAGCGCGATTTCGTCACCAAGCTGCTGGAACAGCATGGTGCCGAGAAGGTCGCCGCTGCTTTCGTGCGCCTCTATCATTCCGGTCGCTCTGCACCTGAAGATATTGCCGAGGTTTCGCTGGATGGCCGCAAGCCACGTCGTGACAGCTTCGAACACGTGGAAAACAACGAGCCGCGTCGCGACCGTTCCGACTTTTCCGACAGCGGCTGGTTTACACTGTCTGTGGGTCGCAAGCAGAATGCCGAACCACGCTGGCTTATTCCCATGCTCTGCCGCTTCGGCAAGCTGACACGCCAGGACATCGGCGCGATCCGCATGCAGCAGACCGAGACCTATGTGGAGCTGGCTGCAGATGCGGTGGACCGTTTCACTTCAGCTCTTGGCAAGGACATGATGCTAGAAAAGGGCATTCGCGTGAAGGCCATGGACGGCAAGCCCGACATGACCGGTGCCAACCGTGAGGACACGCGCCCACCGAGAGCGCAGAAGAAATTCGTCAAGTCCGACAATGCTGGCGGCCGTCCCGGCGATGACAAGCCTTGGAAGAAGAAGGCCAAGCCTGCCGGAGACCATTCGAGCGGCGGCAAGCCAGCGAAATTCGAAGGCAAGAAAGACAAGCCTTTCGAAAAACGCGGGCCGAAGAAGCAGGATCGCAGCTAATAAAAAACCCGGCGGATATCTCCGCCGGGTTTTTTCATGTCATACAGCCTTGTTGGGCTTATCGCGGTGGGCAGCCAGGCGAGCCGACGATGCAGCCAAAGACCTGATTTTCCTGTGGCGGTCTTGGTGGCAGATTGCCATCGGGACGCGGTCTGCCACTGCCATCCGGGCGGGGGCGGTTGAAATCGCTGCGATTGGGATCGCGATCCCTGTCGCGCTGTCTGTCACGCTCAAGGTCGCGGACGGAGTTGCGGTCGCGGGAGTCGTTGTTCCACTGCGGACGGTCATTGTCGTTGTCACGCAGGGAAGGACGACGCCGATCATCCTGATTCCAGTCGCCATAGCGCTCTTCCCAACGGCCATCATTCGGGCCGCGGCCACGCGGGTCGCCGCCACGCTGATCGCGCCATTCATCGCGAGGTGGACGGGGGCGATCATAACCACCGCGGGGCGGCGGCGCATTCCAGTATCCACCCCCGGCCGGCCGGCGCCAGCGGTCGCGCTCACGATAGAAATCGCGGTCACGGTAGTAACGGTCCCAGTAGCGGCCGGCTTCGAATGTGATGATCGGCACGCCGAGATCACGGTAGTAGCGCGGCTCCACATAGACACGGTTCTGGCGATAGATGGCCTGGACGTAACGGCCAGCAACCCAGCCGCGACCATAGCTGAACGATACATCGCACCACGGCGTGTCGGACAGGCAGCCATGGATGGTTAGCGGTTCGCCGTTGGGAATGACCACCACGGCGGGATAGGCCGTGCTGGGGCCAGACCGCATATTGACGTTGGCCGTGGCGAAACCCTGAGTCGCCGCTTCAGCCATGGCCGGGGCGGCAACAAGCGCAAGCAGCGCAAGGGCACCAAACAGTTTCTTCTTCACTTCATTCTCCCTCAAGCACAGGCTTGACCGCCGACATCGGCTTTCAACGCTGCAGAAAATACGCCCTTGATGATGAACGCAGCATGAAACGAAAAGCCCCTGATTTCAGTTCCTTGCGACAGGAAGGCGCAGCTCTGCTGGCTGTGATGATGGCGGCCGCCCCTTGACTTCACAGGTCAATCATCCGACTTCAGGGAAAGGATAGAATGGAGCATCACCATGAGCGAGAGCGCAAAGACGACCGTCGACCAGAGCGAAGTGGACCGCTTCTCCGCCATGGCTGCGGAGTGGTGGAGCCCCACCGGCAAGTTCCGCCCGCTGCACAAGTTCAATCCCGTTCGGCTGGATTATATCCGCAACCGCGTCTGCGCCAATTTTGGCCGAGACCCAAAGGGCCACCGTCCGCTGGAAGGTCTGCGGGTTCTGGATATCGGCTGCGGCGGCGGTCTGCTGTCCGAGCCTGTGGCGCGCATGGGTGCCGATGTGGTGGGGGCCGACCCTTCTGAAAAGAACATCGGCATCGCCTCGACACACGCGCGCGAAAACAATGTGCCTGTAGATTATCGGGCCGTGACCGCCGAGCAGCTGCAACAGGCTGGCGAGACCTTCGATGTCATTCTCAACATGGAAGTGGTGGAACACGTGGCCGACGTCGACCTGTTTGTGGCGACCTGCGCAAAGATGGTGCGACCCGGCGGGCTGATGTTTGCCGCCACCATCAACCGCACGCTGAAAGCCCGCGCGCTTGCGATTTTCGCTGCTGAGAACGTGCTGCGCTGGCTGCCGCGCGGCACCCATCAATATGAAAAGCTGGTGCGCCCCGACGAACTGGAAAAGCCGATGCTTGCGAATGGAATGGAGATCATCCACAGCACGGGCGTTTTCTACAATCTGCTTCAGGACCGCTGGAACCTCTCCCCCGACATGGAGGTGAACTACATGGTGCTGGCCAAACGCCCGGCCTAAGCGCCACCGGGCGATACCTCAGTTGACGTCATCCGGCAGCACCGGAAGGGGTGCGACCTCGATACCCTCCTCAATCAGCGCCCGGGCTTCCTGCGCGCTTGCCTGACCTATGATGCCACGCTCTTCCGCTTCGCCATAATGGATCTTCCTGGCCTCTTCCGGGAATTTGTCGCCGACATCCTCAGCATTGGCACGGATGGTGGCCAGCGTTTCCCTGATCTTCGCAAAAGCCTGCTTCTGGGCCGTATCGAGTGCCAGCGTGCGCGTGGCCTCCTTTTCGCGCGCGGTGGAGACCGAGGGCGCCATCAGCATTTTGGAAACCTGCGCCGAGCCGCAAACCGGGCAGCCGATCAGGCCGCGCTGCTGCTGGTCGTCGAAATCGGCGCTACCGGAAAACCAGCCCTCGAACTCATGGGCTTTTTCGCAACGGAGCGAATAGCGGATCACTGCAGGCCGCCTCCCGCAGCAGCCGCGTTCCTGACCGTTTCGAGATTGAAATCGCGGGCGTTTTTCAAATTGGGGATCTTGTTGCGGGCCGCAGTGACCGCGGAAGGGTCGATATCGGCAAAGACGATCTCCTCGCCCTCACCGCCTGCGACCGCCAGAACGTTACCCCAGGGATCGATGATCATGGAGTGACCAAAGGTCTCGCGACCATCCTCATGGGTGCCAGCCTGCGCCGCGGCAATCAGGAACGCCCCGTTCTCGATGGCGCGGGCGCGCAAAAGGACTTCCCAATGCGCCTCGCCCGTCTGGCGGGTAAAGGCGGCGGGAACGGTAAGGATCTCAGCGCCTGCTACGGCTTCGGTTCGAAACAGCGATGGAAAACGCACGTCGTAACATATGGCAAAGCCGAATGTCGCCAGCGGCAGTTCCGCGACACGCGCCTGCGTGCCGGGTTCATAGGCCGAGCTTTCGCGCCAGCTTTCACCATTGTCCAGGTCGACGTCGAACATGTGGATCTTGTCATAAGTGCAGATGCGCTCGCCATCGGGCGCAAACAGGAAACCGCGATTGGCGATCTTGCCATCCGGGCGGGCAATGGCGGTCGAGCCCACGTGGACGTAAATGCCAAGCTCGCGCGCGAGCTTTGCAGCCGTCAGCACCACGATGTCGCCTTTTTCATCCTTGAGGACCGCTTTTAGCGCGGCGCGATCCTTCTGGATCGCGCCCGTCATTTCCGGCGTCTGAACATAGACCGCGCCCTGGCTGACTGCCTCGCGAATGAGCCGTTCCATGGTCTCGGCATTGGTTTTCGGATCGGTGCCCGAGCACATCTGGATTGCGGCGGCCTTGAAGCTCATCTTTGCGTTCCCTTATGTCGTCGTCTTGTCGATGTCAGTTGGCCAGAAGCGCGTCCAGCTGGCCGTCGCGGTCCAGCGCGTGCAGATCGTCACAGCCGCCGACATGCTGCGTGCCGATGAAGATCTGAGGGAATGTGTTGCGATTGGATTTGTCCATCATTTCCTTACGGTAATCAGGATGTGCCGTGGCATTGTATTCGGTAAACTCGACGCCCTTGCTCTCCAGAAGAGCCTTGGCACGGTCGCAATAGCCGCAGAAATCCCGTGTGTAGATCGTAACGGATGCCATCAGTCATATCCCTTGCACTATGGGCCTGTGGCCCCGTTTCCCTGCCGTGTCATATAGGCCCGGAAATCGCCATTGCAAAGGTCAAAACAGTGACATCTTCGGCGCCGACCTTCTTCAAACGACGCGCTGCAGCCGCCACCGTCGCACCTGTGGTGTAGACGTCATCGACAAGCACGATGCGCTTTCCCATGACGTCCCCTTCCCGCCCTGACGCGATGCCAAAGGCCCCGCGCACGTTCTCCTTGCGGGCCCGGGCCGACAGGCCGACCTGCCTGCTGGTGGGCTTGATTCTGACCAGGGTGGACGCCAGCAACGGCCTTGAGGACAGCGCCGAGAGGTGCCGGGCCAACTCCGCTGACTGGTTGAAACGGCGTGCCAGAAACCGGCGGCGATGTAGCGGCACCGGAATGATATAATCACACGCCTCCACCGCCCCATCGCCCGCCCGCAGCATCCATGATGCCATCAACCGGGCAAGATCGGTCCGGTCGAGATATTTCAGCTGATGGACCAGCCTGCGGGCCGCACCTTCATGAATGGTCGCCGCCCGCAGACGCTCGAAGGGCGGCGGCTCGGCAATGGCTTGCGCGCTGAGGACATCGGGACCATGGTCACGGGCAAAGGGGATGCCGAGCACCTCGCAATAGGGCCGCTCGATGAAATGAACGCCTGCCCAGCACGACACGCAAAACGCGCCGCCCTTTTGCGTCTGGCGGCCGCAGCCAACGCAGGACGGCGGATAGACAATATCCGCAACGGCGCGCGCGATACCGCCCAGCACCGAGGCGCAAACACCTCTCGAAAACAGCTTTTCCCCGTAGCCCATGGAGTTGACAATAGGCGCGAACGGGTGCCTTTGCGACTGCAAAGTTTGGATGGATGATGCCATGGACATAGTTTTCGACCCTCGTCTGATTGCCGCCAACCGCAAGCGCGCTTTGCACCTTGGCGACAAAAAGGCCCTGTTCCTGCTGGACATTGCCGCGGAGGAGTTGGCAGACCGGATTGCCATCGTCGAGCGCCACTTCGAAACGGCGGTGGAGTTGCACGGCGCAACGGGTGTAACGGCGCAGCGCCTGTTGCAGACCGGCAAGGTGGACGCCGTGACAAGGGTGGAGACCGACGCCGAATTTGCAGGCGACGGCGAGGCCATCGAGGTTGCGCCGCTTGAGGACGTGCCGCTGCCACCGGCGTCGGCAAACCTCATCGTATCACCGCTATCCCTGCACCTGACCAATGACACGCCCGGTACGCTGATCCAGATCCGCCGTGCATTGAAGCCCGACGGCCTGTTTCTGGCCGCTATACCGGGAAGCGGAACGCTGCAGGAGCTTCGCGATGTTCTGTTAACGACCGAGGCGGAACTGACCGGTGGCGCGAGCCCCCGCGTCGTCCCCTTTGCCGATGTGCGCGATGTGGGCGCGCTTTTGCAACGGGCGGGCTTTGCCCTGCCGGTCACGGATACAGAAACCTATACGGTGCGGTATGACTCGATTTTACCCTTGATGCGGGACCTGCGCGCCATGGGCATGGCGAACCCGCTGACTGGACGCAGCCGCAGACCGCTGAACAGGCGCTTTCTGATGCGCGCAGCGGAACTCTACGCGGAACGATACAGTGATGCCGATGGCCGCATCCGTGCCACTTTCTCGATCATATATGTTTCCGGCTGGGCACCGCATGAAAGCCAGCAGAAACCGCTCAAACCCGGTTCGGCGAAACATCGTCTGGCGGACGCCTTGAAGACTGCAGAGATCAAGCTGCCGCCGGGCGGAAAGTGACGGTCTAAAGGATTATCAGGAGCTAGCGTTGGTGAAAGTCGTCGCCACAAGATCGAACATGGCCAGAATGCTGTCGCGAATGCTTTCCATTCCCACGATAACGGCCACCGAAATGATGGCAATGATCAAACCATATTCGATTGCGGTTGCCCCTGTTCGATCATTGCGGAGCGCGATCAATTTCTGCACACCTAAGTCCGCCATCCCCGAAATTCCCTTGATCCTGTGCGCAGGACGCGCCGCAGTTAATGCAGATTGCAGCCTACAGCAACAAAGTATGCAAAGCGTTACACGGCGAACCGCCGGAGTGCCACACGCACGAAATGCGTCCATACCGTGTAGTGCAGCACGCCGAGATGGTACCCCCGCGGCTTGCAGCAAGATTTTGCATTCATTTTTTAGGCAATACGCATTGATCTTGCTGCATAATACTGCAGTAATATCCGCATCCGCGCCCGGAAAACGGCCTGCCGTGCTTTTGCGTGGAGCCTTTCAACAACCAGACGGTTATTCCACGGCCTGCAAAAAGTTTGAACGATGAGCACGATGAACCAGCTTGAAATCAATGGTCCGCTTCAGGATTTCTTCCAAAAATCCACTATTGCGCTGGCAATGTCCTTTGCCGACGCAGACAACCGCCTCGCACTGGTCAATGACCCCTTCTGCAAGCTGACTGGATATGACAGCAGCGACGTGCTGGGCAAGAACTGCAGGTTTTTGCAAACGAGCCCGTCTGGAAAAAAAGCACCTAACGATGAGGCCCGTGCCAAGATCCACGACTTTTTACGCGCCGACGGCCCGGCAACCGTAAGAACACCGATCGTCAACTTCAAGAAGGATGGCAAGCCCTTCGTCAACCTGCTGTTCATGTCAAAACTGACCGGAGGATCCGGCGTGGTCAGGTATATCCTCGCCTCGCAATTCGACATCAGCCGTGCCCATCCAAATCTGCTGCAGGACTACGAGTCCGAGCTTGGAAGTGCGCTGACTCGAATCAAGCCACTCCTTGACGACCACAACATCATGATCGAAGGCACGCTTGCGACGATCGCCAATTCAACGACGACCATCGCCCAAGCAAAACTGACATTGGCGGAACTGGAACAGAACTCTCCGTATTGACAGTCAAGCTTTCGAAATTTCAAGGACAGAATTTGCCTCAGGAACCTCTCGTTCACCCCGTACCCGTTGTCGGCGTCGGCTCGTCTGCCGGTGGCCTTGAAGCTTTGCGCGAAATGCTGAGCCCCGCGAAAGTTCCAACCGGTCTAGCCTTCGTCGTGGTGCAGCATCTGGATCCACATCACGAGAGTATGCTGGCGGAACTTCTTGATCGTCACACTCAGCTGAACGTGCGCCAGTGCGAAGGTGGTGAGGAGATTGAAGCCGACACGGTGTTCATCATTCCGCCGGGCAAGGGGCTGAGCATTGAACAGGGAAGGCTCGTGCTGAGCGAGTTTGCGCAGCCCCGTGGCTTGCGACGCCCCATCGACGACTTTTTCGTCTCGCTCGCCAATGACCAGCAGGCCAATGCGGCCTGCGTCATTCTCTCCGGGACAGGAGCCGATGGTTCGACCGGTCTGCGTGCAATCAAGGAATATGGCGGTCTTTGCGTCGTACAGGATCCCGCCACCGCAAAATATGATGGCATGCCAGTCTCAGCAACCGGCACCGGCCTTGTCGATTTCGTGGAGCCCCCACAAAAGATACTCGCCTGCATCGGCGGATTCTTCTTTCGCAGGAGCCAGGACGTCGACAAGCGGGAGGCATCCAAGGTCATCGATATTGTCGATGACCTTTGCGGGGCGCTGAGACGCACGATCGGTCACGACTTCACGGGCTATAAACAGACGACATTCGTGCGCCGTGTAGAGCGCCGGATGCATGTGCTGGGCATCAGCAAGGGCTACGAATACCTTGCCCGCGTTCAATCGGACCACAGCGAATGCGACGCGCTTTTCCGCGATCTCCTGATCAATGTTACGCGGTTTTTCCGCGACCGGCATTCGTTCGATGTTCTCTACGAATCCGCCATCAAAAAGCTGATGGAGGACGCGGAAGGAACCGAAGAGGGTGTACGTGTCTGGATTCCCGGCTGTTCTAGCGGTGAGGAAGCCTACACGATTGCCATTCTGTTTGCCGAGGCTGCCAGAGCGTTGAATATGCCATGCAACGTGCAGATTTTCGCCACCGACATTGACGAAAGCATGTTGAAGATTGCGCGCGATGGCTCCTACCCGATAGCGTCTCTGGCCGACATTCCGCAGGAGCTTCAGGAATATTACGTCATTCCCCATAAGGAGCGGTTCAATTTCATCGGCCAGATTCGCGATATGATCCGGTTTTCGGGTCATAGCCTGATCAAGGATCCGCCTTTCTCCAAGGTTGACCTGGTTTCCTGCCGCAACCTTCTGATCTATTTCGACGACAAGCTTCAGAAAACCGTCATGCCACTGCTGCATTACGCGATCCGCCCGGGTGGCTTTCTGTTTCTGGGCTCATCGGAAAGCGTGGGTCGTTTCGACAGCGTGTTTTCGGTGATCGACCAGAAAGCGCGCCTTTTCGAGCGACTGCCGGGCTCGCCAAGTTATCCGATTCCGCTACCGGGTGAGCGGCACGAACGCCACAAGGCCATTTCGCGGGCCGAAACGCCAAAGATTTCTGACACCATCGAACAGATGGCCACGACCCGCCTTATGGAGCGCTACGCTCCTGCCAGTGTAGTGCTGGACAGCGACGGCCAGATCATCGCTGCCTTCGGACGCTTGAGTCGCTACTTTGAGTTCCCCGTGTCCGGCACCAACGAAACCAGCGCCGCCACACTCGCCCGCCCGGGTGTAAAGGAACAACTCGGTGCCTTGGTGCGACAGGCGAATACTTTGAGGCGCAGGGTGGTGGCGCGCAATATCGACGTCGTGACCGATTTTGGCATGCTGAAGACGGAAATTGTCTGCGATCCGTTGGAAGAAAACGCATTTCTTCTGGTGTTTCAGGAGACCTCCACATTTACCCCGCTTGAGCCGAGTGAACTGATTGAGCTGGAGCCGGGCAACGGCCATGTGGAGGCGTTGGAGCGGGAACTGCGCTCTGCGAAATACAGGCTGCGGTCAGCCACCGAGGAACTGGAAACAGCCAATGAGGAGCTAAAAAGCTCCAATGAAGAAATGATGTCGATGAACGAGGAGCTTCAATCGACCAATGAGGAACTGACGACGGTCAACGACGAACTGAAGTCCAAGGTCGACGAGGTCACTGTCGCAAACACGGATCTGCGGAATTTCTTCGATTCGACCAGTCTTGCGGTTATCGTGCTGGACAGGGGCATGAGATTGCGCTCCTACACGCGGGCGGCAACGGCGATGTTTCCCCTGCAACCGACAGACCGCGGGCGTCCACTTTCCGATGTCGCGAGCCGCTTTCCTTCCTTCGACTTTACGGCCCGCGTTCAGAGCGTGATGGAAGACGGTTCGGAATATAACGAGACGGTGCTCGACAGGGAGCAGGAGCGAACGTTTTCGTTGCGTATCTTGCCCTATCGGACCGCCGAGGGGACCATTGACGGCGCAACCATCGTAATGACCGACATATCCCATGCCATCAATGTCGAAAGCCAGCTGGCTGCCGAGCAGGAGCGGCACGAGCTTGCAATCGAGGCTGCTGGCATCGGTGTATGGGAATATCTGCCTGACCGCGGCGAGTTCGTGCTCGGTGGTGCCGCGATGGAGCTCCTGCAGACACGCGACGGCACGCCTGCCTTGCAAGCCGTGCTTCAGAATTTCAACGATGTCGACCGTCAGCAGCTGCGCGATGCGCTTGATGCGGCAGTGGACGGCCATACCGGCTTCGAGCTGACATCCCGCATTACGGCGCATAACGGTCGCCCAAGGTGGCTGAAGACCTTTGCTCGGCACGTGGCGGAGAGCGATCCTGTCCGGATCATCGGCGTCAGCGTCGATGTGACGGCAGAGCATGAGCTTTCAGAAGCACGCGAATTGATGCTCAACGAAATGAACCACCGCGTAAAGAACCTCTTTGCGATGATCGGCGGCATCTTGCGCATGGCAGCGCGCAAGCACGACACGGTTCAGGGTCTGGTAAAAGATGTCGAAGGGCGGATCCTGGCGCTTGGAAGCGCCCATTCGCTCGCATCCAACCAAAAGCGGACATCTGCGGTGCCGGTGCATGAACTGATAGACACGATCTTGACGCCTTACAACCGACACGCCTCGATTAAGGTCGAAGGGCGAGACTTCCTCATCGCCGTCAACTTCATTACACCGCTGACACTCATTCTCCACGAATGGTCTACGAACGCCCTCAAACATGGTGTTCTCGGCAAATCCGAAGGTCAGCTTCGGATCAACTGGCGTGAAACAGAAACAGAAATTCATTTGGTTTGGAACGAAATCGGTTCTGAGCCCGTTGAGGAGCCGGGAGCGGCCGGCTTTGGTACGGTTCTCATGAAAAGTGCTGCCCGGCAACTGGGCGGCGCGGTGGTAACCGAAGTGGACGGGGCGAGCCTTACGCATACCCTGACAATGCAGATCAAGGTACGACATGACGCATAAGACTGTTTTGTTGGTGGAAGACGAAGTTTTCGTCGCGATGGACATTCAGATGACGCTCGAAGACGAGGGTTGGACCGTCGCGGGACCGTTTCCAAGCACTGAAGAAGCTCTGGATTATCTCGCCGATAACACGCCCAGCTGTGCCATTCTTGACGTGCGCCTAACCGATGGCGACGTCTTCCCGGTTGCTGATCGCCTGCGGGAAGCCAATGTTCCCTTCGTCTTTCATTCCGGTCACGCCGATGGAAAGGCATTAGAGCGCGAATATCCCGAATCCGCTTTTTGTCAGAAGCCTTGCCTGCCGAGCAGTCTGATACAACAGATCGATAGGCTCCTGGACGCCCCGGAACCTCGGCGGACCGCGAGCGCCTGAGGCGACTTCGAAAAAATTAACCGCTTTTCGCGGAACCTTTCCGAACCAGCGACATTCTAACATCACGTGCTGCGTTCCAGACCCACCGAAGTGGGGCCGGGCGCGGCTTTTTGATTCCAGATCTTGAGGGCCAGTGTCATGACACAGAAAACAGTTGTAGAGGTTTGCGTGTCTGACAGAGATGGAACAATGAGACCATTTGGCATCATGAACACCGAGCAGGCGCAAGGCCTGCCCAGCGACTATGATTTCACGATCAGGGAATACGACGATGAAGGCTACAGCTGCGAAGCGGACAGAAACCGCGTAGATTCCTTCACTCTTTAAACCATTTCTCGACCAGTTTGCTGTGTCTCGCTAATGTGCCGCAAGGACCATTGGAGGCTCGTCGTTCTCGTCCGGGTTTGGAAGCGGCTTATCGTAAGGTAAACGGTCGGGCTCTGGTTCACCCACGGGTGGGACAGGTGGCTGGGGCGGGAGCGGTGGTACCGGGCCCGGCACCGGTTCTGTTGGAATAGCGGTCATCGAAAACCCTTCCTGCTATAGGCGGGCAATGGGCTTGAAGTCGCCGTTCGGTCCGCTTGCGCTTGCCGAGATCGGTCCGTTCTTGCCCCGTTGCCCGCCTCATTTCTCGAAAGGTAAACGCTCCGATGGGTGAGGAGTTCCGAAAAAGGGATTATGCGAAGCCAAGCGCGCTGCGCGCGACTTCCCGCTGGTCTCCATAGTCTCGCAGGTGCGCTTCATGACCATACTCGCGCACGAAGGCCAGGTCGGACTTATCGTCCGTCATCTGAAGGAAGGCATCGGCATAGGTGCCGGTCTCGTCTTCATCGACGATGGGGTGCGGTGCTGCTTTCAGAAAATCGAACATGGCTTCCTCCCTATTCGAGCATCATAACGCATAAGCTGCGGCCCGCGTTCCCTCCGAACAGAAGCAACAGCTTAAATGCATTATAGCAAACATATCACACAGATTTTTGACAATCCGTTACGGTATTGCGTCGAATATGATCACGGGGCCGGGCCGGATGATTGCCGTAACACCAGGTCCACCGGCCAGAGTTCCTGACACTCCGCAACGGGGCGTCCGGCGATGATCTGCAGCAGCAGATCCGTCACCCGCTCTCCCGCCATGCGCTGAGAAGACCGGGTGGTCGAGAGCGAAGGCAACATGCTTTCCGGCGTAAGATACGGAAAGACGTCATCATGGGCGATAACGGACACATCCTTACCGATGACGAGCCCGAGCTGGCTGGCCGCACGATAGACGCCCTGCGCCGTCATCATCGCGCCAGCCACAAAGGCGGTCGGGCGGGCAGCCTGCTCCAGCAACGACCGGGCAAACTGGAAAGCAGTTTCCTCGCTGAAAGCGGCTGACAGAACCAGACGCGGGTCGAACTCGACCTCAGCGCCGCCAAGGGCATCCCGGTAGCCATTCTCACGGTCGATGACGAAGGTGCGGCCCTTGGGACCGTTGATGAAGGCAATCCTGCGGTGGCCGCGCTCCAGAAGATGCGTTGTCGCAAGACAGGTTACCGCGTGATTGTCGATATCGAGCCAGGCATGTTCGAACTTGGTGCGTGAGCGCCCGTGGACGATGAATGGCACGCCGAGCTTGTCCAAAAGCGCGATACGCTCGTCATCGGGGCGCGGCGAATGAATGATGATTCCATCCACACGACCGCTGGCGGCAAGGCGCGAAAAGATGCGCAATTCTTCGCCAAGATCATTATCGGTGGTGACGCTGACGACGATGTCGGTATCTTCGGACTCAAGCCGACTTGCCATGCCGCCCATGAATTCGGAAAAGAAATGGCCTCCGCCGCTACGCCCCATGACGACGCCGATGGCCCCTGCCCGCCCGGTCACCAGACGAACAGCATTGGCGTTGGGCCGGTAACCGAACTTGCGAGCCGCCTCCATGACACGCTCGCGCGTTTCTGGACGCACCTCGGGGTACCCGCCTAGCGCGCGACTGACGGTCGTCGCAGACAAGCCGACCTTTTCCGCGAATTCCTTGAGTTTCATGAGCCCCCGCCGGATTTTTCTTTTGAATGCGGCCATCAACAGAAAGTTTCAAGCAGCAAAGTTTTGAAAGCGGTTTCAATACACCACTTTCAGCTCCAATAATATATTGGAATCACATGGAAACTTTGCGACATTTTACCCGTTAACAGGCTGAATGACGCTTCAGGTGGGACCCATTGACACTGTGCTTCGAATTTGCCAGCTTTGCGAAGTCGAAAGCGTTTTCAATTTAGAGGATGATTGAAATCGGCATGGAGGAGTTTTGACGATGAATGTTTCAATGAAAGTTTTGTTCCTGTGCGGCAGCGTGCTGTCCACGGGCTTTGCAGCGCAGGCTGCTGAAATCTCGATGGCCCTGAATTCCACGGGCAAGAACGTGAACTTCATCCGCGAGCGGCTGGGGGAGTTCGAAAAGCAGAGCGGCCACAAGGTGAAGATGGTGACAATGCCGCCTTCGTCCAGCGAACAGTTCAGCCAATACCGCCTGTGGTTGGCCGCGGGAAATACGGATATCGACGTCTACCAGACCGACGTGGTGTGGGCACCGCAGCTGGCGGAACAGTTCGTGGATCTGACAGACGCCGCAAAGGATGTGGTCGCCAAGCATTTCCCATCCGTGATTGCCTCGCAGACCGTTGACGGCAAGCTGGTGGCCATGCCGATGTATACCGACGCGCCGGCTCTGTTCTACCGCAAGGACCTCCTGGAAAAACACGGCAAGCAGCCACCCAAGACCTGGGCTGAGCTGTCGCAGACAGCCAAGGAAATCCAGGACAAGGAGCGCGAATCCGGACAGAAGGACATGTGGGGCTTCGTGTTCCAGGGCAGCGCCTATGAGGGCCTGACATGCAACGCGCTGGAATGGATTGCCTCTGCCGGCGGCGGACATATCGTTGAAGCCAATGGCGATATCAGCATCAACAACGAGAAGGCCGCAGCCGCCCTTGAAACCGCCAAGGGCTGGATTGGCACCATTTCCCCACCGGGCGCCCTTGCCTACAAGGAAGAGGAAGCACGCGGCGTCTGGCAGACCGGCAACTCCGTCTTCATGCGCAACTGGACCTATGTCTATGCGCTTGGCAATGGTGACGACAGCGCCATCAAGGGCAAGTTCGGTGTCGTGCCTTTGCCCGGCGGTACCGAAGGCGAGGCAGGCGCTTCTACGCTGGGTGGCTGGAATGCGGCCGTTTCCAAATATTCCAAGAACCAGGAGGCAGCCATCGCGCTGGTGAAATTCCTGTCTTCCGAGGAAACGCAAAAGAAGAGAGCCGTCGAGCTCTCCAACATGCCGACCATCGCGTCGCTTTACGATGACAAGGATGTGGCCGCGGCGCAGCCATTCATGCCGTTGTGGAAGCCTATCTTCGAAACCGCGGTTCCGCGTCCTTCGGCTGCGACAAAGGTGAAGTACAACGAGGTTTCCGCCAAGTTCTGGGGTGCTGTTCACAACACCCTGTCGGGCACTGGCACGGCCGCCGAAAACCTCGAACTGCTTGAAGTCGAGCTCACCGATCTCAAGGGCAACAGCTGGTAATCAGCCTTAACAGTCAGGCGGCCCTAACCTGCCGCCTGACCACTGTTAAACCGGTGGGACTTTTCCATGACCAAAAACGCTTCTCCGCCGCCTGCGGCTGCAGCCATGACGGGCTCCGATCTTCAATCGGAACGTCTGCGCGCCGCCTGGCTTTTTCTTGCACCGACATTCCTCACGCTGGCACTGGTTGCCGGATGGCCTCTGGTCAGAACCGTCTGGTTCAGCCTGACCGACGCATCGCTAACCAGCCTTTCCGACGCCCAGTTTGTCGGGCTGAAGAACTACCTTTCCTGGATCACACTGAGCAGCGGTCGCACCATCTATCGCGGCCTGCTTGCCGACCCCGCTTGGTGGGGCGCGGTGTGGAACACGCTGAAGTTCACGCTGGTTTCCGTTTCCGTCGAAACCGTGCTTGGCCTGATTGTCGCGCTTGTTCTGAATGCCGAGTTCAAGGGGCGCGGCATTGTGCGCGCTGCCATTCTCATTCCATGGGCCATTCCAACCATCGTGTCCGCGCGCATGTGGGCCTGGATGATGAACGACCAATTCGGCATTCTCAATGACATGATGCTGAGCCTTGGGCTCATCTCGCAAAAGATTGCCTGGACCGCCAATCCCGAAACGGCGATGACAGCAGTGCTGATCGTGGACGTATGGAAGACGACGCCCTTCATGGCGCTGCTCATTCTGGCCGGGCTGCAGATGGTGCCGAAGGACATGTATGAGGCCGCAAAGGTTGACGGTATTCATCCGATCAAGGTGTTCTGGCGTGTCACGCTGCCGATGATCCGGCCTGCGCTGATGGTGGCCGTGATCTTCCGGATGCTGGATGCGATGCGGGTTTTCGACCTCATCTACATTCTGACGCCCAACAATGCGCAGACGAGAACGATGTCTGTCCTTGCCCGCGAGAACCTGTTCGATTTCGACAAGTTTGCCTATGGCGCGGCGGCATCGACCATGCTGTTCCTCATCATCGCATCCATCACCATCATCTATATGTGGCTTGGCCGGGTGAACACCGATGGAGATGCACGATGACCGCTTCATCCCTTATCAAATCCACGGCATTCTATGCGCTGGTCGCCATCATCGTCATCGTGGCGGTGTTTCCCTTCTACTACGCAATCCTGACAAGCTTCAAAACCGGCACGGCGCTGTTTGAAGTGAACTATGTGCCGACCAGCATTTCACTGGCCAATTATACAAGCGTTTTGGGCAATGACAGCTTCCTGCGCAATCTCGGAAATTCGCTGATGGTTGCCTCCTGCGTGGTGGCCCTGTCACTGTTTCTTGCGGTTACCGCAGCCTACGCACTGGCGCGGGTGCGGTTTAAAGGACGTTCGCTGCTCCTGCTGACGATTCTTTCCGTCTCGATGTTTCCGCAGATTGCCGTGCTTGCGGGGCTGTTCGAGTTGATCCGCTGGGCCGGTGTCTTCAACACGCCACTTGCGCTGATCTTCTCCTACATGATCTTCACCCTGCCCTTCACGGTGTGGGTTCTGACCACATTCATGCGGGATCTGCCTGTTGAAATCGAGGAAGCGGCCATTGTTGACGGCGCGTCACCCTGGGTCATCATCACGCAGGTCTTCATGCCCTTGATGTGGCCGGCACTTGTGACAACCGGTCTGCTGGCCTTCATCGCGGCGTGGAACGAGTTCCTGTTTGCACTGACATTCACCTCGTCCAACGAACAGCGCACGGTGCCGGTGGCTATTGCCCTGCTGTCCGGCAGTTCCCAGTTCGAAATTCCCTGGGGAACCATCATGGCGGCCTCCGTCATCGTGACCGTTCCTCTCGTCATCCTTGTTCTGATCTTCCAGCGACGCATCATTTCCGGCCTGACCGCCGGTGGCGTCAAAGGTTAGGAGACCCATTCATGACCAGCATTCAATTGCGCAATGTTCGCAAATCCTTCGGTGCCTTTGATGTGATCAAGGGTGTCGACATGGACATCCGCTCCGGCGAGTTCATGGTGTTCGTCGGCCCGTCCGGCTGCGGCAAGTCCACGCTGCTTCGGCTGATCTGCGGCCTGGAAGAAATCACCAGCGGAGAACTGGCCTTTGACGACACGGTGGTGAACCGTCTGGCGCCCGCTGCCCGTGGTGTCGCCATGGTGTTCCAGTCCTATGCGCTTTATCCGCACATGACCGTGTTTGAAAACATGGCCTTCGGCCTGAAGCTTGCGGGCTCCACCAAGGACGAGCGCCGCAAGCGCGTGGAAGTGGCAGCGGAAATGCTGCAACTGACGCCCTATCTCGAGCGACTGCCCAAGCAGCTTTCCGGTGGCCAACGCCAGCGCGTGGCCATCGGCCGGGCGATTGTGCGCGACCCGAAGGTTTTTCTGTTCGATGAGCCGCTATCGAACCTCGATGCGGCGCTGCGCGTTGCAACCCGTCTCGAAATAGCCAAATTGAACCGCAGTATGCCCGACACGACAATGATCTATGTTACCCATGATCAGGTGGAGGCCATGACGCTTGCAGACCGAATTTGCGTATTGCGTGATGGCCGTGTGGAGCAGGTGGGCACGCCGCTCGAACTCTACGAGACACCGGTCAATACATTCGTGGCGGGCTTCATCGGCTCTCCCAAGATGAATTTTCTGACGGGCAAGTTGGCGCAAGCCTATGGTGCGCATACGGTTGGTATCCGGCCCGAACATATTACTGCAACGGCAGCCGACAGTGGCGGCTGGGAAGGCGATATCGTCCATTCGGAAATGCTGGGTTCCGACAGCTACATCTACGTCGACATGGGAACGGAAGAGCCGGTGGTGGTGCGCGAAGACGGCGTTTCTGCCCGCAAGACCGGTGACAGGCTGACCCTTCTTCCCCTGCCCGAACACATCCATCGCTTTGACGCCGAGGGCAAGGCCCTGCCCAAAGCACAGACACGCGCCGCCTGAGGCGCTCGACACATCTTCACCGGCTGTTCTCCCACATGCCGGAATTTCAAGGAGCATGACATGACCATCAATACCGTCGTCTGGGGCGAAAACATCCACGAACATATCAACGAGACCGTTCGTTCGATCTATCCCAACGGAATGCACAATACGATTGCCGACGCGCTGAACACTTCGCCCGACATCAATGCGACCACTGCCACGCTGCAGGAGCCGGAGCACGGCCTTTCGCAGGAGCGGCTGGACAAGACAGATGTTCTGGTGTGGTGGGGCCACAAGGACCACGGCGCCGTCAACGACGAGATCGTTGAGCGCGTGGCCAAGCGTGTCTGGGAAGGCATGGGCCTGATCGTTCTGCATTCGGGCCATTTCTGCAAGCCGTTCAAGCGGCTGATGGGAACCCCCTGCGCGCTGAAATGGCGTGAGGCGGGCGAACGCGAGCGCATCTGGACCATCAACCCGCGCCACCCGATTGCGGCTGGCCTGCCGGAACATTTCGAACTCGAGAATGAGGAAATGTATGGCGAGCAGTTTTCCGTGCCCGAGCCGCTGGAAACCGTCTTCATTTCCTGGTTCCAGGGTGGCGAAGTCTTCCGTTCCGGCCTGACATGGCGGCGCGGCGCGGGCAACATCTTCTATTTCCGCCCAGGGCACGAGACCTATCCGACCTATCACGATGCCAATGTCCAGAAGGTCATCAGCAACTCTGTGAAGTGGGCCTACAACCCCGCTGGCGCGCTGACCTCCATTCACGAGGCTCCGAATGTGCCGGTTGAGCAGGCACCGGAAAAGATTGAGGAGCGTGGTCCCAAGCTGCACTCCGCAGGCGAAGCAGGCTACAGGTAAGCAATCATGAAACTTCTTATTCTTGGAACAGGTGGCATGGCCAATACCCATGCCATGCACTTCTCGCAGATTTCTGGCGTCGAAGTGGTCGCAGCTGTCGATGTGGATGACGTCATCGTGCGGGCCTTTGCCGTGCGCCACAATATTCCAACGACCTTCACATCGCTGGACGATGCCATTGCCTGGGGCGAATTCGATGCCGTTGCCAATGTCACGCCGGATGCCATTCACCACCCGACCAGCCTGAAGCTTCTGGCGGCGGGCAAGCATGTGTTTTGCGAAAAGCCGTTGGCCGAAACCTATGCCAAGGCCGCGGAAATGGCCGATGCTGCGGAAAAATCCGGCCTCGTCGCCATGGTCAACCTGACCTACCGCAATGTGGCACCGCTGCAGGCCGCACGGCAGATGGTTCTGGATGGCAAGATCGGCAAGATGCGCCATCTGGAAGCCTCCTATCTGCAAAGCTGGCTGGTGTCCAAAGCCTGGGGGGACTGGATGACCGAAAGCAAGTGGCTCTGGCGCCTGTCCACTAAGCACGGCTCCAACGGCGTGCTGGGCGATGTGGGCATCCACATTCTCGACTTCGCATCCTATGGCGCAGCCAGCGATGTCGACCGCATCTTCACACGCCTGAAGACCTTCGAGAAATATGAGGGAAACAAGATCGACGTCTACGATCTTGACGCCAATGACAGCTTCACCATGACCGCCGAGCTTGAAAATGGCGCCATGGGCGTGATCCATGCCAGCCGCTGGGCAACGGGGCACCTCAACGAGCTGCGCCTTCGCCTGCACGGCGACAAGGGTGCGGTCGAGGTGATCCACACGCCCGACTATTCCACCCTGCGCGGCTGCCTTGGCGAGGATGTGGAAAAAGCAATCTGGCGGGATATCGAGGTGGAGCCGGTGGAAACCAACTACCAGAAATTCGCAAAGGCCGTGATGGAAGGTGGCAAAGCAGACCCCGATTTCCGCCACGCTGCGAACCTGCAGAAGGTGCTGGATCTCTCCATCGTCACCGACCGCGAAAGACGCGAAATTTCGGTCACGGCGTGACCGGTTTCTCTCAGCAGAAAACCAAAAGAGGCGGCCTTAGGGTCGCCTTTTTCTTTGCCCGCGCCGGTGAAATGAGTGCATTGCAGCATCGCAATTCCGCTTGCCATGAAATCATATTATGACTTTAATGTTAGATACTACCAATTTACGTTACGACCTTCAGATCGTTGATGCGGGCATGTCGCTGCGGTCAGATACGCAAAGCAAAGGGTAAAGCAGTGAAAATCGCCATTGTAGGGTGCGGATCGCGTCACAAGATGTTCCGAGATTCCGTGACTGAAGATTACGCGGACAGGCACGAAATCGTCGCCTTCTGTGACAGCAATGCTCATCGGCTGGGAGAGGCTGCGAAGGCGATTTCCAGGCCTGGCACCAACGGCGTTCCCACCTACCTTGCCGAGAATTTCGACCAGCTCATTGCCGAGCAGAAGCCTGATACGATCGTGGTCGCAACGCCGGATTTCCTGCATTCGGATTATATCGTGCGTGCATTTGAAGCGGGATGCGATGTTATCTGCGAAAAGCCCCTGACGATCGATCTTGCCAGATTGAAGCAGATTGTCGATGCACAGGCCCGCACGGGGCGTAAGGTCATGGTGACCTTCAACTACCGTTATTCTCCTGCCCGCACGCAGATCAAGGACATGCTGGCATCCGGCGTGATTGGCACCGTGACCGCCGTAGACTTCCGCTGGCATCTCGACCGCGTCCATGGTGCGGATTACTTCCGGCGCTGGCACAGGCAGAAGGAAAATTCAGGCGGCCTTCTGGTCCATAAATCCACGCACCACTTCGATCTGCTCAACTGGTGGCTGGCATCGGCACCAACACAGGTTTTTGCTTCTGGTCAACGCGCCTTCTACCGTCCTGAAACCGCCGTTGCTTTGGGGTTGCAGGACCATGGCCCACGTTGCGCGGACTGTCCCGTGGCGCAGCGATGCGCCTTCCGGCTAGATCTTTCCGCAGACGAGCAATTGCGCTCTCTTTACCTCGATGCCGAGGACGAGGATGGCTATTTTCGCGATCGTTGCGTGTTCGATGCCGATATCGGCATAGAAGACACGGTGCAGGCCCATATCCGCTACGCCTCCGGCGTGACCGCCAACTATACGTTGACCGCCTACTCCCCATGGGAAGGCCTGGAAATCCGTTTTCAGGGCACGAAGGGAGAAATCACGCACAAGCATGTCGAAGTGCATGGCGTCTTTGGTGGCGTTCGCGCTCATGCCGATGAGGAAGCGGTGACGACGGAGTTGCACCTGGCGGGCGAGAAGCCGGTGATGATCGACGTAGCCAAGGGCAAGGGCACCCATGGCGGCGCTGATCCTGTCATGCTTGGCTACATATTTGCGCCCGATACCATGGAGCCGGACCGGCACAGCCGCGCATCGGACCATATATCCGGCGCCTGGTCCATTCTGACGGGCATAGCGGCAAACGCATCTATCGAAACGGGATCTGCCGTTGATATCCAGACAATGCTGAAATCACGTGGCATCCGGATTTAGTGCTGACTGAATGGAGATAAATGTCCCAGAAAGTGGAAAAGCCTGCCGCGGGAGGAGGTGCGGCAGGCTTTAAACTTGATCGACAACTGGGAGGAGGAGTGTTGTCGATCCACATCTTGCGACGCTGGGAGGAGGAGTGCGTCGCTTCGATGATTTAAATATAGCGACGCTGCCGGAATTTAATAGAGCCAGTCTCGCAATGCAGCAATGCATTTATTGCATAGGTCGCTGAACTGTGCCCGGTTTTTCATCACATTCCTGTCGGGGATGCGTGATCAGCTGTCCCTGTGCACCTGAAACCCGGCAAAGGACTGGTTAACCGGCATTATCTCAATGCTGTTGATGTTGATATGCTTGGGCTGGGTCGCGACCCAGTGGATCGTGTTGGCGATATCATCCGGCATAATGGGATTGACGCCCTTGTAGAGCGTATCCGACGCATCCTGATTGCCGCCCGTCCGCACCACGGTAAACTCGGTTTCGCACATGCCGGGTTCGATTGACGTAACCCTCACACCCTTGCCATGCAGGTCAGAGCGCAGCCCCAGAGAGAACTGGCGCAGAAAGGCTTTTGTGGCGGCATAGACATTGCCACCGGCATAGGGCCAATGGGCGGCGACGGAGGAAAGGTTTATGACGACGCCACGCCGCTCTATGAGACCTGGAAGGAGATGATGCGTGATGTTCAACAGACCGGTAATGTTTGTGTTGACCATGGTGTGCCAGTCCTTGAGCGGAACCTGGGGTGCTGGCGCTGTGCCAAGTGCCAGACCGGCATTGTTCACCAATATGTCTACGTCTCGAAATTCCGCTGGCAAGGCCGCAAATTGCGATGCCATCGCCGCTTCGTCGGTAATATCGAAAACCATGCTGTGGAAGTTCTGGCCGAGTTCGGCTGCCAATGCCGCAAGACGATCTGCGCGGCGGCCTGTGCCAATGACTTTCCAGCCGTCCCTCGCAAAAAGGCGGGCGGTTGCCAGACCGAATCCCGAGGTCGCCCCGGTGATGAGAATTGTTCCGCTCATATGAATATCTCCCGCTATCAAGCTGTCTTTTTAAGAAGTGTCTCGGCTGCCCGTCGAAGGCATTCCCTGAAGGCCGTCAGGTCGGTGTAAATTGCATCTGCAGGCGCGTCGCCCACGACGACGGCACCGCCTCGCCGAACGATGCCGCCATGGAGCATGAGATTGTCAGCCATATCGAAATTCTCAATGGAAAGTCCATCGGGGCCCCGGTACCGTCCTGTTTCATCCTGCGTCGCCACCCCACCATAATGGCCCAGGATGCGCGTAAAGTGATTGGCGGCGATATTGGTGTAGGCAAAAACCGGCTTGCCGAGGGCACACATGAAGCCCAACTCGTAGCTTGTGCCAGTATCGGCTGCAATACCGCGAAAGGGTGTGAGGTTGGCGATGACAGCATCCGCTTCGAGCATCATTTGCTCGTCGATGGCATTGATATTGCATCCATGGCCAATTTTCGTATCCGCGGGTGGTATTTCCAAGTCGCCCGGAGAAAGGGGCGTAAAGCCTGCCTGACGGACAAGGTCTGCCTTTGCGTCCAGCATTTCACGTGCATTCGGCAGAAAGACTTCCGGGCCGGCGAGATAGATTTTGACTGACATGGGGATGAAGCACTTTTAAGAACCAGAGACTAGGAAGGCACCCTACCGCGCGCCTTCATGGCCGCGCAAGGCCGCATCCGCCATGAAAAGCGCGATGAAGCGGTATCGCAATCAAGCGCTTTCGGTTATAGCCCCCACACCAATCCAGCCGTGGAGAGAAGAATGGCAGCGACGATCCGTTATCATGAAGGCGATATTTCAAAGGCCGATGCTGACCGCTATACCGGCGCAATCGCCATCGACACGGAAACGCTTGGCCTGATACCGCGTCGAGATCGCCTTTGCGTCGTGCAGCTTTCCCCCGGCGATGGCAGCGCAGACGTCATTCGCATCGCCGCCGGACAGACGTCAGCCCCGAATCTGGTTACCATGCTGGAAGATCCCGCGCGTCAGAAAATCTTCCACTATGGGCGTTTCGATATTGCTGTGATGTTCCACACCTTCGGCGTCACATCCTCCCCGGTGTTCTGCACGAAGATCGCATCGAGGCTTTGCCGCACCTATACGGATCGGCACGGGCTGAAGGACAATCTGAAGGAACTGCTTGAAGTCGACATCTCCAAGGCGCAGCAATCCTCCGACTGGGCGGCTGAAAAGCTTTCCCAGGCCCAGCTGGAATATGCGGCTTCCGACGTTCTTTACCTCCACGCGCTGCGTGACAAGCTGACTGCCCGCCTGCTGCGCGATGGCCGCTATGAGCACGCCGAAGCCTGCTTTGCATTCCTTCCCACCAGAGCCAAGCTCGATCTGCTTGGCTGGGAAGACACCGATATTTTCGCCCACAGCTGATCGTCGGCACCCCTGATACGTAAATGACATTGACTCCGTGCCACCATGGTTAGCGGATCGTTAATCTTTTGCGGTCACTCTCTCCTTAGATGATTCGACATTTCCGTTTCGCTATTGGTTTGCAAGACCCGCGACCTTGAGCGATCCACGCACCGCATGAGCGGTCGCCCATAGGACCTGTGATGTCGCAGAGATTCCCATCCGGGAAAGGTGCGAATGTAGCTGATACGCGTCGGCGCAGGACGTTCCGGCCTATCAACAACAAGGAATTGCTGCCATGCTGCCGCCTGTCAGCGCCGTTTCGGCGGTTGATATCTCTTTTCAGCCAGCCAGCACTCGTCCGGAAAACGTCACACCGGCGGTTGCGGCAATCGCTCCGCCCCAGATTGAGCAGGAGGATGCAACAGCGGGGGCCAGCGCAATGGCGCGCGCGGTTTCAGGAGAACTGCGTCTGGCACAGAATGCCGGTGTCCTTGCCGAAACACTCGGAAAACTGCTGAACATTGCCCGCATGGATGACGAGGCGGCCGACGCCTATATTGATCGCCTTGTGATCACGATGCAGTCCCTGCCTGCCGACGAACGTGCCGCGCTGGAAAAGCACTTGGGTACCATCCTGCGCGGCGTCACCCTTTCCATGCTCACTGATGCCCTCAGAAACTCGGCAGGGCCAGATGCGGCGCGGCTTGCCGTCATGTTTGAACTTGCCCGTTCCAGCGGCGGCGCGCGCGGCGCCAAGCCGCCGATCTCTTCCTATTTGCAGGATCTGATACCCGCCAACCTGACAGCGCTGCCGCCGCCGGTTCGGGGTGTTTCCATGGCACCAGCCCTGCCCACCAGCCCACTCTCGGAAGCAGCGAAAACCGCCTTGCTTATGGGTAGCGGAGACGAGCAGATGCCTCGCCCGCTGTCTCAATCACAAGGGATTGGCACCCCCTCGCAAAGCGCAAGCCTGACGCCACCCGCGGCGTCTTCGGGTAACCCGCCCATCCGCATAAGTAACGCGACAGCACTGGCAGCGCAGGCCTCTGTACCCACACCGGCTGGCGGGTCCGCGAGCACAACATCTGTCGCGCCCGGGGCCACGCTTGCAATAGCAGGAGAAAGTGACGGTGAATTCCCACCTGCATCGGCAATGCGTCCTGTACCGCCTCAGGTTCAGAACCTTTCGGTGGACGTACATGCCGTCAGGACCACGCTGCCCGAAGAGACGGCAACCATCGGAAGGGCACCGACAGCACCACTCCAATCCGCTGATGGTAAGGCCCCTTTCGCTTTGCCCAACCCATTCGCTGCTGCTTCAGCCAAGGACATGGAAGGATTGCTTCTGGCTGCGCTTCTTCGATCAACCCCAGCCCAGGCGCAGGTTTTGGATGAGGCAATCGGACTGCCGCCGCAGGCCCTCCAGCCTCAGGATGAGCAGCTCGCAAAGCAGCACGCCATGGCATCGCCAAACATGCCGGCCTCAACGAAGGACAGTGCGCAGGAAGACGCGGTCTCGGGCACACTGCCGCGCCACGAGGCAGCCGTCGCGCATAGATCAGCACCGGCGACAGAGCTGGATGCCGCGCTTTTTACTCAACCCGGCCTACATTCCGCGGCAGCAGCGATGATGGCCAAGGAAGGAATTCCGCTTCCCTTCGTTCATTATCCCGCTGGCGAAGACGAGCATGAGGGCGATGCGCCGCCGCGCGGGCGGTGGCCATCCTCCGAAGGCGGATATGAGGAGGACAGTGGCGAAGGCCAGCCAGACGGCGGCTCCGAACAGGAGGAGCGTGCGGCCGCCAATGACGAGATTATCGACCATTCCCTTTCCGATGGCGCGAATGATGATGCATCGGCGGGCAGTGCCGAATCCTATTATCTGCGGATGAGCGACGCGTCCTGAGACGTGAGCAGGTCCAACAGCTGGCGCCTGCATGGGGCGACAAGAACTAAAAAACCCGCCGGATTGCTCCGGCGGGTTTCTCATTTCAAAGGCAGGGACGATTACTCGCCGCGGTTCTTCAGAGCCGCGCCAAGGATGTCGCCGAGCGAAGCGCCGCTGTCGGACGAACCGAACTGAGCAACAGCTTCCTTCTCTTCTGCGATTTCCAGAGCCTTGATCGAAAGCATGACCTTGCGATCCTTCTTGGAGAAGTTGACGACGCGTGCGTCGAGAACCTGACCAACCGAGAAACGCTCAGGACGCTGATCGTCACGATCACGTGCCAGGTCGTTGCGGCGGATGAAGGATGTGAGGTCTTCGTGTGCAACGAGCTTCACTTCGATGCCACCTTCGTTCACGCCGATGACTTCAGCGGAAACAACGGCGTTCTTGCGAAGTTCGCCAGATGTTGCGGCTTCGCCGACAGCATCCTTGCCGAGCTGCTTGATACCGAGCGAGATGCGTTCCTTCTCGACGTCTACATCCAGAACGACGGCCTTGACGGTATCGCCCTTGTTGTATTCCTCGATGACCTGCTCGCCTGGACGGTTCCAGTCGAGATCGGACAGGTGAACCATGCCGTCAACGTCGCCTTCGAGGCCGATGAACAGGCCGAATTCGGTCTTGTTCTTGACTTCGCCTTCGACTTCAGTGCCGGCCGGATGGCTGTAGGCAAATGCCTGCCATGGGTTTTCGAGGGTCTGCTTGAGACCGAGCGAAATACGGCGCTTGGAAGGATCGACTTCGAGAACGACAACGTCGACTTCCTGGCTTGTGGACAGGATCTTGCCGGGATGTACGTTCTTCTTGGTCCAGGACATTTCGGAAATGTGGATCAGGCCTTCGATGCCTGGCTCCAGCTCGACGAATGCACCGTAGTCGGTGATGTTCGTGACGGTACCAGAGATCTTCTTGCCAACCGGGTACTTGGCAGAGATGCCATCCCATGGATCCGACTCGAGCTGCTTCATGCCGAGCGAGATACGGTGGGTTTCCTGGTTGATACGGATGATCTGAACCTTGACCGACTGGCCAATGTTAAGGATTTCCGAAGGATGGTTGACGCGGCGCCATGCCATGTCGGTGACGTGCAGCAGGCCGTCGATGCCGCCGAGGTCAACGAACGCACCGTAATCGGTGATGTTCTTGACGACGCCGTCAACAACCTGGCCTTCTTCGAGGTTCTGAACGATTTCAGAACGCTGCTCGGCGCGGGACTCTTCAAGAACCGTACGACGCGATACAACGATGTTGCCGCGACGCTTGTCCATCTTGAGGATTTCGAAAGGCTGAGGGTTGTGCATCAGAGGTGTTACGTCGCGAATCGGACGAATGTCGACCTGCGAACGTGGAAGGAAGGCAACAGCGCCATCCAGATCGACGGTGAAGCCACCCTTGACCTGGTTGAAGATAACGCCTTCGACGCGCTCGCCAGCTTCGAACTTGGCTTCGAGCTTGACCCAGCTCTCTTCGCGGCGAGCCTTCTCGCGCGACAGAACGGCTTCGCCCAGAGCGTTTTCAATGCGCTCAACATAAACTTCGACTTCGTCGCCGACCTTGAGAGTGCCGTCCTTGGACTTCGCACCGAATTCCTTCAGCGGAACGCGGCCTTCGACCTTGAGGCCGACGTCAACGATTGCAACATCCTTTTCGATCGCCGTAACGATACCTTTGGCAACATAGCCTTCAGCAAGGTCGTTGGAAGAAAAGGACTCTTCGAGCAGGGCTGCGAAATCGTCGCGCGTGGGTGTAGCTACTGACATTAAATCTCCTGAGAGTGCTCCGCAAGGAACACAAAGCGCCGGGGGTTCGCGTTGATCACTCCCGAAATCCATGCCCGCCTCTTGAACATTGTGAGGCTTTCCGGCGCAGGACATGCTTTCGGGACATTCCGGTCTAAACGGGGTCCGAACTTTCGGGGTCCCCGCAAATCTCATTTCTTCAGAGCAGCATCGATGATCGACTTGGCTGCCTGAAACGCCGCCTCTATACCCATTTCCGACGTATCAAGCAAGTGCGCGTCTTCAGCTGGTTTCAACGGACTGTCGGCGCGACCCATATCGCGCTCGTCACGCTTCTTCACATCCGCGAAAACGGCGTCGAAATCCGTAGCATTTCCAGAGGCGACAATCTCGTCATATCGGCGCCGCGCACGGACCTCCGGCGAAGCCGTGACATAGAGCTTTACCTGCGCATCCGGGCAGACGACCGTACCGATATCCCTGCCATCCAGCACCGTGCCCGGCTCCTTGCCCGCAAAGCCACGTTGCGCCTCAACCAGCGCGCGCCTTACAGCCGGCATGACCGCCACCTTGGATGCCGCCTCCCCCACCTCATGCCTTGCCAGCACAGCGCGGTCCAGCCCCGCCAGATCCAGCGTCAGCGCTGTTCGTTCAGCAACGGCCTCGTCATCCAGCGGCAGGCCAGCATCCAGCAATGCCTTGGCTGTGGCGCGATACGTCAAACCCGTGTCCAGATGGTGAAAGCCGTAGACCTCGGCGATCCTTCGCGACAGCGTGCCTTTGCCTGCGGCAGCTGGACCATCGATAGCAATGGTGAAAGTCATTATAATATATCCTGCTCTGGCGTAACGAAGGATGATGCTGGTGCTTCTTATAAGTGCCGATACCGATCATCAAGAGAGGCGTGAACCTGGAGCGCTCAGACCGCTCTTGAAGTTTATCTTTGACAGGAAAGGCATCAGCGATTAATGGGACCGGCTAGAATTTACCGTCTACTGCCGGAAACACGGCGTAAACACCGAACTCATCTCACAATTTGAGGCTTAGACAGTGGCAAAAGCGGACCTTGGAACCAAGCGCACAGACCCGGATACCGGCAAGAAATTCTACGACCTGAACCGCGATCCCATCGTATCTCCTTATACGGGCAAGTCCTGGCCGCTTTCCTTCTTCGAGGAAACGACTGCCGCTGCCAAGATGGAGCAGGCTGAAGAGGAAGATGTTGCCGAAGTCGATACCGAAAACACGGAAGTCGAACTGGTGCCTCTGGAAGACGCCGATGGCGATGCCAGCGCTGATGAAATTCCAGATATCGACGGCGACGACGATGTCGAACTCGACGATGACGACGATACATTCCTGGAAGCCGACGAAGACGAAGATGACGACGATGTTTCCGACATCATCGGCGTGAACGGCGACGACGACGAGTCCTGATTTCCACACAATTTTTCGCCCGGCGTCAAAAAAATGTCGTCGGGCGAATTTTTCGGCTTGCCAATGCACCACAGCGCAAGTATCAAGCCGCCACCGAACGCAATCAAACGCTTCGGTTCCCGGAACCGGACAAAATGCCGGAACCCTTATGGGGCTATAGCTCAGCTGGGAGAGCGCTTGCATGGCATGCAAGAGGTCAGCGGTTCGATCCCGCTTAGCTCCACCAAATCCTTCAAATTCGTTTCTCCACGCTATTTCAAATCATTATCCGGCGCATCGCTCATACTTGACCGAATACGTCGCTGTTGCGTCGTTCAAGCGCGTTTCATCGAAGAAACAGTCCGCGTCCTGTTTGCGGTGCGATAATATCGAGGAACATTCGGTCCTCTGGCGTGTTCCCCATTCAACCTGACTGAAAAGACCATCACAAACTAACGACGCTCGCCCTCGATATGATGGGGTTGGTAGAGTTTGACCGTTGGCCTGATCCGTCTTCTGGAACTCAGCAAGAAGGAACGCCCACATGAAAGCTCTTACATGGCACGGAAGCGGCGATATTCGTTGTGAAGTGGTGGATGACCCGATCATCCAGGACGACCGGGATGCGATCATCAAGGTCACCAGTTGCGCAATCTGCGGATCGGACCTTCACCTTTATGGCGGGTTCGTGCCCGGCATGCATTCAGGTGATGTCATGGGCCACGAGACCATGGGCGAAGTGGTGGAAGTGGGTCGCGGAAATTCCAAGCTTAAGGTTGGAGACCGGGTCGTCGTCCCATTCACCATTTCCTGCGGCGATTGCCGCATGTGCAAAAGCGGCCTGTTTTCGCTCTGCGAACGTTCAAACCCATCCGGCGCAATGCAGGCCAAGCAAATCGGTTATCCCACCGCCGGACTGTTTGGCTACTCCGAAATGTACGGCCGATTCCCTGGTGGCCAGGCTGAATATCTTCGTATTCCCTACGCGGATGTCGGGCCCATCAAGGTGCCTGAAGGTCTCAGCGACGAACAAGTTCTGTTTCTAAGTGACATTTTTCCGACAGGTTATATGGCCGCGGAAAATTGCGATATCAAACCCGGGCAGACCATTGCCGTATTTGGCTGCGGACCCGTAGGCCTTTTCGCAATCAAGTCTGCTTTCCTCTTGGGTGCAGAACGCGTCATCGCTATCGACACTATTCCGGAACGTCTAGCACTTGCCCAGCAGTCTGGCGCTGAAACGCTGGATTATGACGACGAGGACCTGCAGCAGCGCATTCTCGACATGACCAACGGCCAGGGCCCCGACGCCGTAATCGAGGCGGTCGGGATGGAAAGCCATGGGACCGGAGGCGTCATGGAAACGCTTCAAAGCAAGATGACATCGACAGAGCGGCCCTATGCCCTCAGCCAGGCCATTCTTGCATGCCGCCCCGGTGGCACCGTTTCGCTCCCCGGCGTTTTCATCGGCTCTGCCGTACCAACGCCGCTTGGAGCATTTGTGGGCAAGGGCCTGACCATGAAAACCGGGCAGACCCATGTCCAGCGCTACCTCGAGCCGCTGATGCAGCTGATTGTGGATGGCAAGATTGATCCATCGTTCCTGATCACGCACCGCATTGGCCTCGAAGAAGGGCCAGATGCCTACAAGACTTTCCGCGACAAGACCGATGGTTGCGTCAAGGTCGTCATTCGCCCGCACGGCTGACACCCGAACGAGCAACCGAAGCGTCAGTATTTTTGCAATTACAGGGTTCGTTACATGCTTGATAATCTGGCTCTTAAGGATGGACAGGGAAACAGCCGGGCTGAAGAAGCCTGGGGACCTGTTTTTGTTGCAGGCGGAACAAGATTTCGCCTGTGGGCCCCCGCGCAGCAACAGGTAAAACTCCGCCTTTCCGGTGACCATGCGATGACCCGTTCCGACGATGGCTGGTTTGATGTCTTCATCGACCACCAGCCATTCGGCGAAACTTACGGGTTCGTGCTCGACGACGGGCGCGTGGTGGCAGATCCCGCCTCTCGCCAGCAACAGGGCGATGTTTTCGGCCCGTCGGTACTGACCGACCCCCGTGCTTACACTTGGGAAAACCAGGACTGGCGCGGGCGACCCTGGCATGAAACGCTGGTCCAGGAGATCCACATAGGTACCTTTACAGAAGCGGGAACCTTTGCGGCAGCAGCTGAAAAGCTAGAACACATTGCACAGATCGGAATAACTGCGGTCGAAATCATGCCGCTCGCGCATTTCCCTGGATCAAGGGGATGGGGCTATGATGGCGTGCTGCAATATGCGCCGCATAGCGCTTATGGCTCTCCCGATGACCTGAAGGCCTTTGTCGACAAGGCGCATGGGCTCGACCTGATGGTTTTCCTCGACGTTGTCTATAATCACTTCGGCCCCGAGGGAAACTTCCTCGGTGTCTACGCGCCTGAGTTCTTTCGCGAGGGGCAAGACAACGACTGGGGTGCCCAAATCGATTTCAGTCGACAGCCCGTAAGACGCTATTTCATCGACAATGCGATCCATTGGCTGAGAGAGTACCACCTGGACGGTCTACGGCTGGATGCGGTAGACGCGATCAAGGATGAAACCAAGCCTCATATTCTCGAGGAAATTTCCTCGACGGTGCGGCGGTCCTTCACCGACCGTCAGGTGCATCTGATGATCGAAAACCCGCCGAATGGCACTGACCTTCTCACAGAGGGGCTTTTTATCGCGGACTGGAATGACGGATTCCACCATGTCATCCGTCGCATAGCCACCGGCGAAACATCCGGTATCTTTGAAAAATTTGCCGACCACCCGTTCGACAAGCTGCGCAAGATTATGTCCGACGGATATCTGGAGCCTGGCGAGCCGATTGTCGGCACGGAGCTTCCTCCGAGCGAATGCCTGCCCCCTACCGCCTTCATTCACTTCCTGCAAAATCACGATCAGGTTGGAAACCGGGCCATGGGCGACCGGTTGCATATGACAGCAGACGATGATTTTTACCGGGCACTGACGGCGATGCTGATCTTGTCCCCGCAGGTGCCGCTGCTGTTCATGGGGGACACCTATAAGGACGAAAGGCCGTTCCATTTCTTTTCCGACTACACTGGGGAACTGGCGAAATCCATCCGCGATAATCGGCCGCCACAGGCCGAGAATTTCGGTGGCTATCCTGAAGGAAAATCGGAAAAGGATATTCCCGACCCCAATGCTGAGGCCACGTTCGAAGGATCAAAGCTCGATTGGGCGAAGGCGGATACCGCTGATGGCAAGGAATGGTCGGCCCTGCTTCGGCGGTTAATCGAAATTCGTCGTGAGACAATCATGCCCTGGCTTCCAGAAGCTGGAGCATATTCCGGCCGCGTGGTGGAAGCGCCAGACGACTGCGTGTTTGTCGATTGGAAAATAGGAAGCGCCATCCTGCAGTTGCGCCTCAATCTTTCCGATCAGCCCGTTTCCGTCCATGATGTCGGAGAACGCATATGGCCGGAACAGACTGTCGCGGCTTCTTCAGATGTCATTCCCCGGAGCGTTTCGTTTTTCTTCAAACATCCCTGATGTCCTGATTTCCGGCCTGCATAGGGCCGGAAATCGACCTCTATCGAGGTTAGACTCTCAGACCGCTTCAGGGGTGCTGGGCACCGGTGGCGCAGACATACACGGAATATAGCGACCTAGTTGCCGTAATGAACAACCGGTTGCGGCGCGGACCACCAAAGGTAAGGTTGGCAACTGTCTGCGGCACAAGGATTTTGCCGAGAAGCGTTCCATCAGGCGCAAAACAGTGGACCCCATCTCCAGCACTCGTCCAGACATTACCCTCAGTGTCCAGACGAAAGCCGTCCGGCAACCCCTTGTCGATGGTTGCAAAAACACGGCCATTGGTCAGACGGCAGCCATCCATCACGTCAAAGACACGGATGTGTCTTGGCCATGTCTCGTCATGGCTCGAAGCCGAGTCAGCGATGTAGAGGAGTTTTTCGCAGGGAGAGAAAGCAAGGCCGTTGGGTTGGCCGAAATCATCTGCGACGATGGTGAGGTCCCCGCTTACAGGATCGAGACGAAACACGTTGCGGGTGGCAAGCTCGGGCTTCGCCTTATAGCCCTCATAATCCGACATGATGCCGTAGCTTGGATCGGTAAACCAGATGCTGCCATCCGACCTGACCACCACGTCGTTGGGAGAATTCAGCCGCTTGCCTTCAAAGCTTTCGGCCAGCACCGTGATGCGGCCATCCAGTTCGGTGCGCGTCACGCGGCGCCCGCCATGTTCGCATGTGATCAAGCGGCCCTCTCGATCCCGCGTGTTGCCGTTGGCGAAGTTGGACGGTGCTCGAAAAATGGAAACGTCGCCGCCGGATGCGTAGCGCAGCAGACGCTGGTTCGGGATATCGCTGAAAATCACGCATTCCAGATCAGCGAACCACACCGGCCCCTCGGCCCAGCGGCAATCGCTGTACAATTCTTCCAGAGCCGAACTCGGGACAATCAGGTGGCGGAAGCGTGGATCGTGGATTTCGTAAATCCCGGCGCGGGCGTTCGGCATGATGGTTTCCGGTGATAGTTGTTGTGATTTCATGCTGTTCAACGCGCCGATCCGGCGGGTCGGCTGGCGGCAACGATGACACTGATGATGATGAGACCCGTCATGATCAGCCGGACACCGGCACCGAACCCGTAGGTATTCAGCATCGACACGACCAGGAACATGAACAACGAGGCACCCCAGATGCCGGGCACATTGGAGTTTCCGCCCGCCACCGCCGACCCGCCGATAACGACGACCGCAATCGACGTGAGCAGATATTCCGCGCCCATGTTGAGTGCGGCACCGCCGGAAAAGCTGGCCAGAAGATAACCGCAGACGGAGGCAAGGACGGCGCACAGGACATAGGTGGCCAACCGGCAACCATCCACGGCAATACCGGCCATGCGGGCTGCAAAGGCGTTCTGTCCGATGGCAGAAATCCAGCGCCCGAACATCGATCTGTCCAGCAGCCACCAGACGCAAAGCGACATGAGAAGCGCCACAATAGCCGTGTTGGGCACCCCGAAACTTGTGCCTGTGCTGAAGGAGGCGAGCGCTTCAGGCGGTTTGACCCGCAGGCCGCGATTGTACCAGATGGCCGAGGACTGCACGAGAAAGCTCATCGACAGGGTGGCGATGATGGGCGGTATGCGCAGATATTTGATCAGGCCATAATTGAGAATGCCGATGGCAAGGCCAATCGTAACAGAGACCAGAAGGCCGAGCAGGATCATGTTGTCCTGCCCATCCATGACCTTCAACGCCACCGTTCCTGATAGCGTGATCGTTGCCGGAACGGAAAGATCGACATTACCCGGCCCGAGCGTAATGACCAGCATCTGCCCCAGACCGACGATGACGGAGAAGGCGGCGAAGGTAAGCGTGGCCTGCGAAAGGCTGGCCGTGCTGGCGCCGCCCGTGAAGAGAATGGTCACAAGCCACGTTGCGAGGGCTGCAACGAAGGACCACAGCCAGGGCTTCCGGGAAAGCTTTGCCAGGCGGTTCATAGCGTCTTCTCCTGCCGTCCGCGGCGATTGATGACAAGGCGCAAGGCCAGCACGATGATGAGGATGGCGCCCTGCGCGCCGATCTGCCAATCCGGCGAGATGCGCAGAAAGGACAGGAAGGACCCGGCGAGGGTCAGCGTTAGCGCGCCGATGACGGCACCAACCGGCGAGACCTTGCCACCAACGAATTCACCACCACCGAGGATGACGCCCGCAATCGACAGCAAGGTGTAGCGAAGGGCGATGTTGGCATCCGCCGATGTGGTCAGCCCCACAAGGGCCATGCCGGCAGCAACGGCGAAAACGGCAGCGGTAGCATAGGCGGCACCTTTCAGCGCCAGCACGGACCAGCCCGCGCGGGCAACGGACCGGCTGTTGCCACCGACGCCGCGAAGCAGGACGCCGAATGTGCTGCGCATGATCAGCAGATGGGAGACGACAGCAATCACCACGCTGGCGACAATGGCCATGGGAACCATGGGCGGCTTTGAAATCAACACGGCGCGAAGCCATGCCGGGGCCTCGCCGCCGGGTGCTGGCAGGATCAGCACCGCAAGGCCACCCCAGACGAAACTCATGCCGAGCGTGACGACAATCGAGGGCAGATCGCGCAGGGTGATGATGACGCCGAGAAGTGCATAGACCCCGACAGCGCAGGCCAGAATGAAGCAGGCAAAGACCGGTTGCTGCGGCATGTAGACCGCAGTCACGCAGGCGGCAAAGCTGACGAAGGTGCCCATGGACAGATCAAGATCGTTGACCGCCATGATGATCATCTGCGCGATGGTGGCGAGCGCGATGGGAACCGCCAGGTTGAACAGCAGATTAAGCCCGTTATAGCTCATGGCGCGCGGCTGCATGTAGAACACGGCACACAGCAGCACCAGCAGCGACAGGGCCGGGATAAGGATCGGCAGAAAATTGTTCAGCGGGTTTTTCATGCAGCCTCTCCCGCAAAGGAAGCGGCAAGGATATTGTCCTCGGTAATGCTGTCACCCTCCAGTTCCGACACGATGACGCCATCGCGGAACACATAGACCCGGTCGCAGAGCCGTACCTCATCCATTTCCGTCGAGTACCAGATGAAGGTGCGCCCGGCAGCGGCCTCGCGGCGCAATGTGGCGTAGACCTCCTGTTTGGTGCCGATATCGACACCGCGCATGGGATCGTCCATCAAAACGATGGCGGCATCGCCCGCCAGCGCGCGGGCAAACAGGACCTTTTGCTGATTGCCGCCCGACAGTGACAGGATGGGGTTGGTCATATCGGGGGTGCGAATGCCCATGCGCTGCTTCCAGTCCTCGCCATAGGCCGTTTCAGCGCTGCGGTTGACGGCAGCGCGCCGGGAAAGGGCGGGGAGATTGCCGATGGTGAGGTTTCGCAGAATGCTCCAGAGCGGGAATGTGCCGTTCAGCGCCCTGTCTCCCGCAACGAAGGCCATAGGTTTGCTGGCCGAGGGAAACCATTTGCTGCTGCTTTCGGCAAACAGGTCAAGCAGCGTCGCGGTCTGTCCGTGCCCGCCCAGACCGGCCAGGCCGATGATTTCGCCTTTGCGGGCGTAGAAGGGAATGGTGGAACCCGCGACGGCGGGAACGTCAATGACCTTTGTGGCGCTGACGTCGGCGGACGTAGCGTTGCGCGTGCTTTCCTTGACCACGCTGCCCATGGCCTCCACAAGGCTGCGGACCGTGAAATCCTGCGACGGCCGTGAGGTCACCACACGCCCATCCTTCATCACGACGATGCGGCTGGAGGTGGAGAGGATTTCGCCCAATATGTGGGAAATCAACAGAACCGCCCCGCCCCTGCCGACAAAGCGGCGTACATGGGCCATCAACTGCCCTGCAAGCTGGGCATCCAGCGACGATGTCGGTTCATCCAGAATGACGAGTTTCGGATCTTCGGTAACGCTGAGAAAATTGATGGCAATCTCTACCATCTGCCGTTCCGCAATGGAGAGCGAGCCGACGGTTGCGAGGCAATCGATGCCGTGGCCGGGAAAGATCTCGTTGAGCGAGGAACGGATAAGGGTTGCCGCCCGGCTGCGCCAACCAAGCCCTGAGAGCCCGCCATGCATCAGACGGGTGTTCTCGACAACGGTGAGGTTGGGGCAGAGCGACAGTTCCTGAAACACGCAGCGCACGCCGTGCGCGCGGGCCGTGGCAATGCCACCGCCCTCATCTCCCTCATAGGCGATCTCGCCGTGATGCGGAGACAATCCACCATTGATGACATTGACGATAGTCGACTTGCCCGCACCATTATGACCGACAAGCCCCACCGCTTCTCCCGGGCGAATTTCAAAATCGACGCCATCAAGCGCCTTGACCGCACCGAATTCGACGCGGACCTGGCGGACCGACACCACCGCCCCGGTTTCTGACATATCCGTCATTCCACGCTGCCGTCTCTTGTGTAAGGGATTTCAAGTCCGTGATGCATCACCCGGCAAAGCGTGCCGGGTGAAACGTTCAACACCTGCCGTGCCGTGCCCGCCTACTTGGCGGAGGAAATGACGGCTTTGGCGTCTTCCAGCGAATATTCGACATTGGCCACGCCACCCTTCTGGGTCGTTGCAAGGCTCTTTTCGAGACTGGCCTGATCGATGCTGAGGAATGGCACTGTCAGATCCTTCTTGACCTCCTGGCCATCCAGAATCTGCTGCGCGACCCAGAAGGCGAGCGTCGAGACGCCGGGGGCGATGGAAACCGACATGGTTTCATAGCCGCTGGCATCCTTCTGCTTCTTCCACCATTGCAACTCGTCCTCACGGTTGCCCATGATGATGGTTGGCGTCGGGCGCTTGGCGGCTTCAAAAGCCTGCGCCGCACCATAGCCATCGCCACCCTGGGTCACGACAGCTGCGATTTCCGGGAGGCTCGGCAACAGACCGGCGACCGCACGCTGAGCCACATCCTGTGCCCAGTCTCCATGCACGGAGCCGACGATCTTGAACTGCGGAAACTGCTTGACGCCCTCATGGATGCCGGCGGAAATCTCGTCATCGACAAAGACACCGGCAAGACCGCGGATTTCCAGCAGATTGCCGCCCTTGGGCATTTTCTTGGAAAGATACTCGACCTGACTGCGGCCCATTTCCTTGAAGTTGACGGCGATGCGCCATGCGCAGGGCTCGGTCACGATACCATCGAAGGACACGACGGTGATGCCAGCATCGCAGGCTTCCTTGATGGCGCCGTTGAGCGCGGTCGGCGATGCAGCATTGACGACAATCGCATCATAGCCCTGCAGGATCATGTTCTGGATCTGCGCCGCCTGTTCGGTCGCCTGGTTTTCGGCTGTGGTGAACGGATCGGCGGCCGCAACGACGCCGGACTTGACGGCATCCTTGGTCACCTTGTCCCAGCTGGTCAGCATGGCCTGACGCCAGGAATTTCCGGCATAATTATTTGAAAGCGCAATCTTCTTGGCCGACGTTTCGGCGACAGCCGTAGATGCAACAGTGCTCAGCATGGCGGCAGCGGTTGCCGCTAGAATGAATTTCATGGTCATGTCTCTCTCCCTGGGTGCCAGTCCCGCCGGCTTCTTCCGGTGCCGCTCCTCAACGACGTCAGTTCCGGAAGTTTTTTCTCTGGAGCGTTCCTCCAGCGGCAATGATGATGCTCGAATTCCCAGATGCTGTACAGACACATCTGGGCCACGCAGCTGCGGGTTCTAGCAGATCAGTTGCGGTTTCCCGCAAGACATGGAACCTGTGATAAGGAATGAATAGAGACGATACGCAACGTCCGGGAGGGGTGGCGCGTATCCGGGAGGAGACCATGATTGAGGACGCTGCGGCTTCTTCGTTTCGCCAGTACCTGACCATTGCCAGGCTGCTGGCAGGGCAGCTGGATTTCCAGTCGGCCATTCGTACCGTTGCGCAGGAAATCGCGCAGATCATTCCGCACGACCACATGGATGTCTGCATCATCGCGCCGGGCAGCACCTTTCACACCGCCTATGAAACCGGGCTGGAAACCGACTGGAGCAAAAGACCGCCAGCGCTGATCGAAAACAGTCCGTTGCGGGCGCTGCTGGAAGGCCAGACGGACAGTTTCATTACCGCCGATGCATCGCTCGATCCACGGTTTCATTTCGAGGGCTCGTTCTGCGATCCGATCCACGAACACGGTCTCAAGAGCCGCCTGCATGTTGCCTTGAAAGTCCATGGCGAAACCATTGGCGCGCTGTCCTTCTCCAGCCTGACGGTCGATCATTACGGGCCGCACGATCTTGCCCGCGCGCAATCCATCGGCGATCTTCTGGCCCCCTATTTCTATGCCATCAGGGCTGCCGAGCAGGCCAAGCAATCGGCCATTGTGGAGGCCGCAGCCCGTGTGCGCGAAGAGGCGCTGCGGCAGGGCGCGGCGCGCCTGACTGAACTTCTGGAGGCGGAGCGACAGCGGATCGGAATGGATCTGCATGACCAGACGCTCGGCGATCTGACCCGCTTTGCCAAACGTCTGGAACGGCTCAGCCTTCTGCCATCCGTGCCCGGTCAGGATCTGAAGCCGCTATTTCGCAGCCTGCAACAATCGATGCAGGATCTGCGCCAGATCATCGAACAGGCTCGACCTTCGGTCCTGCAGCTTTTCGGCCTTGTCGATGCCATCGAAAACCATCTTGAACGGTCGATCCGTGACAGCGGCCTGTCCATGACCTGGGGCCTGAAGGACGGCTCCGGCGGCGAGAGCGGCAGGCTGCCGGCCAATGTCGCCATTGCACTTTTCCGCATCGCTCAGGAAGCCATCAACAACGCCATCCGCCACTCTCAGGCGGACCACATAGCGGTTGCCCTGACGCGCAACGACGACGCGCTGACGCTGGCCATATCCGACAACGGCATTGGCATCGGCGGCGGCAAGACAGAGACGAACATTGGCAGCGGACTTGAGAACATGCGTGTGCGCGCGCGGCTGATAGGAGCGCGCTTTTTCTGTGGTGGCAGGAACGGAAAAACCTATGTGCGCGTCACGCTGCCGATTGCGCAGGAGGAAATAGCCCCATGAAGGTTCTCATCGTGGAGGACGATCCGCTTCATCGTTCTTATCTCAACGAAGCGGTCAGAGCGGCGCTGCCGGAATGCGACCTCGTTCTGGAAGCTGGTGACGGGACGGCGGGCGAAAAGCTCGCCCGCGACCACCATTTCGAGTGGATCGTCATGGACCTTCAGATGAGCCCTCGAAACGGCATTGAGGCCGCACGGACAATCTGGCGCGAGCGCCCGCAGACGCGCATTCTTTTCTGGTCCAACTATGCCGACGAGGCCAATGTGCGCGGCATTGCTCGTATCGTGCCCGATAATGCCGCCTATGGATATGTGCTGAAATCGGCCTCCGACGAGAGGCTTCGCCTGGCGTTGCGATCCATCTTCATCGAGGCGCAATGTGTCATCGACAGCGAAATCCGAGGTATGCAGCAAAAGAGCCTTGGCCATCTGCAGGGTTTCAGCGAAACCGAATATGAAGTGCTGATCGACATCGCACTCGGACTGACCGACCGCATCATCGCGCGACGCCGCAACCTTTCACTCAGAAGCGTGCAGAACCGCCTGCAGCAAATCTACGAAAAGCTCGGTGTCTATGAGCGGTCGGAAGCGGGCAAGGAACCGCGCTACAATTTCAGATCGCGCGCCGTGACCGAGGCAATGCTGCGCAAACTGCTCAATCAGGTCACCCTGGAACGTGCCGAACTTGATCTGCAGGACTGGCTGCGACGGCACGCCTGAAGGCGCGGAACCTTACTCATCCACTGCATCGCTGCGCTTGAAGGAAATCGTTACGGTCATTCCCTTGCCCGGCTCAGACTCCACTGTGATCTCGGCATTGGCGTTTCGTTTGACCGATTCCACGATCATGGCGCTGAGCTTGCCGCGTCTTGGCCAGTCCGACGCTTCGGCAAGACCTATGCCGTCATCGGTAACAAGGATCTTGCAGCCGGTATCGTCCACAACACAGCGAACGGCGATCAAACCGCTGTCGCGCCCGACAAAGGCGTGTTTCAGGGCATTTGTCATGAGTTCATTGATCACGAGGCCAACCGGCATGGCGACGTTGACCGAGACCGGCCAGGTATCGATCTTGAGATCGAGACGAATACCCTCGACGGCATGGGCCGCCATGACCGAAGACGCAATCTGGCTCACATAAATGCCGAGATCGACTGTCTCTGTTTCCTGACCGCTGTAAAGGGACCGATAAAGGATAGAGAGCGCATCGATCCGTCCTGCCAACCGGCCGAACTGAATGCTTTCTTCCTTGCCCTGCGCGTTGCGGGCTTCCATGCGGATGAGCGCCGTGATCATCTGGAGATTGTTCTTCACCCGATGCTGCAGCTCTTTGAGAAGAACATCCTTTTCCGCAAGGCTTTCACTGAGCGCTGCAGTGACATCGGATCTTTCGCGCGAGGACATGGCCAGAAGGCGAAAAAGCGGCTCTTCGGATTCATCGACGATCGTATTGGACCAGGCATCCACGACGAGGGTAGCCTCACCGGTCTGAATGGTGAAAGCGCCCAGATATTCCTCGTTCTCCAAAAGTGCAGCGGCCAGTTCCGGACCATCGGCAAGCGGGGTGCCCACAGGCAGCACCGACCATGGCTGGCCCTGCAGCTGCTCCGAAGGCAATGCCGTCAATCGCTCGAATTCGAGATTTCCATAGACGATCTGCTCACTGTCGCCAAATTCGGCTACAGCCACCGCAAAGGGGACATGGTCGAGAAATTGCCGAAAACGATCATCATCCAGCGCGGCTGCGAGATTGGGGAGATCGGCGATATTGGCAGGGCTTGGCTGGTCTTTTGAAATGTCATTCATCTGTGAAAATGCTTTCCTGATCAGCCCTCCATAGCACGCCGCAAGCCCGACACACACTGGTTTTTTTGGGACCGGAGCCGCCAGAGCGAAAGCATCGATTCATCAGGTCGCAACCGGCAACTGAAAGATGTGGAAGAGCACTTGAAACCGCAGGACTGCGTCCTCACTTTCCAAGAAAGCAGTCAGCCCGATACCTGCCACAGTTGTGAAAGATACTTGCGAAATGTCAAATTTGTGGTTTGCGAACACAACGCTCGCAACAATCCATTTCATCGTTTAGTTATATACGATACGCGCCCGTTATCTCCAGTATCGGGCTCTAGCCTTAAGCGTTAATCCAGGAAGAAATATGCGAGATATCTTGAGTAAAGCAACCACCGGCGTCGAAGGGCTCGATGATATCCTGTCGGGCGGGCTGTCCCGCCGCCACGTCTTTCTGCTGGAGGGCTCTCCTGGAACTGGCAAGACGACGATCTCTCTTCAGTTTTTGATCGAAGGTGCGATGCGGGGCGAAAAGTGCCTCTACATCAGCCTTTCGGAGTCGGAAGAGGAGCTGCGCGACAGCGCCGCGTCCCACAATATGGTTCTCAATGAGAACATCGAAATCTTCGAGCTGGTGCCGCCGGAAAGCCTTCTGGACAGCGACCAGCAACAAAGCCTTCTCTACTCCTCCGATCTTGAGCTGGGGGAAACGACCAAGCTCATCTTCAGTGCATTCGAACGGGTGAAGCCCGACCGCGTCGTGATAGACAGCCTTTCGGAAATCCGGCTGCTGGCCCAGAGCTCGCTGCGCTATCGCCGTCAGATCCTCGCCCTGAAGCATTATTTTTCGAGATCCGGGGCTACCGTCCTCCTGCTGGACGATCTGACAGCCGATGTGCTCGACAAGACGGTCCACAGCGTCGTCCACGGGGTAATCCATCTGGAGGAACTTTCGCCCAATTATGGCTCGGAGCGCCGCAGGGTCCGCATTCTCAAATACCGTGGACAGGCCTATCGTGGTGGTTACCATGACTTCGTCATTCGCACGGGCGGCGTTGCGGTCTTCCCGAGATTGAGGGCGATTGAACACAAGACATCTTTCAAGCGCGATATTTTAAGCACCGGCATCGAAAGACTGGACGGGCTCTTGGGCGGAGGCATCAATCGCGGATCCAGCACCCTGTTGATCGGCCCGGCAGGAACCGGCAAGAGCATTTTTGGCTTTCAGTTCATCAATGCAGCCATCAAGCGCGGCGAGAAGGCAGCCGTCTTCGTTTTCGACGAAGAACTTGGCCTTCTTTTCGACCGTATGCGCGAGATCGGCATCGATCTGCAGAAACTGCGCGACGAGGGCTTGCTCCACATCGAACAGCTTGACGCCGCCGAGCTGTCGCCGGGCGAATTTGCGCAGCGCGTGCGCGAAAGAGTTGCGACCTACGATGCGAAATCCGTGCTGATCGACAGCGTCAATGGCTACCAGGCATCCATGCCGGAAGAAAACGCTTTGATCCTCCATATGCACGAATTGCTGCAATTCCTGAACCGCCAGGGGGCCAATACCTTCCTGACAGTTGCCCAGCACGGACTGGTCGGCGACATGAAATCGCCTGTGGACGTGACCTACCTGGCCGACACGGTCATTCTGTTGCGCTATTTCGAAGCGGCCGGACGGGTCAGACGCGCCGTCTCCGTGATCAAGAAGCGCACCGGGCACCACGAGGACACCATTCGCGAATACAAGATCGACGATCGCGGCCTGACGCTCGGAGAACCCGTTTCCGGCTTTCAGGGCGTGCTGCGCGGTGTGCCGGTGTTGACAGAGCCACCTGGACTTGCGCTCTCGGACAGGAGTTCGGAAAATTTTTGAACCCGGACATCAGGCTATCGTCTACGCGCCCACCGGCCGGGATTACCAGATCGCCGCCGCCCTTCTGAAAGAAGCGCAGATAGCATCCAGACCTGTTGAAACGCTCGCCGAGATGGTGGGGAGCCTCAACGACGACGTTGCCTTCGTCGTCGTGATGGAGGAAACCTTGCGTTCAGCCGATCTGCGCTCGCTTTCGGGATGGGTCAGTGCGCAGGCCGCATGGTCGGACCTTCCCTTTATCGTGCTCACCCATCGCGGCGGCGGCCCGGAGCGCAATCCGGCGGCACTGCGCCTGTCGGAAATCCTTGGAAATGTGAGCTTCGTGGAGCGACCATTCCACGCGACAACCTTCATCAGCGCGTCGCGCACGGCTTATCGAAACCGTCTGCGGCAATTCGATGCGCGCCTGCAGATCGAGGCTCTGGCCGACGGGGAACGATGGTTGCAGACAGCGTTGAACGCTGGTCGTCTGGGCTCCTGGGAGCTCGAGCTTGCTTCAAAGACGTTGATCTGTTCGGCACGATGCAAGGCAATATTCGGTTATGAACCTGACGATCGTTTCGACTACGATCTGCTTATTGCCGGTGTCCACCCCGATGACCGGGCGCGAATGCAGGCGGCCATTCAGGACACGATCGACAGCGGCCGGGAATGTGCGATTGAACACCGGATCGTCTGGAAAGACGGTTCGTTGCACTGGGCCGCAATCAACGCCAAGCTCTATCGCAACAGACAGGGCGTCGCGGTCAAGATGGTAGGCGTTTGTGCTGACATTACGGAACGGATGGAGGTGCTGGAGAAACAGCGCCTGATCAACGAGACGCTGGAGCTGAGGGTTGCCGAGCGGACGGCGGAATTGCTGAAGGCCCATGAAACCATGATGGCGGAAATGGAACATCGCCAGCGCGCCGAAGAACAGCTTCGCCAGGCATTGAAGATGGAAGCAATCGGCCAGTTGACCGGGGGCGTCGCGCATGATTTCAACAATCTGCTGATGGCGGTCATGGGCAACCTGGAACTCTTGGCCAAACATGCCGCGGGCGATGAAAGGGCAATGCGGCTGATTGACGGGGCACTGAAAGGCGCCAAGCGCGGTGCATCGCTGACCCAGCGTCTTCTGGCCTTTGCCCGGCGTCAGGACCTGCAGGTCAAGCCGGTGGACATGCCAAGACTCGTAGAAGGTATGGAAGATCTGCTGCGGCGGTCCGTGGGCTCCGGACTGGTGCTGGATTGGTCTTTGGAGGCCGATATACCCCTGGCACTTGGCGATGCGAACCAGATCGAACTGGCGCTCCTCAATCTTGTCGTCAATGCCCGCGACGCAACGCCGGATGGTGGCACGATTTCCATTGGGCTGCGACGGGACAGCAATGCGCGCGCCACACCAGAGCTGGCCGCAGGCGACTATGTCGTGCTGTCGGTTTCAGACACGGGTGTCGGCATGGACCCGGAAACGCTGAGAAAGGCAATAGATCCGTTTTTCTCGACCAAGGAATTGGGCAAGGGCACCGGCCTTGGCCTTTCGATGATCCACGGACTTGCTCTCCAGCTGAAAGGCGCGCTGGTTCTGCGCAGCGTGAAAGGCGAAGGCACGACCGCTGAACTCTGGATCCCGATCAGTGAAAAAATGCCGGAGCAGTCTCACGTGGTGGCTGCAGCGCCGCTGCCTGACAATTCCGGCGACAAGCGCCTGAAGATCCTGATGGTCGATGACGATGCGCTGATTGCGATGAGTTCCGTCGACATGCTGGAAGATCTCGGACACGATGTGATCGAGGCGAATTCCGGTATGCAGGCGCTCGATATTCTGTCGCAGGACCCGACATTCGACCTGCTGGTCACCGATTTTTCCATGCCCGGAATGAATGGCGCCGAGCTGTCGCGAAAGGCGAGGGAGTTGCTGCCAGGCTTGCCGATTCTGATCGCCACCGGTTATGCCGACTTGCCCGAAGGCACCGATCTTGAGATCACCCGGCTGGGCAAGCCATACACGCAGGATCAACTTGCCAGCGAAATCGCCAAGGTCTTGAGCTCCAACACCGCGTAAACGGCAACGCTATTCTGCCGCAAGGTCGCCTGTGGCCCGCATGAAGCGGGCCAGCGCGACCCCGGCATTGAGCATATGTTCGCGCATCATCAGGCTTGCCTGTGCGGCATCGCCCTGCATCATCGCCCGGATGATGGCCTCGTGTTCGTTGTTGGACGAATGCAGGCGCTGCGCATAGCGTAACTGGGTGCGCCTGAAGGGCAGCAGACGACCGCGAAGCCGCATCAGTTCCTCGAACAGAAAATCATTATGGGCACTGCGATAGAGCAGTTCGTGGAAAGCAAGATTGAGCTCATCATATTGCTCGAAGTTTTCCTCACGGGCGGCAACCGAGGCCTTCTGGTGAATGTCGAGCAGTTCGGCACGCTCCACCCCGGTGATGCGGTGTGTGGCAAGGCCTACGCACATGGCCTCGATCTCCGCTGTTACTTCAAACATCTGCATGAGGCGCGGCAAGGTCAGGGGCAGGACGAAGGCCCCTTTGCGCGGCCGTATTTCCACCAACCCGCTGGCTTCGAGCTGCCGAAGGGCCTCCCGAACCGGGGTGCGAGAGGCCGAAAACCGGGCGCTCAGCGTCCCCTCGTCCAGCACAGCACCGGGGCGGATTGTACCGGTTGAAATCTCATCCGACAGCACGACGCGAATATGCTCACTGATCGAACTTCCAGTGGTCATCGGGCTCTCCTCGCTTTCAGAATATCCGTGACACCAAGACAATGCGCCTTGGTGTCACGCGAGGTTCAGTATCATCTTTGAAGCGACGGCTAAAGTTCCAAATCCGCCTGTCACGCGGCTTCTTGCCTGTTCTGCCTGTTTTCGATGAGGTCATCGACAACGGCTGGGTCTGCGAGGGT
>UBTF01000015.1 GCA_900468285.1 Hyphomicrobiales bacterium | reverse complement strand
GCCTTCGTGTTGATGCCGACCGGCGGCGGAAAATCGCTCTGCTACCAGATCCCCGCCCTTTCCCGCCCTGGCATGGGGCTCGTCGTATCGCCGCTGATTGCGCTGATGGTCGATCAGGTCGCCGCCCTTCGTCAGGCAGGCGTGAGGGCCGAAGCGCTGAATTCCAATCTGCAGCCGGATGAGCGGCGCGCCTTGTGGGCCGATATTCGCGCCGGCAAGGTCAGCATTCTCTATGCCGCCCCGGAGACACTGCTGAAGCCGGATGTTCTCGACGCGCTTCAGGACGTATCCCTTTCCCTCATCGCCATCGATGAAGCCCATTGCCTGTCGCAATGGGGGCATGATTTCCGGCCGCCCTACCGTCAGCTTGACATGCTGATCGACCGTTTTCCCGGCACCCCGCGCATGGCGCTGACGGCAACGGCGGATGAGCCGACGCGGGCGGAAATCCTTGAGCATATGAAGATCGAGACCCGCGATGCCTTCATCGCCGGTTTCGACCGCCCCAACATCCGCTATGCCATCATGGAAAAGGACAATCCGCGTGCGCAGGTCAAGCGGTTCCTGCGCGACCACAAGGACGAGAGCGGCATCATTTATTGCCTGTCCAAGCGAAAGACCGAAGAGACTGCCGAATGGCTGCGCTCCGAAGGCTATGACGCCCTGTCCTACCATGCCGGCATGGAAAGCGAGCAAAGGGAGGCTAACCAGACGCGGTTTCAACATGGCGAAGCCATCATCATGGTCGCAACAATCGCTTTCGGCATGGGTATCGACAAGCCCGATGTGCGTTTCGTCATCCATATCGATCTGCCGAGCAGCATCGAAGCCTATTATCAGGAGACGGGCCGTGCGGGCCGCGATGGCCTGCCCTCTGATGTTCTCATGCTTTATGGCTCCGAAGACATCGCCCTGCGCAATCGCTTCATCGAAAACTCCGAAGCGCCAGACCAGCGCAAGCATATGGAGCGGCAAAAGCTCGATGCCCTGCTGGGACTGGCCGAGACCGCCGGATGCCGCCGGCAGGCGCTGCTGTCCTATTTCGGCGACAGCTGCGAGCCTTGCGGCAATTGCGACACCTGCGCAGAGCCACCGGAGCTGTTCGAAGGTACGGTTGCGGCCCAGAAAATCATGTCCTGCATCTACCGAACGGGGGAACGCTTCGGGCAGGCCTATATCATCAGTGTCCTGCTGGGTGCGGAAGACGAGCGCATTACCCGTTTCGGGCATGACCAGATCAGCACCTATGGCATCGGCAAGGAGCATGACAACCGCACATGGCGCGCCATCCTGCGCCAACTCATTGCATCGCGGCTTATAGAAGTCGATCTCGAAGGCCATGGCGGGCTGGCCCTGTCTGACGCCGGGCGTCAGTTTCTGCGTGACAAGTCCGTGCTGATGCTGCGGAAACCTCAAGCGCCCCAAAAGTCCAGCCGCGACCGCAACACCCGCAATCAGCCCGCCGCAAACCTGCCGGACGCAGACGCCGCTTTGTTCCAGGCTCTGAGAGAACGGCGAATGCAGATTGCCAAAACCCAGAATCTGCCGCCCTATGTCATCTTTCATGACAAGACGCTTATCGAACTGGCCATCGCCAAGCCAACCTCACGGTCGGAGATGGCACGGGTGCCCGGCGTTGGCGATGCCAAGCTTGATCGATACGGACCAGCCTTTCTAGAGGTTATTGCCGAGAGTTTTGCCGGGCTTTAGATATACGACAGGAAAGCGTACTTTACGCCGAGGAGACTTGGCTTGTATTTTAGGGAAATATAAAAAGCCCTGTGATTGGCTAGAGTTCGGCATTTTTACTATAAGTGTTAATCGCAACGATCAGATTGCGTGAATTTTGTCATGAATGAGATTGCAATCGGATTGTATAATTGCAAATAAAGCTGGGCTAAATCTTCAAGACCGAGTTTCTGGACCACAAGAACAGCGATTGTACCGTATTCTGAGCCGTATGGTTGATGATACTCAACATAGAGACCGGCAGACGCCGTTTGCATCACAACAGAATGGCCGATGCGGTTTCTGGCTTGCCCTTTCTGGTGCCGTGCCGACTGGAAGCCGCGCTGGAAGGCATAACAGCATTTCCAACATCCAGATCTGCGCTGGCCATTCCGATCCAGACCGCACCGCAAACCACAGCGGCAACAGCAAAGGTGAACCAATGACTGTATTCCTCACCCCCGTTTGGTCGCGCATGATGTCATCCGCACTTCTTGTTTTGGGCCTCGGTGTCTCAACCGCACTGGCTGAGGAAAGCGCTGGCAAATCCTTTGTCGAGAATTTCGACGTTATGGATCCCTCGTTCTGGTACGTTTCCAGCGGCTGGAACAATGGCGCGCATCAGAATTGCACATGGTCGAAGAAGCTGGTGCGGTTTGACAACGGCCAGCTTGAGCTTGGCTTTCGGGATGGCAGGGCTGGAGACCGCAACTATTCCTGCGGCGAGATCCAGACGAAAGGCCGCTATCGCTACGGCACCTATGAAGCCCGCATAAAGGCGGCAACAGGCTCCGGTCTCAACTCGGCTTTCTTCACCTATATCGGTCCCGTCCACAAGAAACCGCATGATGAAATCGACATGGAAATTCTGGGAAAAGACATGTCCCAAGTCCAGTTGAACCAGTATATTTCCGCAAAAGGTGGCAATGAAAAGCTGGCGGATGTGGCTGGCGATGCGGACAAGGCATTCAACGACTATGCCTTTATCTGGGAGCCAAAACGTCTGCGTTATTTCGTCAATGGCAAGATGGTGCATGAGGTCACAGACCCGTCGAAAATTCCCCAGGAGCCACAGAAGATTTTCTTCAGCCTTTGGGGAACAGATACGCTGAAAGGCTGGATGGGACAATTTGCCTATAGGGGACCGACCGCAATGCGTGTCGATCGCGTGGCGTTCACGGCACCGGGCGACGCCTGCCAGTTTCCCGAATCCATTGCCTGTCAGCAGAACTAGGGAAACGCCACCCAACAAGGCTTTGCTTGCCCCTTTTTTGCTCAGGACCGCTTCATGACCCACGTTCTTTATCTCGCGCACGACCTTGCCGATCCGGCCATTCGGCGGCGGGTCCTTACATTGCAGACGGGTGGAGCAAAGGTCACGCTTGCGGGCTTTACGCGAGGGGAAAACAAGCTGGCCAGTGTCGATGGCGTTGCGCCCATCGTGCTCGGAACGACGGCCGATGGACAGTTTGCCCAGCGCCTCATCTCAATTCTGAAATCCAGCCTGTCTCTTTCCGCCCGATTGCGTCAGGTTCAAAAGCCGGATGTCATCATCGCCCGCAACCTTGAAATGCTGGCACTGGCACGGCGGGCCTCGGCCATTTACGGGCGGGATGTGCCCGTGGTTTACGAATGCCTGGATATTCACCGTCTGCTCCTCAACGAAGGCATTGCAGGCAAGCTTGTCAACGCCGCCCAGCGCTACTTCGCAACAAACGCAAAGCTGCTAATGACCAGTTCTCCAGCCTTCGTGAGCCATTATTTTGCACCACAGTCCGGTCTGCAATTGCCCGTGCTGCTGCAGGAAAACAAGGTGCTTGTACTGGATGAAGACGCGGCAGCGTTGCCGGCACCGCGCCCGCCAAAAGCAGGTGAGCCTTGGAAAATCGGCTGGTTCGGCGCGCTGCGCTGCCGCAAATCACTGGAGATTCTTGGCGATTTCGCCAGGCGAATGGACGGCAAGGTTGAGGTGATCCTGCGCGGGCGCCCTGCCTATTCGGAATTCGATGATTTCGACGCCTTCGTAGCCAATGCCCCCCATCTCAGCTTCCATGGCGCATATGCCAACCCGGAAGATCTGGCATCGATCTACAACGAGGTTCAGTTTACCTGGGCCATCGATTTTTTCGAGGAAGGACAGAATTCCAGCTGGCTGTTGCCGAACCGGCTCTATGAAGGATGCCTCTACGGCGCGCTTCCCATCGCTGTTGCCAAAACCGAGACCGCTCGTTTCCTTGAAACGAGACATATTGGCCATGTCTTGCAATCTGCCGATACCGCAACGCTCAACACATTTTTCACGAGCTTGAACGAACAGGCCTATCTGGACTCCTTCGCAAAGCTTGCATTGATCGACCGCAGGCAATGGGTTACCGACAGCGAGGATTGCCGTGACCTGGTTCGCAGACTAGCATCCCTCGCGCAGCCCCAGAATGGCCAGGCTGCAGAGGCAGCTCCTTCAAGCTTGACGAGGGTATAAGCATGACGTCACACACTCTCGCAGATGTAAAAACACTGATCGTCATTCCGTGCCTCAACGAAGCAAGGACGATTGAAGGCCTGCTGACCAAATTTTCCCGCACGCTGAACCATGCGGATGACCGCATCATCGTTGCCGATGGCGGCAGCACGGATGGAACGCCCGACATCGTGACCCGTTTTTCCATGCGCGACCCCCGCATCGTGCTGCTCGCCAATCCCAAACGCATCCAGAGCGCAGGCATAAACCTTGCCATAGAGATGTTCGGCGCGGGCTATGATTATCTCATCCGCATAGATGCGCATGGCGATTACCCTGACGATTATTGCCAGCGGCTTCTGGAAGAAACGATGAAGACCGGTGCGGACTCGGTGGTCGTGGCAATGGAAACGGTCGGTCACGGCGCGTTCCAGAAGGCGGCAGCGGTGGCGCAGAATTCCAAACTCGGCAATGGCGGCTCGAAACATCGTGAAGGTGGCAAAGGCCATTGGACCGACCACGGCCACCATGCCTTGATGCGCATTTCCGCATTTACGAGTGTTGGCGGCTATGACGAAACCTTCAGCCACAATGAAGATGCGGAACTGGACTATCGCTTACGCAAAGCGGGCTTTCGCATATGGATGACGGACCGCACGCGCATGACCTATTATCCGCGCTCCAATGCTCGTGCCCTGTTCAAGCAATATCTGGCCTACGGGCGTGGGCGCGCGAAAAACCTGCTCAAGCACCGGTCTTTGCCGAAGATCCGGCAGATGATCCCGCTTTCCGTCATGCCCGTTGCCCTCCTGGCCTTGCTCGGCGTCTTCCATTGGGTCGCAGTCGTCCCGCTGTACCTGTGGATTGTCACATGCCTCGGTTATGGTGTGTGGATGGCTCTTGCGCAGAAAAATCCTGATGGCCCACTCGCATCTCTTGCCGCAATGGTCATGCATTTCGCGTGGTCGGCAGGGTTCTGGCTCGAGCTCTTCGGCTCGCTTCGCACATCGACACCTATGGCGACAAAGGCAACGACATGACCAGCACCTCGCCCATGCCCCTGTCGGAAACGATCAAGGTCGATATCGGTGTCTGCACCTACCGCCGCCCGATGGTAGTCTCGACGCTCAAATCCCTTTTCGATATGGAAATTCCTGAAGGTGTCATCGTGCGCATCATCGTCGCCGATAACGACGCAGAGCCGAGTGCGCAAGCTTCCATAGACGGCTTACGCGCCGCCTCACCTTTTGAAATCCTCTATGTCCATTGCCCGAAGTCGAATATTTCGATCGCGCGCAATGCTTGTCTGTCCAATTGCCAGGCGGACTATCTGGCCTTTATCGATGACGATGAGACGGCCCCGCGCGACTGGCTGTCGCAACTGCTAAATACCGCCCGTGAAAGTGGTGCGGAAGCCGTATTGGGACCGGTGACGGCCATCTACGGAGCCGACGCCCCGGAATGGATGCGCAAGGGTGATTTCCACTCCACCTTCCCGGTATGGGTGGGTGGCGAGATCATCACGGGATATACCTGCAACACCCTTCTGCGCATGAATGCGCCATCGGTCGAAGGCCGACGCTTCGCGCTTGATTTGGGCCAGAGCGGTGGCGAAGACACCCACTTCTTCTCACACATGCACGCTGCCGGAGGCAGGATCGCCTTTGCGGAAAAAGCGGTGCTTTCAGAGCCAGTACCAGTAACGCGCGCCAGTTTCATGTGGCTTGCCAAGCGCCGCTTCCGGTCCGGCCAGACCCACGGTCGGCTGCTGGCAGAAAAAAAGCCCGGGGTGAAGCGCATTGCGCAGGTCGCAACCGCCGCTGCCAAGGTAATGGCCTGCACCGGTTTTGCCCTGCTGACGTGCTTTGATGCCGTGCGCCGAAATCGCCAATTGTTGCGCGCTTCGTTGCATATGGGCTCAGTCAGCGGCGCCATTGGAATTCGTGAAATCCGGCAGTACGGCGCGGCGGAGGCTCTGTGATGGAAACAGCAAGCCAGCCGGATGTCACATTCGTCATAGCAGCCTACAACTCTGCCGAAACGATCGCTTCGGCCATCGAAAGCGCTTTGTCGCAAGAGGCGGTGGCGCTCGAAGTTATCGTTATCGATGACAAGTCTTCCGACACAACCCGCGACGTCGTGGCCAGCATCGGCCAGCGTGACCCGCGGGTTCGCCTGATTGCGCTGGAGAACAACCTGGGGCCCGGTGGCGCCCGCAATGTCGGGCTTGACGCTGCAACTGGCCGGTGGATTGCGGTGCTCGATTCCGATGACGTCATCAAACCCGCACGCACAGCACAGATCATCAGCCACGCCGAGAAGGCTCATGCGGATATCGCAGTCGATAATCTCGATGTTGTCTATACCGATGGCCGTCCCGGGGAAACGATGTTTGAGGAAGCGTTTCTGGAAAGACGTGGGGTCTTGACGCTGGATGACTTCATCGCGTCGAACATCCTGTTCCGCTCGACCTTCAACTTCGGCTACATGAAGCCGATGTTCCGGCGGGATTTTCTCAACACCCACAAGCTTCGCTTCCATCCGACCCTCCGGATTGGAGAAGACTATCTGCTTCTCGCCTCTGCGCTCGCGGTTGGTGGGCTTTGCGTCATCGAACCCTCATCGGGCTATGTCTACAATATTCGCGAGGGCTCGATCTCCCGCGTGCTTGAGCTCCACCATGTGGATGCGATGATAGCGGCAGATGCCGAGTTTCTGGCCAGCTATACACTCCCGGCCGCAGCGAAAAATGCGCAGTCCCGACGCAGCCGCAGTCTTGTTGAGGCCAGACATTTTCTGATGCTGGTGTCGAGCATCAAGAACCGCTCGATAGGCGGTGTCATCAAGGTCGCCATGACTGACCCCCGTGCACTTCGCCATCTCAGTATGCCCATCCGCGCACGCCTCAAACGTCTGCGAGATTCATTCTCCTACCAGAGCAAAGGCCAACAATGACCAAACATGCAAAAGCCGCTTGTATATTTGTAATGGCATCGGTCATTTTTCCCGGATTGGTCGCCGCTGCCTCTGACAACAAGCTTCGGATGGCAACAGAAAACGAAATCCGGCAACATCTTAGCCAAGCCGACAGTTTGAAAGAGCGAACGGACGGCTACCAGTACCGGGAAGGCGATTCGACAGGCTACAAGATCACCGACGGCAAGATTTGTGCGCGAAAAGGGAACGCAGTCGATTGCGCAGATGTGTATTTCGATGGAACGCGCCTGGAAATGATTGATCGAAAAGGCAATCGGGATTTCATCGGCAACTGATGCGGCATTGCATTCCGGCCAAAACCTGCGGCCAGCGGCCAAGACCCATGTGAACCCTTAAAGCGGTGATTGATGTTACGTCCATTTCAAAGAGGCTTTATGCGTTACGCTTTGGGTCTCGGACTTCTGTTATTCTTTGCGTCCCAGTCTGCGGCAGACCAGGTTACCGTCGTCAACAAGGCTAATGGGGCGATCTACCGCCTATACGCCTGGCCGACGGATCTTGTCGCCCGGTCGTTCAATATCTTGAACACACCTTTGCAACGCAGTTCCGAAACCGTCGTCAACGTCGATAACAGCTATCAGGATTGCCAATTCACATTCCAATATGATCTCAATAACCCGGCAGATAAGCGCAAAAAGAATTACCGTCGCCGGTCGCTACAAAGTAAAGAGGTCGATATTTGCAAGAACGATGGCAAAGTCTATCTGGGGTATGATTTCTGAGCCGACATCGCCACCTTCTAAATCGACTTGTACGATTTAACCGGTGACAGTCCGAACCTGGTAGCTTGAAGACCGCCTGAGGCTGGGATGCCCCGGCTGGCGCAGCCAAGAATTTGATTTCTTGTAATTCTATCTCAAATCATGGCTATCCGCTGAATGCGGAAGAACCGGGCTTCGAAAATTGAAGCCCGGTTCGCCTATTTCAAATGCCAAACCAGAGACGGGGATTGTCTCCCGACTGAATTTTTTCCCAGCTGAGATCTGTCTTGTCCCAAGCGCGGATCGTAGAAAATCTGTTGTCGAGAACCAGATCGCCTTCCGATGTCTTGACGACCAGCACAGCATGACCCTCGCCTGAGCGGGTTCTCGCCACGGCGATCCGCAGGCTGCGTGCCGGCCAGCCCTGCGCAACAAGCTGGCGTCGCTTGATCAGCGCAAAATCCTCGCAGTCGCCTGAGGTGACATCAGCCGACCAGACATCGCCTTGGGCCGGAGAGTCGTTGACCGGCTTTATCGAGCGATTAACGGATGCATTGACGGCCTGTAGTGTGCGGCGGTTTTCGGCCGTCATTTCAACGATCGATGCGCCCCTGTCTGCTTCGCAATCACTCTGGTTGCTGCGGCAAAAGCGGATGAATGCGAATGGAGCAAGCGTGGCACGTGACGCCTTGATGAAAGAGCTTGCCGGGGGCAACTGGAGCGATCGGCCCATGCCTGCCGGGGAGGCGGCGTAGACTGCCTGAGCACCCAGGCTCAAGGTCAAGGCGACGCATGCGACTTTTACAACTCGGTCTACCATCATGATATGCTGCCCTCGCATATTTCGTGTTTTGATGGTTCGTGTTTAGCACTCAGCTTTTAAGGGCAATTTAGCCGAATTGTTCGCATTTTACGGACTTCCGTTTTTGGGACGCAAGACCTCTACAGGCCAGTTCCCTGCCCCAATCCACTGGGCTGTCGCACGCTCTTTAGAGGGGAAAAATGCGGATTTTGATCCCGAAAATATGCACGGTCCAAACAACCGGCGCGCGGGGCAGCCGCAAAACGGCGACAGAAGCCGACAGGGGCAGCCTATGCTTACCCCTACGGCGCCAAAAAGCGTTTTCGTTATCAATGAGACATGCGCTCAAGAAAAATCGCACTAACGTCGCTGTGCCCCACCGCCCGAAGTACGAGTCGAAAAGGCAGCGAGAATTGAGTTCACAAAAGCGAGGAATGATTACTCTGTGACGACAGCAGCGCTCGAGAACGCAGAGCTCGATCCGCCAGAAGACCCGGGTCTGAAGCCACCGCGTGGGTCAAGATTCAAAGGCGCGTGACATGACCGGACAACCCGCTGCCCGGAATCATCCGTTATGAGCAAGTTGGAGCATTCCTCCGCACGAAAACTTGCGTAAGAGCTGCTATATCTCGGTGCTGGTGGAGGAGTAGGAGCACCATAGTCGGCAGCGGCAGCAAATTGCGTCGTCGATCCCAGTACGGAAAGAAAAAAAGCAATTCCCATAGTTTTGCGACGAGCGGCCATGAACAATCTCTCTAACGTCCAGAAAACATCTGCTGAGTACTGACCTAGCAAATTTGCAGCGCCAATACTAGCTCACTCAACTGCTCTTAATTGCAAAGCTGCACTGATTTCGCTTGTCTGCATGCCGTGCCAATGAGCAGTCACGTTACTCTTCTCGGAATGTGTGGTTGATCTGATCCATCAGCGGCTTTGACAGGTAGGATATCACCGAACGCTCAGCAATCTTGATAAAGACTTCAGCTGGCATGCCCGGATACAGGGTCATCCCCTGCAGCTTTTTGACATCCTTTTCCTCCGGCAAAATCCGGATAGGGTAATAGGTAACGCCGCTGCGCTGTTCCGTTACGGCATCCGGTGAGATTGTCGCTACTGTTCCCGCAACCTCCGGCGTCGTTCTCTGGTCGAATGCCGTGAACCGGAGATTGACGGCCTGTCCGGGGTAAATCTGATCTATATTGCGGGTGGCGATCTTCGCCTCAATCGTCAATGCGCGAGCATCCGGTGCCAGCAGCATCAAGGCATCGCCTGGGTTGACGATACCGCCAACAGTATGAACCGTCACCTGATAAATGCGACCATCCATCGGCGCACGCAGTTCCAAACGGTCGAGCTGATCTTTCAACGCCACCTGACGCTCTTCAGATTGCGCGATGTCGGACTCCACCTGTGTCAGCTCTTTGGCGCTTTCTGTCCGACGGTCTTCATCGAGCTGAAGGATCTGAAGATCGATCTCGCTGATCTTCCCTTCCGCCTGCGCGCGAGCTGCCAGCCGCTCTCCTCGGCTTCCCTCCAGTTCAACACGTTGACGCTTGAGAGAATTTACCCTCTGCATGGTCACGAGTTGCTGGCTGTAGAGAGAGTTCGTGGCTTTATATTCCTCTTCGATAATCGTTAAGCCGTTATCGATGGACTTGATTTGCTCGCCTATTCCGAAGATTTCCTCGGCAAGCTGCTTCTTGCGCTCCGACAGCTGCTTCTTCATGCCCACAAGTGCGGAATATCGGTTTGCAAACAGCTGGAGTTCGCCCTCGATCAAGCTGGGATTTCTGTCAAAATTGACTGCTTCAGCAGTCACATCGGCGGATGTGAAACTCGTCTTGCCAGCAAGTTCGGCTTTCAACCTTGCTCTACGCGCATAAAGCTGCGCCAAAGTGCTGTCCACTATGCCAAGGCTGGATTCAACCGCCGTACCATCCAGGCGCAGGAGGAGGTCCCCCGTCTTGACATGCTCGCCTTCCTTGACCGCGATCTCAGAGACGATACCGCCCGTAAGATGTTGTATTTTCTTGGCATTATCGTCGATGACGACGGTTCCCTCGGCAATGACGGCATTGGACAAAGTTGCCGTCGCCGCCCATCCTCCCAGTCCGCCAACCAGAATGATGCCGAGCGTGGCAACGGCCAGGACATGGCGCTGGAGCGATTTTTGAGACGGCATCATCATTCTCTGCTCATCCCCGAGGATTCACCGACAACCTTGAGGGTGACGGGCCTCGACTCTGCCGCAACAATGCTGTCCTTGCGCAGGAATTTGGGTAGAACTTCCTCCTTGAGGCCAAAGGCGACAGCTCTGCCTTCTTTCATCATGAGGACGTGATCGACAGCAACCAGCGCACTTGGGCGGTGAGCGATCACGATAACGATCCCGCCACGCGCACGAACGTCACCGATTGCAACGCTGAGCGCCTCTTCACCTTCGGTATCGAGGTTGGAATTGGGTTCATCCAGAATGACAAGGAAGGGGTTGCCATACAGCGCCCGTGCCAAGGCAACGCGTTGACGTTGCCCCGCCGAAAGCAGGCAGCCATTCACACCGATATCCGTGTCGTAACCCTGCGGCAGATTCAGAATGAGATCATGAACACGGGCGGCGCGCGCGGCGGCAACGACGGCCTCCGGCGTCCAGTCTCGGCGATAGCGGGCGATATTCTGCGCAACGGTACCGGAGAAAAGTTCGATATTTTGCGGAAGGTAACCGATATGGTCTCCGCGTACGCCCTCGTCCCACTGGTCCAGCGCCGCGCCATCCAGCCTTACGGAGCCGCGATAAATCGGCCAGATCCCGGTCAAAGCCCGCGAGAGCGATGACTTACCCGAACCGCTCGGACCGATGACACCGACCGCGCTTCCCGCACGCAGGGTAAAACTGACATCGGAAACAATCAGTTGCTGGGCATTTGCAGGGCCTGTGGCCAGTTTTTGAACGGACAGGACACTTCTTGGAGCAGGCAGAGCAAGAGGCTCGGCCACCTCGGGGATCGCCTTGAACACATCCTTGATGCGCTTCCAAGACTGTTGAGCAACGACAAAACCTCGCCAGCTGCCGATGACCTGTTCAACCGGCGAAAGCGCCCGGGACGTCAGAATGGAAGAGGCGATGATGATACCGCCCGATGCCTGGTTCTCGATGACAAGCACGGCCCCTGCTGCCAGGACGCCTGATTGCAGGGCGATGCGAAAAACCTTGGAAGCAATGGCATAAGCGTTGCCCACATCCGCAGTCTTCGTCTGCAAGGCCCGATACCGCTTGTTGTAGTCTTCCCAATCCCGGCCCAGATCATTGCTCATGCCCATGGCCTCGACCACCTCGGCATTTCGCAACGCAGCACCCATCAGCACATTTCGCTGGTTCCACAGATCGTGGAGCTTGCGATCAGAGGCCTGTGTGGTGAAGTTGGTAAGAACGGTAATGAAAATCAGAACCAGAGCGCCGACAATGGCAATGATGCCGACGACCGGATGGAAGAGAAAACAGATTGCGATATAGACCGGCATCCAGGGCAGGTCGAAAAAGGCGGAAGGGCCAGTCCCCGACAAGAAGGTCCGGACCTGGTCGAAATCCCTCATGACCGCAAGACCATCATTGGCCCCACTTGTCTTGATGGGCGTTTTCATCATGACCTTGAAGACACGCTGGCCCAGCACCTCGTCGAACACGCCGGCCACCCGGGTCAACATGCGGTTGCGGATCAGCTCGAACCCGCCCTGGAAAATGTAAAGCGCACCCGCGAGAATTCCGAGCGCAATCAATGATGGTATGCTGTGGCTGGGTATGACGCGGTCATACACCTGCAGCATGAAAAATGAGCTTGTTAAATAGAGCACGTTGATAAGGGCGCTCGCCAAACCGATCGCTATCAAACCCGCTCTGCTTCTACGAAATGCTTCGCGTGCCAAATCGCCTTCAGCCTGAAACTTGAACGCCATACTAACGCTTCCTTCTATTCAGGCGGCTTGTACCTATAATCGACGATTGAGAAAAGATTATTACTGGAGATAACCCGATCATCGTCAATAAAATAGGTTAACCGTGAATATCTTCGCAATTTATACTAAGATATCTCGATGCTCTACATTATGGATTGATGTAGTTCACTATCGACGGAGGCGCGCGCAGCGCTAACTGCAACGCTGCGCGCGTAAATGAGCACGTTATAGCGAACGCCTCGCTCACCGAGAGTTCGCTACATCCGCTCCTTAGACGCTTTCGACAGGAACCGAGCCGTAGAATGCGTAGTCGCCAGCAGTCAGAGGCTTACCATTAACCGACTCGATCGAGATGATGTTGTGGTTACCGGTTGCGGTGTCGATCAGCTCGTACTTGTAGATGACGTGACCGTCAGTGCCAGCCGTGTGCGACAGGAGGTTGAGGCTCGAACCCTCGCCCATGCCACGGAATGTCAAACGGTCGCCGCTCGCTTCGCCAGCGCCGCCGAAGTCGAAGATCTTGTCGGTGCTGCCATCAACGTCGGTTGCAAGCCAGAGGAAGGTGTCCTTGCCAGCGCCGCCGTACATGTAGTCGTTGCCCTTGCCACCCTGAAGGATGTCGTCGCCCTTGCCACCGTTGATGTTGTCGGAGCCGGCACCGCCGTCCAGATGTGCTGGGCCATCCAATGCTACAAGCTTGTCGCTCGACGCGCCCGAGCCAAGGTAACCGCCTTTAGTGTAAATCGTAGTCATCAGTCTCTCCATTGTAGTTTTTTGTGAAATCGGCAAATCACCGTTAATGTTCGGTTAAAATATTGTCAATTACCTGCAACGCACAGTTATGGTGTTTCGCTAAAAAGCAGAATTAACGATTAATTTAAACTATTGATTATCCGACATGTATCACTGACGAATTTGTTCTCACGAAAGGTGACTTTAAATGGTTTTCGATTTCGAGGGGATTGACGAGAAACATGGTTAAAATAAAAAAATGCTAATATACACTGTCAGACAGCTAAAATCCGGACGACTATTCTTGGCTTTATATAACCTTTGGTTGCTGTAAATCCGGTGATCCATATTTTACTGGTGGAATTAGATCTTCAAAAGAAAGCAACCCTACCAATAGGAATGAAATTTTCACATTCGCGCCGGTTGTAGATTTTCCAGTATATTTCTCGAAATATTCAAAAATTTTGCTAAATTAGTTCAAGCAAAAGAATGACTAATGCAGTTCTTGAATGGATAAAATCGTCCTTGCCTCAGGTGGCAGCAAGCTTTGAAGATAAGCCTCAATAAAAATTTCAATCTATGCGTTTCAGAAAATTATTTTTTGAATGAAGTCGAATATAAGTTCGATATACGACTCCGGATTTTTCGGATTTTTTTCTTGATTTATTACGAGATAAAATATTATCAGAATAGATCAGGGTAGAATTGTTTCTCATGCAGAGCTATGGGGGCGTCGGTGAAAGAGATTGAGCTGGCCGGATGGATATCGTTGCCTATCGGTCGCGATATTGTACATTTAGACTATATCAACTGGCAGAACAGATGCTGGTTGGTACCCGCATGGATTAGTCTTGCTGACGAAAATCTCAAAATGCCTGCGAGACTGATCGCTCCACGTTTTGTTGCTGGGCACACGCCGCCTCCAGGCCCCGAGGTCTTGAATATCTTCACGAGGCTCCGCCTCCCTGAAATCGTACTCGATCCAAACAACAAGCTTCCGGAGCTTGTCCACGTGATTGATATAGTAGAGCGCCCTTCCCTCTTCATGCGATCTATGCAGGCCCTTGTCGCGTAACCTCGGAATTACCTTGGCAATGCCCGATCTGGCTGTAGCCAACCGAACGCACGGCCGAACACCAGCATCGTGGGATGTGTGGATGACCAGTCTGCTCGACAGATGAAGCCGCAGGTAACCTGAGACCGGCTAAGGCGTTATATGCCCGGCGAACATGAAGTATGCGCGCGACATGTCTGATACAGCATCACTGACTGTTCCAAGGGTCTCTCGTTGAAGAAATACCGACGTCGCAAGCGTGCGTGCGCAAAAGCGATGAGCGGCTCCACGATCCAATGGGCGGCATTTGATGACGATGCGTCTGAAATTCCTGCCCGCTGCAACCAAGCTGGATTGATACGCGCTTGCCGTTTCAAAACTCGATAGCTGGCAAAATCGTCTCCCTTAGCCAATGGTATTTTTACCCATCGCTATGTATTGGTCATAGTCATGCGTAAAGTTATGAATTGGCTTTCAAAATACCGATCTGAACCCAAAAGCACTGTGAAACGACGCCGGATCGATCTGGGCGACGTTGCAAGAAGCTATCCGATCTATGCGATTGGCGATGTGCATGGACGGCTGGATCTCTTGAAGCAGGCCGAAACGAACATTGCACAAGACATTGCATCGACGGGCAAGGACGGTCTCGTTGTGCTCCTGGGTGATTTCATCGATCGTGGACCAATGTCGGCACAGATCATTAATCATCTCATGACCAAGAGCGAGCACCAACTTAAACGCTTGCCGCTTGTTGGCAATCACGAAGATGTCTTTCTCCGATATCTCGAAAATCCTGAAAAGCACAAGAAATGGCTGGAACTCGGCGGCGAACAGACGCTCGCCTCCTACGGGCTTGATGTGCACAGCGCGGCCTTTCGGCAAACACGTCTTAAGGGGCGGCTGAAGGAATTATTGGCCGAGGCGGTTCCTGAGGATCACAAGCGCTTCCTGGATAGCCTGCCGATCTGCTTGAAGATTGCAGACAAGCTATGGGTCCATGCGGGCATCCGTCCCGGCATAGCGCTTGAGCAGCAATCGGATGACGATATGATCTGGATCCGGGAGCCATTCCTGTCGAAGGGTCCGGAATTGAAGGACCTAATTGTGATCCACGGGCACACAGTCCGGGAGCAACCCGACCCGGGGCCCCAGCGTATCGGCATTGATACCGGCGCCTTTTACACGGGAAAGCTGACAATCCTTCGTGTCGAAGGAGGCCAAAGTCGATTTCTTTGATACGTCCTTCGCCAATGTTCAGTTGGTGGCCAAGGCGCTTGGCGCGTCTTCCTGCTGGCGCTTGAAAATCCGATCCAATGACGTTTTTTGCTTGTACTGCAGCAGCCAATTCCGGTGGCTGGCAGAGCCGGCGAATGACCCGCGGGACCTAAGGCTTTTTAAAATCGACCACTCGTAAAGCCGCGACACGACAGGGCGTAACCCGACTGTCTCCATGCCGTGCGCCTGGCCACTCCGAGCTAAGATCGCCGTGCCGGGTTTAGGGCTGCGAGGCCTTGTGCAAGCTCCCATGGATCGAACATTTCATAAAGCAAATGCGACGGACATCCTGCCAGTCGCAATCGGCCAGGCCTTATTTCGAAATCGACGATTTGAAGGGGGAAAGGCTGATTTTTTTGTCGTCCACGCGCGCAGCATCGCCAGTCGGTTGACCTGAAATCGAACAGGAAGGTGAAATGGCGCCTATCATCTTTGCCAATTGCGGCTTTGGGGCCGGAATTTTGACGCGCAGAAATGCCGCTGATGGAGAGCATAAAATCTCGACATCCTTGCGGACTTCTATCGAGATCTTTTCCAACGTCATATTCGTCAAACGGTTATAGAGGAAATAGCGCGCCGTTATCGCATTCTCCTCGGCTGGAGAATATCTTTGGGAAAGGCCGACCAACCGGTGGATTTCATCGCTTTGTTCAGCCGATGCTTGGCGAACCATGGCGTAGCGCACCCACAAGTTACCGTCTGTCGGCAGGCAACTCAATGTGTGACGCAGGAACTGCTCCGTCTGGCCCAAAGCCTCGAACCATTTCTCATATTCCGAGTTTGGATTCCGCGCATCCAGCCCAGCCAGCAACACCGTCAGGAACGGCTTCACGAATGCAGATTGGCACTCTTGCTCGATACCGCGATCATAGGTTTCGCTGACCAAACGATCGAGCGCGCTCAGTTCCAGCGGCCGGCCTTTCTCGATTTGCCGCGCCCAATACTGAAGGTCGGCAAAACGTGCGTAATGCACGACCTGATCGACCGCGTAGAGGCACAAGCATAACGCCATGATGCCCAAAACGATGACCGAATATGGATTCCGCCGAAATCCTGCCAATCTACGCAGCGTCCTGATAGTATTTCGTATAATGAGACTGGTAATACTCGCTGGATCCGAAGGATCTGTAGAGCTTCAACTTACGCTGGTCCACCTTGTTGAGTATGACACCGAGGCATTTGTTTCGTATTTCAACTTCATCCCTCAGAAGCTGGCGCACCAGATGCCTTGCGGTTTTTCCCCATTCTACGACAAACAGGAAGCCATCGACGCGAGAAGCCATCGCGCGCGCATCGACGACAGGCCCGAGCGGCGGCAAATCTAGGATGATATAATCTGTGTTGTGGCTCAGATGTGTCAGGATGTTGCGCATGGCCGGAGAGGCCAGCAACTCGGAGGAGTGCGGCACGCGATGCTTGATGACTGTTGGCAAGAACGCCAATCCCGTTTTGGGATCTTGAAGTAAAAGCTTCCGAGGGTCGATATTCTCCAGAACAGCCTCAAGCAAACCCGCCTCTGCATGAGATCCAATGGCACGCGTGGCGCCAGGATTACGCAAATCGCAGTCGATCAGAATGGTCCGGTTTCCCTGATCGGCGAGCAACTGGGCAAAGTTTATCGATGTCATCGACTTGCCCTCACCCGGAAGGGAGGAGACGACGCCTATGATCTTGCACTCTTTCCCGACCATACCGAAATCCGCAGAGAGCTTTGCGCTGCGCAAGGTTTCCGCGAAAGAAGACAGTGGATTGTCGACAACGTAATTCGAGACGGAATTTGTCTTGAACAATTCACCAGCTGGCAACTTGCTGCCGGAAAACGCTGGCAATCGCTGGCCGGAAATCATCGGTGTCATCCCGAGGAATTCAAGCTTGAGCGTGTCCCGTATCTGATCGCCGGTTCGGAAGAAGCGGTCCCTGATTTCCCTGAACGCCCCTAAACCGGTGCCCACCGCACCGCCCATGACAATGAACAGCGCAAGTATCAGTGTCTTCTTGGGATGGCTTGGCGACTTCGGCGGTGACGCACGCGTGATCACGCGCGCCTCTGTCACGGGGAATGACTGCTGTTGGACAGCTTCCTGATAGCGCTGAAGGAAGGTCTGGTAGAGATTTTTGTAAGTCTCGGCTTCGCGCTCGAGCTCTCGCAACTGCACCTTGGTCTCGTTTGCCGACGCACTGATACCGGTTGCCTGGGATACGTTGTCGGACAGGCTTTTCTCACGCGCTTTTGCGACGTCGAGATCGCTTTTGTAGCTCTCGGCGATACGATTCAGTTCCTCGAACATCAATCGCTGATATTCAGACATTTCACTGCGCATGCGAACCGCTTGCACGTGATCCGGTCCGAGCCGCGCGGAAATCTGCGCTTCCCGCTTGGATGCATCCAGATATTTTTGCCGCAACTCGTTCGAAATCGTGCTTCCGAGCACATCGGTGACAATGGCATCTGTCTGGCCGGACGCGATAATCTGCTGAATACGCTGGAAGCGTGCTTCAGCCTTTGACGTCTCCGACTGCGCCACGATCAGCGCGCTGTTAAGTTCGGAGAGCTGTTGATCCGATACGAGAACAGATCCTGCGGATACAAGATTGTTTGTTGTGCGGAACCGCTGAACGGCAAGGTCGGAATCAAGTGCCTTCTGCCGCAACTCTGCGATACGGTTTTGCAGCCAGTCACTGGCGCGCCGCGTCGCCTCGTATTTCGAGTTCAGCTTGTCTACGAGATAAATATCGCCGACGGTATTGGCAATTCTACTCGAAAGTTCTGGCGATGGAGACGTGTACTGGACGTTGAGAACATAGGTTCTTCCAACCCGGCTCACGTCGAGATTTTCTGCCAGCTTTCGCTCTGCGGCAAAGTGCTTTGCAGCCGCGTCATCCGCGACGGCCGAAGCGGACACGAACCATTGCGATACATTGAGCAGAGAACGCAATGTCCCTATCAACTGCACCATGGCGGAACGATCATCCGCCATGAACACGGCATCATTGGTCAAATCAAGCTTGTCTACGACCGCACTTGCGATCGTGTCTGACTTGAAGATCTCGACCTGGCTGAGGATGGACGACTCATCTTCCATCAGACTGCCGCCAGCGGACCCGATACTCGACAACTGGTCGGCAAGCTGACCATTGCCTCTATCGATGAGAACGCTGACATTGGCCGTGAAGAGCGGAACGGCTGTCAGAATATTGACAATACCCAGAACCGCAGCAACCGCTACGCTTATCGCGACGATCTTCCACTGACGCCTGGCAATTGCAATGACGCTTTCAACGTCCAGAAAACTTCCCTGCTGATGCATATCAGCATTCGCTTCACGCGAAAAAGCGTGGATTTCTTTATCGTAGAGCGGCAAGCGAGCCTCATTTCAGTTGTGTCTTGACCCCCAGCCACAAGGGTTTCTACTGAGTCGTTATGCTGATCGAGATAAATGTGGATGAGCCTGCGCTCGACGTCGCGAAATAAGGGCTGCTTGCACCAGCGCTGAATGCAGAATCTCCTGAAGCCGTGCCAGACGATCCATCGGCGGCGGTTCCCGTTGCGTTTACGCCGCCACCTGCATTCCCATTGCTGCCGATGGCTGACGCACCCGCAGCGCCCGCGCCGCCGGCACCAGCGCCCGCAGCACCCAAAGCAGCCGTTTCAGTTTCCGGCATCGCGCCCGCAAAAGCGGTTTGAAGGGCAGCATTATCGGTTTCGGCAACTTCTTGCTGAATGCGCGCAGCGAAGTCAGGCTTCAGCGAAACGCAAGCTGCCGCTGCACGCGCAAGGCCAGCACCCAATGCTGCGACCTGCGATGGATTGGCCTGACCTGCCAACTTGATCAAGGGAGACAAAGCGGCTTCGTTCGTGCCGGTGAGAGCACGGACGCGGTTGGACATAGGTATTCCACCTGTCTGGAATTCGCTCAACAGACTTTCTGGCGAGGAAAGAAACGCCTGAACAATACTGTCCGAAAGACTTGCCGGGGCGACAAGGCAACTGGCCGGCGAAGAGCTTTGTGCACTGGCATTATTCGCCAAAGCCAACGACAACAGCGCGCCACACAGTAAGCTGTAATTTAAGCCCTTTGGCATGAAGTCACTCCCAAGTCCGTTTATACTTTATTAAGACTGTTTGATTGCACAAAAAAATTTCCGCAGCAATAAGATTCAAGAAACTTACTTAATGCTGCGGACGCTTGGCTATTAATTTGTCAGTGATTCCACAGAGTCCCGGATCGATACGGCATCCGAAGGAACGCCGGCGGCAGTGGACGATACCGAGTTCACAATGTTCAAGAACTTGAGAAGCTCGACGGAATCTGCATTCGTGATGTAGATGATGTCCTTGTCCTGCATCGGGAACTTCTGGATCGCAAAGAGCGTGGACGGATCACGCATATTGGCCCTGAAGACAACGGGAACTGTTTCAGACTTGAAGCGCGAGACATTCACGCCCATCTTGGCCAGCGTGTCCTTGGGGACAACCCTATACAGGAAGACTTGAGCCGGATCCGCGCGGGAGTCCAACACACCACCAGCCTTTGCCAATGCCTCGCCGAAACTCAGCTTGGACTCTTCAAAGTCGAACCGGCCATTCAGACCCGACGCACCGAATGCGGAGTAGGTACGACGCTCGCGATCAACAAGGATCGTATCACCTGGGGCGACATAGATATTTTCAGAAGGCGTCGCGACCAGATGATCATATTGAACGGTTGCAGAACGTCCGCCGCGCTGGAGAGTGACCCGCGTCTCGATGCCAGGCGCACTCAAGCCGCCCGCTTCGGAGATGACGTCAAGTATTCTTTCACCGGCTTCGGTCAGCTCGATCTTCGCGGGCTGCCGCACATCTCCCAGCACCGCAGCCTGGGCCGAGCGGCTGCTGATTTTGGTGATGACGACCTGAGGCTCGATAGCGCGGCTTGCAAGCCGGTCTTCGATTTCCTGCTGAACCGCCTCGACCGACCGTCCAACTGCGCGGATACGCCCTGCATAAGGCACACTCACATTACCGCTGTGATCAATTGTCTGTTGCGGCAGGGAAACGAAGTTCCCGGGGCGGCTACCAGCATCAGACGGGATGAACAAGCCGCCCGACTGCGACTCGAAAATGGCAACCTGGACCACATCGCCAGCACCCAGTGGCAGAGATGGCGCGCCACCACGTCCACCGCCAAAACCCTGAGCCAATGAGGTCTGCGTGTCGTCTGCGACGTAGCTCAGGACACTCTTACTGATGTCCACCAGCGCATAATCGATGCCCACGGCAGTGGGCTTGTCCGCAGAGGTAACTTTTACAGCCGCGCCAGCTTCCACATTGCGGGCCGCCGGACCCGCACTTGGAAGCGAAGTGCAACTGGAAAGCGAAGTGGCCGCAGCAAGCAGCAAAATGTGAGTCTTACTCCGCCTCAATTTCATCCCCATGAAACATTATATCGTCTCGCAATAACACCAATTGCAGAATTAAATCCAGAGCTGGATTGACTGAAATTATGCTTTGCTCAGCTTTGAATTAAGTTGTTGCTATTTAAACACATGGTGGTAACGCCCAATTAATCAGTTCAATATTAGTTAATTCAAATAAATAAACATAAATATGCTCAAATTCGAAAATATTTAACCATGACTCATCGTTAAGCAGTCATCGAATGACGGGTGGACTGTTCCTTAAGTGTTCGTTTCTTGCCGGGCGGGCGAAGAGACAAGGTTACAATTGGCGCAAGCATTGCCGCAAAATAGATTGCGAGTCCTGATATTTGCAGAGAAAAGTCAATCGCGGAGTGCGCAGCAATCAAAACAAGAGAGGCAATGCCAAGCTCTCCCGCATAACGGGCACTTCGGCGGCGTCTAATCCCAATGATAAAGACCGCACTCAACCAGAGACTGAAGAGCAGCGCCGACAGAGGAAAAACAATACCAAGCGTCAACAGTCCTTCGAGATAGACATTGTGAGCTCTGTCCCAGACCCCGGCAATGCCGCAAGTCGCATCTCGATAGGCCGGGAACACAGTCGGGAAGCTTGACAGACCTGCCCCAAGCGGAAGGCTGTCCCAGACGGCAGCGACGATGCCCGGCAGGACACAAAAGCGACCGTCCTCGAAGGCACTCTGAATTTGTGAGCGCAACAGAACGCGCTGCCCAAGCGAAAAGAAGATGATGACAATCGCCAGAAGGATAGATGCGCCGATCAGTATCCTGATCCAGCGGCGTTCCTTGGCTGGGGCAAGCCCGCTCTTTTCCTGTTTTTGAAACCTGCTGAATGCCTTTAGAAGCAAAAGGCAACAAGCAGCAATGAGAGCCGCAACGACCCCTCCGCGAGATTTGGTCAGCATCAATGCTGTTAGTGTCGAGAAGAGCAGCACCACATGGAATGCCGCAAACCACAATTGCGTTTGCATTGCTGGCGAGAGTCTGGCGCCGGCCAAAATTGCCGAGGACACCCGCCGAAAACCTATCTTGCCAAAAGACGCCTCGACGATGGAGGCGTTAAGCAAAAGCGCGAGGCCGAAGAAAGTGGCCGCAGTATTTCTGTTTACGAATATGCCAGTAAGGCTGCTGAGATAGGCCCTCTTCGCGTCGAAGAGCAACTGATCTGGCGCGATGGTGAACTGGACGATCGAGAAGATCGATATCAAACCGGAAAGCCCCGACAAGAGCCTCAACGCTCCACTCGCACGCTCGTCTGTGGAGAACAACAAGAGGCCGACCATGAAGATACCAAACGGCACTGCAATTCGCATGGCTGCCGCCCGATCGTCCGCTGGCGACACCGATATGGTGGAAGCAGCACCCGGGAGAAAAGCTTGAATTTCTTTCCAGGCAGCCTCTGAAAACGGTGCATCGAGAGGAATGACAGTTTGAGCGCCAATCCAGGCGAGGAGCAAAACCATCAGCGAAGCCGCCGCCCATAGCGTCGAACCGGTATGGGTGGGAATGCCTCCCGTTGCGAGAAGAACCATAAACAGGAAGAAGGTAGGCAAGGCTAAAAGCGTAACCGTCAGCAGTTCAACAGAGCCATAATTTAAAAGGGCTACCGAAAGCGAGACCCAATAAACAGATAAAGCAACGTAGTGGGATCGCATTCTTCAACCTGCACTGCTTCTCTTCAATGTTGCCTTTAATTAAAGAACGCCAATATCATAAGCACGGACTACCGTTTTACTCTTGATAAATTACAGAAACCCGTACAGGATTCTGATAAAATAGATCGCCTTCAAATTTCGCTATCCCCCATAATGGAGAATTTGGAGAATGCACAATTTCTATTGAGGATAATAGCTCTTAATACGTGATATCAGCTAGGTTCAGACCTAATATAATGGCGACGATGCGATATATGCGGAAATTATATTGATTGTCCAGACGATATAATTTTATGCGAATTCTAGATATTGTTAATTTAGTTATCTCCAAAATCCGGCAGGCAAGTTGTCGGTCGCTGGATACAGCGAGACTGGAAAGCGCCAATGGCGTGCAATGACACGCGGCAGCCTTCAAGAACAACAATCGGATGCAATCTTGTAACCGAAGCGGTGAAACCATTGCCTGCCGCCAGGCCAGCGGAATTTCAATAACCGGCAGGTTTGAACGCGGCCTTCGCTGCTTTTAGGCAGCGATACGTTTATACTGATTGCGGATGCGATCGATATAATGCTGGCCGGGGGATTTGGCGACGCACATTGCCGTAACTTCGTGTTCCGGCACGCCGATGAACAGCCGCTCCTCACCATTTTTAAAGCAGATATGCAACTGTCCGTCTTCCTGGCTGAAGTAGACGTTTTGTATAATGCGAGAATTGACTGGTACGCTCTTCATCATCCACTCCTGTTTTCGGAATGTCTTACTCGAAAACGTCAAATGACCTCTGAAAATGTGTGGTGAGCCAAACCTTAAGATATTAGCTGTCTTTTGAACATTCTCTCTCAGACGAAAGAGACCGGCACATCGAGCAGGCTCTGGAGCCCTGCACGCTGGAGGCGCAGAATTCTTCCGCAACGACTGATCATCGATCTTATCCAGCACAACTCAAGATAAGTATAAATCAAATACACTCGCGACCAAACCCGTCGGTAACCTTACCTGCTAAGTATAGAACACGATATACACACACGCTTTACATTCTTCTTGTAAAAATGCTGCAGCGCAAAGAGGGCTGGTCCTCTTTCGGGATCATTCAAAAATCGGCATTTCGATCCCGCCGCCGTCACCGAAGCGCGGCGGGCGCGGCTACTGCCCTGCTCAACTACCTATGCGCCACCAACCGATCTCAGTGCGTTTTGGCCGCTGTCCAGAAACTCGCGGCGCGTTTTCAGCGCTAGTACATTCGGGTTATGCGGTTCGGGACGACCGACATCGACAAGGCGGCCAAGGACATCATTAGCGACAATTTCCTGATGCGCCATTTCCTCAAATCTCGAGTATAGCGATTGATTTTACGCATATGGCCAAGATGAACCTTCGCCTCATGAGGTCTTTTGAGGCGCTATGGCAGCATCGAGGCGAATCATTCTGCCATTTAGCGAAATAGCGTTTTGAGACGTGAATGCTCGGGAGGGATTAGATATTCGGATCAAAAATTTGCGGTTTTATTATTTTATTATTCTCTAATGTAAATTTTGCGATCCGATCTAATTCGAATTCTCTAAGCCAATAGGAGCACTGAAATTCCCTCATACAAAGTATGAATAGGTCTTTTTATTCAGAAATCAGAATGATTTTATACTGAAATCGTCAAAACTATATATTTAGAATATGCTTATATGCATTAACTACATTCGCCACAAAGTATTGACTTAGTAATTCGTTATTGGTTTATAAATTGTTAACGAAGCACTTATGAACCACAAGGCTGGTTCGTAAGTCACGAACAGGTTTAGAGCCTGGAATTAATTCATTTTGCGTAATTGATTGATCAGCCGCCTCAGGAATGCGGCTCATCATCGTAAAACGATGGAGCTTTCTTTATGAAGTATGCGACAGTTCTTCCGACCGGCGGACTGGCAAAGCGTAGCTTGGACGTTACGTTTGCAATGTGTGCACTCGTGTTGTTTGGCCCCATATTTCTTATGATTATGGCTCTGGTGAAGTTCACCGACAAAGGACCTGCATTTTACAAGCATGAGCGTGTCGGCCACAATGGCCAGAAGTTCAAGTGCCTGAAGTTCCGCACCATGGCTGTCAATGGAGACGAACTTCTCCGCCGCTATCTGGCGGAAAATCCGGATGCCCGCGCCGAGTGGGAAGCAACCCGCAAGCTTAAGAACGATCCACGCGTGACCGCTGTTGGACGAGTTCTGCGCAAACTCAGCCTGGATGAGCTGCCTCAGCTGATCAACATCATTCGCGGCGAAATGAGCGTCGTCGGGCCCCGTCCGGTCGTGGCCGAAGAACTACAGGCATATGATAGCTTCGCCGTGTACTACCTCCGCACTCGCCCAGGTCTTACGGGCTTGTGGCAGATCAGCGGCCGTAACGATGTTTCCTATGAAAGCCGCATCGCATTCGACACCCAGTATGTTCAGACCTGGTCGCTGATTCAGGACGTCGCAATCATCCTGAAGACAATCCCGGCCGTGTGCTCGGCGCGCGGTAGCTACTAAATCATTCGAAGCCAGATCCTGATGGCGCACATTCAAAAGAAGACATAGAATTATGTGCACCGGAGATGTAGATCTCCGGTGCACAATCTTTTTCGAAGATAAAATCGACCGCCTGATTGCGTTAGACGCACGCTCCATCCCCTGGAACGCATGGAATTGATATTGCGGCGCAGAAACTTTCTTGCACTGCATCAGTCTTCACGGGGTAAAGTTCATCCTCATTAGCCCCCCCCACCACTTTTGCAGATGCGCAGTGTTTTGAGGGTAAGGCTGCCCGGCGAAGTTCCGGCAGCACTTCGATCAGCAACCGGCAGTCAGAGCAACTGGCGTATCAACCCAGCGATAGTGGGTTGATACGCCCTCAAGATACGCACTCGGCATCTAACCCTGATGCCACGCATCAACATCACCGAGGTGGATGGAAAAAATTTAGCTGCATGCTTTTTGCAGCGCCTGCTTCAACCGCGCGACAGCAGTCTCGACATGTTCGTTGATGTTTTTGCGTATTTGTGCGGCAACAGCGGGGTTGGACAGGACTGTCTTCGCCTGGTCCAGCGCTGCCTTAAAGCCTGAGACGCTGTAAAGCTGCTCCGCAAAAATGTAGAAGCTGCGCGCGCCGTACATTTCGAAGAGTATTTCTTTCTTTTTATCAGACAGCGAATTGTCCGCGGTGGCCGCGCCCTGACCGATACATATGGCCGGTATGCCCAGGCGCCATGCATTGACGCAAACATGATATGTGTCCGTAATCACGAATTTGCAGCCGGAAAGCTCTGAAAGTATCTTGCCTGGATCAACGTGATAATTCGGGACGTCATAGCCAAACAGACGGGCGATGGCGCGGAATTTTTTGCGTGTGAAGAACCAGGGTATCCACCGTGTCGGTTCACCGAGACGCTTTCCCAGCAGGCGAGCGTAAAGCAGCATCAGGAACTTTGAATTCGTCCGGCCGAAGTAGACGCCGATACCCTGTCGCTGTGCGGCCATTTCAAAACCGGAAAACTGCTCGAGGTCGGTGTCTTTCAGCAGAAGTGCACAGTCACAGGCCAGCGAAGGGTCCAGGCCCCGCAGAGGCGAAACCTTCGCCGCGGACAATGCATCTCTGAAAAACACGCCGGCAGCATTCTTGAACAAGCGTTCGGAATGCGATCGATACGTCTCGTCGACATCGTCCTCCGCTCGATTTGTAATGATCGTGCTTCCAAAGATGACGGCGCGGCTCAACCTCTCCTGATCGAGCTGGGACAGGAAAATGTATTTGTAATAATCGCTCTGGAATCCGCTCTGGCTCTCGCTCGTCGCATCCTTGTTCCATGCTCCACGATCCTTCTCCAGATAGGAGAGGGAGTGCAGGAAATCACCCCAGAACAAAAACACGTCCGAGGAGAGGTATTCGCCGTAATTATCGACTATATCAAGATACTTGAATGGTATTTCTTCAGGCGGGTACGAATATTCGTTCAATTTTCCATATGTGTAAAACTGAACAATATTGGGAGCGACCATTTGAGAGATGGTCATATGAGCCGCCAGATCGACGGTCAACATGCCCGTATTACGTTCAGGAGGAAGCGCACAAATAACAGCAATTTTCTTCATTTTTTGTACATCTTTCCTGTTATGATATACAACATCCAAAAGCAATGAGCGCCATCTAATCAAATGCCGTATAGGTTCTAGCCGGATCAGCGTCAAGTCACTCTTCTTAATATACTAGGAACCCCGGCCCGGCTTTTATAAGCAATAATTTATTCAATTATGACAGTTCTTTATCACCGGGTTTGATAGCGGTTGGGCGGTCAGACGCTCTCCGTCGGGGCGTTTAGAACAGACAGACCTCTGCGCAATGTCCGATGACCTGCGGCGACCGAAAGCCCCACACCCGCAAGGGCAAGGACCGCAGCAAACGGTATCCATTGGAACCATTGATCGCGCATTCCGGTAGAACCCAACCAGTACACGCCCGCGACAGCCACAGAGATGACGGAGGGCAAAGCCATCGATGCCGCAAACCGCGTTCGTGAAAGGCTTAGAAGATAGACGATCCCACTGATGTTACGAGGCACGGTCAAAGCCACCGCAACAGCATATGCGCCGGCTACATAGATCGTGCCGCCTGTGGCAAACACAGCAAGAAGCAGGCACCAGCAGATCGCAAATTCTATCGCAAATCTCATCTGACTGCGAACTTCACCCAATACGATGCGTATCGTCACGGCCAATGTGCCGATCAGCTGGTAACCCGCAACAGGCGCGATCAACGCAAACAGGTAGCCTGACTCCGTCCATTTGCTGCCCAACAGCAAGCCAAACACTTCCTGGTGGGCCGCGGAGGCTATGAACAGGATTGGCAGCACGCCTGCTGCGACCAGATAGGATATTGCAGAATATACCTCTCCCAGTTTCTGCCTGTTTTCTCTGAAACGCAGAAGATGTGTGTAAATGACGTAGTTGAGCGGCGCGGTCAGGATGCGACCGGGTAAGCGGGCAAACAGAAATGCCATCGCAAAAATGCCTGCACCTGCGGCGCCGAGAGCGTGGCCTATGATGACCATTTCCAGAGACTGGGAGAGATTGGTCGCCAGATTGCTGAACAGCATGCTTTTGCCAAAGACAATGTGCTCTCTAAGGCTATGCAATGAGAAGACAAATCGCGGTTTGAACCGGGACGCAGCGAATGTGAAACTGGCGCGGATGGAATATTGCACCAGTTGCTGCAGCACCAGCGACCAGACACCGGCACCATTCAACACGCCGACAAGTGCGGTCGTCAGACCCGCCGCCATTGCCAAGACTTCAATGATCGCAATTGTGGAAAATTTCCCGCTCTTTTGCAGCTTGACTCCCGGTACGGCGCTAATCGCCTGCAGGAAGGCAATCGGTGCCAGTCCACGCGTTATCGGGCCAAGGTCCGGCTCGGCGAATAGCAAGGCGAGCGTGGAAGATCCGAACAGGGCGATGAGGGCCAGGACGAGACCAATGACCATCGTAAGCCAGAATGCGCTGGACCAGACCTGTGTATTGCCATCATCTTCCTTGATCAGCGATTGGCCGACGCCTGCATCTGCAAAAATAACCAGAAGAAGAATGATAGGAACCGCAAGTGTGACCGTTCCGTATTCATGAGGGCTGAGATACCGTGCCAATATTGGCATGATGAAAAACTGGGCCGCAATCCGGAGGATCGAGATGGAGGACATGGACATTGTGCCAAAGGCAATTTTTTTTAAAGACACGCGACGCCCTACCATTTGAGCTTAATAATGATCTATTGAAGTCTTGGTCAGGATGAAGCAGTGCAAGCCTTGTTAACCTCGGCTCGGTTTCGCTCCACCTCAGTAATCCATGAAAGGTCAGTCTACCTGCATCTCATTACAGTCAGTTTGTCCTGCCGCCATTCCAAGACATTGCACTAGGCCAATTCCGCAATATTTTCAAATTCCATTAGGCTCATATAACGCAATGTCTCGTGTCGCGCGTATTGCGAAATGGCTTTATCGCGCACGCGCATGCCGGATGGCAGAGCTTCACGCGCTGAAACGCGAGATTGCCTCAAATTCCGATCAAAAATTATGCAGTAAATTACCCGCCATCCGTCACTCTTATGCGTGAAGCTGAGTGCTCCTGCGCCTGAGCCAAAACTCGTTTCATCTAGAGTTTGTAGGACGTCTATGTGGCGGCTGGGGCTCTGTTTCTTTAAAAATGCAGTCTTTCCTTCCAGGTTGCTGCATATGAGATGGATAAGACTGCGAGAAGTGGATATTGCTTGGAGCGTAAGTCGCCAGAAAGATCTGCTTTATCCGGCGTGTCTGCAAATGGTTTTGTCATGTCCCGTTCCGAAAATATCAGGTAATCCGTCGTGCAAATACCATCACAGGACACACATCCGACTTCCCGGTTAGACAGCGCTGCCCAGTTTGCGTTTCCATTCGTGACATTTCTGGGTCTTACCCTCAGCCCCGGTTTCGGCACCATCGCGGCGGTCTTCTTTATCCTGCCCTCCATCGTCCTGATCGGTTTGAAGGCGAGAAGTTACCAGATACATGGCCGCATCGAGTGGCCAGGACTCGTCCTCTTATTCATCATGCCGTCGGTATTTCTCGCCTCCACATTCTGGTCGAACCATCCGCTGCTGACCTTCAAACTATCGGCAGAAGCGCTGGTTTCCTGCTGCGTGGTGTATATTCTGACGAGCACGATACGGCTGAAAACGCTCATTACCGCATTTTTCTTTGCTCAGTTGATTTCGGTAGGCGCCAGCATTCTTTCCGGCAAGACTGCCATTATTTACGAAACCCAGCAGGCCGCTTATGTCGGCTTCTATGGCAGTAAGAATTATCTGGCGTACGCTGGACTTGTTCTCTTCATTTTATCCGTCGCCAAGGCGGGTATCAGTCAGACTGTCCTCAGCCGTGCGCTGGCCTATGTCGGCGTGGGTCTGGCGCTAATTACACTCGTTCTCACCATCTCTGCAGGGGCAGCGATTTCCTTCTTTGTCATCGTTCTAGCCTACTGCGCACTCATGGTGGTCAGGCTTGTCCATGTCAGTGCCCGAGGGCAGTTTTTGCTCGCACTGTTCCTGATAGCGTTGAGTGTGGCATGCTTGGCTGGACTGGTGTTCGGTGACGAAAACGGTTTGACGGGCGCCTTGCTCTCGGCGGTCGGCAAGGACGCCACCCTGACCGGAAGAACAGATCTCTGGGCCTATGCGTCGAGACTGGTTGAGCGAAATCCCCTGTTCGGTATTGGGTATCAGGCATTCTGGGTTCAAAATGACCCGGAACCCGAAGCGCTGTGGGACGCATTCCATATTCCGACCCGTATGGGCTTTCATTTTCACAACCAGTTCTATTCAACGGCCGTCGAACTCGGTTACTTTGGAGTGGCGGTAACTTTCTTCTATGTGGCGGCACTCGTCGTCACCACTCTTCGCAATGTCATGCTGCACCAGAACGCTCTGACGACATTCCTCTTCCAACTCATCGTTCTCACCATGTCGCGCATCTACACGGAAGTCGATCTATTGGCGCCCTTTTCGATCGGCTGGATCCTGACGTTATTCGTTTCCGCATATTCGTTTAAGTTGGACGCGAAAATCGCTCCAGTGCAAAAAAACCCGACGCCCATTCAATATCCTGCGGCCTACCGCGCTCAAAATTAGTGTCAGAACCGATCGAAAGCGCGCCTATACCGCATTCCTTCCAGACGAAGCGCACGGTGCGTGTTCGCGCCGAGGCTAAGAAAATAAAGCTTAATGCCAATCGCCATCTCGGGTGTGTTGAAAACGTAGGCGATCCCGCGAGTTTGCATTTGTTATTGCTGACAATCCAGAATTGCCAAACTTAAATCCGCCAAATGCAGTTTTATCTTTATGTATTCAGTGTTATGCGAGCTTAACTTGCTTAGCTCAGTGTGAAATACGAAATTCGCTTGTAGGGGCCACGTGTGCAAAATCATCTTTATTCGATTCAGGCCCTTCGCGGTATAGCAGCGGTCCTCGTCACAGCGTTTCATTTCTTCCCGAATGAGTTTATTGTCGGTGCGGCGGGAGTGGATATTTTCTTCGTTATTTCGGGCCTTATCATGGGCACGATCGGCGTCAATGAACGGCCACTGGTGTTTCTGTGCAAACGCATCATCCGGATTGCACCGCTTTACTGGCTGTTCACCTTCGTCATGTGTCTGGGCGCGATTGCTGGCGTCTATTCTCAATTTTCGTTCAATGCAGAAACACTCACCAAATCGCTCTTCTTCATTCCCTATTGGGACCAAACAGGACACGTCTGGCCGCTGATGGTGGTAGGCTGGACCCTCAACCTAGAAATGTTTTTCTACATTATCTTTGCCGCAGCCATATTCCTGGGTCGACCCATCCTTTTCACATCACTGGCATTAGCATCGATGGTTATCCTGGGTTACACCTTCGACCTGAAAAACGCCGCTTTGAACCTCTGGTCGTCTAATCTTCTTTTGGAGTTCATCGCAGGTCTTCTGCTTTCCAGATTTGTTCTGCCCGGAAAAATCAGCCTCATTGCCGTCATCTTGGGTGTAACCGGGCTCGCAGCAAGCAATGTTTTCTCGCTGTTCGACCCAGAATACCGAATTCTGGTCTGGGGAATTCCGGCATTTCTTATCGTCGCCGGCTGCTTGAGCCTGGAAAAGCGGGGATATTGGCCCTCAGCGCAACTAAAGCCAATCCAGTTGATCGGCGACGCCTCCTACTCACTCTATCTTTCCCATGTTTTCTGGACTGCCGCCGTTCACAAGTTTTTCGGCAATGCCTTTCTCCCGTCAGCCATCGGGCTCATCGTCGCCGTAGTCTGCGCAATTGCAATCTTCAGACTGGTCGAAAAGCCACTTCTCAAATCAATGAAGCCGCTCGTCAGTCGTCTTCCATCCTGATCTCGCCTCCAGCCTTAGCCGGTCTTTCGCTCGGTCCTGCAAATCCGCCGTGTTGGAACGCCTATCGGAGATCAGAATTGAAGGCAGATACAGGGAAAACATTCGACACTACCGAGCGTTTGCGGATGACCACGCGCAACGGCTTGATCCGGTATGCGGGGCGGCGAGCGTCAGCCGTAGATCAAACGGGCCGCGGTCTTCGGGCAAATTTTCCGCGTCAGGGGTGTTGAGACGGGCAAAGCTCGCCCCCGCGAGTAGCTCCCCCATTTTCCCCCACCCGGGCGCGCCTTCGCATCTTCGGCCAACCGGATGCAAGGGGGCTGAGGCGTGATCAGCTCGCCCTGGAGCTTGCCGCCACCGAAGCGCCGACGGAGGA
>UBTF01000005.1 GCA_900468285.1 Hyphomicrobiales bacterium | reverse complement strand
CCTCCGAGTTCGTGATGGGACCGACTATATCATGGGATGTCAAAGCGTACAATCAGAACGTACGCATAAGCTTTGATAAGAGGTACTTATCGATGGTTATAAGCCCAAGCCAAAACCGTACCATGTGAGGAACTGCAAGATTTATATAGAGTTCCTTTAGCAAATCATTTACCATGATTACAATGGCTTACGATCTCGCGAAAATCAGCATGACAGCCTTGATGGGGCCGGCTTTCGACGCTGGCATCGCGCTCGCCCGTCTCGATGAGCGCATCGCTCGCTCGCCGGTCGGCGCCGGCTTCCTCGAGCGGATGCATTTCGCCGATGCCTGTGCCTCGCTGTGGATCGACGGCGAATTGGTGCATCTCGAGGACCTCGTCCTCCATGACGCCACCCGCGATATTCGCACGCCCACCCACGAACTGACAATTGCCCGCGACGTGCTGCGCACCCGCCGGCGCATCGCTGCGCAGTCGCCGGATTGGGCCTTATCCACCGACGGTATCCGTTCGCTGCGGAAAACCTCGGAGATCGGGGCGGGCGGCGCGGACGAGGCTACGACGACCGGAGTCGTTCGGCCGGCGATCACGATCGACGCGGAAGGGGAGGGGGATGGCGCTGACGAGACCCAAGATCTCCCCGGCGTCGACTATGCCGCTATCGATGCACTGCTCGCCCGCTCTGACGCTGCGATCGAACGAGCCAAAAAGCCCGGTCGGGCTCCGGCCGATCCGCTGGTCTATGATCTCGACTGGGACGAAGATGGCCGGCTCGCCGAATGGCGCGGTGTGCTGCGCCAGACCGGAAACTTGCCGGCGATGCTGCAGGCGATCGTCGCCCTCGATGCCTGGAACGAGCTTGCCGTCCTCCAGCACGCGCCATGGCTCGGCCGGCTATTTGCCACCTCCATCCTGCGCCAGGCCGGCATCACCACCGGCGCGCATCTTGCCGCCATCAAACTCGGCCTCAAAACCATCCCCGTCGATCGGCGCCGGCATCGTGATCGGGAGACCCGGTTGCTCGCCATTGCTCACGGCCTGATCGCGGCCGCCGAGCTCGGTCTGAAAGAGCATGACCGGCTGGCGTTGGCGCGCACGATGTTCGATCGAAAGCTGGACGGACGCCGGACGTCTTCAAAGCTGCCGGAGCTGGTCGAGCTGGTGATGGCAAAACCATTGGTGTCGGCCGGGATGGTGGCCAAAACCCTTGATGTCACGCCGCAGGCGGCGCGGCGGATCGTTTTGGAGCTGGGCTTGCGGGAGATGACGGGGAGGGGGAGGTTTCGGGCATGGGGTTTGGTATAACAGCGCAGATGCGAAGATGTGATAAGCTAGCCAAAAGATTTGGCGGTCCGCCTTATCGCTTCTTTCCACGGATGAACTCGAAATTGGTCAGGCCAGCCTTTTTCCAAAGTTCGAGATCGTGCTCCGGGAGTGTAACCTCTGTCTTCAAGGCGACCTCGACTGCACGAAGGAATGTGACTGCCTCATCTAGCGCTTTGAGCAGCGCGTCGTGGAACCGTTTTTCGTCCGGTGGGAAGTTGAAGTCAGTTTCGGATTCGAAAAACTTATGAGCCTCGTCTAGATCGACATAAGTGTTTATCGCCGTTTCCAGTAGCCAGAAATTGTAGATTAGAACAACGTTTGCGTCATGTTCCCTATTTAGAGTCATGAGTATCTCGGGCTTCCAAATGAGCGCCTTTTCAAAGAGCTCGTCCACAAGGTGGCCGGCGAACCGGTTACGCAAGTATGAAAAAAACTCGACGGCTTTCTCGATATGATTATAGCCGGCACTCAGTCCGCGGTGCTCGCGGTACAGCGGACGTAGGGTCTTCTCAAAATCATTGAGATTGTGGAAGGCGATGAAAGCGGTTTTGAGGTGCGCAATTGCACGAAAGAGTCCCTTGTTGCGGACCTCGACTGCAGCTTCTTCAAGATCATTGCGAATAACAAGGCATTTCAGAAGCTGCGTCTCCATATGATACCTTTGCATATTGGCGCGGGCATGCGTCATGAAGAGACAAACATACCGTGGTCATAGCCGTTGTAAAACCCTCGCTTGGCCTCCCGCCGATCTGAGGACAAATGGATTTCTTAGTCTTCAATATCCACAAAAGTCTTAAGCAGACAAATGTCTGCGCCGACGACAGCGGAAGAGCGGAAGTCCCGACCGATGTTTTCTATGCCAAAATCTTGCTGGGTGCGCTTGGCCGCATCGAGATCAACAACAAACAGCGGCGCCATCATCATTGACAGTCCCGGGGCGATTCAGGCGACCACTGTCCATGTGAAATCGCGGGCAAGAACAATAAAAATCCAGCCTGCCACCGGCACCATCGGCGCCGACTAAGAGGCCAGCCGCTACGTCGAGCATCTTATCAAGCGCTATAATGAATTTGCAGCAGCAGATAACAGCCGCGCCACGAAATTAAGCTTTGGCGCAATATCGAAGAATATTGAAACAAATTTTTCCGCGCGCTGGCAATTAATGCTCATCGAAGACTTCGAAAGAGTATGCGCGTATCTCCAGACGCGGATTAGCCGAACGCGCATCGCCAAATCAAATCTCACCAAAGGGGTAAAGTCGTTTTCGAGCTATGAGGACTTCTTGCGAAGCCGCCATTGTTAGGCCCGCACCCTCTTACCATTTCTGCTCGAAGAGCGGTTCGAGATGTTTCACTCGATCCGGCAACAACCCGGCGCAAGTGAGCCCGAGGTAGGACGCCGCACGCGTTGCTCCAACATACAGGTACTTGTCGAAGAGGTCGGGTAGATTGGCTGCCAGTGTGTCGACGCCTACGAAAAAGACGGCCTCGAATTCAAGCCCCTTGATATGCTCGACATTGAAGACGCGGACGGCGCCCTCTCGACCGCGGACTTGACCATCGGGGCAAGGGATGACGCGAATGTTATTATCCAGGAGAGCATTTCCCAGAGCTTCAGCAGTCGGACGGACATCAGCTTCACTGTTGACCAGAATGGAAATAGACGGGAGTTCGCGAACGGCCTCCTCGATTTCGATGATCCGGTCTGCTAGCCAGCGTGACGTGTCTACCAGATCAACCATTCCGGTTCCCAGGACAGGCGATACGCCTTCATTATCGGCAAAGTCAGAAAGGGCAACTTCCGCGGCGCTGTCTCCACTGAGAGCGACCAATTGGCGGGCCAGTGCGTGAAGTTTCTTGCTCTGGCGATAGGCGATTGAAACAGACCGGTTATCGATATCCGGCAACACCCATTTCATTTGCTCGAGCGACCGGGTCCCCCATGCCGTTACCCGCTGGTTGAAGTCACCGCAAGCAAAGAACGAACGGCTTACGGGTCGGGCGAGCATCGACATGCAGGCAAGCTGGATGGGAGAGAAGTCCGTTGCCTCGTCAACGAGGACTTGGGTCCTGTAAAGGTCGCTCATGCGCGTCAGAATCCGTTGAGCGGGATTTTCCGGCGTATCAAGCCGTCGGGCTCGGCGCACGAGTTCGTCTGAACTGCGCATCATGGCGAGCAGGATGAGATCTGCTTCGAGGGGATGAAGGTCCGTCACTGAATGTCCGTCCGGAGCAAACCACAATCCCTCCGCCTGCCGGATGCGGCGAAAGCGGCGATAGCGTTGCGGGACACCGTCGACGTAGCGGCGCACCGGATTGACGAACCATCTGAGTGCGGATTGCACCACGAGACTTTCTCCGATGCGCTGCAAATCCGGGTCGGCCGGCATCCGGCCGGCAAGCCAATCGATAATGCGGCCGGTACGGCTGGCCTTCGGAACATTCCTTCGACGCGCGCGTGCTCTCGCCTGCGTCCGCAAGACCCGGAGATAGTGGTTCATCGCAGCCGCTCTGCCGACGCGCGGCTGGTTTGTCTCCTCTTCATCTTCGTCCTGATCATCTGCGTCGTCAGTCACATCGGACAAGCCTTCGATGAAGGCTCCAAAACTGTCGAGAAAGCCCCTGTCCCAGTTAACCTGCAGGTTCAGGGACTTTTTCAATTCGGTGTCTGTGGCGGACTTGCGCGCCTCCACCATGGCCCTGATGTCTTCGGCAATGGGAAGGAAACTGACAAATACCTGCGTGCTTTCGCTCCCTTGCGGACCGATGGCAGATGAAAGTCGTGCCCCGACCTGGGCAACATCGGGCGCTGCCTGTTCGCTCAAAGCTGTTGCGGAACTGCGCATCTCATTCCAGAACGCTGCCTTTTGCCATTGGTCAAAATCTTCGAACCAGGCAATCGCATCATCCTGAGATCCCGGCCTCAATGTCAGCGCGTTGTCCTTCAGAACATAGCTGCTTGAATTAGACGTCGAGCGGAGGATTGGGAAAGTGTTCTTTGCGAGTTCCTCGCGGTAGTCTGACCAGGTGCTGATGCGGTCGTCGGGCGCTGGAATTTCTTCGCGGTTGAAAGCCTCCTTGACGTAGAGTTTCAGGAGTTCGGTTGGGGTGAACATGATCCAGTCGCGAGCGTAATCACTTTCACGGCCCGGCGATGTCGCGCCAATGGCGCGGCGCTCGCCCTCTTCGAGGAACGCGGTATCAAGCTTTTGGCCGAGCCTTTTGATCAGGGTCGTGGTTTTGCCGGTTCCCGGAGCGCCCAGCAAAAGCAGCCTGCTGTTGAGCGGAAGGCGGAATATTTCGTCCTGGTACTGGTCGAGCAACGGCTGGTCGCGCAGATCCATTCTGGTAATGACGCTTCGATGCAAGCCCGCGCGGATAATGGCGGTTGCATTTTCTTCTTCCAGCAAGGCGTCGAGCACACTCGCATCGACATCGGGCAGAATCCGCTCCAGCCACCGGCGGAACGATTCGATGCTCAGTGGACCATAGTCGCCCCCGGCGACAACGGCGTTATGCGCATCCCATTGGCCATCGACTACCCGTGGCTGGAAGCGGGCAAATTCCACGACCTCGACCGTAACGGGGCGGCCGTCTCTAAAAAGGGTATAATCCGAGCCGACAGGAAGGGAGGCGAGCCTACCTACTGGAGAGCGATAACTGGCAAGCTTTATGCCTTTATTTATGAGGGGGACAGGGCTCGTGCGGCAGATGTAATAATCGGTGGTCGCACCGTCCTCATCGGTGACTCTCACCCGGGCAATGGCGGGTTCTTCGATCAGCAAACGATGAGTTTCGGCGGTCTCCTGGTCGATACGCCTGCGGTTTTGGTCAGCATTCGGATTGGTCCAGCTGTTATCGGCAATTTGAATAGATGGCGCACGTGCTACTTCCAAATGGTCGCGAGCCGTACCGGATATCATTGCGAAGCTTTCGAGGCTTTCGTTTGCCATTGCTTCGATCTGCGCTTCATGCTCGCTCAAGCTTACCCCCCAACCTCAGGCCAACCATGGCGATTCACCACGGTGCCGGTAGTTATTTTGCGGCATTGTGCCCGCTATGTTAATGCTGTCCACTAAAAGTTGCGGCCGGACTCATATTGGTGCTTGGAATCGCCTGCAGGTCCACACTAAAATGTCTAGCAACGGCGGGGGGAGAATCAAATTGGTCAATGCGGGTACACACCAAAATATTGCAGTGAACACGATCGAGCTCGATCGCTCAAACCCCCGCATCCGCAAGTTCCTTGAAATGTACGGAGACAATCCCTCACCCGAGGCGATCTATTTGGCACTCGGAGCCGGTAACGAGGAAGAGCCAGGCAGTTCAAGCAGCACCACATTCGAAAAGCTGAAGCAATCCATCCTGACGAACGGCGGCATTATTCAGCCGGTGATCCTCAACCGCCGGGCCGATGGCACGCTTGTCTGCGTCGAAGGCAACACCAGGGTTGCGCTCTATAAGAGCTTTCTCGAAGATGGTGTCAAAGGCAGCTGGACGCATATTCCGTCGCTCGTTCATGACGAGATTGACGAGGCGTCCGTTCATGCGATCAGGCTTCAGATACATCTGGTGGGAACCCGACCATGGGATCCATATTCGAAGGCGAAATATCTCTACGAGCTGAGGACGCAGGAGCACCTTCCCTTCGCCACCATCGTTGATTATTGCGGCGGACGCCAATCTGAGGTGCTTGAGAGCATCAATGCCTACGCCGACATTGAAAAGTATTACCGCCCCGTAGTGGGGGAAGATGGGGAGTTCGACACAACACGCTTCAGCGGCTTTGTGGAGTTACAAAAAACAGGGATAAAGCAGGCAATCAATCAAGCCGGCTTCGATTGTTTCGATTTTGCGCGATGGATCCACGGCGGCAAATTGCACCCGTTGCAAAAGGTGCGCGTCTTGCCTCGCGTTTTGCGCAATGAAAAAGCCCGAGAAATATTCCTCAAGGACGGTATCAAGAAAGCGGAAGCTGTCCTCGAAAAGCCGGACCTGACGAAAACGCTGCAGGAGGCTCAACTCGGACAGCTTGCTCGGGCACTGGTGACCCAGATTGCGGCTCTTCGCTACGATGAGCATCAGCGTATTGAAGCCGACCCGGGCGGTGAAACGGCTCAGGCCTTGATCGACGCTCAGGCGGAGTTGAGCAAATTGATATCCAGCCTCAAACTGGGCTGATGGTATGGGTGAGACAGCCGTTCATGCCGGATTGGTCGATGCATTGATTGTTTATGCCGAAATCGAACTCGGCCAACGAAGCAACCTTTGCTTACGAAATGACGCCGTCCGACCGGCCAGAGGCGAACGGCCGCCAAGGATCAATGGCTACGTTCCTGATTTGTATGCCACGGATGTCCCAACAACGGCAACGCTGATCGGTGAGGCGAAGACGAAGGCCGATCTTGAGACCGACCATACAAGCGTCCAAATCCATGCCTTCCTCGACTATTTGTCGCAAACGCCAAATGGTATTTTCGTCTTGAGCGTGCCGTTGAGCGCGGCGGCGACGGCACGCCGGCTATTATCACAGCTCAAGGCGCCATTCATGGAGGCACAGACCCGGACCGTTGTTATTGACCGTATGAGGGCTGTAGTTTGCTGAGGTCGCCATGCTAAGGATACAGAAAGCCGCAAGCCTTGACGCCAAACGCTCGGCCTTCCCGCATCAAATGGAGGCGTTTGCTGCCGTAAAGGACCTTCCCTATGCCGCGGTTTTTCACGAACAAGGCTTGGGCAAGACGAAGATCGGCCTTGATCTCGCGTTGTTTTGGCTTGCCAACGACGTAGCGGACTCCGTCCTGATCGTCACCAAGAAGAGCCTTATTGAGAACTGGCGCAACGAGATTGCCGATCACAGCCATCTTCGGCCGCGAGTATTGGGCCAGGACCGTAATGCAAATTTCTATGCGTTTAATAGTCCGGCCCGCCTCTATCTCATGCATTACGAAGCCATCGTTTCGGAGAGAAAGCGGCTGGAGCTGTTTTTGAAAACACGCAAGGTCGCCGCGATACTTGACGAGGCTCACAAGATAAAGAACCCGGAAGCCGAGATCAGCCAGGCAGCGCATGTGCTCGCTCCTGGATTTGTTCGCCGAGTGATCATGACGGGAACGCCTGTCGCAAACCGGCCATATGACTTATGGTCACAGATCAAGTTTCTTGATCTTGGAGAGAGCCTGGGCGACGAATTTGCAGCTTTCAAGCGGGACTTGGACCTAAGTAATGAGCTTCGCAACGACGATAGGCGAGCCCGAGTCTTCGCAGACCAACTTGAGGCTGTCTTCGAGAAGGTTCGGCCGTTTTCAGTCAGAGAGACCAAAAAGACTGCAGGGCTAAAGCTGCCGGACAAAACGATACTCAATCTGGAATGCGAACTCGAACCGCGGCAGGCGGAAATATATGCCCAGTTCCGCGATGAACTGGCGGCGATCGTCGTGCGGCAGGGACGCCCCGTTCTGGATGACGCCGAGGACACTCTCAAGCGGTTACTGCGACTGGTTCAAGTCGCTTCCAATCCGGCGATGGTCGACCAGGCTTACAGGTCCGTGCCGGGCAAGATGCGGGCTCTCGATGAGCTCGTGACAAGCGCCATCGATGCTCGGGAAAAGATCGTTGTCTGGACCAATTTTACGATGAATGCCGAGGCGCTGTGTCGCCACCTTGGAGAATTTGGAGCAGTATTGGTTCATGGCGGCATCGAGATTGCCAAGCGCGAGGAAGCCTTGACTGCCTTTAAGACGGATCCTCAAACCAGAATTCTCGTCGCAACGCCGGGTGCGGCGAAGGAAGGGCTGACACTCACCGTCGCCAACCATGCTGTCTTTTACGATCGCAGCTTCAGCCTCGACGATTATCTGCAGGCCCAGGACCGAATTCATCGGATTTCGCAGGATAAGCCCTGCTTCGTTACCAATTTAATCGGCACGAATACGGTCGATGCCTGGGTCGACGCGCTTTTGTCCGCCAAGCATCTGGCCGCACAATTGGGGCAGGGGGACATCGACCGCGAGGAATATGATAAACGCGCAGACTACGCCTTTGCCGACATGATCCGCGAAGTGCTAAGGCTCAACACGCAGGAGGAAGAATGAACGCGATGGATAAGCATCCGCTAAAGGCTGGCGAACCGATCCTAATACGCGGCGTTGAGGTGCCTGTCGAAACCGGATCTTTGCCGCAGAAGCATCTGCAGTTCTTCGTCGAAAATCCGCGTGTCTATTCGATCCTGCGATCCGATGGCGAAGAACCCAGCCAGGCCGACATCGAGCGCAAACTCCTTGATATGGACCATGTGAAAGCGTTAATCCAAGACATCAAGCGGGATGGAGGGTTGACAGATCCGGTTGTGGTGCGGGCCGGCACCCTGGAAGTGCTGGAAGGCAATAGCCGACTTGCAGCTTATCGAGCGCTCGCGAAAAACGATCCTGTAAAGTGGGGCTACATGAAAGTGCGGCTGTTGCCGCAGGACATTGATGAGGCTTTGGTCTTTGCCCTGTTGGGCCAATACCATATCAAGGGAAAGAAGGATTGGGCCCCCTTCGAACAAGCTGGCTTTCTTTACCGTCGCCATAAAACCCATGACGTCGATACCGGCAAGTTGGCGATCGAAATTGGTCTCTCAAAGCGCAAGGTCGAACATCTGATTGCCGTTTATCAATTCATGCTCGACCATGATGAAGCCGACACGGCGAAGTGGAGCTATTACGACGAATATTTGAAATCCTCGAAAATCAGAAAGGCCCGCCTCGCAAATGTGGCTTTCGACAGCCTCGTTGTTGGAAAGATAAAGAGCGACGAGATTGCGAAGGCCGTCGATATCCGCGACCGCCTGCCAATCATCTGTTCGGCGCCGAAAGCGTTGCAAAAGTTCGTCAATGGAACCGAAGGGTTTGAGGATGCCTTCGATCATGCCGTCGAAGCGGGCGCTGACAACACCCCCCTGAAGAAGATCACCAAATTTCGCAGTTGGCTTGCCCTACCCGAGACAGAATCAGCGCTCAACCACGCCCAGGATGAAACCCGCAAGAAAATCCTGTTTGAACTCGGCAAGCTTTCAGGGCGGGTTGATACACTGGTGCAGAAATTGAACCCCAAGAAATAGCTGGAACAAGGAATCTGCGTGTTCTTTCGCACTTGACTTGCTCGCTCGAAATGCAGAAACTGCAGCCAATGAATGCAGATTTTGCAGCTGAGGGGTGCGATGGCGGAATCAATTTGGCTCAACTGCTCGACTGGCGTCTCGGTCGACAGGCCGGTTCTCCTAGGATTTGCACCGGCAAAACTGCTGCATCGATACAGCTTTGCCGACGTGTTGAACGAAGACACAGGTCTTGGCTATCAGCGTCGCTTTAACTCGCAGCACAGCCAAGATTTCCGTCGGTACATTCGACAGACCGGCGCCTCGACAATCCCCCTCACTTTAAATCTGCGGCCTGACGAAAAGGGTTGGAAAGTCGATAATGTCGGACCTGGACAGGTCCGGTTAGAGATCGAGCTGGACGCCGGCAAGATCATGGCGCAGGTCGATTGCCAACATAGGCTCGGTTGTCTTGAGGATCTCGACATCCAGCTGCCGTTTATGTGTTACGTGGGGCTCAGTCTCAAAGAAGAGATGGAAGTCTTCAGTACCATCAACAGCAAGGCAAAAGGCCTGAGCAACAGTCTCCTGGACTTTCATGATGCACACCTGGCTGGAGACCTGGCGAAAGATCGCCCGGAAATCTTTATCGCTCTTCATCTGAACAATGACCCGGATTCGCCTTGGTGCCGACAGCTTGATCTCGGCGGAGAGAGCACTTCCGGGATGACCCGGCGTGCGTCGCTTCGGACGATGCAAAAGGCCATAAAGCGATTTCTCAACTCCACCCGGTCGCTCAAGACGCGCTCACCGGAAACCGTCACGCAGATCGTCATGTCCTTTTGGCGTGCAGTTGCCGAGGTGCTTCCTGCGCAGTGGAGCACGCCGCGCAAGCACATCCTTACCAAGGGTGTTGGCGTATACGCATTAATGGACATCGCTGCCGATCTTTACAACGAGGCCGAGGATGGGGCCAAGCTGGACCGTGGCTATTTCGTCAATCGCCTCGCTGACTTTGCCTATGATATCGACTGGTCAACGACCGGCCGCCTGAAAGGACTTGGCGGCGAGGGTGGGGTCAACGAGGCCGTCGAATATATCCGCGAAACCCGCAAGCGCTCTCACCTGAAAGTTGTCAGCAATGGCTAATAAGAAAATCCTGCTCATCGAGCCTGGCTATAAAAACAAATACCCGCCGCTTGGACTGATGAAGATTGCCCAATATCACGGCCCCCGGGGAAAGCGCGACAACGTGCGTTTCATCAAGGGTGAGGATCGTTCGGTAATGAACGAGGCCTGGGATCGCATCTACGTCACCACGCTGTTCTCCTTCGAATATCCAAAGATTTCCCAATCGATCGACTTTGCGCTGGAAGTGGCGAACGGCCAGGCGGACAAAGTCTTCGTGGGTGGTATTGCGGCTTCGTTGATGCATGAGCGGTTTCTGGACGAGCGTCGATGGCACGGGATCCGCTTCATCAAGGGGCTTTTGTCCGATGCCCCGGCCGTCTCGCTGCAGCTGGATGAATTCGCCGAGGAGCTCTATTCTAGCGATACGGCGGGTCGGCCCATCGAGGATCTTGTCCCCGACTACGGCATCCTCTCCCAGATCGACTATAAATATCCAGTCAGGGATGCCTATTTCGCCTACACCTCGCGAGGCTGTATTCGTAAATGCCACTTCTGTGGTGTGCCAAAACTTGAGGGCATGCAGCGCGATACCGAGTCCTTGACAGATCTGGTGCTGGCAATCGATGAGCACTACGGTCCAAAGAAGGACCTTATCCTGATGGACAATAATGTCGTGGCGTCCCCGAGGTTCAAGGAGATCATCGCCGAGATCCGCGATCTCGGCTTTGTTCCAGGCGCCAAGCTATTGCGGCCCGGTGCGAAGGTTCCTGTCCAGCGTCGTGTTGATTTCAATCAGGGCGTTGACGCGCGCATTCTTTGCAAGGATCCAATGTATCTGCGGGAGCTGGCAACGATTTGCCTTAAGCCGTTGCGTATTGCCTTCGATCATCTCGGCGTCAAAAAACCCTATGAGCAGGCGGTACGCTACGCCGCTGAATATGGGTTGACCGAGCTCTCCAACTACATGTTATACAATTTCCATGACGGGCCGGAGGATTTGTTCGAGCGCATGCGTTTGAACGTGACCCTCAATGAAGAGCTTGGCATTCGTATCTGGTCGTTCCCGATGCGCTATCAGCCGACAAATCGCCCCAATCGTGGGCATATCGGTGAGAAGTGGTCGCGCTACCAACTGCGTTCAATGCAGATCGTGTTGCAGGCAACACACGGTATCGTCAGTGGCGCGCCGGATTTTTTCAAGCACGCGTTCGGCGACACGTTCGAGGACTATGCGCGCATCCTGATGATGCCGCACGATTTCATCTTCAATCGCACCTGGTACGAGCGATACGATCAGGATCATAAACTCTACGAATTTCAGGCCGAGTTCAGTTCTCTCGATAATTATGAGCGGGCAGAGCTGATGGAGCTGTTGTCCTCCCGCGATCCGCGCGAGTTCGTCACGCTGAGTGATTTTGCGGCCAACGATAAAGTCCGGCGGATTTTGCGCTTCTATATCCCAGTCTCCAAGGATGAGCTGACCACCATTTGGGCGACGCAGAAGGAACTGGTTCGACTGGAAGCCATGTCGGACCTCGGCCTCGCCGAAGACGAGCGCGTGGAGGACGCCGGCTTGGACTATGAGGAAGAGAGCATCGCTATCACTACAGAGCTGGCACCAAAGCAAAGGGCTGTTGCATGACGACGGAAGCCACTACACGATTGAACCGTTCGGCAATTCTTGCTGCGAAAGCTGATGGCCAGAGCGAACCTTTAGAGGAAATAACCATTGGGCGTGATGTGTTGGAACTGGTTTCCAGCGCTATGTACATCGACCCGATGACAATCTACCGCGAGTATGTACAAAACTCCGCAGACGCAATCGACGACGCGCGCAGCCGCGGCTTAATTTCCGCCGAGGAGGCTGGGAAAGTTGTAATAACTATCGATCCAATGACGCGGAGTATCCGCATCCGTGACAATGGATCGGGCCTTTCAAACGAAGAGTTTTCCAGAAAAATGGCCGCGCTCGGCGCCAGCGGGAAGCGTGGTACAAACGCCAGAGGCTTCAGAGGCGTCGGACGCCTCGCCGGACTAGGCTACGCGCAAGAGCTGGTTTTTCGCTCACGCACGGCGTCGGATGAAAGTGTGGCTGAACTAACATGGGATTGTAAGCGGCTAAAGGCGGCGCTACGCGAGGGTGATGGCGATATACAAAGCCTGATACGGTCCGTCGCGACTTTACGGAAGAAACCGAAAGCTAACTATCCGGACCGCTTCTTCGAAGTCGAATTGCGGGGTGTGGTTCGGCTGCGAAGTGACAAGTTGATGAGCCCTGCAGCCGTCGATGAGTATCTCGGCCAAGTCGCTCCCGTTCCATTCGCACCCGAGTTCAGATTCGGCTCAGAAATTCGTGATATTCTTGCTCCGGTGGTTGGGCTTGGGGATTTGGAAATTTGGATAGAGGGGAGCGATCGGCAAATATTCCGCCCACACCGCGACGTATTGACGCCAGCCGACCATCCTCCCATTCAATTCAATCGCCTGTCCGTCAGTGAGATCTCGGCAATTGATGGTGAGCTTGCAGCCATCGTGTGGGTTCTCCACCATGACTATCAAGGCGCGTTGCCAAATGGCGTCGGGGTAAAGGGATTGAGGCTGCGTGCCGGAAACGTCCAGATTGGCGAACATAACCTCCTCGAAGAGCTGTTTTCTGAAGTTCGGTTCAATGCTTGGGCTGTTGGTGAGATCCACGTCGTCGATCGGAAAATAGTTCCGAACGGGCGGCGCGACCATTTCGAGCAGAATGCCCACTATCATAACCTGACCAATCAGCTTGCGCCGATTGCTCGCGAGATTTCACGGCTTTGCCGCACGAGCTCGATCAAACGAAAATGGCTGCGAGACGTGGAGCTGCAACTCCAGTCCGTCCATCAGCTAACCGACGTTATTGCCCAGGGTACGATCAGCGATGAGGAGCTTGCACGGTTCGAGACGCGCGCCAACGACGGTATCGCGCGTGTGGAAAAAACGCTTAGCAGCGGAGTCCTCGATGACGAGGACGTTGTGGAAAAGTCTGCTGAACTCAGTGAGCTGCGTTCGAGATTAAGCACTGTAGCGGCAGAGGCGGGTACGCCGGTTGAGTTCCACCAGCTCGATGAACAGGAGCGCGCGATCTTTAAACGTTTCTGTGACCTCGTGTACCGATGCTCGACCAACACCGTCGTGGCCAAGTCGCTTGTCGACAAAATTCTAAAGCAACTTTAAGCTCGACCGGGTGGTCCTTTCTAGAAATCGTCCGAGCCCAGCAGCTCGGACGCGATTTTGGCAACCTTTGAATAGGTTGGCGGATCGAGCTTTTCTCGAAAGGCTGCCATTAGCTCGGAAATAATATCGAGCTGCGCTTGTTCCCGCACTTCGGAGAGGTCCACTTGCTGAGAGACGCCGAGATTTCGCACGGCACGGGTTTTGACATCGAGAAGTTTGTTCTCGAGCGAGCGCAGCTGTGAACTGGTTTCCAGATCCGCATGCCGTAGAGCCCGACCGACTTTGCGCTGCAGCTTATTCACGGCGTTCGAAAGCTCAATAACTTTGTCCGTGTCGGTCCCGGCAGCCGCAATCGACTTTCCTTTGTCTTCAATCTCTTTAGTGTTTCGCGCCAAGGTTCGGATGGATAGCTGCGCGCGCCTGGAAATTTCATAGGCCTGCCGACCCAAATCAGCGCAGAGGTCGGCCAACTCGCCCTGCATTTTTATCCAGTTGTCGTCCTCCTCAAAGCCGTCACGACGAGCGTTCGGGATGACAAACGTCGGGTCCACGAAAATTTCTCCCGCGTACCAGTCATTGAATCTGCCAAAGGATGCAGCCCCTTCAACGGAAGAGAATTGCTTTCCCATGAGTTCGGTGCCGTCAATCTGGATATTCCGCATGCGCACGCGCATCGCCCGGACGCGGTCGTCTTTGTACACGCCTGGCTCTTTCTTCAAAGCAATCCAGGCCCACCACCGACGGCTAGGCGGATCAAAAATCTTGATGTCATAAATCGGAACATCGTCTTTTCCGACGGCTGCTTGGTTTCGGTAAGGTTTGCGGACGTCGGTCTCCTCGTCGCCGCGCTTGATCAATACTCGGACTTGATCGAGCAGAGATTTCTTGGTCGCATCCTTTTGCGAAGCTGAGGGGAAGCGGCGCTCCTCGCCAGCCTTTAGAATTTGCGCAGCAAAGCTAAAATCGTCCCGGTAACCCACCGGTGCAACCTGACCGACAAAGTCCGACATCAGCGAAGAATCCAGGCACTCCTTTGGTGGGTTGACCAGCCCCTCGAGCCTGACTTCGAAATAGTGTTCGTGTGCTTTGTGACCCTCGCTCTGGCTGGCGGTGATGTTCTTTTCCAAAAGCTCCGTAAGGGTGTATTTTGCCCCGTGCGACGGCGACATTTGTTGCCTCAGTTGCTTCGCATTGAACGTCACCGTTGTCTGGACAGTTTCGCCTTGAGCCTTCGTGACGAATTTGAGGTTGGTGCAGAAGACGATGCCTGCAAGCCTTCCGATGCCACGGAACCCGGCTTGGGACCGAAAATCCTTCAGCGATGCGCCAACCGAGGTCAGCACTGACACAGCCCTAGCGGAACCAATCCCCGTCCCATTGTCGCGTATAACGAGCATCGAGTCAGACATGGTGATGTCGATGCGAGCCTCGCTTACCTGCGTAATTTTTCTCTCGATCGCCAGCAGCAGGGAATCGAAGCTGTTTTGCAAATATTCTCGAATCGCGCTCTTTGAATCCCCGTACATTCCGATGGTGAGTGTTTCGAGGATGAAGCCACCGAAATAAGGATCAGCCTTTTTGGGGATCTCGGTTCCGATTTCTGAAGTTTCGGTCATAATCTCACTCATCGATCAAGAGTACGGTTTCCGACGGCGCTATCAGGCCTATTGTCGGGCTGAACTCGACCACGCGGTCAAGCTCTGCGGTGTTTAGTAATTGCGCCACTGGAAATCCTAACAGCTGGCTCGCTCTCTCGGCGATGCTTCTCACGGTAGCGCTGGCCTGTCCGTCCAGTAAATGAGACAAAGTGAGTTCTTCCTCTGACTGCGCTGGGTCCAGTACTCCAAGGCCACCGATCTGTAGTCCAAAGATAGACGACCTTCCGCCAGACAGGTCTTTCAGTTGCACCGTTACAGGGAGCGCGGGCATTGCAGGGTCTGGTGAGTACAAGGGCTTTTTGTGGAGTTTGCGAAATTTTCCTGTGATGGCGGCAATTGGCTGCGCAGCGAACGGTCGGTCTTGAAGACCCAAAAGGGCTTGAAAGATGGGAGCGGACGGTGGCGCGCGTAAATCATCACCATCGAAATACGCTCCGGCTAGAAAGCCGAGGTAAAGGCATGTCGCGGTCCCGCTCGGTAGCTCGTCTATCATCCCGAGGAGATCGGAGCAGTGAGCGACGGCAAGAGCGTCGCCAGCTTGGCTTCTTGAAACCAAGGCTCGCGCCAGCCAAACCAAGGTGCCGGTGTCTGCAGCCTTGAAGAGCTCCAGTTGCAGGAAATTGATTATGCCTCTTGCTTCAGTATTGTCGTCCAGAACTGCCTTGACCAATGCGTTTCCAGGGGGATGCTCCAGCTTTCCGCTAGTGGTCAAGGCAAGGTTCAACTTAATCGGAGCAACCAGGACATTGGGGCCGTCTTTGAATGCCGTTCCTGCACGGATGTCATCATTCTTTCCGTGGGGCTCGCTCCCGACCATCGCGGCGGTTGCTTTAAGACCCTTGCGAACGTCTTTGTCAAACTCCGAGGGCTCGGGCAGTTCAACGTCGACCGCAGCATTGAAGAAACACTGGCAAGGAATTCCTGCCTTCTTGAAGTATGTGGCAAGATATACAGTATCGGTCAGAACAAGCTCTTCCACGCCGGCGGACGCGTGCGCTTCGAATAAAAGCATAGGATGAGCGCGAGGGATGGGATTCCAACTTCTCTTCGCTGCAATGACTTCATCCTCGCGGTCAATCGTAGGCGCGGGTTGGGCACCCATCAACCAATCATTTTTGCGGTCGTTGCTGAGGATGATCACGGATCTTGCGCGGACATCTTTCGAATGCCGCAGGATCTCTCTCCAAAACTCGAGGTCACCAAAGCTGTTTGAGCCGACGCCGTCGCGCTCTTTCTTTTTTTGATCCTTGAAACCAGGGGGAATTCTCCCGGTGTAACGGCTTTTTTCCAGAATCTCGATATCATGCAGATTGTCGAATACAGAGCCGCTTTGTATTCCGTAATCGTTTATCATCTTAAAGACGTCGTTCACATGAGACTGATAGTGCTCAGTGCTCCATTTGGATGCAAATCCGGCCAGCCGTTTGACGTCTATCAGTGTTTTTCGGACATTTGTATGAATTTCCGCAAGCGATCGATGCTCTCCTCTTACCGGGGTGTCTAGGTACGGCCGCAAAGCGGCATAGGAATCATTAGCAGCGGTGCGAAGATTACTCGCTACCTCTTGCAGCTGGTTGGAGATCAATCCTGTGACATGGTGGCGGAAATACTCATGAGCTGCCCAAACAGGAATGTGAATGCGGCTTCGCCCTAATGCGTGTAGCCATGAGAGTAGCTCTGCTCGGCCGTCACTGGATACGCCCGTTAACCAGACAAGAAACGACGTGTCGAAGTAGATATGAGTATCGGCGCGGCTTTGCAGGATTTGTAGCCGTGCAAAGTAATCCTCGAAAGTTTGCACATCGGTTGGGATTGTCAGCTTCGGCAAGGGTCGCTTCATTTCCTTTGCAGCGACGAACCTTTTATGCTTACCGCGCATACAAAGTATCTTTCCAATTCGTGTTAGCTCACAGGCTTGCGTTGTAGCAAAACGGTTCCTAACACTCCATTACTAATACTCCCGCAGGTTGGTATTCGCAGGTGTGCGCGGGGGCAACTGACCAACCTGTCGGCACAAAAGTAGTGGCCTTGGAAATGAGGCTAACCGGGGCGTTGGATGGGTGGCGTCTCCGTTTCGGTTTCATCATCAATCCCTGTCAAGTCAATGAGATATGCCCGCAAGTATGAAGCTATTCGATAAGATCGAATCCGTGTAGATGACGACGTGCAAGCCACCTTTACGCCGAACGAAGTCGGCTCGCTCATAGCGCCGGTCGCGCCATCGCTCAGGCACCTAGTCTGTCTTTTGGGAAGACCGGGGCTTAGGCAGCTGATGTGGGTTGTGCAGACCTGTCAAGTGGGGACACAATTTGTTTGGCATTGACCAAATTGATGTTTCCATCAAAAGCCCCCGAAGCTCCTTATAAGATCGAGCATCTTCGCCACATTCCTAAGTGTGGAAAGGTTTTCGGAGGTCAAGGGATCTGGATCGAAATGCATAACGTCATTTCTTATAGAATTAACCTCTATCAGTTCTCTACAAAAAGTTGCACGATCGAGCTGAAGCCCGAGTTTCGCCCAGTTATCGTCATTCTCAAGAATACGGATGTAATTACCAAAGGTGAGGTCTGCGACGTTCTTGAAGTCTCTGGGAAGAAATTCATCGCTACATGCTTTCTTGATATCGATCACCGTGAGTTTCTTCGAAATCAAAGCTCTCAGGTGGTTTTCTATTTCTGCGAGTAGCAAAAATGGCGTGCTAGTTTCTTCGAATTGGTGAGTGATATCTGTTGATGTGACAATTCCTGTGATGCGTTTGTCCGACGCGCGTATCAAAACATAATTATGATCTAATATGATTTTTATGCCTGCAAACAGCGATGCAGATGCTGAAATTTCTTGCGCGTCGTCCATAAAATGCTGAGCTTGGGTACCATCCGTCTTAGTGATGTTGCGCGCTCCTATAGATTCCCAGCTTATCACCCCTTTGACTTCTCGGTCTGTTGTCATCACTGGTAATTGCGAAAAATTGCGAGCGAGCATCAAGGTGATGGCCTCCTGTAAACTCGCGGTTGGCCGGACACTAATCGGGGCGCGGTTGGCAGATTCAATTTTACCGATTCGGAATGATGGATCGTCAGCCGATTTGCTATCGGTGAATGTTATTTCCGTGGAATTCTCGACAGCTGGTGCTTGCGGGGTGCTGTCAGGCCCATCGCCTCTGCGCTTAGCGGTCAGCTCAAAAGAAATAGGCGTGTCTACCCAGATATCCAGATAGTTTGGAACAGTTCGAACACCAGCTGCCTTGAGCTGAGAATTGATGTATTCAACATTGGATGCAGTCCGGCGTTGCATTCCAAACCAGGAGAGGAATGTTCTTATGGTTACGGGGGTCGCGGTTTTACCGCCCTTAAGATCTTTAAGCACCGCTCGTAGTTCGTCTGCCAAGTCTACCATTGTTTTTCCCCGTTGGATCTCTCCTGAATACACTGGCAAATACGAATTTTCTGTTTTCTTCGAGACTTTGATCGGATGATGGCTCTTTTGCCGGTTGCGGACCCGATCGTGTAACAGCGCGCCTGGGCTTCATAGCCATCGGAAATATCCCTCAGGTTGGTCATAACCGCCGACTCTACCGCAAAGAGCGATGGCTATGACGCACCGCTACACCACGCGCTCGGGTACGACGGAAGCGAAAAGAGATCAATATGATGAGACGCCAGTACGCCCTAGAGAATTGGCACGTTGAAGGTTCTGATCTCATCAAGAGCTAGCCTTGTGCATGCCTGTTTCGAATCCATAGCTCGCAGTGCAATCAGCGGCAAAGCAGTTCTCGCTGGATCAGTGGATTTAATCACGGAAACGCTGGCGATGTTTGCGGCATCGCCAGCAACTTGTCTTCAAGCCGCCTCCCAAACCTGGTTTAGTATTTTTGCCGCCAGTGCTGCTTTGTCTTGCGGCAAGAAACGACCATAATGTTGTTGAACCATTTCCGGCGTATCCTGAATGGCGTAGCTCGCCTGTTCATATGAGCCGGTTAGTTTCAGAATGTGAGTTGCCAACACGTCCCGAACATTGTGGGGGCCGTGTGGCAGCAGCCCACTGATCGCTCCGCGACCAGTGTACGGGTTATAGATGCCGTAGCGTTGGATGATGAGACGCCAAGCTTCATAGAATGTCGTCTGATTATAGGCCGCGTCAGCGCTTGATAGCTTGACGGTCTTGACGAAGAACGTCCCCGGATCGGTAGCGTGACCGAGTAGAATCTTTCGGTGACGTTCGATGTAGGCGTTGATGTAGTGGTAGAGGTCAAGCAGATCAGGCAGGATCAGCCTGAATGGCTTAGATCCGAAGAAGGACGAGTTGGCATTCTTGAATGCGACCGATGGGATCAATACCTCCCAGCCATTCTCTCTGTCGTTCCACCGAATTTCTCCACGGCGCATTTCTTCAAGACGCCTTTCAGACGTCGGGAAATGGCCGCGTGGGCAAAACAGCAGTTGACGCAGATTTTTTTGCCGCAGGCCTAGATGAAGTCCTAGCCTTAGCATGAGAAACGAGCGTACAGATTCTGCTGCAGCTCTCGGGTAGCGGTCTTTGTCGGGCATACGGAGGAGGATTTCGTGAGTAATCTTGCGGTATTCGGCAAGAGGGCTCGGTGCCTCAAGCACGCACATGATTGGCTCGAACGGGTCTCGGTGGACCCGCATGACCCGCTGGATTTCCCTGATCCGGTTTCTTGCATGGGAATGGAACGCATCGCAGCAAGCGTGCCAATCACGTCGGGCGAAGGCAATCTCTTCCTTTGTAACCAAGCCACTTACCGGCACCACGCGCTCGATGAGTTCAGGATGCTGCCTGATCCAACCGGTTTCCTCCCGGGTGAGCGACAATGAGATGCTCAGCATGTCCGCTTCCCAAGCCGTGTAGAAGCCGCGTCGCCGCTCACGCCACTGTAGATACCAATCCCAGACACTTGGAAACACTAGCAGGCCGAAGCTCAATGCGCTTAGCGGCACGCCTCGACCGGCGACTTCGCCCTCAGGTGACGCAGCAAGAGCACCAAACATCAACCCAAGATGTTCGAGCTTCTGAGATGCCGTCTCCTCGCCCCATACTCCATTGCGTTTGAAGCCGACTGCAGTCAGGGTTGCGGTCTTGAACGACATCAGATTGGCCATTTCGAGCGCAAGTTGGGCAGGTGCGTCGATTACCCCGGAAAGCATATCTGGGTCTTCAAGCTCGTCCTTACATTTATCGACTACCTTACGGGATGACGACATCGGTCTATGAGAACCGCCGTACGTCACACCAGGGAAGCGGATGGCATAACGTTGCTTCGTAGCCAGTGCCTGATAACGACGGTAGTCCGTCGCACCGGTTAAGATCACGCGCCTGACCCATTCAAGAATTTCGGCACGCTTTTCCTCCGGCAATGAATTGAAATCATCCGGCAGATGCCACGCCAGACGTCGACGCTCTGCAGGAGAGACATCGTCACCGACATCATATCCGACCCCGGCACGAGACTGGTGAGGAAGCTTTTCCTTGAAATAACCGAGTGGCAATCGGTACCGTCGCTCTATGCGATTGAGAATTTCCAGGTTTGCCACACTGCGTGGCACTTTCGTCCCCTTCAGCCAGCTCAGCAATGTTGTTGCTTCAAGCGCATCGCCGTCTCGGAATATGGCACGATGCAAATGGTAATAGCTCTCACCGAAACGGTCGATATGGAATTGGAGAGCAGCCTGAAATGATACCGGTTCGTCGTAAGTCTCGAAGAGTGGTTCTGGGAACTCTTCGATGGGCTTGGGCTTCGGACCGGTTTTTGATCGATAACTGGTTTTGGCCGCGTCAGGCGTGCTTTTATTCGAAAGGCTTTTTGCGCGGCTGCGTGTCTTTGTTGCTTTGCCTGTGGCCGAGGGTCTTTTATGACTTCGCCCGGTTTCAGCGAACCACCGTGAGATGGCATCGAAACCGTACTGGCCGACCCTCCTGAGTTCTGCTGATATCTGCTCAAGACCGCATGCCAACGAGATTTCTTCCCAATTGACATGCCTGCCGAGCATGGGAGGAGGCATCCGGTCGTCAATCAGACCGATCATGTATTGTGAAAGCGCGCGAAATTGCTTTGCATCCGTAAGCGGCGCCACCTTCATCTCGCAGAAGCTGGAAATCTTGCGCCGAAAGACGATTGCCGATTGATCTATGCTCATTCAGGTTTCCCTTGCAGATTACAGCCCAGCCCAGCCCGGGGGCGGCTTGCTAAGGGAATTGGGTTGACGAGATATTAACGCTCAAAAAATGCGCGCATCAATATGTCTGGCGCGCGTAGTTCGTTCAGGGGACTTCCATTCAAGTGAATGTTCGGATGTGTTATCTTCCGAATTGTTGGCAGGAGATACGAACTTATAACGCGAGATATGGTTCTGATCAGAGAGCTTCTGCTCAGGTTGGACGCCATAGAAATTGATGGCACCGGCGGGCTATTGTTGACCGGCAGCAGTCCTGAGGTCGCAATTGAGGGGTACCGGGACGAGGTTATCCATTATCATCTGCACCTGCTGGATGATGGAGGTTTCCTTATGCCGTTGAGGATCAAAAAGCAGCCTTCGATTTCAGTGAGCTTTCGGGGACTGAGTTGGAGCGGCCATGAGTTCCTAGACAGTGTCCGACGCAAAGATGTTTGGGATCATACCAACGCTATTATGAGAAGGGCGGGAGGAGGCACCTTCGAGATCGCGAAGGCAGTTGCTGTCGCTTATATTTCCGAGCAACTGTCGTCGCAGTTTGGTATCGCACTTAAAAAGTAGGATTGGCGAAAAGACGAATGCTAGATTTTGTAATTCAATTGCATTAATATTCCATACCAATCTGGAGATAGTTATGGCTGCAAATGCGCTCGTTCAAACTCGTATCGATGCTGACGTTCGTGACCGGGCGTCCCTAGTTCTGGAAGGTATGGGACTTACGGTGTCAGACGCGGTTCGCATATTGCTTACGAGGACCGCCAATGAGGGCATGTTGCCGCTTGAACTTTTTTCAGGCAGCGAGGCTCACGATACCTGGTTTCGCGCCAAGGTGCTTGAGGCGCTCAATGATACAAGACCGGATATTTCAGACGATGAAGTCGAAGCTCATTTCGAAAAGCGTCGGCAGGCTGCGCGCAACAAGGCGGCGGGTATGACGTCTTGAGACTAACTTGGTCTGCGTTTGCCTTATCGGATCGCGATGCAATTTTTACGTTTATCGAGTCAGAGAACCCGGCCGCCGCCGTTTTGGTTGACGAACGCCTCGTCGTTGCAGTCCGTCGCCTGATCGATTTTCCAGCAAGTGGCCGGCTTGGCAGAATTGCCGGGACGCGCGAGCTTGTAATCAGCGGAACGCCTTACGTAGCGGCATACGCAGTTAGCGGAACTAAGATCCGCATCCTACGCGTATTACACGGGGCTCAGGAGTGGCCTGAAGCTTTCTGAATCAGTTAGCCTCGCCTTATAGCTTCCGGATCAAGGTGTTTGCGTTCAAGTTCTTTCCAGGTGCTGGTACCCCGTTCCATGCTGGTATCGCTCTCCGATGGAGCGCGCATTGCCTGTTCGCCGATCAGTGTGAACCTAACCGCTATCGCTTCACCGCGACGCATTTCACCTCCGCGAGCAAGCCAGGATGTGCGAGTTCGGATATGCCGATGCGCGTCCATGCGTAAGTTCCTTTTGGAAAGACCTCGTTCTTTGCCGTCCGGAAAATATCCATGTGCTTCGACATCTCCACATGATAGCTAGTCATCTCCACGACGTCGTCGAAGGTGCAGTCCGCGGCCTCGAGGACGATGCGGAGGTTCTCCCACATGGCCCTGAATTGTTCTCGCGGGTCCTCAATCACTTGCAAGTCCCTCGTGCGGCCGACTTGCCCGACGACGTAGATCGTATCGCCAACCTTAACCGCCGGGGCATATCCTGCACGGGCGACGATTTCGCGCATTTCGTCGGGAATGATGACTTCTCGATCCATTGGCCTGAACTTTCCTTCTGACTATTTGCGGCTTAAGTAGCCAAGGGCGCCGCCACGAAATTATGAGCGACTACCTAATACCAAAAAATATGACTTGCAATAGAAACCGAATGGTTCCATATTGGATCCATGATTAAACGCGGTCAGACATCCCGGTCGGTTGGGCGCCCTCGTGAGTTCGAGCTTGACGACGCAGTTCGAAAGGCAATGGGCGTTTTCTGGGACCGTGGATTTCACGACGCGTCTTTGCCCGACCTGCTTGAAGGCATGGAGCTATCGAAGGGTAGTTTTTACAAGGCGTTCGTGGATAAGCGCGGCGTCTATCTCCGCGCGCTTGATGTCTACATCGAAGATGCCGTTCGTAAGCTTGGCGAAATCCTGCATGCAAACCCGTCGCCGAAAGCCGCAATTAGAGAAGCCTTTTCGCTGCAGGTTGAGGATTCTTCAGGTAAAGAGGGCCTTCGCGGTTGCTTTGTCGTATTGTCTGCCGTCGAAATGCTTCCCGCAGACGACGAGGTTTCCGCTCGAATTGCGCGACTGTTTCGGCGACTGCAGGATCTTTATGCCGCTGCCATCATAAGGGCTCAAGCCCTTGGTGAGATTGATCCTGGGCTGGACGAGCGAACTGTGGCGAGGTTCCTCGTGTGTCAAATCCAGGGAATGAGAGTTCTAGGGAAAACAGGGGCCGATCGCGGGGCCACCAGGGCGATGGTTGACTTCGCACTGAAGCCGCTCGACTGACTTTAATAAGGAACCAATCGGTTCCGAAATTGCGCATTTTGCAAACCGCTGAGCGGTTCCGCTTCTCGATATGGAGAGAAAGTTGATACAATCCCATGACGCCAAGGACAGTCTTGATCCGCGCAGGTGGACGGCGCTGGCCATCTTGTTGACCGGGGCTTTTCTGCCCCCGCTGGATTTCTTCATCGTCAACGTGGCGCTGCCCTCGATCCGGGAAGACTTTCAGGCTTCAGCCTCGACGATGCAGCTCATTATTTCAGGCTACGCCACCACCTACGCAGTCATGCTGATCACCGGTGGCAGGCTTGGCGACCTTTATGGTCGGCGAAACGTCTTTCTGGCTGGAATGGTCGCATTCGCCGCCGCCTCTGCCTTGTGCGGCTTCGCCTGGTCACCCTCGGTCTTGATCACCGGTCGTATCTTCCAGGGGTTTGCGGCAGCGATCATGGCACCTCAAGCCTTGGCGTCAATCAATGCCATTTTTCCCGATCACGAAAAGTCGAAGGCACTCAGCTTTTATGCCCTGACATTTGGGGTAGCATCAATGGCTGGCCTGTTTCTCGGTGGGGCGCTGATTGCACTGAATGTCTTTGGCCTCGGATGGAGAGCCATTTTCCTTATCAACCTCCCCGTGATCGGAATAGCCGCGCCGGCCGCGCTGGTCATGTTGCGCGAGACCCGATCGGAGCATGCAAGGAAGCTGGATATGGGTGGAGCGACGCTAATCGCAGTTGCGTTGTTTGCGTTGATCTCGCCGCTCATTGAGGGCCGTGAACAAGGGTGGCCGATCTGGTCGATCTTGATGCTATCGGCTTCCCTGCCACTTCTTCTGCTGTTTTGGCGTTACGAGCTAAGGGTAGGGGCCGCGGGAGGAGATCCGATTGTCGAACCTCGCATGCTCCAGGTCCCTGGGCTGACGCGCGGGCTGCTTTCAGCCTTGTTTTTCTACGCCTTTGCGGCTTTCTGGCTGACATTTTCGGTCTACCAACAGGGCGGCCTGGGCCGTACGCCTTTCGAGGCTGGAGTTGCAATCCTTCCCGCGGCCCTCGGGTTCGTTTTGGGACCATTCGCGAGCGGGAGCATCCTGCGCGTCTTCGGGAGATATTCTGCCGCCGCAGGCATGACGCTTGAAGCGGCTGGATTGTTCGGGACCGCTACCCTGATCTCATTCGGGGCACCAGAGTTTCTATTCGTCGCCCTGTTCCTTATTGGCGCCGGTCAGGGAATTGCGCTCCCAAATCTTGTGAAGACTGTCGTTCAGCGGGTTGACCCGGCGCGGTCGGGTTTGGCCTCCGGCCTGGTCAATTCGATGCTCCAGATAGGGGGCGCTTTGGCAACAGCGCTTATTGGCGGATTGTTTTTCTCAATCCTGGGTTCAGCATCCGACGAGAGATCCATCGGCCATGCCTACAGCATCGCAGCCGTCGCGATTGGTCTTTGTCTCCTCATTGCAGGTTGGCTTTCCGCGGGCCTGCCATCGGACAAAGAAGTCCACAGATGAGTGCGAACGTTGAGCCGTCGGCTCTTCCTTTAAAAGTTTGACCATTCCCACTCCCAGTCGGCCACCCTCGGACAATCCATTTCTCGGCCGATCGAATTGCAACATCTTGAGGTAAACCCCATGAACAACATTCCCACTCCTCCGCTTGCGGGAAGGCGAGCTCTCGTGACCGGTGCGGCACGCGGTATTGGTGCGGCCATCGCGTTAAAACTGGCCGAAGACGGTGCCGACGTCGCGATCACCTATGAGAGGTCGGCGGAAAAAGCCGAAGCTATCGCTGCGGAGATCCGAGTGATGGGCCGCAAAGCCATTGCCATTCAAGCTGATGCCGCGAGCCCAGACGCTGCTAAAGCCGCGGTTGAGCGAACTGTCGCTGACCTCGGCGGCCTCGACATCCTGGTCAACAATGCCGGCGTCCTGTTTGCCGGTGATTTCTCCACACAGCCACTAGAAGAGATCGATCTTCAGTTGAACGTTAATGTGCGCGGCGTCTTTCTGATCACTCAGGCAGCGCTGAAGCACATCCCGGACGGAGGCCGCATCATCAGTACTGGCAGCAATGCAGGCCTGGCTGTGCCTTTCGCGGGAATTGCTGTCTATGCAGCGACCAAATCCGCTCTGGAAAGTTTTACACGTGGTCTAGCGCGCGAACTGGGTCCGCGGGAAATTACCGTCAATCTGGTCCGGCCTGGCCCGATCGACACCGATATGAACCCTGCCGATGGCGCTCTGGCACCTGCGATCTTGCCGAGCCTGGCTATTGCCCGATACGGTCGGGCCCGAGAAGTCGCGGAGGCCGTTGCATTCCTTGCAGGCCCTGGCGCTGGCTACATTACCGGCTCGGGCATTCTCGTCGATGGCGGCATAAGCGCTTGAACATTAAGCAAGGCGGTATCTGCCGATCGACCAGGCAGGTTTTCGTTGCGAAAATTGGAGATGGACATGGAATATACACGCCTTGGAAATACGGGCCTTGAGCTTTCCCGGCTCTGTCTTGGGTGCATGAGCTATGGCGAGCCCGATCGTGGAGGCCACCCCTGGACGCTAACGGAAGAACAAAGCCGCCCCTTTATCCGCAAAGCGATCGAATTGGGGTTCAACTTCTTCGATACCGCCAACGTCTACTCGGATGGAACGAGCGAAGAAATCCTCGGCCGCGCTGTAAGAGAGTACTCGACGAGAGACGATGTGGTCATCGCCACAAAGGTCAATGGTCGGATGAAGCCCGGACCAAATGGGGCAGGTCTGTCGCGAAAAGCCATTCTTTCCGAGATAGATGCCAGCCTAAAACGTTTGGGGACTGACTATGTCGATCTCTATCAAATCCATCGGTTCGACCATCAGACACCTATCGAGGAGACTCTGGAAGCGCTGCATGACGTCGTCAAGGCGGGCAAAGCCCGCTACATCGGTGCGTCTTCGATGTACGCGTGGCAGTTCTCGAAAATGCTCGCTGTCTCGCAGGCGAACGGATGGTCTCGTTTCGTCTCCATGCAGAACCACCTGAACCTGTTGTATCGTGAAGAGGAGAGAGAGATGCTCCCGCTTTGCAAAGCCGAGGGTATTGGCGTTATCCCGTGGAGCCCGCTCGCACGTGGTCGCCTGACCCGCGATTGGAGCGCGCAGAGCGATCGCTCTGAAACCGACGAGATCGGAAAGGGCCTTTACACCCGAACCACCGAGGACGCCGACAGACGCGTGGCGGAGGCGGTTGCCAGGATTGCGCAGGAGAGGGAAGTGCCCAGAGCACAGATTGCGCTGGCATGGGTTCTGTCTAAATCCGAGATCACCGCACCCATCATCGGCGCAACCAAGTTGCAGCACTTGGACGACGCTGTCGCCGCGCTTTCCATCAGGCTTACCGACCCTGAAATACAAGCTCTTGAGATCAACTACATTCCACACTCTGTCGTTGGGTTTTCCTGATGACAGGATGTTGGTTCGACTAGTTTGGTGGCAAAACACTGAAGCCTATGAATATGGAGAAAGCATTTGAAGACAATCGGCATACTTGGCGGAATGTCCGCGGCCTCGACCCAGATTTATTATCGTGAACTCTGCAGGCTTACGCGGGAAAGGCTAGGCGGACTTCATTCGCCGGAGCTTCTCATACGATCCGTCGACTTCGACGAAATCGAAAAGCTACAGGCATCTTCCGATTGGGACGCGGCGGCAGATATCCTGAATGAAAGAGCCATTGCTCTGGAGCGCGGGGGTGCTGACCTCCTCATCCTGGCGACGAATACCATGCACAAGGTGGCGGACAAGATCCTGGGCGGGGTGTCGATCCCGTTCGTTCACATCGCAGATGCAACTGCGACAGCGATCCTGGACAGCGGTTTCCGTAGGCCGGGGCTAATGGCAACCGCTTTCACGATGGAACAGAATTTCTACACCGATCGCCTGACCGCCCGAGGACTGTCACCAATAATTCCTTGCGCCAATGATCGAGCGGAAACCCATCGCATCATCTATGACGAGTTGTGTCGCGATGTGGTTCGTGAGGAAAGTCGATTAACGTATGAACGGATTGCGCAGCGACTAATTGATCAAGGCAGTGATTGTCTGATCCTTGGTTGTACCGAGGTAGGGATGCTGTTGAACGAGGGTAATGTCGGCGTCCCCGTCTTCGATACGACCTTGGTTCACTGTGAAGCAGCCCTTCGAGCTGCATTGCAGTAACACGCTGCGAATCTGGCGATTAATTTGCGGGAGTCTGCTAGAGCATCGGTTAGCCCTGCTCACCAAGATGCTGGTGGACCCACTTCGCCTCTTCCGACGCCGTGCGTCCAAAATGCCTTCTGAAATCGCGGCTGAATTGGGCAGGGCTGACGTAGCCGACCGACGCAGCTGCGTCTGCAATGGTCCCGCTCCGGCGGGCGATCATAAGTCGCGCCTCATGGAGCCGCATCGCCTTAACATATTGCATCGGACTTGAGCCGGTCAGGTTCTTGAAATGGACGTGATAGGACGGAACGCTCATGCCCACCTCTTTGGCCAGATACGCGACGGCAATTTCGGAAGCGTAATTCTCCCGCAGCCACGTCACGCTCTCGATCAGTCTTCCAGAGGTCCCTCTGCGTTGAAGGGCCGCGATCATCGCGTCACCCTGCGGCCCTGACATGACCCGATAATGCAGTTCACGCAAGATGGAGCTCCCGAGCACGGCGACATCGACGGGGTTGCCGAGCACAGTCAGCAGTCGAAGCAGGACGTCTTCGATATCGCGATCCATTCTGCTCGAGAGCAGTCCTCGCGGTTTGGCACCGGAGGGACCTGCGTGTTCTTCCACTTGCAAAGCAATCTCGGCCGCCATCTGCATATCAAACTCCAGATAGACGGCAAGTAATGGCCGTTGTGGACTTGCCTTCGAAGTCATCCGGAATGGAACGGGTACTGAGACAGCGAGATAATGGTCCTCGTCATAGAGGTAGATTTCGCCTTCCAGGATTCCATATTTGCTTCCCCGTAATACGACCACTGCCCCCGGCTTGTAGAGAACCGGAACGTCATCAAGTACCGCTTCAGTGCGCAGGATGCGGACACAGCTGATCGCAGTCTGATTGTAGCCGAGGCGAGGAGCCAGTTGTCCGGCCAAGCCGACAAGCCGGTCATGGACGGCGGACTGTTCTTCAATAAACATAGGATTAGGCAAAACCTTGAGACAATCCGCAATCGAGTTCAGATCGCCTTCAGATTATCTGTCATCCATGGTTAATCAAGGAGTTTCAGAAATGTCGATCAAAACATTTTTCATCACAGGGGCGAATTCGGGCTTTGGACTGGCGATTGCCACTGCCGCAATGGAAGCCGGTCACACCGTCATCGGGACCGTTCGCTCCGAAGCCTCGCGCGAAGGGCTGGCGAAGACCCTCCCGGAACTGCGCCCGGTCCTTTGCGACGTCACCGATTTCGACCGCATTCCTGAAGTCGTCCAGCAAGCGGAGGACGAGCACGGGCCAGTCGACGTGCTGATCAACAATGCAGGATACGGTCACGAGGGCGTGCTCGAGGAATCGCCACTTGAAGAGATGCGACGTCAGTTTGACGTGAACGTGTTCGGCGCCGTCGCTGTGGCCAAGGCATTTCTTCCAAGGTTCCGTGAGCGGCGCCGTGGCTTTATCGTGAACGTCACGTCGATGGGCGGTATGATCACCAAGCCCGGCATCGCATATTACTGCGGCAGCAAGTTTGCGCTTCAGGGAATTTCCGAGGTCATGCGCTCGGAAATGGAGCCGTTTGGAGTTCAGGTGACAACGCTTTGCCCTGGCTCATTCCGGACAGACTGGGCTGGGCGTTCCATGGTCCGAACAGAGAGGTCGATTGCGGACTACGATACCCTGTTCGATCCGATCCGCGAGGCGCGTCAGGCCGTAAGCGGCAAGCAGCTAGGTGATCCCAAAAAATTGGCTGCCGCTGTGCTTACTCTCATAGGATCGGACAATCCTCCGCCGCAGCTCCTTCTTGGTAGCGATGCCCTCAGCCACGTGACGGCGCGGATCGAACGTTTGCAGCAGGAACTTGCATCTTGGAAAGCTCTGACCGTCTCCACGGACGGCTAACAAGAAATCCAACTTTTGCTATTGACGATCTGCCTACTAGAAGGTAGACAAGTCCGATGAGCAATCTTTCGAACACTTCCGACGAAATCCTGGCCTCTGCGCGCAACCTCATTATGAGTGGGGGGTACAACGGGTTCAGCTATGCAAATATCTCTGAAGTGGTCGGCATTCGCAAGGCCAGCATTCACCACCATTTCCCCAGCAAGGTCGATCTGGTACGTGAACTGGTCAAGCGCTATCGGGAAGATGGCCAGGCAAGCGTTGTCACTCTTGAACAGAATGTTACAGACGCATTGGACGTCCTTAAAGTCTACGCAAACCACTGGGCGAAATGCATCGAGGATGCAAGCAGACCTTACTGTGTGTGCGCCTTGCTTGCCAGTGAATTGCCATCCCTTCCGACGGAAGTCGCAACCGAAGTTACGAATTTCTTTCGCTTCATCTCATCGTGGCTGACGACGGTGATGGAGCGTGGAAGCAAAAATGGAGCGCTCAGTCTCACGAGCGAACCGCATGTCGAAGCCGAAGCGTTTCTGGCGACGGTATATGGGGCGATGCTCTCGGCGAGAGCCTACGGGAAACCGGAGGTCTTTTCGACGATACTTTCACCTGCTCTCAACCGCCTTACGCCGACTGTCTCTCACTAATCCTGCGTAGCTAGCCTGCTCAGGCCAATCGCGTCCAATGAAACTACCAACTAGTAGGAAGATAAAAATGAAAAATGTATTCCCCGCTGTGGCCCTCGGGCTGACCAGCATCCTTTCGGTGACAGTCCTTTCGACACCCGCATCTGCCGAAGATAAGAAAGCCGCGCCGATCCATGTCCGCGGCAGCATCGTCGACTACCAGGGTTCAACGCTCAAAGTGAAGACGCGCGAAGGCATGACAATCGATGTGGCGCTTGCCGACGACTGGAAGGTGGCTGGGGTCGCGGATGCCAAGATCACAGATATCAAGCCGGGCGATTTCGTGGGTATCGCATCCTTGCCAAGGGCCGACGGCGGCGATGGAGCGCTTGAGGTCCTCATTTTCCCGCCGGCAATGAAAGGCACAGGCGAGGGTAGCTACGGTTGGGATCTGAAGCCCGACAGCAGCATGACCAATGCGACGGTCGCGGATGCCGTTAAGGGCGTTGATGGCCGGACCGTCACGGTCACCTATCATGGGAAGGAAAAGAAGATCGCCATTCCGGATGGGACACCTGTCGTGACCATCGCTGGAGCCACCAAGGATGATCTCGTTCCCGGCGCCGTTGTCTTCATCACCGCCGAAAAGGCTGCAACAGGCCCGATCGCCCACCAGGTGGTCGTCGGCAAGAACGGCGTGGTTCCCCCCATGTGAAGACCACGCCGTCACTGGCCGGAGCAGCCGCCATACTGCTTCGGCCGGTGACTTACAGATCGAGGTTGTTCGATCTGCAGCCGTAAATGCCACAGATGAAAGACGCTGAGATGAGCGCAAACGCTTCCAATGACAATGTTCAATATCCTCGGACGATCTTCATCCGTCGTCACTCCGTTGTAACTCGGCTTACGCACTGGCTGAACGTGCTTTGCCTGAGCTTCCTTCTTTTGAGCGGGCTGCAGATCTTCAATGCCCACCCGGAGCTTTATTGGGGTCATTATGGCGCGAACGGCGACCCGGCCGTCCTGACAATCGGCTCCGACGACCGTGCAGGCACGCCAAGCGGCTTCTTGCGTGTCGCAGGGCTACAGATTCCTGCAACTGGCGTTCTCGGTGTTTCCAATGTTGATGGGGAGCCGACTGCGCGCGCTTTCCCGTCTTGGGCAACAATCCCCTCGTTCCAGGATCTCGCGGCTGGACGTCGCTGGCATTTCTTCTTTGCCTGGCTGTTTGTGATCAATGGTATTCTCTATCTTGGCTTCAGCCTTCTAAGCGGACATTTCAGGCGAGACCTGGTGCCGAAGGTGCACGAACTCTCGCCTCGCCATCTCGGCCGCGAGGTTCTCGACCACGCTCGTCTCCGCTTCCCCGAAGGGGAGGAGGCCAGGCATTACAACGCGCTTCAAAAGCTCACCTATCTGGCGGTCATTGTCGTCCTCCTGCCTCTGATGGTTTTGACCGGCCTGACCATGTCGCCGGGCGTCGATGCCGCTCTGCCGTCCCTTGTCGATGTTTTCGGTGGACGCCAGTCCGCGCGCACGATCCATTTCATCACAGCGTCGGCGCTTGTGATCTTCGTTATCGTGCATGTGGCAATGGTGATCCTTTCCGGGACCTGGAACAACATCCGCTCGATGATCACCGGACGCTATGCGATCCAGGAAAAAGGCCCGAAATCATGAGCAAGCTCTTTACTCGACGCCGCTTTTTGATTGGTGGCACTCTTGGTGCTAGCGCCTTGACCCTTTCCGGATGTGACTTGCTGGACCAAAACGCAAACGTCGCCAATGTCCTCCGTTCAGCCGAGCACCTGACGTTGAAGGCACAGAGACTGCTTCAGGGGCGTGATGCCCTGGCGCGTGAGTTTGACGAAAAGGACATTTCTCCCTCTTTCCGTGTCAATGGAACGAGCGCGCCCGACAGCGAGGAGTATGCGGAATTGCTGGAAGGCAAATTTGCAAATTGGCGACTGAAGATCGACGGTCTTGTTGATCGGCCTCAGATGTTTTCGCTTGCCGATCTGAAGGCGCTCCCGTCCCGCACCCAGATCACCCGCCATGACTGCGTGGAGGGGTGGAGCGCCATCGGCAAATGGACGGGCGTTCCGCTCGGCAGCCTGTTGCGACTGACCGGGTTGAAGCCCACGGCGCGCTATGTCGTGCTTCATTGTGCCGACGAACTCGAAAAGACTCTCGACGGGAGCGGCCGCTATTACGAGAGCATCGATCTTATCGACGCAGTACATCCTCAAACCATCCTCGCCTACCAGATGAACGGCCAAGACCTGAGCGTCGGCCACGGCGCGCCGTTGCGGCTGAGGGTCGAGCGGCAGCTGGGTTACAAGCAGGCAAAATACATCATGCGCATCGAGCTGGTCGACAGCTTTGCCGGCTTGTGGGGAGGCAACGGCGGCTATTGGGAAGACCGCGGGTACGAATGGTACGCCGGCATCTGAGGCAATCAAAAAGCAAACCACGGGATCACAGCACATGAGCAGACGCCTAGTTCAAAAAGTAATGCCCATCTCAGCTATCGCTTCTTCGCCACCTGTTGAGATCGGTCAAACCAACTCGATCCTCTCTGATCCCGACGGTCGATGGGTCGCAAAGCGCCAAGAGGAGATCACCGAGGCATTCGACAAGCGCATGCGCCAGGAAAGTCATCAAGGCATTGCTCTCGTGGATCCTTCGCACGACCGCTCACCGACCGTCGAGGTATCAGAGAAGCCAGCTGCGAAGCTCTCCGGCGAAAGCGACCGAATTGGCCGATTCAAGTGGGACGAGAATACTGCATTTGGCAAACATGTCGGTTTTTTCTGACCGAGCTCGCTTTAGTAAATCTCATCATCCAAGAAGTGGAAACAACAATGGCAAACAATCATACCTTCATTGCCGCAAGGGGCAACGAGCAATGGCTTAAGCAGTATTACTTTGCGCGCGCGGCGTTTTCTGTGTTGTGGGTCGCGGCGGCATTGACCATCGGACAGCAATCATTCGGGGTAGCTGCCGCACTGCTGATCGCCTATCCGGCTTGGGATGCGGCCGCCAACGTTCTTGACGCGGCCAGGAGTGGTGGTTTGGCAGTCAACCGCAGCCAGGCGATCAACGCCACTGCAAGCGCGATGATGACAATCGCCGTGATCATCGCTTTGATGATGAGTATGAACTGGGTTCTGGGCGCCTTTGGACTCTGGGCGATTTTTTCAGGGCTTCTGCAGCTTGGCACTGCTATAACGCGTTGGAGAACGAGCGGAGGTCAATGGGCTATGATTCTAAGTGGCGGTCAATCGGCATTAGCAGGCGCTGTCTTCATGTATCAAGCGCAACTGCCGCTGGAACCTTCGATCTCCACGGTCGTCGGTTATGCGGGCTTCGGAGCATTCTATTTTCTTGTTTCGGCAGTCTGGTTGAGTGTGAGTCTGTCCCGTCGCGGTATGAGCCAGGCAGAAAATTAGACTTCTTTGTGGCTCTTGGTAAAGTATTAAACGTCAGCTTTCTTCTATCGGGCTTGTGAAGAGCGTCGTAGGATTCTAGTGCCAACACACATGCGCAAATCGAGTGATACTAGCGCTTTCGATTGATTATCAGAGGAGTAGGTCGCGGGTTCGATTCCATTCAAGGCGTGGGCCTTTGAGTGTGAGGAAATGCGCGTTGAGAAGCCACGGGCATCCTCTCAAACGCCTAGACGCCGAAGACGCTCAAAATGAGCGCGGTTGGAGCCTGTACCTTTATTAGAATTCTAATACTGATTGTAAACGGCCTGAATCAGTATGGGCGATTGCGTGTTCTAAAGCAGATCATAATTGCCAAAAGCCATGTTACTCTCGTCGAGTGGAAACTTTTGGCGCGCATACTGCCTACTTTTATCGTTCGCAGATGCATTTAATTTGATGGTCTAAGCGGACTTAGGAATCTAATACCTGTCTCAATCGAACCTTCAATCATCTCTGAAAATTGCGGGGCAAGTTCTCGCATCCTTGCAGCGTTCAGATGTGCATCAAGCGCTTCTTTGCTGGTCCAGCGTTCATAGATGATAAAGGTACCCACTTGTCCCTCAACTTCATGAGCTTCGTAGTCGACGCAGCCAGTATCATTTCTCGAGGCGGTTACAGCGCTTCGTATAAAGTTTCTCAAGTCTTCTTCGCGCCCCGGTTTCGCGCGACCCTCCCAGAGAACCACAGTGGTATTCGTGATATTTTCGCGGTTGAACATGATGTCCTCCTGTTGGTCTCGTATTACCTTAATGAGAGACACAGTATTAATGGAAATTCTGACTACGACTGTCCTGCCAGCAGATTGCAGTTATAGATCACCGATCACGATTCACTTCGTACGCTGAGTAAAAGCCAGACCGGTGACCGAGCAGAGAGGAGGTAAGTGCCTAGAAATTGCGCCTCAACTATTTTTAAGATGGAAGATGGGACTGTCGTTTTTAGACGAAAAGCTCTAAATCACTGTTCTAAAATAACAATATCGATTTTCTTTCAGCAGTTGTTTGGAAATCAACTCATAGTATGTTCCACGTCACAATTTTGTAAAACAGTATCGCGTGCGAACAGAGCGTCGTCAGGTCTGCAAAATGGTGCACCAGTTGAAATCGATTCACACTGGATATGGGTCATTCATTGAAGCTGATGTCGGATATTTTGCTTTGATGTGCAAAGTTGTCTCGGCCCTAGGTATAATCCCTGAGCGGCATGCTATAGATCGTGACGTGTGCTTCAATAAGACGCCTCATGTCCTCGACATCTTCAGCAGCGTAGCGGAGGCCTCGCATTCCGTAGGTGAGTGTCAATGCGTAGTCTTGGCGGCTGATAGGCAACCGCCATGGGTCCGCGCTCGCGCTGAGGATATCAACAATCAACATCTGGAATCGTGAGTAGACTAGACGCACGGCAGGGAAGCGAAGGTCAAAGAGATCCGCGGCGTCGGGAAATGCTTCCGCGAGTTCGACACCATGCGCTCCCCACACCAGACAGGCGTGTAACAGCTTCTGGTCTATGGGCTCAATCTCGGCCACGGCAGCTCTTATCCGGCCCAGCGAACGCTCATCCATTTGTTCGATAACCCTGCCGAATATTGCCTCCTTGTCTGGAAACAAAAGGTAGAGTGCGGGCCGGGAGATACCGGCGGCTATGGCGATGTCGCTCATTGTGGTGCGAGCGAAGCCATACCGAACGAATACGTCTTCTGCCCCTCGCAGAATGTCATCTGTCTTATCGATTCTGTTACGCATAACGTATCTTGACATCTCGACAAAAAATGTCAAAATCTGACAAAATTACAAATAATGTCAGAAAGTTTGAATTATGAATGAGCTTGAATTTTCGCCTGATGGCTTGGCTGAGGCTAGTCGCGTGATCGGAGATGAACCCGTTGTGATGATAAATCTGCTTTCTTTCAGGGCTCACCCTTCTTATCCCGATGACTTCCAAGACAAGAGGGCAACGGCCCGGGCCGCATATTATGAAGGCTACGCGGGTGCATTCCGCGACATCGCAGCCAGCTTGGATATACCCGTGGAACTTGTCTATGCCGGCAAGCAGCTCAAGACAGTGTTTCCACGAGAACAAGAGCAATGGGACGACATCGTAGCCGTTCGGTATAGAAGCTTTGCCGATCTGCGATCAATCGTAGACAGTCGAGATTACTCAATACGCGCAGAGCCTCATCGTCTGGCTGCTGTTTCAGACTGGCGGTTTATTGCCACTCGGCCTTGAAGACCTTGTCGACCTCAACACGCTAGCACGCGTATCCGGTTTGAACATTTAAGTATTTTTAGCGATCCGCCCGGTTTAGCGCCCTTTTGATCAACCAAAGTTTATTCGAGACCGCCGAAGCAGGCTTGCATTGATGCAAACGAGGAAATGAAATGTTTCCAGCCTAAGCAGCCCACAGATGACGCCATTTTGGACGGTTGTCCTTCAAGGCGCTCCATGATCCTAAGTCAAGAAAGGATGAACATGCCTTATTCACAGACCGAGCAATCGAACTTGAACATCGTGAACAACGCTCTTGCGGGTTCGTCTCATGACTTTGCGAAATTTTTCGAGATTTTTGTAGACGACGTAGAGTGGACACTGGCAGGCCACGGTCCGATCGCAGGAACGTATCACAGCAAAGAAGAACTTTTCTCGAAAGCGGAAGAGGCACTTTTTGCGCGGTTTGCGTCACCGCTAACCATCACGGTCGTAGGAACGTGGGCAGATGGCGACAAGGTGTTTGCCCGCATCAAGAGTGCCACAACCGCTATTGATGGCGTTCCTTACCGCAACGAATACATGTACATCATGGACATGCGCGACGGCCGGGTTGTTTCTGGCATCGAATGGCTCGATTTCCACGCTTATTACGAAATCATAGACCGCGTCAAACTCTGAATAGGGAATAGCTGCGCTGCAAGTTGTGCGAAAGCTGGCTCTGTAGGGAACTCCGAAGTCGCCTGTGGCGTAATGACCTTGAAACGATCCGTACTGACCGGTTGATGACGCTGCGCCACCTATATCTTGTCTCAGCGTCTTCAGGGCTGCTCTCCGAGGTGATGCCGAACCCACTTCACCTCTTCCGATGCTGTTCGCCCGAAATGCCGTTTGAAGTCACGGCTGAACTGCGTCGGACTTACGTAACCGACCGATATAGCCACTTGCGCGATTGTCCCGCTTTGACGAGCGATCATCAGTCTTGCCTCATGAAGCCGCAATGCTTTCAAATATTGAATCGGGCTCGATCCGGTCAGCTTCTTGAAATGCATGTGATAGGAGGGAACGCTCATACCCACGTCTTTTGCCAGGTCCGCTACAGCGATGTCGGAACCGTAGTTCGCGCGTATCCACACAAGGCTCTGGACCAATTTTCCAGGCGTGCCTTTTCGCTGAAGGGCTGCAACGACTGCAGCGCCTTGCGGTCCAACCATGACCCGATAATGCAGTTCGCGCAGGATTGAGGCTCCAAGCACTGCGATATCAACCGCGCTGCCGAGTGCAATTAACAGGCGTAACAGGACATCCTCGATGTCATCGCCCATTCTGCTCGATGTGAGGCCATTGGGCAGTGTCGTTGCCGGACCTGCGTGTTTTTCAATCTGCATGGCGATTTCGGCCGCCATTTGCATATCGAACTCCAGATAGATCGCCAGCAAAGGCCGCTGCGGACTGGCAGTCGACGTCATCCGAAAGGGAACTGGCACCGATACGGCAAGATAGTGGTCCTCATCATAGAGGTAGATATCTCCTTCAAGGAGGCCTTGCTTGCTTCCCTGTAAGACGAATACGGCCCCTGGATTATAGAGCACCGGAATGTCGCGAAGCACAGTCTCGGTTCTCAGAATACGGACCGTAGGAAGAGATGTCGGGTTGTACCCGTGGCGAGGAGCAAGTTGTCCGGCCAATTCGACAAGCTGGTTCTTCATGGACGCTCTTCTGTCGTCATAAATAGGATTTGGCAACAACTTGATAGTTTCCAAGATCGTTCTTCCAAGGTTCTCATATTATCTGTCACGTCCACAAGCAATCAAGGAGTTTCAAACAATGATAGCCAGGACATTCTTCATCACTGGAGCAAATTCAGGCTTCGGATTGGCGATCGCTACCGCCGCAGTCCAGGCCGGTCACGAAGTCATTGGGACAGTCCGCTCCCAAAGCTCTCGTGAAGCGATGGCAAAGTCCCTTCCGGCACTGCACACGGTCATTTGCGACGTGACCGAATTCGATCGTATTCCAGAGGTCGTCAGGCAAGCCGAGGACAAGTACGGACCCGTCGACGTGCTGATAAACAATGCCGGTTACGGTCACGAGGGTGTCCTCGAAGAGTCGCCGATCGATGAGATGCGACGTCAGTTTGACGTCAATGTTTTTGGGGCGGTTGCGGTGGCCAAAGCGTTTCTTCCCAGGTTCCGGGAGCGCCGCCGTGGCTTTATCGTCAACGTCACATCGATGGGCGGCATGATCACCATGCCGGGCATCGCGTATTACTGCGGCAGCAAATTCGCACTCCAAGGTATTTCCGAAGTCATGCGCTCTGAAATGGCACCTTTTGGTGTTCACGTTACGACACTTTGCCCCGGTTCCTTCCGAACGGACTGGGCAGGGCGCTCGATGATACGAACGGAGAGGTCGATTGCAGATTACGACAGTCTATTTGATCCGATCCGCGAGGCCAGACAGGCCGTGAGTGGTAACCAACTTGGTGATCCTGAAAAGCTGGCCGCCGCCCTACTCACCCTCATCGAAGCCGACAGCCCTCCGCCGCAACTTCTTCTGGGAAGCGATGCTCTCAAGCACGTAACGGCGCGGATCGACCGGTTGCAGCAGGAAATTGAGGACTGGAAAGCTCTCACTGTTTCGACTGACGGGTGATGAATCGGAATAAGCCACGCCGCGATCGTCGCACGGCGTCGGATATTGAACAGTGGTGCGGATGTGCCCGCTGGCCCTTACGGTACCCAAGAGACATCGTTTTTGACGACTTTCGCGGGGTTGCCTGCAACGACGGAACCCGCCGGAACATCTTTCACCACGACCGCTCCGGCAGCTATCACAGCGCCGTCGCCGATGGTGACCCCTTTGAGGATCATGGAGCGCATCCCGATCCAGACGTGATTTCCGATTGTAATGGGTGCGGCGTTAGGGCGTCCAACGATTGTGTGGCCATCCCAATCGCGGATTATAACCTGATCGGCGATGAAGACCTGCTCGCCAATCGTTATTTCATGGCCGCAGGATATCCAGCTGCTACGATTAGCAAAACCACTTCCCAGTGTAAGCTTCGCCCCGCTTTGAATGCCGATCGTGCAGCCGCTATAGACATCAAAGCGACCATTGAGATGGAGCTGTCCGTCGGGTTTTATAATGAGCTGCGTAGGCTCGGCCGGAAGACCTTTCCAAGCTTGACCAAGGCATATCTCGCCAGCGCCTGTTACTTTTCCTTCAACATGGGCTGTACCCCGATTGACCAGTCTGATTGACTTGTTTGCGCCGCGCCTTGTGATGATGCGAAATAGATTTGCCATGTGAAATCCGAACTCTGGGAGAGACGCACATTTCGGGGAACGCAGCGAGGGATAAAAGGGGAAGTCCCATCTGCCGTTATCCGTTCGAGTGCTTGTTTAGCACAAAGCGAAGGAATGCAGTTATGGTTTAAAGCCTAAAGCTTATGTCAGATTGCGCTTCTATCATTTTGTATCGCCTGCGACACCGCGACTGCGGAATGTAGCTGTGGTAGATTGCGGTTAGCTGCGGCAGACTGAGCCATCATTGCGCTATGAACCCGATAACAGATATCGCCTCGTATGCTGCTGCCATGATCAAGGCGGGAATAATGATGATGTAAATCTTGGCGGTTGCCACTAAGCCCGCTTTGTAACCCTGAATACGACTTCGCAGTCCATAGAGACCGGGTCTGAGAAACATTCTGCTATGGATCCAGGCCGCCAAAGCCGCGAGTGCGTACGCAAATCCTTCCAGAAAAAGCGTGATGTAATGAATGAAGATTGATTGATCATTCGCACCGACAAGCGTGAAGAGAATTCCCCAAAGCAGAAAGCGAAGGCCCGTGACCACGACACCGAGATAGGGCACGACAAAGGTCGGTAAAGTCGTCTGTAAGAAGCCGGCCCACATCAGATTGACGAGGAATGTTACAGCCATGGCATACGGAATATTCCCTTCGGAATATGCCGACGATATGAGCCAACCGAGACTGCCGGATTCGCCGCCATTTCGAAGTGCTCCGAGCCCACCTGGTCGGAGTTCCGGTATGACGAGCGTCGAAGCGATGCCAGCTATGAAAAGTGCCACAAAGCTCGCTGCCAGCACGAAAGCGGTTTCCCGATGGTATTTTAGAATTTCAAACAGTGTGGGTGTTTTCCGCAAAATGCACTCTTTCATCCGTCGTTTCATGAAGTCGCCCACGGCATCTGATGGAGTCGCGGCGTGCCCTTTGTACAAAATGTAAAACGAGTTTCTTCTAGCCATGGCATGCTGTCATGCCATGGCTATATTCCCTACGGCGATATCAATGCTAATGAAGCGCGGGCAGCAGGCTTGCCAGCCGGATTGGAAATTTGTGAACTCTGGCGCCACAGGCGTTATAAATAGCGTTGGCAAGGGCAGCGGATGAGCCGCAATTCCCCAGTTCTCCTACGCCTTTAACGCCCACCGGATTTGCGTCCAGGTCCGGTCTGTCGATCAGGATGACATCAATGTCGGGAATATCCGCGTGGACCGGCACCAGATATTCCGCCAAATCTCCATTCACGATGTTTCCGTAACGTGCATCAATTTCGGCAGCTTCACGAATGGCTGCCGAAACGCCCCATATCATCCCTCCCAAAAGCTGAGATTTGGCTGTTTTAGGATTAAGAATACGGCCAGCGGAGAACACACCGAGCATACGTCGAATCCGGACTTCGCCTGTTAAAGAATGAACGCCGACCTCGATAAAGTGGGCACCGTATGTGTGACGCGACTTTGCTTCCCAGTCTGCGGTGTTGGCAGAAGATGCAATTGTGCCTGTTGCCATCAGTCCTGAAGGATTTGCCTTCAAAACATCTGCTATAAAATTCGGGCTTGGTGAAACCCCTGCGCGCTCCAGAAGGGAGAGACATGCACGATGCAGGGCTGTCGCCGTGTTTGGTGCACCCCATGATCCTCCCGAACCTCCGCCGGGTGGCAGGCTCGAATGTGCCAAGGTAACGTCAATGTCCTCAACCTGCTGCCCAAGAAGTTCGGCAGCGATCTGGGCAAGAATCGTGTAGCTGCCCGTGCCGATGTCGGTCAGGTCTGACCTGACCTCTATCCTGCCGTTTGGCCTTATGGCGACCTCGACTTCTGCTGACCCCTGAAAGTGAAAGCGAATGGCCGAAGCGACGCCCATTCCAATCAGCCACTGGCCATCACGCCGCTCACCCGGTTTCGCGCCACGCTCCGACCAACCAAACCGTTCCGCGCCGGTACGGAGACATTCGCCAAGGTCGCGCCCGGTCAGTGGGACGCCCGTCTCCGGATCGGATGTCGTATCGTTCAGAACGCGCAATTCGACCGGATCGATCGACAGTTTTTCGGCAAGCTCGTCCATCGCTATTTCAACAGCGAGCAAACCTGTCATTTCGCCGGGCGCGCGAACAGCCTCGCCGTTCGGCAGGTCGAGATGAAACGATTGATGACGTGTCAAGCGATGAGGCGCAGCATAGAGAGATCGTGTCACGGTGGCGGTCTGCTCGACAAACGGATCGTTACGATTGGAGTAAATCAGGGCCTCATGGCCTATTGCCGCGAGGCGACCATCGGCGCTCGCACCCAGCCGAACCCGTTGCTGTTGCCATGGGCGAAGACCTGTGAGGCCGAACATCTGTTGCCGGGTCAACGAAACCTTCACCGGGTGTCCTGACATTTTGGCGGCAACGGCAGCACCCATCAGGTCAGCGTGTACGGCAAGTTTCGAACCAAACCCACCCCCGACGAACGGCGCGGAGATGACCAGCCGCTCTTTCGACAATCCGAAAGCAGCCTCCAGGGATGTCTGAATATTGGTTATCGTCTGATGACTGGTGACGAGATTGAGAGTCTCGCCGTCCCACCACGCCAGCGTCGCATGCGGCTCCATGGGTTGCGACAGTTGCATCGCGGTTTCAAAGCTCGCATCGACCTGTACAGTGGACCCTGCGAAGCCGGTGTCGAAATCACCAACTCTGGTCGTGCCGACAAAGCCGGCCGCAGCCATTTCCTCATCGACAATTTCGCTCTCTGGAGAGTAGGCGAAATTCCCTTGGCCAGGCTTATACAAGGGCTTTACGGCGCGGGCCGCATCTCTCGCCTGTTCGAAGGTGTCTGCAACCACCAGAGCGACGGGTTCACCATAATGGTTTATCGTGGTGCTCGAAAGGATGGGCCGTGCCCGGGTCGTAAAATTGGCGTTTGATGTATCCAGCTTACCCTGTGGTATACAGTTTTTATAGGTGATGATCCGGCGAACCCCTTCCATCTTTTCAGCCGCCGTCACGTCAATGTCCAGGATTTCGCCTTGTCCTATGCTGGAAGTCGCAAAGACGCCAACCAAAGCCTTTAGGGCCGGGGCGTGCTCATAAGCGTAAGTTGCAGCGCCTGTTACCTTTTTTACGCCGTCCAATCGGCTGACGGGTTTGCCGACGATGCGCGTGTCCGTGCTATCAGTATCGAGACGGATCATTATTTCTGCTCCTGTGCATCAATCAAGGCGGAGTGCAGAGCACGCTGCGCCAGCTCAATCTTGTATCTGTTATGCTCCGTTGGATTTGCCCCTTCGAGAGCCGCGGACGCGGCGTCCCGGGCGACATCTTCAGGGCGGCCGAACCCTTGGTTTTCGGCGGCTTCTACACGCCATGGCTTTGCAGCCAGGCCGCCGAATGCCAGGCGTTCGATGGCAACTTCTTTGCCGTTGATCTGCGCGATCAGTGCGACGGATACGGTCGCAAATGCGTAACTGGCTCGCTCGCGTACCTTGCGATAGACGTGTTTGCCGCCGATGGGGGCGGGAAGCTCGACTTTGGTTATGATCTCCCTGGCCTTCAGATTTGTCTCAATATGTGGTGTCTCATCGGGCAGTCTGTGAAACTCGCTGATCGCAATTTTGCGTTCGCCGTCTGGTCCCGTCACGACGACTGACGCATCCAGCGCGCGCAAGGCAACGGCCATGTCCGAGGGGTGCGTTGCGATGCATGATGCACTCGTGCCGAGAATGGCAAGGTTGGCTGACAGTCCGTTGATCGCATCACATCCTGAGCCGGGTTCTCTCTTGTTGCAGGCCATGGTCGTGCCGTAGAAATAGGGACAGCGTGTACGCTGCATCAAATTACCTGCTATCGTCGCTCGATTGCGCAGTTGGCCCGAGGCCCCTGAAACCAGTGCCCGCGTCAGGACACCGTAATCACTCCGTACAGCGGGATGAGAGGCAAGGTCGGCATTACGGACTGTCGCACCGATCCAGAGTCCACCAGCCTCGGTGACCTCAATTCCGTCCAGACCAAGGTGATTGACGTCAATGAGGTGGGGTGGCGTTTCGATCTGAAGCTTCATGAGGTCTAGCAAATTTGTGCCGCCAGCCAGCAATTTTGCGTCTGGATTTGTGCCTAGAAGAGACATGGCATCATCGATTGAACGGGCACGGTGATAGATGAAGTCCCTCATGCGCGTGTTCCTTTTGCATCGAGAATTGCCGCAATGATGTTGGGGTAAGCCGCGCAACGACAGATATTGCCGCTCATCCGCTCACGGATTTCCATCGCGCTTCCATCGGGTGCGGCATTCAGATCCGCCGTGACCGCGCTGGGGAAACCGGCAGCCAGTTCGTTGAGCACTCCAACGGCTGACAATATCTGGCCGGGCGTACAGTAGCCGCACTGGAAGCCATCATGCTCGATGAATGCGCTCTGCATTGGATGCAGACTGTCTGCCGATGCCAGGCCTTCAATCGTGACTATCTCACTGCCGTCGTGCATAGCTGCCAGGCTCAGGCACGAATTGATGCGCCGACCATCCACAATCGCTGTGCAGGCGCCGCACTGGCCATGATCGCAACCCTTCTTCGTCCCGGTCACTGCGAGGTGCTCTCGAAGCATATCGAGAAGCGTTGTACGAGGATCAAGCTGGAGATCATGCTTCTGACCGTTGACAGTCAGGCTCACCAAATTCCGGGTTTTTGATGCCGGTTGTGCAGCGTCCGACTCCAAGGGGGTGACAAACGTCATCCATGTTGCCGCCACGCCTGTCCCGACAACTTGATGAAATTGCCGACGAGTAAGGCCGGGTGCCTGGTCCTCAGTATCTGTCACATGTATCTCCCTTCATGATTGCATCCGGCGATCTAAGCCGGCCAACTAAAATGTTGCATATGCATCAAGCACAACTTTTGGTTAGTGCTTGCAATGTTCACCTTCCCGCAATCAACAGTAGTCACAACCCCGAGCCGATCGATAAAATGATTGTCCGGGAAACTTGGCGAATCCTCCGAAATTTCCAACGATGACTTTCACGGACCAGGTCGGTGGCGTAGGTGGCAAACCGTGATGCTGTGTGTGGATCACAGCAAAAATCTAAAGATACCGGGGCGGATGAGAATTCCGTTTTTCCTTCAGGAGCTGTAGAAAACTTTATGAGCGATGAAATTTCCTGGGATGATCAACGCGTTTTTCTGGCTGTTCTGGAGGCTGGCAGCTTTGCAGCGGCCGCGCGTAAACTGGCGGTTTCTCATCCAACGGTTCGGTCCAGAATAGAGGTGCTGGAGAGCGCTCTTGGTGCGGTCTTGTTTGTTCGCTCTACGACGGGCCTAATCCCCACGGAACTGGCAGAAAGCCTTAGAAGACCGGTCACGGCGATGGCCCATGCGTCTCACTCCTTCCGTCGGGAGGCAGCTTCGAGCGGCGGGGTTTCCGGCGTCGTCCGGATGAGCGTACCGGAAATCATGGGTACTGAAGTGCTTCCGAAGATGCTCGCTGATCTAAGGATCGAACATCCAGATCTCCGGATCGAGCTGGTACTGAGCGACGTGTCTGCCGATTTGTTGACACGAGAAGTTGATCTCGCAATTCGCACCTATACTCCAACGCAAGGCGCTCTGGTTGCACGTAAGGCGGCGAATATTCCTCTTGGGCTCTACGCATCCACGTCTTATGTCCACAGACACGGCGTGCCAAAGAACCTTATGGAACTTGGAGATCACGACCTTATCGGTCCAGACCGAAACCGCGCAGATTGGGCTCTCGCGGTGTCTCTTGGTCTGACGTCAACCTCCAGCAACTTCGTCTTCAAGAGCGACAGCCATCCCGCGCAAGTCGCCGCACTTAGACAGGGGATCGGAATTGGAGTGCTGCAGACGCCTCTGGGAGAAACGGATTCCAACTTGATCAGAATATTGCCGGATGTCGATATTCACAAACTTGACGTCTGGATCGTCGCACACGAGAATCTTCTGAAGGTTGGCCGCATCCGAGCCGCCTTCGACCATTTCGTGAAGTCGTTTCAGCGTTACCAACTTCTTGGACGGCCAGCATCCAGACCATCCGCCAATCCATTCATTGCGGCAGATATGATAGGTCACGATGCCGCTGCGTCGCTCAGTGTTCCAAAGGAATTGTAAAACTGGGGTTAAGGCAACTGCCGCAGACTATTGATGTGTGTTGCGGGCGGCGTGCCGAAGACCCTCGTATATTCTCTGGAGAATTGCGATGGGCTGCCATAACCAACCTGAAATCCAGCAGTCGCTGCGTCGAGCCCGTCACTGAGCATAAGTCGGCGCGCTTCCTGGAGCCGCAACTGGGTTCTGAATTCCAGTGGGCTCATATTGGTGATCGCTTTAAAGTGGGTATAAAAGGTCGAGCGACTCATCCCGGCGACTTCAGCGGCGGTTTCCACCGGACATTGCTCCCGGTAGTGTTCGCGGATCCACAGGATCGCTCTCGCTATCTGCGTAAGATGCGTGCCCGCATGCGCGATCCGGCGCACGTCATGACCTGAAGCGCCTGTGATAAGCCGATAGAGAATTTCGCGTTTTGCCAGCGGTGCAAGGGCGTCAATGTCCTGAGGAGTGTCTAGTAACTTCAAAAGACGCGTTGCGGCATCAATGATGCCTGGATCAACCTCATTGAGCAGAAGTCCTGCCGGGTTGCGTCCTGACGGTCGCTCGTTCGAAGGATACCGAACCGTCAGGTCAGCCAGTTCAGCGGTATCGAGGTCAAGCTGCATTGAAAGATAAGGTTTTTCCGGAGAAGCCTCTATAACCGCTCCCATGACTGGAAGATCGACCGAAGCGATAAGATAATTGGCGCTGTCATAGACGAAGCTTCTTGTTCCAAGTGTTGCCCGCTTTCGTCCCTGTGCGACGAGGCAAAGTGCCGGTTCATAAATGACAGGCATTGGAAGCGTCGGCGTGGAACAGCGTATCAGCCTCAGACCCGGCAGCTTGGTTTCGAACGTGCCGTCGCATGGAGCATGTCGTTTAATGATTGCTTCGATATGTTGCCTGTCTGTCATTACCAAAATACTGCCGTTTGCCCTTTATTTGCTAAGATGTCATGACCGCAAGAACCTCACCGGCGGCACGCAGTCCACTGTCCCACGCACCATGAGCCGTGGAGAAGTCCTGAGGATGTGTCGCTTCGCCGGCGAAAAACGACCGGTCTTCCACTGGTTGCGCAAGTAAAATACGCGCTTGCGAGGCACCGGGAACTGCATGGCTGTAGGAGCCGTGTATCCAGTCCATCGCGCACCAGGTGGAGGCGATCAAAGGCTTCAAATGAGATCTGATGCGATTTCCGATGAGCGATGCAAGCTCGTCTGATGCGAATGCAAAAGCATCCATGAGACCTGCGGTCTCCAGACGCGCAGCGCCTTCGCCCCCATAAAAGCCTTCAATCAGCTGTCGACCCATTGGCCTGATATAATAGCTGCCAGTTGACGAGTCGCGAGGGTTGCCCAGCAGATGGGTCTCCGGTTCCAGACCATGGTGACCCTCAAGCCTGATGAACAATTTGTCTGCAAGCCCAAGCGGCAATTGGGTCGCCGCCTGCAAATGGTCATCCACTTCTCGATCAAATGAGATCATGCCTCGCGCGAGCACATTGGTGGATGCCGTGACAATCACCGCGCTTGCCAACAACGCGTTGCGATCTGTCTCGACACGCACACCGTCCCCAGTCAGCGCCACGCGTCGAACTGGCGTCGACAATTGCACGGCGGCATCCGTTGGGAGGCAGCTTGTAATCAGGCTCCCATATCCTTCCTTCACACGCCAGTTATCATCAGTGGCTGCGTCGTCATAAGCGAGAAAATCGCGGATCGAGAGTTGCTCTAAAGGCGCGCCGTTGAGATAAGCGCTGAGCGACTGGCAATATTGGTTCCACTCGCCGTCAGGATCGAGTGCATCCGAAGCCCGGTCCGTCTCAGGGGGATCGCGTCTGATCCGCTCATTGAACGCTTCCCACACTGATCGCGCGGCAGATCGTTCAGCCTTGGAGAAGCCAAGTTCGTGCCATTGGCTCTGCCAGGCGGATATCGTGCGTTCGATGGAAAATCCTGCCTCGCGACCGAGCTGTGAAAACGGATTGCGTTTCGCGGAATGGAGCCAGCCACAACCGAGATCCAGCGGCATTCCGCACAGGCCGATCGTCCATGCGCGCCCACCAATGCGATTGCTGGCTTCGAGAATAACGACAGAACGTCCGGCGCTCGTCAGTTTTCGAGCCGCTGCGATACCGGCCGCTCCCGCACCGATAACAGCAACGTCATAATCCAGCGCCATGATTATTTCTCACGCTTATCCTTCATGTTAAACACCTTTACATGCAGCATCTAGCTCTTTCAACGCGCTCGAAAGCATTGGAGTGTCATGGCGATGACTTTCTTTGAGACCATTATTGCATTGCTGGCGATTGCTATGTTGCTTCTTCAAGTCACGCGGCGAATGCACTTGCCTTATCCCGGCATTCTCGCCGCTGCCGGTGTGGCTGTGGCTCTCCTGCCCGGAGCGCCTACGATCCCCATCGACCCGCCCACGGCACTGGCTCTCTTCATCGCGCCTGTCTTGATCGATTCAGCCTATGATTTTCCCGTGGGCGCGGCGCGCCGAATGCTGCTACCGCTGATCTTCTACGCGATCTTCGCTGTTCTCATTACCACCTGCGTCGTAACGTTGGTCGGCGTTGAAATGGCCGGTCTTCCATTGGCGGTGGCATTCACACTGGGTGCCATCGTCGCTCCGCCGGATGCAGCGGCAGCAACGGCGGTTCTTTCCAGCCTTCCGGTGTCTAGACGCGTCGACACGCTCCTGAAAGGCGAAAGCCTTTTCAATGATGCGACGGCTCTCTTGCTCTTTGGCGCGGCGCTGACGATGCAAGCACAGGGAGGGATAAATGGCGCAGTCGCGGTTCAACTTGGTCTGGCGGTGCCGGGCGGAATTGTCTTCGGCATCGTCTTCGGGCTTCTGGTATCCCGGCTCAGGCCACTGACGGAGAACACTGTGGGCGGCACTCTGTTACAGTTTGTTTATGCCTTCTCGACCTGGCTCATTGCCGAGCATCTACATCTGTCTGCCGTTCTGGCAACGGTGGCGAGCGCCATGACGATTGCCGCGCTTGAGAAGGTCGATAACTCGCCGCGCATGCGCGTTCATTCCTTCGCAGTCTGGACGACAGTCGTCTTTCTTTTGAATGTGGTCGCTTTTCTTTTGATGGGCCTGCAGGCTCGCCGCATCGTCCAGGCAATGCCATCCGAGCAACTGGAACGCGCCGTGTATTTTGCCGCAGTCGTTGTTGCCGCCGTTATCGTAACGCGTCTTGCTATCGCCTTCCTGCTGCATGCTGCTTCTGCCTTCCCTAACCGGCAGGGGAAGCGTTCGGCACCGTTTACGGCAGGCGAAACCCTATTGGTCGGCTGGTCGGGCATGCGTGGACTGGTCACGCTGGCGACTGCATTTGCGCTACCGGCAGATTTTCCCGAGCGTGATTTGCTGGTGCTCACAGCCTTCGCTGTGGTCCTCTCAACACTTGTCATTCAGGGCGCAACCTTGGCACCGATGATTTCCCTTCTTAAGCTTGGCAGGGAGAAGGAGGCCCGAGAGGAACTCGAAACTGCCCGAAGGTCGCTGGCGGAAGCGGCATTCCGTCGCTTGGAGAATGAAAAGGGGCCAGAGGCAGAAGCCATTCGCGCTATTTATCTCGAGCACCGGAAAGCAACGCCAGATTTGCTAGAGGGTTCGCCGTTGTCGAGACGGCGAAAAATGATCAAAGCTGCGATCATCGCGCAACGAGAGCACCTTGCCGAGTTGCACAAGACGGACCAGATCGGCCCAACGCAATATCTTGAATTGCAAGAAGACCTTGACTGGAAACAGCTTTCTGTAGGCTCTGACGAAAGCAAACGCATCATGGAAGGATGATACGTTTGCTGCGTTATGTCGTCCTGAGAGGCCCGTACGTGTTCTTGTAGCTCAAAGGTCCGAGTAGCGGCATGAGAAGATTTCGGAAAGGTGCTGGCAACCGAGATACTTTGGCGGCACGGTCTGTCATGGCTTGCACGTGCCGCACTCGATCGCGTCTTTGACGCGTAAACTGTTCTCCCAGGCTTTGCGGATCGGCATTGCCTGATATGAGATCCGCAAGCACGATACTATCTTCCAGTGCCAAGGCCGCACCCTGCGCCCAAACGGGAGCAGTCGCATGCGCAGCATCGCCGATGAGGATCGCCCGGTTGCAACTCCAATCCGAAAGGCGGATTTCGTGCAAAGGTGATGTGAACAGTCGATCCGGCGTCGACAGTGCTTCTTCGACGGCCCGCCGCGGTTCGCTAGCGAAGCCGGCCATATGCTGCAGCAAAATCCTGGGATCTTGGGCAGAACTCTTATCATGTGTGACAGTCGCCCAGCCATAAACTTCATCAGGCCCGAGCGGAATGAGCAACACGATCGCGTGCTGTCCCATCCACACGGTCCAGCAATCTACGCCAGGGTTAGGGCCGATGAACCGCCAGCTCCTTTGTGCCAGTTGCGAGAATGAGGCTGAACCCCCTTGAAAACATAACTTGCGAACAGTGGAGTGAACGCCATCTGCTCCTACAAGGTAACTGGCTTCGAGCCTTTGACCGTCCGATGTTGTGACTGTCGCGGAGTTGCCGGAGGCAGTCGCTGATGTAACGGCGCTTTGATAACGGGTCAGATATGCCGGAACGTCTTTCATCAACAGCGCGGCTAGGTCTGACCGTCGCATGCAGCGTGGGGCATTATCAGATCCCCAGAAGTCGACTTCGTCTACTTTGAAGAGCAGGCGTCCGCCGGAAGATCGATACTCGCGACGCGTAATGGGATTTCCAACCTGCTTCAGGTCATTCCCGAGACCAAGCCTGTTGAGCGCAGCGATAGCGTTGCCGGGAAGATTAATGGCTAGTCCGGAGTCGACCAGATCCATACGGCGTTCAAGCGCTACGACTTTGATATCGCGCCGATACAGTTCACGGGTCAGTGCGAGCCCGGCAATGCCAGCACCGACGACGATTACGTCAAACGGATCCGGCGCGTCATTTTCATTTTTCATCATGGTATCGATCTTTTTATCGTCAGTCCGGTTCGAACACTGGTTGAAGGTTGGTAATGAGGTTCGATCAAGATGTCGAAATCACGATTTCAATCAGGTTCGGTCGACCCGATGACACGCGCTCTTGGATTGCTGAGTGAATTTCATCTGCTCGATACACCCGGCGGGCAGTGATGCCGAAAGCCGTCGCAAGCGCTTGAAAGTCTATGTATGGCGTATCAAGCTCCATGCCTGCGATCGTGGAATTTCCTCCTGTCTCATAGCCTTGAGCGACAGAGTATCGTTTGAGAATATTGTATTCCGCGTTGTTCATAATGACGAATGTGACGGGCACGCCCAGTCTGGCTGCAGTCCACAGAGCCTGTGGCGCATAGAGAGCCGAACCGTCTCCCAGGAGGGCAACGACAGGCGAGCCGGGCGATCCCAGAGCCGCTCCCACGGCGGCTGGAAGACCCCATCCGAGAATGGCACTTCGCATGAACAAGTATCGGCGCACATTGATTTTTTCGAGAAACGACCTCACGTGCAGCATGGTCGCTGGCGCTTCATCGACGACGATCACGTCCGTGTTCAGCGCGTTTAACACCTCGCCAGCGGCCACGAAGGGACTGATCGGCGTTCGTTGCTTTTGCTCTTCAAGCTGTGCCTCCAGACAAGACAATCGCACTTCTCTCTCGGCCGAAGCAAGCGATCGGTGGGCTGCACGGGCTTGCTCATGATGGCCGTTTGCATCGACAAGCAGAAGACCGAGAGCGTGCAGCGATGTTTTCAGGTTACCGACACATGCAAGTTCCGTCGGGTACGTGCGACCCGCCTCGTTTCCATCATGGGTGATCTGATAGAGACGGCAGCGCTGCGGCAGGGCCGGACCATCGCTGTAGAGATAGGATATGAACGGATTGTCGCCGATAACAAAAACGGCGTCTAGGTCGGAGAGCACGGAGCGCATTTCCGAAGCCGTCGTTGGAAGGTTGCCCTTCCATAAGGGGTGTGAGGCAGGAAATGACATTCCACCTGGCCATGACGGGCCATGGACTCGCGCGCCAAGAAGATCGACGACGTTGACAAGTTCCGCGATCGCGTCACCGGCATTCACTTCGTCTGTCGCAATAATCCCCAGGCGTTCCGGCTGTATCTCCATCAAAGCAAGAGCCAGATCTTTCAAGCCACCGGCAGCCGCGGTTCGGTTTACGGTGGAAGGCTTTTCTACAAGATCAGTCGTCTCTCCCGTCAGCACGTCAATAGGTAGAGACAGAAATACGGGGCCAAGAGGCGGCGTCATTGTCGCTTCCAGCCCTCGCCGGAGAAGAGGCGCAATTTGATGCGGATGGAGCACTTCCCGTGCCCATTTCACGACGGGAGCCGCCATCCCGACCGCGTTGCCATAGAGAAGGGGATCGCTGAAGCTGTGTCTGGTATCCTGCTGGCCAACCGTGACGACCATAGGCGTCTTGGCGATTTGAGAATGAAGAAGAGCGCCCATGGCATGCCCGAGGCCACCCGCCGTATGAAGATTGACGAATGCTGCGCTACCACTCGATTTGGCGTATCCGTCCGCCATGGCAACGACCGCCGTTTCTTGAAGCCCAAGAACATATGTCATTTCGGGAAACTGCCGAAGGGCATGCATGATGGGCATTTCTGTCGTTCCAGGATTGCCAAATATATATTTGACGCCTGAGTCTGAAAGCACCTGTAAAAGGCGCTCTGCACCTGTAGTCATATTCACTCCTGGACAGTCTTACTTCAGCAGCATGGCGTCGGCCTGTGGGCTGGCGTCCATGCTCTGACCTGTTGTCACCAAATTTTCTTGGCGATAGATTTTCGGGTATTGGGCGCATCCAATGAAAGAGCATCGTGCGCCCTGGAGGGGTTTTGATCAGTTATCCCATATGGCAGGCCATGCTTTCACAGGCGCTGCTATGCAAGGACGTCTTCCACTCTGATCGGTAATGTGCGGAGCCGACGTCCCGTTGCGTGCCAGACCGCGTTGGCAATTGCAGCAGCCACGCCTGTCATGACGACCTCGCCGAGACCTTTGATACCAGTGCTGTTGATAAGGGGATCTGGGCGGTCAATGAACTCGACTTCCGTGCGACCGATGTCAGCGTTTACGGGAACGATGTATTCGGCGATATCGGTGTTAAGGAAACCGCCATAACGCGGATCAACTTCAGTTGCTTCCCGTAACGCGGCTCCGATGCCCCAGACAACGCCCCCTTTGACCTGGCTCTCGGCAGTGCGCGGGCTTATCACGCGACCGCAATCGGCCACGCTTACGACACGCGCAACGCGGATCCGCCGCGTTGTCGGCTCGACGCGAACTTCAACGAAATGGGCGATGTAACTATAGCTTATGAACTCACCATAGATCGGCCCCCATGGTGCAGGACGTCCGGAGTGAAGCGCTTCGGCGAGTTGTGCGGGCTGCCCCGGTGCGCGCCTTTCGATGCGGACTTCATAGCTGTCCAAGCCCTGTTTTGCGATGGCCGATTGCGGATTGGGTCCGAGTTCCACAAGAAGCTTTTCGGCTGCTTGTTCAGCCGCTGGAACTGCGGTCGCCGTTCCCCACGAACCTGCGGTCAGATGCTGGGGCGCGCCACGCGTGTCGCCAATGACGGCATCCACCTTGGCAGGATCGATGCCAAGTTTCCGGGCAACTGCATTTGCCAAGGCGGTTCGAATGCCCTGACCCATCTCGTGCACACCGACCGAGACTGTGACGTCGCCATCCCGCGACATTTTCAGTGTTGCCACCGCAGCCGCGGTGGCGGCCTTATAACACCCGCACCCCACACCCATGCCGATCAGATCACCGTTTTCCGCTTTCATGGAGCCTGGCTTCGGGTTGCGCGATGACCATCCGAACCGTTGTGCTCCACGCGTAAGGCATTCGTTGAGGAAACGTGAGGAGAGAGGCAGGCCGGAAACCGGATCTTTGTCCGTATCCAGCGATAGCCTGTATTCCACCGGATCACGTTCGAACCGCGCCGCCATCTCATCGACGGCTGTGTCGAGAGCAAAGGATGCGAAGTGCTCATATGGTGCCCGCATATATCCCGGCGTTTGCACATCCGTCTGCACGATCCTCTGGAAGCCCTTGAAATTCGGTATCCCGTAGAGCCGTGCCGCTGCGCTCGTATAGTCCAACGGAAAAAGGTCATGCCGTGAGCTTTGGGCATCGACATCGTAGAGAGCCGATGTAATGCGGCCATCCTTATCCGCACCGAGCCGAACTCTGTGACGTGATTCAGGACGGAAGCTCGCATTGGTAAAAAGCTGGGCACGGGGAACCACCATTTTCACCGATGCGCCAAGCTGTCGTGCGGCCCATGCCACAAGGGTCGTCTGCATCTGCATGGAGTTCTTCTGTCCAAATCCTCCGCCGGCATGTGGAGAAATGACCGTTACGTTCTCCGGAGGAATCTCGAGGCTTTGCGCCACGCCGAATTTTATCGCGCCAGCATTTTGCGTGCCTTCATGAATGATGAGCTTGTCATCTTCCCAGGTCGCAACAGTTGCAACCAGCTCTATGGGATTTTGATGTTGAGGGGGGCTGTAGAAGCTCGCATCGACAACTTCAACAGCGCTTGCCAGGGCGGTCACGGCATCTCCGGCAACAGTATCGGCAAAGAGTTGTTGCGGCAGCGGAGACTCTGCCTGCGCAATGGTGTTTGTTCCACTGCTCGAGATTGACGCAGCGAACGGCTCCTTCTCGTACACGACGCGGATCAGAGTGCGTGCATGCAGAGCAACCTCCAGCGTTTCGGCTACCACCATGGCGATCGGCTGGCCACGATGCGCGATCACTTCGCTCGCCAAGGGATTGAGGCTCTGGAAGGCATAGCCACCACCCAGGAGAAAGCCAGCGGGCTTCAGGCCCTGAACATCTTCGTGCGTGACCACCATCTTCACGCGTGCCAGAGCGCGGGCCGCTGAAACGTCGATCTCGGAGATCTTACCCTTGGCAACGGTTGCAACTGCGAAGACGGCATGCAGCTGCCCCTCGCTTCGCATGTCGGCAGCGTAGATCGGAGCGCCCATGACTTTGGCATGTGCATCGACGCGAACGATATTGGGAAACTGCGTGTCTGCCATGTTTCAGATCCTTGTCTTTGCAATCATGAGGGCATCGGCAACGACCCGCGCCCCAAGCTCGGTCTTGAAGGCGTTGTGGCGGGTGGTTGAGGCGCCGACGAATGCTGCACGACCGGCTGCCTGTGCTGTATCGTCATTCAGGGGACGACCGATGAGTGCTTGTTCCGCGGCTGCCGATCGCCATGGTCGGGTAGCCACGCCTCCCAGCGCTATGCGCACATCCCGAACAATCTCTCCCTCCATTTCGATGCCTACCGCTGCCGAAACGAGGGCGAAGGCATAGGACTCGCGATCACGGATTTTGACGTAAGTGGACGAGCGGGCGGCTTTCGTCAGCGGTATATGTATGGCCTTGATGAATTCGTCCGGGCGCAGATGGGTCTCCAGATGGGGAGTTTCGCCGGGCTCCCGGTGAAGATCGACAAGATCCAGCTCCCTTGCGCCAGATGGACCTGTAATTTCGACCCTCGCGTCGAAAGCGGCCAGTGCCGTTGCGAAGTCACCGGGATAAACGGCTATACATGCATTCGATCCACCGAAAAGCGCGTGGTTTCTATTCAGACCCTCAAGCGCTGCGCAACCAGATGCTGGCTGGCGCTTGTTGCACGCATAAGGTTCACCATGGCGAAAGTAGCTACAGCGGGTTCTTTGGAGCAGATTGCCGCCGAGGGTTGCCATATTCCGCAGCTGCTGCGAGGCTGCCAGCATGAGTGCTTCTCGCAGGGCAGGGGACCGCAGACGAAGCGTCTCGTTTTCGGCGGCCTGGCTCATACGGAGCAGTGAATCCAGTATCAGCGTGTCGTTTTCGACGCGGATCGGCTGGGGGGCAAGTCCGCTGATATCGACAACCTTCACAGGATTTTCGACATCCAATTTCATCAAGTCGTAGAGGGTGGTGCCGCCTGCGAGGATGCGTGTTCCCTCATCGCGAAGCGCCTTATTGACATCATCAGCACCGCTGGCCCGAAAATAGGAGAAAGGATGCATGTTCAGCTCTCCATCTTCGTGCGAGCATCTTCGATTGCGCTCACGATGTTTTCATACGCACCGCATCGACAGAGATTGCCGCTCATGAATTCCTTGATTTCCGCGCGAGATGCGGCGTGGCCCTCCCGCACACATGCTATGGCAGCCATGATCTGACCCGGTGTACAATAGCCGCACTGCATGGCGTCATGATCGATGAAAGCCTGCTGCATCGCATGCAATTGGCCCTCGCGTGCGATGCTTTCGATTGTCTCAACCAAGCGTTTCTCGCATTGCACGACGGGTGTGAGGCAAGATGCGACGCGTGCGCCATCGACGTGAACCGTACAGGCCCCGCACTGGCCGTGGTCGCAGCCTTTCTTTGTGCCAAAGAGACCTCTTGTTTCGCGCAGAAAATCCAGCAACGAGGTCCGGGGATCGAGTGTTTCGGCCACCTCCTGACCGTTGACCCTCATTGAAACCGGCACCCGATCAAGATAATCGATTGTTCCAGTGGTCGGTTGTTGCGCCGCCGCTGTAGAAATCGATCCCCATGTGAATTCGGAAACGCCGAAGCCAACCGCCCCGATCACAACTTCCCTGCGGGTGAAACCAAACTCCTGATTTCCGTCTGCTTCTATATTCTGTGGCACGATTGGCTTCTCCTGATGTGTCTTGACGAACTCAGCGAATAAATTGCTTGCGATCGTCGTATCTTCAGATCCGACCCGGAACTTCGAGTGGGCATCTGGTGACGATCTCCTCAGGTGACGTCAGGTCATGTGTTCCTCACACCACGACAGAATCTCGTTTGGCTGTCTTTGGAAGTAGGCGTATCCGTCCGAAGAGCCGTTCTTGCCATCAATGCGGACCAGCTTTTTTTGGGGGCAGGGTATGGCGTCGTAAGCAGTGTGGATGTCGTCCGGGTTTCTGCTGCAATCGCGCGTTGCCTGATAGAGTAATGTGGGAATAGCCACGCTTTTCGCCCACGGGATTGGGCTGAATTGCGCAATTTTAAAACCGGTATTCAGAAAGACCCGGTTATCAAGATCATCGAGACAGCAATGCGGAATGCCTAGCCTCTCGAACGCCCGGTTCAGCACCGCCTCGACGAAAAATGGCTGAGCGCAAACCATAAAACGAACGTCCACAAACACATCGGGTCTGCGCGTCATAGCAAAGAGTGTTGCGTTTGCACCGACACAGCGACTGAACAGTCCGATCGACATGTGACGCAAATCGTGGTGGCTGCGGACATAACGTAGCGCTCCGATCACGTCTCGCGATTCATGGCGGCCACCAGAAAAGACGCTGCCATTGACTGCACCGACTGGCCCGAAATTTCGCAAATCGTAGGCAAGGATATTGTATCCGGCGTCGGTCAGAATTTTATAGTCCGCAATGAAATCGCTCTCAGGGCCTTTAGCCGTCCGGCTGCCGAACAAGGGTATCAAATGAGGCGGTAAGTCAGCGCGGTCCAGCCAACGTGGATGGTTGGCGATAATGATCTTTCTGGATCCTGAGGCGGGAATGAACCAACCTTGAAGCGGAAGTCCGTCCTCGGACGGAAACCAAATATGCTCGAATTCAAGTCCACACGCATCCGGATACCGAAGAGTCGGCGCCCGTGGCCATTCAATGAAACTGTCCGCTATTCCCTGAAGAGCATTTTGCGAAGCGTCTTCATCGGGCTTTAGCTGGTGTTGTGCATGGGCCATCATTGAGCTCCAAAGAATATGACTGCGAACTTCCCATCATTATCTGCGACCGTCTGGTCTTCCAGTCTGTTTCTGCCATTTGCCGATCCTGCGAAATCAATTAGCAATATGACGAAAGTCCCCAACTGCTGTGGGTTTAAGGTTGTTGGATTGCGCAAACTTACAATCCGGTCAGTGTTTGCCGCGCACCGGAGAGGCGCTTCTCACGGTCTATCCTGCGGTCGATCTGTAGACGGTCGGCGTCGCTCCAAAATGATTGGTGAAGACCGTTGAGAAATTGCTGGCACGCGTGAACCCGCATCGATAACCGATTTCGGCGACAGGAAGCTGCGACGTCCGCAGCAGCCGTCGCGCCGTCTCCAGTCGCAATTTTTGGAGGTATTTGAACGGTGTCGAACCTGTCACCGCGCGGAACTCACGCAGGAAGTGATGTTTACTCAGACCCGCCTCGGCCGCGATGTCGTGAAGCGTTAGTGGCAAGTCCAATGAGACGGACATGTATTCCACTGCCCGTCTTAGACGACGGTCCGTAAGCTGGTGGCTCGTACGGCCATCATTGTCAGGGTTCCACCACGCGGCATGCTGCGAAAGCAGATGGGCACTCAGAAAACTGACGGTTTGTTCGGCATAAAGGCTTGGCGCACCAGCGGTAAGGGCGCGCGTGAGTGCCAAGGTCGTATGAAAAATCGTTTCGTCGGAGAACACCAATGCATTCAGGTGTCTATCGATGTCGCGAGCACCGATGCGGCGATAATCTTCTGCAACCTCGTCAAGGACCACTTGAGCGAGATAGAGGTGAGCCGTTTCCGCGAAAGGGTCACTTTTTTGAACCTCAAATTGTAGCCGATTGGTCTGGTGTCTGGCCGTGAGACCGCCGCATCCGACCTCGTAAAATGCATGCTGCCATCGTCCATTCGTCAGAACCTTCACGGACGAGCAACCTTTAAGCTTGACCACCAGTGAGATGTCGCCGGTGCTGTGTGTCTCGAAGATGCTCGACTGCCCATACCCTCGCTGGACATCGAGCAACAGGTCGGACCAATCCAGTGTTCTGCTGGACTGCATCAGGCTACATGGCTGGGACTCGGATGAGAGCAAACTCTCTGGATCGAAGCGAGGCTGCCGGGTTTCCATCAGATTCAACTCTTTCGCAGATGTGCCAAATTCCAGGTGTTTGCTTTGCAAAGCACTTGCTGGTTTTTCGGGTTTTCGCTCACCTGCTCAAAGCAGGCCTTTTGCTGCCCGTTCTGTGACAGCGCGTCTTCTGGCAAGCGGCGCCACCATGGCGCTTCTGGCGGCCTCTACCAAAGCTTCGGGTGCCTCGGCAGGCGATCCTGTCTTGAATGGCGGCTTTGGATCATACTCGAGCGCGAGCTGAATCCCCTGTGCAATATCGCTGCCGTAAAGATCCGCGACGACGGTCAAGGCGAAATCTATGCCTGACGTAACCCCGGCGCCAGTGACGCGGTTTCTGTCCCATACGACGCGCTCGTGTACAGGCTCCGCACCCAGCAGCGATAGCTGATCAATCGAAGACCAGTGCGATGTTGCACGATAGCCTTTCAACAGCCCGGCAGCGCCAAGGATCAGTGAGCCTGTGCAGACGGACGTTACGAGTTTTGCGGTGCTCGCAACGCGCTTCAGGAAAGCCAATGTTTCCTGGTCTTCCATCAGATCGACCTGGCCCGGTCCACCGGGCACGCATATGATGTCGATGGGTGGGCATTCGGCAAATGTCGTGGTGGGCACAATCGCCAAATTTGAGTCCGACAAAACGGGTTCACGATTTTTCCAAATGAGATGAACGGTCATATCTGGAGCTCGCGCAAAGACCTCGTAAGGTCCGGTAAGGTCGAGCTGGGTCAATTGCGGGAAAAGAAGAAATCCAACCGAGAGTGCGTTTTTTGTGGTCATGTAAAGAACCTTCCAATAATTCGCGCTTCGTGCATGCGTACGACGCTGGTTCTTAGAGATATCGGGACACACGATTGCCTCGCGCGTCCCGATGCAATTGTTACTTCGCAGCTTTTTTGATCAGGTCTGCAACCGCTTTCGGATGAGAAACCATCACAACGTGGGATGCGTCGGGGATGACAACCGTCTGTTTGGAACCGGCGCGATCAGCCATGAACTTCATGCTCGCTGGTGGAATGTTCTTGTCGCCACTTCCATAGATGAACCATGAGGGAATTGTTTTCCAGGCAGGCTCGCCTGATGGCTCGTCGAGAGCGGCGTTCGTTACAGGTCGCTGCGTTGCGGCCATCAGCGCCGCTTCGTTGCGGGAAACGTCGTGTGCGAACTGCTGATGAAACTTCTTCTGATCGATATAAAGATCCGATCCTCCCCCGGCCAATCCAACAGGCTCGGCCAGAGCCGATGCCAGGGAACTCCCGGGGTACTTGCCGGAAAGTGTTACGGCTGACTCGCCGGTGTCGGGTGCAAAGGCCGAAACAAATACGAGAGATTTTACATTTGTATGACCTGCGGCCGCTACGGAAATGACCGAGCCGCCGTAGGAATGGCCGACCAGCACCACAGGCGTTTTGATGCTGTCGATAATCGAGGAAAGGTATCCGGCGTCAGATTTCACACCGCGCAAGGGGTTTGCGACGGCCACTGTGCGAAAACCGTCTTTCGTCAAAGACTTGATGACACCATTCCAACTGCCGCCATCGGCGAAAGCGCCGTGAACGAGAACAATGGTCGGTTTGTCGGTGTCTGCTGCCTGAACGGGTGAAGAAAATACAAGGGCAGCGGCGATCCAAGCCAAAGCAATATTATACATAGTCTCTCCTACGTTTTTGGAATCATAGAGTCATGAAAAAGTGAACGTGAAGGCGGACAGTATTCGCGTACGGCGATACCCGTCTTATCGAGGCATATTCATCATACAACAACTGCCGGTATGGTTTCAGCTGGTGTAAGCAATCCTACAGGCGCCGCGACATGCGGTGTTCAGTGACGCCTTTTTAAACCCCGTCAGGATGAGGCTGCATTTCTCTGAAAAGAACTGAGAGAGCGCGACGTGCGAGCGGCAACTTGAATGCGTTGTGTTTCGTCGGCATGGCCCCGTTAAACGCGATATCGGCGACATGATCGGCTGGGTTCGGGCTTGCTGAGATATCGTTTTCTGCCATTTCAACGCGCCACGGTTTGGGGGCCACGCCTCCGAAAGCGACACGGCTCGCCGTGAGCTTCGATCCTTCGAAATGCGCAACCAATGCGATCGACACATTTGCGAATGCGTATGACGCCCGATCTCGAAGCTTGAGATAACGCTGAGTTCCTCCAACAGGCTTCGGAAGCTTCACGGCGGTGATCAGTTCACCTGGCCGCAATCCGGTCTCAATGTGAGGTGTCTGCCCCGGAAGAACATGCAGCTCCGCAATGGGTATTTCCCTTGCGTTACCGTCGGGGTTCAAAGTCTCGACAACCGCATCCAGTGCTCTGAGAGCGACCGCCATATCGGAAGGATGTGTCGCAATACAGGAATCGCTCCCACCAATGACGGCAAGATTACGCGAAAGTCCTTCCAGCGCGGCGCATCCGGACCCTGGCTGCCGCTTGTTGCAAGGAAGATCGGCGGAATAGAAATACATGCATCGTGTGCGTTGGAGCAGATTTCCGCCAACAGTTGCCTTGTTTCGCAATTGGCCCGATGCGCCCGATACCAGAGCGCGCGCTAGAACGGGATAGCCAGTGCGGACGCGCTCGTCGGTGGCGACATCGGTATTGCGAACAAGAGCGCCAATCCGCAATCCGCCTTCTTCCGTATCCTCTATACGTTCAAGACCGACGCGGTTTACATCGATCAGGTGTGGAGGCGCTTCTATATTGAGCTTCATCAAATCGATGAGATTTGTGCCTCCCGCAATATATCTTGCTCCGGGTGTTCGCGCGAACGCCTCGACTGCTTGAGCAGGATTCGACACCCGCTCATAGGTGAAATATTTCATGGTTCCGTCTCCAAAACTTCCCGGATCGCTGCGACGATGTTGGGGTAGGCGGCGCATCGACAGATGTTGCCGCTCATACGCTCACGGATTTCCTCGTCAGAGCCGTCAGGATGGTTGATGTCCTGCGTGACATGGCTCGGGACGCCTCGCTGCAGTTCTTTGAGTGCCCCGACCGCCGAACAGATTTGACCGGGTGTGCAATAGCCGCATTGAAGACCATCGTGCTTCACGAATGCCGCCTGCATCGGATGCAGGTCATTCAAGGAGCCCAGTCCCTCGATCGTCGTAATGTCATCGCCCTCATGCATCACGACGAAGGATAGACAACTGTTTATGCGTCGGCCTCCGACAAGTACGGTGCAGGCTCCGCACTGCCCCTGATCGCAACCCTTCTTTGTGCCGGTCAAACCAACAATATCTCGCAGCGCGTCCAGCAACGTCATTCGAGGATCGACGTGCAGTAGAACGTCGACACCATTCACGGTAAGGCTTACATCCATCTTATCCGATGCAGACTTTGAACCCTGGTTCATGCGGAACCTCACTCATCAGGCCGAATGATGGACGATGCTTCGGGTCCGACAACTGTCGCCCATTCCCGTATGCGCCAGCTGCGTACAAGTCCATTGTTGATGTAGGGGTCTTTCTTGGCGAATTTCTCAACGACGTCGATGCTGTCTGCCTTGAAAAGGATGACGCCGGTATCGAGCGGATCCGTGAGAGCACCCGCAAGAATGAGTTCGCCCCTGTCGACAGCGGCCCAGGCCTTTTCAAGATGAGCGTTCCGAAACTCGGGTCTGCGTGCTTCATAGCTCTCACCGAATTCCATAAAGAGAATATAATGCTTCATTGATCATCCCTCGTAGTTGAGCTTATCGAACTGAATAGGAAGGGCGCGCGCCCGGCAGCCCGTTGCGTCGTAAACGGCATTTGCAATGGCAGCGGCAACGCCGACGATCCCGATCTCACCGGCGCTTTTTGCGCCCAGAACGCCGGTGCCGGGATCGGGGAGCCCAACAAATGCGACATCGATGTCGGGAATGTCGGCGTTTACAGGAACAAGATATTCGCCAAGGTCAGTGTTGATGTATCGGCCGAACCGGTCGTCGATATGCGTTGCTTCCCAAAGTGCCTGACCGATCCCCATCGTGGCCGCCCCTATGATCTGGGATTTCGCCGTCACCGGGCTGAGGACCTGACCGACATCAATTGCGCTGACAAAACGTCGGACCCGAATAGAGCCGAAATCCGGATCGACAACCACCTCGCAAAAATGTGCCGCATTGCTTTCGACGCTCACCGGCAGAGCGCCATCAGGGGAAAAACTTCCAAATCCTTCAATGGATCCGGTGTCGGTTTTCAACAGAGCCCCCAGAAGTTGGTCGTTACCGACATCCGGCGAGGATGATGTGAGAGACCGTAGCTTTGCCTTCAGGTCTTCACACGCCAGCAAAATTGCTCGTCCAACGCTTGCGACGATACGTGACCCCCCGGCTTGCGGGGCGAAGGGCAGGTCGGTATCCCCAAACTGTAGTTCCACGTTTTCGGCTGGTATCCCTAGTGCCTCCGAGACAATCCGCGGCATCACCGTCGTATTTCCCGTGCCAATCTCCGAAAGTCCGGTGGCAATGACGGCATGCCCGGAGGGATAAAGCACAACCCGCGCGGTTGCGGCAGACGCGTATCGTGGGTAACTTCCGCATGCCATTCCATGGCCAATGAGAAGCCGCCCCTCACGTCTACCGCGACGTTCTGCGCCTGCTCGCCAACCAAACCGCGATGCTCCGACCTCGTAGCACTGCTTCAATGCCGTGCTTGACCAGGGTTTACCCGAATCCGGGTCTTCGGACGCGAAGTTTCGCAGGCGAAGATCGACAGGGTCGATCTGCAGTCTGACAGCAAGCTCGTCCATAGCGGTTTCGAGTGCGAACGACCCGGTACTTTTTCCCGGTGCGCGCATGGAGGTGCCAGCGGGGAAATTAAGGTGTACCAATTTCGTCGTGACGGAAACATTGGTACAGGCATAGCGGCTACGCGTCCTGCCGACACAGCCTTCGACATATTCATCGACCATTCCGCTTTGAACGAAAGCCTCGTGTTTTATGGCCAGAAGCTGGCCTTTCTCATCGGCCCCTAATGTGACGTGCTGAACCAGTTCCGGACGGTGCCCAACACCCGTGAACATCTGCGGTCGGGTCAGAACCAATTTTACGGGTCGCTCTACGAGGCGCGATGCCAGCGCCGCGATATATCCGTGAGGCCAAAGCTGAAGCTTGCAGCCGAAGGCGCCGCCTACAAATTTTGAAACAACCCGCACTTTTTCTTTTTCCAGGCCGAATGCGCTTGCGAGGGCAGCGGCGACGATGTGAGGACCCTGATTGGCGTCATAGACGATCAGTTTTCTATCTTCCCACATGGCAAGCGTTGCGGGCGCTTCTATTGGATTATGATGGGCGGCAGGTGATCTATAAGTCTCGCTTACGATGACAGATGCGGCTTTGAGCGCATCATCCACGTTGCCCCGCTGGGACGTCGCCGGTTCACCGCCTGGAATTTGTCCGGTCTGCGGTTCGCGTGCTTGGTGCGCATGCGCCTCCAACCCCACCTGGAGATGATCTTCAAAATATTCGATCTTGAGCGCGTGTGCGGCATAGACTGCGTTTTCAAGCGAATCTGCGATGACGGCTGCGACTGGCTGGCCTGCATAGCGAATGGTCGAATCCGCCAGCGTGAGGCTTGCGCCATGATCTGGTCGGCGCAGTATTTCTTCAGGCGTCGTTGGCCAAGTGGGTGCAGCATCACCGCGCAGTTCCGCTGCGTTCAAATGTGAGACAACACCCAGGACACCTTGGCATTGCATTGCAGTGTCGAGATCAATTGAGACGACGCGTCCGCGGGCGATCGGGCTACATACGAGGGCGGCATGGGTGAGATTGTCCACCTTGTGGTCGGCGGTATATTTTGCCGCACCGACCACTTTGAAAGGCGCATCAGTGCGTACCAATGACGAGAAGTGCGGCGCTGCTGAACTCTCGGGTAACGATGCGTGCGAAAAGTTTGATCCCATCCAATAACTCCGTAGTTCGCTCCGTCGGCATGCGGATCGAAGGTCTTGCCGTGCGGGGATAGAAATAGCTCAACGGCTTGGAATGTTTCGCGCCAATTTGTCGCTGCAACGCGGACAGAAAGGCGAGAAAGATTGCGGACGGCCAGTATCGAAGCACCAAACATGGGACGCTTGGTGCGTCGCGTTTTCGCGCCGCCTCGCCCTAGCAAGTGGCATGGACAGTCTTGGCCAACAGGGGGCGGTCGTGCCCTGTGGCAGCGGAATCAGACGTTCTTGGTGCTGGTCCGGCTCACTTAGCGGCTGGCCGCTTTAAGCGCGACAGCGCAAACTGCTTAAAAGCCTCGACTGCTGGAGATTTGTATTCATCGACAGACGTGTAAATGAAAGCGGGCCAGTAAAAATGGTTCCACTCCGGCATCACCTCTACCAATTCCCCTTTGAGAATGAGTTCTTTCGCAACGAAGTCGAGCAGGCGAACGATGCCGTAACCATTCAGAGCCGCCGCGACAAGCGACGGCGCATCATTCAGGGTTAGGCCACAATCTGGGGAAATCGACTGCCGTTCCCCTGTCGCATTGACAAAATCCCATGCGTAAGGCTTGCCGGTTGTCGCGTCGATCATACGAATACAGCGATGATTGCCCAGAATGTCGCCAGGAGCAGACGGTCTGCCGAACCGCTCAATATAGGCCGAACTTGCGCAGGTGACCACGCGGCTTGTCAGCAGGAGCTGCTTGTCGAGATCGTTGGATTTGGGCTCTCCGAACCGGATTGCGGCATCGACACCTTCTGAAAGTAGATTGTCGATCCGGTCTCGTACAAACAAATCGACCTTTACCTGAGGGTTGTCCGCGAGAAAATCAGGCAGGATCGGGATCAGGAGATAGGGACCCAACGCACCGTCTGTCGATACGCGCAATCGCCCCCTGACATTCGTTGCCGAAGCGGGTCTTGCAGTCCGTCCCAGTGCCTCGAGCAACGGAGTTGTCTCATCCAGAAAAGTTCGTCCCTGATCGGTCAGTTTGATCGCGCGTGAGTTGCGGTCGAACAGCCGCATGCCGGTTCGGTCTTCGAGCCGGCCGATCGCTTTTCCAATCCCCGACCTCGACAAGCCAAGCTGTTCGCCTGCCTTCGCATAGCTGCCTGTTTTGGCAACAGCGACGAACACAGTAATGCCCGCGATTATTCTGCCGTCGAATATCAAGGGCGTCCTCCGTTTGCAGGGTCATGGTTCGGAAAGAAAATAAGCGGTAACGGTCAGACGCACATGCTCATTTAAGTTTCAGACGCTGTAGATTTTTTTCCTAGCTGATTTGCTAGAACGCGAACCGTAAATGTCTGGCCGCCTGCGACTTTTGGTCAGTGAGAATGCTGCGTGTCAAACTTCCGCTGGCAGTCTTCTATGGTGTCGATGTTGGCCAAAGTCCACTGAAAGAGCGTCGAAAAGGGCTCTTTCAGTGACTGACCAAGCGGACTCAAGGCATATTCTACACCAAGCACGCGTCCGGGCAAAACCCGACGCGTGATCATGCCATTGCGTTCCAGCTTGCGTAACGTCTGTGTCAAAACCCTTTGTGTGACGCCGTCCAACTGCCGCTTGATGGCGTTGAAGCGTTTCGGCTCGTTTAAAACCTCCAGCACCATCATCGACCATTTATCAGCAATTTGATCAAGAATCACGCGGCTTGGACAGTCCGCTCGATAAACAATCTCTACGTCGCTAATCGGTATTCTCCATCATCCTAGGTATGTTTCAAGTGCGTAATTGACGACTAATATAACGAATACCATCTTGTATCGAGCAGGCAAGTCCGCTGCGCGGGCTCATTTTCAGTACAGCCAGGGATGGAAAAATGAAGTTAGAACGTCTCAATTTGTTCTCTGAAAAAGGTGTGGCAACGATCACGATTCACAATCCACCGGTGAACGTTCTCGATGTCGCGTTGATGAAAGAACTGCGCCATGTGCTTTTGACGATGCGCGATCGCTCCGACATTCGCGTGCTGGTGTTCGAGAGCGCCAATCCTGATTTTTTCATTGCGCATGTCGATATGACACTCATCGATGAGCCGCATGCATTCGACGATATTGCTCGCGAAGCACCCGAAGGACTGAATCCATTCCAGGCGCTTGGTGAGTTGATCCGGGAACAGCCTCAGGTCACCATCGTAAAGCTCGCAGGAATAGCGCGGGGCGGCGGCGCGGAATTCGTTACTGCCGCCGATATGGTATTTGCGGCGGAAGGCAAGGCGGGTCTCGCGCAATGCGAGGCGCTCATGGGTATCATTCCAGGAGGCGGCGGCACACAGTATCTGGCAAGCTGCATGACAAGGGCTCGCGCGCTTGAAATTATTCTTGGAGCAGATCTGATTGATGCCGAAACCGCAGAAAGGTATGGCTGGATAAACCGAGCCATACCTTTGGAGCAGCTAGACAGCTTTATCAGTCGGTTGGCGAACAATATCGCGGCCTTGCCCAAAGGTGTGATTGCTGCTGCGAAGTTGGCAATGCCTGTGCCTGATCTTGGTGCTGGCTTCCTTCGGGAGCACGAGGCCTGGGCAGGTCTGTTCGCAAAGCCAGCGGCTGCAACGCTCATTCGGGGTGGCCTCGCAGCCGGGGCGCAAACACGTGATGGGGAGCTAGATTTGGAGGCGTTGCTCAGAGGTCTCAATGGCTATAGCTCTGTTGATGCGACCGTCCGTAACAATTGACAGGCAACTGGAAGCCAGTTCGAAGGCGGACATTTTAGAGCTTGATTCCATGATGCCGCGTTTGTTTGTTTATCCCTTGCCACGACCCGCCTGATGTCATTTGTGGTAACGGCCATTTTTCCGGAGGAGATTTGGAATGTTGGAAATGCCTGATTCTGCCTTGCAGCAAGCTCCCATGCGGGCGTCGACAACCGACGATCCTCAGAAACTCCTACTTTTCGCCATCGAGGCATCGACTGTGGGACCTGTGGCGCTCGCTACGCTTGTCGAAATTCGCGGCGGCGCAGCGAGAAGTCTCGGCTCTAACCTTGTGGTGACGGCTGACGGACGCTTCTATGGTTACGTATCTGGCGGGTGCGTAGAATCGGCGATCGCAGCTGAAGCCTTACTCGCTATAGCCGAGGGGCGTGATCGTGTGGTCAAATTCGGGGATGGTTCGCCGTTCCTGGATATTGTTTTGCCGTGTGGAGGCGGAATCACGGTCGCTATCCATCATTTACGGGACCGGCGCACTCTGCACACTCTCCTGAACCGTATTGAAGGCAGGACTCCCGTTTCCCTGTGCTACTCGCCGCGTGCTCAAGCACTTCGACTAACAGAAGAGGTTGAACGGTCCGGGTGGATTACAGATGAGTTCTCGACCGCTTATCGCCCGCGGACCCGGGTCGTCGTTTTCGGTCAAACGGGCGAGTCTCAAGCGGTTGCTCGACTGGCAGAAGCTTCTTCCTATGATGTCGTTCAACTCGTCTGTTCTGCAGACGCCGCAAGAAATAAAGAAATTATAGACCGCTTTACAGCAGTCGTCCTCGTCCATCACGACCTCGACGCCGAGGCGCCTGTGCTTGAGCAGGCCCTTCATTCCGAGGCATTTTATATCGGAGCACTCGGGAGCAGTCGCACGCATAAAAGGCGGGTCGATTATCTGACGGGGCGAGGTTTCGGACCGGGGGACATTCAAAGAATCAAAGCACCCATCGGCATCTTTGGTCCCACGCGTGATTCTATCTCACTTTCGCTGTCCATTCTGGCCGATATCGCGGCAACTCGTCTTACGATTTTCGGATAACGTAGTGCGCCGCTCTCGAAATGAGGTCTTGCGAGGAAGCCGAAGCTCTGGCCGATCCCCAGTCCCGATAGCAGCGCGTTTAGGTGTGCGGTGCTCTCGTTGACCGAAATGCCGATGGAGATCGGAAGATAACCGCTCCGCTCATCGCCGCGGTGGGACTGCAGAGGAAACCTCTTTCCAGATGACGCGGAGAAGTAGCTGACGATCCGATGAGCCCGTATATCTTCCGGCTGTTCCGGTAATCGCAGTCCCTCCAGATAGGCAGGCGATGCACATATGACGTAATCCAGTTCGCACAGCTTGCGCGCCTTCATAGAAGAGTCAATCAGCGCTCCACCGCGGATGACGCAATCGATTCCCTCACTGATGAGATCGGCAGCGCGATCGCTGATGCCGAGCATGAGCTCGATGTCCGGGTATTGGTGCTGGAAGTCTGAGAGCGCAGGAATGAGGATCTGATTTGCCAGTACGGAGCCGATGTCCACGCGCAGCTTTCCCTTGGGCGCGCTCCGTGAGCCGCTAACAGTGCCGTCCATGTCTCCGAGGTCGGCAAGGAGCTTCAGCGCTCGCTCATGATAGGAGACGCCCTCGGTGGTAATTGTGACAGACCGCGTGGTGCGCTCCACCAGCTTTGTCCCCAGATGCGCCTCAAGATCCTTTACTAGCTTGCTGACGGAGGACCGGGGCAAGTTCATCATATCAGCAGCCTTGGCGAAGGAGCCAGCTTCTGCGACCCTGACGAAAGTACGTATGGCGAGAATTTGATCCACAGGGAACCCGGCAGGCAGTTGGAGGTATTTTCATCTATACCTCGTCAGCGAGGAGCAAATACAGATTTTTGCAAAAGGGGAATAAATTTGCACCATTCGATGGGACGTTGAAGTCAATTAGATGTCTGACTCCGTTCAACTCCAGGCCATTTGCACGGCCCCAATGGTCGCAACATACGTCGCTACGCCGTGAGTACATCCCGTTACTCTTTTTCAAAAACCGCCGTTGACGCTCGCAAGTAATGTTACCTTCAAGTCTACGAAGATGTCAGTCGGGCATCGGCGATGTTCCATTGTCTTCGGAGATCGGGACGACAACAAAATTTATATGGTAACCTGTCCATTGTCACCCGGAATACCAGAAACAATGCCTAATCTCTTGCCATGCGACTGTAGGATGGCACGCAGGTATGAGATTATTGGTGAAAGAGACGGTTCGCTGATAACCAACGTTCGATGGCGCCACTCACGGCTTCTGGCTGCTCAACCATTAGCATGTGTCCCGCCTTGATGATTTCCTCAGTCAGATCAGCGCAGTCGCTTCTCATCGGATCAGCAAAATGGCCGCTTACGGTCTGACAGACAGCGTCCCACTCACCGTGAAGGAACAGCGCGGGCAGCGAAATTCGTCCGAAGTGTGGTGCCTCGTCGGCGAAAATCATATTTGCCGTGTCATTCATATACCAGGCATTCGCACCGGAAAATCCGGTGGCAGTGAACGCGGAAACAAAAGCCGAAAATTCGTAATCTGTCAGGATCGACGACGACGGATCGGGAGGCGGAAGCGGCTCTGAGAACCAGCCGCCCCTGGAGCGGACGTCGGCAGTGATCGCGGGCTTTCCGAAAGCCTCCTTCCGTGATGGTTTATACAGCGCCGAAAGGGTCCGGGCGACGTCTGCGTCCATTTGCGCAGCTGCTTTGCCAAACTGCTCACGGTAGAACAGCCAGTAGTCCCATTGCCCGACCGGATAACGAGCCCGCGGATAAATGTCACGGTCGACGAGACTGACAAGATTGGCAAATGCATGACCTCGTGCCATGTAGGGGACAGAGAGACCGACGACGCCGCGGCAGCGGTACTCGTGATGGCTCGCCATGCTCCATGCAATCGGCGCGCCCCAATCGTGTCCTACCCATATGGCTGGCGCTCCACCGAGATTATCATGAAGCTCGACCATGTCGATGACGATCTCTCGTATCGTGTAGCTGCAGATATCTGTCGGCACGGACGAGCGGCCATAGCCACGCATGTCGGGCGCGACCGTGCGCCAGCCAAGGCGCGCAAAATGTTCGAGCTGCCGATGCCAGATTACTCCGAGTTCCGGCCAGCCGTGGAGGAAAAAGATCAATGGGCCATCGACCGGACCCGATTCGATCCAGGCTGTGCGATGTCGCGCGGTTATATGAGAGCTCGTCCGGAAGCTTTTAGGGTCTTGCATTGGCTAATCTCCACTTCATTGGGGCGGCGGTAAGAATCGCCGATCAGTGCGGGTTGGGCATCCGCGTCAATGCAACCAGTCGCCAGTCCGCCAATGCCGCGAGCCGATGAGGCTCAGCGTCACGATGATATTCTTTGCTGTCCACCATGTGTCTGAATGTCGCGAAGTCCGGGTATCGAATGAGTGCAATATCGTCCCAAAGCTCGTCGGCCGGCGCGACAAGCAGGCTGCCGACCTTTCCGATCCAGAATGGCTCAATTCCATATCCCTCCGTGGCATTGGCGAAGGCAGGTATGTAGCGTGTGAAATAAGCTTCCCGGCCGGTACACGGTGCATATGTCTCGTCGCTTTCATAAATCGCTTCGTTCCTGTAGCGCAGCAGATTGAGCATAAAGATTGGCTCGGCTGCGGGAAGTTGGCTTTCTGCCCTGTCAAGTATTGCTAGCAGATTGTCGGTCGCAGTCATGACGATAACTCCTTTTTGAGACATAATCCTTTTGCCCGGTGGCCTTCGAGATATCGCGATATTGCAAGGCATTGTAGTAATGGAAATGTCATTGCTATAATGCCACCATGGCAACACCAAGCGCACAAAGCAGCCTTCTGAACCTTTTACAGTTCGTCCGGATTGTAGATGCGGGATCATTCGCGGAGGCGGCAAGGCGTGCCGGGACGTCTACGTCCGCAATGTCGAAAGCAGTAAGCAGGTTTGAGGCGCTTCACGGCGTAAAGCTGCTGCATCGAACAACCCATTCCATCTCGCTGACGCACGACGGCGAAAAGCTACTCGATGGTGCGCGCAACCTGTTAAGGCAGGCCGAACGACTTGAGGCATACATCGGAGAAACCGCAGCAGGCAGCTCTGCAGGACGGGTCCGGCTTGCCGCTCCCGGACCATTTTTAAGAGCCTGCATCGCACCCATGCTTCCAGCTATATTGAAGGCGAACCCGAACCTTGAACTTGAGATCAAGGTTGATGATACTGGTCTAGACCTTGCCGCAGAGGGGATTGATGTTGCCATCCGCTTTGGAGACCTCTCTGGACAGCCGGGGCTGATCGCAAAGCGCTTGGGGGCGTTTCCATATATTATTGCTGCAACACCAAAATATCTCGAGTTCATGGGCAGGCCTAAATCACCTGCCGATCTCGAAAGTCACCATCAGATCGGATATCGCGATGCGTCAAACGGGCAACTGTCACCGTGGCTGTTTTGCGACAATTCCGGAACAGGCGCTGTGACAAGGATGGTTCCGCGAAACCGGTTTGTGGTTGAGGACATGACCGTCGCCTGGGCTATGACGCTAAGAGGGCTTGGGGTGAGCTGGTTGCCGGCTTGGTGTGGCTCTAAGGACATCAGTTCGGGTCGCGCAGTTGAGGTTTTGAAAGATTGGCGTTTACCGGAGACGCCTGTCTACGCAGTACAATTGGACCGCAAGCAGGTACCGCAGAGAACACGAGATCTGATCGACTTGCTAGCTCTGCGGGCGAAGAGCTGGGATTACTCATGACATCATAAACATTTTAAATGGCTTAAAGCGTAAGGGTACAGGTCGGCGGTTCGATTCCATTCAAGGCGGAGACGACCGGCAGGGCCCATGCAGATGCGGGGCTTGGTTTGCATCTGCATGGGCGATGTGGATCAGCCATTCATCCGAGTGGCTATGCAGCTTCCCAAACCTGATTGAGGATTTTCGCCGCAAGTGCCGCTTTGTCCTGCGGCAGGAAGCGACCGTAGTGTTGCTGAACGACATCCGGTGTGTCCTGGATGGCATAACTCGCCTGCTCGTATGACCCGGTCTGCTTTAGGATATGGGTTGCCAGAATATCCCGAAGATTATGCGGTCCGTGCGGCAGCAAGCCCTTGATGGCTCCGCGGCCGGTATAGGGATTGTAGATGCCGTAGCGTTGGATCACTGTCCGCCATGCTTCATAGAATTTGGTGGAATCGTATGCCGCGTCCAGACTGGTCGTCTTCACCGTCTTGACGAAAAAGGTGCCGGGATCTTTCGCTGAACCGAGCAGCACACCGCGATGGCAATCGATATAGGCCTCAAGATATTTGTAGAGGTCGAGCAAATCCGGCAGGATCAGGCGAAACGGCTTTTGTCCGAAGAATGATGAGCCTGAGTTCTTGAAGGCGATTGATGGGATGAGGACCTCCCATCCGTTTTCCCGATCGCTCCAGCGCAATTCACCGCATTTCATATCCTCCAGCCGCCGCTCTGATGTCGGAAAATGCCCACGCGGGCACAAACGAAGCTGGAGAAGGTTCTTTTGTCGAAGCCCAAGATGAAGACCCAGGCGAAGCAAAAGGAAAGAGCGGACCGCTTCGGCTGCTGCTCGAGGATAGCGATCTTCATCCGGCATGCGCTTCAGGATTTCATCTGTAATCTTGCGGTACTCCGACAATGGGCTGTCTGCCTCAAGGATCACCATGATCGGCTCGAACGGATCGCGATGCACGCGCATGACACGCTGGATTTCCTTCGAGCGATTGGCAGCGTGCCGGTGGAACGCATCGCAGGCGCCGTGCCAGTCACGCCTCGCAAATTCTATCTCCTCCGGCGCGATCAGCCCTTCGATTGGCTGAACCTTCTTCAGGAGCTCCGGATGCTGGCGGATCCAGCCCACCTCCGCCCGCGTGAGAGCTTGCGCCACCATCAGCATGTCTTCTTCCCACTTGGTGTAGAAGCCGCGGCGCTGCTCCCGCCATTGGAGGTACCAGTCCCAGACGCCCGGGAAGATCAACAGGCCAAAGGTTAGTTGGCGGAGCGGCACACCGCGCCCTTTGACGACGCTGGCGGGTGAGGCAGCGAGGGCACCGAACATGAGGCCGAGATGCTCGACCTTCTGGGATGCGGTTTCCTCTCCCCAAACTCCATTTCGTTGGAAGCCGATTGCGGTCAGCGTCGATGTCTTGAAGCGGATCAGATCGGCCATCTCCATAGCCAACCGCGGCGGCGCATCGACGACGCCGGACAGGAGATCAGGATCTTCAAAGGCCTCGGGATTGTGACTCGTGCTGTCCGGGTTTATTTGTGGTCGTGGAGACAGGGTGCCTACGCCATAGGTGATGCCTGGAAACCGAATTGCATAACGCTGTTTGATTGCCGCCGCCTGGTAGCGACGATAGTCGGTTGAGCCCGAGATGATGAACCGGCGCACCCATTCGATGATTTCCTCCCGCTTGGAGAACGGCAAGCTGCTGAAATTATCCGGAAGATGCCATGCAAGTCGTCGCCGCTCCGCAGCGCTGATGTCGCCCATATCATGGCCGTATAGGGAGCGGGATTGGTGCGGCAGCTTCCCTTTGAAATACCCCTGTCCCAGTCGGTAGCGCCGCTCTATACGGGACAGGATCTCGAAGCTCGTCAAAGATCGCGGCACGCGCTCGCCCTGAACCCACGACAGCAAAGTCTTGTCATCGAACGTCTCGCCCAGGCGAACGACGGCGCGGTAGAGTTGCCAGTAGCTCTCGCCGAACCGGCGCATGTGATAAACGAGCGCATCGTTAAAGCTCGCCGGATCATCGGTCGCCTCAAACAATGGCTCAGGGAATGGACTAATTGGTTTCGGTTGTGGTCCCCTCTGCACTGACGAAGAGGTAGCCGGGGTCTTGTCGGAGAGGATCTGTCGCGGTCTGAAACGCGTCGCAGTTTCCACCTTGCGCCGAACGGTATTGCGCGATTTCGTGCGTGTTTTCGTCGACTGTATGTCATCGGCGGCAGGCGGTTCTCCGAGCCAGCGGATAATCGCGTCCAGTCCCGGACGGAGCGCCTTCTTCAAATCGGCTGTCAATTGGTTTTCGATCCCGCATGCCTCGCCAATGGCCGTCCAATCCATACGGCCACTAACGATCGGTGGTGGCCGGCGGTGGATGACAAGACCAACGAGATAGGGCCGAATGCTTTCCAGAACTCGCTGTGAGGCGATTGGCGCGATGCGCACCTCGCAGAAATCCGAGATTTTTCGTTGAAAGTGATGAATTGAAAGATCGTGTGTTGCCATGCTCTTATTCCATATCTCTCGAATACCGGTGTCGAGGGCGGGCGGGAATAGGAGTGGACGTTTAACAAATGGTATTGCCGCAGCGGCGAGCTTTTGGGGCTAGGCTCAGGTTCCCAGATTTCAAATGAAGCATCATGAGCCTCATGCTAAAGGTTGCAGATGGGATTCGGGGTTTTCATTCACCGGTCAGATTCGATTTACGACGATAGCCCGGCTGAACAATACCAGTTCCCGGGTCAGTATCTCGGTCGTGTCCAGGCCTGTGTAGGTGACTGGATCGTCTACTACGAGCCTCGGAAAGTCGCAGCGACCCGCGGCTATTTTGCTGTCGCCAAGGTTGAACGGGTTATTCCTGATCCGAAGGCCCCCGGCATGTATCTGGCGCTGATCGAACAAGGCAGCTATCTCGACTTCATCAATCCCGTTCCGTTCAGCGGACCAGACGGTGTCATAGAGCGAGGCGTGCTGAATGAAGAGGGCCGCATTTCGGGCAGAGCACAGGCCGCAGTCCGGCCGATATCCGCAGCAGATTTCAACCGCATCGTATCTATTGGCATAGACGAGCATGAGCCTGAACTGCCTCGGCTGGATGAGCCGGGGGTGACGCATGCGGTCGATGGATTTGCAGATGAAGCTCAAGCGCCGTTCATGTTCGAGCAGGAGCGCGACCGGGTTACGCAACTCTCGTCGCGGATCGTTCGAAATCGGCTGTTTCGCCGCCTCGTTCTTCACGCTTATGACAAACGATGCGCCATCACGGGATTGAAGCTCATCAACGGTGGTGGCCGGGCAGAGGTCGACGCCGCACACTGGATGTTTGACCGCGGTCTGATTGGCCTTTCGGACGATCTTGATATCCTCATCTCGCGTCAGGTGAACGATCCTGGCAGCATTCAAGGCCTCCTCAACAAGACCGGAAAGGCGATCGTGCCCGGCAGGGTTTTCGAGCGGCCACATCCCCAGTTCCTGAGATGGCACCGTGAGAATTGCTTCAAGCAGTGATCGTGAAAACGGCCTTTGCCTTTGGTTCATTGCTCCCGAACGAGTCTATTTCGACACTGCGAGCAAGAAAACCTGTAAATCATCCCGATCGGTTCTTTTCGCTTCCATTTGTAGCTTTCACTGATATAATCGTCCCGATAGGGGTGATTATGGAAAACATCAAAGATACAAAAAGCCTCGGCATTTTGATCCGTCAGGAGCGCAAACAGCAAGGGTTAACCCAGGAGCAACTCGCCGGGGTGATTGGCGTGGGCGTACGTTTTCTGCGTGAACTCGAGGCCGGCAAAGAGAGCTGCCAGATTGGCCGTGCGATGCAAGTCTTGGCCGGTCTTGGCCTTATTGTTTCGGTCGGGCGTCGCCAGAGTTTGCGATCATGACCCGCGTATTAGACGTCTATTTTCGCGACACCAAGGCTGGCGTGCTCGCCCGGCTTGACGACGGCCTGCTGACTTTCGCCTATGATGGCGCGTACCTCCTGAACCAAAGATCGCGGGCGATATCCTTCTCAATGCCCCTGCAAGAGGAACCATTTGGTGACCAGATGGTGCGCCCTTTTTTCTCCGGGCTGTTGCCGGACGAGGGCGCACGGCAACGGCTTGCTGGGGCGCTAGGCCTTTCGGCAGGCAACGCTTTTGGACTGTTGGAAGTTATCGGTGGCGAATGTGCAGGGGCCTTGTCACTCTACCCCACTGGTACTGCGCCCGAACCTTCCGGCCAGTCCCAAGCGGAAACTCTCACTCCGGAACGTCTGGATGAAATTCTCAGCAGGCTGCGGACACGGCCTTTGCTTGGTGGAGACGAAGGCATTCGCCTATCGCTCGCCGGCGCGCAGGACAAACTGGCGGTCATTGTCGATGGAGATTCCATTGCCTTGGCGAGAGATGGTCAACCAACGACCCATATCTTGAAACCGGTCATCCAGGCGCTTGAAGGTACAGTGGAGAACGAGTATTTTTGTATGCGGCTGGCTGCCCGCCTCAAGCTGCCGGTACCCCATGTTGAGATACGCCTGGACGGGGCGACTGCCTTTCTCCTGGTTGAGCGTTATGATCGGACGAAAGCTGCAGACGGCATCATTGAGCGCCTACACCAGGAAGACTTTTGCCAGGCCCTTAGCGTCCCGCCGGAGCTGAAGTATGAGGCCGAGGGCGGACCGGGAACAGAACAGGCTCTCGAGCTGATCGACCAGGCCTGCGCTAGACCTGTCGCGGATCGGTTGCAATTCATCCGCATGCTGATCTTCCATTATCTGGTGGGCAACGCCGATGCCCACGGCAAGAACTACGCCCTGCTTTATGGCTCCGATGAACCGGATCTGGCACCGATCTACGATGTCGTTTGCACGGCCGTTTATCCCCGCTTGTCAAAGAGACTCGCCATGAAGATTGGTGGCCGCGATGTGCCTGACACCATCCAGCTGAAACATTGGAAGGCATTGGTGCCCGACACTAAATCTTCTCAGCGCATCCTTGTTCGCGATCTCGCACAAATGGCGGAAAGGATTGTGAGCGAGGCCGATGCCCTTGTTGCAGAACTGGCCGACGAGGGGATCAGCCACCCCATCCTGAGTGCAATTCGCAAGGTCATCTCAAGTCGGGCTGGTTTGCTACAGAGAGCCGCGGAGCAGGTGTCTTAAGCAGTTGAATGGTCTCGGATATCCAGCGCTTTGTCCCTCGACCAACGGGCCGGCGGTTCGTATCCCTCCAAGGCGAAAGAACGCGGCCATTGCCCATTTCCGGCTCATAGTACGACTTGAAAGTGCTATCATTTATGTGCTAATGATATCACAACCAAAATATATATAGGATGGAATAAATGGCGGCGGTGACCATACGAAACCTCTCTGATGAAACTCATCGGGCGTTACGCGCGAGAGCAGCTTGCCACGGTCGTAGTACCGAGGCCGAAATTCGTGACATTCTCGAAGCCGCTGTTCGTCCTTCTGGGCGCGTGAAGCTCGGCTCGCTTCTCGCGGCCATTGGTCGTGACGCCGAAATGTCAAACAATGATGTCGAAGCGCTGCAACAACAGCGCGACGGGACCCCGGCAGTACCGATGACTTTCGAATGATCTTGCTAGACACTAATGTAATATCTGAGCCTTGGAAGCCAGCTCCTGATAGTGCTGTGCTGACTTGGTTGGATGCACAGGCCATCGAGACGCTATTCATTTCTGCTATCTCAATTGCCGAACTACGTTTCGGGATTGCCTCAATGCCATCGGGGAAGCGTAAGACAATTCTCCACGATCGCCTTGAAGGTGAAGTTCTACCAATTTTCGACGGGCGCATTCTGCCCTTTGATGTAGGTACCTCCCAATTCTATGCGGACCTGATGGCCAGCAGCCGAACATCTGGAAAGGCGATCGGGAAGGCTGATGGATACATTGCTGCTACAGCTGCAGAAAACCATCTCGTGGTCGCAACGCGAGATACAAGCCCATTCGAAGCAGCCGGATTGGTAGTCATCAATCCCTGGTCGGCCTAAGTCTTTAGAATTACAGGTCGCCGGTTCATATCTCTACAAGGGTTCTAATTCGACGGCTGCGATCTCAGAAAGTCGAGAAACGCGCGCATTCCCGCCCCTATGTGACGGTGTCTCGGATAGTAAAGGCAGAGGCCAGGATAGGGCGGCGTCCATTCGGCTAGCACCTGCCGGAGTCTGCCGTCGGCAAGTGCGTCAGCCGCCATCCACCGCGTCACGTACGCAAGGCCGCGACGATATGCTGCTGATCCGGTCCTATTGGGATCGCGACCATCTCGCTCGGGACGAGTTCCGCAGCACGCACACCGCAGTCGAACCCCCCTTCGGCAATATCGACCAGTCTTCCCTCGGACCGAATTTCGAAGCGCATTGCCGGCTGCAGCTTCATGAAGCGGGTCAGAAGCGGCATCAGCACTTGCTCGGCTGCATTGGCGTCGCAGTTGATCCGCACGAGTTCGGAGGGAGTGGCAGCCTATTCGTGCAACTCCTCGATTGCCAGCCCAATTTCGCTGAGAGCTGGCATGAGTCGCCCGGCGCAGCGATCGATTAGGCAGACGAGGTTCTGGTAGACGTAGCCGGCCGCCGCCTGCGCTGCACGGACATCGTTGATCCGTTCGCGGAACAGCGCGTGCCCAGGTCCCGAAGAGATGTCTTCGACCAGTTGCTCGAACCAGATCTCGAGATCGCCGCGGAAGCTCCCGGTATTCAATGGTATGCTTTCAGGAATGCTCCATCCATTTCCTACAATGGATGTCTCTTATTCCTCAACCGTCAACTTGCGTCCCGTGTTGTTGAACTCACGGTACAGGCTTTGTCTGATGTGATCTATTTCTTCTTCTGTGAGCGCTTCATCCAAGATTTCATTTTTTATGGAACGTTTATAGAGAACAAACTCTACAGTTTCATCGTCTGGAAGGACCAGTTCACCTTCTGCGCTGTAGCTGTCGTTTTTATACGTAAAGCGTAGTTTGCCACGCGACATCTCTGTAATCATTGATTTATCCGATCTAGATTATTCGTTTCAGCAGAGCCGGAAAGGCTTGAGATGAAGTGTTCAATCCCTGCTTGGGCGCACTGAGTGTCCTGCGCTGGCGTCCCGGAGCTGAGGCCTATCGCGCCGACAACCTCGCCGTCGATGATCACAGGCAAACCGCCGCCGACGACCATTAAACGACCACCGATCGCTGAGTTGATCCCGTATGCCGGGCTGCCTGGCTGGCTGGCGACACCGTAGCTTTCTGTGGTTCTTTTTGCCCCCGCTGCCGTATAGGCTTTGTCCTGCGCAATGATCGTACTCGTTATTTTGCCGCCATCCATCCGTTCAAAGGCCATCAGTTGTCCCGATTCATCGGTGATGGCGATGCACATGGGTACGCCGATCTCCTCAGCTTTCGCGCGGGCACCTTCGATAAGCACGCGTGCATCCTCGATGCTAAGGCGTTTGATTGTCAGCATTTTCTGTCATTCCTGGTTTCGTGTTGCTCATTCATTGATGATGAGGTGCATCCGCGCAAATCCAATCAGGCTCTCAATATGCGCTTTCGTTGCTTCAAAGGCGGCATCCGAATCATTGCGTTGCAAGGCGTCAATGATGGCAAGATGTTCCGTGGAGTCTGGTTTCAGGCGGTCTTTCAACTGACCAATCTCGAACAGTCGCGTTGCGGCACGCAGGTTGCGTAAAACGCCTGCCATGACTTCATTGCCACAATGGTCGATGATGAGGTTGTGCAGGTGGTCGTCTGAAAACCAGTGTGCATCCGTGTGATAGGCTGTGGCGTCCATCAGTTCGTCAATCTCGCGCCGCACTTCGATGAGCTTGCGGCCGGGAATGCCGGGCATAGCTTGAACAGCCGCCTGTGGCTCAATCAAAAGACGCAGTTTCAGGCTCTGGATATATTCGCCGATATCGACGTGTCGTACCACGTAGTTTCGACCGTCACCTTTTAGAACCAGACCTTCTCCCTCAAGACGCTGTAACGCTTCGCGCAAAGGCGTACGCGACACGCCGAGCATTTCAGCAAGTTGCGCTTCAACAATCACATGCCCGCCCTTGAGGCGGCGGTGGCGGATCATGTCCGAAACGGCTTTGTAAGAAAGGGCAGCCAGCTTGTGGCTAGCGTCCTTGGATGTTTTACCGATACCGGAGTTAGGGTCTGTTTGTGTCAAAGTTCATCGGTCTCCAGGTTGCCACTGTACTACTCACGCGCGATACCTTCAGAAAGGCTTTTCTTGTGTTCTGCCTTGGTCCATACCGGGCTATGTGATCAAACGCAGCGGAGTTGAGAGGATGGATGTTGACGTTCCGGCAGAAAGAAGCCTTGCCGATGAAACCTATCAGTCGCTGCTCACGGAAATTCTTTCGGCGCAACTTGCAGGTGGTGCGGTCGTGCAGGAAAGAAGGCTTGCAGCGCGCCTGGGCGTTTCGCGCTCGCCGATGCGTGATGCATTGGGTCGTCTTGAGGGGCAGGGACTTCTTGTGCGCAACGTCAAAGGCGTCCTCACCGTGCGGATCGTTACCCTTGCAGACTACCTCAACGGCGTTGCGATGCGGATGCTTGTCGAACCAAGCGCTGCGGCGTTGGCCTGCAAGGGTATAGCCGCGGAAACCGTTGCAGACCTTGCTGCCATGCTCGATGCGATAGAGGCGGACCCCGATCCCGATCCTGATTTTGTGTGGGCATTTGATGATGCGCTGCATCAGGGAATTGCCGATGCCAGCGGCAATCCTTTCATGGCTGACACCATTCTGCAGATGCGGCGTTACACGACGATCTTCGAACGCCAGCGCAAGCTCGCCCATCGCAAGCCTGGGCTGAGCGATCATCAAGGCATCGTGCGTGCGCTCCTTGATCGTGACGCGGAAGCGGCCCGCGCCGCGATGACGCTTCATCTGGATCGGATTCGTCGAAACGTGCTTTCCACCTACTGATCCAACCCCCTCACAAAACCAATTCAATTTTTTGCAGCCTTTGCGGAAAGATGTTGCATACGGCAAATGATTGTGTATGAAAATGGTATACCAAATGAATGCGAAGATAACAAGCATCATTGGGCAGGTCCGCAAGAAGATCGCAAAACCAGAGGGTTCCCATGTCATTCCGCACAATCACACTCACGTCCGTACTTTTAGTATGCACCTCCGCGTCTGCGTTCGCGCAGAGCTGCGCGCCTAAGGTCGCTGATTCCGAACTGGTCAAGCCCGGCACGTTGACCATGTCGACCAATCCAACATTGCCGCCAATGCAGTTCGTCGATTCCAGCGGCGAGCTCAAAGGGATGCGTGTCGAGCTTGGCAAGGAAATCGCCAAGCGTCTTTGCCTTACGCCCGAATATGTCCGTATCGAATTTTCGGCGATGATCCCCGGTCTTCAGGCTGGCCGATGGGATATGATCAATACTGGAATATTCTTCACGAAAGAGCGCGCGGCCATCATGCAAATGATCCCTTACGAGGATCAGGCGATCAGCGTTTCCGTTGCGACGAGCAACACCACCGTCAAGGACAAGGATGGCCTGGATGGCCTGCGTATCGGCGTCGAGCTTGGCGGTTTCGAAGAAACCAAGACCCGTGCTCTTGACGCCGAACTCAAGGCCGCCGGCAAGACGGGGCTCGTCATTCAGACTTTCGATAATTTTGCGCTTGCCTTCCAGGCCTTAAGGGCGGGTCAAGTCGAAGGTGTCGTTTCGATTGATGGCGTTGCTAAGGAATACGACATGCGCGGCGACTTCCGCCGCGCCGTCAGTGGCCTTTATCCAGCGCCTGTTGCCGTTGCCTTCAAGAGTGCAACACTTGCAGACGCGGTATCCGGCGTCCTCAAAGACATGAAGGCAGATGGTTCTCTGGGAAAACTCTTCGACAGCTACGGGCTGCCGATGATCGCCGGCGACTATTCGGTCAAGGGTCCAAACCGCTGATCTGAACGGTTCACCATTCTGACGGATGCCGGCTCGTCCGGCATCCCCTTAGCAATAAAGGTCCCACCATGTCGTACTGGAACTGGTCTGGCTTCTTCGACTATCTCGTCAACCCCTTTATCCTTGGAGGTGTTGTCACCACCATCTGGCTGACCTGCGTCTCACTCGTGTTCGGCCTGCTGCTCGGCTTTGTCGTCGCGCTGATGCGCCGATCCAATTTAAGGCTGATGAGGTGCGTCGGCTGGTTCTATATATGGCTGTTCCGGGGTACGCCGCTGCTTGTGCAGTTGATTGTACTTTATACGGCACTACCGCAACTCGGGATCAAGTTTACGGTCGTCGAAGCAGCATTGATCGGTCTGGCTCTGAATGAAGCGGCCTACCTGGCGGAGATTATCCGCTCCGGCATCGAGGCAGTTCCCGCAGGACAGGCCCGTGCGGCAAGGGCCTTGGGCATGACCGAGCGTCAGATTATGCGCCACATCGTCATGCCGCAGGCTTTCAAGGTCATCATTCCACCCCTTGGCAACTCGGTAAATGGTCTGCTGAAGACGACCTCGGTTACCTCGGTCATTTCAATGGAAGAACTGCTGCGGCGTACCCAGGTGCTGATTCAGGAAAAGTTCATGGTGCTCGAACTCTTCGCGGTTGCTGCCATCTACTACCTTCTCCTGACGACCCTCTGGGACTTCGTGCAGCGCCACATAGAAAGGCGCTTCGGCCAGTCCACTGCACCCCTGCAGATGACTGAAAAGCGCTGATACTAAATAAAGGACTTATTGCATGCCAAAAACGTTTCGTGGTGTCTTCACCGTGATGATCACGCCCATCGATGCAGATGGAAAAGCCAATTTGCCAGCGCTCGCAGCCTTCACCGATTGGCAGATCCGGGAGGGCGTTCATGGACTGATCCCGCTTGGTTCGACAGGAGAATTTCTTTCACTTTCCGAGCAGGATTGGGACGATGTTGCCCGCACGGTCATCCAGACCGCAGCTGGACGTGTTCCGGTGCTGATCGGAACGGGTGCGGAAGATACGCGTGAAGCGGTTCGCTTGAGCTGCAAGGCGGAAGCCATGGGTGCGGACGGCGTGATGATCATTCCGCCTTTCTATTCAACGCCAACAGACGACGAGCTGGTAGCGCATTACCGAACCATCGCCGGTTCGATTTCCATTCCCATCATGGTCTACAATAACCCTGCAACGTCCAATGTGGATATGAAGCCTGAGCTTCTGGCTCGCATCGCCGAGATCGATGGCTGCGACTATGTCAAGGAATCGACGCTCGAAGTCACGCGTATCCGCGACATCGTTCGCCTCGCTGGTGACAACATGACGCCATTCGGCGGTATTCTCGGTTTTGAATCTTTCGTTATGGGCGCGCAGGGGTGGGTAGCCGTTGCATCCAACGTGGCGCCAGCGGCCATGTCGCGCATCTTCACACTCGCAGCTGATGAGAAGAAATACGATGAAGCACGTGCGCTTTATCTGGAGTGGCTGCCGATCATTCAGGCGGTTGGAGGGCAGGCTTATGTCGCTGGCTCAAAGGCTCTGTTGAACCATATGGGATTTGCGGCAGGATCGCCGCTGCCGCCGCGTCTGCCGTTGCCGTCAGAACAGGATGCCGCGATGAAGGCTTTGGTCGAGCGTTTCGGCTTAAGCTTTCCCCAGAACTGAGCCGGAGACGAAAAGATGCCCGGATCGATCATTCAGGATGCAGGATTGACCGTCCATATTGATGGTGTCGCGCATCGCGTGGATCCGGGCCTTTCTATTGCCGCTGCGCTTACCGCGCAGGGTCGAGCAGACTTCTCCACGGATGCAGCAGGGCAGAAGCGAGGTCTGTTTTGCGGTATGGGTGTGTGTCATGACTGCCTTGTAACGGTCGATGGCCGCACCAGCCAGCGTGCCTGCATGACGCCCGTTCATGACGGCATGCGCATCGATCGCCAGCAGGCGCGTCCCGACATTTTGTCTGGTGATCTTGCCGACCTCAGGCCTGTCCCATCAAAGCTTGCCGAGATGGACATGGATTTGCTGGTTATTGGAGCAGGTCCCGGTGGTCTGGCTGCGGCGGTGGCAGCGGCAGAAGCCGGGGCCTCTGTAACTGTGGTGGATGAGCGGCACACATCTGGCGGCCAGTTTTTCAAACAGCCCAACACTGATCTTGCCCGTCTGGCGCTCAAGACTGACCGCCAGGCAGCGGATGGTGCTGCGTTGATAAAAAGAGCGCGTTCGCTTGGCGTGACTATTCTCTCAGGCGTCACCATTTGGGGTGCAGCCCATGGCGAGGATGGAAGACCGGTCATTTCCTGTCTGGCCCATGATGGTGTTTTCTATTGCCGACCTGCAATGCTGGTCATCGGCACGGGTGCCTTCGAGCGACCGCCAGCCGTGAAGGGTTGGACGCTGCCGGGTGTCATGACGGCGGGTGCGGCGCAAACCTTGCTGCGCAGCTATGGCACGCTTCCCGGTCGGCGCGTTCTGATCGCCGGAAACGGTCCTCTCAATTTTCAGGTCGCAAGCGAAATCATCAAGGCTGGCGGTGACGTCATCTGTCTGGTGGAGCAGGCCAGCGCACCATGGAGCAGGCCTATCGAAGCGTTGAGTGTCTTTCGCCATGATGCGGCGCTTGCCCTGAAAGGCATGAAAGAGATCGCGAGATTGGAACGAGCAGGCGTCAAGCTCGCCTGGAATGCGCAAATTTCTGATATCAGGGGTGATGGCGGGGTAGAAGCGGTTACGGTTTCTGGTCCAGGCGGGCAAACGACCTTCGAAGTCGATACTGTTTTGCTGGGCGGACATTTTACCTCGTCCAACGAACTGTCACGGTTGCTTGGATGCGCCCACAGCGTGACCGAAAATGGCGCACTCACAGCGCAATGCGCCGAGGATGGCGAAAGCTCGCTGCCTCACATCCATATCGTTGGTGAAGCTGTGCGTTTTGGTGGCGCCCACCTTGCAATGGCTGAAGGCAGGCTTGCCGGTCTGGGAATTGCCGCCAAGCTTGGCTTGAAGGCTCGGCCAGACACCACAGCCCAGACAAAGCTTGCGCGTGCCAAGGTGTTCCAAGCAGCACTTTGGCGGTTGTTTGCCCTGGCGGCAACGCCTTTAGAACCCGCAGATACCGCACTCGCCTGCCGTTGCGAAAGTGTGGCAGTCGGTACCCTCAAGCGTCTTGCTGTTCAAAGCTCACCGGACATCGCAACGCTGAAACGTCTGACGCGTGCCGGTATGGGGCGCTGCCAAAGCCGCTATTGTGGCCGCACCCTCACAGAGCTGACCGGCCGGCCCATGAGTGAGACCAACGGCCTCCTTGCCCCGCAGATGCCACTTCGCCCGGTGCCTCTTGCCGCGCTTGCGGTTGAGAAACCGGAGTGGGGAGGGCACAAACGGGCGCTTCTGCCACAGCGTCCGCCGCTGCCGCATTCCGAACCGCTGCCGTTGAGGGAAGCGTCCACCGTTATCATCGGCGCGGGAATTGCCGGACTTTCGTGCGCCTTGTTTCTGGCGGAAGCGGGCGAAGATGTTGTGGTGTTGGAACGTGGCTTTCCCGGCGGGCTGGCATCGGGCGGTAATGCTGGCAGCCTGCATGCGCAATTGTTGTCATTTGATCATGGAGCCCGCGCCGAAGCAGGTGGAGGGCCAGCGGCAAAAACGCTTCCGTTGCAGCGAGACTCCATTGCGCTTTGGCAGATGCTGGAAAAGAAGCTTGGTCGCGATTTCGAGATGAAGATCACAGGCGGCCTGATGGTTGCCGAGACCGAAGCGCATATGCGCTTCCTTGAAGAGAAGACGCGGGTTGAACGCGAAAATGGCATCGATTGCCATGTCATTGGTGCCGAAGACTTGCGACAGCTGGAGCCCGCGCTTTCGCCGTTGATGATTGGAGCTTCCTATTGTCCGATGGAAGGCAAGATCAATCCGCTTGTTGCGACGCGCCACGTCCACGATGGCGCTGTGGCGGCTGGCGCTCGCGTATTGGACCGGACAGAAGTGCTGTCGATCCGCCGCGAAGACACAGGATTTATCATCGATACCTCGCGGGGAGCCTTGCGGGCAGGGCGTATCGTGAATGCTGCCGGTGCTTTTGCTTCGCGCGTTGGCGCAATGCTGGGGCTAGACGTTCCCGTGTTCGGGGCGCCGCTGCAAATGGTGGTGACCGAGGCCGCTGCACCGGCAATTTCGCACCTCGTTGCCCATGCGGATCGTCATTTGACACTGAAACAGGCTGCCAATGGCAACTTCCTGATCGGCGGTGGTTGGACGGCGGGTCTTGACCCGGTTCACAGCCATCCGCGCCCGTTATTTTCCAGTCTGGAGGGCAATCTCTGGGTGGCGCAGCACGTTGTCCCGGGTCTGCGAAAACTGCATGTCATCCGCAGCTGGGCTGCCATGAACATCAACATCGACGGCGCGCCGATCCTGGGAGAGCATCCCGGCATGCCCGGTTTCTTCAACGCGGTTACATCGAATGGCTATACGCTGGGGCCGCTCATTGGCCAACTCACCGCCAATCTCGTCCTTGGCCGCGATCCCGGCCGGGATTTGGCGGCCTTTTCCATCAACCGCTTTCAGGGAGTGAGATCATGATCGAGATCACCGGCATCACGAAATACTATGGCAATTTTGCCGTTCTGAAGAATTGCTCGACAACCGTTTCCAAGGGTGAAGTTGTCGTCGTCTGTGGACCGTCCGGGTCTGGAAAATCGACCCTGATCAAATGCGTCAATGCGCTGGAGCCCATTCAGGAAGGGTCGATCCGCGTGGATGGGATCGAAGTCAATGATCCCGGCACTGATCTTCCCGATCTGCGTTCTCGCGTTGGCATGGTGTTCCAAAATTTCGAACTCTTCGCGCACTTGACGATCGAAGCCAATATCATGCTGGCACAGCGCATCGTTCTTCATCGCAGCGAAAGCATTGCAAAAACGCGATCCATGGATCTTCTGGATCGAGTGGGTATGACAGGGCACGCCCACAAATATCCCGGCCAATTGTCTGGCGGACAGCAGCAGCGCGTTGCGATAGCCCGGGCGCTGGCCATGAACCCGAAAGCAATGTTGTTCGACGAGCCGACATCAGCCCTTGACCCCGAAATGATCTCCGAAGTGCTGGATGTGATGACCAGTCTTGCCAGTGAAGGCATGACGATGATGGTCGTCACACATGAGATGGGCTTTGCCCGCAAGGTCGCGACCCGGATGATCTTCATCGACCAGGGCGAGATTGTCGAGGACCGCCCAACGGAAGAATTCTTTGGTAATCGTCACAATCCGCGCACCGATGCCTTTCTCAGCAAGATCCTCCATCATTGAGAGTTGGAAATGACCAGATTTGACCTAATCGTTAAGGGTGGCACGATCGCGACCGCCTCCGATGTCTTCATAGCCGACATAGGCATTCTCGACGGCAAAATTGTGCAGATCGGCAAGGAGCTGGACGGCGGTGCCCGGACAATCGACGCCAGCGGCAAATATGTTCTGCCGGGTGGCATTGATAGCCACGTCCATATCTCCCAGCCATCGGGAGACGGCATCGTCATGGCCGACGATTTTGAAAGCGGTACCCGGTCTGCCCTTTTCGGCGGCAACACCACAATCATGCCGTTTTGCCTGCAAGAGAAGGAGAGGCCGATGCGCGAGGCGCTGAACGCCTATCACAAGCTCGCTGAAGGCAACTGCTATACCGATGTTAGCTTCCACCTCATCGTTTCAGACCCAACGGATAGTCTCCTTGGGCAGGAGCTTCCGGCTTTGGCGGCTGACGGATATTCGTCATTCAAAGTCTTCATGACCTATGAGGGCCTTCGGCTCAACGATGCAGACATCCTGAAGACGCTGGATGTTGCGCGGTCGACAGGCGCGACTGTCATGGTTCATTGCGAAAACGAAGATGCCATCCGCTTTTTGATTGCCAGGCATGAGGCGGCCGGTGACGTTGCGCCGCGAGCCCATGCCTCTACGCGGCCGGTGGCGGTTGAACGCGAGGCGACACACCGGGCGCTCACACTTGCTGAAATCGTTGATGTGCCCATTGTCATTGTTCACGTCTCCAACGGCGAAGCAATGGAAGAGATAGCCCGCGCCCGCGCCCGCGGCATCAAGGTTGTCGGCGAAACCTGCCCACAATATCTGATGCTGACAGCGGATGATCTCGACGGCATGGATTGGGAGGGCGCAAAATTTGTCTGCTCTCCACCACCCCGCGACAAGGCTGCTCAGGAAGAATGCTGGAGAGGGATTGAAACCGGTATTTTCGATCTGTTCTCGTCGGATCACTGTCCGTTCCGTTACGATGACGAGCGCGGCAAGCGTAGCCCCAAAGGACTTGAGAGCTTCCGCCACATACCCAACGGCATTCCTGGTGTCGAGACGCGCCTGCCGATCCTGTTCTCCGAAGGCGTTATGAAGGGGCGCATCGATCTGCCGCGCTTCGTTGCTCTTTCGGCAACCAACCATGCCAAGACCTACGGTCTCTACCCGGAAAAAGGCTCGATCTCGATCGGGGCGGATGCCGATATCGCCATCTGGGACCCGACCATCAATCGCACGATACGCCACGCCGATCTGCACGATGGTGCCGATTATTCGCCCTATGAAGGCGTCGAGGTTACTGGCTGGCCCACCACCGTCATCCTCGGCGGCCGTGTGATGGTGAGCGATGGCGAACTTGTCGGGAAAAAAGGCGATGGCACCTACCGTACAGCGCGCACCAAAAACACAAAATCCATCTAACCAATCCGGAGACGTGAATTTATGAAACTGAAGATCACCGCTGGCCCGTTCGTCTTCGACGCAGTGCTCGAGACCGAAAAAGCACCGCAAACCTGCAAGGCTTTCATCGAACGTTTGCCCTTTGAAGGCCAGATCGTCCATGTTCGCTGGTCGGGTGAAGGCGTATGGATCCCACTTGGCGACTATAATTTCGGTGTCGGCTACGAAAACCATACAAGCCATCCAGCACCCGGCCATATCATCCTCTATCCCGGCGGCATCAGCGAGACGGAAATCTTGCTCGCTTACGGCGGTGTCGATTTTTCGTCCAAGATGGGACAGCTCGCTGGCAACCATTTCATCACCATCACGTCTAACCTCGAAAATTTGTCCGTGCTGGGTAACAAGACGCTTTGGGGAGGTGCGCAGCAAATCCGTTTCGAGTTGACGTAGACGTTGTGTCGCAGGGGGAGGCTCTTCCGCTATCCTGTCAATCAGTAGAGATGATCGAAAATGGTCGTGAACAGGGAAATCGTCCCGTAATGGTCTTTGGCAGCACGCCCGACTAAACTGGCTGCGTCATTCAGGCGGCCGCTGTCCCTGCAGAACGTTACCGGAGCCTTGTCCACCACGCAGGTCAAACTGTGCCAGTAGGCCCTCAACTTATTGAGCGCCGCCTTGCTGCTGAACCCAACTTGCTGACGCACCTTGCTCACCACAAGTGGCTTGCGCACTGTCCACGGATGCATTGACGGAAGAAGTCAAGCGGCAGGAAGGTCTGTGTGGTTTCGCCCCGCCCGTTTTGTTGAAGTGGGGAACCGAATGGGCTGGGCCAAGTCTCAGTCAATGAGCGCTAACTATTTCTGAGACGCAGATAAAAAATTTGTCTAACATTCGTTGTTTAACTCCCATTACCAAATATACGAAAGTTAGAAGTTGGATTTTGAACCAAGAGGCTCTTAGAGATCGGATGAGATCTACCGTCAAACAGCAGAGGGGAGGAGGGTTCTATTCCGCTCAATAGCTGGCCCTGTACATGCCTCTTTCGAATCCATAGCTCACAGTGCAATCAGCGGCAAAGCATGTCTTGCTGGATCATTGGATCTAATCACTGAGACGCTGGCGATGTTTGCGGCATCGCCATCCTACTTTTTCTTCAAGCCGCTTCCCACACTTGATTCAATATTTTTGCCGCAAGTGCTACTTTGTCTTGAGGAAGGAAACGTCTGTAATGCTGCTGAATCATCTCCGGCGTATCCTGAATGGCGTAGCTCGCCTTTTCGTATGAGCCGGTGAGTTTCAGAATATGCGTCGCCAACAGCTACATCGCTCGTTCTCCTGCGATCAGTTGGTAAGTAGCTTCGCCTCGCTTTAACGCAGAATAACCTATTGGGAAGCGGGTGATATGTGATCCGGTATGGGGCAGACATACGGCTCTTGTTTTATCTTTTCCTGCCATTCTGCTCTGGCGTTTTGGAGCAATTTTGGCGAGGTGAAAAGGTCAAGTCCGGTTGCTGCCATGGCCTTGGCTGCATGTATCATCGCCTTGTGGGCGCCAGCGCTTCTGCCCTGAGCTACGACCTGCCATGTATGTGGATTGGTGCCGATTGCCCAGGCCGGTGCCCAGCATTGCGCAGTTGGCGTTACCCGGCTGACATCGCCAACGTCGGTCGATCCTGCGCGGAAATGCGAGTGGCCTTCGAAGTCCCGCAGACCGATATGCAGTGGTGTCGAGCCGTCGATCGTCTGATTTGAGAAGACATCGTTTTTGATCTGATAAAGACGGATGCTGCTTTTGATTGCTTCGTCGGTAAAGGTCGCCTGTATTTTGCGGGCGAAGTCTATATCGGCGTTGTCAAAGGGTACCGGGCCAATGGAGACGAGATTGTCGTGGATAGCGTTTTCCAGCGTCAGGTTTGGTAACAAGTTGGTGGCAGCCGTGTCAAAAATGATCTCGACTTCCGTCCCGGTCATCATGGCCGCGCCTCGCGCAACCTCATCGACACGTTCCGCCAGCGCCAGCGCCTGGGACATTTCCGGCGCCCGCACGAGGTAAAGCACTTCCGCCTTCGCCTGAACGACATTGGCTGCACGACCGCCAGCGTCGGTAATGGCATAATGGACACGGCAGTCCTGCGGCATGTGCTCACGTAGAAAATTGACGCCGACATTCATCAACTCGACGGCATCAAGCGCCGAGCGGCCGAGATGCGCGGCGTTTGCCGCATGAGCTGCAACGCCCTTGAAGCGGTAATAATATTCGAGAACGGCGAGATTGTTAGTCGAGCGCACACCGTTAAACGGCGCAGGATGCCAGGTCAGGGCCGCATCGACATCGGCAAAGGCACCGGCGCGCACCATGAATGTCTTGCCGGAACCGCCTTCCTCGCCGGGGCAGCCGTAATAGCGCACTGTGCCGGGCAGGCCGTTGGCTTCCAAATGTTTTGCCAGCGAAATTGCAGCCAGCATCGAGCCGCTTCCCAACAGATTGTGGCCGCAACCATGGCCGCTTCCATCCACCTCTATTGCCATTGGCTGATCTACGCCCGATTGCTGGCTCATGCCCGCCAGCGCATCGTATTCGCCCAGAAATGCAATGATCGGCTTGTCGCGACCATACTCGCCGATAAAGGCCGTCTTCATGCCGGCGATGTCCTGCTGAACGGAAAATCCATTTTGTTTCAGCGTTTCAACCAATAGATCGGATGATCGAACTTCGTGAAATTTCAGTTCCGCGAATTCCCAAATTCTGTCGCTGAGGCCGGTAAAATCAGGCGCCAGCGCATCAATGGTCTGGGTGAGCGATTGGAGGGCGGCAGTCTCTGGCATGTTATATCCTCAGGGAAGTCTGGATGGTCTTAGAGCAGGTTTGAAAATGAACCAGCCAAGCTGCAGGTCACTCCGGCGCCGCGCATCGTCGCGTCACCGGCCTATCGTTATGTGTTATTTATCGAGCGACACTTCCCAAAGGCGGGCATTGGACTGCCAGACTGGCTGGCCTTTTAAGGCTTTCGTCGCACCCCAGACATCGATCATGTCGTAGAGGAAAATCCCGGGCATTTCCTCAAGCATCAGCTTGTGAAACTCGTCGAAAATGGCCTGGCGTTTTGTCGTGTCGATTTCGGCATAGGCCGATTTCATCAACGCGATTGCCTGGGGGTTGTCCCACATCAGCGATGCATTTTTGTCCTTATCTCCCACATAGAAGCTGTACATCAAAGCCGGGTCGAGACGCGGTGCGACCGATTGCGAGATGATCTGGTAGTTGCCGGAGCGGCGGCGATCCACCTGTGTAGCGTAGTCGAGAACTTCGATCTGCACGTTGAGGCCGATCTGTTGGAGCATGGCCTGCGCGATGACTGCTGCCGGGAAGCTCGGCACGTTGCCGCGTTTGTTGGCGATGATGTTGATCGGCTCGCCCTTGTAACCGGAAGCCGCGAGTTCTTTCTTGGCCGCTTCAAGATCATAGGGAAGGCGCGTCTTTTGCTTATCGCTGAAATAAACGGAGTCCGACGCGACCATGGAGCCGTTTGCCTTGCCGGTGCCGTTGGATGCGGCGGCAACCAGTTCGTCCAGCTCAAGCGCCATCGCCATGGCGCGCCGTACGCCCGGCTTTCCCATGATCGGATCGCGGGTTTGGATATAGAAAAGGTTCTTGCCGTTGTTTTGCGAAACGATGACCTTGGCTGTGTCGCTCTTTTCAAACTCAGGGATCAGGTCTGGAGAAATTTCCGCCGTATCCAGCACGCCGGATTGCAAACCGGCCTTCACAGTCGAGGCATCAGGGATGACCATGAACTTGATGCCGTCGACCAGCGGACGCTTGGAGCCGACCATGCCATCCGGCTCGCCATTGTTGGCGGGCGAGGCGTAGTCATCGAATTTGGTCAGGTGAATATATTCGCCCTTTTTCCACTGGTCCCATTTGAACGGGCCGGTTCCGATTGGCCTGTCGAAAGCACCATCGGCGGCAATAGAGTCCGGTGAAATCATGCCGGTGTAGCCGCATTCAGGGCGCGACATCAGGCCGAGAAAAACGGCAGAGGGCTTTTCAAGCGTCATGGTTACGGTCTGGATATCGACCGCCTTGATGCCCGTGACCTTCACGGTACCGCTGCCATCAAAGTCCTTAATACAGGTCCATTTCGTCGCCGGGTCCATATAGCGGTTCCAGTTCCACACCACATCTTCTGCCGTCAGCGTCTTGCCGTTATGAAATTGCACGTCCGGGCGGAGCTTGAACGTATAGGTCAGGCCATCAACGGACATCTCGAAGGACTGCGCGAGCAAAGGCTTGACCTCGCCGTTGTTGGCGTAACCGACAAGGCCTTCAACGATGTGGAGAATGACGCCGTCGGTGTTGCCGTCGCGGTTGACGCCGGGATTGCTGCTGCGCAGATCGGAGCTTTGGGCGATAACGATGTCGCGCGCGGCGGACATGCCGGTCAGTGACATCAGGATCGTTCCGGCGAGAAGAATGCTTTTCATGTTACCCTCGTTTGTTAGTGTTATGGTTATTCTTAAGCTTAAAATACATCCCAGCAGACGCGCGACAGCCTGCCGATGGTTTCGAGCGATAGGGTGTAGCCCGGCGTGCCATCCGGCATTTCCTGCGGCACCTGATCGGTGAAGGCTGTTATGATGTAGAGCGGCGCACCATCTCGATAGACAATGCCCGCATTCATACGTCCGCGTTTTCCGGTGCCGCCCTTGTGCGCGACGACGGTGCCGAATGGCAGCCGGGACGGGATTGCGTAACGCAGGATTTGGTTCTTCAACGTCTGGAGTGCATAGGCACATAGCGCCTGTGTAGCGCCAAGCTTGGCAGCGGCTTCCGGCGATGTCTGCGCATCGAGGATGGTTTGGAGCAGAAACAGCTGATCGCGCGCCGTTGTCGTCGTAACCGACTTCAACGTATGGTCGGGCGACAACGCTAGCGGTGGAATGAGGAAGCGGTGATGGGTGCCGCTCATGCCGATGGACTTACAGTAGCTGTCGACCTCCTCCAGCGTCAGCCGCTCGAACACCATCTTGGTACAGACATTGTCGCTCAGCACCATCATGCCGGTAATGGCGTCCCGGAGAGAGATGACCAGGCCGGGCGTCATGTAGCGAAGCATGCCACTTGCCACCTCTTCGGCGAAACGTGCCTCGTAAGTGATCCGCTCTTCGAGGTCGAGCCTGCCTTCATGGACGGCTTTCAGCGCTGCCATCATGATCGATGTCTTGCGGGTGCTGGCGGAGGGCGTTTCCTCATCCGCGCCGCGGTCAAAGGTTTCGCCCGTCAGCAGGTTGCGAATGCTGAAGCGGGTGATGAAATCTTGCGCCTCGCAGACGGCGTTAAGGCGCTCGGCCAAGCTTCCGGAAATCTTTTGAATCTTCGTGCTGTTTGTCATTTTTTAGTTCTCCAGACGCCATTTCAGTTTGACGCCGCCGGTCTCGTTGAGGTCGAGTGCGGGAATGGCCGAAAGCAGGCGTCGCGTGTAGGCCTCCTTCGGCGTGTCGAAGATTGTGTCGCGATCACCCTGTTCGATGATGCGCCCGTCCTGCATGACGACCACGCGGTCGGCCACCTGTTCCACGACGCCAAGATCATGGCTGATGAACAGGCAGGAAAAGCCGTAGCGCTTTTGTAGATCGGAAAAGAGCGATAGCACCTGTGCACGAACGGTTACGTCGAGAGCCGACACAGGTTCGTCCGCAATCAGGAAGCGGGGACGCCGCGCGATTGCGCGGGCAATCGCCACACGCTGCCGCTGCCCACCCGAAAGCTCATGCGGATAACGCAGGGCATATTCGGCACCAAGGCCGACTTCCTCCAGCGTTTCAGAAGCGCGCTTTTTCTTAGCGGCGCGGTCAATACCCGGAACCAGTCGCAGCGCCTCTTCCACCAGAGCCAGAATCGTCATACGCGGATCGAGCGAGGAGTAGGGGTCCTGAAACACCATCTGGCAGTTCAGGCGGTAATCCTGCCAGTCGGCATCACGCTTGCGACCCTGAAACAGGATTTCGCCCTCGGTCTCGCGGACCAGACCGGCAATGGTGCGGCCCAGCGTCGTCTTGCCGGACCCAGAGCCGCCCACCAAGGCTACGACTTCGCCCTCGTGGATATCGATGGACACGCCGTGCAAAGCGCGCTTGACGGTTCCCTTCTTCAACAGCGACTTGCGGCCCGGGTAATCGACCACGATGTTTTTCGCCGACACCATCGGGGCCGCTGCCGTATTGATAGCTCTCACCTCGCCACGGATCGGCAGGGATGACAGAAGCTTGCGGGTATAGGGATGTTTTGGTGTCTCGAGGATCTGCTCGGTGGTGCCAGCCTCGACGATAGAACCTTTTTCCATCACCACGATGCGGCTGGTATAGCGCGCCACCATCGGCAAATCGTGGCTGATCAGAAGAACAGCCGTGCCTTCAGCCTTGGTCAGTTCCACCATCAGTTCCATCACATCGCGCTGAATGACGGCATCAAGGGCCGTCGTTGGCTCGTCGGCAATCAGCAAGGCCGGTTTCAGAAGCATGACCGACGCCAGCATGATCCTCTGGCGCATGCCGCCGGAAAATTCATGCGGATAGGATGTGAGCGCCCCTTCCGGGTCTCGAATCCCGACACGCTGGAGCATGGCAAGGATTTTGGCGCGCCGTTCGGCAGGCGTGTATTCGGTGTGAAGGGTAAGACCTTCCTCCAACTGCCGTCCAATGGTCATGGACGGGTTTAGCGACGTCATCGGCTCTTGAAACACCAGCCCTATTTCAGCACCGCGCAGGCGGCGCAAGTCTGCTTCGCTCATCAATGTGATGTCGCGCCCCTTGTAGGTCACATCACCTCCTGTTTTGCGAATTGCGGGCGGCAACAACGAAATCAGTGCGCGGGTCGCCAGCGACTTGCCAGAGCCGCTTTCTCCGACGATTCCGAAGATTTCTCCGGGTTCGAGATCGAAGCTGACATTCTTGACGACGTCGATGCCGCGATGGGCAATCTCGAGAGAGAGATTGCGCACGCTGAGAAGCTTTTCCTGTGTCATTTCAAACCTCTCATGCGGGGATCGAGTTTATCGCGAAGCGCATCTCCAAGCAGATTGATGCCGAGCAGCGTCAGTGCGATGCAGAGGCCGGGAAAAAGTCCGAGCCAGACGGCCTGTTCAATGAAGGGACGGCCAGCCGCCAGCATGTTGCCCCAAGTGGGTGCCGGTGGAGGAACGCCAAGACCAAGGAAGCTCAGGGCGCTTTCAGACAGAATGGCCCAGCCGAACATGGACGTGGCAAGAACGGTGATCGGCGCTAAGCAGTTGGGCAGAATGTGCCGCAGCATGGTGAAAATCTCGCTGTTGCCCATGATCTTGGAGGCTTCGATGAATTCCCGTTCACGCAGCGATAGAACAGCACCGCGAACCACACGTGCCATGGACGGCGTATAGGCGATGCCGAGCGCGAAGATGATGCCGTATTGATTGGCCCCGAATACGGCGAGCAGACCGAGTGCCAGCAGGATGCCCGGGAAAGCAAGAAGCGCATTGTTGACGGCCATGATGACGCCATCGATCCAGCCGCGGGCGTAACCGCTGATCAATCCGATCAACGTCCCCGCTAGGGTGGCGAAACCTACGGTCAAACATCCGATCCAGACGCTGGCGCGTGCGCCAATCATCAGGCGGCTGAGAACATCGCGACCGAATTCGTCTGTGCCCAGCAAATGCTGTCCACCGGGTGCAGCGAGACGGGCAGCGAAGCTCAGCTTCATCGGGTCGAATGGTGTCCAGAACAGACTGATGGCTGCGACGACCAGAAGGGCTGCTATGAGCAGGCCGCCGATCAGGCCATTGAGAGTAAAATGTTTCATTCTGCCACCACGCGCGGATCGAACAGAGGGTAGAGGAGATCGATGATCAGATTGACCACGACGTAGGAGAAGGCGACGAACAGAAGGCAGCCCTGAATGACCGGATAGTCGCGCTGGAAGATGCTATCCACCATCAGGCGTCCAAGGCCTGGAATGGTGAACACCGTTTCGATGACCGCGATACCACCGAGAAGATTGCCGAGAATGAGGCCGATCATCGTCCATGTCGGGCCGAAGGCGTTTTTGAAGGCATGCTTCCAGAGAACGGCGCTTTCCGACAGGCCTTTGGCACGGGCATGGGTGATGTAATCCAGCCGCAGCACCTCAAGCGTCGAGGCGCGCGCCATGCGGATCAGAACACCCGCTTCATGGATGACGAGGGTCATGATCGGCAGCACGAGATAAAGCAAGCCGCTGACCGGATTGTCGCTGATCGACACATATCCGAGAACCGGCAGCCAGCCGAGCTTGAGGCCGAAGAACAGAAGCAGCAGCAGTCCGAGCCAGAATGTCGGGATCGACAGCAGAACCGTTGCGGTTCCGACCAGTGCCAGATCGGTGACGCTGTTCTGACGCCATGCGGCAATCACCCCAGCGGGAACGGCAATCAGGCTCGCCAGAATGACGGCGATGATGACGATTTCAGCAGACACCATAAAGCGCGACACGACGAGTGGCAGTACGGCCTCGTTGTTAACGATGGAGCGCCCGAAGTCGCCAGTCAGCACGTTGCCGCTCCAGACCAGAAACTGTTGCGGCATCGACAGGTCCAGGCCAAGCTCGGTGCGCATGGCGACAATCTGATCCGGCGTGGCCATGTCGCCCAGCATGAGAGCGGCGGGATCACCCGGAATGAAACGGATCAGCGCAAAGACCGTGATGGCAACGATGAGCATGGTTGGCAAAGCCATGAGCAGACGGTTGAATATAAATCTAATCATCGGTTCCCCTGAACACGATTGGCGGGGCCGGATCTTCAAAGTCACCGGCTATTTATGGGAAGACTATGAGCGATGAGGAATTTTTGCGCAATATTATGCATTTTCATCATAACTTTATGCAGATAGTGCTCCGCGTTCGGAGGGACCTTCCGAACCGAAAAATCTTTAACGCCTTGTTAAATTTTATCTTTTTGGGAAATGACGATTTGTCGCTTCAGCGCGTCCATGAGCGCTCTCGCAGCGAGCGAAGAAGAGGTGCCGGTTGGGGTGGCCAGTCCAAACTCTTGTTTCGACGCAGGAATAAACGGCCGCTGCACGACTGGTAGGTGCCGATAGAGGTTGGCGAAAAAACTACTCAGGATAGCAATACCCAAGCCGTGGGCGGCGTAAGAGCATGCCGAACTGTTGGTATGTGTCTCGATCTTGACGTTCTGTTTCACACCGGCGCGTTTGAAGGCCTGGTCGAGCAACATGCGGTTCGGTCTCTGACGACCAATCAGTATCAGCGGCTCGCCGCGCAGGTCCTTGGGCGTGATTTCTGTCGCGGTTGCCAGCGGATGATCTTTCGGGATGACGCACACGCTCGATCCAGTCGCCACCTTTTCCATATCAATTCCAGGACCGACCTGATCCTCGTAACGAAGGAAGCCGAAATCGATGACTTTCTGCTCGACCAGCCGCGCGATGCTGGACGTGGTTTCAAAGAACGTTTCGATCCGTACGGTAGGATATTCGCTGGCATATTCAAGCAGCATCGCCGGGGCAAAGTTTTCCCACATGCTGCTGGGCAGACCGATACGCACCAGTTCCGGCCCGGTGGCGCCACTGCGCAAATCCTCCGCCAAGCTCGAGAAGCGGTTTAACCCGAGGAGGACCGTTTCCGCATCACGCGCCAGAATGCTGGCCTCTGGTGTCGGAATGAGACGACCCTTGTCGCGATCAAACAGCCTCAACGAAAGATCGGATTCGAGCTGTTGTAAGAGACGGCTGACGCCAGACTGGCTGAGTCCCATGCTTTTCGCTGTTGCAATCGTTGATCCCGTTGCAAGAAGAGTCTTCAGTACTTCCAACTGTCTGAAATTGATCATTCGTACCGCCCCTATCGTCCGCTTTGCCGCGCAGTATCCTGCGTCTCGAACCATTCGTTGATATAACGCAGAAATGGCACAGCTGATTTGGGAAAAGGGGTTCGATCTGAACTGATGATTGCGTAGTGAACCACAAGTGCTGGTTCGAGCGGGACGAAAACAAGGGGCATGGCGCCATATTCAAGCGCCAGCAATTCGCTGACAATAGCAACGCCCAGCCCCTCTGCCGCGAGCGCGCAGGCACAACCGACGGAATGCGCCTCTATCGCCGGGCGCTGCCGAAGGCCTTGTTTGTAGAATTCCGCTTCCAGTTCATGGCGTATCGGTCGCTCGCGGTTCAACAGGATCAGGTCATGCGATTTGAGATCACCTACCGTCAACGTCTTGTGCGCGGCAAGCGCGTGATCAGTGTGCAGGACGCAGATATTGCGTGAGGGCAGTACATAGTCGTTGCGCAACCCGGGTGTCGGCGAGGGCAGGCGAGTGAAGCCCATGTCTGCCTGGCCATCAGCAACCATCCGTTCGATTGCGACGTAACTCCCAGACGCAACCTCGATCCTGACCGGTCCATTTTCCACCCTGAAACGTTTGATCAAACGCGGGAGCAGCGTCACCGAAAGGCTTGTGGGAAACGCCAGCCGTAACGGAATTTCAATTGAGCGACCATTTTCCATTTCTTGCGCTGTCACCTTCAAGGCCGTCAGCCGGTCCGAAATGGATCTGATTTCCGGCCCCAGCGCCAAGCCTTCACGTGTCATGGAGAGCCGGTTCTTATCCCGCTCAAACAACCGCACGCCGAGATAGAGCTCAAGCTGGTGGAGAAGTCGGCTGGCGTTCGACTGGGAGATACCCAGATCGGCAGCAGCGGCTATCGTGGAACCGGTAGCGGCAATCGCGTCGTAGGCATGAATATGCTTGGCGCTGATAGCGATCTCATTGTCCCCCATCAATCTCTCTCCCAAAAAACGAATAGGATGACCCGTAGACCGCATAAGATTGCAGGATCGAAAGAGGCCTTCCAATAGTACTTCCAAGAGCAGAGACTTGGCAGGGGCACAAGGCAATGGCAACAGTTTTGGAAAAAATCGCAACGCACGTGGTTTCAAGAAGGCAGTTCTCTGAACATGCCGCCACGCTTGCGCAACAGGCTATCGTGGACACGATCGGCTGCACGATCGCCGGAGTAACCGATCTGGCACCCCGCTCTGTCGCGGCAGCATTCTCAAAAGAGATCGGTTCAAACGGTGCTTCAGCTTTGTTCACCGGCGGTAGGGCATCCCCGTCTGTCGCAGCCTTGGTCAATGGGACTGCTGCCCATTGTCTGGATTTCGACGATAATTTCCACCCGGCACGCGCTCATGCTTCTGCCGTTCTCGTGCCTGCTTTGCTGGCCATCGCTTCGGCTGATAGTGCCATCTCCGGCAATCAGCTTACCCGAGCCTATCTCGCGGGTCTCGAGGCTCAGGCCACAGTTGGGTTTGGCGTCAACCCGTCCCATTACAACAGGGGCTGGCACGGCACATCTACCGTTGGCTGCATTGGTGCAGCAGCAGGTGTCGCCGTGCTTCTTGGTCTTGATGACACGCGTGTTGCACAGGCGATGAGCATCGCAGTCAGCCTTGCTTCAGGGCCGAAAGGTCAGTTCGGAACGTCGGTAAAGCCGCTTCACGCAGGTATTGCTGCGCGTAACGCGGTTGAGGCAGCATGTTTTGCGCAGGCGGGCATGACTGGACGACTCGATATTCTGGAGGGAGGCCAAGGTTTTCGAGATCTTTTCGGAGGTGCGGAGGCAACCGGATGGGATGCGCTTTCTCTGGACGAAACCCACATCATTGAAACGCGCGGGTTGGTGACGAAACTCCACCCGTGTTGTGCTTCCACACATCGAGTCATTGATGCTGCGCTTGATTTGCAGATGGAGCACGGATTCTCGCTTGATGACGTGCAACGCATAGAAACGAAAGTGGGGCGGTCTGCCGTTGACAATCTGGCCTATCCAGATCCAGCTGATGAGATGCAGGCGCGGTTCTCAATGCAGTATTGTCTCGTCGCCGCACTGAATCAGGGCAGGCTTTCTCTTGCGGACTTCACGCGCGAGGCAATTTTCAGACCGGATATCCGGCGTCATATGCCAAAGGTAACTATGACCGCCTACAGCGCTGAGAAGGAGCGGGGTGTTGACCGAATTGCTCATCAGGTCACCGTCACATTGGTTGATGGTCGAGCGCTGTGGAGAGAGCGTCTCCATGCCAGAGGTTCATTAGAAGACCCTATTGCAGAGGCAGAGCGGAAGTCGAAATTTATTGATTGCTTAAACTGGGCGGGTACGGCCGACGACGGTTTGTATACTGCCTTGGCCTCTCTGGGTAGAGCTCACTCCGTGGAGAATGCGCTAAGGCAATTTCAAAGGGATGGCGGCAATGTCGAAAGATAACGAATAGTTTGAGATCACCAGATTTGGCCAGAATATCCACGCTTGATCCGATAATCAGCAAATTCGTTTATTGGTGTTCCCGCAATATAACCTCTTCCCGCACATGACCATTCTGGCAAACTGCCCGCTCGTACCAATCTGGGTTCGCAAGATACCCAAGAAGGAAGCTTAGGACGTGGCGATGCACTATCTGGTGCGCGTCAAGATTCCCGGGCAGGACCACAAAGATCCGGGGCAGCTTTCCTGTGGTCAGCAGCATCGCGTTGCGCTGCGTCCCTCATGGTCGAACCCTTTGGGCACCGGAGGATTTTCACGGGCACTATACCGCAATAGCGCTCAGGTTCTTCGACGCACTCCGGGATTCACCGGTGAGATTTGCAGTGAGCCTGACCGCAATGGGATCCGAACCCACCAGATACACAGCCATTTCAAAGGCTTTCATGTTCTCGACCAGATCCTGAACCGGTTACGGGACATCAAGCTGGTACACCTCCAGGGGAGCTCGTTCATGGACGATCTGGCCAGGTGAGCGGACGCGATTGCCCAACATGGTAGGACCGGCTTTACACTTGCTCCACACGTCAAAGCTGCCTGGATTTCCATCCAGGATCTTGCGGCTTTTGCGGCCAGGGAGTTCGACAAGCTGACTGACCAGCACCGGTCAGTGAAACAGCTGGGCGTCTACTACACCATGCCCGAGGTCGCTGTACTGATCGGCCGGGCGCTGGGTCGAGAAGTGGATTATCGCTACGTTGATCCGACCAGTCTCGAGGTCGACTCTTCCGGGCGACGTTTGGGACGCTGGATCGGTGGGCCTATGACAGGAACACCGCGGCGGCTCGCAACGATGGGTGGGTCAAGTTTTTCGACGATCGTCCGGTGCTGTCCACAACAATGGGAGAGTTCGTCAATGGCACCCTCGGAGCATTGATCAAGAAGGCGCGGAAGGCGCCAGACGCGAAACCCTTTCTGACGTGATGCTCGCAAGGACAGTGGCTTAGTTAGTTGACTAAATGTGATCGCGGCATCGCATGCATGTCAAACCAAAGACAAAAAATGGGCCAGCGGAAATCGCCGCCCATGAAGTGTGGAGATTTGAAACCTCCAGAGGGAACAGCTGCCGCGGCGGATCTGGAGGCTACCGACATGTGCAACAACTAGCGGCGTTACGCCTGGTCTTTGACCAGCGGAACAACATTTATTGTGCAACGCAGCTATGTATGAGTGGGTCGAAGTCGGAATTGTCGGCGAGCGCACGGTCATTCTGTCTGCACGAGCACCCGCTGACTGATTACCTGCAGCGTTGCGGTCTGGCTTCTCGTTTGAGCATACTGGTACCGGCCGCCTCCAAATAAACGCCATGCTTACTGCTCAGCGAACCTATTTAGCAACGTGCCAGTGCTTTTAAAAACTCAAGCAAACGTACTTGAGCTCGGTGTAGTCATCAATGCCGTATTTCGATCCCTCACGTCCGAGTCCAGACTGCTTGACACCTCCGAAGGGGGCCAATTCCGTAGAGATAAGGCCTGTGTTTACGCCGACCATTCCAGTCTCCAAATCCTCGGCTATCCTGAAAATGCGGGCGAAATCCTTCGAGTAGAAATAGCCGGCCAGGCCAAATTCAGAATCATTGGCCAAGCGGATCACTTCCTCTTCCGAATCGAACGAGATGAGAGGAGCCAAAGGCCCAAAGGTCTCTTCGCGAGTGACTTTCATGTCCGAGGTGACCCCGACGAGCACGGTGGGAGGAAAGAACTGCCCGCCGTGTTGGGCTGAAGAACCGCCGGCCACCACGCGTGCACCGTTTGCCAAAGCGTTATCGAGATGGCCCCTAACCTTCTTCATCGCGTTGCCGTCAATCAGAGGCCCGATCTCTACGCCAGCATCAAAGCCATTCCCTACCTGGAGGGCTTCAACGCGTTTTGCAAGCTTGGCCGCAAACTCATCATAGACGCTTGATTGGACATAGATGCGATTTGCACACACGCAGGTTTGGCCTGCATTCCGGAATTTAGCCGCAACAACCCCTTCGACGGCTGCGTCAATGTCGGCATCGTCAAACACTATAAAAGGCGCATTGCCCCCTAGCTCAAGGCTGAACTTCTTGATCTGATCGGCTCCTTGACGCATCAGAATGCGGCCGACATTGGTCGACCCGGTGAACGAGATCTTCGCGACCAACTCATTTGCGCAGAAACTTTGTCCGACCATCTCCGCGTCGCTTGACGTGACAACATTGAAGACACCTCTTGGTATGCCGGCGCGTTCGCTAAGGACGGCGAGAGCCAGCGCCGAAAGCGGCGTCTGTGCGGCTGGCTTTGCGATAATTGAGCAGCCGACTGCCAAGGCGGGCGCCAACTTGCGGGCAAGCATCGCGTTCGGAAAATTCCATGGCGTGATGGCGCCAACGACGCCGACTGGCCTTTTTATAACGAGGATGCGCTTATCGGCCTGATGAGCCGGGATCACATCGCCGTTCAGACGCTTTGCCTCTTCTGCGAACCATTCGATATATGCGGCGCCGTAGAGAATCTCTCCCCGGGCTTCTTGGAGTGGCTTGCCCATTTCAGCTGTTAGAATAATCGCCAGATCATCTACGTTTGCTACTACAAGATCATGGAATCTTCGTAGCGTTGAAGCACGCTGCTTGCCCGTCAGCTTAGCCCAAAACTTCTGCGCGTGGCTGGCAGCGTGGATAGCTTTTTCGAGGTCGTCCGCATCGAGATCTGGCACCGACGCGATCCGACGACCTGTCGCAGGGTCGATAACATCGAATGTTGCTCCGCTTCCGGTCGCCATCCATTCGCCATCAACAAACGCCCTTTCTACAAAGAGGCTTGGATCTTTCAATTTCGATACGAGGTCAAAGTTTTCCACGATGTGGCTCCCTAGACAGCGCAGCGTCTGACAGCTGCGAACACGATGATCTGATTTCTGGGTGAGGTCTCCCGCCTAGAAATAAGCGAGAGGAAATTTCGATGAGAGTTTGAAAGTCGTAACTTCGCGGTGTCCCGCAGCCGGACAACGTTGCACCACAACGGAACTTGATTATCGCGCCCGCTCTGGGCTCGTTGGGCACATCGATTATCTTAACCGTATCTCGGTTACAGCCGTCCTGTGGCTTTCAGTTCAACGGGCATCCTTCCAACGCGCTGAAGCGCGATTGTAGGCTTTTCGAGAATCGCGGAGGCGACGGCTCGATGAGAGTGCCCCGTGACATCTCGCCGCCTTAAGCGCGCATTCATGTGGAAAGTACAGCTGCTCTTAGCCTTGAGACATGTTTCACGCTCAGCGAATCCAGCTGTTCCACCGCTGGACAAGCAATCCCATGTTTGCGTTTATCCACTCGGCATTGGGAATGATGACCTTGCTGTCCATCTCCTCCGCAGATGGCAACCCTTCCCGCGCTTCTTTTGACATCATCTCGATGGCGCTGCGACTTGGAGGCGTACACGAAAGCCGCTCGCATGCTTTCGCTTGAGCTTCGGGATGTTCGAGCCAGAAAGCGACGAGTTTGAGTGCATTGTCGTGGTTTTTTGCTCCTTTTATGAGTGCGATTCGGTCGCCAACCAGAAATGCGCCATCGTAAGTCCAGCCGATTTGAAAGCCCTCAGTCTGGAGGGCTTTTGCCCTCGTCAGCCAAATCTGACCGAGACTGTACTCGCCGTTTCGAAAGCCTTGAACGCTCTGGTCGCCGGTCTTCCACCAGAGCTCAACCGCCGGGCGGATGTTTTCAAGTTTCCGCAGAGCTCTATCGACGTCCAAAGGGAAAAGGTCTTGCTTGCTGACACCATCCGCTAGAAGAGCAGCTGCCAATACCCGCCAGGGGTCGTCAAAATTGGGGAACGCCCTTCCTCCAGGAAAACGCTCGGTGTCCCACATGTCGGCCCAATTTTTGGGATTTTCGGCGCCTTCGCTTGGCTTATACGCTAGAAGCGTCGCGGTCGACTGAAGACGCGCACCCCCTCTTGCACAAGCGTCGGAGACCAGATCGATGTTTTGAGTGTACCGCTTACAAAACTGGGTCAAGTCCTCGGTGATGTCGAAGTGGCGCTGGGATCCCGCCTGGATTTCTCCTTCTAAGAACAGATCCCAAGTCACGTTCCCAGTTTGCACCATCGCTGATGCTTTGGCTCGCTTTTCAGCGTCGGTAGCAGAAACTGCTAGGACTTCGATGCCGGTCGCTTTCGTGAAGGGATCGAACCATTCCTCACGTAAAACTTTTTCGTATGTTCCTCCTGTTGTGGCGATGACGACATTTTCAGCCCCTTCTGCGGAAAATGGCATGAGCGCTGTGGCAAGCAGTGTAGCTGCGACCGAATAACCGACCAAAATTTGGCAAGCCTTCGGCGTCTGACCGGAGTGGATCATTTTGAAGTCCTTTCGAGCTGTTGATTATTCTATTTCGAGCGCTTCGCTGTCAGCCGTTGTGCGCAAGCCATGAGAACAAGCGAAAAGGCGATAAGCACGGTTGATGCAGCTGCTATTATAGGTGTCAGATTGAAGTCGATGTCCTCGAACATCTTTCTTCCGATGGACTTGCCTGCGATGTCCGAGATGAAAAAGGAGACTGTCGCATCGTCGAAGGATGCGAGGAATGAGAAGACCGCGGCCGCCGCCACACTCGGGGCGATAATGGGCAATTCTACTAAGAAGAATGCTTGGACACGGTTTGCACCGCAGCTTCTTGCCGCCAGTTCGAGGGTGTTGTCGAGTTTCTGCAATGCAGCGCCGACGACAATCACGACGTACGGAACAGCGAGCACTGTGTGCGCAAGAACGAAGCCGTAAGTCGTGCCAGTCATTCGTAGCGGCGAAAACACCAGATAAAGTGCGACACCGACAACGACGTGCGGAACGATCATGGGACCGAGCGCGAGCGCCTGAAGCGACCCACGGCCCGGCAGCGTGCTTTTCGAGATGGCTAAAGATGCCATAGTTCCGATTAGCGTGGATAATATTGCGGTCAGAAATGCAATCTTCAAGCTAAAGCGAGTGGCGCTCATCCAATCGACATCAGCGAAATACGCTTGATACCATTTCAGGGTTAAGCCGCGCGGCGGGAATTCCAGGTAGGATCCATCATTCAGACTTAACGGAACCACCAACAATGTCGGAAGAACAAGGAATACTAGAATTGCTGTGATGATTGATGCTGAGAGCATCGTCCCCATAACGACTCTTACAGGAGCAAGAGCATGAGGTTGCTTGGTCAGCAAATCGTGCGAGGCGAGGCTGAGGTTGTCAGATACCATTGGTCAATCCTTTGCTAAGTGCTAACGTCTTTCTAAAGAGGATGATGACTGTCAGAGTGAACGCCAACAGAACAGTGGACAGCGCTGCGGCGAACGGCCAATCAAGCAGGACCGTCGTTTGCTGACCTATGAGTGTCGCCATCATCAATGAACCCGGTCCACCGACCAGAGCTGGCGTGACGTAGAAGCCGAGGGCCAGCACAAAGCACATGACGCATCCTGCAAATATCCCAGGGAGCGCCAAGGGCACTGTGATCCTGACGAATGCGTGAATCGGTCCGGATCCGAGGGTTCGCGCCGCGTTTATGAAGTGGTGTGGTATCGCACGCAGGGCGGCATAAATGGGAAGGATCATGAAGGGAAGCAGAACATGCGTCATTGCCAAGATGACTGCACCCTGGGTGTAAATCATCTTTAACGGACTAGAGATCATGCCTGCAGAGATAAGTAATTCGTTGATCAAGCCGTTGCGTTGCAGGAGCACAATCCAGGCGTATGATCTGATGAGTACAGAGGTCCACAAGGGGATGATAACGCAGGCTGCTACGATTGTGGCCCATGGCCCTTTGAGGCGCGTCATAACATATGCGACTGGAAATCCAAGAAGAAGCGCAGCGCCCATAACTGCAACAGCGACAGCGACTGTTGAAAACAGAACAGCTAGGTAAAGCGGTTCGTCTACGATCCTGATGTAGTTGTGGAAGCTCGAATCAGGCAGGCTCAAAGCGACCAATTTGACGAGCGGATAAACGAAACCCGCGAGCATCACCACCAGAAATGGTAATAGCAAAAGTATCGCTGTTGAGTGGGAGTACGTCGTTGCTGAGGAAGGTGCGAGCAATACGCTCTGCCATTGCGGGCGACGTGACTTCTTTAGAAAGACCCTCATGCAGCGCACCTCTCGGATGCAGAGAAACAGGTCAATGTGGTAGGTTCGATGATGACATCGACCTCCTGCCCGGATTTAAAGGGTTCCACGCTGGAGAAGTGGGGTATGTGCGCCTCGACTGCTGGCCGCCCCGGCAGACTTAGACGGACGATCAGTACGTTATGTGCGCCCATAAAGATGGAGTGTTCTACTACACCTGGAATTCGATTTGGTTTCCTTTCCTTGCGTGCCTCTATTCCAATGAGCTCAGGCCTCAAGGCAATCGTCACCCTTTCTTCTTCGCCTGATGAATCCGTTTGAATACCGCAGTCTGCTAGCATTGTGAGAACGGTATTCTCGGATAAACGTATTTGCTGTCCGCCCTCCTTTGTAAAAAGCCTGTCACCGTCGAGAAAATTCATCCTACCCACGAAATCTGCGACAAACATCGACTTTGGCGCTCGGTAAAGCTCAACGGGGGTGCCGATTTGTACAACCCTTCCGCTTTTCATAATGGCGACCCGATCCGACATTGTCAGCGCTTCTTCCTGATCGTGCGTCACGTAGAGAATTGTCGCGCCAACGGATTGCTGAATCCTTTTAATTTCAATCTGCATGGCTTCTCGAAGCTTCTTGTCCAAGGCTCCCAACGGCTCATCCATCAGCATCAGAGGCGGTTCGAAAGCGAGAGCGCGCGCTACAGCAACACGTTGCTGCTGCCCGCCAGACAATTGAGCGGGAAGTCTGTCCGCAAATGAAGCCAGTTGAACAAGTTCAAGCATCTCGTCCGCTCGCGACCGCCATCTCTCTTTCCATCGTTTTTTCAACTTCAAGGGGAAGGCAATGTTCTGTCTTACGGTCAGATGGGGGAAGAGAGCGTACTTTTGGAACACCATACCGATGTCACGGTCATTGGGAGCAAGCTGAGTCACGTTTCTCGAACCGATGAGGATTTCTCCACTGCTCGGCCTCTCGAACCCGGCAACCATGGACAGAATACTTGTCTTGCCGGAGCCGGATGGACCGAGCACGGAAACGAACTCTCCAGCATTGACGGTTAAATTCAAATCATCGACGGCGAGTGTCTCATCGTATCTTTTTACCAAGCGATTAAGGTGCAAGGTTTCTCCAATCAAAATGTATCCTCCTCATCTTATAGCTGCAGATCAGCCTATGAAGTCAGCGAGTGTGTAAGAACAAAACAGACCCGGCGACGAGACATCCAAAGCGTGGTAGAAATCGGAAATTGGCGTCACATAAGCTTTGCAATTAGTTCACACTCGATTTTTGTGACATCAAAAATATAGTAAGTCAACAAGGACCGAGGGAAAATGACGGCCAGTACGCGCGATGAGGGTGATGTAGCTGTCCAGGGACAGCGTAAGGGGAACGCCGTGTACGACGTTCTCCGGGAGCGTATGATCAGAGGGCGCTACGCGCCCGGGTATAAGTTCACCGTCAGAGGCGTGGCGGCCGAGTTGGACGTGAGCACGACGCCGGCTCGTGACGCCCTCAATCGGCTCATAACGGAGTCGGCGCTTGTATTTTCAGGGCCTAAAACTCTGGTTGTGCCGACCATAAGTCGTAGTCAGTTGAAGGACATAACGGTCACCCGGATCGCGCTTGAGGGCACCGCTGCTGAATATGGTGCGCGCAACGCGACTGCCGAAACGGTAAAAAAATTGCAGGAAATACAAGGCTTTATCAATAGTTCATTGGAAGAAGCCAGGTATCAGGACGCGCTCTGGCACAATAAAGAATTTCACTTCGCGGTATATAATCTATGCGGCATGAGCGGCCTGCTGGAGATGATAGAATCACTGTGGGTGCGCATCGGGCCAACCCTTCTCAATCTGTACCCTGAATTCGCGGAAACTCGCAGCGGCGTGCACAATCATGTCGTCGTGATCGAGGCACTAATCGAGAAAGACCCGATAAGTGTACGGGCTGCTTTTGAGAACGATATTCGCGACGGTTACAGGAAATTACGTCGAGAAGCGCCAGGCGAGCCGGACTGAAGCCCAATCTAATAATTGATGTCACATATTGACTCCTCCTAATTTTGTTGCAACAAAATGTGAAGGGCAGGCAAACCTGTTCTTTAAACTTGATGAGGACAGAGATTATGACATCAAATCGCAGTGCAGCGCCGGCGTTAAAGACCGGGGGGAAGCGATCGGAGGAACTCTTCGAGCGTGCACGCTCGGTGTTTCCGGGCGGCATCACGAGGGCGACGGTTGAAAGAGATCCTTTTCCCGTCTTCGCCGATTTCGGCGAGGGCGCATATCTAACGGACGTCGATGGGCGCCGTTTTCTTGACCTGAACAACAACTTCACGACGCTTATACATGGTCACGGATTTCCACCTGTGGTCGAGGCGACGGCCGCAGCACTGCGCCGCGGCACGTGTTTCGCCAACCCCATGAGACATGAAATCGAGCTTGCGGAACTATTGGTCGATCGAATTCCTGCGGTTGAGAAAATACGCTTTGTCACGAGCGGTACCGACGCCGTCATGTTTGCGATCAAAGCAGCGCGAGCAGCAACAGGACGGACCGCTGTCGCGCGACTGGCAGGCGCTTATCACGGGGCTTACGACTGGGCGGAAGCCGGACAGAAGACCGCTGGTGGTATGCCGGTTTCAAGCTTCGCTGGTACGCCGAGCCATGTTCTCGACGATGTAATCGTCATTGATTTTAACAATATAGACGATCTGAAACTTAAAGTGGAGGAGAATTCGCATCGTCTTGCCGCACTTCTCATTGATCCCATGCCTAGCCGCGCGGGCTTTATGCGGCCGCATCCGGAATTTCTTGAGACCGTCAACCTCCTGGCGAAGAAACATGGCGTGATACTGATAGCCGACGAGGTTCTCAACTTGCGCCAAGGATTTCATGGAGCCTCCCATCGATACGGTCTTGAACCGGACCTGATTACGATGGGTAAGATTATTGGCGGGGGCTTCCCCATAGGTGCGGTCGGGGGACGCGCTGAAGTCATGAGCCTATTTGCAAGTGACGATAAGATTGCGGGACTGCCTCAAGGTGGCACTTTTGCAGCGAATCCTGTTTCGATGATGGCGGGGAAAGTTGCAATGGAGAGTTTGACGAGAGCCACCTTCGAACGGCTCGAAGATCTGGGCGACCGCGTCAGGGGCGGTTTGGCGTCGCGCATTGCCCATCACGGCGCAGCTTTTTTCGTGACTGGCGCCGCTTCGTTATTTCGCATCCATGCCAGTTCAACAGCGTCGGGTACTGTCCGACAGACGCACACTATTTCCGACGACGAAAAGACACAAAGCCGCCTGCATCGCCATTTCGCAGCAAATGGCATCATCTTGCCGAGAGGAGCGGCAGCCTCGCTCTCTACTCCGATGAGCGAAGCAGATGCGGACCAAATCATTTCCGTCTTTGACGACTTTCTAGTTTCCGATCTTAACAAAGCCGGGGAGGCCGCATAATGCCCACGAATACCTCAAACTTCACGGTTGCGGAGCAGATCGCCATCGGCCTGATGAGGCACGGCGTTGAGTTTATTTTCGGTCAAAGCCTCCCGTCAGCAGTGATCCTGGCTGCCGAGAAACTAGGCATCCGGCAAGTCGCCTACCGGCAGGAAAACATGGGCGGTGCGATGGCTGATGGATATGCCCGTCGTTCGGGGAAAGTGGGAGTTGTTGCGGCCCAAAATGGCCCGGCAGCAGCACTTCTCGTAGCACCCTTGGCGGAAGCCATGAAAGCAAGCGTTCCCGTCATCGCATTAGTACAAGATGTCGAGCGTGATCAGACGGACCGCAACGCATTCCAGGACCTTGATCAGATCAGCCTCTTTCAATCCTGCACGAAATCGGTCAAGCGCATCAATGTAGCGGATCGTGTCGACGATTACATCGACGCAGCGTTTACAGCAGCGACATCCGGAAGACCAGGCCCCGTCGCCCTGCTCCTTCCTGCTGATTTATTACGGGCTAAAGCGGTAACGCAGACACGGGTAAGACGCCACAGCCTCGGAAACTGGCCGCTCGATAGATACAGACCTTCAGATGAGCAAATCAAAATTGCCGCCGATGCGATTGCTGCCGCCCTAAATCCGGTTGTCATCGCAGGAGGTGGCGTCATCACTTCAAACGCAATCGAAGAGTTGAGGCTGCTGCAGGAGAAATGCTCGTTGCCAGTTTTCACAACCAATATGGGGAAGGGGGCGGTGGATGAATTTCACCCACTTTCTGGAGGCGTTTTAGCGTCATTGGTGGGCCCAAAGTCACTGGGATGCCATACGCTTCCAGTAGTCCAAAATGCGGATCTCGTTCTTCTAGTCGGCACAAGAACGAACCAGAACGGAACCGACAGTTGGAGACACTATGGGCAGGACGCAACGATTATACACATTGACGCAGATCCACAGGAGATCGGCCGGAACTATGAAGCGATCCGACTTTTTGGGGATGCGCAAGAAACTCTGAAAGCTTTGCGGCAAAAGCTAGAATCACTTGATCCAGACGGTCGGAACAACTCACGGAAGGGAGTTGAGAAGACGCTCAGCAAATGCTGGGAAGCTTTCAGCGCAGAGCGACAGGTCTACTCAGCCTGCGACAAACAGCCTATGAGACCTGAGCGCGTCATGGCGGAGCTTCAGACGCTCATCGGTCCGGATACCACGGTTGTCGCAGACGCGAGTTACTCATCGATGTGGGTGATCGGTCAATTACGCATCTCATCTCCTCAAACTCGTATCATAACGCCTCGAGGCCTTGCTGGGCTTGGTTGGGGAGTCCCGCTAGCTATCGGAGCGAAAGTGGCAGCGCCCTTGAGTGACGTTGTCGCACTAGTGGGCGACGGCGGTTTTGCTCACAGCTGGGCGGAAATCGAAACGCTTGTGCGCATGAACATCCCGATCACGATCATCGTGTTGAACAACGGTATTCTGGGCTTCCAGAAAGACGCAGAGACCGTGAAATTCGGAGCGTACACAACAGCGTGCCATTTCGCCAACGTCGATCACGGCGCCATTGCTCGTGCGTGCGGTTGCGAAGCAGTCTACGTGTCTGGACCGGACCAACTTATCACAGCACTTGCTAAGATTAAGAGCAGGACATCACCACTTTTGATCGAGGTGAAAACGGATCCTGACGCCCATCCGGCCTTGTCTCTGTTCGCACAGATGGACAGCGCGGCATGATCGAACCCCGGGAGAGAAGGACGGCAATTGTCGCTGGTGGCACGTCAGGAATCGGTCTGTCGGTCGTCCAACGACTTCTCGATCTTGGCTACAGGGTAGCCGCATTTGGCCATACGGAGAGCGCGTCGCAAGCGGCGCGCTCCACTTTGGGCGAAGCGCTTGCCTCAGGCAGGGCGCTGATCGGGAAAGTGGATGTCAAAGCCCCGCGGGAGGTCACCCTTTTTTGCCAGACGGTCGGCACAGTTTGGGGAAGTGCAGACACAATGGTCTACTGTGTCGGCATCTCCCCGAAAGATGCGAATGGCAGTGCAAGAAGGTTTGGGGACGTACACGTCAGCGAATGGGATGAGGTCATTGCCACGAACTTGACTGGAGCGTTTCTGTGCGCGCAAGCGACGATTGGGGCGATGGCGAGTAAAGGCTTCGGTCGAATCGTGCTGATTGGTTCGCTTGCAGCTCGCACCCGTCCTCGAGTCGCTGGCGTCGCTTATGCGGTTTCAAAAGCGGGACTAGGCGGACTTGCAAGGGCTCTAGTCAGCGAATTTGCGAGCGCAGGCGTCACCGTAAACGTGGTCGCTCCTGGCCGTATCATGACTCCGATGTCCGGATCGCCAATCAGCCCCATAAATATTGAAGCGATGAAACGTATCCCTACAGGTCGATTGGGAGTGACGGAAGACGTTTCCGCTGCAGTTGCTTTTCTAGTTTCGGAAGAGGCAAGCTTCATAAACGGGGCGATTCTGGACGTTAACGGCGGCGAGTTTGTACCAACCTGAGGCCTAATGGGAGCAGCGAGAATGCGTCCTATCATCGTTCACACCACCGACCCTGAACTTTACCTCATACTCCGATACGTGCTTCAGCAGGCAGAGCATACGGTAGAAATTGCCTCAAGCATCGACGGGATAGTCGCCAAGACTGAGACGATGGCATGTAAGGGAGCAGCCATACTGGCACTCCCTGCATGTACTCTCATAGCCGCAGCAAATCGGCTTCAAGTTCATCGCACACATTTGGACTTGGTCGCTTTTCCGTTTGCCGAAGAGCGCTTGGCTTATGATGCAAATCAACTCTTCGACTTTGTGATCAAACGCCCTTTCGAACCGCAAGAACTTTTGGATTTTTTGCGCAGTGACGAAGTTGAACGTGGTGACCCACGCGGCTCAGAAATAATTCGCTTTGCTGATGTCCAGATAGATGTTGCGGCAAGACGGGTGAAGCGCGGCAGTTCTCGGATTGAACTTTCTCCACTTCATTTCCGGCTCCTGCAGCATCTCGCGGAAAACGTCGACCGCGTCGTCAGCCGTGAAGATCTTATTGACGCCTGCTGGCCCGCGGGGGCGAACGTCGAGCCCCGGACTGTAGATATTCACATTGGTCGGATAAGGCACAAGCTGTGCTCAGGTGGCAGCGACTTGATCAGGACCATTCGTGGAGAGGGCTATGTCCTCGAATAATGCCATTGCTCGAAAGTTGTTCAGTACGATATCCGTCATACGATAAGTTGACTACGCCCGTGCGTATGCCCGATGCGGTCATCGAGTGGATAGTTATTTCACGCAGTTCGCCAGCGTGCCTCACGTCTTGATGGGCAGTGAACGCTGCCGCGGAGCTAAACTCTACAAGTTTGAGTCTTCTAGGCCCTGTTGACAAAGTATGGCAGCCATATCTTTGCGGCGGCCAGGGCAAGGAATGCTGAGAAGGATGTTCGTGTCTTGTCGTATCGGGTCGCAACGCGACGGAATTGCTTGAGGCGATTGAACATCCGCTCGATGCGGTTCCTGTCCTCGTAAACCCTGAAGTCGCAGACAGGCGGGGTCTTCCGGTTGGCCCTCGGCGGAATGACTGGTCTGATCCCATGGATCAGGAGTTCCTCGCGCAGAAAATCACCATCGTAGCCCTTGTCAGCGAGTAACAGCCTCGGCTTGCCGACTGGTATCGCCAGCAGGTCAGAAACAGCATTGTGGTCGGAAGCCTCTCCGCCTGTCAGGATGGAGCCGAGAGAGCGTCCCTGACCGTCTGCGCGGGCGTGGATTTTCGTCGAAAAGACGCCACGTGATCGACCAAAAGCTTCCTTAAAAGTCCCCTTCAGCGCCCGCAGCCTGAGAGTGGCCGCGAACTAAGGTGCTGTCGATCATGTGCTGCCGGTCATCGACCAGCGTTTCAAGCAGTGCATCCCACACCCCTTGTTCCGACCAGCGGCGGAAGCGCACATAGACGGAATTCCACTTTCCGTAGCGCTCATGCATGTCGCGCCTGGGCCGCCGACCCGCAGAACATGTAGTATGCCGTTCAGATATCGTCGATTGTCATGCGCGAGCCGGGACTTTCTACCACGCTCCGCCGGCAAAGCCCTTGAATCACGCTTCCGCTTATTTGGGAATCAGCTTGTGTAACAGGACTTGGGCCGGATTTACTCCGTCTTCAAGAAATACCCTGTTGCGTACGGCCTCACTCGCGATCGCACTAGAGTGAGAACGCTCCGGCCTGGTCGGGCAGCGTCCGCCAACGAGTCTACCACGTGCCGCTCCAAATCGATCTCAAACAGCCAGACGGAAGTGCCGCTTGACAACGGTACGGTCATGCGTGATTGTACCGATCGGTAAACATGGTACCAATCGGTACAAAAGCCGCAACTAGACAAGGAACTGAAGATGTCACGTCCCCCACTTCCCCCTTTCACTCGCGAAACCGCCATCGAAAAGGTTCGGCTGGCCGAAGACGGCTGGAACACTCGAGACGCGGCCAAAGTCGCTCTGGCGTATACGCTCGACACCCGCTGGCGGAACCGCGTCGAGTTCGCCAGCAATCGCGAAGAAGCTCAGGCATTTCTGATACGTAAGTGGAACAAGGAGCACGAATACCGCCTCATAAAGGAGCTTTGGGCTTTCACCGATAACCGCATCGCGGTACGCTACGCGTATGAATATCGCGACGATGGCGGCCGCTGGTACCGCGCATATGGTAACGAGAACTGGGAATTCGCAGAGGACGGTCTCATGGCGCATAGACACGCGAGCATCAATGAAATGCCTATTGCTGAAAGCGATCGTCTGTTCCACTGGCCTCTTGGCCGTCGGCCGGATGATCACTCCAGCCTCAGCGATCTGGGCCTCTAATCATGGCCCGCATTGTCGCTGAAAGAGCCGACGTCATAGCCCCGTTGGCCGAAGTTTTCCGCGAACATGGCTACGAAGGCGCAAGCCTTGCCTTGATCGGCAAGGCTACTGGTCTCGGCAAGGGCAGCCTCTACCACTTCTTTCCGAACGGAAAAGAAGAGATGGTGCGGGCCGTTCTCGGCGAAATTGGCCAATGGTTCGAGGATGCCGTATATTCCCCGTTGCGTAACGAGAGCGATGTTAATGGCGCCATCTGTGCGATGCTCGCCTCGACGGACCAATATTTCAAGTCCGGCAGGCGCGTTTGCCTCGTCGGCGCCTTGGCAGTGGCCAATACGCGTGACCTCTTCGCGCAAGCCATCCGAGGTTATTTCGTAGCTTGGGTGGACGCATTGCAGTCAGCGCTTATTCGGCAGGGCCGTGAAGCCGATCAATCGCGCCTCCTCGCGGAAGAGGCAGTTCTTGCCATACAGGGAGCAATCGTACTTTCTCGGGCAATGGACGATCCGGCCGTTTTTCAACGGGCTATCGACCGTTTCCGGAGACGGTTGGTGATCGAAAGCGATGCCTCTGACAACGAAGGCACAACCGACGTTTCACCGCAAAATGAAGGTCGGCTTGTCTAAGATTAGCGGAGATAACAACACAACGCGGAGCGGAAGGATTTCGGACAATCCTGCCACTCCACGAGTGGTCAAAGGCCAGCGGCAGGAGTTTCGACAAAGCGTCCGCACGGAGATGGGACAAAACTTTGTCAATAGAGCCTAGCGAACAGCAGCGAAGGGTCGCATCATCATATAGCCTTGATCAAGAACTCAGGAATTTGCCACCTAAGCCTAGTTGATCGTCGTGAGCTTCTTGAATACGGCGGTCCAGAAACTGAATTCTTCTGCGTCACCTTCAAGGCGTGCATCCAGGGCGCAAAACGCAACAGCTGTGGCTGCCTGCTCGCCGAACACGCACCGAACGAAGTCAGCCGCTGAGTTGAGACGCGCATCGTTCACTCGATAGCGGGGACCGCGTGAATGTCTCACCGTGTAGCTCGAATATGTCATTGTGCCTCCTACGCCCAGACGCAGGATTTAGGATGGAGCCGGGCGTTTTGGCTCATAAATGAGATACAGGCAATTGCTGTATTTTCGCCCCTTGGCTCCCCGCACCGTGACTTCAAACATTTGATAAGTGACACACCGCGTAAGCTGACGCAGATTTTGATGTCACAAATTTGTGGGAATCTCAACCAAATTCAAATTTTCAGATGATTTCTGGTAGTTAAAATCGTTCTGTAAATGGAATAAGCGATATTCTCGAATATTTTGTGACATCAAAAAATGATGCGCATGGGTAATGCTTGCGAGGAGATCATGGCCGAGAACACGACTGAGTGGTTGAGGATAGCCGTCTACACAAACAATCCGGACTATTTCGCCATCCTGAAACATATTCTCAACGGCGCGGGCTTCAGCGCTCTTCTGTGCAATCGAAAAGATCTGGAAGAAAAATTGTCGGTCTGCTGCGTTGCAGGCATCGTCTTGGACGCGGAGGTGGACGATGCAGTCAGCGTTTGTCGGTTGGTCAAGTCCAGGGATGCCAGCAGAACTCTGCCGCTTCTTGCTGCAATCCCCAATGGAAACACTGAACTCTATATGTCGCTGATGAGGGAGGGTGCGGATCAGTGCCTTATCCGGCCCTTTTGGCCGCCACATCTCGTAGCTTTCCTGAAAAGCCTAAATCACCCCCTTGGAGACCAAGGCGATCGATCGGCAATGAGTGAAGCATCTCACCTGGGGCCAATCGAGGTTGACCACAGCCGAAAACAGGCAATTGTTTACGGTAAGTCACTGCATCTCGGTCCAACCGAATTTAAAATCCTGTCGCACCTGCTGACCGACCCAGGCAGAGTGTTCAGCAGAAAAGATCTGATCGAAAACGCTTGGCCACCCGAAGTCTACGTGCAGTTACGGACGGTGGATGTACATGTCGGTCGACTTAGACGACAACTTCACACTGCCATTGGTAGAAATGTCATCCGGACAGCCAGAACCAGCGGCTACGCTATCGAGCTCGATATGCTCGAAGGGGGTCGGCCATCGACCGAAATATAAAATCTGGCGTCGCAAAGGTTTCATTTAAAATTCCGATGCCGTTCGTTGAACGACGTCGATTTTAGCCGAAGCTCCTCAGCATGTTAAATTTGCGGAGGAGCCAACCGATGATGACAGATCTAAAGAAGTCCGATCACCCCAAACGCAATACCCGAGATCTCATCAATCATGCGCAAAGCTATTTCTCAGCAGCTCACAATCAGGGCCTGATGGCACTCTATGCCACCCCCGGTGAAGGTCGTGCTGTGAACATAATTTACGATGGCCAGTCGGTGCGCAGGGTGATCGATTTTGTAAGATGCTCATATCTTGGCCTGGACAATCATCCAGCCATTATCGAAGGTGCTATCGACGCCCTGAAGAAGTACGGCACTCTGCACTGGTCTTGCGCTCGAACCCGGCTTAATTTTGCTATCCTTGCTGATCTGGAAGAACGACTCTCCAGTCTTTTTCAAGCGCGCGTTGTCACGTACACCACTGTGCTTGCGGCCAACATGGGAGCTTTACCAATCATTGCGTCGGGACACCTCACGTCGGGGAGGAAACCGCTCATGGTGTTCGACCGTCACGCTCACGCAACGCTCGCCTTTCACAAAGGTACTCTAGCGCTCGAAACACGCGTGGAAACAATCCCTCACAATGATATGAACGCGCTTGAAGACTTATGTCGTGCAAACGAGGCGGTGGCTTACATCTGCGACGGCGTTTACTCGATGGGCGGTAGCGCTCCGATTGCTGAGCTGAGGACACTCCAAGAGCGATATGGCCTTTTCCTCTATATCGACGATGCCCATGGAGTTTCAATTTGGGGCAAGACGGGTGAGGGGTTTGCGCGCTCGCAGTTGGCAGGACGACTGCACGAACGGACAATCATAGCGGCGTCTCTGGGCAAAGGTTTTGGCGCTTCGGGAGGGCTTCTAATGCTCTCGACAGCTCGGCAGGAAGAGCTGTTCCGGCGATACTCGGTAGCACATGCTTTTTCCGCCTCGCTCAATGTCGCAGCGATTGGCGCTGCGAATGCCTCGGCTCAGCTTCACCACACGGATGTGTTGGCCCATCGACAAGCTGTCCTGCAAGCCAATCTCGCAATATTCGACGATCTAATCCAGACGCAGCAAAGCGGCGCATTGCTCCCTATTCGAACGATCCATCTGGGGTCGGAAGATCGAGCCGTGTCCGTCGTACGGCAGATGCTGGATGATGGGTTCTACACCTCGGCAATATTCTTTCCGACAGTTGCTAAGGGACGGGCAGGCGTTCGGGTTTGCCTTACCGCGTCCCACGACGGAGCGGACGTTCGACGGCTCTGCGAAGCTATCTCTAAGTCCTGATGTTACCCTTTAAGGCACTCGTCATGAAAACATCACTCAATCGTCCCGGGAGAGCCATAGCATGAATGCGTGGTTCACCAAGCTGCTCGACGTGACAGCGCTGCCAGGCGCCGCAGATCAGATATGCGAAAGGATTGTTCAACTTACCACGGAAGGGGGCTTCTCGTACTTCTGTTATCTCAGGCTCAAGGGCGAAACCATCGACTACAAGACGAATTTGCCTCCTGATTGGCAAGAAACGTTTCTGAGTAAGCGACGCATACTCCAGGACCCGGAAGTCATAAACGCACGGCGGCGACGCGTGATCTATTCCTGGTCACAAGAGAACCAACTGAAACATTCCACTGAGCCGGTCAAGTCAATGCGCAGCGTGTCGAAAAAGTTAGGTATCCGTAGCGGAGTGACCGTACCAATCGCTACCGGCTTTGGCCATCAAGTGATTTTCTCGCTGTATTCTCCATCCGAAGTGCGACCAGACGTCTCCGATACAGATCCAGTGCTAGCGGCCACAGCAGTAGCGCAGCTTCATGCCCGCCTGGAGCACGTGCGGACACGAACAACGGCTGCGAGACTGAATGCGAGAGAGGCCAGATGCCTTCGTTGGATCGCTGAAGGAAAAAGTATTTCGGTCGTAGCTGATCTGGAAGGGCTATCTTATGGAGGTGTTAGGTTCGTCATCCAAAACGCGAAGGAAGCACTAGGAGTAGTATCACTCCCTCAAGCGACGGCGGCGGCAAAGGAGCTGAAATTGATATGAGTGATCGTAACCAGGTTTATGGCCATTGCGGGAGCGTTGCGAAGAGCGCTGTGGTTGCGCTTGATCGAAATCGTGGAACCGCATCGGGCACCTTAACGGTAGTAAGCTTCCGGTGACGGCCGCAGGTCAGGCCGCTTGAGCGTTGATGGTCGGCGGTATCCCATTCCAAGGAAGCAGTTGCTCCAGCTTGGTTAACGGGGTGTCCGCGATGCGGGCAAGAATCAGGTGCGCGTACCGCATGGCACACTCATCCCCTTGGACAAACCTTGCCGGTTACCTCGGTGCTTGGATTGGTCCAGCGCGAAGGTGGGCGATAGAAGGATTTCGTCCGGGCGATGTTGTTTGGTTTCCACACGGCGAGAAGCATTGGCACGGCGCAACGGCCACGACTGCCATGTCCCACATAGCCATCGACAAATTCTAGGACGGCCGGGCGGTAGACTGGATGGACAAGGTTACGAACGATCAATATCTCGGCAAATAGATGTTAGCTCAGCACCATTGGTCGCGGGACTCTCAAGCCTATCGTGATGTGCTTATCAACGGTGGTCAGGAAATATCCGTTCTGCGGCTTCAGACAACGCTGTTGGTCGTGCAAAGATCGCGCAGGACTCCAAAAAGAGGAAATCAGGCGCATGTCTTACGCGAATGATATCGCTAAGACCAAGTGATAATTGTAAAGTCGCTTCTGCCCTAAATGCGCTGACACCGAAGCAATCATCAACGATCTCTCATATTGTCATAGTGCAAAGTTGCAGCCTCGACCTTGTCCCCATTGGCTGCTGCCCACGAGCACAACGCTTCGAATGGCTCCCGCAGTGAGTGCCCCAAGGGCGTGATTGCATATTCAACGCCAATTGGCTGCGTTGGAAGTACGGTTCTGGTCACCAGACCGTTTCGCTCAAGTCGTTTCAAAGCGTGGGCCAGAGCCTTGTGTGTGATCCCGTCAAGACGACGCTTGATTTCATTGAAGCGTGAAGGTTTGGGACAGATCACTGTGAGGATCATTATCGTCCATTTGTCAGCAATTTTATCTAGCACTGGCCGAACCAGCGGCATGTCGCAGAGTGCTCGCTGGGAGAGGTGTTCGAGGTCGGTATACTCGTCCATATCTAGGCTATTCCAAGTGCGTAATTGATATCAGATATCTACCGTATATCATTTGATGACCATGTAGTGAAAGGATTTACGATGGCTCGAATGAACAATAAAGTGGCACTGGTCGTTGGCGGCGCGAAGGGTATTGGTCTGGCGATTGCAGAGCGACTTTCTGCAGAAGGCGCGAATGTCTTCATCACCAGTCGCAGAGGTGAAGATGCTGAAACAGCTGCCCAAGGGATCGGCAATGGCGTTGTCGGCATTGCCGCAGACGCAGGCTCTCCAGAAGACATGGTCGCTGCTGTCGAAACCGTCCGCAAAGCATACGGTCGTGTCGATGCGCTTGTTTTGAATGCAGGCCTCTCGGAGCCTTCAGAGATCGCCAAAATAACGCCTGAGCACTTCGACCGCCACTTTGACGTCAATGTCCGAGGTATGGTGTTCGGCTTCCAGGCGGCTCTCCGCGCCATGACAGAAGGCGGCTCGGTCGTGCTCGTTGGCTCCATTGCCGGAAGCGCGGGATACGCGGGTTATGGTACCTACTGCGCGACCAAAGCAGCGGTTCGCTCCTATGCCAGAACCTGGACAGCAGAACTCGCTCCCAAAGGTATTCGCGTCAACGTAGTTGCACCCGGCCCGACAGATACGGACATGATGGCTTCTGTCGCAGAAGACACACGCGCGGCGATTGTCGCTCCGATTCCGATGGGCCGTATGGCACGACCCTCAGAGGTCGCTGCAGCCGCCTTGTTCTTGCTGAGCGATGACGCGAGCTACATTGCGGGCGCTGAACTTTGCGTGGACGGGGGCCTGCTGCAGGTCTAAGCCGCCACCGACACGCGGCACCCGATCTTGAATTGGTCGGGTGCCGCACGATCTGCTCGACTCATGTTTCGACCGGGCTCACTTGTGCCATGATTGGAAGCTCATCGGCACTATGCTTTCAGACGGCTTTATCGAATGCATCTGCCTCTGTTTGAGTAGTGAAGGTGAATGTGATCAGCTCACTGTCATCATCTTGGCGGATACCCACCGCCGTCACAATTAAGCGAGCGATTTCATCTTGAGCTTCACTTCCTGTCCGAGATGCATTCACCGCTTTCTCGACAGCCGGTGCGAACACTTCACTGATCACACCCAGACGCATGTTGTGTTTCATGATGATATTCCGGTCTTCGATGATCGCTACCTGTTCCGCTTTCGCAATTCCGGCATTTTCCATTGCAGTTATCGTGGCATTCGTCGCGAGCCGGATCGGACCCTCGTCGAGCCAACGGTCAACCATCTGCTGGAACTGCTGCATACGCGCAGCGGGTATCGTTTTCTGTACAGTGATCGACATCTGCATTCCTTTGTCAGCGTCCGTGCATACCGGTGCCTGCACCCTGGGTTAAGGGACCGGCTTCGCAACCATCAGGCTTGTGCAAGAGCGGTGTAAGAGATCAAGTAGCAAGCTTCAATGGGCTTTTGCTACGTAGTGGACGACGCGATGGGCCTGATTTCGAGTTAGAGCGACGCTACCATGTCGCTTTCTTCACGAGTTTTCTGGTTGATTTCCGCAGAACGTGAGACTTGCTAATGGGAACTGACTTGATCGACGAGCTTCAGGCCGTCATCGACTCGTTTTGGGCTCGAACAAAACTGAGTGACAGTGTTAGCGCAGAACGTTCCAGTCGAGATTTTGGCTACCCGCATGTCGAAGTGGTGAAAGGGAAGTTCGACATAGTCATAACGGAGATAGGTCAGGAAGTTCAGCGGTTACCACGACTGAGCATGATGGAAGCGGCAAGGTGGTATCTTGTGCAAATGGCGCGGGAGCAGGCTAGCAAGCTTGAACTGAGTTTGAGAACCAAGCCGGAAGATGCCCGCCTTTACCGTACGGATTGGTTGATGACGGGTACTCGCGGTGGAATCGGATGGCTCCCACAATTGAGATCATGCATCGTATATCGCCCGAGTTCGGAAAATGGACCTGTAACGACTTCAAAAACACTTTACTCCGTTCTCCGCTAGAGCATTACGAGAAGCGAACTCAAGATATCCGTTACCGGGCGACGGGCCAACCAAAGACAGCGATGATTAGAGCGTTCTGCCTCGCTCTGTTCGTTTTTTGGGTGGCGATACCTGCGATGACTTCTGTGCGCTACAGTACAATCCAGTATCAAAGTGCAGAACCCGCCTCACCAATCTCATTTAGCACCTGCCTCTATCAAGGAACCATATATGCCTTGGCAGGATTTACCGGTGGCATCATCAAAGGAGTCACCAGATGGCATTCATCGAAGCAAAAGACGGTACAAAACTGCATGTCAAGGATATGGGGCAAGGCCGCCCTGTTATCTTGATCCACGGTTGGCCGCTGACCGGAGACATGTTCGAATATCAAACCGTCGCCCTGTTGGAGTCTGGCTTTCGCGTTATCACCTATGACCGTCGTGGTTTTGGTCAATCAGGACATCCGGCGAGCGGCTATAATTACGACACCTTCGCCGATGACCTTGCCGCCGTGATCGATGGCCTTGAACTTCAGGGCGTAGCCTTGGTCGGTTTCTCCATGGGTGGCGGCGAGATTGCCCGTTATCTTTCACGCCATGGCGCGTCGAAAGTATCGAAAGCCGTTCTTGTCGCCTCAGTCGCCGGTTATTTGCTTAAAGATGAGACCAATCCTGACGGTGTCGATGTCAGCGTCTTTGAGGGCATGAAATCGGATATTCGCAAGGACCGTTTCGACTTCTTGCAAAGCTTTGCCAAAACGTTCTACGGGGTCGGCTTCGTTACGAGCCCGGTTAGCCAAGGCGTACTGGATTGGTCCTTCGTTCTTGGCGTCATGGCAAGCCCGAAGGCCACAATCGACTGCGTTGACGCATTTGGCAAGACGGACTTCCGACCGGATTTCGCCGCGTTCACAGTTCCCACGCTCGTCATACACGGGACGGGCGACAAGACGGTGCCAATCGACCCGACAGGTCGTGCCGCAGCAAAGGGTATCGCCGGAGCAAAGCTGATTGAGTATGATGGTGAGCCTCATGGGCTGTTTGCCACTGTGCCAGACCGCTTAAACCAAGACCTGATCGAATTTCTCGCCTAATTTAATCGGTGGGCGCACATATAGTGCGTCCACCGATTAGGGGACATACTTCAGTGTAACGGGCTGCAGCGGAAATCTGTTTCGTTTGTAAGTTAAGGCTCGTTGAGGCAAAACCGCACGTTAGCGATCCGACTTCCTGTAGGAGCGTGATATCAAAATAGATGGTTGAAGCCAAAAAACACTAACGCCCCTTGGTCTACATCGCCAGTCAGTTGCTCGGGTCAGCCCGTGACGAAGCCAGCTCCGATGAGACAGCAACGTCGCAACACGGCATCTGTCCTCGCCGCGAAGGCCCTCCAGCACAATACGGATTTTGTCCTCGGCCGAATGATGCTTGAGCGCGGCGCGGCGGATGTCCTTGATCGTCTTCTCGGCCGTCCATGTCTGCGGCCCGGATTTTTGTTTCATCTTCGCTTCCTGTGAATGAGCTACGATGAGCCAAAATCCTCTCTTCTCAATTAAGCCAGTTCTGTCTCAGGGGCGCTGATCCGGGACACAGTAGAATGCTACGCCGGGTTACCAGGTCGAGGTCGCCCGCTGCTTCAAAGGCTGGGGCTTCTTTCCGTCTGGTAGCAATTCCTGAAGATGATCGTAAACGACATCCGCGCTGAATGGCTTCTTCACGAATCTTGCCTCTTGAGGCATTTCTCCCTCGCTAGGTTCGATCATACCTGAGGCGACGATGATCCCTATATGCGGCCAGGATGCGTAGCATTGCCGAGCGAGGTGGAAGCCGTTTAGCTCGCCGGGCGGCATCTGCACGTCCGTAAACAGAAGCTGGATGTCCTCGCCGTGTTTCTGGAGAACCAACAATGCCTCCTCGGCGTTCGCCGCTTCCAACACCCTAAAGCCAGCTTCCTCAAGGATATCCACCGCGTCCATTCTGATGAGGCCATCATCATCGACTACGAGAGCGTAGGGTGTGTTTTCGTCGGACATGCGAGGGGATCCTTTTGACCTGTTCGCAGACACAACGCGACGTCATCAAGTTCGATCCATTCTCGTCAGCCGATTGATTGAACACCGATTCTGTGGAGCGCGGGACAGTCGAATTCGGTCTCTTGTTACAAAGCGGATTTCCCGGTGCTTTTGACAGGGATCACTTGTTTTGATCAGTCCAGTGGTACCCTCGCTATGAACGACAGCCCTGAAGGATCATATGCTACGGTCGCCACACCGCCTGCCTCGCTCGCCAGAAGCCGTTGGATCAACTGTGTCCCGAAGCTTGTCCGAGCTGGTGCAACGACGGGCGGCCCACCACGTTCTCGCCAACTCAGCGTTAGCTCACGGCCTGTGGCGTTCGTGTCGATCGACCATTCAATTTCGACGACACCACTCTCGTTCGACAGCGCGCCGTACTTGGTGGCATTTGTCGCCAGTTCGTGCATGACGAGTGCATAGGCTGCCGTGAGATTGGATGGCAACTCGGCCTCTGCTCCAACGATTGAAAACCGCGAATGGTCCTCAACACCGAACGGGGCGAGCGTGCGCCTGACGAGCGTCCGAAGCGATGCTCTGCCGAAATCCTCATTGACGAGAAGATCGTTGGCAGTGGCCATCGCATGTATTCTCGCCGCCAGGGTCGCTCCGGCGTCGTCCAGGGAGCCGGCTCGCCTGATCGTCTGCGATACGATCGCCTGCAGTGACGCGAGCGTGTTCTTCAGGCGGTGGCTGAGCTCCCGAGCCAGAAGGGCGCGGTGACCCTGCGCCTCCCGTCTCGAGGTGATATCCTGTGTGATGCCTGTGATGGATAACGGCGTGCCGTCTTGTGCGTAACTCGCCTGGCCTCTGATCTGAACCCATTTGAGCTCCCCGGCAGGCGTGACCAGTCTATACTCGGCTTCAAGGAGGGATCTGTCTTTCACGGCTTGATTGATCGCCTCGATCTGCAGAAGGCGATCCTCGGGATGGATCGTTTCCCGCAGGTCATCCAGCGTAAGGGGTTCGTTGGGTGTTCGACCACATATGGATTTGCATTCTGCCGAGGCGGTCAGTTCTCCCGTGACAAAGTCGATGGTCCATATGCCAAGTCTTCCGGCCTCGAGGGCCAAGCGCAGACTTTGTTCGCTAGCGTCAAGTTCGGCGGTGCGCTCCGCGACTTCTCTCTCGAGGTCGGCTTTGCGCCGCTCAATCGCGGCCAGTTCCTCAAGCTCGAGTGTCACATCCTGCTGAGACGCAACGAAGAAGGTGACAGCTCCGTCTTCGAATACGGGGGAGACAAGCAACCTGTTCCAGAAGCTGCTTCTGTCTTTGCGATAGTTGAGAAGATCGACCTCGATTTCTTCGTTTGCGGCGATGGCAGTCCTCAGGCGCGCGACGGATGCCGGGTCTGTCGCCTCACCCTGCAGGAAGCGGCAATTCTGGCCAACAATCTCGTTTTCAGCGTATCCGCTCATCGCGATGAATGCGGCGTTGGCGTATACGATTGGGTTGTCCGTAAGCCTTGGATTGGTGACGACCATCGGCGTCCGCGTCGTATTGACCATGGCAACGAACGGACCAGCGGCGGCCAGGGATCGTTTGAGTTCGTCTGCGGAAACTTGGTCTTGCTTTATATCCATACAGACGCCTTCGAGCACAGGTTTTTTCCTCTTTTAAATCGACCCCGGAAGCAAGTCCATAAGGCCGGGCAGCCGACACCCGTCATCATTTCGCGTTGAGACTTCAAGGATTTCGGACCTGCCACTACGAGACGCGCCGTTCCTTTGCTGTTAAGTTCGGGCCTTGCGTCCCTCAACAAGCACAGGACATGGACGATGTTCACGCACGTAATGATTGGCAGCAACGATCTGGAGCGATCGAAAGCTTTCTACGACGCCACCTTTACTGCCCTCGGCGTCGGGCCAGGTGAAATCGATGCCAGAGGGAGGCTTGTCTACATACATGCCGGAAGCCGCCTTATGGTAACAACGCCGATTGATGGGAAACCAGCGACGGTCGCCAACGGTGGAACGATCGGTCTTGTCGCTCCAAGCCCCGAGCATGTGAAAGCATGGCACGACGCCGGGACAAGCCACGGAGGGAAGTCGATCGAGACACCGCCGTCAGAGCGTCCTAATGGCTCATTTGTCGCCTATCTTCGTGATCCGGATGGAAACAAGCTCACCGCGCGGACGTTACCGTCGGCTTGAGTTGGCCATGCACGGCAAGGTCTAGTCATCGATGGAAACCGTCTGGAGTGACGGATGCCGAAGCGTCGTGAGAAGTCGGACCTGCCCACTAAGATCTGTCCGGTCTGTAGTAGGCCGTTCTCATGGAGAAAGAAGTGGGAGAAGACCTGGGACAACGTGAAGTTCTGCTCCCAACGATGTCGAGAGACGAAAGACAATCGTAAGGCTATTGAGCCGTCGTTAGCTCGGGCACAGACGTAACTGCTCGATATATGAGGAATAGAAATGGCCGAAGATGCAGGCGTAATAGCTGTGGACCACACCGGATTCTCGGTCGCCTCGTTGGAGGAGGCGATCCAGTTCTGGACTGAGGCGATGGGTTTCGACCTTGCTCGCCAAGGAGAGATGGGTGGGGAGTTCCTACGGGAGGCCACGGGGGTTGACGATCCGCGCTGCCGAATGGCGCTGGTGACAGCTCCAAATGGCTACCCTATCGAGCTTCTCGAATATTCGACAGGCAGTACGCTGGGGGAGACACCTCGGAGCGCGGGTGCAATCGGCGCCGCGCACATCGCCTTTACGGTTACGGATATCCGCAGGGCGATCGCGCGGGTCGAGAGGGCGGGGTGGGCCGTGAAGGGTTCGCCGCAGCCGATACCGGCCGGACCCCGACGCGGAACATTGGTCGCGTACATCTCTGGCCCGGATGGCATCACCATAGAGCTGATGCAGCCGCCTGTTCAACATTCCCGCGTCGTGCAACGCCTTTAGGTCCGAGGAAGCTGAACCTTTCTAGGTCTTGGTGCATGGGCCAAGCGCCAAAGGTTGTCTCGAAACTGCGAAGTCCATGGCCGGGTTGCGCGAAGAGCGGACATCTTACCCAAAGATTCCCGAATGGAAGTTCCGCTGAACGTGGGGACGACTTTGCCTGCAGTCACGTCGTGGATGCCCTGCAACATCGAGTATCCCTTATCATGGGGCAGATCATCTTGCCGGTGAGCGCGGTGACCGTAGTGCCTTCGCCGGAGTCGTCGTGCGACCGGCTATGACGACCCGCTAGGGGTGTTTGTATTCTGTCCGGAGGTCGGCAAGCACGCTCTGCTTGGCGTAAAATGACTCGAGCTTAGATCCTTGTCCAATGCCGGCAACCTATTGTCAACGTGGGTATTTTTCTGCGTTAAGTATCTGTCGGCGAACGACGTCGAGGGATGGTTTCGGTCTGCTGTAGCTGTCCCAAATCGCTATTGGCAGGTGCAAATGATGACATTGCTGACCGGTGCCCATCCGATCCTCACCGGCGAAATTAGACAGCCCGCCGAATTCCCGGAAACAGGTACAATCGACGTCACTTGGGATTGGTCGCACGTTATTAGGGGAGGAGAGGCAGACCACCCCTTTCTTCCACCAAAAAAACCGTGAAATTATAGTTCAGGTGGCACGGGGTATGGAAGCCGAAGCATTTTTGAAGACCTTTGGACTGACCCGACCATGGGCGCCATCGTGGCGGAACTTGCAGGAATGCCGGCGCGCTTTCTTCAGCTCTATCGTGGCAGCCCCGCCTAAGTCCACCTTTTAGGTACCCTGCTACTGGCACTAACAGCTCTTATCGCATCATGAGGACGACAGTCGCCGCATGAACTGGACAGGTTGCACATCCTGGCTTTTCCGTCTTGGGCCACACAGCGACAAGCGTGCTATAGTCCGACTGCCTGACGGAGGCGACGCGGGAGGCTTTGGCATGGACACCGCCGTACTGCGTAATCGATATCCATGGAACAAGGGAATCCTGGTGGGGCAGAAGCGTCCACTACAGCCAAAGAACGTGTGGTCGATCCGCGTTCGACTAGAGATGAGCGGCGCGATCCGGGAACTGGCGCTCTTCAACCTCGCCATCGACAGCAAGCTTCGCGCTTGTGACCTCGTCAAGCTGAAGGTTGAGGACTTATGGTCCGGTAGTTCGATCCGAGATCGAGCGACCATCATCCAAAGAAGACGAAGAGGCCCGTCCAGTTCGAGGTCACCGAGCAGACCAAGATCGCGCTCGTGGCGTGGCTTCCCTTTGTTCGAAGGAACGGCAGCAGCTATCTGTTTCCGAGCATCCGAAAGACGTCGCAGCATCTGTCGACAAGGCAGTATGCGCGGATTGTCCAACGATGGGTCGGGTCAATCGGGCTTGACAGCAGGGCCTATGGCACTCACTTCCTGAGGAGAACCAAGGCAGCCCAGATTTACAAGAAGACGGGCAACCTTCGAGCAGTCCTGATTCTGCTCGGCCATGCCAAGCTGGAAAGCACCGTACGTTACCTTGGCGTCGAAGTCGACGACGCCCTTAGAATTGCGGAGCAGATTGAGCTATACCTATCGGCTCGTGGCCATCGGCACTAGCCGGTGGTCTCTTTCGCGCCTTTGCGGTCATTGCACTGTGAAGGACTCCCGTAGGTCGAGAGCCTGATCTGCGGCAATCAGGGGCGAGTGTAGGGTTGACGCCCAAAGAGATATAGCGGTTCGCCCTGCCAGGAAACTGCCACCCCATCATTTAGCTCGTTCACTGCGCGGTAGAGTGCCGCTAAGGGATCAGCGGAAGCTTCTACACCCAGCCGCTTTCGAATAGCCTCCCTTGCCGCGCCGGGCGTGGCGATAGAATAGCCTCCGGTCTCATATGGCCACGGCTTGTTCAATGCCTCGTCCAAGCCCCATTGTTGAACGTAGGCAGCCCAAGCGGCTCGCGTTTGCTGTAAATCTGGTTCACCAACAAACCTCAACGCGTCCCGCCAGCTTGGTAAGCCTGTGGCTATTGCGACGAACTCGTTAAAATCGGACGCAACTATCCCAAATGATCCCTCAGAGTCGATGAGAAGAATTCTTCCGTCCGGCATCAGGTTGAACGATCCGCCACTACCATCCATTGCGAACTGCTGAGATCCTTCGGGGGTGATTATAAATTCGTCCCCATCGATTTGCGGCGGCTCCCCTAACTCTAGTTCAAAAATCGAACCTATCTCAAGTTCGAGCGCAGATGCCTCGATTTTTTGGATAATCTCGCTTCTTGTCATCGCTCCTCCAAATGCTGAAATGTGCCCCAACGTCATCGCAGCGATGACACCGGAGAGCGCCAGTGCCAGTGCTTTTCGTGCCCTCATGACAATTGTTATCCTTTTTTGTTAACGCCGGAACACCGTGACCGCTTAAGGCCTACTGCAGACGCAGGTTTCGCGGATTCTAGGTTACCGATCGTGCATTTGGCGAGAGAAATTTGTACCGAAAGGTTGTTTCCCAACGTTTCCACCGCCTTTGATCCCAGTCTTTCGTCTTGGCATAAGTTCCATAATATATCTTACGCGATATTGCTATGTAGCCGCAAAGTTAAAGTGTCCTGTTTCTGCAAAGTTGGAATGTCACACTCCCCGGGTCTGATTGACACCTGGGAGATTGCAGACAAGCCGTAATCGAAGGGCGCGACGTCGCGCGGGCCACCGGTCGCACCTTCTACGACATGAATGTAGGCGATGCCGAGAGTATCGAGTTCATCGACGATGTATTCGTATTGGGTCTGGGGATCGCTGCAGTAAATCCCGTTGGCGGGCGAAACCGGCGAAATGCGCATGCCTACGCGCTTCGCGCCGATCTCCTTCGCCACTGCGGCGGTGACTTCGAGCATGAGACGCGCGCGGTTTTCCACGGAGCCGCCATAGGCATCCGTTCGAACATTGGCACCGTCTTTTGCGAACTGCTCAAGCAGATAGCCGTTGGCTCCGTGAACCTCGACCCCATCGAAACCAGCTTCAATGGCATTGGCTGCTGCCTTGCGGAAGTCGTTGACGATACCGGCAAGCTCATCAATCTCAAAGGCGCGGGGCTCGGACACATCGACAAAGCCATTGTTGACAAAGGTCTTGGTCGCCGCACGAATGGCCGATGGCCCCACTGGCAGGCCGCCATTAGGCTGCAGGTCAACATGGCTGATGCGACCAGCATGCCAGAGCTGCATGAAAATGCGCCCACCCTTTGCGTGTACAGCAGCCTTCACCTTGCGACAGCCGTCGATCTGGTCCTTCGTGTAGATGCCGGGCGTGTCCTGATAGCCCTGGCCCTGCTGAGAAATCTGGGTGGCCTCGGAAATAATTAGCCCTGCAAACGCGCGCTGGGCGTAGTATTCGGCGGTGAGGTCGCCGGGCACGAAGCCCGCGCCGGCGCGATTGCGGGTGAGTGGCGCCATGACGATGCGGTTTGCAAGCGTGATAGCGCCTAGACTGGCGGGTTCGAAGAGCGTGGTTTTTGTCATGATATCACTTTGATATTTCTTCTGACGAGGCGTGGGTTCATCGAGTTCTGAAAGCTCACACCGGCGTGCGATAGCGTTCAGCGGGAAGCGCATTGGCGAGATTGCCGAGCATGGCTTTGCGCGCCCCATCGAAGGCGTCCCACTGGCCGATCTCGTGCAGCGGCGGGATGGTCACCAGTTCGCGGCGGTCGAAACCGACAAGGGCTGCATCGACAAGATCGCCCACTTCCATGACATTGTTCATGGCATTGACGTCGGCGCCGACGTGATCCCAGATCTCAGTCCGGGTCGTGGCGGGAAGCACAGCCTGAATGTAAACACCCTTCGGTCCGAGCTCTTGCGCAAGTCCCTGTGACAGGAAAAGGACGAAAGCCTTTGTCGCACCGTAGACGGTCATGCCGAATTCCGGGGCGAGGCCGACGACCGAACCGATATTGACGATCGCGCCTTCCCCTGCCTTGGCAAGACGGTGAGCAATAGCGCTGGAGAGCCTGACGAGTGCGGTTGCGTTCAGCGTAACGAGCTTGGTCATGTCATCGACGCTCTGGTCGACGAAGCTTCCACCGATCGCCGTTCCGGCATTGTTGACGAGAATGCCGATGCGCGCATCGTCACGCAGCCGGGTCTCAACTTTTGCAATATCCGCCGTCTGGGTGAGATCGGCCGGGAGGATGTCGATCGTCACGCCGGTTTCCTGGCGCAGACGGCTTGCAAGTGTCTCCATGCGCGTCGCGTCTCGGGCGACCAGCACGAGATCATGGCCGCGGCGTGCGAACCGTTCGGCATAGGTGGCGCCGATGCCAGTGGAAGCACCGGTAATGAGGACTGCGGAAATTTGGCTCATAGGATTGCTCTTTTCTCTGATTGAACCTATATTCATGATAATCATCATGATTGAATTTAAATATGATCGCCATCATGTAAATGTCAACGGGTGTTGCGGAGAATTTTGTAGATGAAGGTCAGCCGAGAACAGATGGCGGAAAACCGTCGCCGGATTCTGGATGTCGCGAGCATGTTGTTTAAGGACAAGGGGTTCGATGCGGTCAGTGTGGCCGAAGTCATGAAGGCAGCCGGACTGACGCATGGGGGCTTTTACGGACACTTCACATCAAAAGATGATCTTGTGGCCCAGACGCTTGCACAGGCGCTGGCATCTGACAGTGTCGGAGACGGCGAGTTCAACAGTTTCGTCCGCTCTTACCTCGCACCTCGTCATCGGGATAATCCCGGTAATGGATGCCCGACGGCAGGCCTCGCCGCCGCTATTCGTCACCAGACGCCAGCCGCAAAAGCCGTCATGACAGAAGGATTGCGCACCCAAATCGCGCGTATCGAGCGGGCGCTGCCGGAGCAAGGTGCAGCCGAAAAGCGCCGTGCAGCGATCGGAAGCTGGGCCGCAATGGTGGGAGCCGTTATCCTTGCCAGAGCGGTCGATGATCCTGAATTGTCTGACGAGGTTCTTGAGCAGACGCGCGCTTGGATCGACACCCGTGTCGGCTAGGGCATCCGAAAGCGCACAATCTGCGCAGTCGATCCGGTAAACGCCAATGCTCACCACCACGAGGAGCGATCTCTCCGGAAACATCTGACGTGCCGCGGCTTAATGTTACCATTCGATCGCGACACCCGGACACGGAAACTACTGGATTAGAAAGGCTTAGTTGCAGCGCGCGTCGTTTCTCGGTTTGATGGTTACCACACCACGAGCCTCTGACCATGATCGAGCGACGGCCGCTTCCGGATGCTGCAAACTTCTCGCAGCATCCATTCCGATGGCGGATTACTTAACTGAATCGGTTGGCCTACTCGGCCGCCATAGCATGTCCATGGCCCGGCTCCCGCTGAATATCAGTCTGCTGAGAAGCGTGCGCTTTCGGGGGCTTAATGCGGAACCAAACGGCGTAGAGCGCTGGCAGGAAAAGCAGGATCATCGCTGTCCCGGCCGCCGTTCCACCGATCAGCGTATAAGCCATAGATCCCCAGAACACCGAATGGGTCAAAGGAATAAACGCCAGGATCGCCGCAAGCGCCGTCAGGATCACAGGTCGTGTTCGCTGAACTGTCGCCTCGATGACGGCATGATAGTCATCGAGCCCCGCCGCCTGGTTTTCCTTGATTTGCTCCGTCAGGATCAACGTGTTGCGCATGAGGATACCCGCCAGTCCAATCAGTCCGAGAATGGCGTTGAAACCGAACGGCTGATTGAACAGAAGCAAGGTTGGGACCACCCCGGCGAGACCGAGAGGTGCCGTCAGCATTACCATCGTCATCGTCGACAAGCTGCGAACCGGCAAAATGATGACAATCAATGTGGCTGCGATCATGAGCGGGAAGACCTGAACCAGCGCCGCGTTGGCCTTCAGCGACTCCTCGATGTTGCCGCCCATCTCGATGTGGTATCCGACCGGAAGCGAAGCAATCAGCGGCTGTAGCGCCTTCATCACCTGTTGAGACACTTCCGGCGGCTGGGTCGCCTCGTTGATATCGGACCTGATCGTGATGACCGGTGTCCGGTCGCGACGCTTCAGGATCGGCTCCTCGAACCGGATCTCTGAGTGCCCGAGCTGATCCAATGGAACCTGACGCCCGTCTCTACTCATCAGCGAGTAGTCCGCCAAGCGTGATGGGTCGAGGCGATTTTCGCCTGCGCTGCGCGCTACGACAGGTACGTTGCGAATATTATCGCGCACCTGCGTGACCGGAATGCCGCTCAGAAGCATCTGCATCTGCTGGGCTGCTTCCGAAGGCGACAGACCGATCAGATTGAGTCGTTCCTGATCGGGCACAAACCTCAGGACAGGGGTGCGGTTGCCCCAGTCACGGTTTGCCTGACGGACATCCGGAACGGTTTTCATGATGGCCAGAGCCTGTTCGGAGATTTTGTAAAGCTCACCCTGATCAGGCCCCATAATGCGAAACTCGACCGGGAACGGTGTGTAAGGACCAAAGACAAGCTGGGTCACGCGCACGGACGCCTCGGGTACAAGGCCTTCTGATATGGCGGCACGAAGACGGTGCTTCAATTTCTCTCGTGCATGCGCATCAGGCGTAAGCACGACGACCTTCGCAAAAGCGGGATCCGGCAATTCTGGTGCCATTGCAAAGAAGAACCGAGGTGCACCCTGACCGACATAACTTGTAACGATATTGGTCTCGGGCTGGGTCTGCAGCCAATCCTCGACTTTTTTGACCGCCGATGTCGTGGCCTCAATGCTCGTGCCTTCCGGCATGCGCACTTCGACCAAGACCTCAGGCCGATCCGATGTCGGGAAGAACTGTTGCTTCACGCCACCCATTCCCACAACGGATACCGCCATCGTGATGCCGACCACAGCGCAGACCATGAATTTGTGGCGTACGGCAAATTCGATGACAGAACGCAAGCGGCGGTAATTCGGGGTGTCGTAGATGGCTTCGTGGCCCCCTTCGACGGGTTTGATGTCCGGCAGCATCTTCACGCCCATATATGGCGTGAAGATCACTGCAACGAACCATGAGACGATCAAGGCGAAACCCACGACCCAGAAAATGTTACCGGCATATTCTCCGGCAGTGGACTTCGCGAAGCCGACGGGCATCAGGCCGATAATTGTGACGAGCGTACCGGCCAACATCGGCGCTGCCGTATGGCTCCAGGCATAAGCGGCCGCCTTGATGCGGTCCATGCCTTCTTCCATTTTCACGACCATCACTTCAATGGCGATAATGGCATCGTCGACGAGGAGACCGAGGGCGAGGATCAGAGCGCCGAGCGTGATGCGGTCGAAGAACCGCCCGGTTTCGAGCATGATCAAGAAGACAACGGCAAGCGTCAGTGGCACAGCAAGCGCTACGACGATGCCGACCCGCCAGCCCAGGGCGACCAAGCTTACGAAGAGCACGACGCCGAGCGCCATCGCAAACTTTAGCATGAATTCGCCGACGGCTTCATCGATGTTGACCGCCTGATCGCTGACTTTGGTCAGCGTCATTCCCAATGGCAGTGTCTGCGCGATGGCAGCAGACCGGGCCTCAAGCGCCTTGCCGAGATCAAGACCGTTCCAGCCCGCTTGCATGACGGCACCCAGCATAATCGTCGGCTCGCCCTCGTGGCGGATGACGTAAGTCGCCGGATCCTGATAGCCGCGCCGTACCTCCGCCAGATCGGAGAGCTTCAGCGTTCGTCCGGCGGCAACGATCGGCGTGTCGGCGATGGCCTGCACACTGTTGTAAGCTCCATCGAAGCGGATGAAGACCTGTGGTCCTTTGGTGTCGATTGATCCAGCGGGCGTCACCGTGTTCTGACGTTGCAAAGCAGCAGCGATATCCTGCACGGATATGCCGAGTGTCGCGAGTTTTGCATAGGAGAACTCGACGAAGATCTGCTCGGGTCGCTCACCGACGATGTTGATCTTTTTGACGCCGGGCACTTGCAGGAGATCCTGCCGGATGACCTCTGCCTGCCGCACGAGATCGCGCATAGGCAGTCCCTTTGCCTTCAGGGCGTAAAGGCCAAAGCTGACATCGGAGTATTCGTCATTGACGAACGGCCCCATGACGCCGGGAGGAAGGTTGCGAGCTTCATCACCAAGCTTCTTGCGCGCCTGATAGAACTCTTCCGCGACGGCGCTTGCCGGGGTATTGTCCTTGAGGGTGACCGTCAGAAACGCATAACCTGGTCTGGTTGTCGTTTCGACGCGGTCATACCAGGTGAGTTCCTGGATGCGCTTTTCAAGAGGTTCGGCGACAAGATCCTGCATTTCCCGCGCTGTCGCGCCTGGCCAGACTGTTGTCACGGTTAGCGTCTTGATGGTGAAAGACGGATCTTCGGCGCGCCCTAGCTTGACGAAGGCATAGACACCGGCTGCGGCCAGCAACACGATGAAGAAAAGGGTGACAGCGCGTTCGCGAACGGCGATGGCGGAAAGGTTGAAGCTCATTATTCAGTCCCTTCCTGCTGCTCGGCGACCCTTATGATCGCGCCATTCTCAAGAAGGTGAGCACCGAGTGCGACGACCTGCTGGCCAACGTCGATGCCAGTGACGAAAGCGTTCTCTTCGCCAATTCTCTTTACGGTAATCGGCGCGAATTTCACGGACGATGACGTCCCATCGATAACCCACACACCTGTGCGCCTGCCGTTATCAATGATTGCACCGACCGGGACAGAGACTTCCGACTGCCGGTCTACGTCCTGAATTCTGATTGTGACGGTCGAACCGAGAGGGGCCGCGGCCGCATTGCCGCTGAGGACATAGCGGGCCTCGTAGGTTCGGGTCTGCGGGTCTGCGGAATCAGAGATCTGTCTCAGTCGCGCGTTTCCACTGAGCCCGTTGCCGCCATAAATACTGGCCTGCGCTTCTGATCCCACCTCGGGGCGTAGTGTCTCAGGCAACGAAACCACCGCCTCACGAGGACCTGCCTTTGCCAATCGCACCACCGTCTGGGCCGCCGCCACGACCTGTCCCGGATCACCAAGGGTTTCGACGACCGTTCCGTCCGAGTCAGCCAGAAGAGTGGTGTAGCGTGTTGCGTTCTCAGCAACCTCCGCCTCCGCTTGTGCGGCGGCGAGCTGTGCTGTGGCTGTATCAAGTGCGGCCTTTGCCTGCTCGTATCGCTGGGGCGTGGCGGCAAGTCCGTTCTTCACCAGCGCCGCATAGCGTTTTTCGTCCGCCTGCGCCTGGATCAGGACAGCACGTGCTGCGGTGACCGCATTTAGTCTGGCTGTGAGCGCCAGCTGCAGGTCAGCTTCGTCAACCCGCATCAACGGCTGTCCAATATTTACCCGCTCGCCAACATCAACCATGCGCTCGACTATCTTGCCTGGAACTCGAAAGCCTAGGTTGCTTTGCACCCTTGAAGCGACTGTTCCAGTAAATGAACGCTCGACCGCATGCGTTTTCGTTGCCTGCGCGGCGCGTACCAGTGGTGACGCGGTTCTTGCATCTGCGGCTACCGCCGTCTGCGCAGACGTTTGCGACATCACTACAAAGGCACCACCACCTGCTGCAACTGCGAAGCCCAATAGGATCAGGACATGTTTGCGTTTCATTTTCAGTTCTCTTCTTGACGAGCGATCCAAACGAATTAGATTGCGACCTAACTCTATTTACATTATAGATGTCAATCGAAATCTAATTGGAGGTCATCATGAGAGTGAGCCGAGCGCAGGCAGAGGAGAACCGGGACAGGGTAATTGATGTCGCAAGCCGTCTATTTCGAGAGCATGGCTTCGATGGCATAGGACTGAAGGACCTGATGAAAGGTGCTGGTCTGACCCAGGGTGCTTTCTACAAGCAGTTCACGTCCAAGGATGACCTCGCGGCACTCGCATCGGCGAGAGCTATGGAGAGCGCTACAAAAAGATGGTCCGAAGCCGCAGCAAACAGCTCTGATCCGCTCGAAGCTGTCATGGACTTCTACCTCTCGACGGACCACCGGGGAGAGAAGGCAGAAGGTTGTCCTCTGGTGGCTCTGGGATCGGACGCTGCTCGCCAGAACGAAGAGGTCAAGCAACCATTCGAGGACGGAATTCGCGCCCATTTCGATGTGCTGGAAAACCTGGTGGGCGGAGCCGGTGACCCGGAAGCCAGCGAAAAGGCTATGGCGATCCTTTCCCTCATGGTGGGTGCGGTCACGCTGTCACGTCTTACCCAACATGAGACCCTGTCTCAGGGCGTCTTGAAATCAGCGGCTGACGAAGTCCGGCGTATCGCAGGTCGGGCTGATACACCCTGAAAAGCGGCCTCAACCTGAGATCCGAAAGCGGAAATTATTTACGTTTTAGACCCGTATTGACTGATGCCCAAAGCAAGGGCACAAAGGTGGCATCCACGGTTGCTCGCGATGGGAAAACATAGGGAATTTCAAGGCTTTTCCAATAAGTCATTGAAATCATGTGAGAATCCAATGTCCTCAGTCAAGTCGATTTTGACCATTTTGTGATCAAGATTAGCGACGATCTCCAGAACGGAAAAGTGACGTCTTCTCAGTAAGTTGCGCATGTCGGCCGCAGTCCATTGAGCCCTACGTCGCGTTCGGGAGCGACTAGGAAAATTGGCTGGGGACCCGCAGGCAACGACCGCACCGGGGCCGGAAACTGGCTGTTGAATAATGTGCAAGAGTAAGGTGACGCTGAAATGTGAGCATTTTTTGCTGTTGTCCGCTTTTGGCCCAAAGCGGACAAATGAGTTGTTTACAGCAAAAGTTGAGCTAAGCTCTTCCAGGTCAATTGGCATTTGGAGGTTAAATGACAAAGCATTTGCCAAGTGTTTTAGGCGGCGTTGTCTCCGGGCCTTCATTGTTTCTTGCTGGCGCTCTCTACGGTGATTTTTGGGTGCAGTGCGTCGCGGCCGGATGCGGAGGTTTCGCGGGAACTTACCTCGCGCAGAAGCTCGGTGGCTAAAGAAATCCATCAAGGGCACAATGTCCGCGGTTGGCCCAAACCGGTCATCGGAGTGGACTGTCACGGCCCTGTCAGGTAGATGGGGGCTTGTAAATGGTAAGGAATAACGATGGCTTTGCATTTCTCCGGCGTTGTCCTCGATCTTGATGGACTCCTTCTTGACACGGAAAGACTCCAGTTCGAAGTCGGACCAGCAGTCTTGAGGGACCTCGGTTATGAGCTCGCTCCCGCCTTCTTTCGGACTCTCGTTGGAATTGACCGTACTGAGAGCGCAAGGCTGATCAATCTCGAACTTGGCGCGAGCATTGACGGAGAAGAACTCGACCGTGTTTGGAACGGAGCCATGGATGACAGAATGCGGGATGGCATCCCTTTGCGTCCAGGCGTTCATGACTTCCTAGACGCGCTTGACCAGCACCAATTGCCTCGGGCCATCGCCACGAATAGCGTAACCGCGCGGGCGGAATGGAAGCTTGAGCACGCGGGCCTTCTGAAGCGGATCGACGCGGTCGTGGGTGTTGACAAGGTTGCGCGTGGAAAACCCGCTCCAGACGTTTATGTTGCTGCGGCGAAGACCCTCAGCTTGGAGCCATCTCAATGTATCGCATTGGATGACAGCGATCTCGGCGTGCGGGCTGCGCTGGCGGCAGGCATCGGCAAAGTCATCCAAATCCCTGATCTCGTTATGAGCAAGGATTTAAGCGCTCACCATCAGGCCGATTCCCTATATGACGCCCGCACCGTAATGGGCATGTAGCATCGGGGGCTGGCGTTGGCCTTCACGCTGAGAGTGGTATGACCGCTTATGGCGCAAAGCAGTCGCCACAACTGAGGAAGCTAAAGCCGAAGAGGGAGTTCCATCACTCGCCCCTCCCTACCCTTGTACCGCGGCCCAGCCGGTCCGGTGGGGGCTGATCGTCGGAGCCAGTGTCGCATTTCTAACGGGCCAGCGGCATCGCATCTCTAATAAGCTTTGACGTCTTAAATCATTGAAGGATAACGATAAATTCTTAAATTTTTCTCATCAGTCTGTCCATTATTCGACGCGCGGCGGAACGCATTGTCTTCAAGATCCATGGTCGGTGATCAAGCGCCAACAGTGAGCGGTTCGGAGACGCCCCAATCCCGCTTCTTGTGATCACGTACTGAAGCGGGTCGGGATCTGTGCCATTCGCCCCCAAACGGGTCGGCTAGCGAGTTGTTGCCGCTCCGGTCGAGCACCCTTTTTGTCTCCGGCGCGACCGCAAATGCGTTGCTGCACCTTGACCGCGCCACCTTTGCGAATGAGATTTACACTAAAACACTTTGTGAGAACACATGCCTTTTTTCCTCGTGACGCAGACATCGCTGGTTGAAGCTCAAGATGAGCAGCAGGCCGCTCAAAAGAGCATCGGCCGCCTTCGCTCTGGGGGAGAGGTCAGCGTCGCGGTCAAATCGGATGAAACAACGATCACGCACATTATGATCGCTGCAGTGGCCGAAGAGCCTCTGGCGGTCTCGCCATTCGCTGCCGCCGATGCAAAGCGTGCTGCTGTTGCTATCGCCGACGCTAGTCTCGCTGCACCGGAAACCAGAAAGCTAATCCTAAAGCGTATGCTCGCGGATGGTCTGGCTCTTCTTGGGCGCCGAACGTAGTCTCGTTTTCGAAAATCGAGCCTCACTAGTCTATCCTCTTTGAGCGTCGCTTCGACCTGATAGTGGGGATCGAAGACGAAAGGCAGGAAGTTGAACCTTTCGTGTATCGGTCCTCCTGCCGAAGCTGTAGCTCAACCGCCGCCTTCGTCATCACTTGGAGACCTCGTGCCATGTCAGTATCCAGCTTTCCCAATATCTACGTTTCAAAGCATCGGGTTTCGGTTCGCAGGATCAGTTGCCTTCGATGATGAACGGCTTGGTTTGCTGACGCACCGATCTTCCCGGCTGCGATCGGAGAGCGCAACGATGTCGCACTAGGCACGGCAGGCAAGCCGGGCCCATTCCTCAAGCTAAGCGGGCGTTGACCACGGGACGGGCGGAGCAGCCGCCAAACTGCCATTCTTCTGATGCGCAAATGCGGTGAGTGCCAGTGCCATGTTCATTCACGAAAGTTTCCAGCAACCCATCTGCGGGCTCGATGAGGCATGTCTGACCGAAGACCGGCTGCGCCTCGATCTTTTTCCCGCAACGACAAGGCTCAGATTTCTTACCCCCGGAGCCCTGCAGGCTCCTCCTCGCCCACTAACAAATCTGCGACTTGCAATGTCACGAGCCCTGCGTCATCTGCCAGCGGGCGCCTTATGGGCCACTGATGAGTAGCCGCGACGCTTCTTCTGACGGAGAAGCTCGAAAAACAGATCGACGGCCTCCTGCTCGGTCTCGAAATGGTGACTCATCGTCTGGCCACGCGTTCCGATACGACCCCAACGTCGCATCAGGCAAGGTTCCCCAAACAGGTTTTGCTCGATGGAAATCGCATAGAAGCGAGCCATGTTTCGCGTGGAGTCTGTGCGCTCGATATACAGGTTATATGGCTGGATGATCATGTCGCCATGATCGTGTTTCTTGGAATCTTCGTCCAACGAGAGTTTTGAATCGCTCGGGGGTGATTGATTCATTTTCGTGATCTGGGGATGCAGTCGTTTTTGGGCGGTCCGCCTCCGGCGTACGGGTCTATGCGCTGTCGCGCACGAAGTCCGCGTTCGATCTTCGCTATTGGCCAAGCCATCACCGACTGCGTGATGGACGTCTTCGACGGACTGACCGAAGAGCTATCCGGCGATTAGACAACTTTCTCAAGCAGAATGCCTCGGTCAGGGGCAGTCGGTCCCGGCTTCCGCTGACGCGGCGCTATGCTAAGCCTCCTGCGGCTGCCCGATATCCGACCGAAGCATGACGAGAATTCCCGAAATCACGCCCTAGCGGTCGTCGCTATGCTGATTTCTCCGATGCTCTTATTTTGAATGGCGAGGCACTGCGCGCAACGAGAATCTGCTTTGCTCAACGCAAGCTTTCATATCGTTTCGCCGGAACCAGATGGCGCGACCGCAGCGTAGCGGCGGGTTTCCTGCCGTGAAGACGATCTGCTCGTCAGCTCTCATCCGCAGCACTTCATACGGCTGGATGAGCGGCCGAGCGGCAAGCTGCTTTGACCGGGTCCGTGAAGACCCGCGCGACTGGAAGCTACGGCTGACCTGATCGATCTCGACGGTCGTCATGCCGCAGCGGCGAGAAATATAGTCTGCTGTTTCCGGATCGTTGATTGCGGCAAAGCTGATCCAGCTCGCGCTCTCGAACCACTTGCTGGACGCGTCGCGGCCGCCGTAGGTTTCGCGCAACTGGCCGATCGACTGGTAGATCATCGTCAGCGTGATGCCATACTTGCGGCCAGCGTCCCGCGCGGTCTCCAGAATGCGCATATAGCCGAGGCGGGCAACCTCATCGAGCAGGAAGAGCGTGCGCCCGTCCATCGCGCCATCTCGATTATAGATTGCGTTCAAGAATGAGCCGATCACGACACGCGCCAATCCGCTATGGCTCTCCAGCGTCTTCAAGTCGATGTTGATGAACACATCCGTCGTGCCGGATGCGATGTCCTCGGTTCGAAATGTAGAGCCCGAGACCAGCGACGCATAGTTCTGGTAAGAAAGCCAGTGTGTTTCCTTGATGGCGTTGGCGTAGACGCCGGAGAACGTTTCCGGCGTCATGTTGACGAATGCGGCGACGTTCTCTTTCACGAAGTCCGATTCCGACTTGTCGTAGATATCCTCCAGGCGCTGTCGGAGTTTCGGCTCGGGCTCCGATAGATTGCTGCGCACCTGGCGCAGCGTCTGCTGTTCCGTCGGCGTATGCCCAGACAGGCAGACGTCAGCGATGATTGCGGTCAGGAGCTGCAGGCCAGAGGCACGAAAGAAATCGTCTCGGACCCCGCTCACGCGACCGCTATCGCTCATGATCCATGATGCGACCGAGGCGATATCCTCCTCTTTGGTACCGCCATACTGGCCAACCCAGTCGAGGGCGTTGAAGCCCGTCGAGGGTTTGCGCGGATCGAGAATCCTGACACGCCGGCCTGCCTCTTCACGATGTTGCGAGACCATGGGCGCGACCTCGTTCGACGGATCGAGCACGATGAGCGATCCGCCCCACTTCAACGCTGTCGGGATCGTCACCGAGGTCGTTTTATAACCGCCCGATCCTGCGAAGACGATGCCATGCGAGGAACCGAACGATCCGTCGAAACAAAGCAGCGACGACTTGCCACCTGCACCCCAGGTTTCAGTCGTATCGGCACGGAAAGAGATGCCGGCAACACGGTCACGGTCGACGCGATACCGCTCACCGACGACGATGCCGCCTGTCGTCGGGAACAGCTTTTCGGCTTCACCAAGTGTCATCCAGTCGGCCTCGCCGTGCAAAGCGCGTTTGCCAACGATGCGCTTCGGTTTAGACCGCGCAAATGCGGCGTTGCCGACCATCGCCACCCGAACTGCAAAGCAGCCTGATATCAGTGCAGCGGTCGCGCCGATCACAGTCGAGGGATCGAGATAGGATAGCGCGGACTTTCCGGCTGGGACTTGGGGTGAGAGCACTGCCAGGCGTATTCCTTCACGCAAGCACGCCATTAGAATGACCACAGCATTGCCGATAGTGGCCCCAAGGCCTGCAGCGCGAATGCTCGCCGATCCCGCCGTTCCGAACAGGAAAATCAGGCCGAGCGCCGACGCCGCCGTATAGGGTGCGGCTACCCCTACCCGTCCAAGAGTAAGCCTTGCCGCTTCGGTCTTTCCCAACCCGGCCAACCATGTCTCGATGCCGGTCATTGCGAACATGGCAGCGCTCATCACGGCCACAGGCAGAATAACGAGAACGACCCTATTCGCCTTCATTGCCGAACGCCTCTGCCCCGATTGCTGTCAGTCGTGATCGCTCGTTATCGTCGGACTTCAGCCGTTTCTGCAGGTCGATCAAAGCGCCGAGCAGAAGCGCGCGCTTCTCGAAGCGAAGGCCGGCTTTGACGATCAGGCCGCCAAGCTCGATCTTGTCACGCGTGTCCTTCTTCCGGGCATCGGACGTTGCGTTCCTGCTCATCCTCTCAAGCCTCACTAGGGATGCCCGAATTCGCGCCAGACGCGGGCGCTTCGGACTGCTCATTGCCCGTGCTGCTTTCCCCTGCCCCTTTCGGTCCGCTTGTGCCGGCCTTGCCTCCGCGAAAGCGTTTCGTCAGTTCCTCGAACGCCACCTGCAAATCCGTCTCGTTGATCTCGATCTCGCCAAGGCCTGCCCGCAGTGCGATGCGACCGATACGCTCGGCCTCTCTCGTTTCCGCGTGTTTAAGCTGCTCCTGGAGCTTGGCAATTTCTTCACGGATTTTGGAGGATGGCTTCTTCATCTCTGGATTGTCCCTGTTGCGGCATGATGTGGTTCATGCAACCAGAGTCGTTCAGATCGGCGTGCCGATCTACTAACAGAAATGCGAGTAGGCGGAGCCTACGCTTTTGAGCATCATCCCGACCGTTCGCAAGGACGGATCCGAAGGGCGCAATTATACGTCGCTGATGCGACGCTCTGCTTCAAGGCTCTGGCGGGGCCTTCCGCTCCTCACGAACACGTTGGTTTTGTTCGATCGAAGGAGTTTCTCTGGTCATGGCCGTCCCGCATTTCTCAGTCAGCATCGTTGCGCGCGGCTCCGGCCGCAGTGCCGTGCTGTCGGCGGCCTATCGGCACTGCGCTCGGATGGACTACGAGCGGGAAGCCCGCACCATCGATTACACTCGCAAGCAGGGGCTGCTGCATGAGGAGTTTGTCATTCCTGGAGGCGCTCCGGAATGGCTGCAATCGTTGATTGCCGATCGGTCTGTCGCCAGCGCGTCGGAAGTCTTCTGGAACAAGCTTGAGGACTTCGAAAAGCGGTCGGACGCACAGCTTGCCAAGGACATCACCATCGCCTTGCCGATCGAGCTGTCAGCCGAGCAGAACATAGAGCTCGTCAGGGACTTTGTGGCGCGGCACATAACGGCCGATGGCATGGTGGCCGATTGGGTTTTCCACGATGCGCCGGGCAATCCGCACATCCATCTGATGACGACGCTGCGTCCACTGACTGAAGACGGTTTTGGCTCGAAGAAGGTCGCTGTTACCGGACCAGATGGTCAACCGCTTCGCAACCATAGCGGCAAGATCGTCTACGAACTCTGGGCCGGTGGACTTGAGGACTTCAATACCTTTCGCGACGGATGGTTCGCCTGCCAGAACCGGCATCTGACGCTCGCCGGCCTCGAGATCAGGGTCGATGGTCGCTCCTTCGAGAAGCAGGGCATCGATCTGACGCCGACCATCCATCTCGGCGTCGGCACGAAGGCGATCGAGAGGAAAGCAGTCAGTGGGAATGGACCTGCGGGGAAAAAAGCTGCGCTCGAACGACTGGAGTTGCAGGAAGAGCGACGGGCTGAGAACGCCCGTCGGATCCAGCGTCGTCCGGAGATCGTGCTTGATCTTATCACGCGAGAGAAGAGTGTCTTCGACGAACGCGACGTCGCCAAGGTCCTGCATCGCTATATCGATGATGCGGGCCTCTTCCGAAGCTTGATGGCGCGCATCCTGCAGTCCCCCGAGACCCTTCGGCTTAATCGCGAGCGAGTGGACTTTGCGACCGGGATTCGGGCGCCGGCAAAATACACGACACGCGAACTGCTCCGTCTCGAAGCCGAGATGGCCAACCGGGCGATCTGGCTCTCGCAGCAGTCGTCGCATGGCGTCCGGCCGACCGTACTCGAGGCGACGTTTGGACGTCACGAACGGCTATCCGAAGAGCAGAAGGCCGCCATCGAACACGTTACCGGTGGAGAGCGGATCGCCGCCGTGATCGGCCGCGCTGGCGCCGGTAAGACAACGATGATGAGGGCTGCACGCGAGGCATGGGAGGCGGCCGGCTTTCGTGTGGTCGGTGGCGCGCTTGCCGGCAAGGCGGCAGAAGGCCTGGAGAAGGAAGCCGGCATCGTCTCGCGCACGCTGTCCTCCTGGCAACTCCGCTGGAGCCAGGGTCGCGGGCAGCTCGACAAAAAGACTATCTTCGTTCTGGACGAGGCCGGCATGGTATCGTCGCGGCAGATGGATTTGTTCGTGGAAGCTGTCACCAGAGGCGGCGCCAAGCTCGTGCTCGTCGGCGATACGGAGCAGCTTCAGCCGATCGAAGCGGGTGCCGCCTTCCGCGCCATCGCCGATCGCATCGGCTATGCCGAACTCGAAACCATCTATCGCCAGCGCGAGCAATGGATGCGCGACGCATCGCTCGATCTCGCGCGTGGCAATGTCGGCAAAGCCCTCGCATCCTATCAGTCTAACGGCAAGATGATTGGCTCAGAGCTGAAGGTCGATGCGGTCACCAACCTCATCTCGGACTGGAACCGCGAATACGATCCTGCCAAGTCCACATTGATCCTGGCGCACCTGCGCCGTGACGTCCGAATGCTGAATGAACTGGCGCGCGCCAAACTAGTCGCGCGCGGCATCATTGAGCAGGGATTTGTGTTCAATACCGCCGATGGCAACCGCAACTTTGCAGCCGGTGACCAGATTGTCTTTTTGAAGAACGAAGGGGCGATCGGCGTCAAGAACGGCATGCTGGGCACGGTGGTGGAAGCAGCACCCGGGCGCCTCGTGGCCGTCATCGGCGAGGGTGAGCACCTGCGCCAGGTTATCGTTGAACAGCGCTTCTACAACAATGTCGATCATGGTTATGCCACTACGGTGCACAAAAGCCAGGGCGCGACGGTACACCGGGTTAAGGTGCTGGCGTCCCTCTCGCTGGATCGTCACCTCACCTATGTGGCGATGACCCGCCACCGTGAGGATCTCGGCGTCTATTATGGTCGCCGATCTTTCACCAAGGCTGGCGGTCTGGTCGAGATCCTGTCGCGCAGGAATTCCAAAGAAACGACGCTCGATTACGCCGGCGGCAGCATCTACCGGCAGGCACTGCGTTTTGCCGAGGCGCGCGGCCTTCACATCGTTGACGTTGCCAGAACCGTCGCGCGTGACCGTCTCGAATGGACGATCCGGCAGAAGCAAAAGCTGTTCGCTCTCGCCGGTCGGCTCACGGCCATCGGCACCAAGCTCGGCTTCGCCTCCTCGACGGCCAGCGCAATTCGAACGTTAGCAAAGGAGACCAAACCCATGGTGGCCGGGATCACCACCTTCCCGAAATCGATCGACCAAACCGTCGAGGATAAGCTCGCCGCAGACCCAGCGCTCAAGAAGCAATGGGAAGAAGTCTCGATGCGCTTCCATTACGTCTACGCGCAGCCGGAAAGCGCCTTCAAAGCCGTCAACGTCGATGCGATGTTGCGCGACCAGGCAGCTGCGGAAAAGACCATCGCCAGGATTGCCAGCAAGCCTGAAACCTTCGGCGGTCTTAAGGGCAAGACGGGTCTACTTGCCAGCCGCGGCGACAAGATTGACCGGGACAGGGCGCTGAAGAATATCGCGCCACTCGCCGACAGCATCAGCGATTATCTCCGCCAGCGTGGCGATGCCGAACGGCGAAATCACGCCAAGGAGCTTGCGGTCCGCAGGCAGGTCGCGCTGGAGATCCCTGCCCTCTCGTCTAATGCGAAAAGCGTGCTGGAGCGCGTCCGTGACGCCATTGACCGCAACGACCTGCCGTCGGGGCTCGAATATGCGCTTGCCGACAAGATGGTGAAGGCCGAACTCGAAGGTTTCGCCAAGGCAGTCACCGAACGCTTCGGAGAAAGAACGTTCCTGTCCCTCGCAGCGACGGATACTACCGGTGAGGCCTTCCAGCGCGTGACGTCTGGCATGAACGCCGCCCAGAAGAGTGAGGTGCAGCAGGCCTGGAACTCGATGAGGACGGTGCAGCAACTCTATGCCCACGAGCGCAACGTGACGGCACTCAAACAAACTGAAGCAATTCGGCAGACAAGGTCTCAGGGGCTCACTCTCAAATGAAGATGCGTCATCGACAGAGAGTGCTGCGGCGCATGAAGCGGCTCGTCTGGTTCTATCGGATGAGCAGCGTCAGCCTGTTAACGCTTGGCCTCATTGTGCTGCTCGGAGGGGCAGGTTTTCGGGTCAATCTCACACCGAGCGAGCCCCTGGGTCTGTGGCGGATCGTCAAGCCCAATCGTCCGATCTTGGTCGGTGATCTGGTCTTCATTTGCCCACCGGACACCGACGCAATGCGCGAGGCGCGGGCGCGTGGATATCTACGCTTCGGCCTCTGCGCCGACCGCGTGGCGCCGCTGATCAAGACGGTTGTGGCGACGTCCGGACAGGTGATCGAGATTCATGAAGATGTACGCATCGATGGTCGGCCACTCCGTCACTCGCGCGTTGCACGGACGGACGGCCAGAGGCGTGAGATGGTGCACTACGATGGTGGTGTCGTACCGCCCGGCGCGGTCTTTCTCCATTCCGAGTTCCCGGGTTCATTCGACAGCCGGTACTTCGGTCCTCTGCCGATGGATGGCATCCTTGGATTGGCGCATGAGGTCTGGACCTATGCACTGTGATTTCTTCCGAACGGGTGTCCTCGTCGCATTATCTGCCAGCGCCGGATGGATCGGTTGGAGTGGTCATGCGCTCCTTCTCCCCGTCGCAGGTGCCTTCCCCGTGCTTTGGTCCCTTGCACGGACGCGACTTCAGGCGGCCTTGATCTCCGCAGCGTATTTCCTCGCTGCATCGCGTGGACTACCGCGGGGCGTGGCGAACTTCTATGGTCAGGATATCTGGCCGGGACTTCTGCTCTGGTTCGTCGCCTCTTCCGCGTATGTGGCAGTCCATGTGTTGCTCTGGACCAATCGCGAGGGCTGGCAGAAATCTTTGCGATACATCGCGGCGTGTCTGGTGATGGCGGTCCCACCTTTTGGCATTCTAGGATGGGCACATCCGATCACCGTTGCGGGTATTCTGTTTCCCGGCTGGGGATGGTGGGGTCTAGCCGTAATGGCAGCCGGCCTGGGCGTCATGACAACGCGACACAGGCCGGCTGCAGCCATGGCCATAATAGGCTTCTGGCTCTGGTCCGCCGCTCAGTGGACGCCGCCAAATCTACCTGCGTCGTGGACGGGTGTCGACCTCAAAATGGGCGCATCTCTAGGACGCGAAGCTGGTCTCAACCGGCAAAAGGAGCTGATCGACGTTGCTCTTGCCCAACCGACGGGCACAACCGTTGTGCTGCCGGAAAGTGCTCTCGGTTTCTGGACGCCGACGGCTGCTCGCTTCTGGCAGAAAGCGCTCACCGGGACCGATATCACGGTCATCGCTGGAGCGGCACTCATCGATGGTCGCGGCTACGACAACGTGCTCGTGACGATATCCGCTGAGAGGACAGAGATTCTCTACCGGGAGCGAATGCCGGTGCCCGGATCGATGTGGCAGCCGTGGAGAGCCTGGATTGGTGGTGATGGTGAAGCTGGCGCGCGGGCCCATTTCTTCGCCAATCCCGTCGTTGAGGTTGCCAGCGCAAAAGTCGCGCCGCTGATCTGCTACGAACAACTTCTCGTCTGGCCGGTTTTGCAATCGGCCTTTCACCGCCCCGACGTTATCATTGCAGTGGGAAACGGTTGGTGGACCGCGGGGACGTCGATCATCGACATTCAACGGGCGAGCAGCGAGGCCTGGACCCGCCTTTTTGATCTTCGTCTCGTCATCTCTTTTAACCTTTGAAACATGGAGCTCACATGCTTGATGCTGTGTTGATCAAAGAATGTACCGATCCTTCGTTGAAGCCTGCAATCGTTGAGCAGTTCGTCAAGGCGGTAGGGTCGGACGATCCGCTTGCCATAACGGTGAAGTCCGGTGGCCGTCTGATCCTCATTCCCAAGCCGAAAAGACCCGAGGAAGCGATCGAGATCGTTCGTGAGAACATTGCTGGCTCTATCGTGCGGGTTGGTCTTACCCAGATCCCAGCGGGCATAGGGATTAAGGACGCGTCGGAGCTGAAGGTGGATTTGGTCGATCCCTGCGCCAATCTGCGGATGGGCACAGGGATGTTCGCCAAGATCCTCCGCATCGTTGCGAAGTGGTATGGAAATCCGACAAGCGAAGAGGTTTTCCCACAGCTGTTCGATGACGCTGTCCACGCTTGGCGTACCGGCAAGTTCGAGGGTGGGAGTGTGTTTCAGGCTGAGGATCCGGGTGGGGCGATCGTGCAGCGTTCGGAGGTGACAACCGAAAATACTGGCAAAGGCGAAGGTTCACTGGCTAAGAAGCCGGAGGATGCCAGTATCCGGATCGATCTGAAGAGGATCGAGGATAGGATGCGACCGTGATTAAGAATGGACGCGTGATGAATTAAAAAATGGACGGAACACGACTTTAAAATTTACGCTATCGGTTGCGGGGCTTGGCAGCGGAGCCTATTCCTTACGTAAGGCTACCTCTAGTTTCTGTAAGCCTTCGGAAAGACAATATCTTGATCCACCAGAACATTGAATTTGTAGCCCGGCCGGATCCTGACGGTCGGCTGGACATTAAGATTCTTTGAAATTGTCTGCTCGGTCACTCTTCCGAAACTTTCGGCAAAATTCCTGCGTGCCGCATCAGAGGCCGTATCCTGTGTGGCCAGTGTCGAGCTCTCCGGCATCGACATATCGATCCCTGTGCCGATGATGGCGACAAGCGCGGCGGACCCAAAGGTGCGCCAAAAGTGACGATCAACCTTGTCTTTAAAACCTCCATACCCCTCGGCATCCGTGCCGGACATGCCGCCGATCTGAAGTGTCGACCCGTTGGGGAAAATCAGGTCGGTCCAAACGACGAGTACGCGCTCCTGGCCGAAAGATACCTTGGAGTCATAGCGACCAAATAGCTTCGCTCCCTGCGGGATGAGCAGCCGGTAGCCTGTGGCACTGTCGTAGACATTCTCGCTGACTTGCGCCGAAATCCTGCCCGGAAGATCTGAATTCAAGCCGGTGATCATCGTGGCCGGGATCACCGATCCACGCTTTAACTCGTAAGGCGAGAGCTGCGGCACCATCTGGTTCGGCAGGTAGCCAAGATCCTTGATGTCCTGATTGAAAAAGTCTTCCTTCGAAGTCTGACCGTTCTGGTCAACGTGCTGACCGAGCAGTCCGGACTTCATCGCGGCGCTATAGAGGTCGGATGCACTGTTCGTCTTGGCGTTGAGTGGTTGGCGGGCGTCGGTCATGGTTTCGGAAGCGCTCTTCTGGACCTCGGCAACGTCAACCTTGAGCGGAGAATCAAGCGCTGTTGCCCGAGCCTGGAGGCTTGCCATCCTCTGACGCTGCGCTTCGCGAATGACCTGCTCGTCCTGCTCGCGCTTCAGCCGCGCCTTCCAGTCGGCTTCCGGCTCGAGCTGCGATCGCCGTTCCGTCAGGATCTCGTTTCGCCGCTCCACGACAGCATGTCTCACCGGCTCGCGTTCGACGATGACGGGCGTCGGCTGAAATACTTCTCGTTGCTCCGGTTCGCCTATGATCCCGTCCGTCACGCCTCGTTTGAGCTGATCGCCAAACGTTGTCGCCGGCGACGCGGAGGTGGTGTCGACCTCGTTCCCACGGTTGAAGGAGAGACCGCGCCACGACAGGCCGACGATCACGACGCCGAAGAACAGAACGATGATGACGATCGCGACGATAATCGGCAGGCGATTGAGGCGTCGCATGCTCTGTTGATTGTCAGCATTGCCCATCGTTCCGAGCTGAAGTGATTGAACCATGATCTCCCCTCAGTTTCGCTGCATGATCGAAAGCGGACTGGTGGGCGTCGCGCCCGCTGACGTCGCGGTATAGGCCCGGCCGAGCGCAATGACCGGCGTGCTGATCCGTGCAAGGACCTGCCCATCTAAGCTGTCGATCGACCACGCAACCTCGATCGGCTTCTGATCCTTGCCGACTTTTCCATCGGCGATAACCGTGTATCCCCAACCCTTCAGTGCAGCCTCAAGAGCAGCCGAATATTCAGAGGTGTCCTTGTTCATTTTGAGCGTTGTGGTACCGGCCGGGCCGACGTGTTCGGCAAGGCGGCTTGCCATGTCGCCGGCGATTGCACTTGCGGTGGCGCCGGTGACCGCTATCGGTGTGGTATTGGTGGTCAGGGTTTCATCCGCTGTCTGGCAACCGGGAAGGATGAAGGAGATGATAATAGCGGCGAGCGTCTTTCTCATAGGTCAGCCTCCCCGCCGGATCGTTATTTTCTGCTGGCGCCAACCGACCCCTGAGATGAGCACGGCCTTGTCGACGGCGTAGTCGACGATCATCATGTCGTTCTTCATGCGATAGTTGACGATACGGTTCTGGCCGCCGCTGACAACGAACAGCACTGGCGCGTCTTGGCCGGAGATGGAGCGAGGAAACTGAATGTAGGTCTTGGCGCCGTCGGAATAGACGCGCTTCGGCCGCCATGAGGCGCCACCACTGATCGAGTAGGAGAAATTCAGCTTGTCGGGGGCAGTCCCCGGAATGCCCCCGGTCTCAAGCCGGGCGCTGATGTCGGCCAGCTTGGTCGACACCTCTTCCGGGTATTCGAAGCCGATCCGGGCCATGTATTGGCTGGGATGGGATTTGAGCTGGATATGGTAGGTCCGCCGGGACGTCGTCACGACCATAGACGTGATGAGGCCGGCCTCCGACGGCTTGACGATCAGATGGATCGCCTGCCCGCCAGTTGCACCCGACGTCGCCGGCTCGACTTTCCAACGGACGGTGTCACCGACAAGCACATCGCGGACGATCTCGCCGCCCTGCAGCTCGATATCGCAGACCTGAAGTGGCGAGCACACCACGGAGGGCTGGGTTTCGCCAAACAGAAAAATGACTTTGCCGTCTGGCCCGGTCGTCACCAGACCCGGCGTCCCCCGCCATTTCCGCGAGATATTAGTCCCCTTCACCTCGTTCGACGTCATGCTCTGCGCGACTGCGCAATCCGCAAAGACGAGTCCGGCCATGCAGCCGGCGGCCGCGATCAATCCTGTTCTGTGCATGTGATTTCCCCTGCCCTTAAAGCTGTGCGGTCCAATCGAAGTCCTGGACATAAAGACCGATCGGGTTGAGGCGGATGATCGCCTCGTCCTGTGGTGCGGTCAGCGCGACCGTGGCGATGCCGCGAAACCGGCGCGTGCCGGTTTCCTTGCCCTTGCGGTCGCGTTCGTATTCGGTCCAGTCGATCTGGTAGGTCTGCTTGGAGAGCGCGACGATGTTGTTGACCTCGACGGCGACAGTCGATGTCTTGGCCTTCTCAAACGGCGAATTGCCGCGAAACCAGGCATTGATTTTCTGGGTCGATGGATCGGATGTCCGCAGAAGTGCATAGGTCCGGTCGATGTATTGCTTCTGCACCACCGCGTCGGGCGTGATCGACTTCAGGCTCGTGATGAAATTGCCCAGTGTCGCGCGCACGACGCGGGAATCGGCATACTCGATCTGCTGCGGGAAGCCGGCCGTTATCGACGTGCCGAGCTTGTCGACTTCAACGATGTAGGGCACGAGCTTGACCTGCGTACTGAGATACATGGCATAGGTGAAGCCGATCACTGCCATTGAAAGTCCAAGAATGCCGACGGTCCGCCATGCCCGCGCGGACTGGACGTAGGATCCATAGCGTTCTGTCCATTCCTGCCGCGCGGCAAGGTAAGGGCTATCGGGCGGCCGGTTTGCTGCCATCGCTTTTTGCCTTCCTGTTGATTACTTGTCGTTTCGTTCCGGCGGCGTCTTCGGCCCGCTTTGTCCGGTTCGGCTCTGATCGAGCTTGGCGTTGGCGAGCCCCATGATCGTGCCGGCGTAAGCGCCGGGCGAGCCGATCGCCTTTTCCTTGGCGGCTGAGCCAGCTGCTTTTCCGGCTGATCCGATCCCGGCGCCCATGCCTCGTAGTGCTGCGCCCGCGACAGAGGATCCTGCGGTGCGTGCTGATTGAGCCGCCGCGGCGCCAGCTACGACTGCGCCCGCTGCCAGAGATGCTGCGCCAAGCGCAAATGATGCGGCCTGCCCACCGTGGCGGATGGCTTCCATGCCGCCAGAGACAGAAGCACCTTGAACGACGCCCTGGATAATCGTTGGCACGTACATGGAGATGATAAACACGACCACCGATACGCCAGCGATCGCCAATGTGGTAATGAACTGATCAGACTCGGCTCTCGGCGCTTGCGCCAGGCCGAGAAGGACCTCCGAGCCGATTTTCGCGATCATGACGAGTGCCATGAGCTTCATGCCGACGCCGAAGGCATAGACCAGATAGCGGACGGCAAAATCCTTCGTAAAGGACGAACCACCCAAGCCGAGCATGATCATGCCGGCCAGCAGACCCACATACATCTCCACCATCACCGCAACGAAGATCGCGGCAACGAGCGAGAAGCAAATCACGACGACGCCCATCGCAAGGACGGCGGCGATCGCAAGCGCATTGTCCTCAAACACGCCGAACTTGGCCTGTTCGGACATCTGCGATGCGACCCGAATACCGGCATCGAACACCTCTGCCGGTGAAGCGGATCCTTCGCCCGCACCGATCTGGTAGAGACTGTTGACTACGTCCCTCGCAAGCGTTGGTCCCTGGGTGAGAACGAACGCGAAAAAGCCGATAAACATGATGCGCCGGACGAGTTCGGCGAACCAGCTTTCAAGGGATGCGGCCTGTATAGCAAGCCAGACCGCGGCGATACCGACCTCGATCCCCGCAAGGATCCAGAACAGTGACCTTACGGCATCCATGATGGTTATCTCCCATCCCTTAGCGGCAGCTGAAACCTGGTTCTCGAGCTCTGTCAGAACTTGCCCATGCTGTGCAAACGCTGGAGTGGAGAGGGTCAAACAGGCAATGCCTCCGAGTAAGACAGCCTTCTCGAGATTTCGCTTCACCATCTTGGACGCATCTCCTGACCTCTTTCGATCGGAAGCAGTTCCTTGGCTATCCCGAAGAATTTCTCGCGCGTGTCTCGTTGCTCCTCGCTCATCTTTGATGACGCTAGGGTGTTTGCCTGGACGAAATAGAAGGTCGTGGCGGAAGCCGCTGCAGCGAGCATCGCTAGCACTGTAACAATTAGGACCGAGCGGCTCACCAGCGTGGCTCCATCTTCTGTCCGCTTGGGATTGTGAAAACGTCGGCATTGAAGAATTTCTCTCGCCGAGCCTGCGCGAGATCCTTGTCCGTCTGCTCGGTTTGCAGCCAGGTCCCCATCATCGTCATCTGCTGGGAAATCAGGCCACGCAGCTTCTGCATCTGCGAAACCTGCTGGGCTGCGATTTGGTGTCCCACCTGGAGCGCCTTCATCTGGCCGTCGGCTGACTCCGACATGGATCTCAGCGAACTCATTGTGCCTTCTTCCGTGTCAAACTGATCCGCTGTTAGGCTCGCTGCCTTCAGCGTGCTGCCGATCGTGTCCCGGTTCGTATCCGACCAGGATTGGTAGGTGCTAGAGAAGGATTCGGCATTTGGCAGATTGGTTTTCAGGTCCGAATAGCTCTTGAACCGCTGTTGAAGGACATCGTCGGCATTGCCCATCGAAAACGAGATGCTTTGCCCCTGGTCGACAATGCTGCGCAGACGGTTGAGATCGCTTTCGACCTGTCCCCAGATATGATCAGGGAGCTGCGCCGTGTTCTGGAGCATGTTCTCATAGATCTTCAGCTGGTTCTGGATCTGCTCTGCCAATTGCGTGATCTGGGTCAGCTGGTTATCGACCTGCAAACCGGAGCTTTTGAGAAGGTCGATGAGCTGAGCATTGTTGGCAAGCTGCGTCCATTCGGTAGCAGCGCCCGTTGCAGATCCCGCTGGGGCGGACGCAACTGGGTATAGCGCGATTACCGCGGTCATTGTTGCGATGATCCAGTTATTGGACGTTGAGGTGCGACGTGGCATCGTGAACTCCCCTCGATTCAAGCCAATGGGTAGGCCAGTCCTGGCCGTATTCCGCCTTCAGCGCGCGTATCCGCTTCAGGTCTTCCTTTCCAGATGCGCCGACAAAGCTTAGTGCCACCGGCCCAAGCGACATATCGAAGAGCCGCCGTCCTTCTGGCGTGGCGACGTAATATTCGCGCTTCGGGATAGCACCCGAGACGATCTCGATCTGGCGCTCGTTGAAACCGATCCGCTCATAGAATTCGCGGGTGCCCGGTTCTCGCGCGGCACCATTCGGCAAGCAGATCTTGGTCGGGCAGGATTCTTTCAGCACGTCGATGATGCCGGACCGTTCGGCGTCTGAGATCGATTGCGTCGCCAGAACAACAGCGCAATTAGCCTTGCGGAGAACCTTCAGCCACTCCCGGATCTTGTCACGGAACACGGGATGACCGAGCATCAGCCAACCCTCATCCAGAAGTATCAGGCTCGGAGCGCCATCGAGCCGCTTCTCGATCCGGTGGAAGAGATAGGTGAGGACAGGTACGAGATTGCGCTCGCCCATGTTCATGAGCTGCTCGATCTCGAAGCATTGAAAGGCGCGAAGCGTGAGACCATCTTCCTCAGCATCTAGAAGCTGACCCATAGGACCGTCGACAGTGTAGTGGTGCAGCGCATCCTTAATCTCGCGCATCTGCACGCCGCTGACGAAGTCCGAAAGTGATTTTCCCGGCGCGGTCGCCATCAGGCTGATCTGGCGTGAGATTGCATTGCGATGGTCGGGCGTGATGGTGACGCCCTGCAGGGCGACGAGCATTTCGATCCACTCGATCGCCCAAGCTCGGTCGCCGTCCGTTGAAAGATCAAAGAGCGGGCAGAACGCTAGTGCTCTCCCCTCCCCGTTCTGGTCATTGCCGATGTCGTAGTGGTCGCCGCCGGCAGCAAGCGTCAAGGGAAGGAGCGAGTTGCCCTTGTCGAACGCGAAGATTTGGGCGAACTCGTAACGACGGAATTGCGCGGCGATCAGTGCGAGAAGCGTCGATTTACCCGAGCCCGTCGGCCCAAAGATCAGGGTGTGGCCGACGTCGTCGACATGTAGGTTGAGGCGAAACGGCGTTGAGCCCGAAGCGACCTGCATTAGCGGAGGTGAGTTCGGCGGGTAGAAGGGGCAAGGCGCCGTGGGACTGCCTGACCATACCGAGTTCAGCGGAACGAGGTCCGCCAGATTGCTTGTGTTGATCAGCGGCTCACGGACATTGGCATACCAGTTACCCGGCAGGCTGCCGAGAAACGCATCCGTCGCGTTCAGGCTTTCGATGCGTGCGCCGAACCCCTCCGCCTGGACCAGTCGACGGATGGCTTCCGCCTTGTCCTGCAGGGCGTCGCGGTCTTCATCGAACAAGATCACGACGGGTGTGTAGTAGCCATATGCTACAAGCTGCGACGAGGCTTGAGCGATGGCGTCCTCGGTCTCGGCGACCATAGTCATAGCATCCTGATCGACCGATCTACTCTGCGTCTGGAAAAGCTGGTCGAAGAAAGGGCGAACCTTCTGCTGCCACTTCTTGCGCGTGCGCTCGAGCTTCTGGCGCGCCTCTTCCGCATCGAGGAAGATGAACCGCGACGACCATCGATAGGTCAGCGGCATCAGATCGAGATTGTCGAGAATGCCAGGCCAGCTTTCGGCCGGCAGGCCATCTATGGCAACCACCGCGAGGAACCGGTTCTCGACCTTTGGGGTCAGGCCGTGCTCCAGCTCTGCCGTCGCCAGCCAGTCGAGATACATCGGGACATCGGGCAAGCGAACCGGATGGCTCTCCCCCGTGATGCAAAACCGAACGAATTGCAGGAGGTCGTCGTAGCGCGCGACCCGCTCCCCTCCTCTCTCGCGGACCTCGCGGGTCTGCATGCGGGCAATCGAGAGGGTGTTGGCTAGATACTGTTCGATTTCCCGGATCGCGTTGAGGAACACGAACAGGACGGTATCGGCGTAGGATTTCTTCCGGCTCTCTTCGTCCGAATAGATGTACTTGCTGAGCGCCGTCTTCTTCGACTCGAGCGGCCGGTAGGTCAAAATGATCGCATGTTTGCTCTCGAAGTGCCCCTTCTCGCGCTGGAAATGGGTCCGGCGCTCCGCATCGATGGCGCGGGTGACGGGATCTGGAAAATGGCACTGGGCCGGCGGTGGATAATCAACCGTCGGCACCCGGACCGCTTCGACTTGGATCATCCAGCCTGTCCCCAGACGCGATAAAATCGCATTGATCTGCCGGGATAGCTCGTTGCGCTCGTGGTCGGTTGCGCTTTCGGAGTCCGGGCCTGCGAAGTACCATCCCGCCATAAGGCTTCCGTCCTTCAAGAGGAGAACGCCGTTGTCGACCAATCCGGCATAGGGAACGAGATCAGCGAACGAGGGGCCTGTCTCGCGGAAACGTTTGAGGGCAGCCATCGGGACACCTCTAGTACTTGCGCCACGGTGAAGCGGTTGGCCGGTAGCGCGGCTTGTAGGAAATGTGACGAGCATAGACTTGTCGCATCAACGGATCGGATTTGGCCATCATGCGGAGTAAACCGACGATGACGATCCAGACGGCCACACCGAAGAGCGCCGAGTAGACGGTCAGCACGACGAAAATCAAAATCACGGCTGCAAGCCCGGTGATCAACACCAATTCGCGGTCGGCGCCCATCAGCAGGCTTGGACGCGACAGCGCGCGATGAATGCGATTGCGTTGGAGGCTCACAACGTCCCCTCCCCCGCTCCGTCCGAAACGACCTGCGTGACCCGCTCTTTTGGTACGCCGATCGACGCACCTGTGGCGCCAAAGAGGCCGACGATCGTCGTCGCACCCAGCAGAATGCCGGCGACCAGGACGACATAGACCAGCCTGCGAGCAAAATCGTTGAGCTCGCCCCCGAAGATCAGCATCCCGCCGGCAATCGCGACGGCTGCCAATGCGATATAGCCGGCGACCGGACCAGTGATAGACTCCTGAATCTGTTGAAGCGGCCCTTCCCATGGAAGACTTCCTCCGGAACTGGCAAAGGCGGGGGAAGTAGCGGAGGCAATAGACAAGGCCATGGCGGCAAGCGTCAGGAGTGATTTCTTATGCGGCATCTAAGCTCTCCTCTGCATAGGGTTCCGTCTGGTACTGGCCATCGGCAAATCGGGTTATGTGAAGAATTTCGCTGACGCGCCTTACTTTGGCGGCTCGCTCAATCGATATGACCAAATCGACCGCGTCTCCGATAACGGCCTGCATCGGCTGGTGACTGGCCTCGGCAGTCAGCTGCTCAAGGCGCTGAAGCGCGGAGCGTGCGCTGTTTGAGTGTATCGTTGCGACACCTCCCGGATGCCCTGTATTCCAGGCCTTCAGCATGGTCAGCGCTGCGCCATCACGGACCTCGCCAACGATGATCCGATCTGGTCGCAGGCGCATTGTGCTCTTCAGGAGACGTGACATGTCGACCGCGTCACTGGTGTGCAGGCTGACAGCATTGTCCGCAGCGCATTGGATCTCCGCGGTATCTTCAAGGATGACCAAGCGGTCGTTTGGTGCTTGGTCCACGACTTCCGCGATGATCGCATTGGCAAGTGTCGTTTTGCCCGAGCCGGTCCCCCCCGACACAAGTATGTTCAGTCGAGATGTCACGGCGTGCCGAATAATTCTTGCCTGCGCAGACGTCATCACTTGGCTTGCTACATAAGCATCGAGCCTGATGAGCTGGGACGCGTGTCGTCGGATCGTGAAGGTCGGAGCAGAAACGACAGGGGGCAGCAGGCCTTCGAAGCGGTGTCCACCTATTGGCAGTTCACCCGATACAATCGGACGCGAGTCATCGACTTCGGATCCGAGCAGATGCGCAATGCTGCCGATAACCGTTTCCGCGGCCTCTACGGTGATTTTGCCCGCTTGAAATATGCCGGATCCAAGACGCTCAATGAAGAGTCTACCATCGGGATTTGCCATTACCTCTACGACGCTGGGATCGCTCAATGCGTCGCACACCTGGCTACCGAGAGCGTCTTCCAATTTCCGGATGAGGCGCGGCAGTGAGGAAGCACGCGTCATTGCTGCGGCTCACTTGAAGAATAGGTCGTGCCTTTCGCGCGCCTGCTGCTCAAACCGATGTCCGTCATATGTCTTGCAAAGCTCCTCTCATGTGTTTGGAGAAGGTTGCGATATGGTGGGTCGATCAATCCACTGGCAAAAGTGTCAGTCAGCAGCGTCGCTACGACGTTTGGGAATTGTTGGTCGCGCGCCTATTCCTGAGGAAATTGAACGTATTGACCCTGACCGGGCCGTAAGCTCAAGACTGGGCCGTGCCGATTTCCTGTCGTCGCGCAAGGATACGGCACCGACGATCATGACCGCCTGCGAGTAAGGAGCGCCTATTGCTGCTTTTGATATTGGGCGAATCGTTTTCCAGCCTCTCGCCGAACGCTGGCGCTACAGACTGGCGTAAAATGGCGGCTTGCAGCGCAAATCACTAGCAAATGTGCTAGTAGCGGTTGCGTTACAAATTCTGGTTTAAGTGGGCCTAAGTCGTTGAATCGGAACGACGATACTCGATTACAGCCACTCGCGTTATACTAGTGGATTAAGGTTTCGTTAACTCTATAACGCTGGACGACAACGCAGAATCGTGATGTATCTTTGGCGGGCTGAAGTCGGCAAACCGGCAATTGCCCGCCAAGAGGAAATTATGGCGATAGCGGAACGAGCAGAGATGACAGGTGGACAGAAGGAAGATGCCGGCAGCAAGATCGCGCGGCACGCAAGCCTTTTGTCACAGCAATTGCAGGAACTCCGCACGCGTATGTATCCTCCGAAGTCGGAGAAGAGCCTGCGTCCATTCCTGACAAATGAAGTTTCCAAGCTCACCTCCATACCTGATTCCACTCTCAAACTCATGTCGAGTGAGGGTCGCGGGCCTTTGCCGGGCCGCCTTGAAAACAACCACCGCGTTTACTCGCTTTCGCAGATCAATGAGCTTCGGGAGTTTTTTGCAGGCCAGAAGCCTTCTGAAGCGCTCCGCTTCTCGCCGAGGAGGCGCCCGGGCGAGCATCTCCAGGTTATCGCCATCGCAAACTTCAAAGGTGGTAGTGCGAAGACCACGACCTGTGTCCATCTAGCGCACTATCTTGCTCTGCAAGGATATCGCGTGCTTGCACTCGATCTCGATCCGCAGGCATCCCTCTCGTCTCTGTTTGGCGCGCAGCCAGAGTTTGACGTCGGTGCAAACGAGACCGTCTACGCCGCGCTGCGTTACGACGATGCGGAGCGGCGGCCGATCCGTGATATCATTCGCAAAACCTATTTCGATGGCATCGACCTGATCCCAGGCAACCTCGAGGTTATGGAATATGAACACGAAACTCCGCGGGTTCTGGCGCAAAAATCTGGGTCTGGCGCGATCTTCTTCGAGCGTCTGAAGCTTGCCCTCGCCGAGGTCGATGAGGATTACGACGTCGTCATTCTGGATACTCCGCCGTCTCTCGGCTTTCTCACGCTGAGCGCGATTTATGCTGCCACCAGCATGATTATTACCGTTCATCCGGCGATGCTCGACGTGGCATCCATGAGTCAGTTCCTTTTGATGATGGGCGACTTGATCAGTGTCTTGAATGAGAGTGGCGCCGAGCTCGACCAGGATTTCATTCGCTACCTAGTCACTCGCCACGATCCCAATGATGCGCCGCAGTCGCAGGTCGTTGCTATGATGCGCCACCTCTTTGGATCAGACGTGCTTCTCCCAACTCTGATCGAAAGCACTGCTGTAGAGGCAGCAGGACTCGCGAAACGCTCTATTTATGAGCTTGAGATGGGGCAGATCGGCCGTGATACGCATAAACGCGCTCGTGAGGCCGTGGATGCCGTCAATGAAGCGATCGTTAAACTTATCAACAATAGCTGGGGGCGCACATGACCTCTAAGTCGTCGCGTAAATCTATCGTTGCGAACTTTGGTTTGTTGTCGGCTGAGTTGGAAAATCGGCTCTCGACGAACGGAAGTGAGACTCAGCAGCCGCCGGCCGCACCGGCGCCCGCTCGCGTTGGTGCTGGCGTTATCGGCGCGGCCCACAGGGCAATTGATGACATCAAATCCGAGCGCGACCGCCTGAAGGCGTTGCTGGAATCGGGTGGCGGCGCCATCCGTGAGATAGATCCTTCGATGATCGATCCATCGCCGTTTCCCGATCGTCTACCCGATGACGAGGCGTCAGATTTCGAAACGTTTCGCAACTCGGTCAAATCTGAAGGTCAGAAGGTCCCGATTCAGGTTCGCCGGTCGCCGTCGTCACCAGACCGATATCAGGTTATTTATGGCCATCGCCGTCTACGCGCAGCCAAGGAACTCGGAATTCCGGTCAAGGCGATCGAAGTCGAAATCTCTGATGTCGAGCTGGTCATATCCCAGGGCATCGAGAACGCCGATAGACAGGATCTGACCTGGATTGAGCGTGCGTTGTTTGCTTCTCGTATGGACGACGCAAACGTCAAGCCACGCGATATCAAGGCGGCGCTATCCATTGATGATCCTGAACTTGCGAGAATGCGCGCCGTTTATCGTACGGTTCCGCTAGACATTATCGAAGCCATCGGTCGTGCTCCGAAGGTTGGACGACCAAGGTGGGCGGAGTTTGCAAAAGTCTTTTCTGAGCGAGCCGAGTTGCGTGATCAACTGCGCTCAGCACTTTCTGAAGCAACGGCTAAGCGTCAGGCTTCTGACCAGAAATTCCTAGCGGCCTTCAACGCTCTACGCTCCTCGCAACCGGCTTCAAGCAACGGCAACACGATCGCAAGCGCTGCTGGGCAAGAGCTCGGTAGGTTCGTGCGTACCAAAAAAGATATGCGTATCTCTGCCAGCACCGCGGCCGGCGCAGAATTCCTCTCGTTTATCGAGGCGACGCTACCGGAACTGGCAGAACGCTTTGAGCGCGAGCGATCTAAAGATTAATCTGGTTGCCATGCAACCAAGAAACTGACTTTAAAGGAAGGAAAACGCGCAAAAGAAAAAGGCCCCCGAAACGTTGCCGTCATGGAAGCCCTTCTCGATGTGTGACAACGAGAGAATCGCATTTCCCTGAATCCCAGTCAAGAGTATTCGGCACCGATTTGGTGAGCATTTTTCTTTTGCCTTTTTGATGGGGCGAAGGCATGGAAGACGGACAGGTATCGACGCCTTTTGGGCGGCGGCCGGTAACGCTTGCGCTTGTCAAGCGGCAAATAGCCACGACGAAAATCAAGCAAGGTAAAACAGCCGACAAATGGAAGGTCTTCCGAGACGCGTCGGAAGCGCGTGAAACGCTCGGGCTACAGGATCGCAGCCTCGCGGTCCTTGACGCGCTAATCAGTTTCTACCCGGAAAACGAATTGCGCCAGGACGCCCAACTCGTGGTTTTCCCATCGAACATTCAATTGTCCATTCGTGCCCATGGCATTGCAGGTGCAACGCTGCGCCGGCATCTGGCTCTCCTTGTCGAAACGGGCCTGATCATTCGTAAGGACAGCGCAAACGGTAAGCGATACGCGCGCAAGGACGAAGATGGTTCGATAGACCACGCCTATGGCTTCGATATTTCACCGCTTTTGACACGCTCAGAAGAACTCGCTTTGCTCGCTCAACAGGTGGCGGCGGAGCGGTTGGCGTTTCGTCGAGAAAAAGAGGCGCTGACAATCTGCCGGCGCGACATCCGTAAGCTGATAACAGCGGCGTTTGAAGAAGGTTCTCCCGGTGACTGGGTTCAGATGGAAGAACGCTATCTCGACCTAGTGAGACGGATTCCGCGCAACCCTACGCTCCACGACCTGAGGAATATCGCCGCTGAGATGAGCGTTTTGCGCCAGGACGTACTCAAGCTCCTGAATTTCGAAGATATTTCTGCAAATACGAGCACCAATGATGCTCATAATGAGCGTCACATACAGAGTTCAAATACCAAACCCCTTAATGAACTTGAACCTAGCTCTGAAAAAGAGCAGGGAGCGAAGCCGAGCGAGAAGAAGCGGGCCGAGAGTGTGCCGATCAAGGCGTTCCCTATCGGACTTGTACTTCGGGCCTGCCCTGAAGTTTCGAACTACGGTCCCGATGGCAGGATCAGTAACTGGCGCGAACTCATGACGGCCGCGGTCGTGGTGCGATCGATGTTGGGTGTCAGCCCGTCCGCGTACCAGGAGGCATGTGAGGCGATGGGGCCGGAAAATGCGGCGGTCACAATCGCCTGTATCCTCGAGCGCGGCGGCCACATCAATTCGCCTGGCGGATATTTGCGAGATCTCACCAATAGGGCAAAGCGTGGCGAGTTTTCGCTAGGGCCCGTGCTCATGGCGCTGTTGCGTGCGGCAGGTCATTCGGAGAAGGCAACGGGATGAGAGAGATCGCTCGTTGATAGTTTAGATGCTGTGGCGCTGCGCTTCACGTTGATCGCAGCCGGTGTAGTTACCATTGGAAGGGACCGGCTGATGCACTGTCGTCACAGCTCAATTCGAAACAATCGCCTGAAGCACCTGGGTAGCTGTTTAAGATTGACGCTAGTTGCTTGCCCAATGAAACTCGCACCATGACACTGACGAATAAATTCATTGCTGAACTCGTGCTTGATGCCAACAGGCTGGGTCTTCTAAGCGCGTATCAAAAACGGCGGATGCTTGAGCGGGCAGTGGCGACGATCCGCGACCTATGCGAAACAATCGGCATGCCGTCTGGTCCCGGTCGTGACCGAGTTCTCGACATTCACACCATGGCTCTATCAATCGAACGTGGTTGGCACAGCGATGATGAAATCAGAGACGCGTTTCTCCACGCCGCCGGTATGATCCGAGACCTTCATATCATTCTCTCGAGCAAAACAGAGATCAGCTTCGTTGAGTCTGCCGGGTAAAGACCTTTCGGCGTGATGGCCTTTTTTTAAGGAAGTTTGCCCGTTTAAGCAAAATTTTCGGAATTGGCGGTCGCGAAAACCGAGGAATATTCTTGAGCTGCAGCCTGTATACGGGAGCCTAATTGGGCGTAACATCGCCTTCTAGCTTTTGGATATGCTCGTCGCACACGACTTTCACCAACTCCAATAGATGTATGGTCCGCTCACCCAGCCAAACAAGCGCCTCCTCGGTGATTTTGAAATGCTTAGAGTATCTCGCTTTTACATATGCTTCGTTGATGGTGTTGAACATTGCACGTTGTCTGTGGTGATCCCTCGGAAACGCATCCACCAGCCGAAGATCCTGCTCTTCAGCTAGCGATCGGAGGAACTTCACGTTGTGCGAGGGCGGACCGTAATTTGTGAGGGTCAATAAGACACACGCGTAAGCTTGCTCGATCGCCTGATGCAAACTGAAGGCAGACCAATTTGACCAAGCGCCTCCGAGTTTCCGCCACTGTTCCAATTGAAACCGAGACGTCTCTAGAACAACTTTTGCCTCTGAAAATCTTTGAGCGAAGTGCTCCTGCGCCGCATTCAATCGCTCTTCCGCAGTGAGCAGTCTCGGCTCGGCTAAAGGCTCGTCATCCAGTTCATAAATAGCGATACCGTCTTTGCGAATATCCGAGAAGAAGAAGTTGCCCTTCTTCAGCTCTGTGTTCACCTCGCGCAGGGAGTGGACGATGAACTGCGTCGGCGTTTCGATGAGGCTGTCGCGGATGATACGGTCGGCCGCCTTGTACCAATAGGTGGCATGGTCGGTCAGCTTGCGATTATTGACGATCACAAGCAAATCGAAATCTGACCGATAGCCTTTCATCGTATGCGGCTCATCAACAAAGTTCCCGCGGGCATAAGAACCAAACAGGATGATTTTGAGAATGCGTCCGCGCTTCTTGAAGTCGGCGGTGCCTTCGTTCAACGCATCCTCGAACTCCTCGTGCAGGATCTCCAGCGCACGACCGAGCTCACGCTGCTTTCTGTGCGGGATATGATCGAGGGAGAATTTCATCATGGGAACGGGGTCTGTCTGGCTTTCAATTATCGCTGCGTTCTCATAGCGCTGGTGGTATCCATGGACCTTATACGCTTTGTAACATTCATCAAATGGCAAAAGTGCTGGGGGATTTTTGTAAATCAACCAGTGATTTCAGCCTTTTCAGATATCGTGAAGCTCTTGATAGGAATCGACCTGGCGACCAATATCGAAACGCATTACGGGATCCCACTGTTGAAGACATCATTTGCTCCGGCAGGCTAAACTTAGCGCTCAATAAGATGATCAAAACGCTCTTAATGGGGAGCGAACCGGCGTAACGTTTCCTAGCAGTTTGGAAACGACGCTTGTTCCAATCCTACATACGAATCGCTACGCCTTCTGTTTTGAGTCGCAGCCAGTAAATCCGGTCCTCAACAGTGCTCATTATCGTAAATTGAAAGATCAGGAGCTTCCTGTTCGCCCGCAAGAAGCTTTGAAGCAATCTTGTTGATACCGGGCTTGCTCACCAGATTGAGAGCGCCATGAAGCAAGGTGATGCCGAGCTTGCTGTGCGGATTCATTAGTCGAGGCGCAATTTTTGGCACGCCCTGCCCTTTTTCGACCATTGGCCGCATGGCATTTTCATACGCTTCAAGAGCGCTTTGAATGTCAGAATGCCTGTGAAGTTCACTTGCCAGAACATAAGCGCCGGTGACAGCTAGCGTTGCACCGATACCTGCAATTGGTGTCGCACACCACGCAGCGTCTCCCGTCAGAACGACGCGGCCCTTCGACCACCTCGGCATTCTGACCTGACGAAGCACATCGAAATAGAAGTCTTCTGTCCGTTGCAATCCTTCGAGCACGCGATCAGCCTGCCATCCGGCATCGTGGAAGCGTTCCCTCAGATATCTCTTCTGTTCTTCCAAGCTCCATTCATGTTCGCCGCCAGGTGGCTGCTGCACGGAAAGCATGGCGCGGGTAGTACCAACCATATCGGGGCGTAAAGAGATACTTCGTCCATCCGTTGCATTATACCAACGCCAACGCTGATCATCATCGGCATCTTTAGAAATTGTGAAATATGCAATCGTCAAATCCATCCAGCGCGGATCGTTCTCGTTTGGAAAAATCAACTCACGAGTGGATGATCCAACACCCTCGGCCACGATGACAACATCGTAATCTTCCATTGTTCCGCTCGAAAAAGTGACTCGGACCGCGTTGTCTATCTCATCTACGCCCTCGACTGAGTCACCAAAACGAAACGTCGCTTTTTCGCGAGCAGCTTCGTAAACCAGTCGCGCTAGGTCGCCCCGAAGGATTTCCATTTCAGCGGTTGGTCCATCCTGACCCAGATCATCAGTGATAAACTCGGCGACGGTTTCACCGTCCTCATCGACCCAGGCCGTACCGACCTCCCCGGTTCCGTGTTCGAGCGCTGTCTGCTCGAGATTCATCCTCCGAAGGACTTCACGGCCCACGCCGCGAATGTCGACATTCTGCCCTCCATCTCGAAGCTCCGGAGCCTTTTCGACAACAGTGACATCGAAGCCGTGATGGGCAAGCCACCAGGCGGTCGTATTGCCTGCGATGCTGGCACCTGTGATAAGAACGCGTACGGACATAAAGATGATCTCCTATTCGCAAAAGAACATCACTTCTGATATATTTGTTCCGTTTTTATTTCTCGAAATTTGCGATGAGCCGCTGAAACAAGGTGATCATCAAATTCGCTTCATCCTCCGAGAAACCTTCCAGACCTTGCCGGTTGGTCTCAATCAAAGCGCTGCGCCCGATCGCAGCGGCTTCGCTGCCCTTCACCGTCAGGTGAACCATAGCGGCGCGACGGTCGCTTTCTGAAGGCGTCCGGAAAATCAACTCCATCGCATCAAGCTTATCGAGGAGAGCAACCATTGCGGGCTGCTTGATCGCAGATGAGCGCACGATGTCGCGCTGGAGCATCGGCCCTTTCCAAGATAGTAAGAGAACGGGGCCGATCAGAGCCATTGACAAACCATGCGGGCGAAGAGCGTTGTCCACCAGCCTGTTGAAAACTTTGGCAGCATGGTTTGCTAAGTAGCCCGGTGCTACGGCTGCTTCTGGATGGATTTCTTCGTCTTGGTGCGGCATGATCCTTCTTACGCCACCCCCACATATACAGCTAGACAAAAATCACGGAATAGAGGGGTACCGAGGCCACCGCATTTCCTTCATTCGAAGCCTCATCCGAACATTTTCAGGCACGAAAGGTCAAGATCGCCGACAATGTGGTAAACTGGCCGGCTTCCCCGACGGACCTGATCCCGGCGTTCAAGCGCCGTTCTGGCAGTCTGTCCGACCAGCTTACTAGAGATCCCAAGTCGGACCTATCGGAAGTTCGGTCATACGTTCGGAGACCTCCCAAAGTCGCTTACAGGCGACACGATCGAGAGCCTGTGGCGGGATGCGTGCCGGTTGCGGATGTCCGCGTGTCTCGCCAAGGCGATCGGGGCCATAATAACCGCCAGACTTCGCATCCTTCGATGTGGCGGCGAATAGCTGCGGCAAGGCACCTTGTGCGACGGGCTGAAACAGAAACCAGAGGAAGGTTCGCGCCAAACCGTGCACGCTATTTCGACCGGGCGCGTTGTGCAGCAGATCGGTTCGAGAGATTCCCGGGTGCGCCGCTATGCTTGAGACACCCCACCCTGCAGCTCGGCTTCGATCTTGAAGCTCGAGCGCAAACATCAAGCATGCAAGCTTCGACTGGCTGTAGGCCTCCATTGGACGATAGTGCGTCTTAGAGTTAATATCGTCGAAATTTATCTTCCCAGCGCGAGCTGCGACACTGGACACGGTGACGACACGGGCGTCCGTGCCCTTTGACAGCAGTGGCATCAGTTGAGCGGTCAATGCGAAATGGCCGAGGTAGTTTGTACCGAACTGCAACTCGAAGCCGTCCTGCGTTTCCTGCCGCTCCGGCGGCACCATGATGCCGGCATTGTTCACCAGAACATCTAGACTCTCCCTGTCGCTGTTCATCCGCCGTGCGAACGAGAAGACCGAAGAGAGATCCGCAAGATCAAGTTTCTCAAACCGCATAGCGGCATGGGGAACGGCGCGTTGAACGCGCGATACGGCGTCGGCACCTTTTTGAGGATTGCGACCGGCTATGGTCACGTTGCATCCTGCGCGGGCAAGCAACAGCGCGGTTTCGAGCCCTAGTCCTCCCGTTCCTGTCACCACGGCGGACCGTCCGCGCTGATCGGATATGTCGGTCTCGTTCCACTTTGTCATCTCACGCCTCTTTCATCATTTTTGCACTTGGTGTAAAATAAATATCGCACTGAGTGTAATTATACAAGAGGCTGTGGTGGAGAAATCCGAGCATGACATTGAAGCAGGCGGCGGCCTGCGGGAACGAAAGAAGCGCGAGACAAAAAAACGCATTACCGAACAAGGGATCGCTCTTTTCCTCCAGAAAGGATTCGACCACACGACGCTCGATGAAATCGCTGCGGCCGCGGGAATTTCACGCAGAACCTTCTTCTACTATTTCACGTCGAAGGACGAGATTTTGCTGTCGCTGCAAAGTGGAATTGGCGAAATGCTGGCCGATGCCGTGCGAAAGGCTCCCGCAACTTCGACGCCGATCGGCGCGGTACGGGACGCGGTGGTAAGCGTCTGTAATGCAATCCCGACGAATGACATGATCGAGATGGATCGGTTGATGCGAACAAGTCCAAGCGTTCAAGCACGCAAACAGGCATCATACGTCCAGCAGGAAGGTGAGATCTACGAAGCACTCAAAGAGCGGTGGCCCGAGCCCGAGCGATCAACGGCATTACGTGTCGTCGCCATGCTCTCCGTTGGAGCGATGCGCATTGCTGGAGACATCTTCAACCTGGAGAAAGGCGCGCGGCCAATGGCCGAGCTTCTTCAGGAAGCATTCGGCAGCGTCGTCCGGGAGGTCCAATCAGGCGACACGCATGCGTGATCGCGGCGTCGTTTTGAAGGCTTGCCGATAAGCGTTCGAGAAGGCGCTCTGCGATGTATAGCCGACGCGTCTGGCAATCTCGTCGACGGAGTTCGAGTCTTTGCGCAATAGGGCTCTCGCGAGAGTGAGCCGCCAGTAGCGAAGATAGGCGAGAGGCGGTCTCCCGACCTGTTGGCTGAACTGCGCAGAAAACGCTGCTCGCGACATTCCGGCTACCTCTGCTAGCGCAGCAACTGTCCACGGTGATGCGACGTCGCGGTGGACGGCGCGTAACGCGCGTCCGAGACGTGGATCGGAGATGGCCCCGAGCCACCCCGTCAGACCTCGATCACCGTCACGCGACAGCGTCCGCAACGCTTCCACCACAAGGACGTCTGCGAGGCGGGCGGCGACGATGCCGGCGCCCATGGCACCTCGCAGGATTTCTTTGCTAATCATGTCGAGAACAGCTGCGATAGCCCCCGCCCCGCTGGCCTCCCGCCCTACGAGCAAGAACCCAGGGAGCATGTCGAGAAGGAAATCGCCATTCTCGTCAGGGAAAACTATCGAACCGCCAATCGCAACGACCCCGTCTCCGGATCCCACTCTAGCAAAGTCTGAACCCCTTTCCGGAAAAAGAAACGTTCCATTTTGCGGTTCCAGTTCAGGATCGCTCGCAACAACGTATGACGTTCGACCCAATAGGCAGACATCACCTTTCTTCATAAGGCAGCGTGGCTCGTTCTCCGTGAGGATCCACTGTTCGCCCTCGAGGACCGCGACAAACTTCAGGCGGTTTGCGGCCGGGAATGCGAATGCCCACGGTCCACCTGCCTGCATGCGGGTGCGCCTCACCACCTGAGCGCCCAGTACATCAAGGACGTCAGACAGCGGATCCCGCTCCATCGTGGACGATCGCAACAAAAAAATGGACCTCTTCGCGTAGATGCTCTCGAAGCATTGATCTAGATTCCGCTAACCAAAGTCTAGAGGAGAACGATCATGAGCATCGAAAATAAAGTCGTGGTCATAACCGGAGCGAGCAGCGGCATCGGCCGGGCAACGGCAAAGCTGCTGGCCGAAAATGGCGCATTCGTGGTGCTTGGCGCGAGAAGACTGGAGCCGCTGCAGGTTGTAGCCAATGAGATCTTAGCCTCAAACGGCAGGGTCGCTTTCAAGGCGACGGACGTTTGCAAGCGTGCCGACCTGGAAGCCTTGGTTTCGCTCGCCGTCCAGAAAGGCGGCAAGCTTGACGCGATCCTCAACAATGCGGGCGTCGGCCCGATTTCACGCTTCGATGACCTGCGGGTCGAAGACTGGGATCTGATGATCGACGTGAACCTGAGAGGAATGCTTTATGGGATTGCCGCATCGCTACCGGTTTTCGCTCGGCAAGGCTTCGGGCACGTCATCAACGTGATATCGACGGCCGGCCTGAAGATCGTGCCGACCATGGGTGTCTATGCGGCGACAAAGAATGCAGTCCGGACCGCTACGGAGGCCTTGCGCCAGGAGGCGGGACCGAACCTTCGCGTCACCGAAATCTCGCCTGGAATGACCGCGACCAACTTTGGCGAGAGCATTACGGACTCGGTCATGAGGAAAAAGATCCAGGATGATCTAGGTGCGATTGCGATGCCGGCGGACGCTATCGCCCGCGGTATTCTGTTTGCTATCGAACAGCCGCCCGAGGTCGACGTCGGCAGCATCGTCATCCGTCCGACAGCACAGGGATGATGGTGCAGGCTATTTATGCGAGATTGTTTTGCTACCAAACCGCACGATGCGCCGCAGCGGGCCGATGTAGCCTGCTACCCGCGCCTTGCGCTGTACCCGTTGCCCCGCCATCAGAGGTCCCTCTGAGATTTGAAGAGGCTGCATGACTATGCCGGCAAGCTCTTCTGCTTGAGTGCCCCGAAATTTGGCAAGACTTTACGTCCTATCGGACCTCCAAGCGGGCCCGTTGATCCTTGTCCGCAACGGTTAGATCTTTCACATGCAAAGATTGTGGCAACGGACCATGTTGCGGCGAGACAACGGTCAGCGACCAGAGGAAGAAAAGCTTCTCACTTCAGCGGCACTGGAAAGAGGTAGTCCAAAGGGTTGATCGAAAAGCTGTCTGCAATGTCCGTGCAAGGCGGCAACAGACGGTCAACGACAAACCTGATCACAACTCATGTTTAGAAGGTCGTGGATATGTCCCATCAATGCAGTCAATGCAACTCAGAGATGGAATAAGGGTTCTTGCTCGAAAAGGGAGACGGCCCAATGTTGTCATCAGAGACATGGGTTGGAGGCAAGCCCAAAAAAGCTTGTTTACTGGTTTGAGCCTCAAAGGCAAGGCAGTATGAAGTAGTGACTTTTCGTTGCATTGCATGCGGTTAACTCGACTCTTATGCATTGAGCAAGCAATAGACCAAAGACAATCGACGCTTCAGCTCTTCTCCCTGTAGAAGATCATTCCGCCGTGGTGCAGCGTGTCGCTGTCGACGAAGGTGCCGTCGGCGGTGAAGCCGGTGTCGTCCCAGTAGTCGATCTGCGTGCCTGTCACACGATAGCGGCCCTGATAAGCGCTGCGGCGGGCTCCGCGAGCTTCGTCGTAGCGGCCGCTGGGAAGCAGCTCTTGACGGATGCGACCGTCACTTGTCACCCACATGCCGAGATAGGGATGCTTCTGCGGCTGGGCCTCGGTGCTGACGTCAGTGTTTGTTGCTGTGTTGAGTTGGGTGGGCATGGTGTCCTCTGCCTTTACGCTGTGGACCACCGCGCCGACAGACACGGCGGTGACGATGATGGTGGCGGCGATGAAGAGAAGGGGACTTCTCATCGACGCTTCTCCTCGGGTTGTGGCGCTGGGCGTTCCCCGGCGGGCTCACCCCCGTTTGCTTCTCGCCGCTCGCGGAAGAGATCCGACAAGGCCTGGGAGGCCGCGATCGCTTTCGGAAAGCCGGCCGGCACGGTTACCATGTAGATGACCTCTTTGAGCTCTTCCTCCGGCACGCCGATGTTAAGCGCATAGCCGGCATGAACCCTCATGAAAGCCGTCTCGCCGATGGCGGCGAAGGCTGCCACTGCGGCGAGCTGGCGTGTCCGATTGTCGAGACCCGGCCGTGACCAGACGTCGCCTAGGGCATAGGCTTCAGTCGCATCGGCCAGGAACGGGAACTCCGTCCGCATGCGCTCAAGCGTCGGCTGAGTTGTCCCGTTGTTAAGACTACGGATGACCGCAGACCCGCGATCGCGCCTTTCCTCCGTCGTCTCGGCGAAAGTGGCTTGAGGAAAGAGGCCGAGAAGCGAGAGGGCGGCGGCCGCTGCGACATGGGATCCAATCTGCTTGAACATGATATTCTCCTTTTGCTGCCTTATTGCGTCGTGGCCGGTCAGAATGCCGCCCTGGTCGGACGAACGACGATTTCGTTGATGTCGACATCCTCGGGTTGCTCGATAGCAAAGCGAACCGCGCGACCGATCGCATCGGGTGTGAGTGCAATCGCGCGGTATGCCTTCATGCCTTCAATCGCTGTTGGGTCGGTGATCGTGCTGGCCAGCTCGCTTTCCACGACGCCGGGATGGATGCAGGTGACGCGCAGCTTGTCGTTTTCCTGGCGCAGACCATCGGAGATCGCCCGGACCGCATATTTCGTGGCGCAATAGACGGCCGCGGTCGGTACCACCTGAAGCGCGCCGATCGAGGCGATGTTGATGATCTGGCCCGAGCCGCGCTCGGTCATCTCCTGCAGAACGGCGGCGATACCGTAGAGCACGCCCTTGATATTGACGTCGATCATCGTGTTCCACTCGTCAACCTTCACCGAGGCCATCGGCGAAAGCGGCATGACGCCCGCATTGTTGACGATGACGTCGATCCGCCCAAATTCCTGCCGGGCAGCCTCGGCGAATGCCGCGACGTCGGAACGATCGGTCACATCGACCTTCCGCGTCATGACCTTTCCGCCGGCCGCACGGATATCCAGGGCGACGGCTTCCAGACGATCGGTGCGACGTGCGCCGAGAACGACGGTAGCACCAGCCTTGGCCAGTTCGTGGGCGATGCCGACCCCAATGCCGCTGGAGGCGCCGGTGATAAGAACAACCTTGTCCATAACTTTCTCCTCTTGCATCCGCTTGATGCGGTAGCCAGAAGAATACGCATTCGGCATTGTCGCGATAAGCCATCTAAGTGCTCATGCGGAAGTAAGGAGAACTAACCAATGCAGCCGGACATCAATGCACTCTCCGTCTTTGCTCTCGTTGCAGAGGAGAAAAGCTTTCGCGCTGCAGCCGAACGAATGGGCGTCACCCGTTCGGCCGTCAGCCAGACCATCCGTAGGCTCGAAGAGACGATCGGCATCGCGCTCGTCAGCCGGACGACACGCAGCGTGGCGTTGACGGAGGCCGGCAAACGGCTCTACGCTAATGCCGCGCCCGCGCTGCGGGAAATGCGGGGCGCGATCGAGGCGGTCGCCAACATTCATGGCCAAGCACGTGGAAAGCTGACACTTGCGGTTTCATCGATTGCCGAGAGCTTCCTGTCCGGGCCGCTGCTCGCCGAGTTCCTTGAGGAAAACCCGGAGGTGACGCTGCATGTCACCGTCACTGACGAGGAGTTCGACATCGTCGCGGAAGGTTTTGATGCTGGGGTGCGGCTCGGCGAAGTGATTGCCCAGGACATGATCGCCGTGGCTGTTTCGGGCGAGCAGCGCCAGCTGGCGGTGGCGTCGCCGGACTATCTCGAGAGGTTCGGGACGCCCAATCACCCGAGCGAACTTGCAAGCCGCCGCTGCATCGGCTGGCGCCGAGCCGCGAACGTCGCGCCTTATCGCTGGGAGTTCGAAGAAAAGGGTCGCGCTTTCTCTGTGGCCGTGGCCGACACGGTCACGACGACGGACATGGCGTTGATGATCAAGCTTGCCTCCGCAGGCGCCGGCATCAGCTTCGGAATGGAGGACAGTTTCCGGACGTCGATCGCACGCGGCGAACTGGTGCCGATCCTCCAGGACTTCTGCCCCCGCTTTCCAGGCTTCTTCCTCTACTACCCCAGCCGCCGCAACATGGCGCCGAAACTCAGAGCGCTGGTCGAGCATTTGCGCCGAGTGGCCGGTTAGCTGAGGTTATGACATTCCACCTTTCAACCGATAGGAGCGCTTAAACGACGGCGTATATGAGGATCGAACGGTAGTCGCACCTCGGAAGTGAGAATAATCTCAGCGTTGAACACCTTTAGCTCGCACCGTCGACTTGAGCGGAATCGAACAGTCGTTCAGCCAGATAATGACGTTGGTTGAATTCATCAGACTAGCAGCAGTTTATTTCTTCAATGAAAGTGAGTACCGGGTATGCCGGCGTTCGCCCGTCCGCGTAAGTGCGCCGATCTCCACAAGCTGCTGAAGGTCGCGTGTTGCTGTAGCGCGGGATGTATCTGTGATCGAAATGTAGTTTTCGGCACTTAGCCCCCCCTTGAAGCCTACCGTACCTTCCTTGAATATACGCGCGACTACCTTTTCCTGCCGCGCGTTCAACCGGTCTCGAAAACGATCATAGAACTTTGCTTTTTGAATGAAGAACTCTATGCGCTCAAGCGTCGCCCGTTGAGCATCCAGGATCGTTTCTGAAAAGAAAATGATCCAATCGGTGATATCGAGCGTACGTTGGTGCCGCTCAAGCTCGGAGTAGTAGGCCTTCCGGCTCTTCTCGATCGTAAAGGCGAGTAAAATGAGGCTTGGCTGCCCTATGTTCTGCGCCAGGGATTTTTCAGCGAGAGCGCGCCCTAGCCGGCCATTGCCATCCTCAAATGGATGTATGCTTTCAAAATAAAGATGGCCTAATGCAGCGCGCGTCAAAGCTTGAAGCGACGTTTGACCATCTGGCCCGGATTGATTGAACCATCCGATGAAGGTCTCCATCTCAGCGGCAACTTGGCGAGACGGGGGGGCCTCGAAGTGGATTGTGGGCTTGTCCAATCGACCTGACACGATCTGCATGGCGTCTTCATGCGTCCGATAAGCACCAACCGTTTCAATGTATCGGTTTCCCGCCATCAGCATTGAGTGCCAGTGGAACAGTCCTTCATGACGCAGCGGCATATGCCAGCTTCGATAGACATCCGCCATCATCTCGGCGATCCCCCGCTCTTGTGGGCGGATCTGTCTATCATCAGTGCTTAGCCCGAACTGCCGACGGAGCGATGACTGAACACTCACGCGCTCCAGAAATTCCCCCTCAATCTCTGAGGTCTTGACCGCCTCGTCGCTCAGCAATTCAATGCGAAGTTGGTTGCTGTCCTCCTCGTTGAAATGCCGGACAGCACCGATAACCTCGCCAGCGGATTGCAAGAATTTCTGCTCCAACGGCGCTAGGCTTGCGGTGTCATACGTGAAGTTTGGCCAATCGCCGTTCTGCCAGTTCCATTTCATGAGTTATAGCCGCCTTCTCTATAACTCACAATTATTCCAAGAAATGAGCTATTGCAAGCCGATCTATCGCTCAGCACCACAATCTGTAGCTCTCCATTCAAAAGAGAGCCTATTTCCGCTCGCCCTCGGCATTGGTGCCGAAAGAAATGGAATGAGCATGACGAAACACGACTTTTCATCAAGACATTTTCAGCGGAAAATTTCGGAGTTCTGCGAGCTTCGTTTTGCTCCGATCGCATCCACGCGAGTGTTGAAGACTATACGGCCTTATCTCGCCAGTTTGATCATCTACCGGAAATCGCCTCCGTGTATGAATGGTCATATCGACTGGGCGATGGTCGGTCAGGCCTGTGGGATCGTGCTAAGGCTGCTTCCTCGACTGACTTCCGTCTACCCCCACTATCCATCCCAAGAATTCACCGGATCGGTGTTCCAAAACCAGGTACAATACGGTCGGTCATCCTAAATTGACATTAGCGACCCAAAACGCGCGCGATTCTCTCGACTGAAGATGTGTAGCGACACCGGCCGGGAAAGAAGGTAGCCTTGTAGATCTGTGCAACCAAGTGCGATCAAGAAATCTCTTTGACCCACTGTCTCGACACCTTCAGCGGTGACGGCTTTACCGAGCGATCTGCTCAAAGCTATGATTGCTGAAACGATCGCTGTGCCCTCTGCTCTCGTCCCAATTAAGTCGACGAAGGATTTATCTATTTTAATTCGGTCCACATCGAAGTTGATCAGGTGGCTTAGCGATGAGAAACCAGTACCAAAATCGTCAAGAGCTATCTTAACACCGATTGATCGGAGCGATCGCAGATTAGCCCTGGTGATTTCCTCAGAACTAAGGAGAGCGGCTTCGGTGACCTCTAGTTCCAGTCGATGAGGAGGCAAACCAGCCTCAATCAGGACTTTTTCCACTTGAGAGGCGAAGTCCGGCTTCCGCAGTTGCGAGGGCGATATGTTAACTGCAATTGAGATTGGCGAGGACCACGTCGCTGCGGCGCTGATCGCCTCCTGCAGAACCCTAGCGCCGAGGGTGTTGATCAATCCACTGTCTTCAGCGATCTGAATGAACCTATCAGGCGTCAGAAGGCCGTGTTGCGGATGCCGCCAACGTACCAAGGCTTCAGCACAAGTCAAAGCTCCAAAACTATCAGCTGCATGTACTCCCTGCAGATAAACCTCCAGCTGCCCCACATCTTTTAAGGCGACCGGCTGATGTTGAAGTCCAGGTTCTTGCAGCAAAAGCTCGAGATCACTGCGCAGTGACTCTCTTTCCTGAACCTGAAGATCCATGCGTAGGTCATAAGCTATCAACCGGCCCCGTCCCTGAGACTTTGCTTCATAGAGAGCCAGGTCCGCGCATCGAAGCATTTCAATCTGATCGAACCCGGCATCTTTCCCATGGACTATGCCGATTGAACATCCGATGGTCGCTTTGACGCTATCCTGCTTGAGGGCGAACGGCTTACTCAGCGCCTCAATAATCGCTTGGCAGATGTCAGGTCCCGCACTGCCATCAAGCGCGCAGGATGGAAACAGCAACGCGAATTCGTCTCCGCCTAAACGGGCTAACGTGTGGTCGGTACTTATAATGCCTTCTATCCGCTGGACGACTTTAATAAGGAGTTCGTCTCCAACAGGATGGCCATGTTCATCATTCACCTGTTTGAATTTATCCAGGTCAATGAGGGCAAGTGAAGTCTCGTTGCTCGTAAGCTTTTCTCCATTGCTGAGGCAATGTTTCAGACGCTCATTGAACATTGCTCTGTTAGCCAGTCCCGTGAGAACGTCATGATTTGCGAGATGACGCGCATATAGCTCGCTTTCAGTGAGTTTCTTCATGCTGCGGCGAATGCCGATAATCAGTGCGAAGAAAAGTGCGAGAAATGTTATCGCGGCCAAAGAAAGCATTGGCGTTAAACGGCCAATGACCCGCGTTCCAGGTAGGTCAGGTTCCCAGATTATAAAACCAATTGGCTCACGCGTTGACGTGGACTCAATCTGAAATGCAACTTCATTCAATTCCTGATCTGCTGCCCTGGCGTATCGCGCACCAATCAATCCTTGCTCACGACTGAGCGCATCAAGGGCCTTTCCATCCAGGAAGCGAAACGCAATAAGATAGAGTCTGGTAGGTGCTTTGGATTGGGAAGATGTATAGGGCTTGACCGGCACAACTCCGGCTACGGCCGGGCGTCCTTCAATCCGAAGCAATGAGGCTCGGTTTGGCACATCTCCCAGAAGTCCCCAGTTCGACGATACCCCAACATCGAGTTGTTTCTGTAGACCCTCTATCATCGGCTGGATGAGCGGACGTATCCATTTGAAACGCTTGACGATTGAAGGGTCTGTGTCGAAGGGCATGGAGCCGTCAGATGCAACGATGAACGCCGCGTCATAGCCAAATAGATTGGTAGCTAATTCTCTAAACGATGCAACAGCTGTTGGCTTGGTAGATTCTTGGTATCTGAACTCGACCGGCGGCATATCTAAGCTTGATATGTCATTGACACGCAGCAACGTGTCGAGACCGGCCTTCATCAGGCGGACTTCGTTAGATACACGTTCAACCTGATCGAGTAAGCGGGTGTTCACGAGCTGGCGCTGACGATCTAGTGCAGCTGCATCACTTTCGGTGCCGGCCCAGATAGCTGCTATTACTACGAGCGCAACAATTCCAAGCCCGCTTGTTGTGAGAAGTAGGAGAATGAGCCCAGGAGATACCGGTGCTTTACGGAAAATCCTAGAGATGCGGTTATCAGCAGTCACGTAGTGTTCCTCACAACGTAAGGAGCTTACTGGGAATAGATTACAAAATTCTTTTTGAAGATAGTCTAAATTAGCGAAAAACTTTAGGGGCTCTGTAATTTTTAAAGTGTTCAATGCGGCATCTACCGGTTCATTTTGTTGGGGATCGCAATGAACAAGTTGCAACAGGCGTTTGGTATCGTAATCATGTGCTCAGTTGGTGCTGCTCTACCAACACCTGCGACATCAACGCAAACGGGGTCAGTTGTCAAAATCGCCGTAGAAGGTGCGTTTCCGCCGTTCAACTATCTCGACTCCAACAAACAGCTTCAAGGTTTTGATGTAGATCTGGCGGGTGCCCTGTGCGAGGCGGCTAAGCTCAAATGCGAGTTCGTGATACAGGAGTGGACCGAAATGATCCCGAACCTTCTGGCCAAGCGTTATGATGCAATCGTTTCGTCGATGTCTATGAGCTTGGAACGAAAACAGAAGGTCGCATTCACGCGCAAATACTATGATAGCCCCTCGGTGTTCATAGCCAAAAAAGATGTTGGTCTTGATGGGACGAAACTGAAAAATGTTCGTTTAGGCGTCACCGCCGGGACCTCACAAGAGGCCTATACCAAAAAGTTCTTCTCGGACGCTTCAATTAGGATTTTTGCTGCGTCCCCAGAGCTCTATAAAGGACTGGCCGACGGGGAGGTCGACCTCATCTTGGAGGACAAACTGGCTGTTTACGATTGGTTGGCGAACACTAAGGCGGGTACCTGCTGCGAATTCAAAGGCGCAGATATCAAAGACGCTGAGTTTTTCGGTGAAGGCGCAGGCATCGCCGTTAGACCAGACGATAAAGAGTTGCTGACAAAACTGAACGCTGCGCTCGATAAGATACAAGCCAATGGCGCGTATGATGCAATGAACGCTAAATACTTCCCCTTCAGTATTCAGTAACCTCAAGTTCACTGCAATTGAAAAGAAATTGAGGATGGGCAGCTAGACCTGAGCTGAGCATTCCTAGCCATCGCCTTGAAAGGACCTGAACCAACGCTCTCTTGTCCCAGTCGCGCTCATCTGACCAATATAGCTCTGAAATCATTTACATTCACGTTGGTTGGCCCGCAGACAAACAGATCCCCAATAGCAGAAAAGGCAGGGTAGCTATCATTAGCCAACAGCCGCGCATCGCCGTTGACTTGCTTCTCTAAGAGCCGTTTGACGCTCGTGCCATCAGCGAAGGCGCCCGCATTGTCTCCAGAGCCATCTATGCCATCGGTGTCGGCGGCGAGTGCATGGACATCAAGTCCATTGATCGCCATCGCAAGAGACAGCGCGAATTCTCCATTGCGTCCACCTTTACCACCTCTCTCCCGAAGCGTCACTGTCGTTTCGCCCCCAGACAACACTACGCAGGGTCGGATGAAAGGGCTGTCGTGCAACGCGATCTCACGTGCTATGGCCGCGTGTACAAGGCCAACATCTCGCGCTTCGCCCTCCATGCAATCAGATAGTATAACTGGCGTGACACCTGAAACTCGCGCAAGCGCTGCCGCTGCTTCAAGGGCAATTCTTGAAGACGAAACAATGTGGTGGCTGTGTCCGGCAAAGATTGGATCCGCTGGGCTCGGTGCATCGGATGCATCCGATGCTATAAAACTCAGTATCGGTGCCGGTAGTTTCAGCCGATACCGTGCAATAATTTCCCCGGCATCATCGCGGGTGCTCAGGTTGGGGATCGTTGGACCGGACGACACCAGCGCCGGGTCGTCTCCAGGAATATCGGATACTACGAAGCTAATCACCCTCGCCTTCGTTAATGCCGCCAACCGCCCACCTTTAATTGTTGAGAAACGCTTGCGGACGGCGTTCATGGCCAAAATCGAAGCACCCGATGCTAGTAGTTCCTCATTTAGAGCTATTTCGTCGGCAAGAGCAAACCCTACCGGCGGTGCTGGTAAGAGCGCAGATCCCCCACCGCAAATCAAGGCGATCACAATATCATTGCTAGATAGGTTGCATACAGAGGTCTTTAGACGTTCGGCCGCCTGAAGACCGGCACTGTCTGGCACAGGATGAGCGGCACTGATGACCTCGATTCTGTCTGTGTCACACTCGTAACCATAAGGAGTAACGACCAAACCTGTCAGCGGGACGTCCCAAAGACTTTCCAGCGATTGCGCCATTTGCGCCGCCCCTTTGCCCGCGCCTACGACTACGACGCGTCCGCCATAAGGCGGGCGCGGGAGAAGATCTTTAATCCTGTTTAAAGGACTGGCGGCCTCGATTGCTGCTTCGTATAAAGATGTAAGGAACAGGCGGGGACTTGTGATCATGATCAATCGCTCCCGTACTTGGACCAATGGCCGGAATATCTCATATTGCGTTGATCAGGGCAGAGTGATCTTTGTCACCCAAGCCTTTGTCCAATGCGCCGTTCATCACCTGATGAACCATCGCGGTGTTGGGCAGCATAAGCTCAAGCAGCCGTGCAGATTCGAGCGCGAGCGAAATGTCCTTATGGTGCAGGCTCATCCGAAAGCCGGGCTCGAACGTTCCATTGATCATACGTTCGCCGTGGACCTCCAGTACGCGGGACGACGCAAAGCCGCCCATTAATGCCTTGCGCACGATGGAGGGGTCTGCACCAGATTTCTTTGAGAAGCGAAGGGCCTCTGAAACGGCCTGAATATTGAGAGCAACCACAATCTGGTTGGCGACCTTGGCAACCTGACCGTTCCCGACAGCACCGATCAGGGTGATGTTCTTGCCCATCTTTTCGAACAGTTCCTTTGCGCGCTCGAAAACATCCGGTTTGCCGCCGACCATAATGGTCAGCGATGCGGCCTTGGCGCCAACTTCACCACCTGACACCGGCGCGTCGAGGTAATCGCATCCCAGCGCTTCAATACGGGCGGCAAAATCCTTTGTCGCAATCGGTGAAATAGAGCTCATGTCGATGACGAGCTTTCCCGTATCAAGACCGTGTGCGACGCCATCGTCATCGAAGAGAACGCTTTCCACATCGGGCGTGTCAGGCAGCATCAAAATCACGATGTCGGCGCTGCGCGCCACCTCCGCAGCCGAAGTGCAGGCCGTCGCACCGCTTTCGACGAGGTGGTTCGACACGGGTTTGACCCTGTGAAGATAAAGCTCATGTCCCGCATCGATCAAATGCTGCGCCATCGGGCGGCCCATGACTCCCAGGCCGATAAATCCTATCTTCATAGCTCAGTCCTCCTGTTGATATGCTTTCAACCAGCCAAGGCCTGCACTGGTAGTCGACGCCGGTCGGTATTCGCAGCCGACCCACCCGTCGTAACCAAGTTCATCCAGCCGCTTGAAAATAAAGTCGTGGTTGATCTCGCCCGTCCCCGGCTCATGCCTTCCGGGATTATCGGCGATCTGAACGTGGCCGACCTTGTCGAGCAGGCGCTCAAAGGTCGCGACGAGATCGCCCTGCATGATTTGCATGTGATAAAAATCATATTGGATCAGCAGGTTGGAATGCCCGACACGGTCCATGATCCGCTCGGCCTGATCGGTGTTGGTGACGAAATATCCGGGTATGTCGCGGGTGTTGATGGGCTCGAAGACAAGGGCAATTCCGGCATCCGCCAGACGTTGCGCCGCGTGCCTGAGATTGCCGACGAGCGTGTCTTTCAGAACCTGTTGATCGACGCCGGGCGGTTGAATGCCGGCCAGACAATTGATCTTTCGGCATCCCAGAACTTTTGCATAGCGGATTGCCGTTTCCACGGACATCTCAAATTCGGAGACCCGCTCCGGCAGGCAGGCGATGCCGCGCTCGCCTGCGGCCCAGTGGCCTGGCGGCAGGTTGAACAGGGCCTGCGTCAGATTGCACCTCTTGAGCTCCGCTGCAATTCTCTCTGGAGCCTCCTCGTAGGGGCTTACATATTCCACTGCCGCAAATCCATCGGTAGCAGCAGCGGCAAACCGATCCATGAACGGATGTTCGGTGTAAAGCATGGACAGGTTGGCGGCGAATTTCGGCATCGGCAATGGCCTCAAACTTGGTCTGCGCGCAGGCGGTGCAGCATGCGCTTGTTGCGGGGGTCGGGGTTCGGAACGGAAGAGATCAATCGTTTCGTGTAAGGCTGCGAGGGGGCGGTGCAGATGGTTTCCGCATCACCCACCTCAACGATCTTGCCTTTGTGCATGACCGCGACGCGGTCGCAGAAATAGCGGACCACCGAGATATCGTGTGAAATGAAGATAAAGCTGAGATTGAGCTGCTTTTGAATGTCGAGCAGGAGGTCAAGGATCTGGCTCCGGATCGAGACGTCGAGCGCCGAGGTCGCCTCGTCGGCGACGATGACCATCGGGTTGACGGCAAGCGCCCTTGCAATGCCGATCCGCTGACGCTGGCCACCGGAGAAGGCATGTGGGTACCTCTCCATCGCCAGCGGATCGAGCCCGACATTTTGTAGAAGTTCGGCAACGCGCGTCTCCACCGCTTTGCCGGACATGCCACCGGCGATGACCAGAGGATCGCCGATGATCTGCTTGACCGTCATGCGTGGGTTGAGCGATGCAAACGGATCTTGAAAGATGAGACGCACATCCTGATGGTAGCGGCGCAGACCCACTTTGCTCAGTGACGTGACGTCGATCGGTGCCGCATCGGCTTTTTCGCGATAGGCGATCGTCCCGGAGGTCGGCTCGACAATGCGCAGTATCATCCGTCCAAGTGTGGTTTTGCCCGAGCCGCTTTCGCCGACAATGCCGAGATTTTCGCCGGCAAACAAATCGAGATTTGCGTCATCCACGGCCACCAGACCGCGACCGCCACTCCGCGAAAACAGTCCAGATGGTGCGCCGTAAATTTTGGAAAGATTGCGCACCGAAAGGATGGGAGACACGTTGGCTGTCAGCGACGCCGGCAGCCTGCGGATCGCCGCTCCGCTTTCAAGCTTGACCGTCGCTTCCAGAAGCTGCCGAGTGTAGGGGTGCTGGCTGTCGTGAAAAATCTCGTCTACCGGGCCTTTTTCGACTATCTTTCCAAAGCGCATAACAGCGACCTCATCCGCGACTTCGGCAACGATGCCCATGTCGTGGGTGATGAGCAGCATCGCCATGCCGCGCTCGACCTGCAGCCGCTTGATGAGATCGAGGATTTCGGCCTGCGTCGTCACATCCAGCGCCGTCGTCGGCTCATCGGCAATCAGGACTTCTGGGTCGCAGGCAAGCGCCATGGCAATCATCGCCCGCTGGCGCATTCCGCCGGAAAACTCGAACGTGTACCGGTCGGCCATCAGTTCCGGTTGCGGGATCTCCACTTGCCGCAGCAGTTCGATACAGCGCTCCCTGGCCTGCTTCTTCGACACGCGTCGATGCAAACGCACAGCTTCGATGATCTGTGAGCCGATGGTGTGGACCGGCGATAGCGAACTCATAGGTTCCTGAAAAATCAGGCCGATCCGTCCACCGCGAATGGCCAGAACTTCGCGACTGCTTGCTGCAAATTTCGCGACATCGACAGGACCGTTTGGCCCATTGAGGACGATCTGGCCACCGGTCATCTGTCCGGGCTTGTCAATGATCCGCATCAGGGCACGGGCGGTCACCGATTTGCCTGAACCGCTCTCTCCCACCAGTGCGAGCGTCTTTCCAGGTTCAAGGTCGAAACTGACTTTGCGAACGGCATGAAGTACATGGGTTCTGAGATGGAAATCGACGGACAGGTCTTTGACCGCCAGCAAAGTTTCGGGCTTTGTCATCTCACGTCCTCTCATCTGTCGTAGGGGTCGGCTGCATCGCGCAGGCCATCGCCGAAGAAATTGAAGGACAGCACAGCCAGCACGACCGCAAGGCTGGGCCAGATCAACAGCCACGGGGCGGTAGCAACCGTGCGCACGTTCTGTGCGTCCTGCAACAGCACACCCCAACTGACGACCGGTGGTTTCAGTCCGACACCGAGAAACGATAGTGAGGTTTCAGCAACGATCATGGTGGGAATGGCAAGCGTCACCACCGCCAGAATGTGGCTGGTCAGAGATGGTAGGATGTGGCGGAATATGATCCGCCGTTCCCCGGCGCCGTCCAGCCGTGCAGCCGTCACGAAATCATCGCCGCGTAGAGCGAAAAATCGTCCTCGAACCTCGCGCGCTAAACCGGTCCAGCTCAACAGCGAAACGATCAGCGTGACGACGAAGTAGACCGATAGCGGCGACCAGGTGAGGGGTATGGCGGCGGCCAGCCCCAGCCAGAGCGGTATGGTCGGCATCGCGCTGACGATCTCGATGACGCGTTGAATAAGCGTGTCCACCCAGCCGCCATAATAGCCTGAGATTGCGCCCATCACGACGCCGAGCGTCAATGAAATGGCGACGCCTATAAGGCCGATGGACATGGAAACACGGGTTCCATAGATCAGTCGGCTCATGAGATCTCGTCCGAGCCGGTCCGAACCCAGCAGATACATCGGGTCACGGGCGTTCAGCGGACCGACCAGATGCGTTTCCAGCGGAATGATGCCCCACAGCTTGTAGGGTGCACCTTTGACGAAAAATCCGATGGGAGTGATTTTTGTGTCGTCGACGACGAAGCTGCGGCGAAGGGCTCTCGGCTCGATCTCGATCTTGTAGCCCTTCACATGTGGCAGAAATTGCGAGCCACCATCGGCAGTCGGTGCAAACAGCGCAATGCGTTGCGGCGGCGCAAAGGTGTATTGCGGGCGCGACGTGTTCGGCAGGCTCGGTGCCAGAAACTCGGCAAAGGCACCGATGAGATAAAGCAAAAGAATGATGCCTGCGGCAAAGGCGGCGACCTTGTGACGGAAGAAGCGCTGACGGATGAGCGTCCACTGCCCCGCAGCCTCCAGGCTTGCTACCTTGCGCCCGGACTTCAACGGGCTGATGGCCGGGCCGGTTTCCAGTGCGACGGTTGGGTTCTGGTTGATAGTCATGGCCACCCCCTCAATTGAACCGGATGCGGGGGTCGAGCACCGCAAGCAATATGTCTGAGATCAGCATGCCCACCAGTGTCAGCACGCCCATCAGGAGAATGAAACTTCCGGCCAGATACATGTCCTGACCGACCAGCGCCCGCAACAGAAGCGGTCCGGCCGTTGGAAGGTTCAGCACGATGGCGGTGATGGTAACGCCGGAAACAAGGTCGGGCAGTACCCAGCCGATAGAGCTGACGAAAGGGTTGAGAGCGATGCGGACGGGGTATTTCACGATAACCTTGCGCTCGGGCAAACCCTTGGCGCGGGCCGTGATGACATAGGGCTTGCTTAATTCGTCCGACAGGTTTGCCCGCAGAATTCTGATCATGGCAGCAGTGCCCGACATGGCGATGACGATGACCGGTATCCACATGTGGCTGAGCATGTCCTGAAATTTTGCGATGCTCCACCGCGCATCTACGAAGGCGGGAGAAAATATCCCGCCAACGCTTTGGCCAAAAAACCGGTAGCTCGCATACATCAGCGTCAGCGCCATGATGAAGTTCGGAACGGCCAGCCCAATGAAGCCGAGGAGCGTAAAGGCATGGTCGCCGAAGGAATGGCGCCTGACCGCGGAATAGATCCCGATTGGGAGCGATATCGCCCAGACCAGTAGTAGGCTTGCAAGCGAGATCAAAAGGGTCGAACCCATCCGGTCCCAGATCAGGGTCGATACCGGCTGGTTCCACTCGAAAGAATATCCGAAATCGCCACGGGTCAGTATTCCGCTGATCCATACGAAATACTGGACATAGACCGGTTGATCGAGACCATATTGCGCGCGCAGGCGCGCAATCGTCGCCTCGTCAAGATTCTGTCCGCCATCGGCCATGGTGGAAAGAAGTGAGGTCAGATAATCGCCGGGTGGCAACTGAATGATCATGAATGCGATCAAGGACATGCCGAATAGGGTCGGTATCATGTAAATAACGCGCTTCGCCACATATGTCAGCATGGGTTCCTCCCGCTACATGCTATCCGGCTTATGATTGCCAGGTCAGATGAACCGTTTCGAGGTCATGGATGGAAGGCACGGTGATTTGTGCGCGGTTGCCAACGATCTTGCATGACGCCGTCTCGTTTTTCACAAGTGATTTCACCGAGACTGACGTGCGACCCTTCGGCAGTTTGATCGATAGTGTCTGTTCGCCGATCGGATAGACCTCCCGCAAGGGACCTTTCATCATCATCGGGTTGGTGAGGTTGACGAGGAAGATTGCCATCGCATCCTCGTTTTCATAGATGGCGATATCGATGATGCCTTTTCCGTCAACCGTCACACGATGGTCCTGACCAAGAGCCCAATTCACGGCGTTTGCGATCAGCCTGCCGTGATCGGGTGCAAGCACCTTCCAGAAGACTTCGCCGATGTTCCATGGAATGTAGACCACGCGACCTCCATGGCCAGTCTCACGCGCAACCACGGCAGCGCCGCACGGCGCTTTACGTGGGTAGACTTCCTCCATGGGCAGGTCTGGAAAATCGGGAACGTAAAGGAACGGCGTTTCCGCATCCGAATTTGCATCCACTGCAATCATGTGAGTGCCGCCAATGATGCGCTTAGCCCCCTCGTAACCCTCGTTCAACGGGTGCGGATCGGACAGCGCGACATAGGTGTTCTTGACAGGCCCACGAGGTGCGGAAGTCAGCGAGGCACCGAAGACATTCGACAGGCCGAAATCATCGCGCCGCTTGCCGACTTCATTATATAGAGAGGTTTCATGCGCGGCCACGACCGACCCGCCGCGCCGCACATACTGCTCGATGGCCGCGCACTGGTCGTCAGACAGATACGTGGCATTGGCCAGGATGATGAGCTTGAACCGATCCAATGCATCCGCGTTTATAACCTGATCGGAAAGAAATTCGAACGGAATGCGTGCTTCCACCAGCGCATGATAAAAGCCAAGATCATTATGTTCGGCAATGTGGCGCTGCTCCGGTGCCCAGTGCCGCAGCGTCGTTGACGGATCGATGATGGCGATTTCGGCGGTTGGCTGCATGCCCTCCAGATGCGGCTCGATGTCTGCATGGAGATTGAAGGCTTCCGCAACGGGCCGCACCCAGCGGTCATCGGGAACGCAGGCATTGAATTTAGTGAACCAAGGGAAAAGGCCCTGCGCCATGCCATCGTGAATCCAGAGCTTGATTTCCTCGCCGCTCTGGACGGAATCCTTCCATCGATATTCTTCCTCTGGGCCTATGGAGGTGATGAGGCCAACGGGCCGGTCGCGGAACGTTCCACGAATACGTTTACCGTTACGCCCGGCGGACCAGCCGACTTCCACACCCTGGCGCGCCTGGTGATCGACGAACAGGATCGGGCAATGCTTCTGAATGAGCGAAAGGTCGAATTCCATCAGCGACGATCCACTCATATTCGGGATGAAGCTGGCATGGGGACGGATGGATTTGACTGTCTCGTCCCAATAGACCACGAGTTCTGTGAGAATGCGTCTGCGCCATGCCGCCCAGGCCTGCCACGCCGGATCGGTTGCATCCGGTTTCAACGGCAGATCAAAACCTGTTTCCTGCCTGAAGCGTTTGCGATTGTCTTCGCTGTAGGACACGCCATGCCCCTGCCAGCGGTTGGCGAACACGGCATCAATGTCATATTTGGTCACGACTTCGCTAATGACATCAGTAGTGAAGTCGCGATTATAGCTCCCCAGCGCATCGGTGACGTAGATGCCGGGAAATGCCCAATGCTCACGCGGGCTTCCATCCGCATTGATCGCCACCCATTCGGGATGGGCCTTTGCCGCATCTGCATGGATGGCGTGCGGGTCGACGCGCGCCATGACGTGCATTCCCATTTTGCGTGCGCCTTCCACGATGGTGCCGAATGGGTCGGAGTCGCCGATGAAGCTGGACACGTAGTGAAGGGGAATTTCGCTTGGGTAGTAGGCGATATAGCCGCCCGCCGAAAGGCAGACCGCATTCGACTTGGTGCGCTTGAAAACATCGATCCAGAATTCGGGGTCATATTTCGCCGGGTCGTCTTCCGCAAACGTCAACTGTGTCCAGCGAGTGGCGGATTTGAACCATTCGGGAGAGCGAACGGCAGTTTCGGAAATGGCGGTTGGTCGATGCAACATGTGGTCTCCAATGACAATAGAATGCCGTCGCGCCCATCAAGCGCGTTTGTAACGTTGATGTGCCCATCCCGGTGTCGGGTGCCGGGATGGGACGGTGGATCAGGCCTTGAAAAAGGTTTCAGGGTTGGCGGGCCCGGGCGTCGGATATCCCCATGAATTCGGCATGGATTTGGGAACGTTCTGCATATTGTTCTTGACCACACCGTAGCTGTCGCTAGGCAGGCACACGCCGAAAACGTAAAACTGGTCGGCAGCGATCTCCAGTATTTCCGTCATCAGCTTTCGCTGCACCTCCGGGTCCGGCGAGCCCAGCACACGGTCGTAACGCGCCAATGCATCCTTGACCGGCTGCGGCGGCTCGACCGCACCTTTGGACGCTGGATCGCGGTACCACAGCTGCCATCCCTTGGCGTACAGCGCCTCGGTCGTGTTGGGAATGAAATAGCGAGGGTCGAGAATGGCCGCGATGCCGCCATTGCCGCCGAAGCGGTGTGCGGTCGCGTCATAGTCGATGCCTTGGCGAACACGTACCTCCCATAGTGAACGATCCATGCTTCGCATTTGCACGTCCACCCCCACCGCATGAAACATCGGCAGCGCCAGCTGAAAGATGTCAAGGAAGGTAGTGCGGGCCTGATCGATCTCGAATATGACCGTCACTCGCTTGCCATTTTCATCCTGCCGAAAGCCTTCGCCATCCTTGTTGGGAAGTATCTTGTCTAGCAGAGCGTTGGCCGTATCGGGATCGTACTGGGTGAATTGCGTGGCCAGACGTTCGTTGTAAAGGGGGTCTTCAGCCCGCACTGCGGGTTGTGAGATCGTTCCCTGGCCGATGAACACCGTGTCGATGATCGCCTGCCGGTCCAGCGCCATCGAAAGCGCTGCCCTGAAATCCTTGTTACCGTAGAGCTTGCGCTTGGCTTCATCCGGATGGTTGAGGTTGAGCTGGAACACCATCTCGTTGGTTTCTGTCGATGTCAGCGTATACAGGCCAAACTGACCCTGTTCCTGCGAATCGTAAAGCACGGCCCGATTAGCTGGCGTGGCGATATACTGATCCATCAGATCGATTTCGCCCTGCATCGCCTTCAACAGCAATACCTGTGCATCGGCGACCATCTGGTAGACAATGCGATCGATGTAAGGCAGTTGATTTCCCTCAGAATCGACCTTCCAGTAGAACGGGTTGCGCTCGGCGATGGCGCGATCGGTGCTTTGTCCCGGTGCTACCGCCATCTTCCAAGCATGGATAACGGGGCGCTGCGAATTCTGGAAGAACTCGTTGTCTACCACTAGACCCGCTTCGCGCTGAAATAGCTGGATCCAGCCTGAAGCGCCCTTCGTCTTGGCTTCCTGTTCTGCGTTGGGGTTGTATTTAATGTGGAACTGCTTGAGATAGTGTTTCGGCGCGCGGGTCGTCTGGTCATCATTGGCCCATGCCAGCCGAAGCGGAAACAGACCGTTGGGTGCTGCGAAAATAACCTTGAACGTGACATCGTCCACGGCTTCGAAGCGGGCCTTCTTTCCACCTGCGCGCAGATGGTTCTGGCCGATATCGTTGAGGCCCTTGTAATCGAAGATATCCTCGTACCAAAACATGATGTCATCAGTGGTGAACGGTTCGCCGTCCGACCATTTCATGCCCTTGCGCAGCCTGAAGGTAAACTCGGTGGCATCGGCGTTGCTCTCATAATGCTCTGCGACATTCGGTACCACGCCGGACCAATCCGGCTCGTACCGCAACAACGGCTCGTAAGCCTGATAGCGGAACAGCATGGACAGAGATCCGCCACCGACGATCGCGCTGTTCCAGTCACCGCCGTGTGTTCCGACGCGGTCAAGCGGTGTGACGACCAGCGGGTTGATTGGTAGGCGGTTTGCAACGGCTGGCAGCTTGCCGCCCTTGACGATGGCGTCCAGCATGGCGGGTTCTTGAACAGTGCTCGTTTGCGCAAAGGCTTGCAGGGCGGGCAGTATGACGGCAGCAGCGCTCGCAGCGAGAAACGCGCGGCGATTGAATCCTTGCATTTGTTTCCTCCTCCAATCAAGTATCGCGAGTTTACCTCTCCTCCTCAGGATCGACCCCGCAATATTACACGGCTGCGTCGCCAAACAGATAGCTTGCACGACCGTGTTTGTTTAGCTTGCATAATGTAATTTGTTAGGTAAAGCGTTATGTTAAATTTTATTTTGTTCGCGGCATCACAATGGGAGCACGCGTTATGCGCAAAGTGACATTGCAGGACATTGCCGATTATACCGGCCTGTCGAAATTTGCCGTCTCATGCTCACTCTCAGGAAAAGCCGGGGTCAGCGAGACGACGCGCAGACGAGTCGAGCACGCTGCCGCAATGCTGGGCTACCAACGCCAGAAAGCTGTCGATGGGCAACGCGAGATCACACTAATCTTTCACGATCAGGTCGATAGCGTGAGCTACGAGTTACGGACGATGCTGCAGGACGGCATGCAGAAGGAGGCGCATCGACTGGGTCAGGCCGTACGATTGCAGTGGACGCACGACGCCGACAGGGTCGAGGCGATGGTGGAGGATAGCTCAGGCATCATCCTTGTTGGGCCACATGAACAAAAGACGCTGGACATTGTAAGAGCGTCCGGCGTGCCATCGGTTCGACTGGGGTGGGTGTTTCCACTTGAAAAGGCCGATCATGTCGGCGGGACGGACCACGAAGCAGGCATAGCGGTCGGCGAGTATTTGTTTGGGCTTGGGCATCGCGACATCGCTTTCGTGCAGGGGCAGGAAGGCTATCGCGGTCGTATGGAACGATACCACGGTCTGCGCGAAAGTTTAGAGCAACACACAGATGCAAAACTGCATATTCTGCGCTTTGATGAAGATGGAGGCTTTATCCCTGCGCTACAAACTCTTCACACTGAGGGAATCGCACCCACAGCCCTGTTTTGCGCTCACGATGGGCTGGCGCTCACCGCTGTTTCCGAGCTACTAGCACGTGGCTACCGCATACCAGAAGACATGTCCGTTGTCGGATTCGGTGATTTTTCCGCCGCGACCCAGATATCTCCTCCCCTGACGACCATCAGGGTACAAGGTGGGGAGATGGGCGCTACAGCAATGCGCCTACTGCTGGAACGTATCGAAACAAGAGGGCAGCCGGTCGTTGCAAAACGCATTCTTATCGCATCGACCTTCATCGAGCGTCGCTCATCGGGGCCTGCGCCTAATCATCCGAAATGGTTGACACATTTCGAGCGATGAAAACAGACCGCCTCGAACGAATATGAATTGGCGACCTGTTTTTACTCGAACGTACGCCACCGAAATTTATAACCAGTTTCAATGATGTACAAGCTTTAGGGGCACACATATTCTCAATCGCGTTCTCCTCGAGCTTCTAATGGAGACGGGACGATATCAGGATGGAGTGCGATTTGCACGTCCGTCCATGACTCCTTGCTCGGCGCGGCTAAGAGATGTCCTTCCGTCATAGTTGAACGGTACGATTCGCCGTCCATGGTAGCAGCATAGCCACCTGCTTCTGCGTGGATGAGCACGCCGGCTGCATGATCCCACGGCTTTAGGCTCTCGTTGAGGCAGAAGCTCATCGCGCCTGTCGCCAGCATCCGGTATTCCCAGGCTGAACAGCGCCATGTGGTAACCCGGAGGAATCTTGTGATACGCGGCGCCAGTTTCTCCCGTAAGTCCGGATCGAACATGTGTAGCGGAATGAAGCCGTGCATTTCTTCGATTGGGGTCGAAGCGGCGACTGAAAGACGCGTTTTCGTACCATCTCCCGCCACATGCCAGGCGCCCTGCCCCGGCCTTGCTACCAGGAAATCGCCTAAAACTGGGTAATAGATGATGCCGGCAATAGTTTCACCGCGAGAAACAATGGCGAGAATGCTGCCAAACATCGGCGTGCCATGGGCAAAATGCCAAGTGCCATCAATCGGATCGATGACAGCCGCCAGATCCGCGGTCGCAAGATCCCCGAGGATGGACGGGTCATCGGACACGGCTTCCTCGCCGATAATGGTGATGCCCGGCAAGCGTGCCTTCAGCTTCTCGCTGATCACCCGCTCAGAGGCAATATCAGCATCGGTGACGATATCGTCCGCCACGGTTTTTGCGCGAATGGTTTCCGACGAAACAGAACGGAAACGCGCCAGGATTTCCCGGTCCGCGGTATCCCGCATGATGGCCATCAGTTCATTCAGCAGCTCATCGTTTACGTTGCTCATGTGCGCCGGCCTTCAAGATAGGTCTTAAGCGCTTCCGGCTCGTCCGTCTGGAAAACGCTGACACCAGCATCGATTAACGAGCCCCAGATGCGGTCAGGATCGACAAGCGCCGCCTTGTCCACCCATTCACCGCTCGCTTCCATGTTGAGCGTATTCGTCCACAGCGCCATGTTCACATCGCGGAACATCTGCCGGTTCGCCTTGATTGTTTGGAGGCTGTCGAAACGTATTTCGCACATGAAGGGTTTGATTTCCGACAGCAACGCCATGGTTTGGTAAATGGTTTCGGCGGTGAATTTTGACATCGCCATGAAAGCCACCCCATTGATATGCTGGGCGCGCACCCAGTCCAATTCCTCGCGTGTCATGACGTTCGTTTTCAGGTCCACGTATGATGCAGCATTCATATCACGAGCGCAGGCTGCGACTTGCGAAAACAGGCCACGGTCCTTGAGATCGAGGTCTGCAAAGATGCGGCCACGGATGATTTCGAATGCCTGTTTCAGCGTCGGAATGCGTTGGTCGGTCGTGGTGCGATGCTCGCCGCCATCGTCCTCACGCAAGGAGATGGCCCGCAGTTCGGCCATGGTAAAAGTTTCAGCGTCGCGGTCGATACCGGCCATGCGCAATAGCGTGTCATCGTGCATGATAAAAAGTTCACCGTCAGCGCTTTTTCGGATATCGAGCTCAACAATGTCTGCACCTACGGCGATCGCCCGCTCGATGGCTGCAAGACTGTTTTCGGGAGCTCCATGCCATGCGCCTCGGTGGGCAACGATGGCGGGCGCGCGTTTCTGGTCAGCGATATAATCTACGTAATGCGTCATTTCATATTTTCCTTGGGAGATTTTAATTAGGTGCGGCGGGCTGCGAGATAGGATTTGAGAGCAGGAGCCTCATCGGTCTGGATGACCGAAATGCCGGCATCGATCAGCCGTCCCCAGACGGCATCGGGATCAGCAAGGGCCCTCTCATCGGTGAAGCCGGCGCAGGCGACGCTGTCGAGCGTGTTGACCCAGAGCGCCATGCCGGTGTTACGGGTAAGGTTCTTCAGGGCAGCCAGCTCTTCCACCCTGTCGAAATAGATTTCGCAGACGGATGGGGAGAGGTCTTCCAGCAAGGAGAGTTGCGTGGCTGCACCAGGCACGTTGAGCCGGGTCTTTGCCAAAAACAGGATTTCATGCGGCATGATCGTATCGCGGATCCAGCCAAGATCCTTTTCTGTTTTCAGCGAGGCCCAGACGTCGACCTGATGCGCGACACGCATGTCCTTTGCGAGAGCAATCACATATGGAATGACTTCGCGCTCCTTGACGTCTAGATGTACAAAGATGCGGCCCCGCGTCAGGTCGAACACCTCGACAAGGCTCGGCAGCTTTTCCAGCGTGGAACCATTGCCCTCGCCGCCATCGCGGTCGCGCAGGCGCAGGACCGAGAGATCTTGCGAAGACAAGGCTTCCGGCGGCTGACCGAGACCTGTCATGCGCTCCAGCGTCTCGTCATGTAGCAGAAAAAGACCACCATCTGCGCTGCGGCGAATATCGATTTCGACTACATCACAACCGGCATCAATGGCACGCTGGATAGCGATCAGGCTGTTTTCCGGCGCATTGCGCCAGATGCCGCGATGCGCAACCACGGCGCAACCGCGGGTCTTGTCGGCGATAAATTCCCTGTAATTCACTGGTATTCCTTCACCGAGGCCGGTTGCGCGTCACCGAAGGCGTTGGCGATGGCGCGGCCGGTTTCACCGTCAAAGAGATGCAGGCGCGCCTGCGGGAAGGACAGCGACAAAGTCTGCGTCGTATCGATCTCGACGCCGAAGGGCATGGCGATCCTGAGATTCTGGTCGGCAATCTTCGTTTCGAGAACTTCGTGCGAGCCGAGGTCCTCTCGATAACGGATTTCCGTTTTGATCGAACCGCCCGCGTTGACGGCGATATCTTCCGGGCGGATGCCGAGCTGGAATTTGTTCTTACCTGAATAGCTGGCGACCACCTGACCGTCAGCCAGCCGCAGCACGGAACCATCCCCTTCAACCTGAAGAATGTTCATCGGCGGCGAACCGATGAATTTTGCGACGAAGACGGAAGCGGGACGATGATAGATCGCCTTCGGCGTATCGAACTGCTCGATATGCCCCTTGTTGAGAATGAGAATGCGGTCTGCCAGCGTCATCGCTTCAACCTGGTCGTGGGTGACGAACACGCTGGTGGCGCCGATGCGGCGATGCAGTTCGGCAAGCTCGACGCGCATGTCGTGGCGCAGCTGCGCATCGAGGTTCGACAACGGTTCATCGAACAGCAGTACGCCGGGCTCACGGATGATTGCGCGGCCGATGGCAACACGTTGGCGCTGACCGCCGGAAAGCTGGCTCGGCTTGCGGGTCAGGAAATCGGCAAGGCCGAGCATTTTTGCGACGGTGCCGACACGCTCGGCACGGTCGGCCTTGGAGACGCCGGCGACCTTGAGGCTATAGGCCATGTTTTCCGCGACCGTCATGTGTGGGTAGAGCGCATAGTTCTGGAACACCATGGCGCAGCCGCGATGTTTTGGCTCCAGATCCTGCACCTCGCGGCCGCCGATGATGATCTTGCCGCCGGATACACGTTCAAGGCCGGCGATCATCTGCAAAAGCGTGGACTTGCCGCAACCCGATGGGCCGAGAACCACAGTAAATTCACCCGGACGCAGCGAGACGTCGATCGGCGGGATGATGGTGTTTTTGAAGTCATAGGACTTGGTGACTCCGATAAGCTCGATCTCGGCTGCGGCGGCGCGGATGGCTGTGTCAATGTCGGTCATGGGATCATTTCTCCGAAAGAACGAGGCCCTGAACGAGAAACCGCTGCAGAAGCGCGATCATCGTCAGCGGAACGAGAGAGACGAGCACAGCGCCGGCCATGATCATCGGAAAATCGGGAACCTGGCCGTCGGCGTCCGGCACGAGGCGGGCAAGGCCGACCACGGCAGTCTGCATATCGGGCGTCGAGGCGCCGACCAGCGGCCATAGATATTGCGTCCAGCCGCTGAGAAAGGTGAGCACGAACAGCGAGGCAAAGCTGGATCGGGCCAACGGCAGAAGGATGTCGATAAGAAAACGGATCGGCCCTGCCCCATCCATACGCGCCGCCTTGAACAGGTCCTTGGGCAGCGTCAGGAAGAACTGGCGGAACAGAAACGTGCCGGTGCCATGCGCCACCAGCGGCGCGATCAACCCGAAATGCGTATCGAGCACGCTCAGTTCGAGCTGGATCGGCGCGCCGAAAATTATCTCGATCAGGCTGTTTAGGCGGGTGAAATCCAGCACCGCATTGAGTGGAGAAAAGATGTTGGATGCCACCTGATATGTGGTGATGACGCGGATATCGAGTGGCAGAATGATGGTGGCGAGAATCAGGGCGAAGACCACACCCCCCCAGCGAATGCGGAAATAAACGATCGCATAGGCCGACAGGAAAGACAGGACGCAGGTGCCAAGCGCGTTGGAAAACGCCACGATCAGGCTGTTGAGCATCTGCACCGGAATGCGGGTGTCATATATGACCTTGCTCATATTGGCGAACAGCTCAGTGCCCGGCACCCAGGCAAGGCCGTTCTGCAGCATATATTCATAGGATTGAGAGGCGGTGGACAGCGTGAGGTACAAGGGCCCAACGATGTAGAGGATACCGATGGCCAGCAGGATGCTGGCGACAATGTTGATGGAGCGTGCGTTTTCGACCATGGCTCAGCGCTCGTAATTGATGCGCCGGCCGAGAAAGAAGAACTGGCAAGCTGCGAGAAGAAGGACAAAAACCATCAGGATGGCCGTCTGGGTGGAAGCGCCGGAAAGATCGAATCCGCGGAAACCATCGACATAGATTTTGTATACGAGCAGCGTCGTCGAGCCGCCCGGACCACCGCCGGTGATAGTATCGATCAGCGCGAAGACCGAAGTGATGCTTTCAGTGAATTCCAGAACGAAGGTCAGGAACAGTTGCGGCAGGATCAGCGGCAGCTGCACATCGAAAATGCGCCGCCAGGGACCGGCGCCGTCCATGGCCGATGCCTGATACATGGTTGGCGGGATCGAGCGCAGGCCGGCAAGCAGGATGACGAAATTGAAAGGAATGCCGCTCCAGACATGTGCAGCCACCAGCGTCACAAATGCGTCCGTACCGTCGATACCAGGGTTCCACAGACCGGGAAACAGCGAATTAAGCGGTGCCATCAGCCCGACGAACGGATTGAAGATGAAGGCGAACACGACGCCGATCGAGGCGCCGGCGATGCCTTTGGGCCAGACGAAGATGTTGCGCGCCGCGTAAGAGAGACCGAGCTTGCGGTCAGCGGCGATCGCCAGCATCAGCGGCACGACGACCGCAAGTGACGATGCCGTCAGCATGAAGATAACGGTGCGGCCGGCGGCTGCCCAGAATTCCGGATCGGAGAGAACACGCGCAAAATTCTGAAAACCGACAAATTCCGAGTCGCCGCCAAACGGCTGCTCCAGGAAAAACGACCAGTAGAAGGCCTGAAAAACCGGCACGTAAAAGAATAGCAGGATCAGCAACATCAGCGGCGCCACCAGAAGCAGCGGCAACCAGCGATGGCCGAACATGGAGGATTCCAACGACATGGGATAAAATTCCAGACACAGAAAGAGTACATGGGGCGGCGACCCGCCCCATGCTGGAAAGACAAAGTCCAGATCAGGGAAGCGTCTTACCCTTGTAGGTCTGCTCGAAGCGGCGCAGCAGCTGGTCGCCGCGCTTCTTGGTGTTGTCGAGCGCCACCTGCATGGTCTGCTGACCGGCAAAGGCCTTCTGGGTTTCTTCCATGAAGACTTCGCGGAACTGCACATAGAAGCCTAGACGGATGCCGCGGGTATCGGCCGTGGCCGGCTGGTTCATGGATTCGACGCCGACCTTGGCGGTTGCGTATTTCGGCGAACTGGCGTCCGGGCTTTTGGCGATGGTATCTAGAACGTCGGTGGTGACGGGTACGTAACCCGTTGCGGCAGTGAAGAACATCTGCTGTTCCGGCTTGCGCAGGAAATCGAGGAAGGCTTTCGCAGCCTCGATCTCGGCCTTGTCGTGACCCTTCATGACGTAGATGGAAGCCCCGCCGACAAAGGTGTTGTGACGGTTGTAACCCTTGTACATCGGCGCCATGCTGACCGTCAGTTCGTATTTGCCGTCAAATGCCTTGGCAGCGGCAGCGTAGGAACCGGAAGACTGTTCCATCATTGCGCATTCGCCGGCATTGAAGGCGGCGGTGTAGTTGCCTGCCTTGGTATCTGCTGCGAGGCGAACGAGACCTTCCTTGCGCCACTCGACCAGGTTGGCGAGATGCTTGGCGGCATAGGTGGTGTTGATGACATATTCGGCGTCGAGGCCGTCATAACCGTTGTGCTTGGTGGCGATCGGCAGACCGTGACGGGCGGAGAACTGCTCGAGCACGCGCCAGGTATCGCCATCAGTCACGAACGGGCAGGCATGGCCGGCCGCTTTCAGCTTGCGGGCGGCCTCGATAACGCCTTCCCAGGTCGTCGGCGTCTCGGTGATGCCGACTTTCTCAAGCTCGGTTTTGTTCGTGTAGAACAGCAGGGTCGAGGAATTGTAGGGCTGGGCGAACAGCTTGCCCTTCGAGGTTTCGTAATAGGCGCGGGCACCGGCAATATACTGGTCCCATTTGACGTCCGGCATCAGGTCCTGAACCGGCTCGACGGCGTCCGACAACATCAGGTCGAGCGTGCCGGCGTCGAAGAACTGGATGAGAACCGGGTGGTTCTTGGCGCGGTAGGCGGCAATCGCCTTCTGCATCGACACTTCGTAAGAGCCTTGACCAATGCAGTTGACCTTGTGCTCGCTTTGCGAGGTGTTGAAGGCGTCGCACTGAGCCTTGATCGCGGTCTCAACCGCGCCCGTGTTGCCGTACCAGAACTCAATAGTGGCAGCCTGAGCAGAGGCTGTATTGGCCAGTGCTGCGACCATAGCAGCCAGTGTAAACTTGTTCATTTCGCCCTCGCAGCGGGTGTTTTGAAAGATGATTGATCTCGAGGGAGATTGTTACGCTTTATGTGTAACAATCAGATGACGGCAAAATGGACTTGTCTACGTGCCTCTTCGCCAGTAGATCGGCTTGGAGCCATATTATGTCCGGCGTGGGAAAGTGGGTGGTTTGTTGGCGGGTCGTTATCTTCCGGAAGCTCTAATTGCTCGGCGATTTATTCGCGTTCAAGATGAGTTGACAGTTGTTTCTGCTAATGAGCGCAGGTTGCTACGTTTAATCTGGCGACAACCCGGGATTTCTCGTTCTGAAATCAATGAGTATACCGATCTTACCCAGCAGTCGGTCCACCGGATTCTCGACCACTTGGCCGAACGAAAGATCATTGTTTTGGGGTCTGCCAAAGCAGGTCTAGGCCGCGGACAGCCAAGCCCAATGCTTCACCTCAACGGCTCGTTCGCCTATGCCTGTGGCATATCCGTTAATACCGACATCATTGGAATCTGCATCATTGATCTGGCAGGTAATATCGTTGGCGAACGCGAAGTGCCGCTTCTTAAAACGACGATGCAAGAAGCGCTTCACTCCGTAAAAAAACAGGTGGTCGAGTTGCAGCAGCAAAACAACCTAGCGGATGACGATCTATTCGGAATAGGGTTTGCGATTGCTGGCTATCACGTCGAGGGAACGCGCCATAATGCACCGCTGCCGCTCCGTGAGTGGTCGATGATTGAACTTGGGCCAATCGTATCTGACCTCTTTAGCCGGCCAGTATGGGTCATCAATGGCGGAAAATCGGGCGCCGTCGCAGAATCAATGTTCGGGATTGGCCGCTTTACGAGCGATTTTGCGTATCTCAGTTTCAATTACGGTTTTGGTGGCGGAGTGATCATCGATGGCGAGTTGTTACAGGGTGGCAGAGGGAACGCGGGCGAGTTTTCCGGTCTTTATGATGAAATTGAAACGAAACGGCGTCCCGCACTTCAATATCTAATCGATCAGATAAACAGGAATGGCGTGAATGTGCCTTCAATACACTACATGCGCCGTCATTTCGATCCTGAGTGGCCGGGCGTATCGGAATGGGTGGAGACCGTAACGCCCGCTTATAACCGCCTTGTCAACGCGATCCGATCCACACTTGATCCACAAGCGATAGTATTTGGCGGCCAGATCCCGCACATGCTGGCATCGATGCTGATTGAACGCACAAAAATTTTCGACCGGCCACGTTATGGTGTTCATAGAGGGGGGCCCGAACTGGTCATATCGGAGATCGCGTCCGACGCAGCCGCCATGGGAGCGGCGATTATCCCATTCCGACGAATGTTCTACTGAGCAAACGGAAACCAACAAACTGTCTAAGCTCTTAAGCGGAATCGAACCACCGTGATGTCATTTCGACTGCCGTCGATCGTGCTCTGAAGTGACACTTGCAGCAAGACCACAATGCGCGTTTGACCGAAAAGCCGATGGCTGCGTAGAGGTAGCCCTTCGGAATATGGAACCCAAGGCCTTCAACGATCAGCGAGAAGCCGATCAGGAAGCCCAGGCATAGAATGACAACGGTCGGATGTTTCGACACGAATGCTATCAATGGTTTGGAGGCTGCCATCATGACACCCATGGCGACAATGACGCCGATCACCGAGAGATGCTGCACCATGCCGACGGCAGTGATCACGCTGTCGAGGGAGAAGACCGCGTCGAGAACCACGATCTGCACGAGCACCTGCCATAAGATGGCATGCTCGACTGGACCGTCCGTGCGCTCGGTGTGCCCTTCCAGACGCTCGTGCAGTTCCATCGTTCCCTTGAACAGCAGGAACACACCGCCGAAGATCAGAATGAGGTCACATCCTGAGAGTACGACGCTTAGAAAAGTAAACAATGGCGAGGTCAGCGTGACGATCCAGGCGATGGAGGCCAGCAGGATGAGCCGCATGCCAAATGCGAGCCCGAGACCGATCAGACGCGCTTTCTCGCGCTGATGTTCCTGTAGCTTGTCTGCGAGGATGGCAATGAAGACGAGGTTGTCGATCCCCAATACGATTTCGAGGACGATCAGGGTGGCAAGGCCCGCCCAGGCGGCTGGGTCGGACATCCATTCGAATATTCTTGACCTGTGAAAGGTACGCGCTCTGCTCCTGGGGCGCTGGATAGGAGAGCGATGAGTCTCCCGAAACGATGTCATCCCTACGCTGTCGAGCGGAGGCTGATCTGTAGCGATCGATATGCGTGTTGTGCAGGATCGACAAGAGCCAGTTGCGAGCGTTGGCGCTCGAGGCTTTTACAAGCGCGTCCTGTACGAGGTCGTCAGCATCGCTGGTGTTTCGTACAAGCGAGCGGGCGTATCGTCTCAAGCTCGATAGCTGTCCAACTACGTCAAACGGTCGGTTCGCAGGGTCCACGTCTTAATATACGTAGTCCTGGCAAGATTTATTCCAGCAGGAATCAAAATGAATCCTAACAGTTGTAGCTCGACGCACTGATCACTGCGGTTTAGGATTTACAAGCAACAGTGCCAGTCACTTTGCTCCACGTACATCGGTCGTCGCACGTCGACAGCTCAAAACGTTGACAACTGACCATCTAGAAAGGACTCGGTCCCCCCCACGCTGTCATGTAACCCTGCTCTTGAAGGAGCTGAACCGCCGACCTCTGTATTGTAACGAACTCGACTGAGTTGCCCTGCGCGCTTTTCCTTAGGCGCGCCACGGGTCCACGAGAATAACGCCGGTTCCCCCGAAGTCTCTAATGTTGCGTGTAACGACCACCAGCCCGTGCACGGCTGCCGTGGCCGCAATGAGTGCATCAGCTTCATTTCGGCGATCCGGAATGTGCAAGTGGGCACACCGCGTCGCGATTGCTTCATCGATAGCAATGATACGCTGAGCAAACTCCGGGCGAACTCGGCTATCCATCCAGGTTCGTAAGCGAGCGCCCTGCTCAACGTCACGCCGTTGGATGCTGAGTATCCCTCGCTCAAGCTCCAGAATCGTTATAGCAGAAATGTATAAATCACGGGAATCCTGCCCGCTTAGCCAAGCCGTCACATTCAGATCAGCTCGACCGTCACCAACCTTGCGAAGCTCAGAGACAACGTTCGTATCGAGCAGATATCTCAAGACAGATCAACTTCTCGAGTTGCTATGACCGATCGAGACGGATCAAAATCGATATCCGACAATCCAGGCATTGAAAGCGCATCCACAAGATTGTGACGCTTGCCTGTGAGACGCTCAAACTCACCATATGTCATCAACACGTGCGAAGGTTTACCTCGATCAGTGATGACGACAGGCCCCGCTTCAGCAGCTTTTTTCGCTCTGCCAACATCATGATTCAATTCGCGGCTAGTCAAGCTGATAGTGGCCATATGCGCCTCCCGTGTAGGAACGTGCCTACATATAGCGCCTTTGATTGCCCTGCGCAATGTCCGCTTGCGTGTCTGGCGTAGCCTATGGAACGCGTCGCTCGAGCAGCCTCGGATCAAGCGCGACAGCATCACCTCTCGATAACCATCTGCGATTACGATACTAACGGATTGAAAGTCAAAGCGTGACTGATTGAAACTTCGATCTCAACTGATTGAAATCGAATCGCTCAACCGAAAACAGATGGTTACGGAACATGTCCGCACCCATCAGGCCAATCCTTGCCGTCTTCGCCTTGAAGAGATTCAGAACCTCTGACCTGTTTGATATTCAGACCAACGCTTAACCTATTGGTTCTATCAAAAGGCGCCCGTTTTGGGCTCATGGAAACATTAGTCTCTCCCAGGCGCGCTATATTCGCAGCTCATGCCGTAGCCCTAGCTTTAGTGCCGGCTCTCAACAGCACGCTTAACACTACGCCAACCATATCGGCAATATGAGAGGCGACGTAAAGGATCTTATAAAAAACACCCTGTAGGCTTTGACGTAAGGCAGGCAGAGCAATGCAGATCGATTTACAAACCCTTTGGTACTTAACCGTCGGAACGCTACTGGTGTCAGCGTTGCTTCTCCTTTGGGAAAGGCAGGCTCATCCAGGTCGCGCACGCGTGCTCGGTGTTCTGGCCGCGGCACTCTTCGCGTTCGTTCTCGGTTGCATACTTGCAATGAACCGCAGCCACTTTCCGGTCGCGCTCGGCATGGGGGCGATCAACATCCTAATGATGTTGGGCTACATTCTGGTCCTTAACGCCGTCGCCGGTCTGGACGGTCACCGGTATCTCTGGTCGTCCGTAGCAGCGCTAAGCTTCCTAGCCATCGCCTGGGCGATCGCTGGCACGCACTTCCCGGCCGCCTTCTGGAACCATGTCTCGTCTATACCCATCGCGCTGACCTGCGGCCTGACAGCATGTTTACTTCTACGCAGTCGCACGGTTCTACGATTGCGCTCACGTCCGATCGCAGTATCGGTCTCGGCCTTCCATGCCGTGTTCTACTTTGGCCGAGCGTTCATTGCCCCTGTTCTCCTTCAGCGGTATGGGCAAGATATAATCTCCATCATCGGGAAGGTGACGATGTACGAGGCCGTCTTGTACTCGGTAGCGATGCCAATGTCCTTTCTGATGATTATTCGAGAGGAGGAAAAGCTCCACCTTCTCCGCATGTCACAAACCGATCAGTTGACCGGGCTTGCAAACCGTCACGCCTTTTTTGAGCAGGCATCTCGAAGCCTCCGGGAACGGCATGGTGACCCCGTCTCCCTGCTCGCCTTCGACCTCGACCACTTCAAGGCGATCAACGACCGTCATGGACATCCAACCGGAGATAAGGTTTTGCAGCTGTTCGCCAAGATCGCCTGCGAAGAAGCGGGGCCCGACGCGCTTATTGTCCGGCTGGGCGGTGAGGAATTCGCTGCGCTTCTGCCACGGTGCGACCATTCCCAAGCTCTCAGTCGCGGCTCGGCGATCGCAAGCCGGTTCGCCAAAGCAGCCGCGCGGGCAGAGGGCCTGAAAACCCAAGCCACCGTCAGTATCGGCCTTGCGGCACCAGACTGCCACGACCTCGCTGGGATGCTTGCAAGCGCCGATGGCGCGCTGTACCGCGCGAAAGCCCTTGGGCGGAATCGCGTTGAGGCCGCACGTCCAGATGAATTGCTGCACCACCCCCCAAGCCGATCCCTTGCATCATCAGTTGTGGGTAGTGGCGAGGGGCGCGCCCTGATTCGATGTAGCGCTTTTGGACGCGAGCGCCTTGAACGGAGTCGTAACAAAGGTCCTCGACACCATATCACTTAACTTGTTGAATCTTAACGGCGGCGTTATGCACAGTGATCCCTTCGACCTTTGTGCGGTCTTGGTCCATCCCGGCTTTGCGAAGCTAGCCGTCATGCGGGTCGCTGATCGCGTTCACTGACCTGATCGGCCGATGGCTTCGGGAGCTCACTATGTAAAAGCCGCGAGATTGAAAAAGATCGAAAATGGGCAACTCTCGAAGATCAGGCCAAGTTTCCCGCATCCGATCAGTTGCCGTGGCTCAAATTTTGAATGTAACAGACGGCCTCCAGCCTGAAATCTCTCAGAACCCACCCTATGCGACAAGAAAAAATAACTTTCGCATGGATGGATAAGATGAGTGTACGACCTGCTTTCGACGGAACCCTAAAAATCTGCGTAGCTGGCCCTGGGGCGATCGGGACCACTCTCGCCGCCTTGCTGGGTGCGGGAGGCCAACAGGTAACCGTAATAGCACGAGGGGATAGTTTGAAGGCGATTTCATCGTCCGGTGTCACACTGTGCCAACCCCAAGGAGAGATAAGGGCGGACGTTCTCGCCAGCGACGGAAACGACATTGGTATTCACGACGTCTTGCTCCTCTGCTCGAAGGCCCAGGATCTCGAGTCACTTGCGATCACTTCGAGGAAAGCCATAGGTCCCTACACTCTGATCCTCCCTGTCGTAAACGGCATCCCTTGGTGGTACTTCCACGGCATATCGGGACGGTTCGCAGGAAGAACCGTCCGATCAGTCGATCCCGAAGGCGCTCTGGCAAGCCTCATGCCGCCAGAACAAACGGTCGGAGTAATTGCCTCCTTTACCGTCGAGCGCGTGGGGCTTGGTAAGGCTGTGGCACTCAATCCGATCAGAATGGTGCTGGGCGAAATCGACGACATCGAACGTGGCCGAACGCATTCGCTGGTAGAGACCTTTAACCGCTGTGGTATCGCGACACGCCTGAGCTCAAGGATCCGTGACCCGTTGTGGACGAAGGTCACCGCCAATTTGATGTCTAACCCCCTTTCGGTGGTGGCCGGAGCACCATTGAAACATGTGTGCGGCCGTGAAGATCTGTCTATGATTTCTCGCAAACTGATTGATGAAACAATGCTTGTCGCCGCTTCCTTTGGTGCGCGCCTCGAAGCAGACCCAGAGGGCTTGTTGAAATTTGGAGCCGGAATGGGAGATGCCAAAACATCAATGTTGCAGGACTACGAGAGCGGCAGACAACTGGAACTCGCGGCGATCTGTGAAGCGGTACTCGAACTCGCGTCGATGCAAAATATCGACATGCCCTTGACCAGGTATATTTCCAGCCTTGCACGGTACAGGAGTGAAGCTGCCCGCTCCATAGCATCATGATTAAAGCGCCCTATGGTCCTTTAACGGGACCTTAATCCATCGAGTGCTTTGATATCTCAAGCGCGAAATGTAATTTGTACGCGCGTCGTTGCCCACTTTGCCCACGGCAGAATTTGTTTTTGCTCACTGGATGGCAGAAACCTTTTGGTTGCTCCGTCCTTAATTGGGAGCCTAGCCATAGGTGACTGGGTCATTAGTCGACGACTCGTTTCTAGCGCAGAAATAAATTGTTCGTCGCATCGCGCCGCGTTGCGTTCGAAATTCTGAGCCCAGCCGGCTGGTCAGCCGTGCTCTTTATTGAAGTGGCCTACTTGCAGAAGCGCGATGATGTCGTCCCTAGCTATTGGGCGCGACATCAAAAACCCTTGGATGTTATCGCAGCCCAACGATTTCAGTGCATCTCTCTGCTCCTGGGTTTCGACCCCTTCAGCCGTTGTCTGTAGCCCCTGCGCCCGAGCGAGGTTGATGATCGCTCCGACGATCGCGCTGTTTTGGCCTTCTCCCATCCCAGCGATAAACGACTTGTCGATCTTGAGCCTATCGACACTCACATTCTGGATCCTCGAAAACGAAGAGTATCCGGTTCCAAAATCGTCGATTGCAAACCTTACGCCGGCCGCTCTCAGCATCGTGACGTTCCGCTCGGTCTCCTCACCACTGATGGCCAAGCTCTCTGTGATCTCGATTTCCAATCGGGCCGGTTCGATCCCCCATTTGGCCAGCGTGGTAAGAACGCGCAGCGGGTAGCCAGCTGAAGCGAGTTCGGACGTTGAAGCATTCACGGCGACACTTATGGAAGGCAACCGGGCGATCAGGCTGCACGCGTCCTCCAGAACGTGAGCTCCAATCCTGTTAATGACGCCGATCTCTTCCGCGAGCGGGATGAACATATCGGGACCAATAGGGCCTAGCTCCGGGTGTTTCCACCGCGCCAAAGCCTCGAGCGAGCACGGGCCCGCGCTGTCAGCATAGTAGACCGGTTGGTAGACAACCTCGATCTGCGTCCCCGTCGCCAAGGCCTCGCGGAGGTCATGTTCCAGTTTTCGGCGGGTGCGCAGAAGTTCGTCCATGTGATTGCCAAACACTGCGTATGCATTCCGTCCCGCAGCTTTTGCGTGATAGAGCGCGATATCCGCCTGTCTCGTCAGTTCGACAGCGTCTGCATTCGCACCTGATGCAATCGCCACACCGACGCTCGCACCAATGGCACCATATGCCCCGTCAATCTCAAAAGGCTCGCGCAGGCCCACGACAATCTTGTCAGCAATGGCGACGACGTCGTCCGGGTTCATCCTTTCAACCAAGACCGTGAACTCATCACCCCCAATACGCCCAATGAGAGCGTCCGGAAGAATGTCCCGCATCCGCGCAGCAACTAAGGCGATGAGTTTGTCCCCTGTTGGATGTCCATAGGTATCGTTGACACCCTTGAACCGGTCGAGGTCAATTAAAAGCACACTGAATAAGTCCTCAGGCAATGCCTCCCTTAGCCGTGCCGCGAGCTCACTGTTGAAATGAGCCCTGTTAGCCAGACCCGTCAGACTGTCGCGCAGTGCCAGATGTTGAAGCTCCTGGCGATTGAAATTGAGCTTGACGGAGCGTCGCCAGATTGCATGCCCGGCCAAGCTTGCGGCGATGAATATGCCAATGATGGACAGTCCAACGACGGGAATCGTCGCGTGCAACACGTTCGTTCCCGGCTCGAATGGATGCCAATTTAAGTATCCTACCGTTTGTCCGGACCTCGAGGTGAGAGCGATATGGGAGTGGTGCTGGTCGCGGGGCATCTCAGTCGTGAACTGCATCTCGGCGAATTGGTATTCATCACCTATTTCGGCCGGAAAATCTTGATCTAGAAACCGTACCGCCACATGCTGGTTCTCTTCTCCCGCCTGCTGCTCGATCTCGCCCGTGTCAGACATAATCGGTTTGACACTGACCACAGCCGGTCGTCTCCCTACATAGGTCAGATCACTCTCACCGATTGAAAGAACCGTGTCCGAGATGCCTTCCTGGTCTCCAGCGACAAGTCGTTCACGCAGCCGTTTTGCAAGTGGACTATAAGCCAGACGAAGGTCCTCAGGTGACACTCCGCTGGATGATTTTGCAAGAAACTGGTAAATCGGCAGTCCATCTGGCGATAAAACGACAGCGGCATCATGGCCGAAGTAGGTGTTCATCCAACGGCCGAGGTTCACGTCAAGCCAATCGTGATCATCGTCCTTGGTTTTGATGACCGCGTCATCCCACACGGTGGCGCTCTCTTGATCATGAGCAACGGAAGATTGAATTTTGGCTACGATCAGGGTGGCGAGACCCTTCTGCCGCTCCGCGGCAACCTCGTCGGTTTTGGCTGCAGCCCAGTAAAGGGTGCTAAGTAGCATCGCTCCAACCAGAGCCGCCACGCTTGCCGGAATTAGCCATTTCACGAACCACTGTGACTGCTTAATCATGCGCCATCTGCCTTTTCATTGGACGGAACCTAGACCATCTGGGTTAAGCCTCAAGGAAAGGATACGGTTAAGTTTTGGTTGTTATCCTTATCAACTAACCCAAGAGTCTTGACCTGCAATCAGCGTCGAGACCTCGGCTCGTCCGCGGAAGACGATCTCAAAAGGCGAGAGGTTTCTGCCGTTTGTTGATTACAGGATAATTCGCTGATCAAGAGCGAACCGTTGGCAGGCGGCACCACTTCAAACTGGGAATGACGGGTCTTGGGGGCGTCTTGGCCGTCTTGAATGACTGAAATGAAGGCGCAAAGCAGTGGCAATACACGCCTTCGCCTTGATGAGAATCGAACCCTCACTCGACGAGTTGTGGGAGCATTGACTTCATTAGCTTTGATTTGCCGGCCGTTGCTATTCCCCACTGACACCCCACCGCGGCGGTGCGCCGATATGGGCCTTGAGTGCTTCCGTAAACGCCCTGACCTTGGCGGACGGCACCTGGAGGGCACGCAGGAGATAGATGCCTGACGATCGCTCGTTCCATCGCTCGCCACGGAGTTTCAGCCGGATGAGATCACCTGCCTGCGTGGAGGGGCCCGAAACCCAGCTTGGCAAAAAGGCCACTCCCATTCCGGAGATCGCGGCGCTGTTTAACGCCTCGAAATCATCGGACCGGAAAGCCACTTGCTTGCAGGCCTCGCCGGCGGAGCTTCCGAGAATGTCAGACCATCCGAGCAGATCATTGCCATGGAGCTTGTCGAGAAGGCGATGATGGATGAGCGCATTCTCGTCTTCCGGCTCGCCATGCTGCTCGACATAACCAGGGCTCGCCACAAGAATGCGGTCAAGCGGAGCAAGCTTCGTGGCAATCAGGGAGCTGTCCGCAAGCGCCCCCATCCTCACCACTAGGTCGAGCCGTTCGGCCACGGGATCAGCCAGCCGCTCGGTAAGATCCAGCTCGACATGCAGACCCGGATATTCCTGCGCTAGCGATGCGATAACAGGAATAACATAGCGCTTTCCGAAAGTCGGGAAACAAGCGATCCGCAGCGTGCCGCTGACCGCACTATCGAAGGCGGCAACCTCGGCATGTGTATCGGCCAGATCGTTGAGCAGGCGCTGGGCGCGCTCATAGAGATGACGGCCCGCGTCCGTCAATGACAACGCTCGTGTCGAGCGAACAAGGAGAGCAACGCCCAGGTCTTGCTCGAGCGCATCAATCTGTCGAACGACAGCCGAGGGTGTGACAGCCCTACGCCGAGAGGCAGCTGAGAAGCTCCCAGTGCGGACGACATCGACGTAGACCGCGAGATGTTCAGCGAACCGTGGGTCTCTCATCTTTGCCTACAGCGCAAAACCGTTTCGACCATTCAGTTTGTTATCATCTGCGGGCATCCGAAGCATTTTCCTTCTAGTCAACGGGCGGTCGCCCAACAAACAGAAGGAACACTCCAATGGTCAAGGTCCTAGATACAATTCTCTCCCAGTCCGCCTATTCCGCAGAGATCGACGTTCCGCTCGAAAAGATCGACATTGCCGACTGGCTCTTCACCCTGCCGGAAGCCGAATACCTGCGCTGCTGCCCGCCTGATCACATTGCAGCCGGCGTCACATGGACCGACGACGGTCGTCGCATGTCGATCAATGTTGAGCAGATCGGCTCGGGCCTCGTTGTGCAGCATTATGTGGCCGAGGTCGCCGAGCCTGCCTACTGCCGCATGAACTCGATCTCGGACGTCTTCACTGACAAGGGGCGCACCCAGGTCAACGTCGTCTGGGAATTGATGGCCGAGAAGATCGACGATGGCAGGACCCGCTATACCAACAAAGTTACCGCCCATCCGACGGATGTGTTCATGGCTTTCCTCAGCGAGCACAGCATCAAATTCGAAGATGCCGCAGCAGCCCGCCAGGCAGCGGGCGGTGACCACAATAGCCGTGAGACACCTCTCTTCGCTGCAAGCATCGCCCGCCGGGCACTGTCCAAGTAAGGAGATCTTCGAATGAAAGCGATCGTCTTCGACGACTTCGGAAGCGCGGATGTCCTGCGACTTGCCGATGTCCCAATACCCGAAGTGCGCCCTGACGACCTTTTGGTGAAGGTTATGGCGGCCGGTGTCAATCGCGCCGACCTTCTTCAACGTGAAGGCGTCTATGGCGCTCAGACTTACGGCGACAGTGACATCCTCGGCCTCGAGGTCGCCGGAGAAGTGACAGCCGTCGGAAACGAAGTAACCGGCTTTGCCGTCGGCGACCGTGTCATGGGGATTGTCGGTGGCGGGGCCTATGCTCAGTACGCCCGTGTCGATGGCGGAATGGCGACAGCCATCCCTACCAGCTTGTCCTTCATGGAGGCTGCCGCAGTCATGGAAAGCTTCGTCACGGGCTGGGAGGCGCTTGCCCATCTCGGACAAATCGCAAAAAGCGAGACCGTTCTCATCCATGCTGCTGCAGGCGGTATCGGATCAGCAGCCGTCCAGCTCGCGAAAGCGGCAGGAGCAACCGTGCTGGCCACCGCTTCGGCAGGCAACATCGAAAACGTGTTTTCGCTGGGCGCCGATGCTGTTTTTGATTACAGGCGAATGGATTTCGAGGCGGAAGTTGTTGATGCGACGGCGTCTCGCGGGGTCGATCTGATCATCGACTTTGTCGGCGGGTCCTACCTCGCCCGCAACATTCGTAGTCTTGCTCCCGGTGGTCGGCTTGTCCAAGTGGGCCTGTTGGGGCGGGATGACAACGCCAAGATTCCGCTCGGGACTGTTCTTCACAATCACTTGCAATTGCTTGGCACGGTCATGAAATCCAGATCGCGCTCAGAAAAAAGAGCAATGATCTGCCGGTTCAGGGACGATGTGCTGCCAATGATGGGCAAAGAACTTCAGCCCGTTGTCGGGGCACTGTATCCGCTCTCAGCGACATCGGATGCCCATCGCCGGATGGAGGCCGGCGGAGTGTTCGGCAAGATCGTTCTTGGCAATTTTCATGGGTGATGCCGGATACGTGAGCTCTTGGACTGAGTGGAACTCGCGAACTGTACCGCGATAATTCAAAAGATTGACCGGCGGTGAGTTTTGCCCAGCAGACTTTTGCAGGAGGAAAGATGGCGGAGTGGTGGACAGAGCCGCTGTGAACGGCCCTATCCCTGCAGCGCTGAATTTATAACGTCCAGTCTCCGTCGATTGTCAGGCTCGATCCGGTCATGAAGGACGTGTCGGGACCCGTGAGATAGGACACCATTCCCGCAATTTCCCGGGGGTCGGCAACGCGCTTCAAGGGGCTGCGGTTAGACAACATCTCAATGGCACCGGCATTCATGTCCGTGTCCGTTGGACCAGGTTGGATGTTGTTGACGGTGATGCGCCGCGGAGCCAGATCAAGGGCCAAGCCTTTCACCATCGCTGCGACGGCAGCCTTGGAGAACTGGTAGACGCTTGCTCCCGCCATTCCAGTCCGTTCCGACGTGTTCGAGCCGATCGTTATGACCCGGCCGCCATCCTTCATGTGCGGCACTGCGGACTGGATGGACAAGAAAACGCCGCGGATGTTGATGTCGATCATCAGATCGAGTTCTTCGAGACTGACCGCATCCACTGTGTTGAGCCGCTAAATCCCTGCGTTGACAACGACGGCGTCGATTGGCCCGAAGATGTCGACAGTTTTTGCCACCGCGTCACGAATGGCGTCAGCGTCTGCGCTGTCGGCCTGGACGGCTACGGCGCGGCGCCCGCTCTTCTCGTCTCGCTGACGAGCGCCTGTGCGCTGTCTGGTCGCGAAACATATGTGAAGGCGACATCGTAACCGTCTTTTGCCAGTCTCTCGACCGAGGCGGCGCCGATGCCACGGGCACCTCCAAATACGAGGGCGGTTTTGCGTTCTTCGATCGTCATGGGAGTCTCCTTTTATTGACAGATCAGTCCATAATTGAGCAAATGAAAAGCCTCGTTGTCGCAGAGGCCTGGTTATGGCTTTAGACGCTTCGTTGCAAAGCGTGCCATCGCCTTCAGATGTGGAGCTTTTGCGCCGCCACGCGCAGCCACTTGCAGGCCGGTCATTGTCATCTGAATAAACGCAGCAGTCTCTTCAGCGTCGAGAACAGGATTGATTTCCCCCGAACGCTGGCCCTCCAACACTCTCTCCGAAATGCGTTGACCTAGTGCCGCACTGGCAGTGGCGCGGCGCGTATTGAGATCCGGATCGGTCACGCCAAACTCGCCGACTGATCCAACCCCCATGCATCCCAGCACACGCTCACAATCGTCTTCCGACACAAGACCGGAAAGCAGGTCTTCGATGCCTTTTATAGGCGATGTCGGGCCGCTCAACCTCATGACATGTCCAGTGTTTGTCCGCTGCTGATAGGTATCCAGCGCTTCAAGATAAAGAGTACGTTTGTCGCCAAAGGCGCCGTAGAGGCTTTGTCTGCCAATGCCCATCGCCACACGCAGATCATCGGTAGAGGTCGCGGCAAATCCCTTTGCCCAGAACACCTTCAGTGCTTTCTCCAACGCTGCGTCTCGGTCGAATTCTCTCGGTCTTGCCATGCACCCGATCTATTAATTATGGACTGATATGTCAATAATTCAAATCCTACCGCCCGGAGATGTACCGAAAGCAGCTGCAATACGTCGGGGTGTCGATGAGAGTGCGAGCTTCCTGACTATCGCGAAGCGCCTAGCCGCCAGAGCTCCGTTTTCTGATCTCACATTCCGAATTTTCAACGATCTACTTGATCCCGGATTGACATCGAACATATTCATGGATATTTTATATCCACGATTAGGAGGTATACCATGAAACTGAGCGAAGGCATCGAGCAGGCGATTCACTGCACCGCATTCCTGGCGGGATTGTCCGAAGACGGCGTCCTTTCGGCGGCAGCACTGGCCGAACTCCACGGCGTTTCGACGAGCTACCTCTTGAAGCATCTGCAGGCGCTGTCTGGCGCCGGGATCGTCGCGACGACGCCGGGACCGAGGGGCGGCTACCGGCTGGCCAAGGCGCCGAAGGACATCAGCCTTCTCGACATCGTCCTTGCGGTCGAAGGACCGGCACCCGCCTTCCGCTGTGCCGAGATCCGCCAGCGGGGGCCGAACCCTCTGCCGCAGCGCTACTTCACCAAGCCCTGCCAGATCAACGCCGCGATGCTGAAGGCCGAGAAGGCTTATCGCGCAGAACTCGCCAAGGTGTCCGTCGCGGACCTTCTGGCGAATCTAGGCGCAGACGACGACGGCGGTATCGCCGCACGAGGATGCGCCTTCCTCGAACTCCACGAACGCAAGACGGGCAATCGCGCCTCGTCATAGGAGAAAGCAACATGAGCAAGTTGAAGAAGGTCGTCGTCATCGGCGGCACGGGCCTGATCGGCTCGAAAGCAGTGAAGCTGCTGCAGGATGCCGGCCACGAGGCCGTCGTCGCAAGCTCCCGCAACGGGATCAATGCCTATACGGGCGAAGGACTGGCCGAAGCCCTTGCGGGCGCCGACGCCGTCATCGACGTATCGAACATGATGTCCTTCGACAGGGACGTGATCACCGATTTTTTCGCCACATCGAGCCGCAACCTGATGGGCGCCGAACGGGCCGCGGGCGTGCGCCATCACGTCGTCCTGGCGATAGTCAATGCCGATCAGCTCGCGGCCAATCCTTACATGGCAGGTAAGCTGGCGCAGGAGGAGGCCGTCGCTACCTCGGGCCAGGCCTTCACGATCGTTCGGGCGACACAATTCCATGAATTCACGGAGACGCTGGTGGACGCGTACTCGGCCGACGGCGCGGTGACAGTGCCGGATATCGACTTCCAACCGATCGCGGCCGACGACGTCGCCGCTGCTTTGGTAGAAGCCGCGCTCAGCGAGCCGAAGAACGGCACCGTCGACCTCGCCGGACCTGAACGGGCACCCTTCAGATCCTTCGTCAGTACGTATCTCGATGCCAAAGGCGATAACCGCCCCGTGAACGCCGACGCCACCGTCGACTACTTCGGCGCGCCGGTCATGGCAGGCTCGCTGGTTCCCGGCGGAGACTCCATCAAGGGCCGGATCACGATCGCCGAGTGGCTCAGAGTTTAAGCAAGAGAGAAAGACCATGAAAATCATCCTCTATGCGGCTACGGCACTCGCGGCTTCCCTGGCCACCGCTTCCGCTCATGACGTCGCAAAATCGGGGCTCGTGTACGATACTAGGGACGCCAAGGTGACGCTTGTCTATGAGCATCCGCTTCCCAGCGTTCCCGGCAAGAGCGTGAAGGGCGTCCTCGTCGAGTACGGCCCCGGCGGCTACAGCTCTGCCCATACGCATGCAAAGTCCGCGCTTATCTACGCCACGGTTCTCGAAGGCGCGATCCAGAGCGCCGTAAACGGCGGCGAGACGAAGATCTTTACCGCCGGTCAGAACTTCACTGAACTGCCGGGAGACCGCCACGACGTCAGCGCCAACGCCAGCAAGACCGAGCCGGCGAAGCTGCTCGCCGTCTTCGTCGTCGATACCGATGACACCGCCCTGACGACGCCGCGCAAGCCGTAGCGCTACCTACCAGACCTACACCCTCCCCTACTGCACAAGTAACGACGGTTTCTCCGGCGAACGGAGAACCGTATCCACGAGAAAGGAAAACAATATGTCCCGCATGAACTGGTGCGAAGTCGCCCCCGAGGGTGCAAAGGCGCTCTTCGGCGTCCATCACTACGTCACCAAGAAAACGAACCTGCCGGAAGAGCTGGTTCATCTCGTCTTCCTGCGCGTGTCGCAGATCAACGGCTGCGCCCATTGCATCGACATGCATAGTCGCGATCTGCGCAAGACGATGTCCACCGATAAGATCATGCTTGTTCCGGTCTGGGACGAGGTGCCTCACCTGTTCAGCGAGCAGGAACGGGCCGCTCTCGCCTGGGCCGAGGAGGTGACCAACGTCAGCCAGACCCACGCGTCTGACGAGGCTTATGCCGCAGCCGCAGCCGCTTTCGAACCAAAAGACCTTGTCGACCTGACGATTACGATCGCCGCGATGAACGCCTTCAACCGTCTCGGAGCGCCGTTTCGTCTTCCGGTGGCGGCCAAGGCCTGATCAGCGTCAGGTCATCGCGCGAGTAACACCCTGCCGATCCGTTCAGGTCGACAGGGTGTTCCGAATGACAATGGCAATCGCAGTATCCGTGTCGCCATCTCCCAGAGATGGAAGGCATTATCCGCATCGATCACGTCAGTAGGTTTCTGACGGTGAGCCGCTGTTTACCATTGCCTGATACAGACTGACCATAATGTAGCCGGTCATCGACTGCCCAAAGGCCTCGCCTGGCGAAATCGCAAAGCGCTAGGCTGCCGATATGCCTCAGCCTCGACGATCACCTACTGACAAGCCGGTTAAATGCTCAGAAAGCAGCCAGAGCCGTTCAGCAGCCTGTGGATCCATGGCCCACGGGGCCACACCTCTGGTCCCATCCGTCTCTGTCTGCGGCAGGGCGACTTCGCAATCTTCGCAGTAGACACCGCCGATACCGTCGAGTTCGGGCCGCGTTGCTGCCCAGACGCTTGTTGCTGCCCCTTGTTCCGGCGTCTTGAGATCGCGCGATGGATCCACCCGGCGATTGCCATTCTCGTCGTAGACATCGAAAGAGTTGATCTCGTCTTCGGTAAGATGGCGGGCGAGATCGGTCAGGATGACGCCGGGGTGCAACGAAAATGCCCGCACGCCAAGCGCAGCTCCGCGGCGATCAAGTCCCAACGCGAACAGAGCATTTGCCGTCTTCGCCTGGCCATAGGCCTGCCACTTGTCATAGGGGCGCGTCTTGAAATCGGTATCGTCGAAATCGACCGGGCCGATTTGATGCCCGCGCGACGACACCGAAATCACCCGCGCGTTGCCCGCTTTAACCAATGCCGGCCAAAGACCTGCAACAAGCCGAAAATGGCCGAGATGATTGGTCGCAAACTGGCTCTCGTGGCCAGCCTGATTCCGGCCAAGCGGCGTTGCCATGATGCCAGCGCTGTTGACCAGGATTGAGATCGGCTTACCCGCCACAACGATCCTGCTAGCAAAGGCGGCAACCGATGTGGGATCCGCAAGATCCATCGCTTCGATAACAACATTGTCGATACCGGCAAGTGTGCGTTCGGCCTTTTCGCGATTGCGGGCCGGTACGATGACACGAGCGCCGGCACCTGCGAGCGCCCGCGTCGTCTCGACGCCGAGACCGGAATAGCCGCCGGTGACAATCGCCGTCTTGCCGGAAAGATCGATGCCCTCGGTGACCTCGCGCGCCGTGCTGGCCGCACTGAATTGAGATCCAATAGGTTTCTGGTCGGACATGTCGTTACTCCTTGATTTATGGCTCTGGTGTCCGCTCCCTATATCGGATAGGCTCGCGGAGCCCCCAGCCTGCAGGATCCGGATTTCTGTCGTGATCGTCCAAAACATCCAAGATCCTCTATCTGACGTGTTGAATGCCATAGACGCGCGGGCGCTGTTCTCTGTGCGATTTGCCGCCGGAGGCTCGTGGTCTGTTGCTTTTCCACCACCGGGCTACCTCAAATTCAATGCGATCCGCGAAGGCGGTGCCTGGCTGGTCTCAGAGGGAGAGGCGCCGTTGCGCATTGAAGCGGGCGATTGTCTTGTGGTCAGCGGCAAGGCGTTTACGCTTTGCAACGATCCCAACGTGAAGCCGATAGCGGCGGCAGAGGTATTCGCCGGGGGCAGTCTAGATGTCTCAGTGGGCGATGGTCGGGATTTTGTGCTCCTCGGCGGCAGCGTCAACCTCGACACAGTCGACGGATCTCTCCTCACCGACGCCCTGCCGCATGTGGTCGTGATCGACCGAGAAGAGGCCGGACCGATTGGCTGGCTGCTCGAACAGTTGGACCTGGAGTGGAACAGCACCGCGCCAGGTGCTCGGATCGCATGCAACGACCTGCTGCGACTGGTGTTTATCCATGTTCTGCGTGCCTATATGGCACGTCAGACATCACAGCATCCCGGCTGGCTCGCCGGACTTGCCGATGTACGCCTGGCGCCTGCAATGCGGGCAATCCACGCTGATCCTTCGCACCGCTGGACGGTCGACGCACTGGCTTATCTCGCCGGCCAGTCCCGCTCCGGATTCGCCGAAAGATTTCGAGCCACCGTCGGAGCATCCCCGATAGACTATCTCGTGGGCTGGCGGATGCGGCTGGCCGCCGCTCGCCTACGGCGTGGCAACGAGCCACTGCCACGGATTGCTCAGTCGCTCGGCTATGCGTCTGATAGCGCGTTTGCCGCCAGCTTCCGCCGCGTCCTTGGCCAATCGCCCGCACGTTACCGTGCCCTGTATCGCGACGCAATCCACAGTGGGACGGTCAACTCTTGACTGCCGCCTTGCCACCTGGCTGAACGACTGCGCCGGGAGATGCAGAATTTCAGCAAGTCATCATTGTTTACGACCGCTTTCAATTTGAACCCACTCCGCATCGTAACGCCTTGAATGGAATCGAACCGCCGACCCTCAGTTCAGTTGGCTCTGTCTGGATAATTTTTCTAACAAACGCAGCTACTTCCTCTTCGGAGTGGTCAACTTGGGTCGGTGATGTCGGCAGCTAGCATCAAAACCGGTCATTGGCTGATCGTCTGGCCTCGGAACAAAGTCATCCTCAATGCGCTATGTCCTGATGACAAGAACAGGCGTGGAGAATGAGTTTGGCGCAGACGACGAACCGATCACGAAGCGCATGGGCATATGTTGCAGATACACTGGCTTTGATTCTGTTCTTTACCACCACCGGCATCATCAATGAGCGGTTTATTGCAGGAATGACTTGGGAGCAGGTCTTTCATGCGCGCCTGATCGGAGGATTTCCTATGATACCAATAGGGCGTCCTTACGGGATGTGGCGCGACTGGATGATGAGCCATGCGAAGGAAAACCGACTGTCCCAGCTTCTATGGGACAGCTTGGCGCTGATGAGCTTTCAGCTGCCGATCTACGCCGCGATCATCGCTTTTAGCGGAGCCTCCGGGGATGGGCTGATACGAGGGGTCTTGGGCACAGCGGTGATGATGATCATGCTCGGCCGACCTTATGGAGCATTCCTGAACTGGATAAGACACCTTTTCGGTCTACCGCCTGGAGGTGAAAAGCCAATGTCACTTAACACCTAAACGTAGGGGGACCTTTAGACAGCGCCGCGGCAATTTGCCAATGCCAACATTGCTGCATCATATCTCGCAAAGCGTGCTCAAATGCGAAAAGACGATGGTCGGGTTTTCCGATCGTTGTGGCATCTCTTACTACAAAAGGGCGAACCCGATTGAGCAGCTCGCGAGACCGGCATCGAGCAGCAAGGTATCAGAACTGAGGGCTTGGGAGGTCGTTGTCGTTAAATGCAGGGTCTGCGGCACGTATCTAACATTCCTCAATGGCGTATGAGGAATGTCGATAAGGACAAGTCTCTGGATCAACTGGGATCGCTGATGCGTTGTCAAAAGTGCCGCAAAAGAGGCGAAGTGAAAATCACTGTCGCGAAGATGCCGAGGTGACGCATGTGCAATCTGTACCAGGTCCGTAGCAATCAGGAAGCCATGCGCGACATCGCTGGCACGATGAATGAGCGGCTCAACCTTCAGCCAGAGATCGAAGTCTACCCGGATCGCCCTGCTCCGGTGGTGAGGAACAAAGATGGAGGCCGCGAGCTCGTCGAACTGACGTGGAGAATGCCAACTCCGCCAAACATCCTGGGCGGCAAGCCGGACACGGGCGTCACTAACATCCGAAATGTCGCGTCGCCTCATTGGCGCAAGTGGCTGAAAGTCGAGAACCGCTGTGTCGTGCCGTGGACTCGGTTTTGCGAATGGGAAGATACAAAGCCCCGAAAAACCAAACGTTGGTTTGCGATCAATGAGGCAGAGCCCCTCGCCTTTTTTGCCGGCGTGTGGACGGACTGGGTTGGTACCAGAGGATCCATGAAAAACCCACGCGAAGGCCAGCACGAACTGTTTGCCTTCCTAACGACTGACCCCAATGCCGTTGTGAAACCCATCCATCCGAAGGCCATGCCTGTGCTGCTGACCACGAAGGAAGAAGTTGACGTGTGGATGAGCGCTCCGTGGGATGAAGCAAAAGAACTGCAGCGACCTCTGCCAGCGGAGAAACTAATTCTTTTGCCGGTTGAGGAGCAGAACGCAACTAGCGACTTGTTTGGATAGGAGAACGTCGCAGATGGCAAACAAGGAAAAGCACCCTCGCCTCCGGGACTACAAAGGTGAAAAGATCGACATGGCGTGTCACAGGTGCGAGCGATACGGCATCTACGAGCGCAAATCTCTTTTAAAAAAGTTTGGAGCTTCGGTGCAATTTGTCAGCTTGCGTCGCGTGCTTGCAATCGGGTGCGACGACGCAGGGACGACAAAGTGCGACGCGCACTTCCCATGCCTGTTATCTGCAAACCTGGTATCCGGACAATAGGACTGGCCATTGAGCGACCTAACAAGCAAGACGGGTGACGGCATTCACGAAAATCACTATTGCAGTGTGCCGGACTGCAAGAAGTGGGGCGGCTTTGGATTCAACCCCAGCAAGGCTGAGCAGGTCCAGTGGTGGTGCTGGGCACACTACCCGTATAAGGAGCCGAACAAATGAGGTCAGTATTTTTTGCCGCGGCAGCGATAGCAATTCCGTTGATACCATCGTGACGTGACCGAGAAGATGATCAGTTTACAGATTTGGGATCGCCGTGGGGCGGCATTTGGTGAAGACCCATATGTGACCCCGATCGCTAGACAAAGTCATTTCAACGGAAAACATCATTTAGCTGGCCCAGTCGGCTTTGCACTACATCCCGGAGAACAGCGTCTCTTTCACTATTTTACGTTTAGCTCTCGCGACGCCGCTGATGGATCGGTGCGCTGTGGAACATACGACCATAAGCCGGGCTCAATAAGGTTCGAATACTCAATCTCAGCTGAAAACATGCGAATGATGCGAGGAGTTTACTCAATAACTGAAGACGAAATGGTCAACTTCATCAGATCATTTGAGGCGGCACAACACTACAAGTACACGCAGCAGAGATAACCAAAAAGGCCGGGGCGAAACCGCACCGACCTTCCTGTCGCTTCTCACTTCTGCCAGTACATCCGTGGTCAGGCCGCAAGTTACTTGGCTGTAGGAATGCGCGGAGGCAGCGTTGGTTCCGCCTCCGCATTCATATCACTTACGGTACGACAAGCCGCCCCAAACACGACCTTCATCGCGGTGACGTCCACCGTGCACGGCGCCAATATAGGCCGCTGCTGCGGCTACGAGCGAAGATGCCGCAAGAAGAAACGCCGTGAGGATACCGGTAACACGGGCTTTCTCAGCCGCGTCTGCAGCGGCAGTCTTGGCGTCCTGCATTGTCTTTTCGGCCTGTGCTGTCAGTTCGTCGATCTTCTTCTGAGCTTCATCGACGCGCTGTTGCGCTGTTGTACGAACAGTCTGAACACGTTCCACAGCCTGGTTTACGCGGTTCTGCGCATCTGCCTGGGGAATGCCTGTGCGAGCAGCGATCTGGTTGGCCATCCATGCCTTATCGGCGTCGGAGATTTCACCTGTCGAAAGCAGATTGCTCAGTATGCCGCTTGCTTGGCGCTGAAAGTCACCACTATTGGGATCGGCATTTAATGCAGGGGTATCAGTGCGCAGCAAAGTGTCTGTGAAGTAGTCGATCGGATTGGATTGAAGTCCCTGTGGCAAGGACTGTTCAATGCTTGGAGCGGCAGCCTGACCAGCACCCTGCGCGATGCCACCAACAGCATTACCTGCTCCTGACACCACGCCGCCCGCCAGCTGACCCACTCCTTGCGCGGCACCACCTACAGCGGAGCCAGTGGCTTCAACTGCAGTTTGAGCAACACTACCGACAGCCTTGACGCCGCCCGAAACAACGCTAAGCGCCAGGAAAGCGGAAACAACCGTACCGATACCCCAAACGACAAGACCATTAACACCGTCTCGAGTCGTGCGTTCGTCACTGGTCGTCGTTTCAGACGCTGGGCGTCGCATGCGGCCAGAGATGTACCCTCCGAGCATATAGGATGCGACCATCGACACGACCACAAAGAGCCCGGTCACGACAAGCCATGTGAAACTGATTTCGCCGCCGTTATCTGCGGAGATAGCGTTCAGTCCCAGACCACCGGCAAACGCGGTAAATACAGCCATTGTACCGGACGTGATCGCTGTTCCAGCAAAAATTGCTGGCCAATCAACGTAGCTGCGATTTTGATTTTCAATCAATGTAGACTCTACCATCAACGTAGTCCCAACAATGAGAGGACAAACAGTACAACGACGACTAGTCCCACCAGATAAATGATCGAATTCATGAAGGTCTCCCTGAAAAAAGCCGGAGCACAGGATGGCAAGTGGCTCACATAAAACTCCGAGCGCAATGACGCTCGGAGCGATAACCAGCGGTACGATAAAAGGTTCATTCGCCAATGCGAATAAATGAGCCGCGGCGGCACCTTATCTAAAAGCATGTCAATCCAGCAGCTCTGCCGGAACCTTGCCGCCGTTCTCAGACAGCTTCTTGAGAAGCGCCTTGTGCAGCCAGGTGTTCATCGCTGCTGAACCGTCGGCCTCTCCAGTGTAGCCAAGCTCGTGCGCCAGTTCCTTACGTTCTGCAAGGCTGGCATCCATGCCGAGAGCCTTCATCAGGTCGACGATCGAGTGCTTCCAGTCAAGCTTCTGGCCGCTTCTCTTCACCGCGGCGTCAAGCTGTGAGGCAACATCAACTGTCTGGTTTGCGCCTGCTGTTGTTGGTGCAGATGGCACCGGTGCCGACGCGCCGGATGTGCTAGGGGCAGCTGGGCCGGTACCGCCTACGGGTGGCGCGGTCGTTGCGGCTGGCTCAGGGATGGAGGATGGTGCTGGAGTGGGCTCTGCTGCTGATGGCGATGCCTGTTCTGCGTGGGCTGCGCCGCCGAAAATGGCGTCTCTGATTTTACCGAATATGCTCATTGTGTTTTCTCGCTTTGTCTAATGATCACAAGGGACAAACGGATTGGATTCGGTTGCGTTCCTAAGCAAATACTAAAAAGCCGCCAGCTCTTTAAAGCTGAGGATTTGCTCAATGAAAAGGAAAAGGCGACCTTTCGACCGCCCTCCCCGTATCGAACCCGCATAGCCCCCGTCGTGAATGGTCTCATCCCGGTCGCTAAGTAACCGCAATAGAGGGGGGCATCGACAAGATTGATCAGGCGGGGCACAATGAGGTTGATTATGGACAAGCGAGCTCTGGCGGAACTTTTTCGTGGCCGCTTGCTAGAACTTGTGACACGTTCGGGCGTCACTCACTCCGCGTTTGCAGCCGGGATCGGCATTGACCGCTCGGCGCTTTCGCAGCTTTTGTCGAGTGATTCGGCGCGTCTGCCGCGCGTGGAAACCCTCCTCAACATTGCCGAGCGCCATGCGGTTTCGCTCGATTGGCTTTTGGGCATCTCGCTCGCTTCCACCGAGGGAATATGAGCGGCACCAACCTCCGCTCGGCCGCCGCCATTGATGAGCTTCAACCCCGTGATGGCGCATCGTTTGTCATAGGCGTGAAGAACCAGCCGGCCTGAGCATGGAGGAACGGACGTGTTTGTTCACGTATCTACCTTGCAGCAAGGTGGGTCGCTGAGAGAAGGTGACAATGTCACTTTCGAAGTTGGCCAAGACCGCAAGACCGGTAGATCGAAGGCTGAGAACGTTAGCGTGCTCTGATCTGCGGACCTTGAGGCCAGCCTGACCGAAAAAACGGCAAGCTGGCATCGCTCTCGACAGAACTTACTGAAAATTCCGACTTTTCACCTTCAGCGTATCGATGTGCAAATCCCGCACGAATATGTCCCGCGCCTCGGGCAATGGTTTTTGTCTATCGCGAGAGTCCCCACCACCCGCCGAGCCATGAGCGAACTCGTCTCCTCGTCCTGATGGTGCCTTAAACACAACATCCATATCAGCCAGCCCGGAAAGGTCTGCAGACAGGTCGAACAATTGCTGGGCTACCAGATGCACGACCTCCCCTTCCCGCTGAATTCGTCCGTTGATGGCCATCATGCTCGATCCGAGCACAACGCGGCGCCGCCTCTCGAATAAACTCGGCCAGACGACCACGTTCGCAGGACCGGTCTCGTCTTCTATCGTGATAAACATCACGCCTTTCGCGCTTCCAGGCTTCTGCCGGACCAGGACAAGACCTGCGGTGTAGACCCATCGCCCGTCGCGGGCCGACATTGCGTCTTCGCACGTCACCATGCTGCGCTTGGTCAAGCTCTCCCGCAGGAATGCCATTGGATGTTCGCGCAGTGTCAGGCCGACGTGACCATAGTCCGCGACGACATTGTGCCCTTCGGTCATCTGCCGGAGCTCGACTTCAGGCTCCGCCTGCTCAGCGATCGATTTCTGCTCGCGGTCTGCAGCCGCTGCAAACAGCGGCAACGGCTCATCGCGCAGCGCCTTGATCGCCCAGAGCGCATCGCGGCGTTCGAGTTGAAGCGATGACCGGAAGGCGTCGGCCTCTGCGAGCTCAACGAGGGACGCAGCCGGAACACTAGATCGACGCCACATATCATCGACCGAACTGAAACCATCATCCATGCGCGCGGCAATGATCCGGGCCGCGTCCGATGCTGCCAGTCCTTTTACCATCCGCATCCCGAGACGCACTGCATGGCGATCGGTATTTCCGATCGGCTCCAGTGTGCAGTCCCAACGGGACCGATTGATGCATATCGGCCGGACCTCGACGCCGTGCGCGCGGGCATCACCGACGATCTGTGCCGGGGCATAAAAACCCATTGGCTGGGAATTCAGGAGCGCAGCGCAAAACACATCCGGAAAATGGCACTTGATGTAATTAGAAGCGTAGGCAATCAGCGCGAAGGAGGCGGCGTGTGATTCCGGAAAGCCGTAAGATCCAAAGCCCTCGAGTTGGGAAAAAGTCTTCTCGGCAAACTCGGCTGTGTAGCCGTTTTTCACCATGCCGGAGACCAGCTTCTCCTTGAACCTGCTGACACCACCCGTAAATTTGAACGTAGCCATGCTTTTTCGAAGCTGATCGGCCTCACCTCCCGTGAACCCAGCGCAAACCATGGCAACACGCATGGCACTTTCCTGAAACAGCGGCACGCCCAAAGTCTTGCCCAGTACGGCTTCCAGTTCCGGCGTCGGATATTCGACTTTTTCCTTGCCTTCGCGGCGGCGAAGATATGGATGGACCATGTCTCCCTGGATAGGACCGGGACGCACGATCGCCACCTGAACGACCAGATCGTAAAATGTCCGCGGCTTCAGGCGTGGCAGCATCGCCATCTGGGCTCTGGATTCGATCTGGAATGTTCCCAACGTGTCGGCCCGCCGGATCATCGCATAGGTCGCCGGATCCTCTTGAGTGATCCTTGCGAGATCCAGATCGTCGTCCTTATGCTCACGGATCAGGTCGAATGCCTTGGACATACAGGTCAGCATGCCCAGCGCCAGAACGTCGACCTTCATGAACCTGAGCGCCTCCACGTCATCCTTGTCCCACTCGATGATCTGTCGGTCTTCCATCGTGGCAGGTTCGATGGGAACGAGGTCATCGAGGCGGTCGTGTGTCAGCACGAAGCCGCCGGGATGCTGGCCCAAATGACGTGGTGCACCCATCAATTGCTGTGCAAGCTGCAGCGTCAGTTTCAGCCTGCGGTCATCGGGATTGAGATTCAGTTCCCTCACATTGCGATCACTGACTTCTTCCGACCAGGACCACATGCCCGAGGACAATGCCTTGATTACATCCTCAGGCAGGCCGAGCACCTTGCCGACGTCGCGAATGGCCCCCTTGGCACGGTACCGGCTGACGGTCGCACACAGTGCCGCCTTTTCGCGGGTATAGGTCTTGTAAATCCACTGAATGACCTCTTCGCGCCGTTCGTGTTCGAAATCGACATCGATATCCGGCGGTTCATCGCGCTCCTGGCTGATGAAACGCTCGAACAAGAGGTCATTCGTTGATGGATCGATGCTGGTGACGCCGAGAATATAACAGACGGCAGAATTGGCAGCCGATCCTCGCCCCTGGCAGAGAATTCCCTGGGAGCGCGCGAACTGAACGATGGAAAACACCGTCAAGAAATACGGCGCATATTTCATCTTTTGAATGAGATCGAGTTCGTGCCGAACAGTCGCCAGAACCTCCGGCGGCATGCCTTCCGGATATCGGTCCGGTACGCATTCCCAGACATAATGTTCGAGAGACTGCTGTGCCGTTTTTCCAGGAACGATTGCCTCCTCGGGATACTGGTAGGTCAATTCCTCAAGCGAGAACTTGCACTGTTCGACAATCTCCATCGTCCGCCGCAATGCTTCGGGATAGCGCGGAAACAGCCGTTCCATTTCCTCTGGCGGCTTGAGATATCGGTCAGCATGACGTTCACGTTCGAAACCGACGTCGTCTATGGTCGATTTGGCCCGGATGCAAGTGACGATGTCCTGAAGCTGCCGCCGTCCCGGCTCATGAAACAGGACGTCGTTGGTGACGACGGTTTTGACTTTACGCCGCGTGGCCATGTTGGAAAGATCGTGTAGCCGAAGCTGATCGTTCGGTCTGCGGCGCAGGCAAAGCGAAACATAGGCGCGGTTGCCAAACACCTCCGCCATCTTCCTGAGCTGCAGCGCGCATATATCGTCGGCAAGATCGGGAATGAGGATGCCTATCATGCCATCGGCGTAGCTCATCACATCGTCCCAATGGAGGACGCAGTTGTTCTTGCCGCCGCGGCCCTTGCCAAGCGTGATCAGCCGGGTCAGACGCGAATAGGCGGCCCGGTCTGTCGGATAGACCAGAATCGACATGCCGTCCTGTAGATCAAGCCGACAGCCGACAACGAGACGAAGGCCGGTGGCGCGAGATGCTTCCAGTGCCCGGATAATGCCAGCCAGTGAATTGCGATCCACGACACCGATGGCATCGATGCCGAGGCTTTTCGCCGTCTCGAACAGTTCGTTCGCACTGCTGGCACCGCGCAGAAACGAAAAATGGGTGGTGACCTGGAGCTCGGCATATCTCATGCGAATATTCCCTGTACGAACCATTTGTGCGAGCCGGTCTCGCTATCCACGCCGTCGCCTGCCCGGAAAACCCAAAGGCGTTCGCCCGCTTCGTCCTCGATGATGAAATAGTCGCGCACTGCGGCCCACTCGGATGTCCGCTGCCACCACTCGCCGAATATTCGTTCGGGACCATCGGCGCGTTTCACCTTGCGGCGCTTGCCACGCCATGTGACGGAAACGGGAGGATGGTCGGGCATCAACGCGATGACCTCGACCAGTTCGGGGTGAGCGAGCAACCGTACCGGACGCGGCCAGTGATGCGGCCAGGCGACGACAACGTCATCTGCAACAGGCGCAATCCTCTGAACGCTACGCTCGGGAACATCGGAGGCAACGGGGGCCAGACGATAGACACGCTGTCCGCGATTGCCGAAAATGTCGATGAGCGGCGTGATGTCGGTGATCTCGTCTTCGACGAGCGACGACGCCTTCTGTGCTTCCTCAAGCGGCTCGACCATGATCGCCGCAAGGGTCAGCTTCTCGATGCCGAAACCAGGATCGATCTTCTCGGTCATGTCGCGAAACAGTTTCGTCAACCAGGCGACATCGCGGGCAGCCTTTGCCGTTCCTGCCCGCAGCGCCTGGGTCGTGTTATCGACTTTATGAATGATGAGATCGACACGGCGGACACCCAGACCCTTTTTCTGGAGTTGGTTGCAGAGTTCGACGACCAGACGACCGACATATTTGTCGATCGTTTCGGCAGCCCCGATCGGCTCCTGGAAGATGCGGCTGACTTCGATCAGGTTGGGCGTGCGGATGGGGTCGATGGGCTCTCCGATACGCCCGAAGATCTGGTCGAGGCGGCGAGCGATTTCCGGGCCGAAGCGCAGTGTCAGCGGTGCCCGCGGCGTCGCAGAAAGCTCACCGATGGTTCGAAAGCCAAGTATTCTTAGATCGCCCACCATCTTTTCAGGCAGACGCAACAGGGAAATCGGCAATCGCTCGAGCGCTTTGACGGTTTCGCCGCGGGGTACGATCACCGTCTCTCTGGTGATGGCGCGTGCACAGGCATGAGCGGCACCCCATGTGTCGGCAATGGCGACACGGACCGTCAGCCCCCTGCCCCGAAAGCGATTGGCAATCCCGCTTAACATGGCAAGCTCTCCGCCCCGGAGATGGTCGGCGCCATCGGTGTCCATGACAATGCCATCAGGCGCATCGACTGCGACGATCGGAGAGTATTGGCTCAGTGCCCAGAAGGTGATGCGCTCCAGCGCGTCGGCGTCCGCCTTCGGATCGGCATCGATCATCATCAGTCCCTGAAACAACGCCTGTGCCTTTGCCGCCTGCATGCCGACACGTAAACCTGCCTTTTTCGCTGCAGCATCTGCCGCCGACACCCAGCGTTTCGAGCCGGATTTCGCGATCACGGCGATGGCCTGTTCAGCCGGAATGCCGGGATCGGCGCGACGAATGCGATCCGTCGACAGATCCGGAAGGTAGATCGATACGACCCTGGTCATCACACGCTCCAACAATAAACTCGGCACACTCGCCTGCGCGCGACCGCATCAGTTCCAGCAACCATCTTGCCCGCCCGACACCCGGTACAGGTAACTCCTGCGACGGCAGCATGCTTACCCTCCACCGGGTCATCGAGGCCGTCGGCTGGCCGAAATCATTAGCTTCTGCCTGTCGTCGCCATCTGCGAACAACGAGCGCCAGGCTTCCCTTCTTCTCCGCTGCAAGCTGAAGCCGCCGGCTCGCCAGCATAGGCAATCGCACGACCTCGCCGACGACCGCGCCCAGCCCACCGAAGGAGAGTGCCTCTTCCATTGAGGCGAGCACGTCCTCTTCACGATCGCTTTCCACGAAGATCACGCGGTTTGCGTCAAGACCTGCCTGCACGAGCGCTGGAAAAAACAGGTCAGGCCGTGTCAGGCACCAGACGATCTTGCCCTTGGTGCGAGCAGCAACGCCTGCCACGAACAGGGCTGCGGCTGCCCCATCGACGGTTCCGGCGCCACCACCTGCAAATTCATGAAGAGCGCCTCTCGCGAGACCGCCTCCTGGAAGCACCGCGTCGATTGCGCTCACCCCGAACGGCAGACATTCCGCCTGCTTCGCGACCACGCCTTCCAGCGAGGCAATACGATCACGCAGATCGGCTATGACATGCTCGCGCGCAGCAGCCATCGTTCACGCAATCCTTCCGGTTCGTGTCGTTTACAGGAACAGCTTCATGCCGTTTTCAATGTTGAAGTTCACGTTCTGTTCCTACATCCAACAGGAGTCAAGAGGCGCTAAATTAGGAATGCAGTCCTCTATTTTTAGCAACTCGAGAGATTCGCAAATTGAATCAGTGAGTAAGATTTGGAACGGTGTTTCGTACCACGCACAAAATAAATTTTAGGGTAGCCTGATCAATCCCTCAGCTTCGGCTGTCGATGTGTGCAAGCTGTGCTGATCGCAAGCATCATTTCAGGAACAATCCTGCGCCGATCGCGCTTACCAATGCTGAAGTTTAAAGGAAGGTAGCACCGAAGTGATCGAAGCCAGGGTACGCGTCATCGATCTCGAAACAGGAGGCAATGGCCCGAACGACGTTTGCGAGATCGGCTGGCAGGATGTCGTGATCGACGAGTGCGGAAAGTGGGAGGTTACTGACGAGCGCGGGGCGCTGTTCGTCAATCCTGGCCGTCCGATTTCACCCGACACGATGGCAATTCATCATATCCTGGATGCCCAAGTCGCGGATGCTCCGTTCTGGAAGGAAATAGCAAAAACCGTTCTCCGTCCACCCGGCCGTATCGACGCCTTGGCAGCTCATCGAGCCGCTTTCGAGCAACGATATTGCACGCCACGATTTACAGGCGGAACGCCTTGGATCTGCACATGGAAGTGCGCGTTGCGTGTCTGGCCAGAGCTTCCGCGGTTTTCCAACCAGATGCTGCGTTATCAACGAATGCCCAACGGACTGGTGCATGAAATCGGCCTCCCCGCGCATCGGGCGATGCCTGACGCCTACGTTACGGCTCATCATCTCCGCGACATGTTGAACCAAGCATCACTTGAGGATTGCCTGGCATGGAGCAGCGAACCAGGCCTTCTGCCACGCGTCCCTGCCGGACCAGATCGAGGAAAACCCTGGGATCGCATCAGCCTCGCAACCCTCAATGCGTTTATCGGAGATCGAGATGTGGACGTGCGCTTCAGCGCACAGACGGAACTGGCCCGCCGGAATGAGGACGAGCCATCTTACGATGCGAAACCAGCGCAAGGGACGCTTGGGTTCGAATGAGCAACAAGTATCCGGACACGCCCGATGGTCGATACTTTGTCGTAAAAGGACGGTTGTGGCGCCGCAGTAATCCCAACATCGATGAACCCACCCGTACGGCACTGGTCAAGGATTTGATGGCTGCACGCCGGGAAGTTCGCGATGCATCGGCAGGCTCGCCAGAGATGAAAGAAATCCGCAAGAAAGTGCATGTGGCTAAGGTCGCGCTTGGTGAACGCGGACCAGTCTGGTGGGATGACGGGGCGCCGGACTTCAACCGGCACCTAGCCAAGAATACTCCATACGCAGCCTGGTTCGAACAGTTGGAAACGGACTGAGATGTCGTGGCACAAAAAAAATCTGACCCGCTGAGCGAAGGACACAGGCATAGAATTTGATCTGGCGCGGTTCATCAAAGCGCAACAAGACACGTACGCAAAAGCCTTGCAGAAATTATGCGACGGGCAGAAGAGGTCTCACTGGATGTGGTTCATCTTTCCGCAAATCCACGGACTTGGTCGATCGGAAACTGCCCGCTTTTACGCAATCTTTGGACGTTCTGAAGCCGAAGCCTACCTCAAACATCCTGTTTTGGGACCCCGTTTGGAGGAGTGCACGCGCGCCATGCTCAGCCATCCCCGCCTCAGCGCACACGACATTCTTGGCTCTCCCGATGACCTCAAGTTTCATTCCAGCATGACGTTATTTGGCATCGCCTCCCAGAGTGGTTCTTCATTCGAAACCGCCCTTCACGTTTTTTACGGAAGTGAAGGCGATCAAGCCACGCTTGCAGCGTTGAAGAACGATGGATGATCAGACGCTTACCGACTTTTGCCAAAGTCGCGACTTAAACAAGGATTCGGCTGCGTGAAAGTGCTATCGAGAACAGCTATTCCCACGGTGTCGCGGTGCCCAAACCTGAATTCCGATACGTCAAGGATGCATTTTTGCTCCCTTTACGATCTTATCGACCACCTTCTTTTCGGCTCTAAGTGCCAGTCCTACCAGCTTCGAATTGTCTGGGCCGAACTGGGCGAACATCTCCCTATTGGCAGCGTCGTGCCCTGTTGAAAACATCTCCTCGATATAAGCCGAGGCTGTAACGTCGCGGTCGAGAACCCGCCTGTGGATCGTGCGCAGCGTATCCTGATCCGCGGCGAGGACCACGATTGGCTGGATCGTCATGGGATTGTAGACATGACCAACCGCATCCCGATATGGTTCGCCGATGATGGCTGGTGTCTGGGCAACGATGCCGCTGGTCAGGAAGGCGGTGACGTTCAACTTCTGCCAGGTTGCGAGGTCATTGCGGATAACGATTGCGATCTTGGTGTCGAACATGCGGTTGAACTCCATTCAGGGTATCGAGGGAAAAGAAGACCTAGCTCCGAGCAAGGCGGGCGGTCTTGAACGTTCGTGCAAAGTCGGATTTGCCGACGGCATGCGTATCGCTGCGCCCTCTCATGGTGTTGAGCGGATTGAAGCCCGGTTTCATGGCAACGCATTTTCGCCGCATCGTCACGACACCTACGCGTTAGGGCTGACGCTCCACGGCGTACAGACATTCTGCTATCGCGGGACCGAGCGTTTCAGCAGCCCCGGAAAAGTGATCGTGCTGCATCCCGATGAGCTGCATGATGGCGCCGCAGGTACCGAGGATGGGTTGATCTATCGGATGATCTATCTGCCTCCCGACCTGATTGGCGCCGTCGATGGTTACAGTCACGCCCTTCCATTCGTTCCCGATCCGGTCGTTGCCGACATCGGGCTCTGGCAGGCACTGGCAGAGATTCTTTTCGATTTGAGCGAAGAGCCAAGCGACCTGATCATGGACGACGTTGTGATGCGGCTGGCATCGGGGCTCTCTCGTCAGGCAGGTGCTTCGCCGAGACCGATCGCAAGGTCGGCAAAGTCTGCGGTCCTCCGGGCCCGCGACTTCATCGAGAGCCACCACACAGAAGTCGTTCACTCAGAAGCACTGGAAGCTGCGTCTGGGTTGGACCGTTACGAACTGGCCAGACAGTTTCGCAGAATGCTTGGTACCAGTCCGCATCGATACCTCATCATGCGCAGACTGGAATTGGCAAAACGATCTATCGCGGCTGGCGAAGGTCTGGCGCAGTCGGCAGCAGATGCGGGCTTTGCCGACCAGGCACATTTTACACGCCACTTCCGCAAAGCCTTCGGCATGACGCCAGGGCACTGGCTGGCAATGCGTTCTGCAAGCTCTGGCTGAGTTTTGCTTGTATTTGAACTGCCATCGAACGCGACCAAGCTTGGTAAAGGCGATCGCGGGCGAATACGATCCGCCCGCTTGTGCATCATGCTGCGTCGATTACGGGATAGTCCGTGTAACCTTCAGCGCCGCCGCCTGCGTAAAACAAAGCTGGTTTTGGGTCATTAAGCGTAGCACCTGTCTTGAGACGCCGCACAAGATCGGGATTGGCGAGTGCCATGACGCCTAACGCCTCTATATCAGCAAGTCCTTCTGCGACATCGGCACCTATCTGTTCACGCGAACGACCAGGCCGATTGAGGATCAGTGGGCCACCGAAAGAGCGGCGCATATCTTCCAGAAACAGATCGGTGCGAGTGTAGAGAACATGTATATAGGCCAAACCCATCTTGCCAAGTTTGACTGCGAGATACCGATACAGTTCATCGTTGTCCTGACCTTCGGCAATGCCGCCTGTCGCAACACCCGGTGAGAGGCGAATGGCAGTTTTCTGCGGACCGACGGCATCGACGACCGCACGGACGACATCAATAGCAAATCGCGCACGTCTTTCCATGGTTCCTCCGTATTCATCGGTCCGGTGGTTAGAATCCGGTGCCAGAAATTGATGCACCAGATATCCATTCGCGCCATGGATTTCGACGCCATCTGCACCGGCTTCGATCGCGCGCTTTGCGGCATAGGCAAAATCCGCAATCGTCTGCTGGATTTCCTCTTTCTGCAGCGCGCGCGGTTGGGGGACGGGCTGCATCCCGCTCATCGTGAACATCGCCTTTCCGGATGCGATTGCCGACGGCGCAACGGGCTGATTATGATGCGGAGTGTTATCAGGGTGAGACCGTCTGCCGACATGCATGAGCTGTATGAATAGGCGCCCATCTGCCGCATGGACGGCGTCAGTGACCTTGCGCCAGCCAGCGACGTGCTCGTCCGTGTATATACCAGGGGTCGCCAGGTACCCTTGGCCATCTTCAGACGGCTGGGTTCCTTTGCTAATCAGTAGCCCGAGCGATGCTCGCTGTGCGTAATATTCCGGCGCGAGGTCGCCGGGTGTTCCGTCAGGCTTGGCGCGGCTGCGGGTCATCGGTGCCATGGCCAGACGATGCGGCAGGGTAATCCCGCCAAGTGTGAATGGGCTCCAGATATCGGTCATGAGATTCTCCGGTGAAAGGTGTAGGGGTAGCTGGCGAGCCTCCTCGCCAGTTGCAGTTCAGTAATTTGGCTTGGCTGTCCGTCGGTCTTGCTAGCTGGCCGAAGCAAGGCTCTCCGCAAACTCACGGTAGCTGTGCAGGGGGCGCTTCAGCATCGCCACAAGCCGTTCGACATCGCCTTCATTCGGGATCATGCCGTCGGTAACGTAGCGTTCTGCCATCAAACGCATTTCATAAGCGGTCCACTTCGGCATAAAGCTCGCCATGTTCTGTTCGAAACCCCTCGGATCATCACCGCCATAGACGATATCGCGACCCAGGACCTCGGACCAGATTGCAGCAACCTTGGGTCCCGTGAGCGTGTCGGGACCGACAAGATTGATCGTTTCGACTGGCAAGAGTTCAGAAGCCTGATCGCGGCGGATCAGTTCGATTGCAGCGACCTCGGCAATATCGCGCGCATCAACCATTGCAACACCCTTGGAGCCGATCGGCATCGGATATACGCCGTGATTGAGAACGACGTCCTTGATCATGATCTCGTTGTCGATGAAGTAGGTCGGGCGCAGGATCGTGGCGCTGAATCCCATCTCGCTCAGCATACGTTCGCCACCCGCCTTCACAGCAAAATGCGGGACGTTGACGGAGTTTTCGGCGTTGAACACCGAGAGATAAACGACGCGTTCGACACCCGCCTCTTTGGCAATGTTGAGGGTGATGAGAGCCTGAGTGAACTCGTCGCCCGTAACCGCATTGAGAAGGAACAAGGTGCGGACACCTTTGAGTGCCTCGCGAAGAGCATCGAGGTCGAGCAATTCGCCCTGGGCAATCTCGACGCCCTCCGGAAAGTTTGCCTTCGCGGCGTCGCGCGTCAGAACACGAATCTTGGCGTTGCGTGCAATGAGTTGGTTTACGACGTGGCGGCCAACGCGGCCGGTAGCACCGATTACGAGAATAGTCATGAATGTTACTCCTTGTGAGGCCGCTCGGGCGCTGTTGACATGTCCAAAGTTAGATGATCCAAATTTCCTCAAATAGACATCATTTCTGGACGCATCGTCTCACAGGTGGAACACATGGATTTGCTCGCGCTGGCGGATTTCAACCTCGTTGCTCGGCATGGCGGGTTCGGCAAAGCAGCGCGCATGGCTGGGCGGCCCAAAGCCACACTGTCCAGACGCGTCGCCGATCTTGAGGCGAGCCTTGACCTGCGGCTATTCGAGCGTGGGCAACGGGACTTGAAGCTGACGGAAGAAGGTCGAGCCCTGTTCGAGCGGACTACGCAACTGCTGACGGAGCTGGAAGAAACCGCAACCGCTATCGCGTCAGGGGGGCAATCACCACGTGGACGTCTGCGCATCAGCGCGCCGCTCATGTTTGCACAGGCAGCCTTGGGAAAGCTGGCGGCAGGCTTTGTGCTGAAACATCCCGAGATGCGGGTCGAGATCGTCGTGGAAGATCGGACCGTGGATATGATCGAGGAGGCTTACGATCTTGTCATCCGCGTCAATCCTCAACCCGATGTCAGCCTCGTTGGTCGGCCCTTTCTGCGTGACCGACAGGTCGTTGTCGCGGCTCCGGGCCTAGCCTGGCCGGAGCCGGATAAGGCAGTGCCATCAGTGGTTCGCAGTTTGATCGGCAAGCCAGACACCTGGACTGTCGTGACGGATTCAGGATCAACAAAGCTTGCGACCACGCCGGTGCTTGGCATGTCGTCGAACACGATGCTGCGGGATGCGGTCTTGATGGGTGCGGGCGTCGCACGGCTGCCGCTTTCTTTGGTCAGCAAAGACATCACCTCCGGTCGTCTCAACCACTGGGGCGATGTCCAGGGCGCCGAAACGGCGCTTTGGGCACTCTACCCTTCGCGGCGTCTGCTCAGCGCGCGTGTATCAGCCTTCCTCGATTATCTGAGAGAAGCCTTTCCGCAAGGAACCCCGGAAGAACTCGCTGCCTATTTAAGCTGACTTAAAGCAGCTACACTGCATGGCCTCCAAGCGGCCTCAAGCCTATCAGAGACGAGGTTTAAGCGCTGGTGCGCGCCCGGAATCGCCTGAGTTCGGTTCGCCCTTCGGTTCTATCAAGAGAACCTTCACCTCGTCTTTAGCCCGTGGCCGATGCACCACGCCCTTGGGAACGACAATCATCTCGCCGGCTCTCACTGTGCGAGACGGCTCGCCTTCGATGTCGAGCTCCATCTCCCCCTCCAGCACAAGGAAGAAGTCATCGGTCGTGTCATGCTTGTGGAACGGATATTCGCCCTTGAACTTCACGACCATCACATCGTTCTCGTTGTAATCGGCGATCACATGCGGGTCCCAGTGGCTCGAAAACAGACTAAGCTTCTTGTCGAGATTGATGGATTCCATTTTCGTATCCTTTGTGGGTTTGAACGCGACCGCGACGAAGGGAGGCAATTCAATCAAAGCAAGTCAGCACGATTGTTACGCCAGACGTCGAACTGGGTATTGAACGATCGTGCAAGCGCGACTGGTTTCTTCCAGAAGGTTTGCGGAAAAGGATTCAGATGGCGGAAACCTTTTCCGGTTCCAAACGTCGTCACTCGTTAACGAGGACGACCTTGCCCTGCATGCTTCCCCGCCCTGCCCGACCATGGGCAGCAGAGGCCTCAGCCATTGGGAACGTACTGTCGATCACTACGCGTATCGTGCCATCATCGAGCAGACGACCCGCCTTCGCCAATTGTGCACCATTGGAGCGCACCTGAGCCGTTGAGACGATAATGCCGCGTCGTTGGGCCTCTTCATGGCCGGAAAAGCCGAGAGGATTGACCAGATAGAGCGCGCCACCTTTTTTGATGACATTCAGGAAGCGCTCCATGTTGGAGCCACCAACCGCGTCGATTACCAAATCGACATTCCGCATGACCGTCTCGGCTGACTGCTTGGTGTAATCGATGAATGCATCTGCGCCGAGATTGGCGAGAAGCATCTCGTGCCTTCCGGAAGCAACTGCAATCACGCGGGCACCCTTCCATTTTGCCACCTGAACCATCAGGTGTCCGACCCCACCGGCAGCGCCATTCACCAGCACAGTCTTTCCCTCAAGCGGAGCTGGTGCATGGTGGAAATCCTGGAACGGGTTGGGTTCGTTGTGTCCAAGCTCTACGAGAAACTGCCATGCCGTCAGCAGCGACATCGGAGCGGCAGCGGCCTGCACATGATCGATGCCTTTAGGTTTCAGTGCGAGATCCGAGGCCGGAACTTTGACATAGTCGGCATAGGCATTGCTGCCGGTCATGAGATCGTGGGGGAAACGCACCATGCCATAGACCTCATCCCCGACGCCGAATGCTCGGACATCGTCCGCGACTGCGGTGACGATACCGGAGATGTCTGTTCCCAAGATCAATGGAAAGACAGGGCTGGGTCGCCACTCCGGCGGGAGCGCGCGATATCCGTCCCGCAGATAAAGATCAGGGGGATTGAGACTCGCCGCATGCACCCGGACAAGGACCTCGCCCTGTTTGGCAACAGGCCGTGGAGCGCCTTCGTAATGCAGGACCTCCGGGCCACCAAATTCGTGCAGGCGGACTGCTTTCATCATCTCGGTCATATTTAAACCCTTTCTAATTGAGATTTCCCTGACCTGATGTCCGCACATCCTTTGTGATTGATAATGGTGCTCCATTTCGCTTTAATAGTGCCATGAAGGAACAAATTGGAATCGAACGGTTGACCGGCTTGATCGCCTTTGCGCGCGCCGGATCGCTGGGTAGCTACACGGCGGCAGCGCGGTCGCTTGCCATCTCGCCATCAGCGGTCAGTAAAAGCGTCCAGCGACTGGAAAGCCACCTTGGCGTTTCGCTGTTCACCCGAACGACGCGATCTCTCACTCTCACCAACGAAGGCCGTGACCTACATGGACGCGCATTGCGGCTGCTGCGGGATGCTGAGGACATCGAGCAGGCCGCAAAGGCCGCGCGCTCCGAACCGACGGGAACCTTGCGCATTGCCGCTTCCCTGCCGATCGGCCTGCATGTCATCGCACCTGTGCTGCCCAGGTTTCGCGCACGTCATCCAAAGGTTTCGATCGATCTCAGACTGGATGATCAGAGGGTTGACCTTATCGAAGAGGGAATAGATCTGGCTGTTCGCATCGGCGACCTTCCCGACTCCCAGCTTTTATCACGGAAACTTTCTCCGCATCGGCTTTGCTGCTACGCCTCCCCGGAGTATCTGGCCACGAATGGTGTGCCAACCCACCCCGATCATCTTCAGCAGCACCAGACGGTCAACCTGCGCTATCAGAGCAGCGGGCAGTTATTTCGCTGGCCGTTCCAGCTCAAAGAGCGAGAAATCGAGATCGTGCCGTCGTCGGCAATCATCGTCGATGCGAGCGAGGCTATCATAGCAACGATCGCAGCGGGAGCGGGAATAGGAATGGCGACGAGCTTCATGGCAGCGCCATGGGTGGACCGTGGTCAACTGATCCCTGTCCTGTCCGATTTCTCTGTCGAACGTCACAACATCACAGCCGTTTGGCCGGAAAGCCGCCGGACCAACCCCGCTGTGAGAGCCTTCCTGAGCATTTTGATGGAGAGTTTCGGTAAGAGGGAGGGATAAGCAAGATCAGTTTCAGTTCCTCGTCTGCCGTCAACAGGCTCGTTGACTTGGAAGAGATGAGCAACCATTTGTGTGACATGCCGAAGCGTGAAGAAGATGAGATCGAACTGATCAGGACGTGGACCCTGCCAGCCACCGTAACAATGGGGTCGGCCGTTCGGGCGAAAGGCGTTCTTCAGGAAATACAAGCAAGGCTGCCTGCGACCTCTAAAAAGTCGATCTCGCTGGAGGGCGTCGATCTCACACTGGCGATGACGGCCAACGAAAAGACCTCATTCAACGCGGCAGCGGCTATTGTCGCGAAAGTGGCGGCGGAAGCCGGAACCTTACCGGTCATTCCGCGCGAAATCGAGGACATCCTGACCATCAAGACCAGCGAGCGACATCGTTGGCTTGGAGACGGTCGTCTGCCGAGCGCCGGTACGAGGACTGTCAGACTGAACGGACGCGCTCGTCAGATTACATTCCATGTCTTCGACCCCAAGGTGGTGGAGGATCTTCTCGACCGAGGGGCCGCAGAAGAATGGCGGGTGGAGGATGCCGAGGCAAAAGCTGTAAAGAGGCAACGGGCTACGTATCAAGCGAAGCTGACGCGGTCGCTCAAGAGGGAGGCTGCAAAGAGGTCTAAGAAGTCTAAAGACGACGCCAAGGATTCGGCGCCGAAGCTTGGCGGCTGGGAAGAGTTCGACGTCGACGGACTGCTTCGATAGATCTGTTTCCTAGCGCGGTGGCGCTCAAGTCAGTTGGCTTAGGCATCCTGCGCTCGCATCAGCGCGAAACCTTTCGAACTTACCGATAGATGCCATCCCGTAGAGGATTGGCGACGGATATCCCGTAAGTGGGCACCAGTCGCACCTTCCCCGCACTCCCTGGTTCGGAGTAGGTTCCGCCGCACGTTGGTCACATCCGGAAATCTTCCGCAGCTTGCAACGCCACGAAAACGTCAAAGTTCATTCAGGCATGGTTCACGGTGCGGGTCGCTAAATCGCATCTCCCTCAACGGAGTGATGTGAGATGCGCAAGATAATTTTCAGCGCGGGAATAATTCTAGGTAGTCTGCTTGCCAACGTCGCCAACGCGATGCCGTCAGTTCGTCCATCTGTCCCCTCGGCCTCAGACGTGCAGAAGGTAGACTACGCTTGCGGACGCGGCTTCCACCTTTCCCCACGCGGCTATTGCCGACCAAATGGCCCTCCGCGTGAGTATCGCGATCGGTGGGATAGACGTGACCGCTGGGAAGCCAGACGAGAATGGCGCGATCGTCGCGAATGGCGAGAACGCCGCGACTACTACGACCGACGCGAATGGCGTGGGCGACATGAATATCGTGACTACAGGTGGTAGTGCCTGGATCCTCGCGCAAATATAGATACATAGCGTGAGAGCGTCAGACGAGCTGTTGGTCAGGGGTCAATTAAAGCTTTTCCGTATCAGGGAACCAGAGGCCTGTGATGCCGTTACGTGATCATCCACAAAGGAGGAAAACCAATGGATCATACAAACCACGTTCGCCTATCAACTACAGAGCTGACCCCAGAAATTCTGGAAGGTGCAACCGTATATGGCGCAGATGACCATAAGGTTGGAAAGGTCGATCACGTCCACGGCGGAACAGGCGGCCAAGCCATCATCGATGTTGGCGGATTTCTCGGAATCGGCGCCAAGCCAGTAGCCGTCGCGCTGAGCGACCTTGATTTCATGCGCGACGAGGATGGCGATGTTCATGCTGTGACGTCGTGGACGAAAGACCAGTTGAAAGAGATGCCAGAACATCACCACTGATGTTGCTGGGGTCCGGTCGCAAAGATCGGGCCCTAAAACCAATTCCTTCCGAATATCAGAAGATTACAAGTCGCCGTACCTGCTTAGCTCGCTCCCCATCCACGCACCTGCTGTCCACCGAATACCATTTCAGTCGGCATCTGGAAGATGAAGTAAGGATTGAGCATTGGCAGCGCGGTGGCCTTCTCCAGTCGCTGCAGGTGCTGATCCTCCAGCACTGTGTCGAGCGACGCGATATTTTGAGTAAGTTGATCTACACGGCTTGCGCCGATCAACACCGAGGAGACGCCAGGGCGTTTCGCTACCCAGGCCAGTGCTACTTCCGCAGGCGAACGACCAGCCTCTGAAGCCACAGCTTTCAGAACATCGACGACTTGGAAGTTGCGATCCGTGAACAGCATGCCCCCGAACGGGTTGTCACCATTGAGGCGCCCGTCGCTTTCACCCTCGGTCACAGTTCCTGCCTTGTCTGGCAGCCCCGGCACACGGCTGGCATCGCTGATCTTGTCGCGACCGTATTTTCCTGTCAGCAATCCAGCCGCAAGCGGGCTCCATGGCACCATTCCCAGACCGAACTCGGCACCTGCCGGAAGGAGATCCAGCTCCACGCCACGGTCGATGAGAGAATAGGCATATTGCAAGCCGATTGGCTTGGGCAAGCCGTGCGCTTCGGCGAGCGTCGCGACCTTTGCGACATACCATGCAGGCGTGTTGGAGAAACCGTAATGCAGGATTTTACCGGCGCGAACCGCATTTGCCAAAGTCTGCAACACCTCTTCTGCTGGCGTCGTGCGGTCCCACACATGCATCCAGTACATGTCGATGTAATCGGTCTTCAGCCGCTTCAATGAGCCCTCTATGCTCATGCGGATGTTCTTGGCACCATTACCACCCCATAAAGGCGTACCCTGCCCGCGTGGAAAACCGGATTTGGTGGCAATGACCAACCGATCACGCGTGCCGCTGTCCGACACAAATGTGCCAAGCATCTCCTCGCTTTGGCCAGCGGAATAAACATCCGCCGTGTCGATGAAATTGCCACCGGCTTCGACATAGGCATCGAAAAGCGCGCGCGAGGTTTCGTTTCCGGCACCCCAGCGTTCCGCACCGAAGGTCATGGTGCCAAGGGCCAGCGGGCTGACGATCAGGCCGGATTTGCCGAGTGTGCGGTAACTGGTGAGATCCATCGGTGTTCTCCATCGTTGTTGTGCAACAGGATGTAACGACAAGCGTCCCACAGCATAAGCCATTGATAGCGGCATGAACTTGTGAGCACAGTGCATGAATGGAACGAAACGAACTCAATGATCTCCTGGCCTTCGCGGCGGTGGCGCGCGAGCGCAGCTTTACCCGCGCCGCCGCCATTCTCGGCATGTCACCCTCTGCGCTGAGCCATGCGATGCGCGGGCTGGAGGAGCGGCTGGGCGTCCGGCTTTTGTCGCGCACCACGCGCAGTGTCGCGCCGACCGAGCCGGGCGAGAGGCTGCTGCAATCGCTCAATCCAGCGCTCGCCAATATTGAAAGCGGGCTGGAAGCGCTGGCGGAGTGGCGCGACAATCCTTCCGGTACGGTCAGGATAACCACCTTCGCCTATGCGGCACGAATGGTGCTTCTACCGAAGCTACCGGCCTTCCTGCTGGCCAATCCGGATGTGCGGGTGGAGGTCAATATCGATGATGGCCTGACGGATATCGTCACAGCCGGTTTCGATGCGGGCATTCGACTGGGAGAAGCCGTCGCCAAGGACATGGTCGCGGTAAAGCTGGGGCCGGATTTAAGGACGGTGGTGGTGGGAACGCCATCCTATTTCGAACGCTATCCTCCGCCGTTGACCCCCTATGACCTGGAACGCCACGCCTGTATCGGATACCGGCTGACGACCTCAGGCGGACTACTGCCCTGGGAATTCGAGAAAGATGGCAAGGAGATCAATATCCGCACTAGCGGACCCCTCGTCGCAAATGACGGCGATCTGCCGGCGGCGGCTGTTCGTGCAGGTGTCGGGCTAGGCTATATCATGGAGCATGACGTCGCTGAGGAGATCGCGGCGGGGACTCTTGTTCAGGTGCTGAAAGACTGGTGTCCGAGCTATCCCGGATTCCACCTTTACCACCCAAGTCGCAGGCAATCTCCACCAGCCTTGAGGGCACTCATCGCTTCACTCAAGGTCGGATGAGGCTTGCATATTTGCTCATTGTATAAACGAATGACCGCCAGCTCGAACCGTTCAAACTTTTTACATATCGGCACGCCGACAGTCTGCGCCCGAAGACTATGCAGGGTCTAGAACAATGTGATCTCTCGGTCCGTTGCTCATCGATAATGTACGGGAAACAAATCGGAATTCGAAATGCCAAGGTACTTCTTCCACGTCAGGGAAGCAGACACCCTTTTTTTGAAGGCGCGGTGCTTTCAGGTGACGATCAGGCCATAAGAGAAGCGCCTCAGGCAGCGAGGGAAACACTTGCCGAAAAAATAGTATTCGGAGACATCATCAGCCACACCAGCTTCGAGGTCGTTCGCGCCGATGGTCACCTGATCGCCGTCATACCCGTCTCGTCAGTCTTGAGGTTTCAGTAGGAAATAGCTTAAACCTCGGCTGAACGGCTCTCTTCGCTACCTCCCGGTCGGCTTGGCGTGTATTTGTTCCTTACAGTCAAATATCTCCCCTCCAGTCCTCGAAGCATATCGGACAAGAATGACAGTCGTCGCATCCTATCTCTATCGCAACGGTAAGCGCACTGATGAGATGACACTCTCTTCGCAGCCCTTTGAGGCGAACGCCAACGAGTTTGTCTGGATCGGGCTGACCGATCCGACGATCGAAGAGATGGCATGTTTGAAGGCGATGTTCAGCCTTCATTCCCTTGCAGTCGAGGACGCGCTGAATGGCAAACAGGTCCCGAAGGTCGATATCTATGGCGACCAGCTATTCGTCGTCGCCAAGACCGCAAATCTCGAAAACGACAGGATCGCCTATGGCGAGACCTGTATCTTTGTCGGCCAGAACCATGTCATCACCGTGCGACATGGGTCGGCTCGATCACACCAGAAACTACGCGAACAACTCGAGCAGGCACCGCAGCTTCTCTCGCATGGTCCTGACTACGTCCTCCACGGCATCCTCGATTTCATCGTCGATAGCTATCTTCCCTTGGTCGAAACGATAGAAGACCGGGTTCTGGAGATTGAGAAACACGTTCTCATATCTTTCCTTGAGCCGGAGCAGATCCGCAGGATCTTCCGAATGCGTCGGCAGGTCATTAAGTTCCAGAGGCTGATGGGTCCGACGGCGGAAGTTGCCAGCAAGCTAGCCAACCTTAAACTGCCCTGCGTCGACAACAACGCTAGGCCGTTCTTTAAGGACGTTCACGATCATGTTCGGCGTGTCGAAAACATGGTGATCGGGTTGCGTGATATCGTGACATCCGTATTCGAGGCCACAAATCTTCTGGAGCAACAGCGGCAAGAGCGACTACGCGGCAGCTCGCAGCATGGGCGGCGATTCTGGCTGTGCCGACGGCAATCGCTGGGATTTACGGCATGAACTTTGAGAACATGCCCGAGCTGAAGTCGCAATACGGGTATCACATCGTTCTGGCTGTCATTCTCGTTCTCTGCGGCATTCTGTATTACCGCTTCAAACCCGCGCGGTGGCTGTGATCCAGTTGGCCTGCAACGGCGGATGACAGTTTGGCGCTATCACTTTTTTAGCTCCCCGGCGCCGCGGCTGATCCCGCAAGAATGCCGCCATCGATGGTCAATTCGGCTCCAGTCATATAGGTGGCTTCGTCGGAAGCCAGCAACACAGCCAGCGCAGCGACTTCCTCCGGCCTTCCAAACCGGCGCATCGGTGTGTCCTTGACCAACGCGGCCTCGCGGTCTGTACGATCCGCGCCAGTGCCCAGCATCGGCTCCCACATGGGAGTCATCACGGCGGCCGGATGGATCGAATTGCAGCGGATGTTCAAGCCTTGACTAGCGCAATAGAGGGCGACGCTCTTGGTGTGGTTGCGCACCGCCGCCTTGGATGAGGCATAGGCCGCAGCCATCGGAATTCCAACCAACCCCGAGCGAGACGAGATATTGATGATCGAGCCCGCACCATTTTCCCGCATGGCCCTGATGGCATAACGGCAACCGAGGAAAGTCCCATCCAAATTCACGGCATGGACCGCACGCCAATCGGAGAGTTGAGCGTTTTCCGGATCGTGAGCAGGCGGAGTGCTGTCGACTGGTCCCTCGAACCCGGTGATCCCGGCATTGTTGACAATCACGTCAATCCTCGGAAACTGACGGGCAATATCAATCCAATCGTTTTCCGAGGAAACATCAAGTCGGACGAACGTCGCTCCGATTTCCTTTGCTAGATTCCGGCCACCTTCCACGTCGATGTCAGTGACAATGACGCTGGCCGCTTCGTGCGCGAAAGCACGAGAAATAGCTGCGCCAATGCCGCGCGCAGCCCCGGTCACGACTGCGGTTTTCCCCTCAAGTCTGGGCATGAGTGAATCCTTAAAAATGCGAATTATACTCAGGACGCGCGATGTTCTCGGCCGCTACATCAGTGGTGCTGATTCAGACTACAGGTCAGCAATGTCCATGGTCGTGCACTCCAAGTTGGCCCATCTCTTCTACCCGCGCCCGGATAATCAGTCAAGAAATGGAGGTCGAACGTACACCGTCATGCCGCTATTTTAAGCCGTCGCGAAGGAAGATGACGGCATCCATTGCCTCCTCCGACGATATAGTGTGACCGACCCCAGGATAGATTTTGGACGTCACCTTGAAACCAGCCGATCGCAGTTGGCCAGACGCGACAGTTGTCGCTGCCGGTGGAATTGTTTTATCCTCTGCACCATGCATCATCAGAATAACTGTTCGTGTCGAAGATGACGTCGGCGGCAGAGGCAACAGCCCTGCAAAAGTGGCAAGAGCGCCGACCTTCCAACGACCCGATGCAACTCCATCCAGCGCCATAATGGCGCCTTGCGAGACCCCGACGAACGCCACTCGGTCCAGCGCGCCTTCGAACCCTTCACGTTTGACAATTTCAGAGACCACCCTGTCGAACGATCGACGCGCGGCATCTATCCGCTCGGGGCGCATGATCTGGTCATCGACTGCAAACCATTGACGACCACCTGACTTGTGCGCGAACGGCGCGTCTGGCGCAACGAACACTGTGTCCGGGAGCGTAGCCTGCCAAGAGTTCCCGAGCGCTCCCATCACCGCCCCTCTTCCCCGGATGCCGTGGAACAGGATCACCAGATGATCCCCACGCATTCCTACTCGAGAAGCGGTCGATCTGGAGATGCTTTCTGCCTGCACCATCTGCAAGGGTTTGGCCGCAGGGTCGACCTTGGACGACACAATTCGGGGTCCGCGGTCCGCAGCCATTACAACACTAGGACTTGCAGCGACGCAGATTGCGCCAATGAATATAACGAATAGAGAGAAGAAGGCCGCGAGATTTGAGGGCATCATGAGACTTTCCTATTGCATCCCCTCAACCTCCACTGGGGAACGTTCGTTCCGCTCCAGCGCTACGCCGCCACTGACAATCTCGTTATTGCCATCTGTCTGCCTTCAATCGCCAAGACCTCTGCGCCGGGAACAACCCCGCACATGTCCCGTTTCAGAACGAGGCACCACTGCACATTCAAGGAGATTTCAATGCAGCGATTTGCAGACAAGGTTGTCGTCGTAACTGGCGCTGGTTCAGGAATAGGCAAGGCAACGGCGGAGCGTTTCCTCAGCGAGGGCGCAATGGTGACCCTGGTCGGCCGCACGAGGGGAAAGCTGGAGGATGTCGCGAAGCCTTATCCTGAAGATCGGGTTCTGCTAATCGAGGCTGACATATCGAATGACGGTGACGTGAGAGACATGATTTCTCGGACAGTCGAAAAGTTCGGGCGCCTGGATGTTCTTGTCAACAATGCAGGTGTTGTCGCCCAAGGCGACGTCAGCACCCTCACCACAGATGCCTGGCGAACGGTCATGGCGACAGATGTGGATGGCGTCTTCTACGCCTGCCGTGCGGCCGTCCCACATCTGAAGTCGTCGCGCGGCTCCATCATCAACGTCAACTCCGTATCCGGCACGGGTGGTGACTGGGGCATGGCGGCATACAATGCCGCCAAGGGTGCCATTACCAACCTCACGCGGGCGATGGCCATGGATCATGGCAAGGACGGCATCAGGGTCAACGCAGTATGCCCGAGCCTGACGCGCACCGGGATGACCGAGGACATGATGGACGACGAAAAGTTGATCGCGAAATTCAACGAACGCTTTGCGCTCAGAGGCCCTGGCGAACCGGAAGACGTCGCGGCGGTGATCGCATTCCTTGCAAGTGACGACGCTCGCTTCGTGACAGGCGTCAATCTGCCTGTCGACGGTGGAATGTCGGCGTCTAACGGTCAGCCGCCTCAATAAGAAGTCGAACGGCCCCTGAGGGGTTGTCCTCCGGGGCCCCCACAAACCTTCAATCTACAGGTCGTTTCTCTTCTGCCGCTGGCCAGTCGTTGGCCGGCTCCTCGATTACATCATCATCTGCGGGATCTGGATCATGCTCATGAGCGACCAACATGCTGTTGACCTCCACGACAATGACACTGCAAGCGTCCTCATAACTGACGCCGTTTACAACGAGGCCATCGACCAGCTCTTCGAGCTTTGAGCGAACCTCACGTTTCCAATCATCGGTCATTTGTCTCTCCTTTTTTTGACGTTTTTTCGGTCAGTTCAATCCAGACAGGCGCGTGATCGCTGGTGTGCTCCCAGCCACGGACGTGCTTGTCGACTTCGGCCTTCACGAGCCTTTCGGCGAGATGCGGGCTCAGCAAAAAGTGGTCGATCCGCAGACCAGCGTCGCGCGCATACGCATTTCGAAAATATGCCCAGAAGGTGTAGATCCGTTCGATCGGATGCAGATGCCGTACCGCATCCGTCCAGCCTTGCGCCACCAGATCCGCATAAGCCGCTTTGACCTCGGGCCGAAACAGCGCGTCGTCTATCCAGCGCTCCGGTTTGTAGACATCGAGATCGGTTGGCATGACGTTAAAATCGCCAACGAGGGCTACAGGTACTCCGAGCTCGAACAGTTCTTCCGCGTAGGAATGCAGTCGCCGAAACCAGTCTAGTTTGTATTGGAACTTCGGACCTGGGACAGGATTGCCGTTTGGCAGGTAGAGGCATCCGACAACCATTCCGTCGATGACAGCCTCGATGTATCGACTTTGATCGTCGTGCTCGCCGCCGGGCAACCCGCGTCTCGTCTCAAGCGGCTCCTGGCCGCGTGCAAGGATCGCGACACCGTTCCACGATTTCTGGCCATGCCATATCGCGCCGTAGCCTGCGCGTTCCAGCTCTTTGCGCGGAAATTTATTGGACGGTGCCTTAAGTTCTTGCAGACAGACGATGTCAGGTTGCCCCTCGTCCAGCCAACGAAGCATAACGTTCAGGCGACCATTGATACCGTTAACATTGTAGGTGGCGATCTTCACCGGCTTGCGTTAGCGCTTGCGATCACCTTTGTCGCCCTCTCCTGATTTGGTATCATTCTGTGCGTCATGGCGCGCATCGGCTGAAAGCGAACGAGAGACATCGACGCTCTCCTTGAACTTGCCGTCTTCATCGCGGCGTACGTAACGCTTGTCAGTGCCGGTATCGATAAGTTCTCGCTTTGTCATAACAGATCTCCGTCGGGTGGCTATGGAGGGAAACGCGTCACGCTTTCAAAAGATGCATTCGTATCAGCGACCTAAGACAGACACGCAAAACGAGAGGCCGCATGTGCCTAAGTCATCGTAAACGACTCGTTTTAGCTAGGACGTCTCGCTCACTCGTTCGGTTGGATCGCGTGGTTCTGTGAGGAGTGTCATATTATGGGTTCCCCGTGAGCGGGTTGGAAAGGCTTCATCAAATTCGGCGAAGTGTCCTGCGCAGTCGCGCTTTGGCCGCAGCGTCAGGAGCGGATCGCCTTCAACACGCTCAACAAAGCAACCGACAATCGGGTGAAGCGCGAGTTCGTAGATGGTGAGACCGGCGAGTTGGTCGAGCGTGACGATCAGGTCAAAGGTTATCAGACAGATAACGGGCAGTACATCGTTCTGGAATCGGAAGAAGTCAGCGCCGCCACTCGTGGCGTGATCTTAAGGGGCAGAGCCGGAAAAAGCACGTAAGTACATGCTTCGAACTTCTGTTCCGGAGCACATTTTGCTCAGACGCGGGACCGTCGTGACCCCGCGGCGCGAGCTTTCTCCTCCGAGCAAAAACCAACGCTCGCCGTGCAAGAAACTGATCCAGGTTTCATGGTAGTAATTCTGCCCGGCACATCGTAAGTGCGCTTGCCTCGCGTACTGACCGTCCCTTGATGGGCATGCACCGGTTTCCTCCGTCAAAGCAACAGTCATGCTTAGGAGCAGGATACTAGTAGCCCGCCGCAGAGATGAGCGATACATCGTTCCCACGCCACTAGTCCACAAGGCGACTGACCTGCCGCAAGGCGCCAAACAGGTCGTGTCAAAATAAAAAGAGCTAGGTGCCGCAAGAAAAAGCGTATCGCCAGCAGCGGACAGCTTTTGTGCCGACACCCAATAGCACGCTTAACGCTAAGCCAACCATGTCGACAATATGAGAGGCGGCGTAAAGAATCTTATAAAGACCACGCTGTAGGCTTTGACGCAAGGGGGCAGAGCAATGCAGATCGATTTACAAACTCTTTGGTACTTAACCATTGGAACGCTGCTGGTGTCAGCATCGCTTCTCCTTTGGGAAAGGCACGCTCATCCCGGTCGCGCACGCGTGCTAGGTGTTCTGGCCGCGGCACTCTTCTCGTTCGTTCTCGGCTGCATACTTGCAATGAACCGCAGCCACTTTCCCGTCGCGCTCGGCATGGGGGCGATCAACATCCTAATGATGTTGGGCTACCTTCTGGTCCTTAACGCTGTCGCCGGTCTGGACGGTCACCGGTATTTCTGGTCGTCCGTCGTAGCGCTAAGCTTCTTAGCGATCGCCTGGGCGATCGCTGGCACGCACTTCCCGGCCGCCTTCTGGAACCACGTCTCGTCTATCCCCATCGCGCTGACTTGTGGCGTGACAGCCTGGATGCTTCTGCGCAGCCGCACGGTCCTGCGATTGCGCTCACGTCCTATCGCAGTATCGATCTCGGCCTTCCATGCCCTGTTCTACCTCGGCCGAGCGTTCATTGCCCCTGTTCTCCTTCAGCGGTATGGGCAAGATATAATCTCCATCATCGGAAAGGTGACGATGTACGAGGCCGTCTTGTACTCGGTAGCGATGCCTATGTCCTTTCTGATGATTATTCGAGAGGAGGAAAAGCTCCACCTTCTCCGCATGTCACAAACCGATCAATTGACCGGGCTTGCAAACCGTCACGCCTTTTTTGAGCAGGCATCTCGGATCCTCCGGGGGCGGCAGGGCTACCCTGTCTCCCTGCTTGCCTTCGACCTCGACCACTTCAAGGCGATCAACGACCATTATGGACATCCGACCGGAGATAGGGTTTTGCAGCTGTTCGCCAAGATCGCCTGCAAAGAAGCGGGGCCTGACGCGCTTATTGTCCGGCTGGGCGGTGAGGAATTCGCTGCGCTTCTGCCACGGTGCGACCATTCCCAAGCCTTCAGTCGTGGCTCGGCGATCGCAAGCCGGTTTGCCAAAGCAGCCGCTCGAGCAGAGGGCTTGAAAATCCGGGCCACCGTCAGTATTGGCCTTGCGGCACCAGACTGCTACGACCTCGCCAGGATGCTTGCAAGCGCCGATGGCGCGCTGTACCGCGCGAAAGCCCTTGGGCGGAATCGCGTTGAGGCCGCACGTCCAGATGAATTGCTGCACCACCCCTCAGCCGATCCCTTGCATAATCAGTTGCGGGTAGTGGCTACGGTGGCCTCTTAATACGAGGTAGCGCATTTGGACGAGCGACTTGAAAGGATCGAAACTAGGACGTCGTTATTCACGCGGCTAACGCTTTCAAGTTTCTGAACGAGTGACAGCGAGTTTTTTTGATCAACTACCCCTGGCGGGCCGACGGCGGTTGAATCCGTCCAAAGATCGCCAAATTAAAAAGAATTACAGTACGATATGACTGCACTCTTCAAACAGGGTGGGCCAGTCAACGGTGTTGGCCGATCCCGGCTTCCACCGCGCCCTCCCCTCTCAGCGCCCCTGACTGCGGTTCGGAAGCGGCAAGCTAGGTGAAACGCTCTTTGACCCGTTGAAAGTCCGGCAAGAGGCTTTGTGCCGCGAGAGCATTAGGGTGTGCCGGACCAACATTTCCGGTATGGTCGGAACAGTTTCCACGAGATGCTCTTCGAGAGAAACTGAGCCCGTAAGTGCGGCAGCATTTTGCCAGCTGGACATAGCCAGGATCATCGCGCAGCCAACCGCCATCACTGCTAACATTGCGGAGCGGGTAGAACGGCAGGTCACGTGCGGCTCAAATCGCGCCATCCACGACCAAAACGCGTAGATTCCGACTGAAACCGACGCGTAGTAGATGATGGCTGCGAAAGAGACCGCTGGGGCGAGCCATCGAGAATACTACACACACCAAGAAAGGTATGGATGCCGAAAGCGATAGCGAGAACAGCAAGAGTAGACGTGTCATCGTTTCGACAGCCGCCAAGCTTTCCCGCAAGCGATGCGATGGGCGTCATAGTTCTTTTTCCGGAGAAGCGATGTCTTTCTTAACATTGTCTCACATGTCAGCGAACTCGAGGCTTCTGCGAAAGTGATCTTTGGCCGTCTGCCCTTACCGATCAACTCTGGCGATTATTTGTGAGCTACTGCCACGATTGCTACCTTGTGATGACCTCGAGCCTCGTCTCGCTATAAATCGACTGACTCGGATTCGGCACTATCTCGTTTACCCGAGACAGTGGACCTCTTCGTGCTTGTTCACCTGCGCGAGATGTCAAATCCGATTTTCGAAACGCTATCTCGTCAAAAAAGGGGCATCCATTGCCTTACGGTTCTGGGCGATAAGGTAGATCCGGGCGAGTAAATAAACCGATAAGCGGTCTGGATCGGGATAGTTAGAGATTTTGTTTCGAACCTACCGTATTGCATTCGGCCCCTCGGCCAAGCGACGGACGTTCAGACAGGTGAAGCCCGCCACTGCCAATCCGTCACTCACAAGCAAGCCTTGTCAGCTGACAAGGTTTGGTTTGCGAGGAGGATAATTTGCCATGAGTATCGCCGATGAAGGGTCCTATGATCTTCTACCCCTTTACTCACGTCACCTTGTCAGCTGACAAGGTTGCAACCGCAAATTGGAACTCCCTTACCGCGACGCATCCATTACCGCACTGCAGGCGATGCTGATTGCGGCGCAAGCACGCCAGGCGGCCAAAGACGTCCAGATTGTCGGCAAGGTGAGCGGATCGAGCGGCTGATGTCACTGACCTGTTGTCTATCGGCGCAGGCAATCCTGATCACCTAGCGGTTGCCAGGATCGACGTGATCAAGGCAAACGAGATCAACCCATTTCTCAAGTCCTTGTCGGACAGGCGGTTCGACGTCATCTATCTAAATGCTGATATCTTCGGCCCCATCCATCTTGCGCGCCACCTCATCAACAACCTCGTCACTCCATGCGGCATGCTGGCCTTCATATCCTCTCATCGCGGCAGCGTCGAAATCAATGTCGAAGCCGGCCTGGAGCTATACCGAGCGAGTAAGGTATCCCTCAACATGCTGGCCCATGGCATCTACGCAGATTACAGACAGTAGGGCCTGACGATGCTCTCGATTCATCCGGGCTGGGCAAGGACGGCGATGGGAACGTTTGACGGAGCCGTGGAACCAGAGATCGAACTGCAGACAAGCGTCCAGGGTGTTGCAGACGTCGTCGAGCGACATATGGCTACAAGCAAAAATCTCTATCTCGATTACGAGGACAGCAAGTTGCCGTGATGATGAGGCCATTGGACGATCTCCGCCAGTGGCGTATTCCTGCCATCAATGCCGCGGCGGTAGCTTTCAGAACGGCCTAAGCGTTTAATCAATACGGGAGTAAAACACCGCTTACTGTAAACGTCGAAGGGGAGGAAATGCTGAGACACCGTCGGTGCTTGATCGGTAACAAGCGCTTACACCATCGCGCGAACAAGGGGTTTCGCAGGTGCTCTCGCAGGATGGGATAAGACGATTTTAATTAACCCGTCCGCCAGTCCAACTCTGATGCCGTTCGTAAGTTCATGAGCAACCAAGGCGCGATCCGGCCACCGACACTACTGCGTTATTCTCGGAACGGCTTATCGCCCTTGGTCAATGTGTGAGAGAAAACAGCGCTAGCCGTAGCACCGTCTTTAGCTTGGTTGCTTTCTTTCTAGTCGCCGGACATAATTACGCCCGCTTTGGTTGAGGGAATAAGAATTAGCAGGTTTGTCCTTATGCTTGGCGACCTATATTTGAGGATATTAAGTTCATCGTTATTCATGTGGCCGACCGGGTTCTGCAGATCTCATTGATCGGTCTTGCGCTAGGTTCTTAATGGGTGAGGAAGACAGTGATGGAACGTCCCGTCAGCGAAAGAGAGATAGGTGAGGCCAATTCTTTGCTTTATTCGCGGCCAGGTGTTTGGGCTGCGTGGAATTTGACTCACACTGCATCGATTCATAACCATACCTATCAGGATCAGGATTTTTTGTCGTATGCGTGGCGTTTTCTAAAAACAGCCGGAGGGCAGGACACTTTGGCAAGCCAAAATCTTGCCCATTTTCTCTCAGGCACCGGAACCAGCAAAACTTTGTCCTTGAACCAACTCTTCCAGCAAGATGGGGGCGTTACAAAAGAGTTTAACGTGAAGGTCGGAGCGCAAATCTACCGCACGGAAATGGCCTATAAAGCGTTCAAGCGAAAAGATGACATATCGCTCGAAGGCTTTCTAAAGTCAGACTTACGCCGGTATGCGGACAATCCTCACAACAGTCCCACTGACTTCAAGAAAGACTATGGACCATCACCAGGTCCATATGACGGACATGTTGAGGTGGATCAGAAGGCGTTCTCAAATCAGAATTGGAAAAATGCAACCGGTGGCCTATCTTTTCTATGGACTTATCTTGGCTCAAGCGGAACTGGCGCTTACAAGCAGCACCGTGTTTCCGCCTTTTGTCTAAAGCGCTATAAATGGCATCCCCAGGAATGGCGAAATACAAAGCTTGTCCATATTGCAGCGGAAAATGCCAAGGTGCCTTCTGTCGATACATTTACACGTTCAGCCGCGATGGATGCATCGTCTATGGGTGCGCGCACCGGCGTGGTTATGCCAAAAAGCGGGGAGATAAAATTGGGTTCGGAAACCATAGGTCACTGGAAAGACGAGGGCTTGACGCGGCAGACGATCTACAATCCGGCAAAGGAGTTTTTGCTCATATTTCCGCCCGTTGAAAGGATCATTCCAGTCTTCGTTCCAACGAGCAAAGTCGTGGTGATTGGCTAATTCGTTAAGGTGAAGCTAATTACAGGTGTCTTGTGCGGTAGTGCAATTGAATGGAACGGCAAGGGCTTTGGTATGTCATCAATCCCGTCGGTACGCCTTGCGCCTATATCCCTGTAAATCGGCCCGGGGCCCGATGCCGATACCCATGATAACGCCTTGTTATTTCTCATGTTGACGGGCTCCTTCCTGGACGCTTAATTACCGCCATCACTGATGTGGTATAGGCTTGTTTTCAAATCGAATTCTAAAATTGCGACGTTGGAAATCTTCTCTGAAACAGACGAAAATCAGTTCGAGGTCTTGGAGAGCGTCTTTCCGTCCCAGGAGGCTTAACGAAGCTACGACGACGCCGTTATATCCGCGGGTGATACGAAATGCTGCATTGCGCATCGCGATGGCGTCAGGATCTCCCCGGTCCTCATGACGGTCATAGACAACCCAAAACCGGGCTGCTTT
>UBTF01000014.1 GCA_900468285.1 Hyphomicrobiales bacterium | reverse complement strand
GGCCGGCGACAAACAGCGTAGCGTTCGGGGTTCCTGCGATGCTGAGAGCTCTGCCTCCTGTATCGCAGCTAAGGCCGAGACCGAGAGGATCCGCCTGGATGAAGCCATCCCGGTGCATGCCGAGCAGAAACCTCTGGTGGTCTGCATAATCCCGGAATTCCGGCCCCGTCGCCAGAAGAATGCGGCGACAGCGAAGCTCGGACCCGCTGTTGCGAGTTTCAATCCAAGCCAGCAGGTCTTTTCCATCCCGTGTTATCGATACGAGGTCTCCGCGCTCGACGGTGACGCGGCCCATATTGAGGCCCTTTTCCAGCGTTAGGGCCGCCTGTGGCGGCATGCGATAACGGTGGACATCGTACCAGCGGCGAAGGCAGCGCAGAAACTTTTGCCGCTCGGGCATCGGTAGATCCTGCCAGATTTCCTGGGCATGCTGCCGAAGCGCATCGAAAACGGATTGCCATGGAATACCCTGCGTCTCCGCATCGGCAATCGTCGCCCGCACCTTTGCCAACAGCTTTCTGGCGGAGGTGAGGTCGCCGCTGCGAAAGTCACCGAAGGGCGAGAAGCCTCCACCCGCATGCGGCCTTGGCATCAGGCCGGAGCGGGAAAGAAGGATGATCTCGCCGTCGTGGCCGAGGGCATCAAGGCGGCTGAGTGCGTCTAGCGCTGTAAGCCCCGAACCTACGATGAGGATCGGGTCGGATTTGCTGATGCCGTCAAACACGTTCGGCGCGAAGACATCGGCGATACGAGACGCCGTCAAAGGATCGAGGTTGTCGATCACGGGCGGCCTCGATAACGGAGGATGCCCTGTAGCGATGATCAGGATATCGGCCGAGATCGCGGTGCCGCTGGAGTCCGTGATCCGCCAATGCTCGTTTTGGCGATCAACGCTCCGAACGGTTTGGCGAAGGTGCCTGATCGCGCCGCTGTCCAGATGTGGCGCTAATTGTTCCTGCATGAAGCGCCCGAAATCGCTGCGGCGGGCAAAGATGCCTTCCGGGGTCACAGCCTCGGGATCGACGGTGAGAGTTCCGCTGGTCTGCAGCCAGTCAAGAAAGGCTGTGGGCGAGCTCGGGATGGCGCGCATTCTGTGCGCTGCAACGTTGAGGCGGACATCGATGTTCTGGACATCATAGGCAAGGCCACAACCGAGCTGCTCGCGAGGCTCGAAAACAATAACCTCTTCAATGTCGCGCAATCCGCGCTCGACCAGAAGTTTGGCAATGATGGCACCGGTGTATCCGCCGCCGATGATGACGACGCGAGAGGCCGGGCGTGTCGTTTGCGCCTGCAGTCTCGGCGATGACATCCTGATCTTCAACATGGCAGTCTTCCTTCCGGTCCGCGGGGTTAGATCTGGGCATATTTTCTATAAAATATATGGAGATTAAAAACGCTTGTCTACTGATTGGGTTCCGCGGCTGTTACCCATGGTTCAGATGAAGTAGCGCGGAGAGGTCAGATGAACATTTTTACCAGAAGTGAATTTCAGGAACCCCGGACGCGCTCAGTGTCGGATCGCCCGGCAGATGCGGCTGGCTTGAAGGAGGCCTTGAGAACGCTTGGCGGCGGCGTCAGTGTCATCACGGCAGGTGACGGCGCGGAACGCACAGGCGCGACAGTCACCTCTGCGACGGCATTGTCCGTCGATCCCCCGCGCATGTTGGTATCCCTCAACAGATCCTCCTCGACCTGGCCCGTCGTTGAACGTTACGGACATTTCGCGGTCAATGTGATTGGCGCCGATCATCAGGACGTCGCAAACCGGTTTGCGGGCGTCGGCGGCTTGAAAGGGGCAGAGCGCTATGTCGGGTCCGAATGGACGAGGCTTGCCAGCGGAGCGCCAGTCCTGGAAGATGCGGTTGCCGCGCTCGATTGCGAGGTTGAGGAGGCGATCGAGCGACATAGCCATGTCATCCTGATCGGCCGGGTTCTGTCGATTCGCCTCGGTAGTGGCAGTTCACTGCTCTATCAGAATGGCAAATACCACGCGTTGACGTGACATCAGTCTGAGTGAAGGATAGCCTGCATGATGGTGCCGACTTCTGACCGATTGCGACCAGTGCCGCTTGCCCTGACAAGGGAGGGCGATGTCGTGGCAGCACTCGATCGGTTGGAAGCGTTGGCGGCCAGTGGCAATTTGGACCAGTCCTCTGTTCTCCCCGCAAGCGGGCTTCTCGCTATGTCCATTCCGGCAAGCTTCGGGGGTGCGGATATTTCGAACCTGATCGTTGCAGAGGCCGTCAGCCGGATCGTGACGTTGAGCACCACCGTGGCCGAGCGGCTTCTCGCACATCTTGTCGCCCTGGAAATGATCCGGACCAGCGGATCGACAGAACAGCGCAAGGCGATATACGCACGCGTCGTGCTGGGTGATGTCTTCGAACTTAGCAGTCGTCGCGAGGGCGCCGCGCTACCAAGGCTGGTGCGGTCGGGTCTGGCTTTCGCTCTGGAACATGGGGGCTCGGTTCTAGCGAACAGCGCGGTTGACTGGCAGATCGTACGGGCATCTGGCGCCGGTTCTGAGCCGGTGGTCGCTATTCTGGACCATAAGCACGTGTCGGTGCGCAATGACGCATCATCGGATTTGACCGTTTACCCGGACTACGTTCTTTCACTTGGTGACAACGCAGACTGTCTCGCGCGTCTGATGACGGCATTTCTAAAGGCTGCTTACACACGCGGACACGTCAACGCCCAGACGCGGACAAACCCGCCGGAGCCCGCCATGGCAGTCGAAGTCGAACTCTTGGACGGCATGATCCAGAAGGCCGCGTCCCTGATCGATGTCATTCAGGTGGATGATCCCCCGATCGACCTTGAGCAAATAGATCGATTTTGCCGGGCGCTGGACACGGCGCGATTGCGCTGTTCTGGCGATCATTCGCCAGCGATCAAATCCTGATCTGGCTGTCCTGACGCTGCGAATTGGGTCAGCGTCATCGTGTCGAGGACGGCTGCCATCGCATCCCGGACCTGCGTCATGGAAATACGGATCTGGCACGAGGCTGGATCCCGGCAGTCGTCACAGGCTTCAAATGCCGTACGACTGGCACAGCGGATCGGCGCAAGCGGCCCGTCGAGGGCTCGGATGACGTGACCGATCATGATCTCGTCGGCTGGCTTTGATAGGGCGTAGCCGCCGTTCGGCCCCTTCTTCGAACGCAGGAAACCGTTGTTGCGCAGTTCCAGCAGGATCGTGTCGAGGAATTTCTTTGAAATATTGTTTCGCGTGGCGATATCGGTCACAAACGCTGTCTGCCCTGGTTCCAGACCGGCGAGGTCGACCAGCGCTTTCAAGCCATATTTGCCTTTGTTTGTGAGCATTGTTCAGACATCCGGTCGATGGCCATCGCGATTGAATTTGTTCAATTACATAGTTTTTATAAATTATCTGTTCAAGCTCTGATTGTCGCGACCGTAACTCTTCTTCGCACCGTTTCGAAATTTGCGGCAGGCTTGTTCGCATCGATCGCTCGACCCGGAAATCCATTTGCCATCCGGCTCAATCTTCGAAATCTCATTTCTCTATAAAAACGATAGACAATATAGTCTGCTCATATTCGATCATCGACTGAGAGAGGACCAGCTATGACACGCAAGATCAGACTAGGAGCATTCCTTCCAGGTGGGGGACAGCATATCGCTTCTTGGAGGCACCCGGATCAACCGGTCGACGGCGCCGTCAGCTTCGAGTTTCACAAGCAATTGGCTTTGACGGCCGAGAGGGGCCTGTTCGACGCCTATTTCCTGGCCGATGGCCTCGCAGTCGGCTTCGGCGGTGCACGCGAAGGCGGCAACGCACGCGTCGCCGGGTTCGAGCCCGTCACGCTATTTTCGGCACTCGCGCCATTCACCACCCATCTCGGTTTCATCGCGACAGCCTCGACGACCTACGAGGAGCCCTATAACACTGCGCGCAAATTTGCCTCCCTCGACCTGATCTCTGACGGCCGGGCAGGCTGGAACGTCGTGACGACGACAGGCGATGCCACGGCGCAGAACTTCAATCTCGACACACAACTGGCCCATGCCGACCGCTACAAGCGCGCCGCCGAGCATGTCGATGTCGTCAAGAAGCTCTGGGACAGTTTTGAGGACGATGCCTTCATTAGCGACAAGCAAACGGGCGTCTTCTTTGATCCTGCAAAGCTTCATGATGCCGCTCACAAGGGTGAGCATTTCAAGGTCAAGGGACCGCTCAACGTCTCGCGCTCCCGACAGGGGCATCCCGTGATCGTCCAGGCGGGCCAGTCCGATGACGGGCGTGGGCTTGCCGCGGCAACAGCGGAGGTAATCTTCACCGCCCATCAGCACATCGAGACCGCCCAGGAATTCTACCGTGACATCAAGAGCCGCGCCCGTGGCCTCGGCCGCAATCCCGATCACGTTCTGGTCATGCCCGGCGTCTCGCCTTTTGTCGGTCGCACCGAAGCGGAGGCGCGGGAGAAGTATGACCGCCTAACCTCGCTCATCCTGGAAGAAGACGGCATTGGCCTTCTCAACGGCCTGACAGGCGGCACGCTCGATCTGAAGGGCTATGATCTTGATGGGCCGCTTCCGCCCGCTCCGCCAACGGAAGGCATGAAGAGCCGCCAGGCGCTGATCCGTCAAATAGCCGATGAGAACAATTTCTCGATCCGTCAGCTCTATCAATGGGTCGCCTCGGCACGCGGTCACTTCACCATTGTCGGCACCCCCGGTCAGATCGCCGACACACTGCAGGAATGGTTCGAGAACGAAGCGGCTGATGGCTTCAACATCCTGCCACCGTGGTTGCCGACGGGCCTTAACGACTTCGTTGACCTCGTCATCCCCGAGCTGCAACGCCGTGGTCTGTTCCGCACCGCCTATGAGGGGCGGACGCTGCGCGAAAACCTCGGCTTGCCGTTCCCCATCAACCGCTACGCAGCCGAGCGCTCGGTACTGCAGGCAGCCGAGTGAGGTCCGCCATGTCCTATGAAGATATCCATCAAGTGCGGGCCTATGGCCTCGACCTCGCCCCTGCGGCGCCGCGCCCGCCAAGCTGGCTAACCCACGCGATGTCGGCAATCACGCCCTTCCTCGCGCGCTATGGACTTGTGATCGCTTTCCTGGTGCTATGGCAGGCGTCGTCCACCTTGGGCTGGGTCAACGCATCTGTCTTTCCTCCGTTGGACCAGATCATCAGAGCGTTGTGGAAGGCAATTGCGACCGGTGCCATCCTTGACGATATAGCCATCAGTTTACAGCGATCAGGCATCGCCTTCGTCGCTGCCGTTGGGCTCGGCGTCCCGCTTGGCCTTTTCATGGGGCAGGTGAGAGCCATTGAGCGAGCCCTCGATCCTCTCTTGCAGTTCTTTCGCCAGACCTCGGCGCTCGCCCTCTATCCCGTTTTCATCCTGCTTCTAGGCCTCGGCGAAACGTCGAAGATATTCGTCATCTTCTGGGCGACTCTCTTCCCGGTCCTGTTATCGACAATTGGCGGCGTGAAGGAGGTGGATCAGAAACTCATCGAGATGGCCCGCACCTACGGCGCCGGATCGCTGCAGATCTTCCGCCGCGTGGTTCTGCCCGCCTCGGTCCCCGCGATTTTCGTCGGCCTGCGTCTTTCCGCTACGACGGCACTTCTTCTCCTCATCGCCGCGGAGATGATCGGCGCCAACAAGGGCATCGGCTTCCAGGTGATGAACGCCCAATACAACTTCCAAATCCCGCTTATGTTCGCAGCGATCCTGCTTCTTGCGCTGCTCGGCCTCGCCGCCAATGCCGCCCTCGTCCTTATGCAGCGGCGTCTGTGCCGCTGGGCCTGACCAGGTATCAAACTTCACCCCAAAATTCGTGATCTGAAGGATTTTCCCATGACACTCCATTCCCGCAAGCTCCTCCTCTCCGCAGCAATCACCTTCGCCCTCTCAGGCTCCACCTTCGCCGCAGAGGAGGTGACGTTGCGCTATCTCGCCAGCCAGGGCGGCTTGTCCGCGCATGAACTTGCCGCCGAACTCGGCTATTTCGACGGCACCGGCATCACCATCGAAAATGTCGGTTACGCCACGGGTGGCCCCGCCTCGCTCATTGCGCTCGCCTCGGGCGATGTTGAAATCGGTAGTGCCGCCACCTCTGCCGTCTTGAACTCGATCGTCGGCGGCAACGACTTTGTCGCAGCCTATCCGTCGAATGGCATCAACAATGAAGTGCAGTCGATCTTCTATGTGCTGGAAGACAGCCCCATCCGCGACATCAAGGACATTGCCGGAAAAAGCATTGCAGTGAACACGCTCGGTGCCCATCTCGACTACACGATCCGGGAAGCCTTGCACTCGGTGGGTCTGCCGACCGACGCCGCCAACCAGATCGTCGTTCCGGGGCCGCAGCTTGAACAGGTCCTACGCTCAGGGCAAGTCGATATCTCGGCCTTCGGTTACTGGCAAACGACCTTCGAGGGCGTGGCGAAGCAGAAGGGCGGGCTACGTGCCATCTTCGACGACACCGATGTGCTCGGTGAAATCGCCGGTGGCTTCGTCGTCCTGCGCCGGGACTTCATCGAAAAACACCCGGAAGCTGCCAAGGTCTTCGTCGAACAGTCCGAGCGCGCTCTCGACTATGCCCGCGAGCATCCTAAGGAAACCAACGCTATCTTTGCCAAAGCGCTGGCCGAGCGAGGTGAAAATGCCGACATAGCCCAGTATTTCCGTGGTTATGGTGTACGTCCGGGCGGCAAGGCGGTGGAGCGCGACCTGCAGTTCTGGATCGACGTTCTGGTTCGCGAAGGCAAACTGAAACAGTGCCAACTCTCGGCAAACGATCTTCTCTACACCTCCGAAACTGCGAGCAACTGATTCATGGCGCTTCCTCAGTTCAACACCGGCCTTGGAGAGGTGACGATCCGTCACCTCTCCAAGACTTTCACCCTAAACGGACAGCCGCTGCCGATCCTGAAAGATCTGAACCTTACCATCCGCTCCGGCGAAAGCCTGGCGATCGTCGGTGCCAGCGGCTCCGGCAAGACAACGCTTCTGCGCATTCTCGCAGGACTTGAGGAGGCGGATAGCGGCGACGTACTGATCGACGGTCGCCGCATCCGCGGTGTCGGAACAGAGCGCGCCGTCATCTTCCAGGAGCCGCGCCTACTTCCCTGGCTGACGGTCATCGACAACATCGGCTTTGGCTTGGAAACCAGGGGTGTGTCCCGCGAGGAATCGCACCTTGTCTCCCAGCGCTATGTCGATCTGGTCGGGCTGAAGGGCTTCGAAACCGCCTATCCGCGTCAGCTCTCAGGCGGAATGGCGCAAAGGGTCGGTATCGCTCGTGCGCTCGCCGTCCAGCCGGAGATTCTGTTGCTCGACGAACCACTGGGTGCGCTTGATGCCATGACCAAGATCAGCATGCAGCAGGAACTGGCGCGGATCTGGAAGGAGGAGGACGTGACGACGGTGCTCGTGACCCACGATCTCGAAGAGGCTATTTTCCTTGCCGACCGCATTCTGATCCTGCCGCGAGAAAAGGGCGGTGAACCTCTGCTGATCAACATTGACTTGCCCCGGCCCCGCGATCGTAGCGCTTCAGGTTTCGTGCGCCAGAGGGAGGAACTGCTCGGGTTGTTTGGATTGCATTGAAATAGGATACGCGGTGTTCTGTAGTACCATGAACGAACTCCTTCCTAGCCGTGGAGAGTGCCGTAAGACTACAAGGCCTTTGCCGCGCGCGATTGCCGGAGCCCTCATCAACCCGGCTCGGATGCACGGCTAGCGGCTGAGGGGGTTGAAACTAAGGAGTAGAGAGACGCACCTACGTTATTGGGTTGCGATAACGTCTATGGTTTGTGAGCGCGCGTCCAATAGCTTGAAGGAAATTGTTGAGAGAATTTACCGTTCCAGGATTTAGAAATCTGCAACCTTGCCCCAGACGGAGGTGTTCAGACGGGAGGGGCGGTAGGGAGCGGGATCGACGATGGGCGTCGCTCCGGTCACGATATCGGCGACCAGATGTCCTGCACCAGGGCCAATGCCGAAACCGTGGCCGCTGAAACCGGCGGCCAAAATGAGGCCGGGTACGCTATCTATCTCGCCAATAGCCGGCACGCCGTCAGGCGTGCTGTCGATGAAACCGGCCCAGGCGCTGGCGATGGTCGTCTTGCGCAGTTCGGGCAGCAAATCTTTTGCCCGGCGAAAGGTTTCGTCGATTTGGGTCTGGTCGGTCTTGGGGTCGAGAATGCGGTTTTTCTCCATGGGCGTGATCTTATGCATGGACCATTTCTTCAGCGTCTCATGGCCCGCCTTCCAGCCCTCTAACCCGCCGAGTGCCAGGCTTTTGCGGCGTTTTAGGAACATCGGTACGAACTCGCGGGAAAAACGGAGCTGTTGCGGTGTCGGGTCGACACGCGCCCTGCCACTGATTGCCAGTGTGTAACCGCCATCGCCACGCCTGGTGATTGACACATCTGCCGTGTGCAAGGCATCCGGCAGATCTTGGGCACCTGAGGTCACCGATAAAATAGACGAGCGAACGGCTGCCTGCGGAAAGCGGATTCCAAGCTGGTGGCAAAAGGACGATGCCCAGGCACCGCCTGCCAACACGACTAATTTCGTCGCGATGGTGCCTTTTTCCGTGACGACACCGGATACGCTGCCAGCCTGCAACTCGAGACCGCGTGCTGCGCACATCTGGTGCACGGTTCCACCAAGCTTTATGATTGCCCGCGCCACGACGGGTGCAGCCCGGGAGGGGTCGGCGATGCCATCAGTTGGTGAAAAAACGCCACCCCGCCAATCCCGTCTGGTGGCGCGGCCACGCTCCTTCGCCTCATCAGCACTGAGCATATGTGTGGTTACTCCGACGGTGCGAGCGAAATCACGCCAGCGCGCCCAACCCTCGAGTTCCGCCTCGTTGTTGCTGAGATAGAGCAATCCGCACCGGCGAAAGCCGGTTTCTTCTCCTGTCTCGGCGGCAAACCGCTCCCATAGCGCCAGGCTGTGCGTGGACATGGGCAATTCACGCGCATCGCGGTTTTGTTGTCTGCACCAGCCCCAATTGCGGCTGCTTTGCTCGGCTCCAACGAGACCCTTTTCGACCAGTGCCACCTTCAGCCCACGCTGCGCCAGATAATAGGCGGAAAACACACCCGCCACGCCGCCACCAATGACGACCACATCGGCTTCTCTAGGCAGTTGCGACGTGGTCTCGATGCGGTAAAGCGGTGCAGGCATTGGATTCTCCTATCGGTGCCCCATACTAACAGCCACATCGTGTTGCACCTGCCGCAAGGAGCAGGTTTGACAGAATTTTATTCTGCAACGTGTTATCGCGCCGCATCTATCTGCCAAATTTGCGTGGAGACCCGGTGGGGAAGCGGTATTTCGGCGGTTTTGCTTGCGCTGCTCGATACGCCGCATATTATGCTGCGTGGAAATGACCCAGCGGGATGTGGAGCAACATGAAGCTTGACCGGATCGATATCAAGATTCTCCATGAACTTCAAAAGAACGGCCGCATCACGAATGTTGAGCTTGCAGAACTGGTGAATCTCTCACCCAGCCCGTGCCTGATGCGGGTCAAAAAGTTGCAGGCAGAAGGGTTCATCACCAGCTATTCGGCGCACATCAATATCGGCAAGCTTGGCCAGACATTGACGGTCTTTACCGAAGTGACCTTGAAAAATCATCGTCAAATCGATTTTGCACGCTTTCTCGCCGCCGTCGAAAAGCTGGATTCGGTTATCGAATGCCATCTGGTTTCCGGTGGCTATGATTATCTGCTGAAATTTGTCACCGGCAGCATTGGCGAGTATCAGACCATCATGGAGCGCCTGATCGACATGGATATCGGAATCGACAAATATTTCAGCTTCGTCGTGCTGAAATCCCCCATCGTCAAGCCGCATATGCCGCTGACCAGCTTGTTCCCGATGTAGCAACAGCGCTTCAGCGCTGCGCGAAGGCTCGTACCAATTCTGGGTCCCGCTCCAGACCGTCCAGCCAACCGGTGTCCAGTTTGGGTACGGAAGAGAACAGCAGCTTGGAATAGGGATGAGCGTTGGCATTGCCCACGGCTGATGGTGGCATCTGCTCCACCTTTTCGCCCGAATACATCACGGCGATTTCATCGCAGATGGCCTGCACCACGGAGAGATCGTGGCTGATAAAGATGTAGGAAAGCTTCAACTCCCGCTGCAACTCTTTCAACAGGTCGATGATGGCGGCGGCGACGACCGTGTCCAATGCAGACGTAATCTCGTCGCAAAGAATGATTTTCGGATCGGCAGCCAGAGCACGCGCCAGGTTGACACGCTGTTTTTGCCCGCCGGACAATTCGGCCGGACGGCGAAATTTTAAGGTGCGTGGCAGCCGAACCATATCGAGAAGCTGATCGACCCGTGCTTGGCGCGCAGCTCTGTCCATGTCGTGATAGAATGCGAGCGGTCGTTCCAGAATGTCGCCAACGGCCTTGGAGGGGTTGAGCGCCGTATCGGCAAACTGAAAGACGATCTGAAGCTTGCGCAGCTCTTCGCGTCGGCGCTGGCGGGCGTCCGCGGCCAACTCCTTGCCATCGAAGATGATGTGGCCGGACACAGGCGGCAGAATGCCTGCGATGACGCGGGCAAGGGTTGATTTTCCGCAACCGGATTCACCGATAATACCGAGATTTCGGCCCTCTTCCAGTGAGATATCGACCGATTTCAATGCGAGCGCTAATGGCATGCCGTTGGGCTGAATCGGTCCGTAACCTGCAACAATGCCCTTCGCTTCCAGCAGTGGCTTTTGAAATTTACTTCCAGTTTCCTCTGCGCTGGCGTGGATACGAGGTTTAAAGGCTGCAAGAAGCTCCTGCGTGTAGGGGTGTTGCGGCGCGGTCAGAATCTGTTCGGCGGTGCCGATCTCCTGCACTTCGCCGCCCTTTAAAACGACGATGCGATCCGCAATCTGTGCGACGACAGCAAGATCGTGCGAGACGTAAACACCTGCTAGGTTGCCGGCTTTCATGACAGATTTGAAGGCGCGCAGAACTTCGATCTGGGTCGTGACGTCAAGCGCAGTCGTCGGTTCATCAAAAATCACGAGGCGGGGATTGCCGATCAACGCCATGGCGGCAGAAAGCCGTTGAAGCTGACCGCCGGAAACCTGGTGCGGGTAACGATCACCGATCGTATCGGCATTGGGTAAGGCAAGTGCCCGGAACAGTTCGATGGCACGCTCCTTTGCGACTTCATCGCTCATGAGCCCGTGAATACGCACGACTTCTATGACCTGATCCATGATGCGCTGCGCGGGATTAAAAGCGGCAGCCGCACTTTGCGGAACATAGGCGACTTCCGTGCCACGCAGTTTCGCAAGCCCTTTGCGTGACGTCGCGGCCATATCATTGGCGCCCAGACGAACCGAACCGCCAACGATCTTGCAGCCCGGGCGGGTGTGACCCATCAACGTCAACGCAATGGTCGTTTTGCCGGAACCGCTTTCACCAATCAGAGCAACGATTTCACCATCGGCAATGTCGAAACTGACGCCGCGAATGATTTCGACCGTCCGGCCAGTATCGGTTTTTGCTTCGACCTTGAGATCACGAACTTCAACGAGATTGGCCATCATGCGCTCCGGTCACGAATTTTCTGCGGCAGATTATCGATCAGCATGTTGACGCTGATGGTGAGCGTCGCGATCGCGATGGATGGAAACATCACGGCAGGTGCGCCGTAGGAGAGTCCGCCGATGTTTTCCCTCACCAGTGCGCCCCAGTCGGCGTTGGGCGGCTGCACGCCAAGGCCGAGGAAGGACAGGCCGGACAAAAGTAGCACGATGAATACGAAGCGAAGGCCAAAGTCTGCCAGCACCGGGCCCAAGATATTGGGCAGGATTTCCGAGCGGATAATGTAGAAAACGCCTTCTCCACGCGCGCGGGCGACAGTCACAAAATCCATTGTGTTGATGTTGACGGCAAGCGAGCGGGCAAACCGGTAGGAACCCGGGGTATAGATGATGGCCATGGTTATGATCAGGACCGGAATGGATGGCCCCATGGCTGCCACGATGACGAGGCCAAAAAGCTTGCTGGGAATCGAAATCAGCGCATCCAGAAAGCGTGACAGACATGTGTCGAACCACCCGCCTGTAACGGCGGCGCACATGCCAAGCGTCACACCCGAAACGCAGGCTATGGTAACCGAGGCAAGTGAGATGCCGACCGTGTAGCGTGCGCCCATAAGAATGCGGGAGAAGATATCACGACCCAGATAGTCCGTGCCCATGACGAACTTCTGCGACATTGGACCGAAGTAGTCGAAATCAACGATATCGCCGACCGGATAGGGGATCAGCAGCGGCGCGAAAATCGCGATGACGGCCCAGAAGAGAATGACCGTCAGCGCCGCAATTCCGACTGCGTTGAACCGATATCCGAGCTTGCGGGGGGAAAGAGCAAAACCTGCCATGATCAGCGGAGCCTCGGATTAGAGACGATGGCGATGATGTCTGCAATGGTGATCAATATGAGATAACCGAGGCAGAAGATCAGGGCACAGGTCTGGATAAGGGGCAAGTCGCGGGTGGAAACGGCATCGACCATCAATTTGGCAATGCCCGGATAATTGAAAATGGTTTCAACGATAATGACGCCTCCCAGCAGGTAGGATACAGAAAGCGCGACGGCGTTGACGATGGGGCCGAGCGCATTGGGAAGAGCGTGGCGCAAAACCATGCGGGAGCGTGATGCGCCTTTCAGCAGGGCCATTTCCACATAGGGCGTGTCGAGCGTCTCAATCACGGCAGCGCGTGTCATGCGGATCATTTGCGCGGAAATGACGAAACTCAGCGTGATCACAGGCATTGCAAAGACGCGCAGCAATTCGCCGAAGGATTGGACCTCATTTGCAAAGGCAAGCGCTGGCAGCCATTTCAGATAGACCGCGAAAATCAGAACGGCGGAGGTCGCCACCATGAATTCGGGAACGGATATGACCGTGATGGTGATTGTCGTGACGATACGGTCGTAGATCGTCCCACGCATGATGGCGGCGGTGATGCCGAGCGTCAACGCGATCGGAATGGAAAACAGCGCGGTCACGGCGGCCAGCTTCATTGTATTGGCCAGACGTCCACCGATGAGGTCGACAATGGCCATGTTGTTTGCGTAGGATTTGCCCAGATCGCCAACGAACAAACCGCCAAGCCAACGGAGAAAGCGTAGAATGGCGGGGTCATCAAGATGCATGGCGGTTCTCAGACCCGCTACGGCCTCCGGCGTGGCTGACTGTCCGAGCAGGATTTGCGCGACATCGCCTGGCAACATCTCGGTTGCGAAAAACACGGTGAAGGCAACGATCAGCAGGGTGATGATCGCCACGAAGAGCCGGTTTATCACAAGTGCAAGGACATGTTTGTTCATACGGCCTCTCTTTCGGAAACGATCCTGGCTCCCGTTTCAAGTCATTGTCCGACCAAAGCGTGCGGATATCAATGCGGGGAAATAGGCGGACCTTCGCCCGCCGCCTGTCGCGACGGGCAAAGGTCCGGGATCAGGCCTCGAGCCATACATATTCGGCGAAGGCGTAACCCATCATTCCGCCAAGCGGGCTGGGCTGAAGGCCCTTCAGCTTGGAAGATATGCCATCGACATTTGAGATATAGACCGGAACGATCGTACCGGCTTCTTCCGCGATCATCACCTGCATTTCGTTGTAGATCGTTTTGCGCTTTTCGATGTCGAGCATGCCGCGTGCTTCCACCAGCATCTTGTCGAACTTCTCCGACTTGTATTGGCTTTCATTCCATGGCGCGTTGGAAGCGTAGAGAAGCGAAAAGAGGATATCAGGGGTCGGCCGCGGGTTGATGTTGCCGAAGTGCATTGGTGCTTTCAGCCAGTAGTTCGACCAGTACCCGTCGGAGGGAACGCGCTGGACATCGAACTTCATGCCAAGTTGAGCGCCTGCCGCCTGTACGACCATTGCCATGTCAATGGAGGAGTTTGCAGCTTCCGATGCGACGATCGGGATGGACTGGCCGAGCAGGCCAGACTTCTGGAAATGGAACTTCGCCTTGTCAGGATCGAAGGCTTTCGGCTTGAGGTCCTTGTTATGGTACATGTTGGCTGGCGAAACCGGCTGGTCGTTGCCGAGTTCGGCCAGACCGCGCAGCACGGACTTCTGGATTTGCTCGCGATTGACCAGATTTTTCATGCCTTGCACGAAATCGGCCTTATTGCCCGGTGCCATGTCCAGGCGCATGTTGAGGTTGGTGTAGTTGCCTGAAGTCGTCTTGGAGATGACAACGTTTGGCTGACCTTCCATCAGGCGGATGGCGCGTGGGTTTACGGATGCGGCAAGCTGGATATCGCCTGCCAGAAGCGCGTTGACGCGGGCGGTATCGTCGGAGATCGCGAAGAACTCGAAGGAATCGAGATAAGGCCCTTCGGACTTCCAGTAATTTTTGTTCTTCGTAGCGACCGAGCGGACGCCGGGTTCGAACACTTCGCAGACGAAAGCGCCGGTGCCGTTGGCTTTCGAGAAATCCGTCGTGCCATCGGCGATGATCATGAAGTGGTGCAGCGCCAGAATGGTCGGCAAGTCAGCATTGGGATTTTCAAGGGTGATTTCGACGGTCAGATCATCAATCGCCTTGAAGCCGGTCATCTGCTTGGCAATGGAATTGACCTTGGAGCCGACGGCGGGGTCGAGGTGGCGCTTGAGAGAATAGACGACGTCTGCCGAGGTCAGCGATTTGCCGTTGTGGAATGTCACGCCCTTGCGAAGCTTGACGGTCCAGACCTTGGCGTCCTTGCTGTCAATGGTTTCCGCCAGTTCCATCTTCGTCATGCCGGCCTGATCGATGATCGAAAGGCGATTATAGAAGGCGCAGCAGCGTACATAGTCCGTGGAAAGGGATGCCTTGGCCGGATCGAGCGTATCTGCGGTGGAAGACGACCAGCCAGCCGCCTTTAGCGAGCCACCGGAAACCGGCGCGGCAGCAAGGGCCTGACCTGCGCGTCCGAGAATGGCGGAGCCAGCGGTCATGGCAACGCCACCCGCCATTAGCATCTTAAGAAGGTCGCGACGGCTCGCGCCACGGCGAATGGCATTTTCAACCATGGCATCGTCAGCTGAGGTCCAGTTGATGAGGGTGTTATCGGTCATGTTCATTCCCCTTTTTGTTAGATTCAGACGGGTCGAACGGCTTATGTGTGCCGCTTTTACCCTTGGAGGGCAGTGTCAGGCGTTTGCTTTCTCCTCGACTGCATCGGCGAGCGCTGCCATGGAGGTGAAGTGGAAATCCGGTTCGGTAAAGTTTTCCGGCTCGATGGTTCCGCCATAGCCCTTTTGCGCATGGCGTCTCTCGATCCAGCAATTTGTCATGCCCAGCTTCCGGGAAATTCCGATGTCGTGATACTGGCTTTGGGCGACGTGCAGAATGTCGTCCTTGCTGTTGCCTTCGGATTGAACGAACGCGAAGACATGGTGGAAAAAGGCAGGGTCGGGCTTTTCCGTGCCGGTGTCGTCGGCGGTGAAGCCCCGGTAGAACGGATTTCCAAGTTCCTCGGAAAAGCATTCGAAAGCCCAACGCTGGGCGTTTGTCATGGCAATCAACCTGTAGCGCTTGGCAAGTTGCGCGAGGGCGTCAGCGCTATCGGGAAACGCTTTCCAGCTTTTCGCGGAATCGCGAAGCCGTTCGCCAAGCGCGCGTTCGGCGGGCAAGCCGAGATCCGGTGCGATTACCAGATAAACGCGAACGAGATCATCCGGGAACAGGCCGACATCGGGCAGATAGCGGGCCTCGCGATAAAACGTCAGCGCAGCTTCGGCATCGACGGACACGCCATGCTCTTCAGCGATCTGCTTCAGGCATGTGGTCAGGCCGCTTTCGAAATCGATCAGCGTTCCGACCACATCGAAGCTCAGATATTTGAAGTCTGCTAAACTCTTCGGCAAAGTCATGCTCCTGTTTTGCAAGCGGATCGCGGATGGATCTTTATGTCGTCGCAGAATTCTGTGCTGTCAGTTTTGATCCGTAATCGCTCAGTTCCCGGCTTGGACGGTCGATTTTTGCGGAAGTACCGCGTTCTTTCCGTTCATCATGGCAAGAATTGATCGCGGGATTCGCTGAAAGACCGGACCCTTGCGGCACAATATTCTGAATATGCCGCCCGAGCGGTATTTCCAACGCAACCCGTCAGGCCATAGCGGCGCGCACGTCCGGATCTTCGAGCGTCTGGTCCAGCGTCACGCGCGTGCGCTCGATGAGCGCGTCAATCTCGCTTTCGGTGCAGCAGAGCGGCGGCGCATAGCCGAGAACGCCATTGCCGAAGGCGCGAATGACGAGACCATTTTCCCAGGCTCGGTCAAAAATTCGGCGCGATGGGTCAGCAGCGGCAGGCAAAGGCGTTTTCTTATGCTTGTCCGTTACCAATTCAATTGCTGCCAGCATGCCGCGACCGCGGACATCGCCGACGAGGGGATGGTCTGCAAGGCTCTGAAGTCCCGCCATCAACCGCGCGCCGGCCTTGACGCCATTTTCAAGTAACCCGTTTTCATAGAGTCTCAGCACTTCCAGCCCAACAGCCGCGCTGACTGGATGGGCCGAGTAGGTGTAGCCATGGCCGATTGCCGCTGCCCCTGCACCATCCGCGATGACATTATACACCCTGTCGGACATGAACACGGCACCCATCGGCACGTAACCGGAGGTCAGGCCTTTGGCGGTGGTTATGAAATCCGGTACGACATCATCTTCCGAACACGCAAAGAGCGGGCCGGTGCGGCCAAAGCCGGTGATGACTTCGTCGGCCACCAGCAGCACATCATACTCTTTGCAAACCTCGTGCATAGCCTTTAGCCATCCCCTTGGTGGCACCAGAACACCGCCCGAGCCTTGAATCGGTTCTACATAGAATGCCGCAACACGTTCAGCCCCAATCTCTTCGATCTTCGCTCGCAAGGCCGCAACGGAAGAGGCGATAATAGCGTGTGGATCGGCGCCGACCGGATTGCGATAGGCATAATGCGACGGAATTTTGTGCTGCCAGTCGAACGGCAGACCGAAGCCCGCATGGAATATCGGAAGCGCAGTAAGGCCCGCACCGACGGTGCTTGAACCATGATAACCCTGTTCAAGGGAAATGAACTGATCCTTCTGCGGTGTGCCGAGAGAGTGATAGTAATAGCGGATAAAGCGAACCGTGCTGTCCACGGCATCTGAGCCACCTAGCGTGAAATAGATATGGTTGAGGTCACCGGGCGCACGGTCTGCCAGTTCCGATGCCAGGCGGATTGCAGGTTCGGAGCCGAGGCTGAAATAGCCTGTTGCATAAGGGAGCTCGCGCATCTGTTTTGCAGCGGCTTCTACGATGCTTTCATGGCCGTAACCGGCATTGACGCACCACAGACCGGCGAAACCATCAATCATCTGGTGACCGGTCATGTCGGTTACGGTGGCACCTTTGGCCGATTTCAGCACGCGGACACCGAGCTTTTCATGGCCTCTGTAGGAGGCAACGGGATGGACCAGATGTGCGCGGTCGAGTTCGATAAGGGAATTGCTGAGCATAACGATCTCCAGGATCAACCGAGGGCCTGACTGGCCAATGCAAATGTTTGGGGGATGATTGTTTGAACGGCGATGTTTTCGCGATGCTTTGCATCCCGCACCATGGCGATGCCGCCGCCGACATGGAACAGGCCATGATCCGTCAGCCACGGGGCAAGGCCGGTGTGTTCGCTTGTGTCGACGCGCAGGAACTGGCCCTCCTTTCCGGCAAACAGAAACGAAAGCAGAGTCTTGGCATCCGCGGCGTTGTCTGCGACGACAGGCCCCGCGACCTCACCGCGCCCGAAGTGGCGAATGGCGCCGAAGCCGACAATGCGGCTTTCACGACGAATGACGGCAAGGTGGCCGTGTTCTGCCAGGTAGTCAAGCAGAGTGCGGCGATCCATGGTGCAGGCCGTGCGGTCAAGGTCCAGGCATTCCGCCAAATCCTGCCTGCCCGCCCACTCAACACCTTCACCGGGCCGGATGGAAGATATCTGTCCCTGATGTTGGACGATGCGGTGTGTCTGGCGAAAACCGAGCTTTTCATAGAGCGGCAATCCATCCTGCGTGGCAACTAGCCTGCACTCGCGCCCACTCGCCGCGTTCAGCGCAAAATCCATCAGACGCTTGCCGATGCCAAGTCCGCGCATTGTTTCATCAACAATCACCATGTTGATAGTCGCGACATCATCGCCATAGAGCGTTGCCATTGCTGTTCCAAGAACACGGCCCTGATGTACGGCAGCGACGCCCTTGCTGAGTGCAAGACCCATGGCCCAGTCTTCGATTCTATGCGGCCATTGCGCTTGTTGCGAAAGCGCCAGCGCACCCTCCAGATGGTTGGAAGTGAATTCAACGAGATCGATTTGGCTCGCCAGCATGGCGTATTCCCTCACGGCATGTTTGCTTTCTTCATTGATAGCCCTTGGCGCGAAGAAGATCGTCCTTACCTCAGCGTCGGTTCGATCAGTTTGCGCTGTCTGTGGTTGAAGCTGCCGCATCTTATGCTGCGGCCATGGTGGATGGCCCTAACGAGCGAAGGTCGCGCAACTCTCTGCCAAAGCGCTGCATCTTTACGCAACAATCTGCTTTGGTTGACGGTGATTGCGGTGACCGCCGCCGATTCCGACCACTATTATGACGTGATGAAGAGCTCAGCCCCACGGCCAATGCACAAGGACAGAACGACATGACCCAGTTTCGACCCAAGTACATCACCTTCGATTGCTACGGTACGCTGACCAACTTCCAGATGGCGGAAGTGGCACAGACGCTCTATGGCGAACGGCTGGATGCGCAGCAGATGGCGCAGTTCATCAAGAACTTTGCGGCCTACAGGCTGGATGAGATCCTGGGAGACTGGAAGCCTTATAACGAAGTCGTTCACAACGCCTTGGAGCGCGCATGCCGCAAAAACGGCGTTACCTTTAAGGATGAAGACGGTCGCTTCGTTTATGAGCTGGTGCCGAGCTGGGGGCCGCATGCGGATGTTCCTGCCGGTCTAGCCAAGGTCGCCAAGGAAATTCCGCTGGTAATCCTGTCGAATGCCATGAACGAGCAGATCATGTATAATGTGGAAAAGCTCGGCGTGCCTTTCCACGCCGTTTACACCGCGCAGCAGGCCAATGCCTATAAGCCTCGCTTCAAGGCTTTCGAATTTATGTTCGACATGCTGGGCTGTAATCCGGAAGACATTCTCCATGTTTCCTCGTCATTCCGCTACGATCTCATGTCTGCGCATGATCTCGGCATCAAGAACAAGGTTTGGGTCAATCGCGGCCATGAACCAGCCAATCCTTATTACGGCTATACCGAAATCAAGGATATCTCGGGTCTCGCTGGCGTCGTCGGACTTTAACGCAGCAACATAGGGGAATGAGGACGATGCAGTTCAAATCCTACTGGCACGACACGGCCCCCATCTTTACATCTGCAACACCGGGAGAGGTGGAAGGTACGTTCGATGTCGCCATTATCGGTGGCGGCTTTACCGGCCTGTCCGCAGCGCGCAGTCTGGCCAAAGGTGGTGCGAAAGTGGTTGTGCTGGAGGCGCAGCATGTCGGCTTCGGCGGCTCCGGCCGCAATGGCGGGCATCTCAACAACGGCATCGCCCACAGTTTCATTTCGGCAAAGGAACATCTAGGCGTAGAGCGCGCCAGCGCGCTCTACCGCGCCTATGATGATTCTGTTGATACGATCGCGGCGATTGTGGCGGAAGAGGGCATCGATTGCAGCTTTCGCCGCGCCGGCAAACTGAAACTGGCGTCAAAGCCAGCACATTTCGACGCCATTGCCAAGAATTTCGAAGTCGTCCACCGCGAGATAGACGCCGATACCGCGCTACTTTCCAAGGCTGAGCTGCAGACGGAAATCGGTTCTGATGACTTCCACGGTGCGATGCTGTCGAAGAAAAGCGGCATGATGCATATGGGGCGGTTCGTGCATGGCGTTGCACAAGCGTGCGTGCGCCACGGTGTTACCATTTTTGAAAAGGCGCCTGTGACGGACCGCACCGAACAGGGTGGCATCCATCGGCTGACAACACCGCGCGGTTTTGTCGAGGCGCGCCATGTCGTCGTCGGCACCAACGCTTACACGTCTGGCCCCCTCGATTATTTCAAGCGCCGCATCATTCCGGTCGGTAGCTTTATCGTGGCGACACGACCGCTGAGTGAAACGGAAGTGGCTTCCGTCATGCCCGGCAACCGCACCTGCGTTACCTCCATGAATATTGGCAACTACTTCCGCCTGTCGCCGGATAACCGGTTGATATTTGGCGGGCGAGCGCGTTTTTCCGCGACATCGGATGCGCGCTCGGATGCCAAAAGCGGTGAAATCCTCAAAAGCGGGTTGGCAGAGATTTTTCCGCAGCTACGCGGTGTGGATATCGACTATTGCTGGGGTGGTCTGGTGGGCATGACCAGCGACCGGTTCCCGCGCGCAGGCGAAGTCGAAGGCCTGAACTTTGCCATGGGCTATTCCGGCCATGGCGCACAGATGTCAATCCATATGGGAACGCTGATTGCCGACAAACTACTCGGAAAGCCGGATCGCAATCCGCTGAAGGGTCTGGATTGGAATGCGGTGCCGGGCTATTCCGGAAAGCCCTGGTTCCTGCCAGTGGTCGGCTTTTACTACAAGATGCTCGATAAGTTTCAGTAGAGCCAGAGGCCCGCAACGATCAGGTTGCGGGCATTTTTTTCTCAGTTCAAGCCACCAATGTGGAAGGCCTTGGTCTCAAGATATTCCTCTATACCGCACTGCGCGCCTTCACGACCAAGCCCGGATTGCTTCATTCCGCCAAAGGGTGCGACTTCCATGGAAACGGAACCAGTGTTGAGCCCAACCATACCGAATTCCAGTGCTTCTCCCACGCGCCAGGACCGCTTCAGGCTTTCCGTGTAGAAATAGGCCGCCAAGCCAAAAGGGGTGCCGTTGGCAATGGTAATTGCCTCTTCTTCCGTTTCAAACCTAAAGAGCGGGGCGACAGGCCCGAAGGTTTCCTCAGCGGCCAGAGCCATGTCTATCGTCGCACCGCCCAACACGATGGGTGCGGTAAATTGTTCGCCCTCAGGCAATGTCGGGAGTGTCGACAGAATTTCCGCTCCCTTGGAGAGCGCGTCTTCGACGTGGCGGTTGATCTTCTCGATAGCGGCAGCGTTGATCATCGGACCGATTGTGACGCCAGCTTTTGTGCCCGGACCAACCATCATGGCGGACACTTTTGCCGACAGTTTGGCGGCAAAAGTATCGTAAACGCCAGACTGGACCAGAATGCGGTTGGAGCAGACGCATGTCTGGCCGCCATTGCGGAATTTGGACGCAATCGCGCCTTCGACAGCAAGATCGACGTCGGCATCATCGAAAACGATGAACGGCGCATTTCCACCAAGCTCCAGGCTCAGGCGCTTGATGCTGTCTGCGGCACCTCGCATCAGCAGCGAGCCGACACGCGTGGAGCCGGTAAAGGATATCTTGCGGACAGTTTCGTTGGACAGCATCTCGTTGCCGATCTCTGTCGGCATGCCGGTGACGATGTTGATGACGCCTGCGGGAATGCCTGCCCGCTCTGCCAAAACGCCCAATGCCAGAGCGGAATAGGGCGTGAATTCGGAGGGTTTGATGACGACGGTGCATCCGGCGGCAAGCGCTGGAGCCACTTTTCGGGTAATCATCGCATTGGGAAAGTTCCACGGTGTGATGATGCCGCATACACCCACAGCTTCCTTCAAAATGACGATACGTCGGTCTGGGGTGGGGGACGGGATGGTATGGCCATTTATGCGACGGGCTTCCTCGGCAAACCATTTGACGAAGGATGCGCCGTAGCGGATTTCACCCTTGCCTTCTGCCAAGGGTTTGCCCTGTTCCATGGTCAGCAGGAGCGCGAGATCGTCCTCGTGCTCGATCATCAGCGCATACCACTTTTCTAGGAGAGCTGCGCGCTCAGCATGGGTTTTGGCCTTCCACGGTGCGAAGGCCTTGGCCGCAGCATCGATGGCCGCGCGTGTTTCATTCCCACCCATATCCGGCACGGTACCCAGCACACTCTGTGTGGCGGGGTCGATGACATCGACAGTCTTGCCTGACGCTGCGTTCAGCCATTTACCGGCAATGAAACCTTGCTGCTGAAACAGGCCCTGATCTTTTAGAGCGTTCATTCCATTTCTCCTCTAAGCAACGCAGTCAGCACGGCTGCGGTAATCACATCGGTTTTGTCCTTGCCAGGCACGGTTCCAACACCTTTTGCGGTGGCGTTCTCAATGGCTGAAATGATAGCAGCGGCGGCTTCTTTCTCGCCGAGATGATCGAGCATCATCGCGCCCGACCAGATGGCCGCTATGGGATTGGCAATGCCGAGATGGGCGATATCGGGTGCCGAGCCATGCACGGGTTCGAACATGGAGGGGGCCGACCTGTCGGGGTTGATGTTCGCCGAGGCAGCAAAGCCCAGCCCGCCCTGGATGGCGGCACCCAGATCGGTAAGAATATCGCCGAACAGGTTGGAGGCGACAACGACATCCAGTGTTTCCGGTGCCATCACCATACGCGCGGCCATTGCGTCGATATGATAGGTCGTCACTTCGACGTCGGGATAGTCTGCTGCAAGTTTCGCCGTCATCTCGTCCCAGAAGACCATAGAATATTTCTGGGCATTGGATTTGGTGATCGATGCCAGTTTCTTGCGGCGGAAGCGGGCCTGCTCGAAGCCGAAACGCAGAATCCGCTCTACGCCTGTGCGCGTAAAGATAGAGGTTTCGACCGCCACCTCGTCCGGTGTGTCGACATGGACACGACCACCCGCCCCGGAATATTCCCCTTCGGTGTTTTCACGGATGCAAAGAATATCGAATTCGTCCTTTTTTAAGGGGCCTTCGACACCCGGCAACAGGCGGTGGGGGCGGATATTTGCATATTGCACAAAGGCTTTACGGATCGGTAGCAGCAGGCCGTGGAGCGATACAGAGTCCGCCACCTCCGCTGGCCAACCCACTGCTCCCAACAAAATGGCATCGAAACTGCGCAGCTTTTCTATTCCATCCGCCGGCATCATTGCGCCGGTCTCCTTGTAGAAGGCGCAGGACCACGGAAATGTCGTCTCGCTCAGCGTAAACGTGGCCTGCTTTTTCGCCGCTGCCTGCAACACGGCCCAAGCGGCATCGATAACCGCAGTGCCGATGCCGTCACCGGGAATGAGTGCGATGGAATGGTTTTTCATGGATTGTGTCCGCCTTAGAGATCGATAAGAACGCTTTTGGACTTACGGTTTGCGATAAAGGCCTCACGCCCTAGATCCTTGCCGATGCCGGAGCTCTTGTAGCCCCCTGTCGGCAGAATGTGGTCGCGAGAGCGGCCATAGCGATTCACCCAGATCGTGCCCGCTTGCAACTTTCGCGTTACGCGTATGGCGCGCGAAAGATCACGCGTAAAGACGCCTGCCGCTAAGCCGTATGTCGGATGGTCGGCCAAGGCGAGAGCCTCCTCCTCATCCTGGAATGTCTGCAGCGTGAGAACCGGCCCGAAGATTTCCTCCGTGACCGCGGGGGAATTCTGCGTGACGTTCGCAAGCAAAGTCGGGGCGTAGAAATAGCCATCGCGATCCATGATCTGCCCACCCGTCAGACACTCTGCACCCGCGCCGATCGCGGCACGGACGATTGCGTCGATGCGTTCGATTTGCTTTTGCGAAATGATCGGGCTGTATTGGGTTTTCTCGTCCCATGTCGGCCCTGTCTCAACGCGGCACATGATGGCGGCGATAGCTGAGATGAGTTCCTCTGCGATTTCCTGCGCAACGATGAGGCGTGACCCTGCCACACAGGCTTGGCCCGCATTGGAAATGATGCTTTGTGCGACGGCCTTGGCGGTGCGCTCGATATCGGCATCGGCAAAGACGACTTGCGGGCTTTTGCCGCCAAGCTCCAGCGTCATCGGCTTGATGCCGGTGCGAGCGACATTCTGCATGATAGCGGCACCAGCGGTGGTGGAGCCGGTGAAGCTGACTTTCGATATATCCCCATGGCCGGTAAGAGCATTGCCTGTGACCAAGCCATCGCCCAGGACGACGTTGATAAGTCCTGCGGGAATGCCTGCCTCGACCGAAAGCTCGGCAATGCGGAGGGTCGAGAATGGTGTCATTTCCGACGGTTTCAGCACGACGGCATTGCCCGCCGCCAAGGCGGGGCCGAGCTTCCAGCCCGCCATCGACAGCGGAAAATTCCACGGCGTGATGGCGCCGACGACACCATAAGGCTCGGTCATGATCAAGCCCAGGCTGGTGTCGGAGGTGGGAACAAGATCGCTGCCTTCCTTGTCCGCAAATTCGGCAAAGAAGCGGATTTGCTCTGCAGTGACGGCGATATCGCCCGCAACCAGATGCCCAACGGGACGGGTGGAGGATACCGCTTCAAGCTTTGCCAGATGTTCCGCGTCCTGCTCGATTAAATCCGCCCAGCGTTGCATCGCGCGGGTGCGGTCTCGCGGGCGCACACCGCCCCAGTTGCTGCCTTTGAGCGCGGTTTTGGCAATCTGAACGGCCTGATCCACAAGATCGGCGCTGGCGACCGGGCAATCTCCAAATGCCACACCATCCGAGGGGCGATGCATGGCAATGCCCTCGCTGGCATCCACCCTTTCACCGCCGATGAAGTGGTAATGCGGCAGTGATATCGTGTCTGGATCAAAGCTGAGCGTCATCGCCGTGTCGTTCCTTATGCCGGATCCGTCACGGTCACGTAGATTTTGCGAACCGTCTCGATGGTACGCCAGATGCCGACGAAACCGGGCTTCATCATGAAGCTGTCGCCTGCGCGGTAAGTGACGGTTTCACCATCTTTTTCTTCCAGCTCGATGACGCCGGAGATGATGTGGCAGAATTCGTAGGTTGTGCCCTTGATGGAATGAGTCTCGCCTGGTGTCGCCTCCCAGATGCCGGTGTGAACGGTGCCATCGCGGCAGTCGTCCAGCGCCCATGTCTTGAAGGATGGGTTGCCGGAAATGAGACGCTCAGGGGTTGGCTTTGCTTCTTTCGGCGTGGTCTGCGGATTGGTGTCGATCCGGGTTATGAGCGACATGGGCTGTCCTTTCTGTGCTGTTCAGTAGCCGCGGCTGCGGTCTATGAGGCCGATGGGGTCGAGGCCGTTTTTGTGGCGACGAATATTGTCGATAACGGCCATCGCTGCCGTTTCCGGCTGGGTGACAGAGGCGATGTGCGGGGTAATGATGACGCCGGGGTACCGCCACAATGGATGGTCCGCAGGCAGCGGTTCCGGGTCTGTCACATCAAGCACTGCACCGGACAGATGGCCAATGTTCAACGCGTCTATCAACGCTGATTGGTCGAGCTGCTGTCCACGCCCGGCATGTATGAGAGCCGCTCCCGCGGGCAGCTTCGCAAAAAGTTGGGCGTTCAGGAGCCCTCGCGTTTCAGGCGTCAACGGTAGAAGGCAGATCAGAATATCCGTCTGCGCCAGAAAGCCATCGAGCTGATTTGCGCCGTGGTGGCAGGTCACGCCTTCGACGGCATGGGCGCTGCGGCTCCAGCCAGAGAGCGGAAAGCCGAAAGGTTTCAGCCTCTCCAAAACCGCCTTGCCGAGATGACCGAGGCCCATGACGCCGACACGCCGCTCATGTGCTTGTTTTACTGCCAGTGCTTTCCAATCGGCTTTCGCCTGCTGCGCAAGATAGTCTGGCAGGCGACGGTGGAGTGCCAGAACGCCGAGCGTCACATATTCCTGCATCATCCTTATAATACCGTCTTCCACCATGCGCACCAGTTTCACATGGCCGGGCAGGGCCGAGGTATCGAACTGATCGATGCCGGCACCGATGGAAAACAGAATTTCCAGATTTTTATAGCGGGCAAGGTCGGCAGGTGCCGTCCAGGTGATGAGATAGTGCACGCTTTCTGGATCGACGGAGGCGGGATCGCATATGAACGGCACCTCTGGCAGCTCCTGCGTAAAATGCTCGGCGAAGATTTTCGCGCGCGCCGCGTCGGAATTGAACAGAAATGTCATGCGCCAGCCCTCGTACTTCAGTCGCCCGAAGGTGGCGTATTTCAAACGGCAGGATGCACTGAAGCAGCAATGGATCGCAGCACATCTGACCGATTTGGCAGCGTCACGCGCTCAATCGCCTTCCAAGCTGGAGAAGCATTCTGTGGCAGAGGGAGAGTTCGTCGCGGGTAATGAATTCGTTTGCCTTATGCGCGCGCGCGATATCACCCGGACCGCAGATGATACTGTCGATACCGGCGGCCTGATATAGTCCGGCTTCGGTGCCGTAGCTGACGGCGGCTAATGGTTCGAGCCCCGTTAATTCACGCATCAGTGCGATTAGAGGTGCGTCTTCTGCGAGTGAGAGAGCCGGGTATTCACTCAATGTATCGAAGCTGACGTCGAAACCGCTCGTTTCCAACGTTTCTGTTGCCTTGCGCAGCGGCTCGAGCAGGCTGGCGGGCGAAACACCGGAAATAGCCCTTGCCTCGATATCGGCGACGCAGAGGTCGGGAATGATGTTCACGGCCTGCCCACCTTTGATCGTGCCGACCTGGAGCGAGGAGTAGGGAGGCTCAAAATTGCTGTCGAAAGGACCGTGCGTCAACGCATCTGCCGATTTCACCGCGCTTTCCAGTATCTTGCTCATTGCATGAATGGCATTCAGGCCCTGATCGGGGCGCGAGGAATGGCCCGTGCGGCCCCTTACCGTGATACGTGCTGCCGCCTTGCCCTTGTGCGCGCGAATGGCGCGCAGGCCGCTCGGCTCTCCAACGATGCACATATCGGGTAGGGCGCAAAGTGTGGGCATGAGGTTTATCAGGTGCGGCACACCTTTGCAGCCAGCTTCTTCGTCGTAGGAAAAAGCCAGATGGACAGGTCGCTTCAGCCGCATCTTCAGTAGCTCGGGCAAGGCAGCGAGAGCGCAGGCAAGAAAGCCTTTCATGTCACTGGTGCCGCGTCCATAAAGCCTGTCACCCTCGGCATGCAGGGAGAAAGGATCAGATACCCAATCCGTTTCACCCGCCGGAACAACATCCATATGGCCGGAGAGAATGACTCCCGGCACATCGCGCGGGCCTATGGTGGCGAACAGGTTCGAGCGATCTCTCTCCGGTCCCAAGGCGATGGTGACCTGTGCACCATGGCTGCGGGCGTAGTCGGCAATCCATTTCACGATCGTTGCATTAGGCTGCCCAACGACTGACGGAAATGACACCAATCGTTCCAGTATGTCGAATTCACTCATGCCAGCCTCGCGATCTTTTCGCGACAAACTAGAGCCTTTATCATCCAGAATACCTCGAATGCATCGCAGCTTTAGTGGATACTGCTGAAAGTCAGGCAAATTCGGCTGAAATATTTGGCGTCGATGACGTATTTCTGGAAACCGTATTTATGACATGCAGGGAATGCCCATGGCGCGCGGAACCTGCACAGGGGGGCGCGGTGGATCATCACGGCACCATACAGCTTGAGGCCTTTGAACTGACGCTGGAAGATATCGCCAGCGCCGATATCGAAAAGCTGCACGCATTGTCCGTCGGCGTTGGCTGGCCTCATCGGCCCAAAGACTGGCAGATGCTTCTGGAAAACGGCAATGGTGTCGTTGCGGTCGATTCCATTGGTCGTCTTGCGGGCTCGGCCATGTGGTTTGACTTCGGATCATCGTTTTCCACGATTGGTATGGTCATAACGCCTCCTCGGCTTCAGGCAAGAGGGGCCGGAAACTGGATGATGCTGCATGTGATGCAGCAGGCGGGCAAGCGCCGGTTTGGGCTGAATGCCACCCGTGCGGCAAAGCGGCTCTATCAGTCTTTGGGTTTTGTAATCGAAAAGACCGTGTTTCAGTGCCAAGGCGAGGCAACGCCGGTCGCCGATCCCCCCCTTGCGGCTGGCGCTACGCTGCGCGCTCTGGCACCCGGCGATGTTGAAGCCATTCTTGCACTCGATTTGACCGCTTTCGGTGCCAGCCGCGACAGGCTGTTCAAATCTCTGCTTCCGGTTTCCAAAGGCGTGGTACTGGTGCGCGGGCAACGCATCGAAGCCTTCTCGCTCTGCCGTCGTTTCGGGCGCGGCGCCTTGATCGGCCCTGTTGTCGCAACCAACGAGGCCGATGCCATCGCCGTGACGCATCCGCATGTGGTGGATCATGCCGGACAGTTCCTGCGCCTCGATACGAGAGAAGAAAGCCACGCATTTCCGCAATATCTCGCAAACTCGGGCATTGCAGTCTTCGATACTGTCACCACCATGTCACTTGGCGGGTGCTGGATAGGGGGACACGAGGATTCTAAAAATCTCGAACCCAAAATATGGGCACTCGCCAGTCAGGCCTTCGGCTGAAGCTCTTCGTCTAACCCGGAAATAATTCTATCAACGTCGTATTCCGTTTCCGGGAGCTTCAGTTTCGACGCGGTCTTTACCGATATACATTGCGTCGGTGCTGGGGCTTCATATGATCAGTTATCCGATCAACTCGCGAACCGCTCCACGAGCCTGCGCAACGGCCAGTACCGCGCGAAAGCTGTCAAATAGGCCAGCTTTTGTTGATGAGCTTGCCGTGCGTAGGTTCCATTTCATCGAATTGATCATCGAGGTGGCAGGCGCTTGGCGTTGCGTCGGCTCGATCGGGTCGAATGTCATTCGGTCCGGATCAATGCCTCTCTGATACCTTCAGCGAGTGCGCTGGTGCTTAACGGCTCCCGTAGCACGTTGAAGCGCAACGCGATTGCAGCGCTGAGCATGTCCTCGTTTCCCGCGTGCGAGATCAGAACGACAGATGCGCCTTGGGCCATCGAGGCTATGTCGCATGCTGTATAGCGTGGCGGTAGAGACCTGATATCGATAATGATCAAGTCCGGGGTCTGGGTGGACAGCCATTCCTCTATGGCGCCAATCTCGAGAAACCCAACCGGTTCGTAGCCAAGCGCTGCAATCTTTTCCTCATGCATCGCAAGGTCGCGTGCATGGGGTTTTAGAAGTGCGATCAGCTGCCCGTTGCCCAAAGTCACTTTCGGCGTTTCGAAGAATTGGTTGATAGGAGTGGGCAACAGTGTCGAATGGGGAAAATACACTTCGAAAGATGTGCCCTTGGCGCAGTCGCTTTCCACATTGATCCGGCCATCCATGGCGGTTACCAAACCGTGGACCGCAGAGAGCCCGAGGCCCGTCCCTCCTGTGGCAGCCTTTGTCGTGAAGAATGGTTCAAAGATATGCGGCAGGGCATCTGGTGATATCCCTGTGCCGTTATCCGCGATACGGACCCGCACATATTTGCCTGGTTGCAACAGTCCCAGGGACAGGGACTGGACATCCTCGATGACGACAACATCGACATTTATGTTAACCCGGATTTCTCCGCGTGACGCTTCTGCCGCGTTTTTACAAAGGTTCATGACAACCTGTTGGAGTTCAACAGGATGACCGAGAAGTTTGCAATCCTCGTCGGGCTCCAGACGTGCATTGACCTCCAAGAGAGGCAACGAGGCCGATATCAGCGGTAGGGCGTCCCGGATCGCTTCCACCAGGTTGATCGGGCGCCTTTCCTGCTCCCGGTTTCGACTTAAAGTGAGGATCTGGTTCACAATATATTCTGCTCGTCTGGCAGTAGACATCATTTCCGCAAGATAGGGCTCCACCTGACCGCCCTCCTGCGCGCGCTGCAATGCCATCTCACCGTAGCCGAGCAGTGCGCCCAAGATGTTGTTGAACTCATGCGCTATGCCTCCGGCCAACGTACCAACCGCTTGTACGCGTTCCGCATGCCTGAGGCGGCGTTCGAGATCTTCCCTGTTTCTGCGCTTACAATGGTCAGAAGCCGTCTGGATGAGACCAGATAGAGATGAGCACAGCAGCGATACTTCATCCTGTCGAAAAGTTCGTCGAGGCTTGGGAAAGGTCAGGAGCATTATGGCAATGCGTCCGAGTGGCGTTAAAACCGCCGCGGCGACAGTCGTTGTTTGGCGGCCAGTGAACGACTTGGAATGTGAATTGGCAATGTCGAGGAAATAGCCGGCAGACTGGTCTTCGGTGGTTTGCGATGCGCTGACCCGTGTCAGGAAGTGTGCTTTGACTTCAGGCGCGAGGGGAGGCGGGAATTGTGCACTCAAATATTCTTCGATCGTTACACCCGTCCGCGGCTCCACGATTTCGACCCTGAGCGCGTCCGCCCCGAAATAGAATGCGAACTCCGAGAGAACTCTTGTTGCAACGACTGTGAATTCGTCCCTGTTCAGGGTCTCGTCAAACGCTTGAGCGAACCTGTGCAGGAGTGACTGTCCATCCAGCAACCGCTTGATGGATGTTGCCTGCCTCATTCCACTGAATGTCAGCCACGAGGCGTAAGCGCACAAACAAAGAGACGCGAAGGCAAAAACCGCACCGGCTAGAGAAAAGCGATCAGTTATGCCCCATGCCCTGCATCCCGCCATTACACCGCCGCAGGACGCAAAATAGGCGAGGAAGAACGCGCCTGATATGCAGACCAATATCCTCAAGGAATTGTCGACAAAGATAAATCGAGTGAGCGTGGTGGGCACAGATGGGAGGGTCGTCATATCTGCTCATGTCGTGAAGGGGAAATCGGGTTGCTGAGAGGCTGATACTGAGCCAAGCAATGCGAGTTGACGCCAAGCTCTGAGGCAAGCGCGCGAATTTGAAGGTACGCGCACTTGGAGACAGCGAAATTTAACTGAGAATAGGCAGTCATATTGGTCCGCAACTTGGGTTACCCGCGGTAAGAGGTGGCGAAGTGTCTCGGCATGAAGGCCATCACCAGACTCTGCCTCTCCCCAAGTGCGACATTGTTTCTGTTTTGACGCCCCGCGTTACAAATGAAATTCGCCGCCGCCCGACAAACGCGCCGGGAGCACACGGTTTGTTGCATTTGAAAGCAGATATTGCCGATCTGACACGCATCCGATAATCGGGTCGTCTTTCTAAGAAAATTACATCTCCGACACGCTGCCATTCCTGCCACAGTCGGACCCCGATTGCGGCTATGAGGATCGATCAAATGCCCCAGGTTGAAAGTCTGAAAGCGTCAGCAGCAATAAAATCGGATCCGATGTGCAGTTGCTCAGTCGAGCAGTTCCTGGCGACCATTGATGTAGCAGGCGGGAGAATCCTGCTGACGTCCGACGAATTGGAAAGTCTGGAGACCGACCCCAGCTTTACGAAAGCTTGGCAGCGCGATCTTGTCCGGATTGATGCTGGTGGAGAGTGGTGTGAAGGGGGAATTGTTTACCTGACCAAGTCTGGACGTTCATTATTAAAGGCGTCCCGCCCGTCCATGCCTGACGAAAGTATTGTCACAAGGCTTCTGCGCTGGTGCGCAAACCTTTCACGATAAGTATTCCCCGCGTTTCATTTTAAGTCCGGGACAACCGGAGTGGCAACTCGGGCCGCCGGCTCGATTGCTGAGATTACCTGGGCCAAATAAGCGACGTTCAGCATTTTTGCTCCCAGCCATTTCGGCTCGTTGCAGATGTAATTCTATTTCGCTTCTCGTTCACATTACGCTTTTGCAGGCCGTCCAGAGGTTCGTCATCGCAATGATGGAGAACGCACGTTGATGCCAATCGAGTTAACCGCAAAGCCGAGGTTACCACGTCTACGTGGCCACGTGATCCAATCCAGATCTACGGGAAGGCACACCCTGTGCCCAAGGCGGTAACGCCCACAGTGATGCCACTGGCGGCCCCGATCCGTCCTCAGGCTTCGGCCAATTGATGCGACCAAGTTGGAAGCCACACCTCATATAATCTCGAAAACGCGAGAAGAACCAATGACTGGTCCCCTCACTATTCTAGCTCCGGTCCGTTATCCCTCCCTCTTCAACAGCCCAAGAACGTCTCGTCATCACATTCTCCGGCGTCGATTTCTGCCGATGAATTACCTGTCGCCGAAAGTTGAAGGCGTGACGGTATTCCCCCCAAGTTTGCTCGACAGGATTGATCTCATTCATGGATTCAACCGGATTCCACTCAATCCCAAGCCCTTTGTCATAGGATTTGAGTCACATCTTCCCAGAGGTTTCGGAATTGAAAACTCATTCTTCTTTACGTTCATGCGAAACCAGTTGTTGAATGAGCGGTGCAGGGCCATCGTCGGAATTTCCGAATATGCGAAACGCACCTTTCTCGCCCAACATGAGGGCACATCTGCATATCATGAACTTGCGGCGAAGCTGGTTGTCCGCATGCCCTCCGTCGTATTGCCAAAGGATCCGCCAGCGAGAAAACAGACTTTGCCACCAATTCGTCTGCTGTTTGTTGGAAACCACTTTGCGAGAAAGGGTGGTTGCGTGGCTCTGCGTCTTGCCCAGTTGTCGCTGGATGCAGGGCTGCCATTGGAAATTGAAATCATCTCCAAGCTGGAAATTGGTCGCGTTTCGTGGACAGATCCACTGGATGAGAGTTTTTTCGATCGGTATCGACCACTTCTCAATTTGCCCAATGTCCGATGTTGGGGAGAGCTGCCCAATCAGCAGGTGATCGAAAAAATCCGTCAATCGCATTTCCTCCTGCTCCCGACCTTTGGAGACAGTTTCGGTTACAGCGCGATCGAGTCTCTCATCAACGGCACCCCTGTCATCGCTACCCGGCAATGTGCACTGCCGGAATTTATAAGGGATGGCGTCAACGGCATCATGCTTGACCTGCCTTTGAATGAGAAAGGCGAATGGATACATTTGAACAGTCCAGATCGCGGGTCAAAAATATTCGAGAAAATCCATGCGCAGGAGGTGGATCGGCTGGCAGAAGAGACGCTTCGTCGTCTGGAGGAAATGTTGAATTCTCCGACCTCTTTCGATGCGATGGCACTGAATGCGCATGAAACCGCGGTCCAGCGATTTGACTCTAGACTGCATGATATGTTTTGGGATGATCTTTATGAAACGGCGGTTTTGCAGCCTGTGGAGGGCTATGCCCCGGACGGTGCACATCAGGCCTACCCCATCGACCATTTTGAGACTTGACGGAGCAAGCTGCCAGGGCGACGAGATAAGCAATCTCGTCACCCCCAGTGGTATCGGAGCTGATTAGCTTGGACCAGAGCTAAGCTACAGGCGAAACGAATTTCTATAAATTTTGAAACAATGGCGAGGTTTGGGCGACCGATCATGCTGCCTTCAGTTTGATATCACCCCACCTCACCATTGGAGTCTAGAATGAAGACACTGTTTCAAACGATGGCAGTTTTGGCCGCCCTCATTGTGCCTGCCAATGCTTTTGAACCTATTCCGTTCAGCCTTACATTTCCAACCCAGCCCCGGTCAAAGGTGTCCGCCATTCCAGGTGGTAAAGTTTCGAGGCTGAACAGATCGAACTCGAACGCCGCTTCCGACAACTCGAAAAAATCGGGTCAGACACAAAATCCTGCTCGACATGAGAAACATTCGCGGTGACGCGCCGCCGACTAGCAGAGCAGGTTGCCTAACACGGATTGCACAGCGTCGATCAAGGCCTGGCCGGTGAAGGGCTTGTACAGCAATACGAAGCCACCACATTCAGACACCCGTTTGACCAAGGAAGCATCGGACTTTGCTGTGACGAAAATCACCGCAGTTTCGCAGCCATCGTCGTTCATTTTCTGTTTCATCTCGATGCCTGACATTCCCGGCATGTGAATGTCGGAGATTACGCAGGCCGGGTTCAGGCCTGTGCGGGCTTCCAGAAATTCTGTAGCTGTTGCAAACCCTGCTGTCTCGTATCCAAGGGACCTCATCAAGCCTTCCGTTGCTGTGCGAAAGGAATTGTCATCATCTACGATGGCGATGAGCACGTTGCTGTGCTTCGGCATTGCGATTACCCTTGTGGAAAGATACTGATACGTATCCTACCTCATCGCATAAACGGGCCCGTCACGAAATCATACGGTGGTGTTAGTGCTTCGTTTTGGATCGCGTTCCTGCAAGGCATCGGCCATACGCACCAGATCAGGGACCGTGCGGGCACCCATCTTCCGCATTGCAGCGCCACGATGGATTTTGACCGTAACCTCGCTGATGCCCAGATCTCCTGCGATCTGTTTGTTCAGCAAACCTCTCGTCACCATCAACATCACCTGCTGTTCTCGACTGGAGAGCGTCTGGAAGCGCGCTTCAGTCTCGGCAGTCTGTCCGTGCTCCGCGCGCCTCTTTCGATCAAGCTTGAGTGCTGAAGCGATTGCATCCAGCATATCCTGATCGCGAAATGGCTTTGTCAGAAAGTCCACAGCACCCGCTTTCATACCGCGGACCGACATCGGAATATCACCGTGACCCGTCATCAGGATAACTGGAATGAAAATGCCACGGGCGTTCAACTGATCCTGAAAATCGAGCCCACTCGTCCCTTGCAATCGGATATCGAGCACCAGACATCCTTCAGCATCCGAACGATTGGCTGCCAGGAAAGCCTCAGTCGACACATATGTCGCAGTCGTAAAGCCGACAGACCGGAACAGGCTGTCCAAAGCAGACCTGAGAGATTCATCGTCATCGATGACGTGAATGATGGGGGGCTGGGGCTTCACGTGTTCCCTCTTGCAAAAACACACATTGCTTTACTTAAAAGCGTTTCCCCTTCATGCCAAAAAAGTAGACATTGTGAAAGTCGTTTTGTGCGCGAGCTTTTTAGAGGATGAATCGTGAGCCCTTTGCCTGAGCAAATCGGTCTGATGGACTTGAAGCCCAGCTCCCCTGAAGCTTTGAGCAGGCTTCTCACGGCGATGGGTGCACTCGTGGTGGAGGTCGATGCATCCTCTGCCATGGCTGTGTTGACCACGCTCCAAAAGGAGGGGGTCTCAGATTTCGCAAACCATCTTCAACGTCATCATGACGTCGTCCGTCAGATCATGCGGGACACAACATGGGCGGTTCAGGTTTCAGATCATGCGGCATCAGGGATCGGTGTCCTTTGGCCAGAAGAAAGCGCGAGCAGTTTTATTGATCTGATCGTCTCGTCCTTTTTGGGCGGGGGCGAGTGGCGTGGCGAGTGCCGAATGCGCCATGACAACGGTAGTGTCTATCATGCTCAACTGACGTCGGTCATAATCCATCGATCGGAAACAGACCTTCGTCTTCTTCTCGCACTGAAGGATATTTCCGCCGAAAAAGAAGAATTTGACCGGCTCACTGCGAGTGAGCGCCGCTTCAGACAGCTTTTCGACTATATGCCGATCGCATTGACGGAGGTCGATGCCAGCCGTCTTGTCGATTTATTCCGTAGCCTTCGTGAGCAGGGCGTAGAAGATCTTTCTTCATATATTGACGCCAATCCCGGCTTCATGGCCGACGTGATGAACGCGATGCATGTTGAGGAAGTCAATCACTACAATGTCGCGATGTTCGGGGCAGAATCTCAAGAGGCGATGAAGGGGCCGATAACGCGGTACTGGCAAGCCGGGATAGCAACGCTTAGACGGTCTATCGAGGCGAGATATCGGGGTGAGAACTTCTTCCAGGAGGAAGGTCAAGTTTGCCGTATGGATGGAACGGTCATCGACGTTCTCTATGCGGCGGCGCGGCATGGATCCAGTCCTGACAAGAGTCTTGTGGCTTTCATTGATATTTCGGATCGTAAGAAAGCCGCAGAAGCACTGCGCCGGAGCGAACGACGTTATCAGGACCTTTTCCAGCATGTGCCGGTTCCGGTGTTGCAGGTGAATGCCAGCGGGCTCCTTGCGCTTCTCGCAGAGCTGAAGGAGCAGGGGGTAGACGATCTCGAAGCCTACATCGCAGGGAACCCGCAGTTCCTTTGGGCTGCGATGCAAAGCACCGTGATAGAGGAGGCAAATTACGCTGCGATAAAAGTTCTTGGAGTCACCAACGCGGATGAGTTGAAAGGTCCGATCACGCCGCTGTGGCGCAACCATCCCGAAATCTATTCCCGTCTGCTCAAACATCGTTATCTCGACAATACGACCTATGAGGAGGAGGTTACGATCACCGCCTACGATGGCAGAATAAGGGAGGGATCGTTGACTGTCACATTCCCTCCTGAGATGGGCGACAATGGACTAACAATTAATGCCTTCGTAGACACGACTGACAGGAAGTTGGCGGAACAGAAGCTGAGGCAAATCGAGGCAGATTACGCACACGCAGCCCGGATTTCCATGCTGGGAGAATTGACGGCATCTATCGCCCATGAGGTCAATCAGCCCCTTGCAGCAATCACCACCTATGGCGAAGCCGGGTTGCGCTGGCTAGGAAGACCGGAACCTGAGCTTTCCGAGGTCAAGGAAATCGTGGAGCGGATCGTCGCGGATGCCCAGCGTGCCGCTAGCGTTATATCCCGAGTGCGAAACCTCGCGCTAAGGCGGGCAACAAGCGAACAGGTTCTGCCGCTCGATGATGTGGTTGCCGAAGCACTGTCATTTTTAAAGCACGAGTGCCACACGCATCAGGTTCGTGTGACGCATCTGCCGGCACTGGGCCGCACGGATGTTGTTGTGGATCGTACGCAGTTGCAGCAGGTCGTCGTCAATCTTACCGTGAACTCAATTCAGGCGATGGCCGCGGTCAGCAAAAATCGACGTCAAATCTTTATTCAAACGGTAGCTGACGGTACCAAGGTGCGGTGTATAGTCGATGATTCCGGCCCGGGCCTCATGGACGCAGAGGCTGAGAACCTGTTCCAGAGCTTTGTTACGACCAAGGAAAACGGTATGGGAATGGGCTTGGCCATATGTCGCTCCATTGTAGAAGCGCATGGCGGACGCATCCATGCAAGCGCAGACAGCGCGCTCGGCGGGGCGCGCTTTATTTTCGAGTTACCAGCCGCGCCATGACGGTTGGTTGTTGAGAGGCAGGTCGCCAGAATGCCATGCCTCTCAACCTGTTTTACGTGCTCAGGCCCATGCTGGGCGATCTACAGTTCTTCGCAACTGCTCACGCTGCAACGGATGACGTGGTCGGGACCTGGGAGATTGTCTTGAGAATTTGGGAAGCGATCTGGTAAGGATCGCCCTGGCTGTTCGGACGGCGATCCTCGAGATAGCCTTTGTAATCGCTCGTCACGAATGAATGCGGAACGCGGACAGACGCGCCGCGATCAGCGATCCCGTAGGAGAACTCGTTCCAAGGGGCCGTCTCGTGTTTTCCGGTGAGGCGTTTGTCGTTGTCAGGACCATAGACGTTGATGTGGTCCATCACATTTGCCTTGAACTGCGCCATGAGCGCTTCGAAGTAGTCTTTGCCTCCAACCTCGCGCATGAATTTGGTAGAGAAGTTGCAATGCATTCCAGAGCCGTTCCAGTCGGTGTCGCCCAGCGGCTTGCAGTGGAACTCGACGTCGATGCCGTATGTTTCGGTGAGACGCTGGAGCAAGTAGCGAGCAATCCAGATCTGGTCTGCGGCCCGCTTTGAGCCCTTCCCAAAAATCTGGAACTCCCACTGGCCCTTGGCCACTTCCGCATTGATGCCCTCGTGATTGATACCGGCGGCCAGGCACAGATCGAGGTGCTCCTCGACAATCTTGCGTGCGATGGAGCCCACATTCTTATGGCCGACCCCGGTATAGTACGGGCCCTGCGGGGCGGGATAACCCGACTCGGGAAAGCCGAGCGGCCGTCCATCCTTGTAGAAAAAGTATTCCTGCTCAAAGCCGAACCAGGCATCTTCATCGTCAAGGATGGTGGCTCTCTTATTGGACTCATGCGGCGTCACTCCGTCCGGCAGCATGACTTCGCACATGACAAGAATACCGTCGATGCGCGCAGGGTCAGGATACATGGCGACGGGCTTGAGGACGCAATCGGAATTGCTCCCTTCTGCCTGCATGGTCGAGCTACCATCGAAGCCCCACAGCGGCAGTTCCTCAAGTGTCGGCATTGTCTGGAAATCTTTGATTTTTGTCTTACCACGCAGGTTCGGTACCGGTGTGTAGCCGTCCAGCCATATATATTCGAGCTTGTATTTCGTCATAAGGATCTCCTGTTTTGAAGAGCCTTTATTTCAGGACTGGATGCTTCAAATCGATTTCCCGCTTAACCGTCAAAGTTTCAGATTTAACGTTGGCCAGCCCTGCATTGGAGAGGGCGGCAATTTCATTTGAAGTCCGCCCCCGAAAACCTGAAATCCGTTGATGCGATTTGTACCCGAAGCTCCCGACGTGGCCAGGTCACTCCAGGTCAAAAAGATGCGCATCACAGGCAGAACTGCCCCGCATCTTGATTGCACAACCAAAACCAGAGCGGATCGCAGCCGTTGCCGGACGGAAGGTTATTTTGCGCAAAGGGCCCCGACCATGAAGGCTACGCGCGACGACCGCTATTCACACAGATAGGATATTTGATGAGTAAGCGTTTATTTGCCACGGTGGCATTCACCCTTCTGCTTGGCACTACGACCTACGCGAATGCGGACGTGAAGCCTGTGGAAACCACATGCCCGTTTGGAGATTGCGATGCGGCTATTTCCTTCTCTTATCTTGGAGAAGTCATCATCCCGACGGGAACCATGGAGAACGGCCTGGAATTTGGCGGTATTTCGGGCCTGGATTTCGACCCGTCCAGTGGTCGCTACGTTGCTATCAGCGATGATCGTTCCGACAAGGGACCTGCCCGCTTTTACGAGCTTGATATAGACGTGAGCGCTAACGGTTTAAAAAGCGTCAAAGTGGTCAAGCGGGTGACGCTACTGGACGCTGACGGGGAAGCCTTTCCAAAAAACGCTGTAGATCCGGAGGCCATTCGTGTCGGCAAGGAAGGGATATACTGGTCTAGCGAAGGCGGTGGCGATCCGCTGATCGCGCCGTCGGTTCACGTTGCCGCGTCCGACGGCAAATCCATTCGAGAATTGTGGTTGCCGGGGGAATTCGCGCCGACTGCCAACAAGACGAGCGGTGTTCGCGAGAACCTGTCATTTGAAAATCTCGCGGTAGCTCCATCCGGTGCCGTGTTTGTCGCGGTCGAGGCAGCTCTCTATCAGGATGGAGACAAGCCTGGGCTTACCAATGGTAGTCTTGCCCGGATCATCAGTTACGACAGCACCACGGGCGAGCCTGGAAAACAATACGTCTATCCGGTTTCACCAATTCCTCAAGCGGCCATCAAGGCCGACGGGGCAAATGACAATGGCATGTCTGACATGCTTGCACTTGATGATCGCCACATGCTTGTCGTTGAACGCAACTTCGCTCAAGGTTTTGGAAACAACATCAAGTTGTTCATGGTCGATCTCGAGGGTGCGACCGATGTCTCGAACATTGCTTCACTGGCCCGCACCGGGGAGCGCGTTGTTCCTGCTCGCAAGAGCCAGGTGCTCGACCTGCGCGCTATCGGCTTGACGCCAGATAACATCGAGGCGATTTCTCTCGGTAAGGCAAAGGACGGAACTGATGTTCTCATTCTTGCGGCGGACAACAATTTCTCGGATCGTCAGAAAACGCAGTTCTACGCCTTTAAAATTGGGGGTCGGTGGACGGCTCCCGGCAGCGCCCGATAATTGAACAAGCTGCGCTCCGCTTAAAACGCCTGGCAAGCAAAACGCAGCCCTTGAAGTCGGATGTGGACGTCAAGGGCTGCAATTTCGTAATGGTGTAAGCACTTTACTTGTAGGCAGTCTTGCCGGATCTCCGAAGTCCTCAAAGTGATGTCGCGATCCCTAAGTTGTGCAGTATGCAAATGCCGACTGGGACCATTTATTTTGTGTATCCTCGACGGCCAAAGCGCACGGTGTTTTCGATGTCACACCGGCCGATTCCGATGTCATTGAGCAAGTAATCGTCCAGCTCTTCCAGACGGTTCATGGCCGCTCTCAGCTTTCTTTTACGCATGACTGTCGTGATAAGATCGCGCAATCGCAATACGGATAGGTGTTGAGTTATCATCATGCTCTCCATAAATGCCTTCAGAAAAGTCCAGACGCCTAAAAGACGTGCAATGGACGATGATTATTTGGGCATTTAAGGCTAATGCGACGTTTCACACCTGCTGATCTTGATTACAGTTGTAGGCGGCCGATCCGGCGGCGACTATAGATTCTCAAAAGAGCTGATGGCATTTCAGCTGAAGTCTCATGGCAGATTTCTAAAATCAATCGGTGCGAATTATCTCCCACATTCCTGGTCTTTGCGTGATCAGCCATCGCGCGTGACAAGGAGTGCACCGCTTGACCGTTCGGAAAATTGTTTCATCTCTCAACCGGATACTCAGGCAACGGTCTCAGCCCGTGTCGCTGGAGGATCGGACGATTGGCGCGCTGGTCAAGGATATGCTTGATACGATGTACGCCGCAGGGGGCGTAGGGCTCGCTGCCGTTCAGATAGGGGTTCTCAAGCAAGTTATCGTAGTTGACCTTCCCAGCGGAGACCCGCCCGGTCCACAAATTTTCATCAATCCGGAGATCATTGAAGCAAGCGGGGAGCCGGGTGTTTTCCGCGAAGGTTGCCTGTCACTTCCGGGCGTGATGGTGAATGTGAAGCGCCCGACACATGTTCACGTCCGGTACCGATCCCTCGATGGCAAGGCCTGTGAGATAATGGCTCATGGTTTGCTGGCAATTTGTTTGCAGCATGAAATCGACCATCTCAATGGCTTACTCATCACTGATCATGTCTCGCCAGAAGAGTTCTGACACCGGCTGCGCGGCATGTTACAGTTGAAATGACTTTAGCGCCGATTAATCCAAGAAATTGCGGGCAGCTGCTTGAATTTGGATTTCCCGTTGCGTATCGGGCAACGAGATTGTGCTGATGTTTTCAGGGGGCGCCCATGGCAAGTAGTGTTACACGGCTTCCTCGTCTCTTGGCGCTTTCCGGGATTGGTGGCGCACTGGAGTTTTTCGACTTCGTCATATTTCTCTTTCTTGCCCCCGTTATCAGCAAGAATTTTTTCCCGCCGGACACTCCGGAATGGTTGGCGGACGTTCATGTGCTCGGCATTTTTGCCGCTGGGTACGTCTTTCGCCCGCTGGGTGGTCTCCTCATGGCCCATTTTGGAGACCGCTCCGGCCGTAAGCAGGTTTTCCTTTTTTCGATCCTGCTCATGGCTTTTGCGACAACCGGTATTGCGTTGATCCCGAGTTATTCGACGGCCGGTTGGCTGGCGCCACTCCTTCTGGTCTTCCTGCGCATGATGCAGGGCGTCGCAATTGGAGGCGAAGCTCCCGGTGCCTGGACATTCGTCGCGGAACACGTTGCTCCTCGTCATCTCGCGCTGGCTTGCAGCTTCATGAGTTCATCTCTCATTGCCGGTGTCTTGATGGCTTCTCTGGTCACGATGGCGGTGCACAGTTACTTCTCTCCTGCCGCCATGCTTGATTATGGCTGGCGTGTCCCATTTGTCGTGGCAGGGGTTCTGGGACTGTTGGGCGCCATCTTGCGGCGGTGGCTCAGCGAAACACCCGTGTTCCTAAGGGCTCGAGAGCAGCGTGCCGCTGTAAAGCGGCTGCCGATTCTGGTCGTGTTGCGCAGTCACTGGGAGGCGCTTTCGATTTCGGTGGTTGCGACATGGATCCTGTCGGCTGTCGTGATTGTCACGACACTTATGACGCCGCTGATCCTTCAAAAGCAGTACCATTTCGATCCCCAGGCGGCACTTGCGATTTCAGCCTTCGGATCGCCCTTTGTTTGTGTGGGTGGCATTTGCGCGGGCTACGTGGCCGATCGGGTCGGCCTCGGCAGATATTTCGTGTTTGCCAGTCTTCCTTTCGCAGCGGCCAATTACCTGTTCTACTCCGACGTAGATCCCGCGACGGGCAATGTTTATCTGCTCTACGGCCTGTCGTCTTTTTTCAATGGCATGGTTGGAGCGATCCCATGCTTCATGGTTCGGGCATTTCCAAGCAGTGTCCGTTTCACCGGCATCTCGCTGGCGTATAACGTTACATTCGCAGTGTTCGGCGGGCTTACACCAGTCGTAATCGGTGCCCTTCTCCCGACCTCGCCCTTGTCCCACATGTACTATCTGCTTGCGGTCGCCGTCGGCATTTTCCTGTTGGGCGCTTATGTAACCGTGAGGCCATCGGCTGTGCGATACAGATCGGCGCGCGACGAAGGTTTGGCGATTTAGCGCTTACAAGTTGCGCATCCTTGAAACTGCGGAGACATTTAAAGCTTGCGTAAAGCGCGCAATCGCCGCGTGCCGATGATTTTTGGTTGGTTCTCAGACGGGCCAACTGACACAGAAGTGGCTCGGCATGCGAACAAAGATATGGCCGTTGAAAACTGGTAGGTCTTCCAGTCGCAGCTTCGGCAGTCTTCGTGTGAAAACCGATAGACACTCTTCCAGCTCGATTCGTGCCAGATGATCAGCGACGCATCGATGTGCCCCGGCACCAAATGCGAGATGGTCTCGCGAAAGGTCATCCCGGTGAATGTTGAATGTATCAGGATGCTGGTAGACTGTTTCGTCTCTCAACGCCGATATTGTCGATAAGATCAGCAGCGTATGTGCGGGGATTATGTGTCCATGCAACTCGATTTCATCCGCAGTCGCGCGTACCATTCCGGCAATTCCGGGCTGATAACGCATCGCTTCGCTCACAGCTGCGGCCACAAGACTTTGATCCTCACAAACCGCATTCCATTGGCTTTTATGAAGCAAAAGAAGAGATGTCTGTGCGACGATAGCGGCCCGCACGGACTCGTTTCCCCCTATGATGAGTTGAATGATCTGGATAGCTGCTTCCACAGCGCTCACGCCCGCATCCTCTGCCGCTTCCTTGATAGCATCCATGAAACCTGCGCCAGTGTGCGACTGAGCCATTTTTCGCATCAGGTAATCGCGAAGGAACGCTGCCGCCTCAGCCGATTTTGCGACGTCGGCAGTTGTCGAGGTGGGACTGAAGAACCGGCTCAACTCACCCACATGCGAAACGAATACGGCACGCTCTTCCTTAGAAACGCCGAGGATACCTGCCAGAGCAAGAACGGGAATCTTGTCGGCAAACTGGCTGACGAATTCAGCGGTGCCCTGCGCGTAGACAGCATCGATCAAGTCTTCGGTCGCGTTTCGGACACTAGCACGCAGTTCCTTGGCCAAAACGGTTGAAAGAGCGCGGGACATGATGGACCTGCGTCTTTCGTGAGGCGCTCCGTTTGCCGTCAACATGCCAAGGCTGAAAAACTCATGCAGGATCCCCTCGGTAACACCTCTGGATTCCGGTATCGCAGCTTCTGTTGCGACAATGCGTGGGTCTGAACTCAGCTGAACGACATCGGCATGGCGAAGAACGAACAGACCGCCCCCCTCATAATCCACAACAGGGCTCTTCGAGCGCCAGCGTTTGAAAGCGGCCTGGGGATTGGCGTTAAGCTCTGCGATCGTCAGCATAATGTCTCCTACTCGTAAGATATGCCGTCTGGCACAAAAAATATTTGTATCGATATTATCAAATATATCAAATTTGTCGAGTTGCATAAGGTTTCAGATGTAACCAAGACAAGCGCATGACGATGTTTCGGGATCGCAGCGGATGGGATGGGCATGTGCCGACAGGCCGTTGCAAAAGGTGTCCCGATGACAACGGTAATCGTGCACCCGTCCACTGAAGCGCAAAAGAAACCGACCGGCTTCAAACATGCCGGACGCGCCTAAAAGCCTCCATTGCTCGGCTCTCCATCAACGGAAAGCGCTGCCCTTCAGCGGAATGGATTGTTACGACAACACGCCAGTGCCGGACATCAAGCCTTATCGTGGGCTTTGTAGGCCCTCGAGGTGATCTAACATTCGCAGCGTAGAGGCAGATACAGACGCTCCTCCAGAGATGCTCATGTCAAATGCAATCGTATTTCGCGGCCATGTAATGAGCGCGTCGGATTGAATGGCAAAAAAGCGGTCTCGTTATCGAAGGAACCGCATTTGACCTACTCATCTCCAGTCGCCAGTCCGCCTGTTCTTGGTTTCCGTGAGCTCAACGCCCAACCTCATGAGACATTCGCCGAATATCGCTCCGTCGTTCCCTTTTTGAAGAGAGAAGACGGTGCGCATCTCTTATTGAGACGCCACGATGTTCAGAGGTTCGTGAAGGATCCAAAGACGAAGCAACTAGAGACCGAATTGCTATATGCTCGCGGCATAACAGCAGGTCCGCTCGTCGAGCTCGCAGCGAACAGCATGTTGTTCTCCAACGGCGAGGTACACCGGCGGCGGCGACAGGCGATGGCGAAATGCTTCTCCTTTAGCTTGATGGAACGCGTCAGACCAGAGGTTCGAAGGCTCGCACAGGGCATCATCGACAGCGACGCTCACGCTGAAGGATTCAAGCTTCGCGATGATTTTGCCGCTGCAATACCGGCCGTAACCCTTGCCGCCATTCTGGGCATTTCCCAGTCGGACATTCCATTGTTCACATCGTTGGCCTACCGGGTATCGAAGGTCCTGACCACGTCTTGGGGCGCTGAGGATGTTCCAGAGATGGAAGAGGCCACGCGTCAACTCGTATCCTATTGCGAAAATCTCATGGCCGAACGACGCAGGAAACCACAGGATGATTTCCTTTCCCAGTATGTAGCAAGTGTGGATGCGAATGCTGATCTTTCTCCCGCCGAGGCCGTGATGCAACTGGTTTCCGTGGTTCTCGGGGGCACGGATACGACACGCGCCGCGATTGTCATCCAGACAGGACTATTGCTTGAAAGGCCGGATATCTGGAGCGCGATCCAGGAAGACGACCGCCTGATTGCGCCAGCGGTCGCCGAATCGTTGCGATTGGAACCGGCCGTCGCATCCATTCCCCGCCTCGTGGTCGAGGATATCGATATAGAAGGCCACATGATCCTAAGGGGAAGCGTACTGCTTCTGTCCACGATGTCCGCGCTTCGTGACCCACTTCAATTTCCTCATCCGGGCGAGTTTGATCTCCACCGCGAACGGCCAAGATGGCATCCTGTCTATGGAGATGGCGAACATCGGTGTCTGGGGCAGGCACTGGCGCAGGTCGAACTGGAAGAAGCGCTTCGCGCACTGATCGAATCCAGGCGTAGTTTGCGCATAGACAACCAGACCTTACGTGTCTCGGGACATGCCGGCATAAGGCAGGTCGAAGAAATAATCGTCCAGTTTGCGTGACAGTGCTGAGATGAAGCCATTCATTCAAAGCAAGCAACGCGTATTTCGTCTGCAACCGATCTGCCTGTTTGGCAATCAACTTAAAATTTTACGCTGCCAGAGTGCCCCAAGTGAACAACTTGGAGAACTCTTATGGCGCTAGATAAATCAATGGACGATGTCGTGCTGCCGGGCTCCGTTTCGGGTACTGGTCTCGTCAAGCGATGTGCAAGCCTGCTGCGCAGAACAGCAGACTGGCTTGGCTCGTATCAAGCCACGGCCAGACATAACGAGGAGTTGCGCGCTCTCGATGACCGTCTCCTCCGGGACATCGGAATCAACCGGCAGGACCTGGAATTTATGATTGTGTTTCCGTCGCGGTCGCATCGGGATTTGTGATGGAGAGATGCTTCATCATGTCTCTTGAGCGCCCGGCAAAGCCGATCAGCAACGTCGTTGCTTTCAATAGTTCTCACCAGAGAGAACAAGGGCTCGACAAAGACCGACGCGGACATTTGGCAAATGCAGCGGCAGGCGCGCAGCGGCAGGAGGCGAAGCCCTCTTTCTGGTTGCGCCTGTTCTTATCGTTCGGCGCGGCCTGTTGCCTCGTCTCCGTCATGCCGATCTATGGCGGTGAGCGCGGGCAAGGCAATCACCTGGATGAAGGTCAGGATGGCGACGTCTGACCAGTTCCCTATGTCCGGCCTCTCGATTCATCCACCGGACAGTGAAACCCCAGTACATGAGGATCCCGTGCATTCAAGAACTTTAAAGGCGCCGCGCGTTCTGCTGGCAAGCGTTACGCTTCTCGCATCTCTATGTCTTGGTCCCCTTTGCGCCAAGGCAGAGCCAGACGCTGATCTCATTGCCCGCGGCGCGTATTTGTCTCTGCTCGGCAATTGCGAACATTGTCATACTCCGGGGCACTTCCTGGGGAAGCGAGATGACAGCAAGGCCTTATCCGGTTCTGATGTTGGCTTCTGGGACCCTGTTGCCGGGACCGTCATTGGTCCAAACATCACCCCAGATATCGAAACAGGCATAGGCTCATGGTCGAGTGCTGACCTCAAAAAAGCGCTTACAACAGGTGAACGGCCGGATGGGCGAATGCTCTCCCCTGTCATGCCCTGGCAGGATCTCGCTCGATTGCATGACGAGGACATTGCTGCACTTGTAGAATATCTCAAGTCACGCAAACCTGTAAAAAATCAAGTGGTTGGGCCATTAGGGCCGACCGAGCCGGTACCGGTTCACACGCTGCGTCTGACGCCTCCCGAAACTGGAAGCCAACGCTAGGGGCGCGGCCTGGAGAGTGTGGCCAAGCGAAATATTTCGCCGCCATCAAACGTTATTCGCGACCCCTAAGGATAATCTCAATGCCAGATTGCCCCAATTCACAAAGAGCAGCGCGGCCATCCCATCTCTATCTGGTGAGCAACGAAGAACCGGAGTGTCTGCGAAGAAGCGGGTCTTCCCCCGAGGATCAGTCAATCGGAGGTACGGCCAGAATAGCTTGCGAAAGCTCAAAAGGGATGAGGTCCGTCGACAACTCTCGCGGGTTGGTCAATCGGGCCCCGTCTAAGAAGGAGGATGGAAGACAGGTCCGGGATCGTGACCGTTTGAACGGTGTTGATGAGATATGGCATTCGGGTGTCTTGCCGATCACTCTCTTGATCGCCATAGGGATAATTCACTTCACGATCTTCTCGGTGATATGGCAGTCGGTGCCGACATATGTCGACTGGCACCCGTAGAGCGAACAAATGCAATTGTAACATTGCGACCATTGCCGGAAACAAGCCCGAAACATCGCGACATCATGTTTTATGCTTCTGAGAATTACCAAGTAGCGAAGTATACAGGGGTAAAAATGGGCTTCGGAAGCAGAATTATTCATCGCCACTTTGCGAGGGCAATATGACGAAGCGTTGCGCCTTGTTTGTCATGATCGATCCACTTGTCGTCTCCGGTCAAATGAGAGGTCTGATGCAGCGGCCATTGGCTGGAAATTTGCATTTCAGCCAAATGCTGGATCCTGATAACGCCAATGCGGATGCCACCGTCACTGGCGAAATCCACATGGCGAGAATGATCATCACTCTCAATATTTATCATGCGCTGGAAGGATATGACTGGAGGAACATCATCCGTGTTGTCGATGGTGCGCCTTGCGGTGCCGACGTGGAATTTGGCTCGTATGAAGAGGCGAGGAGGTTTCAGATGGCGAATCCCTCTTCCGTTGATGCCGTTCAGCGGTGCCATGCGTAGCCTCCAAGGCTTTGCCGGTTTCAAGAAGTTTCTTGTGAAACGGGAACCACTGGTCAGCGCGAGAATCTCGGTCGATGCGAACCCTTCAGGGGCTGGCTACTGATGCCGCATGATGTTGATTCAACCGTTAAAATTGCCATGGAGCAAGGATCGCTGTCGCTCGTCTATCAGCCAATACGCTGTCTCGAGTCCGGTGAAATCAGTGCTGTTGAGGCGCTGATGAGATTGCGAATGCTTGACGGTGCCGAGGTCCCGCCCCAACAGTTCATACCGGTTGCGGAGAAAACCGGAGGAATTATCCAACTGGGTTACTGGGCCATCCGCGAGGCCTGTTGCAAGCTCCTGACCAATGCAGATTTGCCTCTCGTCAGCGTCAACGTTTCTCCCGTTCAATTGAGGGAGCCGAGCTTTGCGGACGAAGTCGGGGCCATCCTTTCTGAAGCGGGGATACGTGGCGACCGGCTGGCCTTCGAGATTACCGAAGGACAGAGAGTTGAAGCCAGATCCGTGGAATTGCATTGCATCTGCAGGCTGCAGGCGCTTGGTATCGCGATATGGCTTGATGACTTTGGAACTGGTTTTGCGGGCTTGGCCCTGCTTCGCCTTGTTGATTTCGACCTTGTGAAAATCGACCGGTCGTTTCTTTACGCAAGCAGCAGCAGGCGAGGTCACGTGATGTTGCGTAACATCGTTCGGCTCATAAAAGACCATGGACCCGAGACTTTGGTCGAAGGAATAGAAAGCGCCTCACATCTGGAGTTGGCCAGGGCGCTCCAAGTGCGCCATGTTCAGGGTTTTCACATCGGTAGGCCAGCCTGAATTTGGCCGATTACTCTCCCACTCTGCACCGCGTTAAGATGGCGCGATAGGAAAGGGGCTTGGCGATTTATATGCAGCACCTTTGCATCCACAGGACATCAAAGCATGGAAAATCAGTCGTCTAGAACCAGGATGCAAACGGTTTGTCTCCCGTTATTCGGCGCAATGAGCTGCTTTGTGAGCATGTGGTTTTTCGATCGCGCCACACTCTTCGCTGTACGCGAAATGCCGGAAGCAACGAAACACGTTTTCATGCACCTGTCTTACTGGACAGAGCCATCAAAAGCGCTGACAGCGATGGCAATGGCTGTGGTGCTGACCGCCTTGTCGTCATCGGTGTTCGGATTTCCCCGACCGACACTTTTGAAGTTTCTAGGATTAAGCTTGGTCAGTTGTGTGCTTGTTCTTTGTTTTGTTTTGCTTGCAAAGACCTCGATAGGTCGGGCACGGCCGTCGCTGTCTTCAGCTTTTGATCCTTTTGTATTTGCTCCCTTTTCCGGGTCCGAGGCATTTGAGTCTTTCCCGTCTGCTCAAGCAGCAATTGCGGCGGCGATCTGTTACTGTTTCATGTTTCGATACCCATCCTACCGCCCTTTGGCGTTTGCACTGATGGTCTCGGTTGGGCTCTCACGCGTTGTGATCGAGCGACACTGGATAAGTGATGTCGTGGCAGGTTGGTTGATTGGATGGCTAGGCGCTGCGGTAATCTGCGCCGTGGTGCAAAATCGATATGCAAAGCCAAAATCGCATCGTTGATCGAAGACATCGCAAAAATCAACTTTCGCAGCTAATGATAGATTTGATGTTTGTGGAAATTCTGAAAGCTGATACATAGTTTGCTCACGCCCAATGTTGACGTGCATTTCCTGATGGCCGCCTCCACGCTGGACAATATCCATGTACGCAAAGCGCCACTATTCGAAGTTGATCGTGATAAGCGCGCTGACGAGTTTCCTGGGCGCCATGTTTTCGAGTGCGCAACCCCTGTCGGACGATCTTCTTTACTATTCGGGTGAGGAAAACGCGCTGGCGCCTTTGCCGGCTCCGCCCGTTCTGGATCCCGGCAAGGTTTTGATCGGTCGGCGCCTCTTTCATGACCCGGTGCTTTCGAAACAGAAGGCCCTGTCCTGCAGCACCTGCCACAATCTTGAGACAGGCGGTACGGTCCGGATACCGAGAACTGTCGGCTATCAAGGCAAGACCCATGCTTTCAATGCGCCGACAATTTTCAATGTTGGAAACAACTACCGGCTGGGATGGCGCGGGAAGTTCACGTCGCTGCTGGTTCAGAACGAGGCTATCTTGCATGATCCGAACCTCATGGCCGTGGACTGGCCCACCTTGCTGTCGAGGTTGAACGACGACAGCAGCTACGATGCGGTATTCAGGGCCCAGTATGGAAGAGCCGCGGACCGGGAAAGTGTCCTCGACGCGCTGGTGACCTATCAGCAGTCTTTATTCACGCCGGACTCGGCATTTGATCTGTATATGCGAGGTGACCAGAATGCCCTTTCGCAAGCTCAAAAATCAGGCCTCAGGCTGTTCATGGAGTATGGTTGCGTGTCGTGTCACCAAGGGTCAAACATAGGTGGCAACATGTTCCAGATATTCGGCGTCTTTGGGGAGCCCGGGACAACAACGCTTCCGACGCCTGATGATCTGGACGAGCGCCTTCGATTGCATGATCGGGAGGAAAATGTCTTTCGGGTGCCGAGCCTCCGCAACGTAGAGATAACAGCGCCTTATTTTCATGATGGTCGGACCGAGACCCTGGCAGAAGCGATTGCGATCATGGGAATGAGCCAGTTGGGACGTCAATTAAGTGACGAGGATATCGCTGCTCTCGAAGCATTTCTGAAGAGTTTGACTGGAGTATATGATGGCAAACATCTATCGACGGCTGTCGCTGACGAGCCTCGCTGATTTTTTGCCCATCGGGCTCTTGACCATATCAGCGATTGTTATCGGGTTTGCGCTGGCGGGCAGAGATCCAAGCCGGGCGGTCCATGAAGCCGTCATGACCAATCTGAGAGCAATCGATTTTCATTACGCCTCGCTACAACGAGATGTCTTGAGAGCACGTGCGGGAATGCTCCCATCCTACGATCCGCTCGTTCGTTCTGTTGGCAACCTTCAGCGTACAAGCGGCGAATTGGCTGAACTCTTCAAAACCAAGCCCTTCGATGATGACTTGACGCTGCATCAGCTGCTCAAAGACCTCCGGGAGGGCATAGAGAGCGATGATGCGCTCGTAGAAGAATTCAAAACCCGTAATGCTCTTTTGCAGAACTCGATCAACGTCTTTGGGCAGACGATGACGGCTTTGCATGAGTCGGACGATGATGTCGTCAAACGGGTTGTTTCGCGCGTAAGTGACCTCGGTACTCTCATGCTGCGCTTTTCGACCAGACCGGATGAAGAGCTGCACGAATTGATTGGACGCAGGCTGACCGAGATACCTGAGTTTGATACCGCAGCACCAGCCCTCGTAAGCCTTGGCGCTGTGATCGTCCATGCCAAAATGATCCTCGCCGTTCTTCCCCGCGTGGATTCCAAGATTGCTGCAATCCAGGCCTCCACGACGCCGGTGCGGGCGGAAAAACTTCAATCGGAATATGTGAGTATTGCTGCAGACGCAGCGTCTCGGGCATCGACCAGCCGCATCATGCTTGGCGTCGTGGCATCATTTCTTTCCATCTATATCTGTGTGCTCATCTACCGTCTCCGCGCGCAGACAAAGCGCCTCAGGCGTCGTCTCCACTACGAAACGATCATCGCAGATATCAAGGCCCAGCTCGTTGATTGCGAGGCGGGGCAGATCCAATCCTTTATGGACGAAGCGCTGAAGCGGATGTCAGGCTTTTTTGGCGCTCGGAGTGTCGGTTTCGCGGTATATGGGCCTAGCCAGAACAGCTTCAGACACGCGTACCAGTTCGAGGATCACACCAGGAATCAGCAAATATTGGAGAGTTTTGCGCAACACACTGAGTGGCGGCAGGAAACATCGACACGTCTGTTTCAAGATGATGCGCCGCACGGCAGCCCACTGCCGCTGGGCTGCCTGTTGAAATTGCAAGAGTGCAGGCTGGTTGTCGGGACGCAGTCACATGAGCAGGACATTGCGGCTCTGATATTTGTCTTCGACAAGGCCCACCGTCATTTTACATCCGACGAAGCCCACCTGATGACGGCGACGCTGCAGACCTTTATGGAATTTCTAGACGCGTATAATGGTTGCCAGGAGCGCCAGGCGCTCGAGCATCGCTTGCAACATTCTCAGCGTCTGGAGGCAATCGGCACCCTTGCGGGCGGCATCGCCCATGAATTCAACAATGTGTTGAGTGCGATTCTTGGTTATGGAGAGATGACGGTTCAGCTACTGAAAAAGCCATCTGCAGCGCTCAATTATGTTGAGGAGATTTTGAAAAGCGGCGCGCGTGCCAAATACATCGTTGATCAGATCCTGACGTTTAGCAGAAAGCGGGAACGTACGGTCAAACCCTTCGATGTTTCAGACGCCATTGCCGATATTCTTCCCCTTCTGCACGTCACGATTTCCAATCACGTGGAACTGGATTGTCATCTTTCCACGACGCCAGCGGTGATCGAGGGCAATCCGGTCGAGATACACCAGCTTGCAATGAACTTGTGCAAGAATGCAAGCCAGGCGTCGGCGAGAGGTCAGAAAGTCACGATAGAGATCCGGACTATCGACGTGCCAAGCATGCGTCCCTTGACGCACGGCGAGATTTCCCGCGGTGCCTACGTATGCCTGTCCGTCAAGGATGAAGCATCGGGAATTCCCGCTCACGCCCTACCGCATATATTTGAGCCCTTCTTCACAACCAATTCCAGTTCCGGCGGCTCCGGTCTCGGCCTGTCCGCTGTCCACGGTATCGTGTCCGCACTCGGTGGCGCTATCAATGTTGAAAGCAGGCCTGGAAAGGGATCGACGTTTTCCCTGTATTTCCCTGCCTCTACCCTTCCACCACTGCCGATAGACAGTTTTTACAACGAGCGTGCCGTGCCAATCGGAAACGGAGAGCAGGTGATTATCGTCGAAGACGACAACGCTCTACTCGAACTCTACGAGGAGAAGGTCGCAGCACTGGGTTATGAGCCAATAGGCATTTTGGGCATGGCGACTTTGAGACAAAAGCTGGATGCCGGCCTTCGCGCTGATCTGGTGATATTTAATCATAAGGCCATTAAGACGGCGGCCGAGCTTGCACGTGTCGAGAGCAGCATCGGTAACGGAAAATCACTGTTACTCTGCGAGCGAACCTCTGAGCTTCTTCAGGAATTTCAAAGCCTCGGTCCACGGATTTTAAAAACGCCCTTCAGTTCGGCCGTTCTGGCCAGTGCTATCTTTGACAGGCTGAAGCGATCATAATTTTGGGTAGCCCGGGTCAGGTTCGCTGAGATATCTGATGCCTTTGTCTGACAGTGCAGCATAGGCGTCCACTGCAAAAGGGGCTCCGTCGAGGACTGCATCACTCGAGGCTTGTTTTCAGAAACAATTCCGTTGTGCGCTTGGTCTTCCTCGGGGTCGGCCCGCGAACGCACGCGCTTTCCAAGTCTCATCGTCAACACTCTCTCGAGCATGATGATCGCGCATCAGGCCTGGCACGTCGTGCCCATTGCATCTGCAATCTTCGCCCACACTCTCGAAACCGCTTTGAAACCTCGAAGCGCGAGCACAACGCCAGCAGCATCTGCACATTATTTGCTACGCAGGCGCGAAGAAATCACCTTATTGCGCTTTACAAATTGATGGAAATGATACAAATGATATAAATATAAGTTTATCAAACATATGTACGCGATATTTGCGACTTGTTGAATTGGAAGGAAGCGAACGTGAATGACTTGCTAGCGCACCGGCCGGGCGGAGATCGTAGCCGGCCCATCCAACCGAATCCTGGCTCCGAACACACTGCAAACTCCGTGCACCGAAAGCGCGGGGTTGCGGAATCGAGACCGCGAATGCCCATCGGCACACCAAAAGCCCGTCTTGGGCGCAGTTGCCTCAAACGAGCTGGAGCGGGCCTGTGAAACACGTATTGGTGATAGATGACGACTCGGCCATTCGCAGTCTGTTGAGAGACTATCTCTCGCAGCACGCTTTCAGGGTAACCGTTGTCAGCGGAAGCCAGGACCTTCCGCGCATTATGGCAACAGATCCTGTCGACCTGATTATCGTCGATCTCAATCTTGGAAACGAGGACGGTCTGGATATCGTCCGGAAGCTTTCGAGTTCATCGGATTATCCCATCATAATCATAAGCGGTGATCGGCTTGAAGAAGCGGACAAAGTCGTCGGCCTGGAACTTGGTGCCGTCGACTATATCACGAAGCCCTTTGGTACGCGGGAACTTCTGGCACGCGTTCGTTCATCCCTACGGGAACGACCGGTCATCGAGACCAAAAAAGACAAGAAAATATATACGTTTAATGAGTGGGAGCTGAATATCAAGCTTCGCCGGCTGACATGTAGAGGCGAACAGGAGGTCAAGTTGACGGCAGGGGAATTTAACCTTCTCACCGCTTTTCTAAGATCACCTCGCCAGGTGCTGTCCAGAGAGCAACTACTCTCGGCAAGTCGGGTCTATAATGAAGAGGTTTTCGATCGCAGTATAGACGTGCTGATCCTGCGGTTGCGCCGAAAGTTGGAAAAAGACCCATCGCAGCCTGCCCTGATCAAGACCGAAAGAGGCGCAGGTTACTTGTTTGATGCAGAAGTCGCAGTCACGCACAGGGGAAACGGCAAAATGATCGGAAACGCCTAGAGGTATCACCCAGCGCTAGGGACGATTGCGACAACGGCATTTTGTCCCAAGGCAAGGCTATCGGCACTAACAGCTGTGCTTGGTTGAATATTACAGAAGCAACGAAAAATCTTGGTTTGAAACGGCGGTGCAACGCTGGAGCACTAGTTGAGCCTCGTTAGGTCAGGGCGTCGCGGTGGTACCGCAGCTCAGCATGCATGCACGCGCGGCAGTTGGGAACGCAGCGCCCTCGACCTGAAGACGTTTTGCCTTCGTTTCGGGGAACGTCGTTCCTAGACGCCAACTTACTGAGGGAGCCGACCTGTGGCCCAGCTCGTTGCTACACTAGCATCCACACATCACCCATTTTATTACAAGGCGACCACGGCATCACCTGAAGATCAAATGCCGCAAGCGGCGGAATGGAAGCGCAAGATTGAAGCATACCGCGCGACATTGGCGCGCGCCGAACCCGACATTCTGGTGATGATAGGGTCGGATCATTTTCATCAGATTTTCCTGGATAATTGCCCGCAGTTTCTGATCGGCAAAGCTCCCCAATATGATGCAACATTTTATAATGAGGAGCGGGAATTCGGGTTGCCGAGATATCTCTTGCAGGGTGACGAGGATATGTCCCGCTTCATGCATCAGTCATTGATGGATCAGGATTTTGATCTGGCGTTTTCAAACGAGTTGAAGGTCGATCATTCGATTGTTTGCCCCATCATAACCCTGCGACCGCAAAATGATCTCCCGATCATTCCTCTCTACACCAATATCTTTGCTCCGCCTCTCGCTTCCCCCCGTAGATTTTATGATCTTGGGCGGGCGATCAGGCAGGCGATCAAAGACTATCCATCGTCGCAAAGGGTAGCGGCGATTGGAACTGGGCATCTCTCGCTGGAGCTGGGTGGACCGCGACAGTTCATGGAAACTGGCCCCGATCCTGTGTTTGATCGGCAGGCCATCGAGTGGCTAAGGGCAGGCGATGTCGATGCCATTCTCGAACACGTCACACACGAAAGCATGGAAAAAAGCGGAAATGCTACTCACGGCTTCCTCAACTTCCTGTTGATGCTGGGAGTGGCTGGTGCTCAGGGCGCCGACTATGTCGATAATCTCGATCTTTTTCACACGATGGAAGCCTATTTCACGTGGTATCCGCAGGAGGGAAAACATGAGTAAATACTACGTCAACAAGTTCCTCTACACGGTTGATCGTGATCCTGACCTCCTCAGACGCTATATCGAGGAGCCGTCCAGCCTGGTTGCAAGCTGGGAGCAATCGATAGGCCCGGTGCTATGTGGGAATGCGACCGAGCTATCCACAGTCCATGCGCTGACCGAAGACGAGCGGGATGCGCTTGCCGGGCACGACTTCGTTGCGCTGTTCGAAATGGGAGCCCATTTCTTCCTGAATCTGACGATCTTTATCGGGGTCTATGACGAACCCTACATGGCGCGGTCAGGCCCGCTTTCCTTTCAACGGGAGTTCGCCAGCAAACTGGCTTACTGGAAGGGTAGGGAGTATCCGTCTGTCGCGACATGACCCGAGCGACAGACGGCTCTAGATGCCCGATGTAAGCTTATTGCGCTCTTCGCGTTGCTGCATGCGGACACGGATGAGATTCGACGTCGCTTCTGCGATCGTCGATAGCGCCTCTAGTTCGCTGCTATTAAGCTTTCGGGGAACGACATCGATGACGCATATTGAGCCGAGCGCGAAATCCTGAGGATCACGGACCGGCGCGCCGGCGTAAAAACGAAATCCGAATGGCTCCGCGAGAGCAGGGTTCTGGACGAAGTTCTCGACCTTGGACAGATCTTCGATCACCGTGAACTGGTTCGCCAAAAGTGTCTGATTGCAGAAAGACCAGTCGCGCGGCGTTGTCTCTCCGTCAAACCCGATGCGTGATTTGAACCATTGTGTATCGCGCGTAATCAGCGTGAACATTGCGACGGGCGTACGGGCGGCGTGAGCTGCGAGGCGAACAAGACGATCAAAACTCGGGTCCGGCGCCGAGCCCAGAAGATCGGATTGTTGGACGGCCTCCAGGCGCGCGCTTTCATTCCAGGGCGGCAGGAAGCCTGCGGATCTCGGCGTGGCAGGTATCGTCGATCGCAAATAGTCCATAATCGCTGAACTCAGTTCCGCGACACTGCCCGACATTTTCAACTGTACGCGGTGATGCGCCCGAGCCACCGGGCGCTCAGGACCTTTGTCGACAAGGCTAAAAAGCCCGGTCTGTCTAAACCGAAAATTGCTCCCCACCGATGCAATGAATTTTCTGCGATCATCATCGTCTGCATTCTCAACAATGATCAGCATGGGAGGGGTCACTGCGAGTAGCCTGAACGCGGCCTCGACATCCTCAACCACATCCAGAAGAAGACCTGAGCCAGGGAGGCCCACAAGTCGCCATTCCTCTGCACGCCCCTTCGCTGCGACAACGACCGCTCTGGCCGCCATCGAGACCTGCTCCGTATTGCTTTCTTCTACAAGATCCAGCACAGCCTGACGGGGTATTCTTCGGTGCCCACCCGGCGTTTTCCACGAGGGCAACTGGCCGCTTTCCACCCATAGCTGCGCCGTTCGCACCGATACGCCCAGTATTTCTGCTGCACTCGCAGTCGTCAGAATATCTTTCATCTCAATACCCACCCATGTGACAACATATATGGGAAAAAATGAAAGATATGCAAGAAGTGTTAGAATCGGCAGGCTGTTAGAACCGTGACTCTCGGTGTCGTTCTGCCTATATTACATTTGCCACCGCTCTGTTCGGATTAAATGCGATGCCGAAACACGAGCCGTCCATGCTGTGACCAAACCCAGATTGGTAAAGCTGAAAGGACGGTCATGGCGCATCATGTTTCACCAAAACGGAATCTCCCGCGCAAGCGGTTGCGCTCTTTTTTTCTATCCGCCTGCTCACGAACAAGCAATCTGTTCAAGAATCTCGTCGAAGGTGGATCAGCGGCGTACTATCTTTCCCCGTATTATCCTCTTCCTGACGATGAACCGCTGACGGCTTTTGAAGAGAAAAAGGAACATCCCAACCCATCTGAGTGATGGGCCTAAGGTGCTCCGACCTTTAGCAAATGCATTGGCCATGCTCCGCAAACTTTCGCGGTAATCGAAGGTGCCTCCGCGCGATCCGTCCCTCGATTTCCGCTTACAAGTCGGGGGCCATCACGCCAGTCGAACGAAAAGGTTCATTGGTATCATACCAACGGATGAGCCATCGATACGCACGTTCAATGGGCGCTACCGGTCCGTCCTGTCATCTTACTCGTGCTGAACAACGGCTCTGTTGCCTCCTGGAGCCCACGGCACATGCCTCCCGATGCCGGACAACGGTCCTTCCGTTGTCCGGAGAGGAGACGATCCAAAAACCGTAGAGACCTCAAACGCATAGGAACAAAGTCATGGATTTCGCTCACCTTACTCTCTCTCTCGCTGGTTCGGCTGCGCTGGCTATTGCAGCGCTCACGCCCGTGACGGCCCAGGCCCAGCCAGTCAAAAATGTTGTTCTTGTGCATGGCGCCTTTGCCGATGGTGCCGGCTGGCGCGGCGTCTACGACGAACTGACGAAACGCGGCTACAACGTGACGATCGTGCAGAATCCGCTGACGTCTCTCGATGATGATGTCGCCGCCACCAATCGCGCGCTTGACCGGACAAGCGGCCCAACCATACTCGTCGGCCATTCCTGGGGCGGCACGGTTATTACGGAAGCAGGCGTCCATCCCAAGGTCGCAGGGCTTGTCTATGTCTCAGCGCTCTCGCCGGATGCTGGAGAGACCACGGCTCAACAATATGAGGGCTTTGCGCCCGCCTCCGAGTTCGTCCTGGATATTGGAAAGGATGGCTACGGGTTCGTTGAAGCCAGCAAGTTCAAGGTCGGATTTGCCAATGATGTCAGCGATGCCGATGCTGCATTCATGCGCGACTCCCAGGTACCCATCAACATGTCTTCCTTCGCAACGAAACTCAAGAACGCCGCCTGGCGCACAAAGCCAAGCTGGGCTGTGATCGCCACCGAAGACAAGGCTTTCGATCAGGCGATGCTTCTCCATATGGCGGACCGGATCGGCGCCAAGGTCACCAAGGTTTCGGCAAGCCACGCGCTTTTCAAGACCCAAGCGAAGGTGGTTGCCGACACGATTCATGCGGCCGCCGAGAGCATTGACAAGCCTGCAAACTGAACATGCAAAACCTGGCAGGCGGCGCGCTGTCGCCTGCCAGACCGGCGTAATGTCCGGCGATACCTCCCCATTACAAATGACATCGGAAGCCCGCGGCATGAAATCTGCGCCTGACAGGCCGCCGCTATGTCCGCCCCACTCCTTGCTTTCCAAGCGATGCGGAGTACCCCAACCTGCAAGGTGAAACATGGAACATTCTAGCAAGAACAACCACGACTCCGAAATATGGGTAAACCCGGCTGATAAGCGGGGTGAATTTCGAACGCATTTTGACTTCATTATATGCGGCGGCGGCTCGAGTGGTTCTGTGGTCGCTGCTCGCCTTGCGCAGGACAGCAACGTGCAGGTTCTGCTGCTTGAGGCGGGTGGAGATGATACGGCCCCTTCGATCTCCAATCCGGCGCAGTGGCCGCTTAATCTGGGCTCGGCACATGATTGGGCTTTCCAAGGAGAACCATCGCCTTATCTCAATGGCCGCCGGATGCCGCTCAACATGGGCAAAGTCCTTGGTGGAGGATCGAGCATAAACGTGATGGTTTGGGCCCGAGGCCACAAGAGCGATTGGGACCATTTTGCGGAGGAATCCGGCGATTCTGGCTGGGGATATGAGTCCGTTCTGGATTATTATCGGCGAATTGAGAACTGGCAGGGTGATGCCGATCCTCTTCGTCGTGGCGTGGGCGGGCCCGTCTATGTTGCTCAATCGGATACGCCGCAGCCCCTTGCAAACGCGACGGTGGAAGCGGCCAATGAGATGGGTATCCGGAAATTCGAAAGTCCCAATGGAGAAATGATGGAGACGGATGGCGGTGCGGCCATTGCCGATCTTCTGATCCGTGACAATAAACGGCAATCGATATTTAGATCCTACACCTATCCGAGTATGCACAAGATGAACCTTACGGTCCTGACCGGCGCGCATGTCACCCGGGTTATCTTCTCCGGCAAGAAGGCCGTCGGCGTCGAAGCTGTGATTGACGGCAAGGTGTTGCGTCTGGGCGCCGATCGTGAAGTCATCCTGTCTTTGGGAGCTGTTCATACGCCAAAAGTTCTGATGCAGTCTGGCGTTGGACCGGCAAAAGAGCTTCAGCACCATGGAATTCCGGTTGTTCAGGATCTGCCGGGTGTAGGCGAAAACCATCAGGATCACATCGCCTTCGGTTGTACCTGGGAATATGTGAAGCCCCAACAGGTCGGCGGTGGCGGATGTGAAGCGGTGCTTTATGCCAAGAGTGATGCCAATCTGGCCGCGCCTGACATGGTACAATGCCAACTGGAGTTTGCCGTACCGCCGCCGCCGGAAGTCGGCATGGAGGCGCCCGAGCACGGCTGGACGATGTTTGCAGGGCTTGCACAGCCCAAAAGTCGTGGACGTGTAAGGTTGTCGGGCCCGCGCCCGCAGGACCCGGTCGTCATTGCGCCCAACTCATTGAGTGAGCCCGAGGACCTGGAGACAGCATTTCGAACAATCGAATTGTGTAGAGAGCTTGGGAATAGCGATCTTTTACGGCCACTGGTCAAGCGGGAGGTTCTTCCGCTTGAGAGGACCCGCAGTAGTATGGAGGACTTCATTCGCAACTCGGCGGTCACCTACTGGCATCAGTCCTGCACCGCTAAAATGGGTCGCGACAAGATGTCTGTTGTAGACGCTCGACTGCGGGTCTACGGGGTTGAAAACCTGCGGATCGCAGATGCATCGATCATGCCCAAAATACCAGTCGGAAATCTGATGGCTCCTTGCGTCGTCATTGGGGAGCGCGCCGCAGATATGCTCAAGGCAGACCATGGCATTCAGAGCTGAACCATAAGTCTGCCTTCAGGAAGGTGGCGATCGATTGCCAGGCCTCTCTCTGGGAGGCACTTGCGTCAGAGCTCACGCGCATCGCAGCAAGCTCACCAAGGTCGCGCATATTACAGGGAATATTTCCTATGAAAATCATCGTTGCCGGTGCCGGCATTGCTGGCCTTTCTGTCGCCAAAGCGCTGGAGCTGAAAGGGCACCAATGCCATATCGTTGAGCAATCGGAGGCGTCCAGTTCCGGCGGCATGGGTATATTCCTGTTGGGAAACGCGACAAGGGCATTGCGCCAGCTTGGCGTTCTCGAAGCGATCGAGCCCAACGCATACCCGATCGAAAAACAATTGATCTTCGCGAGCAACGGCCAGCTGATCCATGAAACAGAGTCCCAGGAGTTCTGGTCGGAGTGCGGTCCCTGTCTTGCTATGCCAAGATCGCTTCTTGTCCAGTCTTTGCTGTCTTCGTTAGATAACACCGGTATTTCCTACGGAAAGGCAGTCGTGGATGTAGAAAACACGATGTCGGGCGTCCGCGCCTTGTATTCCGACGGCTCGTCCCAGTCATGTGATCTGGTTATTGCCGCAGACGGGATCCATTCACGTCTACGCAACGCCGCGTTCAACATTCAGCCTCGCCCTCTCGGCATCACCTGTTGGAGAACGGTTGTGGACAATACGACCGGTATTGGCACATGGACCGCCATGCTCGGCCGTGGACGTACGCTTCTCGCCATTCCCCTTAGCGAGACAAAGGTCTATTTATATGCGGATTGTCGCACAGCCGATGTCCGAAACAATACCGTCCTCGGTCTTCGGGACCTGTTTGCAGAGTTTCAATCTCCGCTGGGGGAACTTGTTGGCCAGTTGAATAGTCCGACCGAAATTCACTTTGGGGAGCTACGGGAGGTTCCCGAACACAATCGCAACAAACATGGTCTTGTTCTCATGGGCGACGCTGCGCACGCCTGTTCTCCCAGCATGGCGCAGGGAGCGGGCATGGCACTGGAAGACGCGCTGGTGCTGGCTGACCTGATTTCAAGATACGCGTCCACTGCGGTGATAAACCGGGCGTTCGTGGCACAGCGTCGTGACCGTGTGGCATGGGTCCGAAAACAGTCTCGTGTTCGTGACAAGGTTCGCAACCTGCCGCCCACTGTCAGGAACCTCGTGCTGAGAAACTTGGGCGACAGGCTTTACACGCGGTCTTATGGGACGCTGAGAAAGCCCCTCATCTAGGCGGAAGCCTTCGACAGGGGGTAATTGTTTCGTGTTTAAGAAACGGATGACAAATCGTAATCGCCGTGAAATCTGACGCTGAGATTCTGATGTCTCAGTAAAAGGAGATCTCGGTATGAAACACCCTGAGGAGCATACCGACGGCGGGCAGCCAACTCGCCTTGAGATCTCAGTGGGACGCCTGAGCAGCAAACGTACCCAGCGTCCAATGAAGGACACGACACGGAGCGGATGTTTGCTCCAAGCAAGCTCACGTTTGGCTTGGGTCGCTGCGGTCGAGCCGCCGCCGGAGTGCAGTTCAGGCACGTCCAGCCAGCAAGAAAATGATCAGTATGCAAGCCCTGGGGACAAAGGTCTGGACGAGACCGAAAAGCTGTTGCGACGGGGCGTTATGGCGATCTCACTCCTGAGTTTGGTTGCAATAGTGCATTTCCTGCTTTGCTCTCATTAAGCGCCTGGCCGATTAGGCTGTTTTGGAGCACTGCCGACCACACCGCACAGCATGGCAAGCTCGCCATCGGATTTCGCATTGAGTTTTATGTAAGAAGGATTGCAGCATGAAATTGGGTTTAAGTCAGGCCCGCACCGTAGGTTTTGACGAGGAGCAAAATACCTGGCGGCATTTGAACCACCCACTCTTCAGTGATGTCGTCTCTCTGCTGTCAATTGGTTCTGGCGAACTTCGCCAGTTCTTCGGCGAACAAAGTTCGACACCCGATGGCCTCCCGTTTGTGCCGAGCACCTTGCGGTCATTCGCTCTGTGGGAAGAGCATATGATCAAGGCGGCCAAAGGCATGGTTTCGAAGTTTGGTTCCGGGTCGCTTCAGACCCTTGCCGCCGCGTATGAGAAGGTGACGGGAAACGTGTTGGCGCCGATGCGTCCGCGCGCCAACTACTATCGCTACCCCCAGTATTATATGGGCAATGGGCGCTCTCTGATTGCTGATCAGGACGAACTGGAATGGCCACCATTTTCTACAGTCCTCGATTTCGAACTGGAAATCGGCCTCATAATTTCGAAACAAATACGCGATTGTTCTCCAGAAGAGGCTCAGTCCGCGATCGGCGGTCTATGCATCATCAATGACTGGAGTGCGCGCGACACCCAGTGGGACGATACTAGACGAGGGACTTTTGGCGGCGTGGTCAAAGCCAAAACATTTGCGGGTAGTATGAGCGCGATTGTCGTGACGAGCGACGACGTGTTGTCACAGTTCAGCAAGCTCCAGGGCAGAGTCCGTGTCAACGGCGAGATCTGGTGCGAGGGGCAGACCGCCGGTGCCATGTATGAGCCTTGGGAAATGGTGCGCTATGCGGCCATGGGTGAGACCTTGTATCCCGGCGAAATTCTGGCCACAGGGTGCTTGCCGGGCTGCTCCGGACTTGAGCTGGGCCGTTTCCCGAAAAAGGGGGATCTGGTCCAGCTTGAAATTGAGGGGATAGGCTCGCTTGCTAACAGAATAAAGTGTTAGCCGATCAAATGAAACGCCATCAACTTGCACGCTTTAACCGACGCGTTGATGGCATTTCTGAACTTTTAGCGGATCGGTTTTTGATCACCCTGATCAAGCATCGTAACGGGTCAACGACCCTGCGGCGACATATTGATCGACAATCTGCCTCTCTGCTGAAAACGGGTGTCCGGCCCATCCGGTATGATTAAATCCGGTTAGCGCAATATCCGCAGACGGGAATCTTCTGAGCGTCTCGACTATGGCTATCAACCCCGTACTCGGGACGACATAGGAAGGAGGCGCTAAGGCTGAGATCGCGTCGTCTGCAAATGCGTGAATTGCTCTGTCGATGACGACATGTTGCTTGCCGGACATCTTGCAAAACCTGTCGAAGGCGTCTGTGTAGTCGTCGCAGAAATCATCAAGTTCCGGGTAAGTCTGTGCTAGCGGCTCCCGCATCTCACGAAATAGCGCCGGATCGCGTGCGCTCCATATCTCAACGGTATCTCTGACCGCAGGCAGATTGCGCCATTCATCAGCTTCTGCCATCCGCTTGCCAGGTCTGCCTGTATTGCAAACGGCAATGACGTCGGTGCGACAGGAACTGGACGCGTAGGAGCGGCACTCGTTGAACCGAATGACGAAGTCGGCCTTGGCGGCGGCCACGCGGCCATTTTCGCCAATTTCACCATTACCAACAATCATGATGTCGTGCCGCATATTCAGTTGTCCTCTGGAGAGGCTGCAAAGGCTTTGAGCTCTTCGACACGATTATCAGTTACATCCGCCAGGCAGCTGGCCACGACGACCGGTTGGAGTGTTCCGCCGCCTGACTGGACGCCCACGGCTTTGCAATGCAAATCACGGAAGCTGATCCATGCTCGTTGCGCATCAAGGAGCGCCTTCTCGATGTCTGGCTCATTGGCAATCTTCGCCAGCGCGAGACTCCATTGGGCGTTCAAAGCCCGGTCTGCGTCCTGATAGCGGGCCTGCTCGCATTGCCGCAATTCTGCTTGCGTTTCCGCCTTGTCGCAGTCCGTGCTCTGTGCTGTTACGCCACTTGAAATCAGGCATAGGGCTGCTAGCCCCGGCAGGAGTTTCTTTGTCGGCATTTCCGCCCTCCAAATCTCAGATACTACTTCGAATTTTTCATCCGGACAGAGCCGGGGTAGCGCGGCGGACACGAGTGTCTTCTGTCACGTCTGCGTCAGCCGTCGCCACGGCCTCTTTTTGAAACGGTAGGTTCATTTCAGTGTTTCACCGACAGGTGATCGTCTTTCATTTGTATTGGGAGAGTTGCCACGCCAGCTTTGTTCGCGAGCAAGCAGGAGACATCAAGCACGAACCAGTGCTTATGATCGGCGCTATGCCCCGCAGCGACAGAAACAATCGTTTCGCTTCAAATGTAACATCACCGTCTTGATCCGAAATCATCCTGCAAGGTCCAAGCGTCAATCCCGTGTGGATTGTTCCTATCCCATGCTTGCCTCCGTGTGAGCCCAGACAGGTGAGGTGCCGCGCGCTTGACGTTCTGACAATTGCCGAGAGGCGCGCTGCCGGGCGACACCAGCGTGCAAAGCTGCGTTCGCTTGTTGCTGCCCACATTTTAATTTGGCTGTTCAACGATCTCAATGAAAATTCTGAAATCGACGCTGATCGACCCTGATCACAATAAAATATATGGTATATTTGCTACGGCAAGCTCGTTCCTGGTCTTTGCATATTCGCAACAGATTGGCGCGATTGCTGTCGTTCTTTATTACGCGCTGTGGATCTCGCTCGTCTTTGTCGATTACCGCCGTGTTCTGGGGAATTATTCCCGCTATTTCTGGATTTTTGCTTTTGCGGTCTTTTGCTTCCTCTCGGCGTTCTGGTCGCAGGCGCCCGGCCTCTCGTTTAGAGCGGCGATCCAATATTTGTCCCACATTGCTTGCGCGCTGATTGCGATGCGCGTCTTATCGACCGCCACGTTGACGCAAGGTGGGGCGCTGGGGTGCGTTGCCGTGCTTGTTTATTCGCTTATTTTCGGCAGGTACGAAAGTGACGCGCTGGACGGTAGTTACACCTTCGTTGGAGCATTCGCGTCAAAAAATCAACTTGGCCTGTTTGCCTCGCTAGGCTGTCTGCTATCCTACGGGACCTTGATTCTGAGTGCGCGAAAGGGTTGGGTTTTTATCGCCCTGATCACTGGTGCGCTATCGTTCTATAATCTTCTGGCCTCTCAATCCGCGACGTCAATTATAACGACGATGGCGGTCCTTGCTTTGTCTGTCGCGATGCAATCGACCCTGGTCCTTGCGCCAAAGCATCGCGTCATATTGTGTCTGATGGTTTTTCTCGGTGCACTGTTGTGCGGAACTTTCGTCTTACAGATCGGCGGCACCGGATCGTTGCTTGAGGCTTTTGGCAAGGATTCCACGTTGACTGGCCGCACCTATCTTTGGCAACAGGGTTTAGCTGCGCTGAGTGAAAGTCCCTTATTCGGGGTGGGCTACCAGGGCTATTGGGTGACCGGTCTGGCTGATGCCGAGCGTTTGTGGGATGAGTTTTACATACCGTCGCGCAACGGATTCCATTTCCACAACACCTATATCGAAACCGCGGTCGAAACCGGCATCTTTGGAACCGTGTGTCTCATATTGGTCGTTCTGACGACACTATGGGGCCATCTCGCCCGTTTTTTAACGCGGCGCAGGCACGTGGAATCTCTGCTGTTGTTTGCAGTTGCAGCGCTGCTCACCTGCCGGTCATTTGTCGAAATCGATGTGCTTTTCGCATATCAGATAGGCTCGTTTCTCCTGTATTTTGTGGCGGGCAAACTGACGGTTCGCCGTGCCGTCATCGTCCGCCCAGTCACGCGAACAATAAGAACGGTGCGATACGCTTGCACCAGAGCTACCTGGGCGGAGGGATCGGGAGCAAAAATTCTCTCGTCGCTTAGCGACATCGCGGATTGATGCAATTGAAATTCAACATGGCGCGCTGGAAATACGGATGAAACCGGTTCGCTTCAAAGATCAGCCGTCGATCTCATCGTGAATGGGGGTGACGGCTGGGTCATGCATTGGTCTTCGTTGCGCCGCCGGGAACTCCTCAAAAGATCGACTGCGCAAATATCGAAAAAGTCGAGGTTCAAAATGTATAAAACCCTGCAAGGGCTCGCAGTGGCTGCTGTTCTTCTGAGTTCATCGTCCGTCATGGCGGCTGATCGCGTCGTTCATGTCTATAACTGGTCGGATTATATCGACCAGTCGATCCTTGAGGATTTCACGAAAGAGACCGGCATCAAAGTCGTCTATGATGTCTTTGATAACAATGAACTATTGGAAACAAAACTCCTCGCAGGCGCTTCCGGCTACGATGTCGTCGTGCCAACAGGCCCTTTCCTTGCCCGGCAAATCAAGGCGGGTGTCTTCCAGAAGCTCGATAAGACAAAGCTGCCGAATATCGGAAATCTGTGGCCAGATATCATGGACAGGCTGGCGGCCTATGACCCCGGAAACCAGTATGCCATAAATTATATGTGGGGTACGACGAGCATTGGTTACAACGTCGATAAGGTAAAAGCGGCTCTTGGCGATGTTCCGATCGACAGCTGGAACATCATCTTTGATCCCGCGAACGCAAAAAAGTTGAGCTCATGCGGCATCAACATTCTCGATGCGCCTGACGAGACCATGGCCATCGCCCTGAACTATCTCGGGAAGAACCCCAACAGCAAGGAAACCTCTGACCTAAAAGCTGGCGCTGAGGTTTTCAAGAAGATCCGGGCCTCGGTGCGATCGTTTAATTCGTCCGCCTATATCAACGAACTTGCGACGGGCGATATCTGCGTGACCATTGGCTTTTCCGGCGACGTGCTGCAGGCAAAGGCTCGTGCGGAAGAGGCCAAGAACGGCGTCAACGTGGAGTATGCGATCCCTAAAGAGGGAACTTACATGTGGTTCGATAACCTCGCGATCCCCGCGGATGCCAAGAACGTAGAAGAAGCTCACGCATTCATCAATTATCTGATGAAACCGGACGTCATTGCCAAAGCCTCGAACTACGTCAGATACGCCAATGGAAATCTTGCTTCGCAAACGCTTGTGGACAAGGATGTTCGTGAGAATGCCTCTGTCTATCCGCCGGACGCCGTACTCGACAAGCTCTTCACGATCTCACCCTATGATCAGAAGCAACAGCGCGTTCTAACCAGGCTTTGGACGGGTATTAAGGCGAAAAACTAGCGCATACGGCACCGGAAGAAAAGCGGCGCATCGCTCAATGGTAGGAGATGCGCCGTCATCAACAGGTGAAACGGTCACCTTTTCTAGTGCAATTAGTGAGCTAGACTCAACCGACCGTGAGGGGTTGACTGTTCTTCATCTGGCTTGAGCCGTTGCGTGAACCCTTGCCAACGCCAGGAACGCCTTCACGCCTGCCGACAGGTTGCGGCGACCGGGATAGTAAAGGCAAAGTCCTGGAAAAGGTGGTGTCCAGTCATTCAGGATGCGTATGAGGCGGCCTTCTTCAATGTCGGCCAGAACGCTTTGCTCCATGAAGAAGCCGATGCCCGTGTCTTCAAGGACTGCCACTCTGGCGAGGCTGGCTTCGTCCAGGATAATCTGACCACGAACATCGATCTGTGCCGTCTCTCCGTCCTTCTCAAAACGCCATCTGAAGACTGCTCCATCGGGCAAGCGTACGCGAATGCATTGATGGCCGAGAAGGTCGGGCGGCACCAAAGGGGTGCCGTGTTTTTCCAGGTATTTCGGGGAGGCGACGACCGCGTATCGCTGCGGGCGCCCAAGAGCGACCGTGATCATATCGGTGGGAACGAGACCCGCGACACGGACGCCGATATCGAAGCCATCAGCTACGATATCGACCAGCTTCCCCTCGGTCACGATGTCCACGACCATATCAGGATAGCGACGAAGATACTCCAAAACGAGCGGTGAAATGATCTCTCTGGCGGCAAAGGGTGCGGCGTTGATACGTATCGTGCCAGATGGCGTATCGCGCTCTGACCGGACCGCTTCAAGCGCTCCTTGGATATCCTGTAGGGCCGGGCCCACCTGTTCTACGAAAAGCCGCCCTGCACCCGTCAGCGAAAGGCTGCGGGTCGTGCGATTGAACAGCCGGACACCCAGAGTCGCTTCCAGCTTGTTGATGGCAAGGCTCAATGCAGTCGTTGACATATCAAGATCAATAGCTGCCGCCCGAAATGTGCCTCTTCTGGCGATTGCAATGACGGCATTGAGTTCTGTCAATCCTGCTTTGTCCATTGTCCCGATTTCCGCTGCGCCTCATCCCGGTTTATCCCACTTATAACTATAATTGTCGAATGTTAACTTTACTCATGGACGCATCAACCAAGAGGAAGAGAGACATGTCGACCGACAACGTGAACGACCGCATCACAGAGGAGATGTGCTGATGGACAATTTTCTCAATTTGAAAGGCAGACGCGTTCTCATTACCGCGGGTACGAAAGGAACAGGCAGAGCAACTGTAGATCTGTTTCGCGACCTTGGGGCTCAGGTCATGGCGACCGCACGTTCCAGGCCAGAAGGGTTTCCAGATGAGCTCTTCTTTGCCTCCGACCTCACGACTGTCGATGGCGCTTTGGCGGTGTCAAACGCGGTGAGAGAGCGTTTGGGAGGAGTCGACGTCATCGTGCACATGTTAGGCGGTTCGTCGTCCCCCGCTGGCGGCTTTGCTGCACTGGACGACAACCAGTGGGACGCCGAGATGAATTTGAACCTGTATCCGGCCGTCCGCCTCGACAGGGAGCTCGTGCCCGGCATGGTCGCCCAGGGAAGGGGCGCTGTAATTCACGTTACCTCAATCCAGCGGGTTCTTCCTCTGCCGGAATCGACGACCGCCTATGCAGCAGCGAAAGCCGCTCTTTCGACCTACAGCAAGGCGTTGTCGAAAGAGGTTTCGCCCAAAGGCGTACGCGTGGTGCGGGTTTCACCGGGCTGGATCGAAACGGAAGCTTCGGTTCATCTGGCTGAGCGTCTGGCTGAGCAGGCTGGCGGAGACTACGAAGCCGGCAAGAAGATGATCATGGACGGACTTGGCGGCATCCCGCTTGGGCGGCCTTCAAAACCTGCTGAGGTCGCGAACCTGATTGCCTTCCTCGCGTCTGACCGCGCCGCATCGATAACCGGCACCGAGTACACCATCGACGGTGGAACTGTGCCAACGGTGTGAGCACGATGGCCAGAGCTGACGGACCGGTTGCACGGATCTGCCGCCCGCGCGCGGCAGAATGATGCTTCAAACTCGATCAATTCAACAAGGAGACTGATCATGACTATTGAACTGCCAAAGGCAATCCAATCCTATTTCGAAGCAGACAAGAATGGCGACACCGACGGTGTTTCCAAGTGCTTCGTCGAGACGGCATTCGTAAAGGACGAAGGCAAAACCCATCTGGGCCGAGACGAAATTCGAAACTGGAAAAGCAGCTCGTCAAAGGAGTACGAATATACGGTCGAGCCGTTCAAAATCGTAACGGAAGGAAACCGGACAGTGGTGACAAGTCATCTGAAGGGCAATTTTCCCGGTAGCCCGGTCGACCTGCGCTATTTTTTCGTTCTCGATGGCGACTTGATTCAAGAACTTGAGATCAAGCCCTAGTCTGAGGGCATCGGCGAGAGCTATGGAAGCCCGAAAGCCGGCCTTTGCACCGGAGGGTGATTTCATCCTCCGGGCGTCGCGCCGACTTTCGGGCATTGGCCGCCAAGGCCACAGCACCTATTGCTTCGGTCGCGGTGACATGACGGAATAAACATTGTCGAAAGGCGGAGGCCCGACGATCGTAGAGCCGCCAGCATCCGCCAGTTCGGCAATGGCAGACAAATCGCCGTCTTTCAGTGAACCGATGAGCCTGAACGTCTTTTCCATGTGCCCAGGCGAAAAAAGGATCAACATCCGGACCGGCCTGTCTCCAAGATTACACCAGGCGTGCACTGTTCCCCTTTTGACGGTGGCAGAACCGCCAGCGGAAAGCACCAGTTTCTCGTCACCATTGGCCAGATGAAGGCTACCCTCCAGAACGATGAAATGTTCTTCTTCGTTGGCGTGGATATGAAGCGGTACGCCATTGCGAGGTTCTGCGATAACCTCGATCATTGTATACTTGCCTTCGGTCTCCGTGACAGACGTGCGCAGGGCAAATTGCTCGCCGGGCGTAACCTCACACCATTCACTGACCGCAGCAGCCTTCTGGGTTAGCCCATTAACCGACGTATCCATTCCAAATTTCCTTTCAGACGTTGCATGACACCGTGTCAGCATGATGTGTCTTGGAAGGTCCGTGTTACATTTCGGATGCAGAGACATTTTTTGAAGTTACGATTGAAGCCTGAAGACGAAGCGTGAACTGGCGGTGGCAGCAAGAAAGATTGCCGCTCCCCGCCTCACGTCCACGGCCTGCGATTGGGTTCCCGGTATCCTCATGTCATTCGTAACGTGAATTGCGAATTCGGAAACCTCAATTCCATCTTCAGCAAAGACACTCCCGCTTGCTGTGACCCATAAAATCTGTCGGCGGATGTGTCGGTTCGGTGCTGCTCAGATTTGGGAAGAGCAGGTCCTGTCGCCACTGAATTCGATGTATTGAGGAGCTGACAATGAACTCTCTGTTTCCTGTCTACGGGGCACCCGCGCACGGAGATGCTATAGAAGCAAAGGCCTTCGCAGATTGGCACCGGGTTTGTTCCAGAAAGGTTCAGAATGATCACGGCTTTCAGTGCCTTCCGCTCGAACGTGGATGCGCGATCTCACTTCCAGACGCGCCGGGCCCCACCCTCAACCGCATTTTTGGAGTGTCGACAGTTGAGGAGCTGGAGGAAGCATTCACATGGATGAGCACAAAGGCTGGCACCAAATTTCTGCAGCTCAATATCGAATCCGCCTCTGACGAGGTGAGGCATTGGATCGATGAACGGGGGCTGCGTGAGCAAGGTCCCGCATGGGCCAAGCTCGTTCGTAGTAACGAATTTGATCTGGCTTCTCCGCCACATGAGGTGACATGCCGCAAAGTTCGCTCGACTGAACGTGAGCTCTTCGGGGCGATCATCTGTAGCGGCTTTGGCTTGTCTGAAGCGCTGATCCCCGTCTGGGCGTCAATTGTCGGAAAAGACGACTGGTCATGTTTTTTTGCTCTGGACGGAGATAGGCCGATTGGAACCGGTGTGATGTACTCGTCCGGAAACACAGGTTGGCTGGGTGGGGGAACCGTGCTGCCCTCTTTCAGAAACCGCGGGGCACACAAGGCTCTGATTTCAGCCCGGCTAGACGAAGGCAAGGCGAGAGGGGCATCTGCATTCGTGGTTGAAGCCAAAATCTCTCCGCCCAGCACGGCCAGCGTTTCATACGAGAACCTGAAGAAGCTTGGTTTTCAGCATGTCTACAGCCGTAGCAACTTTGTTTTTTGAGCGCGTCAATTCTTATGACGCTGCCTGCTCCGACCAGCTCCCATAGGAAGTGTGTCCCACTCCGACCTGACGATAAGCGTCCGCATTTCAAGCTTTGGGGAAGAACCTCCCATGCCGCGGACATGGAAAACGGATCGAATTGTCATTGAATATCCAGGAAGGTTACAAAATGTCTGAGACTTTCATTCCGCAGCTTCAGGAGCTCGCCAAATCTGCGCGGATGCTGGCGCTCGTGGGTGCTTCGATCAAGCTGCGCTCCGATGCTTCGGTTGCTCCAGCCATCCGCGAGCAAATCGATGCAGGCGCCCGAATGGCTCTGGCCGAAGTGGTCGACGTGACGGATGAAGAACAGCTGTCTCTTGCCCTGGTTATGGTCGAGATGGCGTTGAGCGAGGCGGGAGAGCTCTTTCGCAATCCTGACCGAGGTTCAAACTGGGAGATATTGGATGTCGCTGCGATGCAGGCCATGGGTCGTGCGTCCAAGAGTGTTTTCACGCGCATCCAGTCCATAGCCGAGGCGCATCCGGGACTGCGCAAGACGTTTCAGGGTACTTTTCTGGACGTCGGTACTGGGGTGGGGGGAATCGCGCTTGAAGCGGCGCGGCTCTGCCCGGATATCAAGGTTGACGGGATCGACATATGGGAGCCGGCCCTGGAACTCGCTCGACAAAACATCGCTGAAAGCCCTTATGCGGACCGTGTGAGTGTGCGCAACCTCGATGTTTCAATGCTGGACGAGGACAGAAGATACTCACTGGCCTGGTTGCCAACCATGTTCCTCAAGCGTCCGATTGTTGAAGCCGCGCTGGACCGTATCGCCCGCGCCTCCGTGAGCGATGCCTATCTTGTCGCGGGTGTGTACAGCCGTCCAGACGATCCGTTTCTAGCACTGATGGCCAATCTGAGGACACTTCGAAGTGGCGGAGAAATCAGTGATCCGGCCGACATCAAGGCGATGATGGAAGCAAGAGGATATGTTGATATAGGGACGAGCGCGACGCCCGTTGCAACTTTCGTTTTCGGAAGGCTACCGTGAGGATGTCGGACAATCTCGGCAGCCGCGATAGTCCATCGCATCAAATTTTTCTCTTGTAGCTACAGGGGCTAGAGGTCGTAGCACGTATACATGAGCAGGAGTAATGCCACATGAATACGTCGTTGCAGACCAGATTTCGCGTTGAAGGGATGGATTGCGCATCTTGCGCATCCAAGATTGACACTGCCGTGCGGAGAATGCCGGGCGTCGAAGATGTTTCCGTATCCCTGACCATGGGTACGATGACCATCAGCCATGATGACAAAAGCGACCTCGATGCGATCACGCGGAAAGTGAAAGGGCTCGGTTACAAGGCCGAGCCGCTCGTTGACACGGCCAGAACGAAGGAAGAGCCATCACACACCCATGGAGTCGGGTGTGATCACGGTCACCATGACCATGATCACAAACATGCGCATCCGCATAAGGAAACGCCGAGCGGCACCCGCGCCCCAGATCACGCCATGGAAGGCGTCCATGGCCATGATCATGGAATAAGCGAAGGCCCATGGTGGAAGACCAGGAAGGGACGCACGACAATTTTCGCCGGAGTGGCCCTCGTTATGGCCTATGGCATCGGGCACCTCTACCCGGCAATTGAGACCTACGCCTTCACAATCGCCATGCTGGTCGGGCTCATACCCGTAGCACGCCGCGCGGCGATGGCAGCTTTTGCTGGCACGCCCTTTTCCATCGAAATGTTGATGACGATTGCCGCTATTGGTGCGCTCGCGATCAATGCGACGGAGGAGGCTGCCGCCGTTGTTTTCCTTTTCCTTGTCGGAGAGTTGCTGGAAGGTGTCGCCGCTGGCAGGGCGAGAAAGAGCATCACGTCGCTCGCAGCCCTCGTCCCCAAAACCGCTTTACAGGAGGTCGACGGCAAGACGAGGGAAGTGCCAGCCGAAAATCTTGAGATCGGTGCTGTTATCCTTGTGCGCCCCGGTGATCGCGTCTCTGCCGATGGTGTCATTCTGTCGGGAGAAAGCGCAATCAACGAAGCGCCGGTCACCGGTGAAAGTGTTCCTGTCGGAAAGGGCAAAGGTGATGTCGTCTTTGCTGGAACGATCAATGGCAATGCGACATTGCGGGTACAAGTGACTGCTGCGGCACAGGACAACACGATTGCCCGTGTTGTGAAACTCGTTGAGGAGGCACAGGAGAAAAAAGCGCCGACGGAACGTTTCATCGACCGCTTTTCGAGATATTACACGCCGGCTGTGGTCGCTGTGGCCCTGCTTGTAGCGGTAATGCCGCCCGTGCTGTTTGGGGCCTCCTGGAACGAGTGGATATATAAGGGCTTGGCCATTCTTCTGATTGGATGCCCCTGCGCTCTGGTCATATCAACTCCGGCGGCAATTGCGGCTTCGCTTTCGGCTGGTGCTCGGCGCGGGCTTCTGATGAAGGGTGGCGCCGTCCTTGAGGGTCTCGGCAAGCTGACCGCCATCGCATTCGACAAGACGGGAACATTGACCGAGGGAAAGCCTGAGGTCACGGATATCCTGGGATTTGATTTCGCCAACATGGACGTGCTGCGCATGGCTGCAGCTCTTGAAACTGGCTCGAGCCACCCGCTCGCACAATCCATCCTGGGCAAGGCGGCAGAGCTAGGCGTCGATATTCCATCGGCAAGCAATGCCCAGGCACTGGGTGGGAAAGGTGTTAGCGCTGATGTGGAAGCCCAGCCTGCGTTTCTGGGCTCACCGCAGGCTGCCAGTGAGCGCGTATCGATTGCGCAAAGCTATCGGGACATGATTGCAGCGCTGCACGCAGAGGGTAAAACCGTCTCGGTGCTGGTGGTTGGCGAAACACTGGCTGGCGCCATCGCCATGCGGGATGAGCCTCGCGCGGATGCCATCAAGGGCATACAATTTCTCAAGGACAGGGGCGTCAAGGTTGTCATGCTGACCGGCGACAATGCCAGGGCGGCACAGGCCATCGGGCGTTCCCTTGGTATGGAAGTCCGCGCCGAGCTTATGCCGCAGGACAAGCAACGGATTGTCAACGAATTGCGTGACGAAGGCTTCACTGTCGGCAAGGTTGGCGACGGTATCAACGATGCACCGGCGCTTGCCGCGGCCGATATCGGGATTGCGATGGGCGGCGGCACGGATGTGGCACTGGAAACTGCCGATGCCGCGATCCTGCATGGCCGAGTGGTTGACGTGGCGCGAATGATCGATCTTTCCAAACGGACAATGCGCATCATTCGCCAGAACATTGCCATGTCCCTGGGCTTGAAGGTGGTCTTTCTTGTAACCACGGTTCTTGGCGTTACGGGCCTTTGGCCAGCCATTCTGGCGGATACCGGTGCCACGGTTCTGGTGACGCTGAATGCCTTGAGGCTTCTCCGCATTGAGCGCTAGAACTTCGCGACCACGACCAGACCGGAGACTTGACCGGTCTGGTCGTACGGTGGGTGAACGATGGTGATGGAATATCCAATGCCAAGTCCCGAGGGATGGGCATTTGCCAGCCAAGGCGGTAACTGGAGCCGGACGGTTTTGGGGGGCTGCATTCATCGAGAGCGAATGCAGCCTCCGCCATCGACTGCTAAGCGTGTTTCCAGGCCGACACGGCCTGCGGTTCCAGAACCGCTTGACCAAACAAGACGCTCGCCTCTTGCGGGATGGGCCAAGCCTCTGTCCCATAATTGAAGGCGAAGGTCAGATTGCCTCTGCGGCGAATGCGGATATGGGCCGGCAGGGAAAGCGTCTCCAGGCCCGCCTTGCGCGCCGCGAGCGTCAGGACGCCCGTCAACAGCTCTTCGTCTGCCCAGCAGGCGAGGTAGAGCATGTTGCCGCTTTCGGTCAGCGCCGGGTCGCCGTTAGAAAAGCGGGCAAGAACCTCAGCCGACGTTTCGACAGTCTCGCGCCAGCGAATGGCCGCACCCTTGACGTCTCCCTCGACAGCGTCCGACAGACCCGGACGAAGCGTCGAGACCTGGATCACGCGGTTGCCGGTTCGTTGGCCGAGAGGGCCGGGCGGCAGGTTCTTCGGGATCACGAAGTTGCGGTCACGCGAACCGGTTCTTGCGCCGATCAGCACCGTGCCGGTTGCCTTTGCGAGTGCCGCTTCGGTTATCAGGTCGATCTCGGTCATGCAGGGAACAACCACCAGCGGATAGCCTTCCAGAGAAGCACCCGGACGCACGAAATCGATATCGAGGCCAAGGCGGCGCAGGCTTTCATACCAGCGGAAGCAAAGTTCCTCGTAGCGGAAGTCCTTGCCCTGCGGCTGGATCATCGTTGTCCAGTAGCTCTGGTAATCGAAGATCAGTGCCACTTGGGCCTTCTGGACATCCGGCAGGTTTCCGAAAAGGGTCAGCTCTTCGCCGACCTGTCGGGCCTCAAGGCCACCGGGCGAAAGCTCATCAAGTCCTGCCATGTTCAGACCGGCGTGCATCTGCTCCTGCGCGAACGGCGCCTGGCGCCAGCGGAAATAGCTGACGACTTCCGCCCCGTGGGCCAAGGCTTCCCAGGTCCACAGGCGCACCATGCCGGGCTTGGGCACCGGGTTCCAGGGCGCCCAGTTGACCGGGCCGGGCTGCTGTTCCATGACCCAGAAGCGGCCTTTTCCAACACCGCGATAGAGATCGTGATGGTAGGGCGCAATATCCGGATGCGAGGTCTCGGCCCAGCAATTGCGTTCCTCCTCGGTAAAGGGGAACTTCTCAACGAAGCCGATGGGGTAACTGTCCCAGGATGCCAGATCGAGATTGTCCGCCACCTTGAAATGATCGAAATCTGAAACGAAACCCATGAAGTTGTGGGTTATCCAGCGTTCGGGCGAATGCGAGCGGAGGATGTCACACTGCATCTTGTCATAGGCGGCGACCTGATCCGACTGGAAACGCCAGAAATCGAGCCGTGTGGCAGGGTTTGCTTCCGTGACCGTAAGGTTCGGCAAACGCACGTCGTCAAAACTTTTCAGTTCCATCGACCAGAAAACCGAGCCCCAGGCTTCGTTCAGCTGGTCCGCAGACTGGTAGCGCAGACGAAGCCACTGCCTGAATTCCTTCAGATCTTCGGGGCCCCAGGATAGTGTCGTATCGTGGCAGCCATATTCGTTATCTGTCTGCCATCCGGCAAGACCGGGATGTTCGCCGTACCTTTTGGCAACAATTTCTACGATGCGGGCGCTTTCGCGCCACCATGTTCTGGAGGAAAACGTATAGTGTCTTCGAGAGCCGAACCCGCGGATCTTGCCGTCTTCGTCATAGGGCAAAATGTCGGGATGCTCATCGACAAGCCATTTCGGCGGTGTCGCCGTTGGCGTGCCGAGCACGATTCTGAGGCCAGCGGCGTGAAGCACATCCATGGCCCTGTCCAGCCAGCCGAATTCAAACTGCCCGCGAGATGGCTCGATGCGGGACCAGGCAAATTCGCCGATGCGCACAAAGGAAATGCCGAGTTCGACCATCCGGCGAGCATCATCGACCCACCGCGCTTCGTCCCAATGTTCGGGATAATAACATACACCCAGCATTAACGCGTCAAATCTCCGTTGATGATTGCCCTGCCATTGCTGTCGAAGAGGTGGCAGGCCTTTGCATTGATGCCGAGTTTCAGGCGGTCGCCCGGCTTGGCGGCGGCAAGACCATCAGCCTTGACGGAAATCTCCGAGCCATCGGCCAACTCGACAAAAAACAGGGTTTCCGATCCGAGATATTCAGCAAGCCGAACGGTGCCCTCGATGACCACATCGCCTGTGCCGGTTGCGCTGATATGTTCCGGGCGGATGCCTAAGGACGCTCCTGCAAGCGCAGTGTCGGTTTGGCCGTCGAGGGAAAGCATCGTGCCTGAGGGCAGTTCGACGAGGATTTTTCCGTCCTGGCTTGTCGCTTTCACTTTCAGCACGTTCATTTTTGGCGAGCCGATGAAGCCTGCGACAAAAAGATTGTTTGGGCGATGGTAGAGTTCCAGCGGCGAGCCAACCTGCTCGATCTTGCCAGCCGAGAGGACGACGATCTTGTCCGCCATGGTCATGGCTTCGACCTGATCGTGGGTCACGTAGATCATGGTGGCCTTGAGGTCCTGATGCAGCTTGGAAAGCTCTCCGCGCATCTGGACGCGCAGGGCGGCATCCAGATTGGACAGCGGTTCGTCAAACAGGAACACTTCGGGGTTGCGAACAATCGCACGACCAATGGCGACGCGCTGACGCTGGCCGCCGGAAAGCTGGCCTGGCTTGCGCTGAAGCAGCGGTTCGAGCTGCAGCATCTTGGCTGCGGTTGCGGTGCGTTCGGCAATGAGGTCCTTCGAATGTCCCGTCATGCGCAGGCCAAAACCGATGTTTTCAGCAACGGTCATGTGCGGGTAAAGCGCATAGGACTGGAACACCATCGCCACGCCGCGCTCGGATGGCCCAATCTTTGTCATGTCCTGCCCGCCGATGGACAAAGCGCCGGAGGATATTTCTTCAAGCCCGGCGATCATCCGCAGGAGCGTGGACTTACCGCAGCCCGAGGGGCCGACGAAGACGCAGAACTCGCCATCCTTGACGTCGAGATCGACGCCCTTGATGACGCTGAGCGCGCCGAACTCTTTCTTGACGTTGCGAAGACTTACGTCAGCCATTGGTCTTGCCTCCCATGACAGGTTCCAGTTCGAGGAGCAGCGCGCTTTCCGGCTTCAGCATCGGCAATGGCAAACCGGCAAGTCCGGCGTTGGAAAGCTCGAAGCTGATATTGCCGGCGAGCAGCTTTTTCTGCCCCTCGGATATACGAATGAATTCCGGCTTTGCCGGAAGAACGGTGGTGATCTTCCATTTGCCGCCTGCCGCGACGACATTTTGAGGCAGGATCAGGGGCGCGGGTTGCTCGCTGACCATCTGCGGCCCTTGAGCAACGATAACGGCGATTTTCTCCGCACTTACCGCACCCCAGACATAGCGTCCGTCCTGCGGCTCGACCTGAAAATTCGCACCCGGCGCATGGAAGAGGCTGCGCAGGCGTTTGTAAGTGCTGATGTAGAGCTCAAGCTCGGTACGCTCCTGCGGAGTTAGCTCCAGCGGATTGAGTTCAACGCCCATGTGATAGGCCATGGCAACGAGTGCGCGGAATGCCAGCGTGTGGCGGCGCCCCGTCTGGTGATTTGGCGACGCGGAAATGTGGCTGCCGAGAATTTCCGGCGGGACGAATGTCGATGCCCCGCGCTGGATTTCCAGCCGCTCAAGCGCGTCCGTGCAATCGGATGTCCAGACGCGGTGTGTTCGGGCCAGCACGCCAAAGTCGATGCGGCCGCCGCCGGAAGCGCAGCTTTCGATTTCCACCTTCGGATGCGCCGCGCGGACACGGTCCATCAGCGCATAGACCGCGCGCGTCTGTGCAGAGATCTTTGCCTTGCCATCGCGTCCGCCGGCGTGGGTCAGATCGCGGTTCATGTCCCATTTCACGTAGGAAACGGCGTGGTTGGCCAGGACAGCATCGATCTTTGAAAAGAGATAGTCGCAGACCTCTTTGCGGGTGAGGTCCAGCACGAGCTGGGTGCGCGATTGCAGCAAGGGACGACCGTTGATCTGAAAGGCCCAGTCCGGGTGCTTCTTGAACAGCTGCGAAACCGGATTGACCATCTCTGGTTCGAACCAAATGCCGAACTGCATTCCAAGGCCGGTAACGTGATCGACCAGCGGCTTTAAACCATCCGGATATTTGCGGGCATCAATATCCCAGTCACCAAGGCTCGTCGTGTCGTCGTCACGCTTGCCGAACCAACCATCATCAAGCACGAAACGCTCGATGCCGACCTGCGCCGCCGCAGTGGCCTGCGCTTTCAACGACGTCATCTTGTGGTCGAAGTAATTGCCTTCCCACGTATTGAGCGTGACCGGTCTCGGCGACATTTCGCCACCGGGCCAATCTAGGAGATCATTGCGCACGAAAGCATGGAATGCTGCGCTGTCCTGTCCGGCATAGGCAACGGGGCTTCGGTAGGTTTCGCCAGGTCCAAGCACGATTTCGCCTGGCTCGAACAATTCGCCGAGATGGATCAGTCGCTTGCCGTCGTCCGTGCGGTCTACGACGATCTGGTGATTGCCGCTCCAGCCGAGTGTGACGCCGAAACGTTGTCCTGCAGTCTCCAGGAAGATCACGGGAAAACGATCATGCGACGTGCGACCGCGACGGTTTTCCTGAAGCCAGACGCCGTTGCCGAGCACCTCCCGGCGCATCTGGAATTCACGGCCCCACATGCCGGTGAAACTGGTCAGTTCCGTTGTGCCGACGGGTGCGGCAAAAGTGGCCGCCATGCAGCGATCAAGCTGGTAGTCCGTATCGCCCTTGTTGGTGAGTGCCGTCGACATCGCGATAACGCCGGAGCGATGCGCAGTCAGCCGGATTGCAATGTCGATGCTGGCGACCGCATCCTGAGCTTTCAGGACTGTCGTCTCACCCTCTTGCTGCACCGTCCATGAGCCGAATTGCAGGGTGAAGTCGCTGCCACCACGATGTCCTGATATCGCTGGCCATCCGAAGAAGCCCATTCCGCCCGTCGGCAGCAAGACTGACGATGGAACTGCGACATCCATGCCATTGACCCGGCTGGAACGCTCGACATCGAAGAGTGCATCATCGCTGGTCGCGGCACTGGCGAAGGAGAGGATTTCCGGCATGCCGAGTTCGGGCAGGCGCAGATTGAGCGTGAAGCCATCTGCACCGATTGTGATTACCTCGTTCATCCCTTGGTCGCTCCCAATGTCAGTCCGGCTATGAAGTGTTTTTGCATGATGAAGAACATGGCGACCGGTGGCAGCGCCGCAACCAGAGACCCTGCCGATACCAAGTGCCAGGCGGCGACCCACTGACCGTTCAGCGAATAGAGGCCTGCGGTAACCGGCATGGCGTGTTGTCCCTGCACCAGAACAGTCGCCCAGAAATAATCATTCCAGACGAAGGTAAAGACGAGAACGGAAAGGGCCGCAATGGCAGGGCGCATCAACGGCAGCACGATGTGCCGGAAGATCTTCCATTCCGATACGCCTTCGACGCGCGCGGATTCGATCAGCGCGAAGGGCAGCCCCTTAATGAAATTGCGCATGAACAGCGTGCAGAAGCCGGTCTGGAAAGCGACATGGAAAAGCACCAGTCCCATCGTCGTGTCATAGAGACCGGCCCGCAGTGTCATGTCGCGGACCGGGACCATCAGGATCTGGAACGGAATGAAGTTGCCTGCAACGAACATGAAGAACAGCAGCAGGTTTGCCTTGAATTTGTAGACTGCCAAGGCAAAGCCGGTCAGGCAGGAGAGGGCGACGGCACCGATCACGGTCGGGATCGTGACCTTGAAGGAATTGAGGATGTAGAGGCCGATTGGCGAATCCCGGAAAACGGCAGTGTAGTTTTCAACGCCTGCGAAGCCGGAGGGAATGCCGAAATAGTTGCCAGCCGCAAAATCGCCGGCTGGTCTGATGGAGGTGATGGCGACACCGATCAGGGGCACGAGCCACACGAAGAGTGCGATGGGCAGCATGATCTTGTAGCCGCGCTGAACAAGGGCCGACGACTTCTGGATGGGTGCGGGGAACATCAGGAATTCCTTTCCTGGCTGAGCATACGCACGATGAAGAGCGTGATGAAAATCATCATGATGAGGAAGAGGACGACGGCAATGGCCGCGCCATAACCCATGCGGAAACCGTATTCGGAAAGAGCCTGCTCATACATGAAATAGGAGAGGACGGAACTGGAGCCGTACGGGCCGCCTGCCGTCATGACCGAGACGAGGTCAAAGGACCGGAGCGAACCTATGACGGTAACGACCATGGCGATGAAGGTTGCCGGGCCCAGTTGCGGCAGGATGATGTTCCACAAAAGCTTCAGACCCTTGGCGCCGTCCATGCGCGCAGCCTCTACCTGTTCGGGATTGATGTTGTTGAGACCGGTCAGATAGAGGATCATGCAATAGGCCGTCTGCGGCCAGAGTCCTGCGGCGATAATGCCGTAGGTGACGTAATTCTCGTCCGCGAGAACGGCGATCTGCTCGCCCGTCAGCCACTCCAGAATCTTCGAAAAAAGCCCGAAATCCGGTGCGTAGAACCAGCTGAACATCAGGCCGACAACGACCTGGCTGATAACGAAGGGGAAGAAGAAAAGCGACTTGTAGAGCCGGATGCCATAAACATTCTGGTTCAGGAATAACGCGACCGCCAGTCCCGCCGGGATGGAGAGCAGGTATAAAACCAGCCAGATGATGTTGTTTTTCAGGGAAACATAGAACGTATCGTCGTGAAGCAGTTCGGCGTAGTTGCCGATGCCGATCCAGGTCATTTCGCCCATGCCATCCCAGTCGTGGAAGCTGATCCAGATGGATTCCACGATGGGAACGAGGACATAGATGATGAACATCAACAGTCCGGGAGCGAGAAAAAGCCACGGCGCCAGCTTTTGCTGATTGCGCTTCCAGAAACTGGGCGATGGGGTAACGGCGTTGCTCACGGCGGCACCTTTGGAATTTTACAGGAAGAAAGAGCTGCCGGGTGCCATAAGGCTGTGCCCTTGTGACACCCGGCGCTGGGAGGAACGCTTTATTTGTAGACGCGAGTGCGTATCTTCTCGAGACGAGCCAGAATGGCGTCGATCTTGTCCGGCTTCACCATGAACTCCTGGAAGCCTTCCATGCCAGCCTTCGCCATTTCCGCCTGTGCGTCGCGGTCATAGAACTGGGCGATGGCGGTGGCCTTGGACAGCATTTCAAAGCCAGCAAGAAGGAACGGGTCGGCTGGCTTTTCCGCCTTGTTGTTGACAGGCAACTGGCCAAGCGTCGCGTTCATTTTGGCTTGCGCTTCAGGCGATGCGACATAGGCGAGGAATTTCTTCGCATCGTCCTTGTTCTTGGCGCCCTTCGGAATGTGGAACGTGTCGGTCGGTGCCTCCTCGGCAACGGGAAGGCCCGCGGTAATTTCTGGGAAGGGCAGGAAGCCGATCTGATCTTCCTTCAGCCCGCCATTTTTCATGGTCGCAACTGCGAAGTTGCCCATGAGATACATGGCAGCCTTGCCCTGTACGAGCTGGGGAATGGCATCCTGCCAGTCGATGGCAGCATGATTTTCGATGAAGTAGCCTGGCTTGACCAGTTCTGCCCACTTCTCGAAGACAGCCTTCACGCGGGGGTCGGTGTAGGGAACCTTGCCCGATGTCAACTGCATATGGAAGTCATATCCGTTGACGCGCAGATCGAGATAGTCGAACCAGCCCGCCGTTGGCCACAAAGCCTTGGTGCCGATGGTGAACGGCGTAATGCCAGCGTCCTTCAGCTTCTTCGAGGCAGCGAGAAGCTCATCCCAGGTCTTGGGTGGTGTGATGCTCTGGCTCTGGAAAATGTCTTTGCGGTAATAAATGCCCCACTGGTAGTAGGTGTAGGGAACGCCCCACTTCTTGCCGTCAATCGTCATTGACGATGAGGCCGATTTCAGCTGGTCGTCGAGACCATTTGCGGTCCATAGGTCGGTCACGTCCTCGAACAGTCCGGCCTTGACGAAGGGCTCCATTCGGTTGCCGGCATACCATGCCACAACGTCAGGGGCATCGGCGGTCAGGAAGTTGCGTATGGCAGACTTGTAGCCTTCGTGATCGAAGTTGTTCCACTTCACCTTCACGTCCGGATTGGCCTTCTGGAAGTCTGCGATCAACTCTTCCATCGCCTTTTTCGGGACGGGATCGGAGTGGTCGGAATTGACGGTGATTTCTCCAGCAAATGCCGAAGAGAACAGCGAAACAGACAATGCAAGCCCGCCGAGGCTTTTCAAAAGGGTCATGTTTTCCTCCCTATGACCGTTATGTGTCTGCTCCGGATGCATTTGCGCATGCCGGAGCCATGTCCAAGTTGGACTTGATCATCAAGCGCAAAGCCGCAATAATCTACCGAAATTTTGGCTAGTTTCTCCAGGATTCTAAGATTATGCACATTGTGCCCGCCGTTATCCGTGACGAATCCGTGCCGGTTCACCCCGAGCACGATCCGCGACACCCGCTGGTTGTCTTCGGTGATCACAGGTTTTGCAGCGGGGAAGCCTCTCTCGTGCAGGTCATGCCAGGTCCGCATATGCACAGCCAGGTCGAACTTAATTTCGTTTTGAAAGGCAAGATGACCTATTGGTTCGACGGTCGGGAACTCACGATTGACGAGGGGCGGCTCTGTCTGTTCTGGGGAATGATCCCGCATCAGGTCATCTCTCGAGATGAGGGAACACGTTTCGTGTGCCTTTATGTGCCGATGTCTTTCTTTCTCGGGCTCGCAAGCCTCACCCGCTTTAGGGACGCGGTGTTTCGCGGGGCGATGATCGAGGCGTTGGAGCTTCGGTCCTACGACAATGAAATCTTTGAGCGCTGGCGCGACGAGCTGCGCTCCGGCGACGAGGGCCTGATCGAGATCGTGCGCAACGAGCTAGGCGCACGCGTGCTGAGAATCGAGCGCGATGGCTGGCGAGACCTGCGCGAAGAGGGCTCCGCAATTGCAAGGCTTGGGGTCAACGAAAGCGAGCGCGTGGAGCATGTGGAGCGAATGCTGCGCTACATTGCCGAAAATGCGCTGAACGACATTTCCGCAGATGATGTCGGCAGAAATTCCGGGCTTCACCCGAACTATGCCATGTCCGTATTCAAGCGTGCTGTCGGCATCACGATCAACCAGGCCATCATTCGCCACCGGCTGGATACGGCACAATCCCTTCTGATCGCCACGGATTTACCCATCACCGACGTGGCTTTCGATTCCGGATTCGGTTCGGTATCTCGCTTCTATCAGGCGTTTTCGGAGCGTTTTGGCATGAGGCCGAAGCAATACCGCGCCAGTATGCGAAGCAAGGTATGAGTGGCCGAGCGTTACGGCCCTTCGCAGACCGGCGCCTGTCCGGTGATGGTTTCGCCGACTTCGACGCCGTAGGCACGAAAGCCTTTCTCATCCAGCATGATGATGCGGTAGCAAGGATTGCCGCCCGTCCAGAAGGGTACTGGGCTGGTAATATCCGTGATGAAGCGATGGGCGCAGGCCTGGCCTGAGCTGTAGGCGATGCCCTCGGCACTGGTTCCGGCCAGTGGCACATGGATATGTCCGAATACGATATGCCGCACACCTCCCTCATGCGCAGCGAGCGTGCGCATCATTGCGCCATTGTCATGCATGCCGATCCTGTTGAAATGGGCGATGCCGCAATCCATGGGGGGATGATGGACGAACAGCGTAACCGGCGTTTCGCCAGCCTGTGCCAATGCGTCCGAGAGAAAGGCCATGCGTTGTTCATCATAAATGCCGCCGATGACATCGCGCTGGTGGCTGTCGAGAAAGAGAAGTCGCCCGAAATCCGTATCCAGGCAGGACTGGATATAGCCCTTCCCATCACGTGGGTGGTCCGGAAACGCCGCGATGAAATTGTCGCGATCATCATGATTTCCAAGAAGCAGTCGCACCTCTGATGGCAGCGGCGCGAGAATGTCGCGCAATATCTCATAGGCTTCCGGCTCACCAAAGTTACAGAGGTCGCCGGTCATCACCAGCAGGTCGGCATCTCCATGCTTGGCAATGATATCATCGATTGCAGCCCTCAGATGCTTTTCGGGATCGACACCGTGGACGGTCTGGCCCGACTTGACGAGATGCGTATCTGTAATCTGGATAATCTTCACAATAACCTCTGGCGTGTTGTCGGCCGCGGAACCTAGGTGCCGCGGCCTTTGTATCGGCTTGGTTGCTTATTTCATGAGACCGTTTGTCTGCTCGACAATCTGCTTCAGGCCATCTTCCGGCGTCACTTCACCACGCATGACCGTGCCGATGATATCGCGCTGGGTACGCCAGATGCGCACGGAATCGCCACCCGGATAACCTGCCCAAGGGAGCGAACGTTCTGCCTGCAGCGAAGCGGTCTTCACATTCGGATGCTCGGCATAGTAAGGCGCCAGAAAGTCAGGGCCGGTCGCCAGCTTGTTTGTGGGAAGGTAGCCGGTGATGCGCACGATCACGTTCTGGGCCTCGGGACCGGTAATCCATTTCATGTATTTCCAGGCGGCGTCCTGCTTTGCCTTGTCCTGGGTCAGCATGACAGCCGAGTTGCCGCCGGTCGGTACGCCACCCTTTTCAGGATTGTCGAGAGGGAAGGTGGCTGTCTTCAGCTCGAAACGGCTGCCGACAAGACCTTCAACGGTCTGGACGTGGGCAGGAGTGGAGAAGATGAAGCCGGTAAGGCCAGCGCCGAATTGCTGGCGCGACTGGTCCCAGTCGAGCAGGTTCTGGCCACCTTCGGTAACGAAGCGACGTGTCAGCTTCAGTGCATTGAGACCGATCTCATTGTTGAAGGCAACGGTCTTTGAGGCTTCGTCCACCAGCTTGCCGCCCTGCTGGAAGATCAGCGCCTGCCACAACCAGTCATCCGGCCAAAGGTTGATGTCGTAGCCCATGCCGGCAACCTTGCTGTCCTGCTCATGGATCTTGCTCGCAAGCTTGATCAGGCCATCGAAGGTCTTGGGCATGTTTTCCGGATCGCCACCGGCTTTGCGGACGAGTTCGGCATTGATGTAGATGATGGGCGACGACGCATTGACCGGCAGGCCATATTGCTTGCCGTCTATCTTGCCGAGTGCTGCCATGTTGGGCGTGTAGTTCTTGTCAAGAAACGCCTGACCGCCCTCAGCCTCGATAAATGGCGCAAGATCGGTGATCTGCTGGCGTGGTACCAGCGAATGCACCAGTTCCGCCGTCAGATTGTAGCCGGAGAAATACACGTCCGGCAGGCTGCCGGTAACAGCGGCGCGCAGAACCTGCTGCTGGCCTTCATTGTAACCCGGTGCCGGAGCCAGGAAGTTGATCTTGATATCCGGATTTTTCTTCATGAATTCATCGGCCAGCGGCTGATGGAATTTAGTGAAGCCCGGCAGATTGTAGAGCACATTCAGCGTGACGTCGGCAGCAAGGCTCGGGGTCGCGACGCTGGCCATGGCAAGGCTTAGGGCCAGGCCACCAAGAGCGGTCCGTCGGTTGATTTTCATGGCGGTCTCCAGAGTTTACGTTTGGGAGGAGGAGAGGGAAGTTACTTCACGCCGGTCATGGTGATGCCTGCGATGAAATGTCGTCTGGCCAGCAGAAAGCAGATGACCATGGGAGCGGTGATGATGGTTGCGCCAGCCATGAGCGCGCCGTAGTTTGCGCCCGACTCGACATCGGCGAAAAACAGCATTCCAAGAGGCGGCGGTGCGAGATTGGTGTCGGTAACGACGATCATCGGCCAGTAGAGGTCGTTCCAGTGCGCGACCAGCGAGAAGACGGAAAAGGCGGCGAGTGACGGCAGGGAGCCGCGCAACACCAACCGCCAACAAATCTCCAGTTCTGAAAAACCGTCCATCCGCGCGGCCTCGATGACCTCATCCGGGTAGCTTCGAAAAGACTGGTTGAAGAGGAAGATGGCAAAGACCGACAGCAGGAACGGCATCATCATGGCGAAATAGGTGTTGAGCATTTCCGCCTTCGCTAGCCCCACGAAAAGCGGCAGCGCCAAGGCCTGGATCGGTACGCAAAGCGCAGCGATAACCAGTGTCAAAAGCAGCTTTCTGCCCGGAAAGCGCAGTTTGGCCAGAGCGTAGGCTGCCGGGACGGCGGTCAGGATCTGCACGATCAGAATACCAAAGCAGACGATTATGCCGTTCAGCATGAAGCGCAGCATAGGCACCTGGCTGGCGGCACGTGCGTAATTATCCACCGCCGAAAATGTTTCCGGGATCGGCCAGAGAGATACGCTGAAGATTTCCGATGACGAACGGATGGATGTCAGGAACATCCAGTAGAAGGGCAGCAGCATCAAGAATGCGCCAATAGCCAGCACCAGATGCGGAAGATATTTGCGGATGATGACCATCAGTAATGCACCTTCCGGTCCATGTGCAGAGTTTGCCCAATGGAAAGAATGAGAACGATGATGAGGAAGATGAGCGTCAGGGCTGCCGCATATCCAGTGTTGGAATATTCAAAACCTTCAAGGTAAAGCGCAAACAGAAGCACTTCCGATCCCGAACGTCCCTTGGTCAGCACTGCAACAGTCTCAAACACCTTGAAGGCAGAGATGGACGTGGTGACGATGACGAACATTGTCGTGGGTCCGAGCATCGGCCATGTGACGTTGAGAAAGCGATCGATAGGGTTTCTTGCACCGTCCAGCCGGATCGCTTCGTGAAGGTCTTTTGGAATGGCCGTCAACCCTGCCAAAAAAAGGACCATGTTGAAACCCAGCACCTGCCATATCCCGATGATGGCCATGGTGGGGATGAGAAGGGACGGGTTCGACAAAAAGCCGACCGGCTCAAAGCCCATCCATTTGATCGCGGCATTGACCGGACCAAGAGAGGGGTGCAGCAGGAACTGAAATACGGTTGCCATGGCAACCAGCGTTGCCGTCACCGGAAGGAAATAGGCGACCTCCCAGAAGGCTCGGCTGCGTTTGCGATTATAGACGAGCAACGCAATGCCGAGGGCGAGGAAGACGCCAATGGGAATGACAATGACCGCGTAGAGAACAGTGTTTGCCATGGCGCGCAGAAAGACCGGGTCGCTGAATGCTTTCTGGAAATTCTGCAGGCCGACGAACTTCGTAGACAGGGCGCCGAGCTGATAGTCCGTCACTGAAAAAATGGCGAGGACGATCATGGGGATGATGTAGATTGCCAGCAAGAGTGCAACCGCTGGCAATACAAACAGAATGCCGCGCCGTGCCATGGACGATCTGCGCGCCTTGGCCTGCGGTGCCGCTGCTGTTATTGGAACGACCACGCTCACGCCGGCACCTGTTCACAAAGTGCCGTCTCGCAGCGTTTCTCGTCAGTGCCAAAGAGATGCACCTTGCTTCTCGCAAAGCTGATGCGCAGGTTGCCGTCAACGACGGGACCGAGATCATCGCCAGTTCTTAGTCGCATGACAAGCTGGATAGAGCGATCATCCACCAGAGCGCAGGTCACGTAACGATCCGCCCCTTGCGTTTCTGTTCGCAGAATGCGCGCGTCGAAACCGTCGGCAGCGGGAAAGATGTCTTCGGATCGAATGCCGAGTGTTGCTGGAGCAGATGCAATTTTGGTTGCGCGCAGGCCAAGTTTCTGGCCGTGCAGGGCGATATTCCCCGATGCATCTGCTTCAACGGGGATGAGATTTATGGACGGTGTGCCGATAAACCGTGCGACCGTTAGAGTGGCGGGCTTTTGATAAAGCTCCTCTGGCGTGCCGAGTTGCTCGATGCCACCGTCGGACATCAAGGCAATTCGGTCCGACATGGTCATCGCTTCAATCTGGTCGTGCGTTACATAAATGAATGTCGCGCCGAGGCGGCTGTGAAGATTTGTCAATTCGACACGCATGTGTGCGCGCAGCTTGGCGTCGAGATTAGAAAGAGGCTCGTCCATTAAAAAGGCGGCAGGCGAACGGACCAATGCGCGGGCGAGTGCTACACGCTGACGCTGCCCGCCAGAAAGCTGTGCGGGCTTGCGGTCAAGCAAATGGCTGATCTGCAGCACATCAGCTGCATCCTTGACCGACTGATCAATGTCTCGCAGCGTGTCCTTATTCGCAATGACGCGTCCGATCAGCGGAAATCTCTGCCAGAAGGTCAGACGACGCATCCTCAACGGCGTTGCGATGTTTTCATGCACTGTCATATGCGGATAGAGCGCATAGGACTGAAATACCATGGCGAGGTTGCGATCGGCAGGATCGAGCTCAGTTACGTCGCGGGCGCCGATGGATATCCTTCCCCGGTCTGGCGTCTCCAGCCCGGCAATGATCCTGAGCAGGGTAGATTTACCGCATCCAGACATTCCGACCAGCGAAAGAAATTCACCGGGACGTATGGAAAGATCGATCCCCTTAAGGACATCATCGGCTCCGAAACCTTTTCCGATTCCAGAAATCGTAAGCGATTGAGGCTGCATACTGCGCTCCTTTTCAAGGGGGCGTATGCAGCCGCGACATGACGTTGGTGCGACAGTTTTGAGAAGTTTCCGTAACGCATCCCGGAGCCGAAAATCACAGGTTGCGCGTGGCGCTTTGCTGTCTCGTCCAACGCGATAAATATCGAAAGATCAGATATTTATCGCGCCTTTGGTATGGATTGCTACCGATGCCGAGGGACTTGAAAACCTGGCTTTGGATCGAGGCTTGAATGTGCGCCCGCCTCGAGAATGATCAAACCATCTCGCAACTGTCCAACGCGGTCTTCCGGATAATAGCTATTCGAGGGCAAGCTGTCTTATTCCGACCAAGATATGCTGCTGGAGCGGGAACCGATGAGAACAAAAAGCATTACCTGAACTGAAAAACAGGAAATGCTCAAATGCGCAATATCATCACCGGCTTGATCCTTACAGGTTGCATGTTGCCGATCGCGGCTGGCGGCATGAAGATCGCTACCGAACTGACGAAGGTTACGGCTCCGCACCAGTTTGCCGCTCTGGGCGGCGAGCCGTTGTGGACATCTGATGTCAAACGGGTTGATGTTGCTTCGCAGTCATATGAACGCGTACCGGGCACGCCAATGCCAGAAACGCTTGTTGCCAAGGCGAAAAGCTCGGCTCCTGCGCTCTCCCCAACTCTACAAGCTGCAGCAGACAGTTCTGAGGCCGCTGATAACGGCGTGGCTGAGCAGCAGATCGAGGCTGCAGCGCAACAGTGGTGCAGCCAACGCTATCGATCCTACGACGTTTCTGACAATAGCTACCAACCATTCGGCGGTGGCCCACGCAGACCATGTTCGGCCCCGCTTGCGGTAACCGCGTCGATACAACAGGCGGAAGTCGCATCTTCCCCTGCAGCGCTTGACGAACATGCCCGCTGGTGCAGCAGCCGGTACAGTTCCTACCGCGTTGAAGACAATACCTATCAGCCTTTTTCGGGCGGTAGGAAGCAGTGTAACTCCCCCGAAATTCAATCTGCCAGCAATAACATGTCCGACGATACAAGCGATCTAAGCGCTTCCATCAACTAAGACGCCGGACTGGCTCCCTAAAGAACTTCGACAAACGTCAGGCAGATGGCCCGGTCAACTCTTTGACCGGGCCATCTGTGTTGGCGATCATTCTTGTTTCGAAAAGCCGGATGCTCAGCATTGGCTGACGCCCAAAAAACACGGTGTTTGTCAGCCGTGTCAAAGCAGCTTTATAAGCCAGTAAACGTGTTACCGTCGTTACCCGGTCAGTTTACAGGCCACACGAAAAGCAAGGCGGGCACGCAGACCACGATAATCAGGACCGACAGAGGAAGCCCGAGTCTCGGATAGTCCGAAAATTTATATCCGCCAGGACCAAAGACGAGCGTGTTGCACTGGTGGCCAACCGGGGTCAGGAAGTCCGACCCTGCACCAATGGCGACAGCCATCAGAAATGCTTCCGGTCTGAACCCCAGATTTGTGGCAAAGGTTGCGGCAATCGGTGCCATGACCAGAACAGTCGCGGCATTGTTGAGGAAAGGGGTAACGGCCATGGCCGTGACAAGGATCATCGCCAAAGCGCCCCATGCGGGCATATTTGCGGCCACGGTGCCAAGCCAGCCCGCAATCAGCTCACTACCGCCGGTCGTTCGAAGGGCATCGGAGACGGGTATCAGCGCGGCGAGCATCACCAATATCGGCCCATCCACCGACTTGTAGAAGTCGGTAAGTGGAATGGCTCGGAAGACGACCATACCTAATGCTGCGCCGAAGAAAGCCACCGGAACCGGCGCAAAACCGAGAGCCGTTGTTGCCATTGCAAGCAAAAGGATGATTAACGGGATAATTGCGCGACGGCGCGTGCCCAGCAGTACCTCTCGTTGTGCCAATGGCAGAAGCTGGAAGTCCTGAAGCATGGCAGTCAAACTGTTGCGGCTACCTTGCAGCACCAGAATGTCTCCCGTCGTCAGCGTAAGGCTGCCCAGCCGTTCCTTGAGCCTGTCGCCGCGGCGGCTTATGGCCAGAAGATTGACGCCTCGCGTATAGGACAAGGCGAGATCCTTCGCCGAACGGCCGGCGAGTGGAGAATCCTGACTGATGATGGCCTCAAGCGATATGATTTCAGTCTTGGCGTTTCCGTCCTCTTTGAGGGGTTTGCCAGAGAGCTGCAACTTGCCGCCGGAAACGATACGTTCGATTGCCGCCGATGGACCTTCCAGAAGAACGCTGTCATTCATCCGCAGCTTCAAATCTGGAAACGGCGCCATTCTCGTTGCACCACGAAGCACGGCATTGGCGATGACTTCGCCGTCTCCCATTTTTAGCAGGCCGCTCAGTGGCTGGTCGATAAGAACAGAGCCTTCATTGATTGCGACTTCACTGGTGTAATTCTTGATTTCGACCGCATCTTCTATCGAATTGTTCGATTTGGTGCGGCTTGGTACGAGCCAATGAAAAAACAGCAGGAACGTCACACCGACAATCGTCAGCAGGCCACCAACCGGCGTAAAATCGAACATCGTGAAGGACGTTCCGGTCATCTCTTCCCGCAACCGCGAAACAACGATGTTGGGTGATGTCCCGATCTGCGTCATCAGGCCGCCGAGCAGTGCGGCAAAGGCCATCGGCATCAGATATTTCGAAGGAGAGACGCCGGACTTTTTGGCAAACTGAAACGCGACAGGCATCATGATTGCCAGTGCGCCGATATTCTTGATGAAAGCCGACAGCACCGCCACGACAATCATCAATAACGCAAGCTGGGTATGTACCGTCTTGAGATTGGGAAAAAGTTTCTTGATCGCAATATCAACAATGCCTGATCGTGCCACGCCAGCGCTGACCACAAGCGCGCTTCCCACGATGATCACGATATCATCGGAAAACCCTGAAAATGCCTGATCAGGCGGGACTATGCCGACTGCAACGGCAAGAACGAGCGCGCAGCACGCGACGACGTCGTATCGAAATCGGTCCCAGATGAATACCGCCATCATGATCGCGATAACGGAGAAGGCGAGAATCTGCTGAGTTGTCATGTGGAACCAGTATATGTGGCCGGGGTGTCACCGACAACCAGACATTGGGAAGAAGCTGCCCTCCAAACGCGCTGTCAGGGTGCAAGTTCCACCGTCATAAGCGGCAGGAGACGCTTCTGCAATATTTGTTGGCGCAGCACACCCCAGCTTTTTAGCATCGTCTGTTTCGAGCGCATTGTGGAACCAGATGCCCCCTTTTCAGTTTGGGGTCCTCTCCCATTGGAGCCTCCCATGACTTTTCCGACCGCAACATATCGCATTCAGTTCCGCGACGGCATGACCTTCGATCGCGCCGTAGCCATCGTGCCCTATCTCAGAAAACTCGGTATCAGCCATCTCTACGCGTCACCAATATTCACCGCGACAACGGGTTCGACCCACGGTTACGACGTGACCGATGCCAACGAGATAGACCCGGCAATTGGTGGAAGGGAAGGCTTCGACAGGCTGGTCGCCGCCCTCAAAGGTGAAGGGGTCGGCCTTATCCTCGATATCGTCCCAAACCACATGGCGGCGTCTCTCGAAAACGTCTGGTGGAAGGATGTCATCGAACACGGCCCTGACAGCCGCTTTGCCCGCCATTTCGATATCGATTGGTCCCGCCGTCTCACCCTGCCCTTCTTGGGAACGGATTTCACGGAAGCCCTGGAAAAGGGTGAACTGAGAGTCGAAAGCGACCCGCAAACAGACAAGCCATCTTTCAGATACCACGACGCCTTTTACCCGCTTAATCCCGCATCTTATGCCGGGCGAGAAGAGGAACTGCTCGAAACAACCGATACGAAAACGCTCAGCGCCCTCCATGATCAACAGCATTACCGCCTGATGTCCTGGCGCGATGCAAAATCAGACCTCTCATACCGACGATTTTTCGAGGTCACCGGCCTGGTGGGCGTGCGGGTCGAAGACCCCACAATCTTCGACGACACGCACCGTCTCATACTCGAACTGGTGCGGAGTGGAGCGGTGGATGGTCTTCGAATGGATCACGTCGATGGTCTCGCCGACCCTGCTGAATATCTCGCAAGATTACGAAGCGAAGTCGGTTCCGATTGCTATCTCGTCGTTGAGAAAATCCTTGGGCCTGGGGAAACATTGCCGGCCGACTGGCCGGTATCAGGCACGACCGGATATGAATTTATTGCCGCCTTGAGCAATCTCTTCGTTGACGAAAGCAATCTGCCGGAACTGAAGTCCGCCTATGAAACATACGTAGGCCGACCGCTCGATATTGCGCAGGAGCTGCGTAACGCGAAACTTTTGATGGCCGATGTCAATTTTGGTGGCGAATCGGCTCGACTGTTTGCGTTAGCCAAGACCCTGCTAAAGAACGAAACGTCTGCTACCGCTTTCAGTGATGAGGAATTGCAGGAAGCATTGCGGACACTTCTCGTTTCCTTCGCCGTTTACCGAACCTATGGCGATGAAGATGGTCTTCCCGCAGAGAGCGAAGAGGTGTTGGCAAATGTGATCAGCGAGATCCATAAGGCCGATCGCCGTGTCAATTCCGCAGCGCTTTCGAGCCTCCAAGATCTGCTGCGCAACGGGAAAGGCAAGGATGCACTCGAATTCCGGACCCGTTTTCAGCAGCTTACCGGCCCGCTCATGGCAAAGTCTGTGGAGGACACCCATTTCTACCGGCAAAACATGGCCTTGGCGGTGAATGAAGTCGGCGCGGAACCGTTGAAGACCACTTTCTCGGTCAAGAGTTTCCATGCTGAAATGGCAGTTCGGCTGGAGACACAGCCGGACGGACTGTCTGCCACATCCACCCATGATACCAAGCGGGGCGAGGACGCTCGGGCACGCCTTTATGCGATTACGCAATCACCCGAAATGTGGACGCAAGCCGTCGGAAGATGGCGGGAAATGAACGCTCAACTGCGTCAAACATTAGAGGGTGAGCCACTGCCGGAGCCTTCGGTGGAATGGATGATCTATCAGGCGCTGCTGGGGGCTTGGCCATCCCATGGTGCTTTGAAAGATGAGACGGAACTTGCCGATTTCCGGGAGCGGTTCGTCGCTTATCTGGAGAAAGCACTGCGTGAGGCAAAGCTGCGCACGAACTGGGGCGACAGCAATGAGGCTTACGAAAATGCGGTTGTGAACTACGTGCGAAAAATGCTCTCACCGGACAATCGTGCGTTTCTCAACGATTTTAACGACAGGATCGAGCCATTTGTCCGGGTAGGCTACTCCAACAGCCTCGCGCAGACGCTAATCAAGCTCACTGCTCCCGGCGTGCCGGATGTCTATCAGGGAAGCGAAGGTCTTGATCTCAGTCTTGTCGATCCTGACAATCGTCGGGCGCCGGATTTTGATGGGCTAAATAGCACGCTGATGGAAGGAGCGTCTTCATTTCCTCAAGATGGGTTCGTTCCGAGCAAACAGAGCCTGATCGCCATCATGCTCCAGTTTCGCAAGGAGCAACCAGAGCTGTTTCGAAAAGGCGCATATGTGCCCCTGGAAACCGAGGATGGGGATAACGACAGGTTTGTTGCCTATGCGCGCAACACGTCCTCGGATGCGCTCATCGTCGTTGCATGCCTCCGGCCACTCGGAAAAGATGGTTCGCAAGAGGAGGCTGCGCTGCCGCTCCCCGAGCATCTTGCGCATCGCGCTTACATCAATCTGTTGAACGGAGAGGAGTACTCCATTTCAGACGGTATCAATATCCGGGAAGTCGTTGGTGACATTGGTGTCGCAGCTCTGCGCCGAATGAGTTGAATTTCGCTGACAACAAAGCGGGTCGGTGTAAGCCGCCCCGCCTCGAGATGAAGCACACCGCTGAACGCACAAAAAAACCGAGGCAAGAGCCTCGGTTTTTTCTTTAGACCATATAGATCACTTGGGGCAGGCAGTGCCTGTTGTAGCGGTGCCGCCAGAACCCTGGGCAGTCGAAGGTGTACCGTTGACGCAATTGGTGTTGTTGGTGTCACCATTTTGCTGGCCGGAGCCCATTGAGCCGCCTGTTGTTCCGCTAGCGTTGCCGCCGGTCGAACCGGAGGAGCCAGAACCGGTGGTGGAGCCATCAGATGCGCCTGCACCGGAATTCGATCCACCGCTACCGCCGGACGCTCCGCCGCTGCTGCCGGCGCCCTGCGCAACGGCAAGTGATGTGAAGCTTAGGGCAAAAACGGTTGCGATAAGATACTTTTTCATTGTTTCCTCCGGGATGTGATTGTTCGCACTATACTAACCGGAAGCGTTCATTAGAGTTCCATTAAACATTGTGGCATTTGCTAGGCCGGACAACTATCGGGTTTGATCAGTCATGGTTCTCGCAACCGCATTTACAGCCAGCCCGCTTTCTTGAAGCGAACGTAAAGAATTGAACAAAGCGCGGCGATGACCGCGAGAACGATGAAATAACCGTAGCGAGTTTCCAGCTCCGGCATGTTCTTAAAGTTCATGCCGTAAATGCCTGCAATCGCAGTCGGCACCGCTAGAATGGCGGCCCAGGCCGCCAGTTGCCGGGTTATCGCGCCTTGCCGCTGTTGTTCCAGCAGGTTGGAGGCTTCGAAAACCGAGGTCATGATTTCCCGCAGGCCGCTGACCATGCTGTCAACTCTGCGGATATGATCGTGAACATCCTTGAAGAACGGCTGGACGTTCTCATCCACGCAGGGCAATTCCAGATGGCTCAATTTGCCGACGACTTCGGCCATGGGTCCAAGTATTCGCTGAAACCGTATGACCTGGCGGCGCATCCTGAAAATACGCCTGATCTGCTCCGGCTGCAGCAGTGACACCAGAACATGTTTCTCCAACTCCAGCACCTTGTCTTCCAAGACTTCGATGATGGGAAGATAGCCATCGACGACAAAGTCGATGATCCCGTGCAGGACGTAATCGGGACCTTGGCGCAACAGCTTGGGCGAGCGCTGCAATTGTTGGCGCAATTCGCTGTGGGCCCTGGCAGAGCCGTGCCTGACGGAAATCAGATGGTTTGCCCCGACGAAGATGCATGTCTCGCCATAGGCAATCTTTTCCCCTTCCAGATGAGCTGTCTTCACCACCACGAAAAGCTGGTCGCCATAAATATCGACCTTGGGAACCTGTTTGCCGTTCAGCGCATCTTCAACGGCAAGCGGATGAAGGTTGAACATGGCCTTCAGATCGGCCATTTCGTCTGCCGTGGGGTCTACAAGGCCGATCCAGCTGAATTCTCCCTCTTTGTGCTCGATTGCCTGACGACCAAGGGGAACCTCCTCGGCACAGGTGCCGTCTCGGTAAAGGTAGGATGCAACAACTGTCATGGGTGCCTGTTTATGGATGGGATGCAATGATTGCAAAACGTGCAAAGCCCGGATTCGGTCCCTGGCGAACCTCTAACTATCAAGTCGGAAAGGGTAATGCTTTGGCCTTTTCGCGCGTCTTCAGGAAATGGTGACGGGTTTTGATCGAAGACGGCTTGCCGTTGCCGGATCGGCACGTCGGCACAGCTGCGGCGGGAGGCCCTTCATGATGAGCTCGGCATCCGATACCGCCATCGATCCCAATCGATAAAACGCATCGCGTGTGCCACCGGTGCGATGGGCCGACAGAAGCAGGCCCGGCAAAGACCTTACCGGATCATCCGAGGCGACAGGCTCATCGGGGAAGACATCTGTTGCGGCGCGGATATGCCCTGACCGTACGGCATCCAGCATGGCAGGAAAGTCGACAACCGCTGCGCGGCTCATGAGAAGAAAGGCAGATCCCGGCTGCATGGCTTGAAATTGCCGCGTGCCGATGAAACCTTCGTTTTCGCTTGTAACGCTCGCGAAAACATAAACGACCCGCGACTTTGAGAACACCTCATCCAGCGAACTCGGAATACAGTCGAGGCGGTGGATGATATCGTCGGGAAGCCAGGGGTCGTGGACGTGGACAGCGTTCTTGAATGGGCGCGTCAGCTCCCGCAGCTCCTTTCCAAGATCTCCGAAGCCGATGATGCCGATCGGCGCCCCTGCATAGCGAAATGTCCCTGTGTTTCCCGCCAGCCCGTATTCCTCCACGCCCTCGCGGAACTGGCGGTCTGCAACCGTGATACCGCGCGCCAGATCAAGCGCCATGCCCAGCGATGCCTCCGCAACCGGTGATGAGAATGCCGAGGCGGGGGCGATCACCCATATGCCTCGCTCTACACAGGCCTGATAATCAATATTCGGGAGAAAATTCGACTCCACATTGATGATCGCCTTGAGTTTTGGCGCCCGTTCCAGCCGCTCTCTGGGCATGTCGGTCTGGCCGAATATCAGCACGGTATCGGGAAGCAGTGCGTCCACTTGCTCGGCAGGCATCTGCCGGTCCTCTGAAATGACGAGCTCTCCAAGCTTTTCCAGACGGGAGCGAACATCTGCCTCCATGATCAGGTCAAGCGTCCGCGGCAGCGGATCGACCAGCACGATGTTGCGTCCCGTCATGTTTCCTCCTTGCGAAGCGGCTAATGCCGCCTTCCCCAGATGTCAGCGTGCCGCCCAGTTGGCGCCGCGCCTGAAGATTTCCCGCATCTGCGGGACGTCGAATTCCTTGGCCTGATGGCCGAGTGACGAGTAAAAGACGCGGCCCTTGCCATAGTTCCGCTTCCAGACCACTGGCATCACCACACCATCGATCCATGACGCGTGTTCGCCGGTAAACGTCGTTGTTGCCAGCACCTCGTTCGATGGATCAACATGCATATAGTATTGTTCCGACGTATAGGGGAAGTCTGTGATGCCTGCCATGAGAGGATCATCCGGGCGGGTTATGTTGACTGTGTAGTCAATTATGTTTCCGGGATGGGCCACCCATTGGCCTCCGATCATGAACTGATACTCTACGCACTCACGGAAACTGTCACCTGCGCCACCGTGATAGCCTGCAATGCCGACACCGTTTTCGACGGCGGCGGCGAGGTTCTTGATCTCTTCCTTCTCGATCTTCGACATGGTGACGATGGGAACGACGAGGCTTAGGTCGTGAACCGAGGGGTCCGCAAACGCCTCCGTGCTTTGCTCGACATAGACCTTGAAACCGTCGGCTTCCAGTAGATCCTTGATGATGACAGAGCATTCCTGCGGTTCGTGTCCGCTCCATCCACCCCAGACAATAAGTGCTTCACGCATGTTCTTCCTCCTCAGGATTACTTGGATAGCTGACCGTCGACCAACGATTCCGCCAAAGGGGCAGGGCGATCAACGGGTGTGGTAATGGCGATTGTCGTTCCGGTATCGGACGCGCTCTGGAAGGCTTCCATGACTTCAAGCACATGAAGGGCCAGGTCGCCATTGGCGCGATGGGGTCTGTTCGAGCGGATGGCGTGCGCCATGTCGGCGACCCCGATCGATCGATAATTGCCGTCAGAATAGGGCGACGTCAGGTCTTGATGCTCAAACTCCCCGCCTTTCTTCAAAAGCTCGACATCTCCACCGAAATAATTTGGATCGGGAACGATCAGCGTCCCTTCCGTTCCATAGAGTTCCAGCGGCACGTGTCTGTGTCCGGCGACGTCAAAGCTCATGCCGATCTGGACAATCGCTCCGTTCTCGAATGCCATCGCGCCTGTAACGTGAGTGGCAATCTCGACCGGAATAACCTCTCCGTTGCGAGGTTCGCTGGTGATGATCCGCTCTTTGCGTGGTGAGAATGCAAATCCGGCCACCTTTGCGACAGGGCCGAACAGGTTGACGAGATCCGTGACGTAGTAGGGGCCCATGTCCAGCATCGGGCCACCGCCGGTCTCGTAGTAGAAAGCAGGGTTGGGGTGCCAGCGTTCGTGGCCGGGGCACATGAAGGTTGCGGTTCCTCCAACGGGTTTCCCCAAAACGCCTTGATCTATCAAGGTCCGGGCTGTCTGGTGACTGCCGCCGAGAAAGGTATCGGGAGCAGCGCCTATGCGCAGATTTTTGGCTTTCGCTGCGTCCGCAAGCCGCTTTCCTTCTGCGAAGGTAACGCCGAGCGGTTTTTCGGAATAGGTGTGCTTGCCAGCGTCTAGCGATCGGAGTGCCACCTCGACATGGGCTTTCGGAACGGTCAGGTTGACAATGATCTCGATTTCCGGATCGCAGAGCAAATCCTCGACGCCGCGGGCGCGCAGATTGAATTCTTCGGCTCTAGACTTGGCCATGTCGGCGTTCATATCCGCGACGCCGCGTATATCAAGGATCGGGAAGGAGGCCATCGCCTTCAGATACGCACCAGAAATATTACCGCATCCGATGATGCCTATGCCAACTTTGTTCATGCTCTCTCTCCCGTCGCAAAGTTCCAGCCTGCCTCACTTGAAAGGGGCAGGGCCTGAGGTGTTCCATGGTGACTCGTAAAGCGCGTTAAGGGCCACGGCTGCTGCACCCTGGGCCCAAAGCTCGTCGCTGGATTTCTCAAAGACCAGCTCTGCAACGCCCTGAAGAGAAGCGGGCACCGCCTGCGCAAAGGTGTCGCGGATGCTCTGGACGAAGGGCTCTCCCAGTTCCAGGCTCGATCCCACGACGATGACGCGCGGCGGCGCAAACAGAGTGACGATATTTGCGAGCGTCAAGCCCACCGCTGTTCCGGCCCGCTTCGCCGCCTGCGTCAATTCCGGCTGCTGTGTCAGCATCAACTTGCCCGCGTGGTGCATTCCCTGGCCAAGCCGAATTGCCTCCGCAAAGCGTCCATCAATGTGGCACTCTTCGAGAATTGCCGTTTCGCCAGCATGGCTGGCCAGCCGCAGAACGCCCTGATCATTGGTGACCAGAGCGAGGTCTCCGAGGTTGTGACTAAGGCCACCCGCCCCGCGAAACAGCGAGTTTCCTGACAAGACGCCAAGCCCGATGGTCTGTTCGAGCGAGACAAGCACCATGTCATCGATATCACGCGCGCGGCCAAACCAGTGGTGACCAAGGGTTACGGCATGGGCGTCGCTCTCGACCATTGTCGGCGTCCCCAAACGGGTCGAGATGGCGCAGGCTAGATCGACATTCAGCTCAATTAAAACCGGGCTGGAGCGAATATGGCCACTGCGGTGTTCGATGACCCCGGGTAGACCCAGACAGACCATGTCGATGTCTTCGAGCGAAAGCCCGGCATCGACAACGCAACGACGAACGCCATCCTCGATAAGGTCGATCACGACGCTGGTTGATTGACGGTCCAGCCTGATTGGAAGCGTCAAGGCAGAAAGAACCTTTCCGCAGAAATCCGTCACCACCAGAATCGTGCGGCTGGCAGCAACCTTTGCGCCAACAACCCGCGCCGCAGCGGCGTTCAGCTCCAGCATGACCCGGGGACGCCCACGCGCGGTCTCATTCCTGATGTCGCCGACGTGACGTGTTAGGATGAGCCCGTCATCCAGGAGTGATGCTGTTATTGCCGAGACCGTGGTTGTCGAAAGCTGTGTTTTATGGCTGAGTTCCACCCGCGAAATCGGGCCGTGGCGCCTGATGGTGTCGAGAATGCTCCGGCGATTGATTGCTCGCATCAGTTCCGGATCTGCTGTCTTCATGATCTGACGGCCAAATATCGAGCTGTGTTATTTAAAAAGGATCGCGGATCAAATAGAGGCCATACGCCCACCCAAGTCAACCAAAATCGCGGACTCGCAACTTTTGGCGAGTTCAGCGCTCCGTATTTTTCCGCTTTCGGGAATAATTCTGAACAGCGGCGGCGCGCTAATCATGTGTCTTTGCGTAGCCGTCATGAAAGAGATTGCGCCGCGAAAACGCTGCGATATGGATAGTCTGAACAGACTTGCAAGGGATCCTATTCATGTTGGTTCGAATTTGGAAAACGCAATTTGACGCCGCGCAAAAACAAAAACTGCTCGACTATGCCCACCACGTTTCGCTTCCTGTTCTCTCGACCAGAGAGGGCGCCCGGGGGGTGATGTTTTTTTCCAGTGGCAACCAGTGGGCCACCATGACCCTCTGGGATGACCAGGCCTCGATAGACAAGCTCGACCGCGACGCCGAGTACCAGCAGATCGTTGCGGGCATAGAGGCGCTCGGAGTTCTCGGCGACGAGCACTCGGTCGATGTTTTCGACTATGATGGCGGCAGTCTGTCGATGTTTTTCGCTGGTGCAATGAATAGGGCGGGCACTGATCTATAAAACGCCCCACGCACGGAAACGACCGCGCCCGGTCATTTCCCGTAGCTCCAGATCATTGGCGAGGCCAACTGCTCCTTGCGGTGTGGTGCCCAAAGCTTTGACGATCATCGCGGTAGAGACGACAGGGCGAGCGAGAACGAGAGCGATCAGTTCCGGCAGGCGAGAACTGGATCTGCGTCCCATAAGTTTGCGCTCCATGCGATGCTTGGCATTTAGCAAACGGTCGTGTTCCTTCAGGCCAAGCATAGCGGCCTCCCTTATGCCGTCCAGGAGGGCGATGAGCCGTTGGTGGCGGCTTCCGGCCCTCCTTCGTTCCCGGGGAATGGCACGCAGGCCAGTATTGAGTGCTGGCAGAAATGCAGGTGTCAGACCATCGCTCCGGATGATGGCTGACGCGAGTTGTCTGCCCAGCCAAGGGCTGCTCTGCAGCACATCCAGTTTTTGCCAGGCATCGATGGCAATTGCAGCTCGCAGCGTGGCCGGAAACCCGTCAGTCGATTTCAGGACTACGTTCCATTCCTCCAGCCGCTCATCCTCGTTCCAGTCGGGATCTCGCAACAGGTTCTGAATTGATGAGGGGGGCGCTGACCTTTCGTCTTTCTTGATCGCATCCAGCGTTGCGGTGCTTCTGGCAATCAGCCGGTCGATCTCGGATAATTCGTCGCTGAGCGTGGAATCGGCATCGAAGTCGTCCTCAGCCTCTTCGCTCGTCTCAACGGTCTTGGCTCCGAGGCTCACGTCTTCGTCTTGTCGCCGCTCCGCCCCCTTTGGCTCATCACCACGCAGCCGCGCCAGCCCCGCTGGGCTGAGTGCCCATTCGGCCTTGTTGGCGACGATTTGTCGTCGCGTTCTCAATATCCGGCTTGCGATGCCCATTTCGGACGTGGGTGGCCTTATGTCCATATGCGCATCGTGGAGGACGAGATCTTCGATGTGAACCAGTTCTCCGTCTACCCACAGCGAAGAGGCGGCCTCAGCGAAATCCTGTCTTTCGAGAAAGCCCTGCCCGAAGGACGAGCGTGAGATTCTCTCATCCAGACGCGCCAATGCTTCCGTTGCCGCAACACAGGGCAACATCAGCGACTCGAGCCGTAGTTGGTGGACGTCATAAAGCATCTAACGCTGATAGAATGCGGCCTTTATGAAAGCAATTTGGGAATTGGCTTTCATATGTGTTTTGCCCGCCTTTATCTTTCGGGCAAAGCGATTCTTGCTTCAAACCCATCTTCCCGGCCACTCGCCGGCGAGGAAAGTCCAAGCGAGCCGCCCATCTGTTCGACCAGATTGTGAACGATTGCCAATCCCAGGCCGGAGCCCGTTGCCTCAGTTGCACCGCGGGTAAAGCGCGTTGTCAGTTTGGGTAGAAGCGACTTTTCGACAATTGCGCCGGCGTTGACGACCCGTAACCCATTGTCCTCATCGATGTACACATCGACAAGGCTGCCTTTCGGGCTGTGGACGAGCGCGTTTTCGAGGAGGTTGCGAACCACAATGCCATAGGCATCCGGGTTGACCCTGCCGTGCAGACTTCCCTCAGGCGAGAGATGAAACTGGATTCGTTTTTCCCCGATATCTGAGCGGCCAATGTCTTCCACCACAAGTTCCACGACGGGCAAAAGGTCAACATCCGTCTCCGATGCACCGATCCCGGCTTCTGCACGAGACATCTGGAGAAGCTTTTCGGCAAGTTGAGCGAGATGAGAAAGCGATCGCTCGATCTGGCCCACCCTTGGAGCGAATTCCGCCGGAATATCGGCCTGCAAACGCTGTGCCTGTGCGAGGGCACCGGCAATGGGTGTTCTCAACTCATGGGCACTATTGGAGGCAAAGGCTCGCTCGGATTCAAGGGCTGCTCGCAGTCGTTCAAGAAGCAGATTGACGGATCGGGCAATCGGGTGCAGCTCGGCTGGTAGGTGCGTGTCATCCACCGGAACCATGTTTCCGCTGTCCTTGGTGCCGATTTCATCGCGCAGCGACTGAACCGGGGCGAGGGTGCGTCTGACAACCAGAATGACGGCGATCATGCTTGCCGGTATGAGCAGCAACAGCGGCAGGATCAGTGCTGTGCCCGCTTCAACAATGGCCTCGCGGCGATTGGCAAAGGCGTCTGCCATTTGCAGGTAGAGATTACCATCTGCGGTGACAACGGTGTAGATCCTTTGAGTATCGGTATCGGCAAAGCCCGGCGCCAGCGGGACGTCGAATGGTTCAGCATCGCTGTCGTGGGATCGAAGGACGACCTCGCCTTCGCGGTCTCGCAGTTGATAGGTAAGATACTCCGTACCGCTTGCTGGCTGGACCAGATGACGTTCCGCTTCCGGGCTGCGCTCCTTCAAATCGTCCGCAATCAGCGGCAGCAGCCGGTCGGCCGTTTCCTGCACCCCGCTGTCGAAGATTTCAGCGAATTCGTCCTGCATGACCATGATGCCAAGCGATGATGCGATAAGCCATGACAGCGCGACAACGCTTGTCAGAGCGATCACCATGCGGCGTGTCATGCTTTCACTTCGTTTCATGTGACTTACCTGATGGTGTAGCCGAGGCCCCGGACGGTCTCGACGCGGTCCGCACCGATTTTCTTGCGCAACCGGCTGACATAGACTTCCACCGTGTTGCTTTCTATTTCCGCGCCGAACTCGTAGAGCGTTTCGTGCAACTGTGCCTTGGATACGACCGCGCCCGGGCGTTCTACCAGCTTTTCCAGAACAGCCCACTCTCTGGCGCTAAGCGTCAGGGCCGTGCCGTTGACAGTGATGTTGCGTGCCACCTGGTTGATTTCTATTCCCGGCAATATGACCACGGGTGCCGAGCGGCCCTCATAGCGGCGTGAAACCGCCAGCATACGGGCCGTCAGCTCTCCCAGATTGAAGGGCTTGACCAGATAGTCATCCGCGCCCGCATTCAGGCCTTCGATACGGTCCGAAACCTGATCATGCGCGGTCAGAATGATAACCGGCGTAGGATCGTTGCGTTTCCGCAAGCCGCGCAGCAGCGTGAGACCTTCTCCATCCGGCAGCCTTAGGTCCAGCAGTATAAGGCCGTAATCGACGGTCTGCGTCGCAGCGATGGAGTCCGATACCGTCTTGAACCAGTCCACAGCGTGTCCTGCCGCTGCCACATGGTCGCGAAGAGCTTCGCCCAAAACCCCATCATCTTCGACAAGCAGAACCCGCAAGCATACCTCGCTTCCAGCCCGGACTGAGACGGGCATGGTTAGTGCGTATGCTGTGCCTCTCGTCCCGTCAAGCGGTCCGCCTTTCACGCCGTCGGACGGTGGGTGCATGCGCTGAAGACATCGAGTGACGGTTTATAGACCGAAGTCGAAATGTTCATCATGCCCAGAATGCTGTGAAAGAAATTGTCATGAGATTTTCCGCCAGCCTGTGCTTCCTTGGAAAGGCAACTGGTGTCCAGCCCCATGGACTTTGCAAAGTCATCATCGACCCACACGATGAAGGGGACATGTGTCTGTTCCGGTGGCGCGAGAATATATGGCGCTCCATGCAGGTAAAGCCCGTTTTCACCCAGCGATTCACCGTGGTCGGACGCGTAGATCAAGCCCGTGGCAAGCCGGTTGGAGCGGGCTTTCAGCTTGTCGATGACGCTTGAAAGAAAGTGGTCCGTGTAGAGCAGGGTGTTGTCGTAGGCATTGACGATTTCATTGTCCTTGCAATCGGGAAGCTCTGCGGTCTGGCAATCGGGCTTGAACTGGCGGAACTCGTCTGTATAGCGCAGATGATAGGTCGGCCCGTGGCTTCCCATCTGATGCAGAACGATGACGCTGTCCTTGGTCACATTATCGAGCCAGCTGTCGAGCCGATCCAGAAATATGTCGTCGCGGCATTCGCCTGTCGGACAGAACTTTGGATCAAGCGCAGCGGTCAGGTCGAAATAAGGGATGCGGTCGGCGACGTTCTTGCTGCCTGTGTTGTTGTCCCACCAGCGTGCGTCTACGCCAGCATGAACGAGAACATCGAGGACATTTTCGTTCGATAGCGCCTTGCTATGGCTGTACTCCGAGCGCGGAAAACGGGAAAACATGCAGGGTATGGAAATTGCGGTCGCGGTGCCACAGCTGACCGTGTTCGGGAAATAGATGACATTCCGTTTCTTGAGCTCGGGATTTGTCTCGCGCCCATACCCATTCAGCGAGAAGTTTGCGGCCCGAGCCGTCTCTCCTGCGACGATGATGGTGATGCGTGGCTTGGTGACGCCGCCCAGCGCAGGCACCACTTTGGCATCCTGTCCGGTCGGTGAAACCGTGAGTTTCGCTTCCTTGTCTGCCTGGGAGAAATAGTGGATCGTCGACGAAATCGGCGTCAACGGATTGAGGGTTTTGACGATATCCTTGTGCTGGCGCACAGCGGTTGTGAATGTCTTGGAATTTGCCGCAGCCACCGCTGCGACCACGGAAAGACATGCCAGAATGGCCAGCGTATTCCACAAAACTTTGCCAAGGATGGGCCGGTGGTCGATGCGCACGAAAGCGAGCAGGGCAATCGGTATTCCGGCAAACAATACCAGATGGAGGGCAAAGCCTGCTGTCATCAGATTACCTGCTTCGGCGTTCGTTGTCTCAAAGGCATTGCGAACCATGTCGCTGTCGATGATTGCGCCAAAACGATCCATGAACCAGGACGAAACGGCGGCGATGATGATCAGAACAGAAAACACGGGTTTCGTTATGTATTTTGCGGAAAAGAAGATGAAGACAGCAGCAAAGGCTGCGCTCATGGCGATATAGAGTCCGTAGATCGCGACGGGATATGCGGACAGATAGGTGTGAACCTTTGTCCAGAACGTGTGGTTGGTGAAAAACAGCAGATAGAGAGCGGTGACAATACTGAGCGGCACGCTGCCAATTGTCGGTCTTCTAATGTCGCTATGCCCACCTCTGATTGTCTGAATTTGTAGTGCCATTGTCTTCTTTCCGCCATGCAAGCTCACGGAGGCGCGGCTTTCAGAAAGCTGCGCGTCGATAACATCTCGATGCGGGGATGTGTCATCTAGCTGACATGAAACTGAACGCTCGGCCGCATCGTCTGGCGATGCCGAATAAATGTGCACAGGGCTGGCTGTTAAAATCCACCCTTCAGAACGCGTGGTTTTTCTCAGGGCCTATATCTGGTTAGTTCACACATGCGTGAAGAGAAAAATGCGCGGCAGAGTCGCCCCGATTTTTCCTTCGCCGGGTCGCATATCCATGACCTGCCTCGTGTTCGATGGATTGGAAATCAGATGGCCCCTTTGTCTCGTGTTCTGGCGCTTTTGCTTTCAGTCCTGATCTTTTCTTGCGGGGCTGCATCCGCCTTCGATGAGTTGCCACGGCGTGATCAAATCGCCCTTATGGCGCAGGCGAAACATCGGGGTACGACAGGCATCGCCAGAAAAACCAGGGAGGTTGATGCTCGCCCTGCTTCTCCAGGTGAGATCGTCATCACCTTCATAAAGGGGCAGGGCGTAGAAACCCGATCCAAGCCAGCTGAAATTGGCGACTGGGTTGTCAGAAATCGCTGCGAAGAAACGGGTAATGAGGAAAGCCTGGTGAAGGCTCGCGTTTTTCGGGATCGCTATGGTGAACCACTTACCGCTGAGGACGCAGCCGGTTACAGGGCGTTCAAACCTGACGGCCCCGAGATGACCTATTTCATCGTCACTGAGGCGGCAGGGCCCTTCAATTTCAAGGCTCCCTCGGGCGACACTGCGGTCGCGCTGCCAGGCGATGCGATCGTTCAGTTGCAAACGGATGAAGGCGAGACGTTTGGTGTGGCCCAAGCCACCTTTGCCTGTACCTATGAAATTGTTGAGCCCGCGAGAACGATCATCGACGCTGCGATGAGGTAATTCAGGGCAGGAATTCAAGCAATCTGCGCTCATCCATGCGCAGACCCGCTATGTTTCTCTGTTCCGCCGCCATTATTTTTTGCAGCCTGCGCACGGCCTTTTCGTCGGCTGCCAGATCAAGAACGCTTGGGTGCACATAGCTTTTCCTGCAAATTGCTGGGGTATTGGACAGTTCTTCGGCAGCCGCCACACACATTCCCTTCATGGTCGGCTTCTCATCCGCCGCAAGCGCGCGGCTTGCGTTGCCGAAAGCTGCCAGCGTGCCGCCCCATGTCCTGAAGGTCTTGGCGGAAATGCCTTCGCCTGCGACCTCTGAAATATAGGCGTTGAGTGCACTGGAATCGATTGGATGAACAAGTCCCTTTTCATCCTGCCAGACAAAGAGCTGCTTTCCCGGAAGATCCGCGATGTTTTCCAGAATGCGTTGGAGGCGTGGATGTCTCAGTTTCCGCTTTACCCGCTGGCCGCCCTTCGCCGCAAATCTCAGCTCTATCGTTTCGCCGAAGGAGATGTGCTTCTTCAGCAACGTCGTTGCCCCGTAAGTGCCATTGGTTTCGAGATAGGTCTTGTTGCCTACTCTCAAATAGGCTGCATCAAGCAGGAGAACGAGCGCCGCAAGCGTGACCTTCTCACCATGAACCTGCTTTGCAATATCATTTGCAGCCCGGCGTCTTATTGCAGGCAGCGCCTCGCCAAACGTCTTCAGTTGGTAAAACTTGGTCTCACCTCTGAGCGTGTGCCAATCAGGATGATAGCGGTATTGCTTGCGGCCACGTGCGTCGTAGCCGGTTGCCTGAAGGTGGCCATTTGGGTCTATGCAGATCCAGACTTTTTCGTAGGCTGGGGGCACGCCAAGGGATTTCAGGCGGGTGATTTCCACCTTGTCCGAAAGCAGCGCGCCATCTGGCAGCCGGTACGAAAAGCCTTTTCCGCGCCGCTCACGCGATATGCCTGGCTCCTGATCGCTGACATAGGTCAACCCGATTTTCTTCAAGAGACGAATTGGAAGCTGGTTCATGCTTTTGGATGCTCCTCACGCTGTGAGGAATAATGCGCCCGCCCTATGTCAGTTCCCATCATGCGCTGAAGGATGCGGCTTGGCAGCCGCATCCTTTAAAAGGAGAATTATGCTTCGGGGCTAAGCTTCAATATCTGTGATTTTCCGCCGCCTCGTTCTTCGGTCACGGCGTATACGGAACCATCCTTGTCGATCTTGACATCGCGGATTCGAGCTTCAAGCGGAAGACGCCCTTCTGACACCACCTTGTCATTTTCCAGCTTCAGTACCACAAGCCCCTGCGTAACAAGGCCGCCGATGATGAGGGACCCTTTCCACTCGGGAATAGCGTCAGAACTGTAATAGGCCATGCCGGATGGTCCAATCACCGGGTCCCAGTAGTAGACGGGTTGTTCCATTCCCTCTTTGGCAGTCAAGCCTTCGCCCACCGTTCCCCCACTGTATTCAATGCCGTAGGTGATGATCGGCCAGCCGTAGTTGAGGCCAGCCTTGGGAAGGTTCAACTCGTCACCGCCCTTTGGCCCGTGTTCCACGGTCCACAGTCTTCCGTCGCCATCGATCGTCGCGGACTGGATGTTGCGATGGCCGTAACTCCAGATTTCTGGTAGCGCGTTGTCCTTGCCGACGAAGGGATTGCCTTCGAAGGGCTTGCCGGAAGTGTCGATGCGGAAAACCTTGCCCAGCCCGCTCGCCGTGTCCTGCGACTGCCCACGCATCTCGGCATCGGATCTCTCGCCAACGGTGACGAAAAGCTCGCCCGCGGGTCCGAATGCTAAGCGCGATCCAAAGTGCTTGTCGCCGTCATAGGTCGGCATCTGCCGGAAGATTACGCGCGTATCTTCCAGAACGGCCTTATCGCCGTTTTGCACAAGCTTCGCTGAGGCGACCGATGTGCCGTTGCCGCCATCGCGAGGCTCAGAGAATGAAAAGTAGATGTTACCTGAGGATTCGAAGTCTGGCGCAAGGGCGATGTCGAGCAAGCCGCCCTGTCCGTCGGATGAAACTTCCGGGACGCCTTCCAGCGCAGGACCCGCTTTTCCATCCGCAATAATGTGCATAGCCCCATCTTTAGCAGCCACGAGAAGGCGACCATCGGGCAGGATTTCCATCGACCAGAGATGGGGTAGATCATCAGCGACGACAGTCTTTTGCAAGGATGGCATTTTTTCCGGCTGAGCGGCTCGTGTCTGCTCCTTGAATGCCGGTTTCTGATCGGGCGCGTTCGGCTGTTTCGTTTCTGCCGTAGTCGCTGACTGGGCATTGGCCAGAGATGCGAGCGGGACGAAAAGGCACATCGCAAATGCAGTGGTCGTCAACAGGCGCTGTGGTCTAGGCATTGGTCTCCCTTCCATGGATTGATTGCCAACCGAAAACACATGCTGGAAAAATTCGTTTCGACACGGCGGTATCAATAAAACTTGAAGAGTGCGGGGCGAAAACATGTGACCCAGAATTCACAAGGAACCTTTCCTCGTCATGCGAGTTTTGCAGTGTCGCAAATCGCAGGAGGGTGCCATGCAAATCATAGACAACAAAGAAATAGAGGCGACGGAGATCAAGCCTATCCTGAGCGTTGTGGAATTTTGCCAGCGTTATCGTCTGGACAAGGTCGAGGAAAGCCGCTTGAAAGCGCTGTTTGGGGACTTTGCTTCCCGCCACGAGTTGCTCATGAATGCTCAGCGCAAGGCAACATTCCGGTAAATGGTGCTTCAGGGATCAGCGGTGGCAATGATCATGAAGACGTCGAACCGGGTGCTCTTGCCCAGGATTTGATGGGAAGGTTTGCGTATGCCGGGCATTGGCTCGGCTCGCAAAGGCCACTTGAGTACAACGCGTTTCTTCGCATTTGCAAGGGCAATTTCCATAAGTTCAGCCTGGTCGGGATCCGCGCCGACCAGCTCCCTTAGAACCCGCATCTCTTTCTTCACCAATGCGGTGTTCTGCCGTGGCGGGTGCATGGGATCGATCAGAATGACCTCAGGCGAAAGTGTCGGAATAAGCTCCCGAGAATCACCGTGAAGCAGTGTCATTCGCGAAACTATCTCCTCATAGACTCCATTTTCCTGTGAAGCGCGCGTGAGCGCATCAGACAACATGTCGTACATCGGCTTTGATCGTTCGATGAGCGTGACGTTGCAGCCGAGCGACGCGAGCAGAAATGAATCGCGTCCCAATCCCGCCGTGGCGTCAACAATGTCAGGGGTTTTGCCAGCCTTCAGCCCTGCCGCCTTCGCAAGCGCCTGACCGCGTCCTTCACCGGAGCGTAGCCTGTGGCCGACGGCGCCGCCCACGAAATCTATTCTGAAACCTGCGTCTTGATCTTCTGTCTTCATTGTCGTCTCAAAAAGGGCAGGGGCTGCTAAAGCTGATATCTTGTCCGTCCGGGTGGCGAAACCCAAGTTTTTCCGCGTGCAGCAGCAAACGCGGGGCAGCGGCCAGCGCATCGCCCTCGGAATAAAACTCGTCTCCGAGGATGGGATGCCCAAGGGCTTTCATGTGCACACGCAGTTGATGGGTTCGGCCGGTTAGGGGATGGAGCCTGAGCCGCGTGGCGGGAAGTGAAAGATGCTCCAGCACCTGCCAATCCGTCTGGGCGTTCTTTCCGTTTGTGAAGTCCACACGGTGCCTTGGCTTGTTGTCGGGGTCGATTGCAAGTGGCAGATCGATGTAGCCACTTTCGTCCGCCACAGTGCCCCAGACCACCGCGACATATGATTTCTCGGTCGTGCGCTCCTCGAACTGCCGCGCGATTGCCGCATGGGCCCTTCTGTTCAGAGACATCAGGACGATGCCGGACGTGTCCTTATCCAGCCGATTGATCATCAAAGCGTTGCGAAATGTCTTCTGAACTCTTGTCGCCAAACTGTCCGACAAAGCAGGATCCCGGCCAGGCACGGACAGCAGTCCGCTCGGCTTGTCGAGAACAAGAAAATCCTCGTCCTGATAGATGATCGAGACGTAAGGCTCCATGGGAGGATTATAGACAGGATTGGCAAGCTCTGTTGTCATGCTGCCTCATATCACGAATTTCTGCGAAGGCGAGGTCTGCATTGTCACTGGTTTGGCAGGGGAAGGGTGACGCGACCGCTTGTCAGATCCATGACCATTTTCGCCGTATCGGCAGCTGTTGCCAAGGGCACAGCGAGATGCAGCGTAGCGCCATCGGCGGTAAAGGTCTCGGCGGTGATGGAGAGATTTGGAACAGCCTGCAACCTGGATTTCACCAAGGCGAGGTCGGAAAATCCACATTCCATCTGCGCTGCAGTCACCGGTATGATCTCGGTCTTCTCACCGTTTCTCAGGCAGGTTGCTACCGTCCCGCCGTAGGCCCGCATCAGCCCGCCGCTTCCAAGCAATATGCCGCCAAACCAGCGGATGACGACAACCGCCACCATGTCGAGCGACTGACCGTCCAGAGCTTGGAGGATAGGCTTGCCTGCTGTGCCGGAAGGTTCTCCGTCATCGCTGAAGCGATAGACCTGGCCGGTGCGCCATGCCCAACAATTATGCGTCGCGGTGGGGTCAGAATGTTCCTCGATGAAGCGCTTTGCCGCATCTTCATCTGCAATGGGACTGGCCAGCGCGATGAACCGGCTTTTCTTGATGTCCTGAGCAAAGGTTTCGGGGCGGGCGAGTGTGAACATGTCCTGTCATTAGCGCATGTACCGCAACACGCAAATCGTTATAAGGCATAGAAAAGAAACGCATATGGATTTTTCGGGCAATGGACGGCAGGCAAGTGACGATCATCGGTGGCGGACCAGCGGGCCTGATGGCCGCAGAGGTTCTGTCCTCAGCCGGTGCGATGGTAACCGTGTTCGAAGCCATGCCGACGGTGGCCCGTAAGTTCCTCATGGCTGGCAAGTCCGGCCTCAACATTACCCATGCCGAGGACTATATCGCATTCGTCAGCCGTTTCGGCTCTGCTCAGACGAGACTTCGATCTGCGCTGGATGATTTCACTCCGCAGATGGTTCGCGACTGGGCGCTGGAACTGGGGCAGGAGACATTCGTTGGCACGTCCAACCGGGTATTTCCCGTCGCGATGAAAGCCTCGCCACTTCTTCGAGCATGGCTGGGCAGGCTAGAGCGCCAGGGTGTGACGATCAAGACCCGGCATCGCTGGGTCGGTTTCGAGGGCGAAGCTCTCGCATTCGAGACATCGGATGGGCGGATTGTGGTCGAGAGTGATCTGATCCTGATCGCCCTCGGTGGGGCAAGCTGGCCTAGGCTCGGCTCGGATGGTGCCTGGGTTCCCTGGCTTAGGGCAGCGGGCGCTGAGGTCGTTGATTTCCAGCCCGCAAATTGTGGCTTCAATGTTGGATGGAGCGATTACTTTCGGGACAGATTTGCCGGTACTCCCGTAAAATCCGTTGCGCTGACGTCGGGCGAAGGGCGGTTCGAGGGCGAATTCGTCGTCAGTGCCCACGGCATCGAAGGAAGCCTGGTCTACGCGCATTCGGCAAGCGTCCGTGATGCCCTCAATTCGGGAAAAGGTTCGACGCTCCTTGTCGATCTTGCGCCCGGCAGGACACAAGACCGTATTGCAAACGATCTGGAGCGGCATCCGCGCAAAGACAGCCTGTCCAACAGGCTTCGGAAGGCCGCCAGCCTCTCGCCGGTGAAGATCGCCCTTTTGCGGGAATGTCACCCGGACCTCGCCGACATGTCCTTTCAGCAGCTTGCTGCGGCCATAAAGGCTTCGACCATTCCCGTAACTTCGCCACGACCCATCGCGGAGGCAATATCCAGCGCAGGCGGAGTAGACTGGTGCGATATTGACGATCATTTCATGCTGAAATCCCGTCCTGGAATATTCGTCGCCGGAGAAATGCTGGACTGGGAAGCGCCCACCGGCGGTTATCTTTTAACTGCTTGTTTTGCGACGGGAAAAGCAGCTGCAAACGGTCTTCTCCATTGGCGGAATCGGACGTATTAGCTATATGTTGCAATGCGCTATTGCGCAGGCGACAAAAAAACGCTTGATAGCTCTTTACGTGTGAAATGGGTAGAGACCGTTGCCAGTTGTAGGCGCGGCCTGGGTGGATGAGAGCAGCCGTTCTCGTTGGTGATGATTTATGACTGAAGCATCTGCATTGGGTCAATGGCCGATCGGTGGTGGCGAAGCGGGCGATCTCGTCCGTTCTTACGACTGGTCAAAGACATCGCTCGGCCCCATGTCGTCGTGGCCGGCCAACCTGCGCCACAAGGTGAATTCCGTCGTCAACTCCCCAATCCCGCAAGTTCTGATGTGGGGAAAAGACCACGTCATGATTTACAATGACGGCTACATCGAAATTGCCGGAAATTACCACCCCCGCGCTCTGGGCGACACGGTACCTGCGATCTGGCCGGAAATATGGGACTGGAACCAGAAAATTCTGGAAGCCGGTTTTCGCGGCTCGGTCCAGTCGTTTCGTGATCAGAAAATGGTGCTGAAGAGAAACGGGCAGCCGGAAGAGGTTGTCTTCGATCTGTTCTATACGCCGATTCATAACGATGCAGGCACGGTCGATGGCGTCTTGTGCACTGTGTTGGAGAACACCGACAAGGTGAAGGCCGTTCAGGAACTGGCAGAGAGCCGGGAAAATCTGATGGCCAGCAACAATCGCTTTCGGGCGGCGGTTGAGGCGGTTCACGGCGTTTTGTGGACCAATAGTCCCGACGGACGAATGCGCGGCGAGCAAACGGGGTGGTCCGGGCTGACCGGGCAGAGCTACGAAGCCTATCAGGGTTACGGCTGGGCCGATGCGGTTCATCCTGACGATCGCCAAGGATCCATAGACAGCTGGAACCGCGCCGTTGCTGCCAAGTCTACCTATATCTGGGAGCATCGCGTAAGGCGTCACGATGGCATTTACCGGACTTTTGCCATTCGCGCAGTACCCACCCTCAATGACTTGGGCGCGATAACGGAATGGGTCGGCGTCCATACCGACATTACCGATCAGCGCGAGGCGGAAGAAACCTTGCGAGAGCATTCTGCCAATCTTGAGCGGGAGATCCGGCATCGTATAAGGGCGGAAGATCAACTCCGACAACTCAACGAGGGGCTGGAGGCGCGCGTCGCTGCCGAAATCGCTGAACGTCGCCATGCTGAACGGGCCCTCCAGCAGGCGCAAAAAATGGAGTCCATCGGTCAGCTGACCGGCGGTGTCGCTCACGACTTCAACAATCTGCTGCAGGTCGTGGCTGGCAACCTGCAACTGCTCGCCAAGGACGTGGTTGGCAACGAGCGCGCAGAACGCCGGGTTACCAATGCGCTGGCAGGGGTGAGCCGTGGCGCAAAGCTGGCGAGCCAGTTGCTCGCTTTTGGACGCAGGCAGGCGCTGGAGCCGCGTGTCATCAATATCGGCCGCTTTGTCGCGGGAATGGATGATCTGTTGCGCCGTTCGATTGGCGAGGCTGTCGAGGTCGAGGTTATCACCGCAGGAGGACTGTGGAATACCTATGCCGATCCCGCACAGGTGGAAAATGCCTTGTTGAACCTTGCCATCAATGCCCGCGATGCAATGTCGGGATCTGGCAAACTCACCATCGAAGTCGGCAATGCGTCTCTCGATCTCGATTATGCCCGCACCCATGCTGAGGTGGAGCCGGGTCAATATGTCATGCTGGCGGTCACCGATACCGGGTCTGGCATGACGCCTGATATTATCGACAAAGTCTTCGAGCCATTTTTCTCGACCAAGCCCGAGGGCAAGGGGACTGGCCTTGGCCTTTCGATGGTCTATGGCTTCGTCAAGCAATCCGGCGGTCACGTGAAGATCTACAGCGAGGTCGGACAGGGCACGACGGTCAAGGTCTATCTTCCGCGCTCGCTGTCTGACGAAGACCGTGAAGTCGTGGTTCAGACCGGACCCATCGTCGGCGGGACAGAAACCATTCTCGTCGTTGAAGACGACGATGAGGTCAGAAGCACCGTTGTCGAGACGCTTTCCGACCTCGGATATCAGGTGCTGACCGCACGTGATGCTCAGGCCGGCCTGACGGTTGCCGAAAGCGGAGTTCCCATCGATGTCATCTTCACAGATGTCGTCATGCCGGGTCCGTTGAAGAGCAGCGAAATGGCCAGACGTGCAAAGGAGCGACTGCCGCATCTCGCGATACTCTTCACCTCCGGGTACACGGAAAATTCCATCGTTCACGGCGGCAAGCTCGATGCTGGCATAGAGTTGCTGTCCAAGCCTTACACTCGCGAAGCATTGGCGCGGCGGCTGCGGCACGTTCTTGCCAACCAGAAGCAGAGAGTGGAGTCAGGCAGGGAGCGGGACACCGACAGGAATGCTGTCGTCAATCGCCCGGAGCGGGCGTCCATACGGGTCCTTCTGGTGGAAGACGACGAACTGATCCGGATGAACACCGCTGACATACTGCTTGAGAGTGGTCATGTGGTGGTGGAAGCAGCCAATGCGACACAGGCGCTTGATCTCATCGAGCGGGAGGAAATCGATGTCCTCATGACTGACGTTGGCCTGCCGGATATGAGTGGCGCAGACATGTCAGTGCTGATCAAACAGCGCAAGCCGGATATCGGGATAGTGTTCGCAACAGGGGACAGTTTCCTGCCGGGCAATGCCCCTGCCGGTTCTGTTCTGCTGTGCAAACCCTATAACGACAATGACGTGCGTTTCGCGCTCGCCCACGCCGTCAGCGAGGAGATTGGCGGCAAATAAGATGTGGGACGATCAGTAGCCGCGGCTCATGTCCACCGTTGCAGGCAATGTACCCGTCCGTCGCCATGATCTGATATTGTCGGCCACGATATGGGCCGCAGTCTGGCGGTTCGTTGGTGCCGATATATGCGGTAGCACGGTGACGTTCGGGTGCTGCCAAAAGGGCGAATCCTGCTCAAGTGGCTCTTTTTCAAACACATCCAGCACTGCGTGAGATAATTGCCCTTCGGCCAATGCCGCCAGCAAGTCATTGGATACGATCACAGCTCCACGCGCAAAATTTATGATGGATGCGCCTGTCTTCATCTCTGAGAAACGTGCCCTGTTGAGCAGTCCGCGCGTTTCAGCCGTCAGAGGGAGAAGGCAGACGAGAATATCGCTCTTAGCCAGCAATTGCGTGAGCCCGGCGTCACCCGAAAAAGTCTCGACCCCTTCGATCACCTTGTGGGAACGGCTCCAGCCAATTGTATGAAAGCCCGCCTGCTGCAGCCGCTTGGCGGCTTGTGTCCCAAGTGTCCCCAGCCCCAAGAGGCCGACGGTCACATCTTGCGGATGCCGGTATTCCAGTTCGGCCCAGATGCGCTTGCTCTGGTGGTCACGGTAGGCTGGCATGTCGCGATGCAGGTAATAGGTCCAGGCAAGAACGGCTTCGGACATGACACGAGAAAGCTCGGGATCTGTCAGGCGAACGATGGGTGGGGCGTCCGCTCCAAGTTCCGCCACCAGCCGCTCCACGCCGGCCCAAAGACTGTGGATCCACCTCAGGCCTTTCAGCTGTGCGATATCTGCAGGGTCGGGATTGGCGACAATGGCTATCTCGGCGAGATCGCGCTCTTCTGCCGACATGCTCCCGAACGGCAGGATTGTTTCGGTTGGCAGTGCGGCAGCCAGTACCCTTATCCATTCGGCTTCATTGGCGTCGGTCGTGCGGGAAACAAACGCGATGGGTGCGGCCATGAGGGTATCCTGATCATGAAGGTTTACGCATCAATGCGCAAAAGCTCCGTACAAATCCAGAGCAAGAACACCATGCACAAGAAAAAATGCCCGCAGAAAGCGGGCATTTTTGAATTGATTTATGCCGGTTCAGGCGCGGGCTTCTTTGCATCCCCATAATAGGCAGAGAACTGCTCGTGATAATGCTCGGAGCCGCCAGGGCCAGCGTAACGCTGCAATTCGTTCATGTCCGTCTTGTTGAGGACGATGCCGAGCGTCTTGTTGGCAATCTGCGGCTCATGGCTCATCAGGTTCTGGACCATCTGAATTGGCGTCTTGCCCCACTCGGTCACGAAGACAAAGCCATCAACCTGGGAAGCGAACGCCTTGGCGTCGATGACCGGCACGACGGGTGCAAGGTCAACGATGATGTAATCACAGGCTTCACGTGCCGAGTCCATGAACTTGCGCATGCCTGACGATGCCAGCAACTCGCTGGAGTGGGCAAACTGGTTGCTGGTCGATACTGGCAGGATGCCCATCTTGGTGCGGCTGTCGACCTTGACGGCTTTCGTCCAGGGGACCTCGTCCAGAACCACTTCCACCAGACCGGCAGACTGACGCGTGGTCAACATGCGGCTGAGGCCGGGGTTGCGGATGTCGGCATCCACAACGAGCGTGCGCTTGCCCGTGGTGGCGATGAGACCCGCCAGATTGAGCGCAACGACCGATTTGCCTTCGTTGGGCAAGCAGGAGATGACACCGATCACCCGGCACTCGCGTTCCTGTATGACGACATCGGCTGTCAGTTTCACGTTGCGAAGCGTTTCCGTAAAACTGGAGCGCGGGCTGTCAACCGCAAGGCGGAGCATTTTCTGGAACGAGACGTGGCCGTTGTCCTCGATATCCGTATCAGGAACATCCGGCGTTGCCGCACCGGTTTCCGCTCTCGTCGTCTCAACTCCCTTTTCTCCAATGAAGGGAAGGTAGCCAAGGAAGCGCATGCGCAGATTGTCTCGCACATCGTTACCCGTGTGGAAATAACGATCCCGGAATTCCAGAACAGCTGCGACACCACCGCCCAGCATCAGGCCGAGAACGATGGAGAGAGCCATCGTCATGGTCTTCTTCGGGCTGGATGGCGAGGTGGGCAGACCTGCATCGGAGATGATGCGTGCTTTTGCGATCGGGAAGGATTGCTTCTGTGAAGCTTCCTCGAAGCGACCGAGATAGGACTCGTACAGCGTCTTCAGTGCTGCGGCCTGTTGTTCCAGTTCACGTAGCTTGACCATGGTCATGTTGGCTTCGGAATTGCGGCCCGCAACACGGTCGATGTTTTCACGCAGCGACTGAACGCGTGACTGCGTCACGTCGAAATCATTTTTGAAGCTGCCGGTCAGTTGCTGGAGTTCCTGGTAGATCTGACGGGACAGATCACCCTTTTCGCTGGCGAGAGCAATGGCCTGGGGGTGATCCTTGCCGAATTGCTGCACCACACCGCGCTCGCGGTCAGAAATGGCGATATAGCGTTTGCGCAGATCCTGAATAACGGAGTTGTCAGTGTCGCGTGCCGAAACGATTGCGTTGTTGACTGCGTTTTCCGGCCCTTGATCGACAATCGACTTGTACTGGGTGTAACGCGCTGACGCTGTTGCCGCATCAGCCTGGGCGGCGATCAGCTGTCCATTCAGATCGGAAAGCTGACCCTCGGAGATCAACTCCCCGCGCGAAGACACGATGTTATTTGCAGCCTTGTATTTCTCGACAGCCAGCGATGCCGCCTGTGAACGCTGGTTCAGGTCGGTCAGTCGCTCCTGAAGCCAGACCGAGGCCCGTTCGGTGGCGTCGAAATTGGCATTCAGCTGCTCTGTCAGATAGGAATTGGCGTAGGTTCTTGCGATCTGCGTTGCCAGCTGCCGGTCAATGGAGCGGATCGAAATTGCAATGACCGAGCTTCGTCCGACACGTTCGACCGTCAGAGCCTGCTGGATGACGGCAGCCGCTTTCTCACGACGTCCATTGCGCATGGCATCTTCCGAAGCGGGCGGGGAATTCGGTGTCAGGAGATCGACCACGCCCTTGACGGATGCCTTGACGAGGTCCACAGGCGACATCGGCGGATTGACGATCGTCTCGTTGCTATCCAGCTTCGCCTTGTCGACGACAGTCAGCGCCATTTCCTTGGATTTGAGGATTTCGACTGCGCTTGCGATGCGGTTGTCGATGATCTGTGCCGCTGGCACGGGAGATTCATCCTCAGCATAGCGGGACAAGCTTTCGTCCAGCAGCACCTGGGTCATCGCGGTATAGACGGGTGTCGCCATCACGAGATAAAGACCGGCGAGTGCCATCGCCGCAATGACGCAGGCGGCGATGATGTTGGCGCGGCGTACCACGGCGGCCCATAGGCGGTCGAGGTCTATAAACGTATCGGCGTCCTTGGACGGTTCCGGGAAATTCATGTTCGATCTAAAGGTCTTGTGGTGCATTGACCCACCTTGTGTTTAAAAACGGCGAGCGGGAACGCAGTTCTCGTGCTTTCCCGCCTCACTCAACTTCATCGATCAAGCCGCTTTGACGCGACCTTCGTGGTTCCTCACCAATTCCTTGATGGAGGCCAAAACCTGGGCCTCCATATCTGCGCGCATCAGGGAAAACGCGACATTCGCCGCGATAAATCCCTGCTTGCTGCCGCAATCGAATGTCCGCCCGCCGAACTTCTGTCCGTGGAACGGCTGTATCTCCCCCAAACGCTTCATGCCATCCGTCAACTGGATTTCATTGCCTGCACCGCGCTCCTGCTTGGCAAGAATATCGAATATTTCTGGCTGCAGAATATAACGGCCATTAAGGTAGTAATTGGATGGAGCCGCAGATGGTTCCGGCTTTTCAACCATTTCTGTTACGCGAAAACCGTGGCTGACGGTGTCACCAACGCCGACAATGCCGTAGGACGATGTCTCATCCGGAGCACATTCTTCCGTACCGACGATATTTCCGCCGACCTCATCATAGAGTTCCATGAGACCAGCGATGCAGCCGCGTGCACCATAAGAAACCATATCGGGCAGCAGCAAGGCGAACGGCTCCTTGCCGACGAGTTCTCTTGCGCACCATACGGCATGACCAAGGCCGAGCGGCACCTGCTGACGTGTATAGCTGACTGTGCCGGCAATGGGCAGCATCTTTTCGAGTTGCAAGACCTGCATGGTCTTGCCAGAGCGCGTTAGCGTGTTGACGAGTTCGGGCGCGCTATCGAAATAGTCTTCGATGGCTGTCTTGTTTCGGCTGGTCACAAAAATAATGTGCTCGATACCGGCCTGCATGGCCTCGTCCACCGCATACTGAACCACCGGCCGGTCAACGATGGTCAGCATTTCCTTGGGCATTGCCTTGGTTGCGGGCAGGAAGCGCGTGCCGTTACCGGCGACGGGGATTACGGCCTTTCTGACTGTCCTGTTAAGGTCCATGGCGTTCTCCTTGAAGGTTCGATAAGCGGGTCCAAACAAATCAGGATGCCTGCCGCTTCATGTCTGTGGGAAGGGGTGTCGGAAAAACCGCGCCGCGCAATTTCTTCAGCCTCGCCTCTATCGGCATCCGCAGATGCCGAAGCGCGACTGGGTCCTTTGCAGCTATTTTTATGACATCCATGATCGACCGGCGCTTGATACTGGAAACGAGCATCAGAAAGTGACGCGCTTCTACCAGGCTGCGTGTTCGCATCCTTTGTGCTTCGCTTGCTGCGGGTGGAAGAGCGTATCGGGACAGAAAATCCTCATCCGCGGCGATCATGGCGTCAACATGCTGAATTTCCAGAACGCGCGAAATCGAACCTTCCCGGATATTGTAGATATAGCCGGGCGAGGGCTCGATGGCGCAGCGCGCGCCAACGGCCAGTGCTGATGCCAGCAGGAGATAATCTTCGCCGATCCGCAAGTCAGGCCGGAAGCGCAGGGCATTCTCGTTCAGAAACTCACGCCGGAACATTGGCTTCATGTAGCCAAAATTGAAGGTCGAGCGGAAAATGATATTTGAGGCTATGAAATTTTCGAGCGTGAGTGTGCCCAGTTGCCCAAGGAAGTTGGCCGGAAACATCGTTTCCCTGGCGCGTCCATCCGTATAAACGACATCCAGATTATCGACGACGATTTCTGCCGTACCGCTCTCGGCCCGGTCTATCATCCGCCGCGTTCTGAGTGGCTGAATGACATCGTCGGAATCGAGAACCGCTATCCAACGACCGACCGCGGCGTCGATGCCTGCGTTACGGGCACCACCGGGGCCGAGATTGCGCTCAAGGGCAATCAGTCGGACACGGGCATCCTGTTGTGATAGCCCTAGAACGACCTCACGCGTGTTGTCTGAAGACTGATCGTCAACGACGACGACTTCCAGCGTGACCTCGTCTTGCGCCAAGGCGCTTTCGACAGCAGCAGCGATCGTATCAGCCGAATTATAGGCGGCGATGACGAAGGTAACATCGGGCGGCAACGAAGCGTCCATCATGTTGCCTCCACGGTGCCGTACTGGCGTATTTCGCGCACACCGAAGGCGCCGCTAACGGAACCCATATGCAGCGCCATACGCAGCAATTGACGATTGCGACGGACAGGGCTGAAAGCGCTCAGGAGCGCTGAAGCCGCGCAAAATCCCACTTTCGACGCGGCCGTGACGATCTGCCCGATTCTGCGTGTCCCCGGTTTGCGTTCTGCGAGCAGGCGTCCATGGGTCTGGCCTGAGCGGAAACGCCGTTTGGCGAGCCACATGAAGCTTGCTCTGCTGTCCGGCACGGGTTCGGACAATATGGCTTTTTTGGCAAAGGCGATGCGCCCGCCATCCGCGTGCATGTGAGAAAAGAAATGCGTGTCTTCTCCACCGCTCTGGCCGAGAGACAAAGCAAACCGGCGACCCGCGACGGAAGGCGCAGTCATGAGCAGAAGGGTGTTGCAGGTATAACCTGTCACGATGTCTCCGTTGACCCAGACAGGAGCCGTCGAATGGAAATCACCTTTGCGCATCCAGCTTGGCGCGCTCGGTTTGTAGACGGCGGTAACAGGTCCTAGAACCGCCTCTGCACCCGTCTCCTTTGCCGTTTGTAGCAATTCGCAAAGCCAGTCTCTCGGGGCAGTCTCGTCATCGTCGATGAAAGCGAGATAGTCCGCGTCGGAGGCGGAGAGACAGGCATTTCGCGCGATGGAGATATTCGATTTGGGGCAGTGGATGTAGACGATCTCGAAGGGCGATTTTTCGCGCAGCCGATCGATCGAGTCTTTTGCGCTGGGCTCTGCATCGTTGTCCGCAACAATAATGCGAAGCTTTGTTCCAGCCGGAACCTCCAACTTGAACAAGGAGAGCAGTGTCGCGACAACCGCAGGGCGGCGGAACGTGCAAACGCCGATATCGATCCGGATCTGATGAGTTTCGATAATTGCCGGAGTGGCTGTCATGACATCGCCTTTCCCGCCAAGGGGGCAGGCGCACCCATCGAGCTGACAAGTTCCAGCCAGAACCCTGTAGACCAGGCGAGATGCATGATCATGGCAGAGAACGCAGCCAGAAGGCCGTAGGAATTCTTTTCCACGATGGCCATCCACAAGCCATAGCCAACGCATGCGGCGATCCAGAGGCAAAGCGGTACGAGAGCAAGCCAGTGGAACACGCCAAGCAGTGCCAAAAGCGCGACCGGCATGACCGCCAATGGGATCATCTGCCGGAGCTTGGGCATGGAGCGATGCTTGAGGAGATTTTTCGCGCGCCCACGACCGTAGGCCATATACTGCTTGAACAAGGGCCGCACGTTGGAGCGCGGGTAGTAGGTCATGCGGGTCTTGTCGGTCATCCAGATGCGAAAGCCAGCCTTGCGCAGCCGATAGTCCAGTTCGGCATCCTCATTATGGCTGAAACTTTCGTCGTAACCGCCAACCTCGGTAAAGGCTGATATGCGCATCAAGGCGTGGTGCCCGTGATCGATCCAGTGCCCCTTCGCTCCTTCGCGATGCTTGGAGCCGCCGTTTCCGAGCTTGGAGTTCTGAGCGATCGCGGTGGCTTTCTGGAACGTTCCGTGGCCGACCGTGTCCATTGCCACGACGACAGAATCAGCGCCGGTATGGACGGCATCTTCCAGCAACCGGTTGCAGTAGTCGTCGGGATAGTCGCCGTGGGCGTCGATGCGGATGAGGTAATCATAACCCTGTCCAAACATTTCCACCGCCAGATTAATGCCGGCACTTTGGATGCGCTTCGGGTTGGCCAAAAGAATGACGCGCGCATCCTGGATCGAGAAATTTGCGACAATATCACGCGTTCCATCGGTACTACCGCCATCGGCAACGATGATCCGGTCCGCCGGATTGTTGAGGGTGCTGGAAAATTTAAGCAGCAGATCATCGATCGTGCGAGCCTCGTTGAGGCACGGTATGACGATCAATGTCTTCACATCCGGTATCTTGTGCGACTTCATGGCGTCGGTCCCGTCAGGCGGTTGAAAGTGAAGCTTCGAGGGCGCGGCCAGATTTCGGCGCTGCCAAAGAAGCGAGTTTTTGGACGAGTTGAAGGCAGTCCTGTTGATCGGCCATCCATTGTGTCCGGTCGACCGCCGCAAGGTTTTCTGCGGATTTAAGGTAACTCTCTTCAGTCAGGGCGGTGAAGAAAGCTTGCAGACTGTCAGCATCGGCGGTCTGCAGCACATGGCCGATGCTTCGCTTTTCGAGAAAGCGCGCGGTCTCCGTTCCCGCAACAGCTATCGGAAGCGCACCATAGAGGCACCCTTCATAAAGCCTGTTCGGCAGCAGCCAGCTGGAGTTTTGCCCTTCCTCGAAGAAATCGATAGCCCAGGTCAATTGAACATCCTGGTAGATAGACTGGAGATCTTCGGGATTTTTGTATGCGCCGTGAAAACTCATGTGAGGGGACTTTGCGACGAAGCCCTCGAAGTCATCAAACTCGGAATGGGCTGGACGTCCACGCAGCACCACTTCAACCTTGCCATCCATCCGCCCGGCGAAATCGGCAAGAATGCCAAGTGATTTGCGGCAACGCAGAGCACCAAACCAACCAATTTTCCAAGGCTCACCCTCTTTCGGAGGCCGTGCCGTTGGCTTGTCCTGCACTGTGCCATGCAGTGCCAGCACCTTGTTCTCTTGCAGCAATACCGGGAGTGCCAAGCCGGAGCGAGGGGCGAAGTAGTGCGTCACGAAAGCGGGAGAGCTCGTTATCAGCAGCTTTGCGTCGGAGGCGAGATAGCGCTGGATTGCATTGACGAGCTTCCCCGCAGCACCCTCATTCAAAAGCAGTCTGTGGATATCAAGGCACTCGTAGACTACCGGAATGTCACGACCGAAAATCGAGGATGCACGGCGTGCGACGGCCAGCATCTCGAGATTTCGAGCAATGATAACGTCAGGTTTCTGGACGCCACGCATCTTACCGCGAAGTGAGATGCAGGATTTGCCTACCGCCGTGATGCGCTGGGCAAACCGTCCATCTGCCGTCTCGCCGAGCACGATCGGCGACAACCCATCGACGCTTGCCAAGGCGTTTTCACCGCGTGTGAAACCGGCAAGGCTCACTCTGGCACCACCAGCCTGCAACATCATGACCCGGCGACGAATGGCCGGGTCTGCAAGGTCATGTGCTAGATAAAGAACATGCGTCATAAAATGGTCCTGAGCGGGAAATGATCGAGAGGCTTCGGTCAAAAGGCCGCTCAGTTTGAAAGGCAGGCGACGGACTCTGGGAACTGGCACTTGTCGCCGAGCGCTGTGAAAGCGAGCCGGTCGACATTCATGACTGTCGGTCCATTATAGGCAAACTTGCCCATCCAGCTTTTCAGGGTGTCCGTGCCCCACAGGCTGAAGAATATCTTCTGCGGATTTTGTGGGATTTTTGCCGGGTCTGTAACTTCATGAACCATCTTCCCGTTCACGAAATAACGCAGACGCTGCGGCTCCCATATGAAGGCGTAGTCATTGAAGGCCTTGTCCGCGCCACCTTCCACGTCGACCAGCTTCTCATTCCCGCCTTTTGCGGAAATATACTGGTTGAGCTGGACCTTTGCCGGGTCCTTGCCCAAGACTTCCATATCAATTTCATCATGCGGCTTCTTGTCGGTTGGCCCGATATAGGTAAAGAAAGCCGAATTGAGGCCGGAGCCGGTTGCCGTCTTTATCCGTGCCTCGTAGGTGCCGTAACGATAGCGGCCCTTCGTCTGGATTTCTCCGCAGGAGAAGTTGCGATCCTTGACCTTGCCTTCCTGAAATCCGAGTTGAAGTTGCCCACCGTCAAATTTCACGAGCTTCTTCGACCAGGTACAGTTTTGATGCGGTCCATTGTTCCAGCCATCGGAAACGTACCAGAAAGAACGGTCCATTGAATCGAAATTCTCGACAAAGGATTTGCCGTTTCCGGGCGCTGCCGTCGGACCTGATGCGGGGCCGGGCGCTGGCTCCTTGCCAGGCGCGGGTGGGGCGACAGGGCTCTGCGCCATTGCCGCAGACGCACCGAGTGTGAGGGCCACACATGTGGACAGGAACATGCGCGACTGAACGCGGGTGATAAATGCGATCATTGGTTCACCTTTGCAGTTGCAGGCAGGGCTTCGACAGGACGCTGTGCGGGATGGGAAGTCTTTGGGGCTTTGATAGAAGGCCCCGGCTTGTCACTGCGACTGCCCGTCAAGACAGCGTAGAGTTTAGGCAGCTTTGACCGCACCTGCGCATTGCTGATAACGAGGATGATGAAGGCCAGTGCTACCGCACCGAGATAGAAGGCGGGATAGAAATCGGGGCCGCCTCTGTTCCAGACCATCCACATCATTACCAGCAGCGGATAGTGGGCGCAGAAAATCCAGAAGCTGAGACTGCCCGTTTCCGAGAGACGTTTTCCAGCCTTGCTGCGAATGAGCAAGGAGGATGACGCCCACAAACCCATCGCGCCAAAGACAGCGAGGAGGTTGCGAAGCAACTCAAGCTCGAACGGAAAATCCGGTCCTGTAAAATAGAGAGCGGTTGCCAGGATTGCAGAGGCTCCCAAAACCGCAGCCGTGATTTTAACGGCATGGGCATCGAGAGCCTTGAGATCGATCTTGTACAGCGCCAGCGCAATTCCCAGCGTGAAGCTGAAGAGGATGGATTTCTTCTGGACGATAAACAAGGTGACTTCAGGCCATGCGGTGACGACGAGCAGAACCCCCAATGTGGCCCATGCATATCTGCGAACCAGAAATGCGAGGATCGGCGAAAGAAGAATGCAAACGAAAAGATCCCGCAAGAAATACAGCGGCACGTTAAGAGGAAATTCTTCGACTGCGGCACCGTGGCTCATCATTTCCCGCGGCGTTGCGTTCCACAAATCCGGAAAATAGCCGACGCCCACGCCGAAACGCTGCAGGAGGAGAACCGCGGCAACAAGTGCGCCATTCCATAGCAAAAATGGGAGGAGGACTGTCCGCGCCTTCGACTTGACGGTGGCCAGATAGTCAAATGCCTGCATTCCCTTGCGAAACAGCAGATAACCTGAAATCGCACTCAGGCAGGGCACACCGATGCGGAACAGCGCATCACCCAGGAACACCCTTAGCCAATCAAAAAAGCCGTAGACGCCGAGAAAAGGGCTGGTCTCCGGATTGTGTGGAACATGCACAAAAACAATGCCCGATATCAATATAATGCGCATCAAGTTGATGCGGGAAGATAGGTTCTGATCAAAAGTCACGTCAGTTCCCCTCAATTAGGCGGTGTCTCCCCCCACCGCGTTAAAATTAGGACGAACGAAAGCCCGTGCTAAAGTGTCTTGTCTACATGAGGGTAAAATGTGGCAGCGCGGCAAAAGTGGTCTTCTAATTGTTGCGGGTAAAACTCTGGAGGTCCATATCTCCCCTAAGGAGAGGCAGGCCAGGTCATTGAAATAGCAGAGAATTTCCTTTGGTCGCCTCTAGGACAGTCCCTTTGTCGCCGGCGGGAGAAATCATAGCGATGCTGCGATGCAGCATTATCGCGCCGCTTTGCCCGCAGTCGACGGCGCAACAGTGTGGCAAAAGTTCTCAATTGTGGCAGAAAGACGGCGAGTTTTCCCGGTGGCTTTCTCAAGCTGCCGCCTGTTTTGCTTTCCGCTCACGCACGAGACCCAGAATCTTTCGCAGAAGTTCTCTTTCTGTGATGAGAATCAGAACTCCATAGATCGCGCCTCCTGCGACAGCTCCCACAAGCACCTGCATATAGGCGTGAGGCAGGCTGTCGGAGAAGATATGAAGGATATAGCGTACCGCAAGTGCCATCACGAAGGACGCAATCATCGGGCGGCTACTGACATAGAGACCCTTTAAAAGCGGGGTTTCACTGGCTTTGAAAACGGCCCAGGAATAGAAAATCAGTGTCACTCCATTGACGATGCAAAGCCAGACCATTGCATCGATAAGTGTGCCGTAAATTGCTGCAAGCCAGACTGCACCTGTCGTGACAACCGCACGGATTGTCGCGGACCAGAAGAGAACCCGACCGTAGCCGGCGCCCTTCAAGTAAGGAATAAATGTGCTGCAGGGCGTCAGTATTGCTTTTGATAACGCCAGTAGCCCAAGCACCGGCCAGGCATAGGCCCAGTTTGGTCCGAAAATCACGAGCATGGCGGGTTCGGCAATGGCCCATAGGCCAAACATCATCGGTGCCAGAAGCACTGTCAGCACCTGTGTGCTGAACATCAGCGCATCGCGGCGACGCTGCTTGTCATCCATCATTCTGCTGAATGCCGGGAACAGAACACCCATCACAGCGGAAAGGACGACTTGGTTTGGAATGCTGGCGAATCGGTTAGATGCCGAATAGGCGCCAGCATCTGCAAGTCCCAGATGTCGGGCAATAATGACCATTGGCGACTGGAACGTCACGAAATTCGCTATCTCTGAACCCATCAGGCCCGAGCTGAATCCAAGAAGCGGAACGAGCCGACGAGGCTTCATGACAAAGCTTGGCTTGTAATGGGACACCGCGTAGAGGCCCACGAGCCTTATCAGCGCAGCGGCGAACAGCTGGATGATCAGGGCCCAGACACCGAACCCTGCGAAGGCAAGTACGACTGCGACGATGGCCGCCGCACTTTCCGAGGTCATGCTCCAGATGGCGTCCTTGCTGAAATTCATGCGTCTGGCCAAGAGGGAATAGGCGACATCGCCAGCCAGTTGCAGCGGAATGAGAAAAGCCATAATTCGCAGAAGATAGGCGCTTTCGACTGCGCCGAGCAGCTCCCCGAAAAATTCCGCGCCGAAGTAGAGTATGGCTGCCATCGTGCATGAAATTGCAAGATTTGCCCAGAAGACAGTATGGATCGTGTCCATATCCTCTTCCTTTTCCACAATCAGGGCGGAGGTTAGTCCTGCACCCGCAATCATGGTTAGAAACTGCACGACCGTCAGGCCGACTGCGACAACGCCGAACTCCTCTGGCGTCAGCAATCGTGCGAGAATCGGCACCGTGACAAACTTAAGCCCGAATGTGCCTGTTTTTGATAAAACGCTCCAACCGACATTCGCGGTAATCGTCTTGACGCTCGGAGCTGGGGGCATACGTGCTTCCTATATTTTGGAGGCCAGCAACCATTTTGCTGGCGGGAGGTTTGCCACTCATCGGGGCCGCATTCGGTCGGGCCCGACCACTTCTTGATCAACACAAGGGGCGAAACAATGGCGAAATTTACTGTCGTTATTCCTTATTATCAAAAACAGCATGGCGTACTCGGTAGGGCACTAGCATCCGTTTTTTCACAGACCCTGCAGGATTTCGACCTCGTTATCGTTGACGATGAGTCGCCTTATCCGATTGAAAAAGAAATTGATGAACTGACTGAAAGCCAGAGAAGCCGGATCAAGATCGTCAAGCAGGCCAATGCCGGTCCAGGCGGCGCACGCAATACGGGGCTCGACCACGTTCCAGCAGAAACGACCTATGTCGCATTTCTGGATTCGGATGATATCTGGACGCCCGACCATTTGAGCAACGCAGCCTTCAGTCTCGATACATTCGGCGGAGATTGCTACTGGGCATCGATGCAGGCCAGCGACGAGTTCTATTACCACTTCGCCATGTCCGAACTGGAAAAGAATGAGGCAGCGAACCGACTATCCGAAACTCCGAAGGTCATTGAATTGCCGGACCTTGCGAGCGTCATGCTGCGCAACTGGAGCTTTCTGCACCTCTCCTGCATGGTCATAGGCCGTCCTCTTTTCGAGAAGGTTCGTTTTGACCCTGCCTTGAGGCTGGCTGCGGAAGACGTCCTGTTCTTCTGCGATTGCATTCTTGCATCCAGCCGCACCCTTTTGTGCGACGATGCTGGTGCTATGCGGGGCATGGGGGTGAATATATTTCACAGCATCGACAATACGTCGCCCGAGTTCCTGCGCCAACAGTTCAACACATGGGTAGCGCTTGACACGTTGCAGGAGAGGTTTTCATCTCGTCCCGCCGACGTAGAGTCGATCGCATCCTATAAAAACACGGCTCGCAAACAGGCGCTGTGGAGCCAGGCTGGTAAGTTGAAGCGCCGAAAAGCGCCGGAAATGGGCCTCCTGTTCAAATGGATGATGCGCGATCCTGCTATTCTGCGCGCGGCGGTGGAGCTGGGAACCGGTAAACTGACCGGCCCACGATGACCCGTAGCGCCTGCCTTTTTTTATTCAGGAGTAGTCCATGAGACCATATCACTGGGAATCGCACCACGGAAATTTTGGCGATGACCTCAATCTCTGGCTTTGGGATTTCCTGCTGCCAGGCCTGCGGGACGTTCATCCTGACCTGCTGCTGGTCGGCGTCGGCACCGTTCTCAACGATGTGCTGTTTCCACCGGCGCAACGCAAACTGGTCATTGGCAGTGGCTATGGATACGGTGCGGTACCGGATATATCCAACAAGGAGCTTTGGGATATCAGGTGCGTTCGCGGTGAAATGACAGCCGCCAAGCTGGGCCTCCCCTCGGAAATGGGAATAGTGGACCCTGCCGTGATGGTAACGGAAATGCCCGAATTTCAGGGTTTGCCGAAGATCCACAAAAAGACATTCGTGCCCCATTGGGAATCAGCTGAATTCGGCATCTGGGACTTCGCCTGCGAGCCTGCCGGGCTGACCTATCTCGATCCGCGCGGTGAGGCGAAAGCCGTCATCAAACATATCGCCCAGTCGGAATTCATCGTTGCGGAATCGATGCACGGTGCGATCCTTGCCGATGCTTTCCGCGTCCCCTGGGTTGCCGTGAGCACATCGACATCCATCAACAGCTTCAAATGGAGCGATTGGGCTGGAAGCGTTGGTGTCAAGTACGAGCCACGTTATGTTCCCGTCTCGACCAGAGCGGAAGCGGCTAAGAAGGGCTCGAAATTCTGGGGCATGAGCTTCCCGCCGCCGCCTCCACCCGTTAATAGTGCTGAGCACGCCTCTTCTGGCCATCATCACGATGGCGATGTTCTCGTTCGCCCCGTTCAGGAACAGAGGGCGCTCCGCAAACTCGCAAAGCAGGTTTTGGCGGCACCTTCCACGCTCGCATTGTGGCAAGCAAGCCGCGCGGAGCCACGGCTTAGCCCAGATGGTCGACTGGAAGAACGCAAGGAGCGTTTTCAGGCGGTCCTGGAAACGATCAAGAGGGACTATTTCTAAGCAAGAATGCCGCTCAGATCATTGTTTGAGCGGCTTTGCCTGCAGCAGGTATCTGATATCAGCAACCTGTTTTGGTTTGCTGCGATAGCGCGCCGTTTTGTCCAGCCATATGCCCTTTGCTATCATTGGGACGGCGATCGGGCGTTGCAGCGCATGTTTCAAAGCACCAGCCATCCCACCTCTTGCTTTGGCATCCAGAAAATCTCGAAGCTCGAATTTTTCCCGGATGTGACGCTCGTGCTCTTTAAGAAGAGCCGTCTCCTGCGGGTTCAGAGCACAGGTTTCCAGAATGCGTTTGTCTGCTTCGTAGAGTTGACGGAGATCTTCCGTGCGATGGCGGCCGCTCAGCGAGTCACCGCGAACAATTGCTCCATATCCGCAATTGCGAATGACCTTGTAGCGAGCGCCGAGGGCGAGCGCCCGAACATATAACTCGTAATCCTCGCCAAGCCGCATCGCTTCGACATAGCGGAGCTTGTGTTCATCGAGGAAGGAGCGTCGGATGACCGGCTTCAGAAATCCGGTTTCACCACGCTCTACGCCGCGCTTCGAGATATTGCCCTCGATGAACTCGGAAAGCTGAAGGAAGTGTTCCTGAGGCTCGAATCGTGCGGGCACGACTGCTGACGCGCCGGGCATCGACTGCTGAATGAAAGCGATGTTGTCCGCAACGAGATCCCATTCATCATTTGCGAGCATCGCAGCAAAACGTCCAGGGAAATAGAAATCGTCTGCGTCCAGAATGGCAATCAGGGGAGCTGTCGAAATGGCTATGGCATGATTGCGAGCGGCCGATGGGCCTCGGTTGACGTCAAACCTCTCGACTTTCAGTCGTCCGCTTCCATCATCGAAAGACCGTGCAACGTCGGTCGTAGCGTCGGTTGAACCATCGTCTATGACGACAACTTCACTGACCTGAGGTTCAGCCAAGGCGGAGCTGATGGCGGTGCCGATCGTATCGGACGCATTCTTGGCAGCTATAATGACGCAAATGGACTGCAAACCCGGGGCCATGCCTACTCCTCGTTTCGTTTCACGAACATTTTTCTGTAGAAAATGTCAGAGATAAGGAAACTGTAAGCCAATTTCGCATCAGCGATAAGTCTGATGGCGACGAGTTTTTCAGAAATCGCTGAGCTTTGGGCTATGAGCGATAGGGGGAAGGTTTTCAGTTCCGGACTTCTCAGCCGAGGGTCCAGCTTCTTTTGAAAATCCGTATTTCTGCTGCATCCGCTTCTGTTCTTTGGCGACCATCAGAAGAACGCCAATGAAATATCCCACCTGAATGATGACGAGACACAGCACCGTCTGGAGGAAAGCGGTATAGAAGGACCCATGGATAATATATGTTGCAATGGCGAAGACCAGCAACGCGCACATCATGCTCACAAAAAAGCGCGGGGCGTACATGCTATTTTCCTCCGCCATAACATGTCCCGATAACGGAGCATGCATTTTATAAAGCTTGTTTTGCATTTAATATATTATCATTCGCACGGGGTTTCAACACAGTTGTACTTCCATTACAGCCCCCTGGATGAAATTTCCGTAATGTTTAATGGTAAAATTTACACAAATTGCCGAGAAACTCCCGTCTGGCTGAGGCAACGCTCATTCTTTGCCTTTTGAGCAGCTGTGTTAGGGTTTACTACTCCAGCGAATGCAACTTTATATTGTCGTCTTGCGACTGTGGTTGGCCTGTTTTATGGTCTTTTGGCAGCAAGAGTTTCGCATCTGCAGACTTCGTTAACCATGCCCCCGGTAAAGATAGAGCGTTGATTCCCCCGAGCATTAAGGTGTGCGTGTGACCAAGCGTTCAGAAGTAATTGCGTTTCCTGCCAAAAACCGTATCGCTGACATTAAGCGGTGCGCTCAAATGCTTGATGACCTTCATGGAGAGGAGGCAAACCGCTTCTGGCGCGACGAGTGTCGTGCGCTGGCCGCCCGGTTGCTGAACCTCGGATACAGCGATAGCGCCATGCGACAGGAAGTCGCCGATTTCCAGGGGGCCGTTCAGGCAGAACTCTGGGCGTCAGCGCATCAGGAAGAACCTGCCCGCCGCGAAGGCTATTGATTCTCTAGGAATCCCGCGAGGCGAGCTTGCGTCGGTTTATTTCTGGATCGACCGTTTCGTTGGCGCGCCAACGGAATTTCTCACGATAAGATCAGGTGTCAGCAGGATTTCCGGCTGTTCCGGTTGCTGGCCACCCAACAGATCCAGCAGAAGTGCCATTGCGTGTTTGCCGATGGACGTCCTTGGTTGGCGTATTGTCGTTAGGGCGGGAGACATGAAAACTGCCTGAGGAATATCGTCGAAACCAGTGACGGAGAAATCGCGCGGTATATCGTATCCGCGCGCGGTAAGGCCAATCATGACGCCGATGGCTGTCTGATCATTCACGCACATGAAAGCGGTCGGCAATGTGTCGCGCATGAAGAGTTGTTCGACGGCCAGACGCCCGCTCTCCAATGTTCCGTCGCCCTCGATCATCATGCTGGGAGTTGGCGTAAATCCTGCTGCCGTCAATCCTTCCACATATCCTTGACGACGGCGGCTGTAAGCGAGGCGTGTGCGGGAGTCCCCGATGAAGGCGATTCGCTCGTGGCCCTCTGCTATCAGCATGTCCACAATCTTGCGAGCGCCTGCGCTGTCATCCACACCCACATAGGGGATGCCGCCATTATAAATAGGCTCGAAAACCCCGACACATGGTGGCAGGCGAGCCGTCATCGCCTGATGTCCAAATGGCAATATGCCGGTAAACAGGATGAGCCCGGCGGCCTGGTTGGAACTAAGAAATTTTAAGTATTCCAGGCCACGCTGCGCATCATTTTGCGTATGGCCGATCAAGATGCCGTAGCCATGGGCACGCGCCTCGTTTTCCAGACCCACGAGAATGTTCGAGAAATTCGGATCCCCGATGTCGGGGGCAACGACGAGGATCATGTTGGAGCGGCCCAGTCGCAGGCTGCGCGCCATCGCATTGGTCGTGTAACCGGTTACGGCGATCGCCTGATTGACCTTCAGCCGGGTGGAATTGGCGACTTTTTCAGGCGTGTGGATAGCGCGCGAAACCGTAGCGATGGAAACTTCCGCGATACGGGCAACGTCTTCAATGGTGGCAGATGAAGGATTCGACAATGTGGGCCTCGGGTTTATGCGCGACCGGACACTACACAGACTTGCCGATCCGTCAAACAGGATCAACGAAATGTGTTGATTGACGCCAATGTAAACCTTTACATCGCCAGTGTAAAGGTTTACACGAATTGCAGACGTAGGGAGACGTCTGGAGGAAATCATGCAGTCGGATGTCACGGAAGGCGAAGGCACAGTGCTGTCTGCGCGGCGCATTTCTAAATCTTTCAACGGTGTTCAGGTCCTCTTCAGCGTCAATTTTGACCTCAAGGCTGGTGAAATCCATGCGTTGATGGGCGAAAATGGCGCAGGCAAATCCACGCTTGTCAAAGTTCTGTCGGGCTTCGAGCAGCCGAGTTCAGGCGAGATCCTTCTTGATGGCAAGCCGGTCAAGCTGCCCCCCAATGGTGCTGCCGAAGCGCTTGGGATCGTGATCATTCACCAGGAATTCAATCTCGCCGAACATCTGACGGTAACAGAGAGCCTTTTTCTTGGCCGTGAGTTAACGCATTTCGGCGTGCTCAATCGAAAAGCCATGCGTGCGGAAACCCGCCGCGTGCTCGATGTGCTTGGCTGTCATGTCGATGAGAACGCACTTATTTCCAGCCTCTCCATTGCTGAAAAGCAGATGGTCGAGATTGCCAAGGCAATCAGCCGCGATGCCCGCATCGTTTTCATGGACGAGCCGACAGCGGTACTGTCTCGGGAAGAAACGAACTATCTGTTTCAGCAGGTCAGAAAACTGCGGGACAAGGGGACGAGCTTCGTCTTCGTTTCTCACAAGCTCGATGAAGTCATGGAGCTGACGGACAGGGTCACTGTCTTGCGTGACGGCCACTGGGTCAAGACGGCTCCAACCTCCATGCTGGATGGTGAGGCGATAGCGCAGCTGATGGTCGGACGAGAGCTTTCCAGCCTCTATCCTGCAAAGCGCGAGCCGGATGTTGATGAGAGGGTTGTTCTCAGCGTCAAAGGCGTTTCCACACGTTACGTTCAGGATGCGACATTCGATCTTCGCAAGGGAGAAATCATCGGCTTTTCCGGTTTGATCGGCTCCGGTCGCACGGAACTGGCGGAAGCGATCGTCGGTTTGCACGCGCGGTCCTCCGGAGAGGTTCGCGTGAATGGCGAGGTTTTGCCGCCGCACGATCTCCATGCGTCCATCGACGCCGGCCTTGCCTATATGACCAAGGATCGAAAATCAAAAGGCTTGCTGTTGAATGCTGGCATGAGACTGAACCTGACGCTTCAATCTCTGGAGCGTCACGGCCGGTTCGGCTATCTCAGTTCAAACAGTGAGGCTAGGTCTCTCGAAAGGGCACGCCGCCGGTTCGATATTCGGGTACGCGATGGCAGTGTGGCTGCTGGACGCATGTCTGGCGGAAATCAGCAAAAATTGCTGCTTGCGAAGGTCATGGAGACCGAGCCGAAAATCATCATCATCGATGAGCCGACACGCGGCATCGATGTCGGCACCAAACAGCAGATCTATCATTTCATTTCGGCACTCGCGCGGGATGGCCACTCGGTCATCGTCGTTTCGTCGGAAATGCAGGAAGTCATCGGCCTATGCACCCGCGTGGCGGTCATGCGCGAGGGACGCATGGTCGGTATGCTGGAAGGCGACGAAATCAATGAACGGGAAATCATGCGTTATGCCGCCGGGCTTAAAGCGCAATCGGCAGCATAGCAAAGGCCGTATGGCCTTATGTGACAGGGTGGGAGGTCTGTTTTGGGTATGAGTGTCAGTGAAGATGGCAGAGAAAAGCGGGCAGGGCGGTCGCTGCGCGATATCGATTTGCGTGCCGTTGCACCTTTTGTTGCCCTGCTTTTGTTGTTGATTGTCGGGGCCTTGGTGAACCCGAATTTCATCAGCATCAACAATCTGGCCAATGTGGCAACACGCAGCGCCTTTATTGCGATCATTGCGGTCGGTGCAACTTTTGTCATCTCTGCCGGGGATCTCGATCTTTCCGTGGGGTCGATGGTCGCATTCGTGGCCAGCCTGATGATCCTGCTGATGAATTCCGGTGCTGTGGCTGATCCGGCAGCGATGCTGCTGCTGGCCGTGGTGTTTACTCTGGTTGCGGGCGCCCTGTGTGGACTGGCCAATGGTCTCATTACCACCGTAGGCAAGATAGAGCCTTTCATCGCGACGCTCGGCACCATGGGCGTCTACCGTGGTTTGACGACCTGGCTCTCGCAAGGCGGCGCCATTACGCTGCGCGAGCCTCAACTGCAATCCATGTATCGTCCTGTCTATTTTGGCTCCTTTCTTGGCGTGCCAATCCCGATCCTCGTCATTCTGGCGGTCACCGCCATAGCGGCCTTCATTCTCTATCGCACCCGCTATGGCCGCCACGTCACAGCCGTTGGTTCAAACCGCGACGTCGCGAAATATTCAGGCGTCGCCGTCAACCGGGTGCGTACCGTCGCCTTCGTCATTCAGGGCGTGTGTGTTGCCATTGCGGTTCTGCTTTATGTGCCGCGCCTCGGCTCGACCTCCGCAACAACGGGAATGATGTGGGAGTTGCAGGCCATTACCGCTGTCGTTGTTGGCGGCACAGCGCTGAAAGGTGGCGCCGGTCGGGTGTGGGGCACAATTTGCGGTGCCTTCATTCTGGAACTGGTCGGCAACATCATGCTGCTGTCCAACTTCATCAGCGAATATCTGATCGGCGCGATACAAGGCGCGATCATCATCATCGCCATGCTGGTTCAACGGTCTCTGATGCGCAGATCGTGAAAGCTGCCGGGTCAACAGGTCGCCCGGATTGACAACCAAGACCTATCTATGTGGGAGGAAAACACATGCGGAAACGATTACTGGGAATGGCTGTCGCGCTGGCAGCACTTGCAGGGGCAGCGCAGGCACAGGACAAGAAGGTGACCATTGGCGTCTCCATTCCAGCCGCAGACCATGGTTGGACATCCGGCGTGGTCTATCATGCCGAGCGGGTAGCGAAGCTTTTGATGCAGGAACATCCGGGCCTCAACGTCATCGTGAAGACGTCGCCTGATGCGGCAACGCAGGCCAATGCGGTACAGGATCTTGAAACACAGGGCATCGACGCACTCGTCATTCTTCCTTCCGATCCAGATCCGCTGGTCAACGCCATCAAGGAAGTCAAGAGCAACGGCAAGTTCGTGGCGCTCGTTGACCGCGCGCCCAGCGTAAACGACGATACGGTTCGCGATCTCTATGTCGCCGGCAACAACCCGGCGCTTGGCGAAGTCGCGGGCAAATACATTGCTGAAACCACACCAGAGGCAGAAGTCGTTGTCATCAGAGGTCTTCCGATCCCCATCGATCAGCAGAGACAGGATGGCTTCGACAAGGGCATAGCCGGTTCCAAGGTCAAGATTCTCGACCGCCAGTTCGGCAACTGGAACCGTGACGACGCTTTCAAGGTCATGCAGGACTATCTGACGAAATATCCGAAGATCGATGTCGTCTGGTGTCAGGATGACGACATGGCAGTTGGCGTTCTCCAGGCTATCGAGCAGGCAAAGCGCACCGACATCAAGTATGTCGTCGCAGGCGCGGGTTCCAAGGATATGATCAAGAAGGTCATGGATGGCGACAAGATGATCCCTGTCGACGTGCTCTATCCGCCAGCAATGGTAGCGACGGCCATGCAACTGACTGCGGCCAGCTTCTACGATCAGATTCCTGTTCGCGGAACCTATATTCTGGACGCGACGCTGGTAACGAAGGACAATGCCAAGGACTTCTACTTCCCGGATTCTCCGTTCTGATCATCAAGCATGGTGCATTTGGCCCGTCCTTCTGGACGGGCCCTTTTTGCTTTTGGCTTAGCCAAACCTGCTGGCGCGGAACGGATCGACGGATATGGCCGGATGCGCCCCAGTCACAAGATCAGTAACGAGTTGCGCGGTTGCCGCTGATTGCGTCAGGCCGAGGTGGCCATGGCCGAAGGCGTAGATAACGGAGTTGCTGGCTCGGGAAGGGCCGATGACAGGCAGGCAATCCGGCAGTGAAGGCCTGAAGCCCATCCATTGCTTTCCGCCTTCGGTCTTCAAACCTGGCAAGAAGCGCTTCGCCTTGTTCAGCAGCGCCTCTGAACGGCGGAAGTTTGGAGGCAGATCTAGACCGCCGAGCTCAACCGCGCCACCGACACGGATACCGGATGATAGCGGCGTGACGACGAAGGCGTGGTCGTTGAAATAGAGTTGCCGTGTCAGATCGAATGCGCCTTCGGGAAGCGTCGTGTTGTAACCGCGCTCAGTCTCCAGCGGCACAACATCCCCCAACGATGCCGCGAGTGTTTTTGACCATGCTCCGCAGGCAATGATGACCTTGTCGGCATCTATTTTTTCGCCGGATTTCAAGGAAACGATGGTGCTCTCGCCAACCATCTCGATGCGCGTGGCTTCGCCCTTGTGAAGCGTTGCGCCGCGCGCAAGGACAAGATCGGCAATCGAGCGCGTAAACTCGTAAGGGTCGGCAACCTGAAGACCGCCAGGTGTGAACATGGCGTGCTGGAATTGCGGGGCGAGCCCCGGCTGCAGCCGCTCGATTTCGCTTCGATCAACCCGCGAAAAGGCAATCCCTGCCTTTTCTTTCAGGTCCCAGTCGTGGCGTGCTGCGTCAAAACTGGTTCTGTTGTCGTAGAGGTCGAGGGTGCCGGTGTTGGAGATATGGCCAGCGAGTTCTGGAACAGCGCCTACCTTCTGCATCTCGCTTGCGGCCAGCGCCATCATTCGCATCTGCACGTCGAGACCATACTGGAACCTGCGCGGAGAACTGGCTTTCCAGAAACGCCAGAGCCATGGCGCTATTTTCATCGCATAGGCGGGTGGCACGCTGAGGGGACCCAGCGGATCGACAAGCCAGCGCGGCGCTTTCTTCATAATCCCCGGTGCCGGTATGGGTATGATTTCAGGAAACGCCAGAATGCCAGCATTGCCCGCGCTCGCGCCGCGGGCAATTTCACCGCGTTCCAGAAAGGTCACCGACCTGCCGGCATTCTGAAGATAAAGTGCTGACATCACGCCGATGATGCCGGTTCCGATGACCAGCACGTCGCATTTTCCTGAAGATTTCATAGGCTGCATCCCGCAAATCGATGGGCATTGACTACCACGCGTGAATACAATCTGTCGACAAGATTGCGTGTGGCTATTTTGACAGATCGCTTGGTGTCACGACGGCGTAATTGTAGCGCACTGCACGATCCTTGATGGGGTAGAAGTGCGGGAGATCAACAATATGTCTGGTCGGGGTTTTGACCTTCAGGTTCAGCTGTCCTTCAACCCACTGGGAAAGTTCGGCGACGGAATCATCGTCTCCCGTCCAGACAAGCAATGCAGGATGCTCATCCGTAATTTTGAACGGGGGATCGTAGTCGTTATAAATTGTTGTGGCGACTGGCACCTGCGGGAATACAAAACGGAGGTTTCCGCCGGATGGCCAGTCCGGCGTGACGATAACCGAGGGCGAAATGCCTTCCTTCTCTGAAATATGGCGTTGGAATGCCTGCCAGTCATAGTTGGAACTGGAAGCCCTGCCTCTAGCAGCCGTTAGGGGCTGCGCCAGCAGCATGGCGACAGGGATAAGCGCCAGCATGATCAGTGGCACTGGCAAGAACCTTACGGCAAATTCCTGGATATCGGTCAGCCGTTGTTCCAGAAAAAGCGCGGCGAGGATCGGAAACGGCAAGAGAAGCGGCAGCAACCACCTGTCGCGCAATTCCGTCATTGTCGTCATGAGAATGACGATGGCCATCAGCGTTGCGATGGCAATGAAATAGTGAAGGAAAAAGCGCAGCCACGGATTTGAATGCGTGGCGCTTCTGGTCAGCTTTCCTTTGGAAGCCAGCGCCAGGAGAGCGGTGGGTATGGCAATGATGATAAGAGAACCGGCGATAAAGCGGCCCAGTCCGCGCCCGATCTGCAGAGCGCGACTTTCCGGCGCGTCTTCTGCCATCCTCTTCAGGGTTACTTCCGATGCGAAGGCCAGATTATCGATCAGCCAGAATATGTGAGGCAAAAACACAATGACGCTGACCGCGATGGTAAGCAGAAACCGGCGATCGAAAATCCGGCTACGGCCCTGCGGGTGCAGCATGACAGCGAACAGAACTGCTGGCAGCGCAAGCGCGAAATTGTATTTCGATAACATTCCCAGTCCTGCGATCAGGCCAACCAGAAGGTAGCCCATTGTCGTCGGTCGCTGCAGAAGCCGGATGCTGCAATAGAGAAGAAGTGAGAAGGTCAGCATGAACATGGCGGTATGGGTCAGATCCCGCTGCGCCTGCCAGAATACCTGTGGAATGACGAAAAGCGCCATGGCGGCCACAGCCACCAGACGCTTGTCCTCGAGAACCCGCTCTGCCGTTTTCACGAAGACAGCGAATGTCAGAAAAAGTATTAGATTTTTTGCAAAGGCAAGCGTGGCCATCGATGTTCCCAAAAGGGCGAAGACGGCCTGCTGGTACCAGTTATAGAGTGGCGGTTGCGCATCGTAGCCGAGAGCCAGCCACTGCGAGAAAAGGATCTGCTGCGCCTCGTCGATCCTCAGTGCCGGGGGTATGATCTGCCTTACCACGACCTGGAGGAGAAAATAGGCGCCAAACAAGGCTATGACCGCATTCGGGCTCCGCATGAGACCCAATGACAGTCGCCTGAAAAAGCCGGAGTGCCTTTCATTTGACGGTTTTTCCGCCGAATGCCCCGATATGTCCATGAGCCGTCCATTCTGGTGGAAAGCGCCGTATCTATCGGCGCTTCGATAGCGGTGAAAAATCCGAACAATGTGGCCGAACCAAGGGTTCGACCACACCTTCTACGGATACTGCCGCTTCATGCAAGCATGTTTGCAGGCGCAGTGTGCGTCATCTCAACACGCCGATGTGTCAGTGCCCGGCATTATAGGCGGCAATGGCGGCCATGTTGACGATATCGCTGTCCTTCGCCCCCATCGCAGTGATCTGCACGGACTTGTCCAGCCCCACCAGCAAGGGACCGATAACAGTGGCGCCACCCAATTCCTGAAGCATTTTCGTAGAAATGGAGGCAGAGTGGATGGCAGGCATGACCAGAACATTTGCCGCGCCCGACAGGCGGGTGAACGGATATTGGCTCTGCATCCTGTGGTGATTGAGGGCAACGTCGGCTGCCATTTCGCCATCGACTTCAAAGTTGACGTTACGCTTGTCCAGTATCCGCACGGCTTCGCGCACCTTGTCGGAACGCTCGCCAACCGGATGGCCGAAGGTCGAATAGGCCAGCATGGCCACCCGAGGCTCGTAACCAAAGCGACGGGCAAGACCAGCAGCTTCCACGGCGATATCGGCAAGGTCTTCCGCAGACGGCATATCGTGAACAGCCGTATCGGCCACAAAGACAGTGCGGTTGCGCGACACGACGAGGGAAACCCCGATGACCCGGTGTCCCGGCTTGGTGTTAATGCAACGCCGGACATCTTCGAGGGCAGTCGAATAGTTTCGGGTTGTTCCCGTCACGACGGCATCCGCGTCACCCATCGCGACCATGCAGGAGGCGAAGTGGTTTCTGTCGTTGTGAACGAGGCGCTGGACGTCACGTAGCAGGAAGCCCTGGCGCTGCAGGCGGGCATAGAGGTAGTCGATATAGACATCGACGCGTTGGGACAGGCGGGCATTGGTAATCTGTATGTTCGAGCGGTCGAGATCGATGCCCGCCCGCTCTGCATTGGCGCGGATGATGTCATCGCGGCCCAACAGGATGGCGGTGCCAAGACCCTGCGCGGTGAAGGAAATCGCAGCGCGCATGACCTGCTCTTCCTCTGCCTCCGCAAAGACAACGCGCTTTGGCGAACGGCGAACGCGTTCGTAGAGGCGCTGTGTCGTTGAAGCCATTGGATCGCGCCGGGCAGACAGCTCGCGGGCATATTCTTCCAGGTCGCTCATGGCGCGTCTGGCAACGCCGGTTTCGATTGCGGCCCGGGCAACGGCAACGGGGATAGCCGAAATGAGGCGCGGATCGAATGGAACGGGTATGATGTATTGCGGCCCAAAGCGCGGACGCACGCCCTGATAGGCGGCTGCAACATCGTCCGGAACATCTTCGCGCGCGAGATCGGCGAGCGCCTTGGCAGCGGCAATCTTCATCGCATCGTTGATCTGGCTGGCGCGCACATCCAGTGCACCGCGGAAGATATAGGGGAATCCAAGAACATTATTGACCTGGTTTGGATAATCCGAGCGCCCTGTTGCCATGATGGCATCGTCGCGGATACGCGCCACTTCCTCCGGTGTGATTTCCGGATCCGGGTTCGCCATGGCGAAAATGATCGGCTTGGGCGCCATGGACCGGATCATGTCCTCGGTAAATGCTCCCTTCTGGGAAAGGCCGAAGACGACGTCAGCGCCCTCCATTGCCTCAGCCAAGGTGCGGTTGTCTGTCTTGGCGGCGTGGGCGGATTTCCACTGGTTCATGCCCTCGGTGCGACCCTGATAGATGACCCCCTTGGTATCGCACAGCGTGATGTTGGCGGGGTTGAAGCCCATGGCCTTGATCAGATCCATGCAGGCAATAGCGGCCGCTCCCGCACCATTACAGACCAGCTTCGTCGTTTCGAAGTCGCGTCCCGTCAGGGCAATTGCGTTGATGAGGCCTGCTGCGGCGATGATGGCGGTTCCATGCTGGTCGTCATGGAACACGGGAATATCCATGATTTCCCGCAGGCGGCTTTCGATGATGAAGCATTCCGGCGCCTTGATGTCCTCAAGATTGATACCGCCGAATGATGGCCCGAGATAGCGCACACAGTTGATGAACTCATCGGCGTCTTCGGTATCGACTTCCAGATCGATGGAATCGACATCGGCAAAGCGTTTGAAGAGAACCGATTTGCCCTCCATGACCGGCTTTGACGCCAGCGCACCGAGATTGCCAAGACCGAGAATGGCGGTGCCGTTGGAGATGACCGCGACCATATTGCCGCGGGTCGTGTAATCATAGGCCGTGTCAGGGTTTTCCGCGATTGCCTTAACGGGAACTGCAACGCCGGGAGAATAGGCGAGGGACAGGTCGCGCTGTGTTGCCATCGGCTTCGTCGGTGTGATTTCCAGTTTGCCGGGCCGGCCTTGAGAGTGAAAGTCCAGTGCTTCCTGATCGGTTACGGAAGTCTTCCCGCCCGTGGTTTTCGCGTTGTCTGACATGGCTCCCCACTTTTCTCGTTCGTTGCAAATGGTTGTCGTTATTATTGTATTTTCCACAAGCCTGCCAGCATCGAGTGCCCGCCGCGATGAGAAATCGCAATATTGAGCACCGCGCGAACGCTTCAATCGATTAACCGTTCTTGAATTTTCGGGAACCGGCAGGATGCCCGGTCGTTGGTCAAACGGCGGGTCGGGGCAAGATGACATGATAATGTGCCTGGAGTATGCGAAATGGCAATGCGACCTTGGCATCCTGCCGTGTAAAGAGTGAAGAGTTGACTTTGAAAGGTGATTTCAGTGAACGGACAAGTTCGAAAGATTATTCCGGTCCTTCTGGCAGGGGGCGCAGGCTCCAGACTTTGGCCAGTCTCGCGCGACCAGCTGCCAAAACAGTTCCAGCCTCTGGTCGGGGACTTGTCCACATACCAGCAGACCTTGCAACGCGTGAGCGACGAATCCCTCTACGATGAGCCACTTGTCATCACCAACGAGGATTTCCGCTTCTTTGCCCGCCGTCAGGCGGAAGAGATCGATGTCAAGGCAACCGTCGTTTTGGAACCGGCTCGACGCGATAGCGCTGCGGCGATGGCAGCTGCCGCCGTTCTCGCAGAGCGCAGGCAGCCGGGCTCGCTCGTTCTTGCACTTGCTGCAGACCACGTTGTGCTTGAAAACGAGAAGTTTTCCGATGCCGTGAGACTCGGCTCGCAGGCTGCAGAAGAAGGCAACATCGTTGTTTTTGGTCTCACGCCGACAGAGCCACGAACCTCGTATGGCTACATCAATCCCGGCCACCCCATCGACGGGAACGAGGACCTGTGCGTCGTCGAAGCCTTCGTGGAAAAACCGGATGAGGAGACCGCCGTCCAGTACGTGGAAAAAGGCTATCTTTGGAACTCCGGCAATTTTCTCTTCCGCGCGGATGTGATGATCGCCGAGCTGAAGGCCCATGCGCCGGAAATTCTCGAAGCCGTGACACGCTCGGTTGACGAGCATGAGAGCGACCTTGGTTTTGTACGACTTCACAAGGAAAGTTTTGAAGAGTCTCCGAAGAATTCGATCGATTATGCCGTTATCGAGAATACCAAGCGCATGGCGGTGGTACGAGGACATTTCCGCTGGTCGGATATCGGTAGCTGGGATGCAATCTGGGAGATTGCCGACAAGGAAGAGTCCGGAAACGCCGTCGAAGGGCAGGGCATTTTCGTGGATTCGGAAGGTTGCCTCATCCACTCGCACAACATTCTGACAACCGTTGTCGGAGCCAAGGATCTCGTCGTGGTAGCAACCAAGGACGCGGTGCTTGTAACGCCTAAAGACAGGGTCCAAAGCGTAAAGGGTCTGGTTGAGTCTCTCAAATCAAGCGATCATGCGCGCAAAACCGAGATACACAGGCGCGCATATCGTCCATGGGGACATATCGAGCAAACCGACTCAGGCACGCGTTACAGAGTAAGCCACCTCAAGGTAGAGCCCGGTCACCGCATTTCATTGCAGCAGCACTACCACCGGTCCGAACACTGGATCATTGTGCGCGGCACCGCGACTGTGACGATTGATGGTGAAAGCCGCCTTCTGACGGAAAACGAGTCGATCTATATTCCGCTGGGCAAGCCGCATCGTCTCGCAAATGACGGTCAGATCCCGCTCGAACTGATCGAGATCCAGACAGGTTCGTATTTTGGCGAGGACGATATCATCCGACTTCAGGACGACTACAAACGCAGCTGATGCAGCAAATCGTGGGCCGAATTGGCACGCAGGAAGCGCTGGCGCCTGCGTGCCGAATTGACACGAAACCCTTGCCCGTAGGGAGAATTTGGGCGCCCTAACTGCGCCTTAAATGCTCCATACCCAAAATGTCTGACTTGATCAGACCGGCCTCTTTTCTGGCCTTGTTGACGTGGCGTGGATCGTTTTTGAAGAACAAACGTTACTCCTGCGCCATTCAATATCCGAAAAGGGCAAAAGGGCTGCTGCGGGTCAAGAATTAAAACAGGAGAAAACAAAATGAAAAAGGCTTTTGCCGTTACTTTCGCCGCAATGACGCTGGGCCTCGCTGGTACCGCAAGCGCAATCGCTGCTGACCTCGCGACCTATCCCGAAGCGACATATCAAGAGCAGGACGACCGTAACGGCGTCAAGATCGGCTATCTGACCTGCGAAGTGGGTGGAGGCGTTGGCTACGTCATCGGTTCTGCAAAGGAACTTGATTGCACATTCCAGTCCACCATGGGCGCTCGCCGCACCGACCATTACAGCGGTGCGATCCGCAAGATGGGCGTAGATCTCGGCTTCACCACCCAGGGCAAGCTGGTATGGGCGGTATTTGCGCCGACAGCTGGCTATCATAAGGGTTCGCTCGGCGGCCTCTATCAGGGTGCAACTGCAGAAGCCACTGTTGGTCTTGGCGTAGGTGCCAATGTTCTCGTCGGCGGAACGTCCGGCTCTATTCAGCTGCAGACAGTGAGCGTCACCGGACAGGTCGGCCTCAACCTCGCTGCAACCGGCACATCGGTCACACTGAGCCCGATCAACGGCTGATCGTAACGTCGATCTGACGCAGTCACAAAACGCTCCTCATGTCGTAAAAGACGGGGGAGCGTTTCTGCTTTTAAGGGTGAAGTGATGTTGAAGAAGACGAGATTTCTTACTGGCTGTCTGATTGTCCTGTCAGCATCTGCTGCATTGGCAGACGGCGATCCGCAGCGCGGTGAGCGAGCCTTCAGCAAATGTTCCGCCTGTCACAGCATTGAAAAGCCCAGAACCCGGTTGGGACCACATCTCATGGGCGTGGTTGGCAGACCTGCAGGTTCAGTTACCGATTACGGCTATTCCGATGCCATGAAGAATGCCGGGGCGGATGGGCTGGTGTGGACGGAGGAGAAGCTGCATGCTTTCCTTTACAGTCCCAAGAAGACGGTGCCCGGTACCTCCATGCGTTTCTTCGGCTTATGGAGCGACAGCGAAATCGATGACCTGATTGCCTATCTGAAAACGGTCCCTGCGCCGCAATAAGCATCAAGGGGATGGTTGCGAGAGGATTTCCTCGGCGTCCTCAGGCGACATCCGGTAGACACGGTTCGCGATGTTGAAGCTATATCCATTGCGAGCGAAAGCCGAAATTTCCTTCTGCATTCTTTTCTCGTCGGGCTCTTCCCGACGAAAAGGTCCGAAGCGACGTTTGCGGGCCATGATGACGGCGGAATAAAGGTCGTCAGTATCGGTCAAGGCCTGGGCAGCGATCTCCTTGCTCACGCCTTTCAAACTCAGTTTCTGCGCAATCGCCCGTTTTGATCTGCCGCCACGAATTGACGAGCGCGTGGTGATCTCAGCGAACGCCACGTCATCAAGCGCCTTGATGTCATAGGCAAATTTTACCGCAGCATTGGCGAGGGCTTCGATCTGCTCTGGCGTAATCTCTTCAAACTTCTGCTTTGCCTTGCGCGCAATCGCATCGAACAACTGCTTTTCCGTCATCATCCGGCGTTCAAGCCGGTAGATCGTGGAATTGCGCACCCACGTCATCATTCTGGCAGTGGGAGCCGTTGCGGTTTGGTCTTCTTCTGTCATCGCAGACAGTCCTGTCGTCCATTCATCCTGGATTGGCTTTTAGGACAAAATGTCGGTTTGTGAAATCCGCAGCGGAACTGCATCGCTGCTAGTGGTCACGGAGGTGACGGGAGCGCATAGACATTGATCGGGGTTTCCAGCCCTCTGAGCGTGCGCAGACCGACATTTTCGAAATTGCGGATGTTGCCAGCCATTTCGACGAATGTATCCGACATCAATACCGGCCGTTTGATTTCCTTAGTCAGGCTTTCCAGACGTGAGGCAATGTTGACGGCTGGGCCAATGACCGTGAAGTCGAGGCGTCGTTTCGATCCGATATTGCCGTACATCACGTCACCTACATGCACGCCGATACCATAGCCGAGGGGATCGTGACCGCGTTTGATATTTGCCTGGTTCAATGCGTCAAGATGAACCTGTGCTTCCTCTATTGCGGCCACAAGGTTTGCGCAGGCATCAGGGTCGCTCAAGGGAAAAATAGCCAGCAATCCGTCGCCCATGAATTTCAGGATCTCGCCGCCGAATTTCTCGATCGGCTCCGACATGGCGTCGAAATACCCGTTCAGCAACTCGATCACATCGTCGCGTGGCCACATGTCGGAAATATGCGTGAAATCGCGTAAATCGCAGATCAATATGGCAGCGCCAACCGTGGTGCCACTGCCGCGCCGTGTTGCGCCATCAAGAATGGCCTGGCTAGCATGGGGCCCGACATAGGTTTCCAGCAAAGTGCGGGCGATGCGGTTTTTCAGGCGAATTTCCGAGACGAGTGAGATCGCTGGGACAAGGTTTCGCAGCGTTTCGATTTCGTCGTCGGTGAAGCCGCCCGGCTGGTCACTTGAAAACGTGACGACATGGCGTTTGTCGAAGGTATGGTTCAGCGGCCATGCACAATATTCCGTCAGTCCCTGAGCGCGAAGGTCGGCATAGATTGCGTATTCGCCGGGAAGTGGCGGGGTATCGAGCCGGTAGCGCAATTCAGTAAGGCCAGCATGGATGTCATGCACAGGGCTATTGCGGTACTCCACGGTATTCTCAGACCCATATGCGTAGGTCGTGAATTCCGCCTCCTTCAACTCCCTGCGCCAGAGAATTCGGGCGCCACGAAATTGCGGATTCTCCACCATGAAATTCAAGGCTGCTCTGGCAACCGACACACCCATATTGTTCAGCCGCTGGCAAAGCTCGACAAACAGATTGTCGATGAAACGCTGGCCGCTGGTTTCCAGCACAAGCCAGTTCAATATCTCGTAAGGCCTTGAGGGCCACAAATGGCTCGATGCGCGAGAGGGCGACAGTTCAGCGTGGTTTGCTTCTGTCATGGGTGGCTCACAATGCAGGTTTGGAATCTCGAAATCTTTGCATCACGCCGATGTTATCGAACATGATGGATTCTGCATGTGGTATATGAGGCGTCATTTGTTAAGGGCCAGAAAACGACAAAAGCGTTTTTCCAGAATTTCTCGCGCATCAATGGTAAATTCGATGGAGATCACAGGCGAGAAAAAGCCCTCGCGGAGAGGGCTTTTTTATACAGTCAAACGATTGTCGAGAAAGGTATTTGTAACGCTGCGGCAACTCGCTGGATGTGAGATGGATTGCTGTCCGCCCCATTTTCCAAATCGGTAATTTCCTGCACGGTCAAGCCGCAGGTTATGGCCAGTTGTTCGACCGTGTATCCGGCGCTGTTTCGAGCAGAGGCAATTTTTTCCGCAAATGGCGCGTTGGTATGATCGCTGGTGTCAGGCTGAGAAACAGATATTGTCATTATGATCTCCCTAGAATGGACATTGAATGGAACCGGCGCCCATTGGAGTTTCCGGCATTTAATGCGACCGCGCTGCATAGGAGAGGTGTATGCTGCAGCGCAGCACGGAAAATAGCCATCTTTCCCGTTCAAGCAATAGTTAAATTTTCGTAAGGATTTTGAAGGCCTGATTGCAGCCGCCCTACCGTCCAGTTCGCGACGTCTGTTGAATGCCATCGGCTCACGCAGCGCCGCCGGAACGCATGTCCCGCCTGAAGTCGGACGGGGACATGCCCGCCACCTGCCGGAACGCTTTGTTGAAGGCGCTGACGGAGCCGAAACCGCTTTCCATCGCCACGTGCAGAATATTGTCGTTGTTGTTGATCAGCATGGCCTGGGCGCGGGAGAGGCGCAACAACGTCAGGTATTTGATCAACGTCATCCCGGTCGATTTGCGAAACAGGTTCATGGCGTATTTCGGGTGAAGGCTGGCGGAACGCGCTATATCTGTGGCGTCTATATCGTCCAAAAAATTGGCGGCGATGAAGTCGCACATTCTCACCACACTGAGTGAAGGAGAGCTTTCTGCATCGATTGTCTTGCATTCCTGAGGGCTGGGCGAAATGACCGTGTATGGCTCCAGGAACATTCTCTCCACACGCAGCAAAAGCTCTTCGACGGCATTTTCGGCCTTGAATGGATCGCCTGACGTCGCATAGCGGAACCAGCGGGCAAAATTCTCATCATCCGAGGGGTCGGTCACCGAGGTCAGCATGGTCGCACCGCCCATAAGCCTGCTGGAGACCGCAGCCGGCAATCGCATTCTGAAGAAGTGAACGAGCGGCAGGTGAGCGCCCGCATAGAAGGAATCATCGGAGGATTCGTCCATCTGGTGGGCCTGTCCACCCCAGAAAAGGCACATTTGCCCCGCTTCGATGCGAAAGGAATGGTCGCCCATGCGATAGTGAACGCTGCCCCTCATCACATAATTGATTTCGATCTGCGCGTGCCAGTGGGGCATGAGCATGACGGGCGGATGGGCGTGGAAAAATTGCAGCTTGGTAGGCGCACCCTCGATGCTGCTGGCGCCTGGCTGATAGATCGCTCTTTCCGAAATCTTACTTTCCGCCAAATCCATGTTCCCTTTCTACGAGACAGTTCATCTCGTGCCGCTAATCTGCACGTGTCGTTGGAGGACGGCAATTGAAAAGGGAGGTTTTCAATGAGCTTTAAAATTATCGGCGCATCCGTATCGCTTGCGCTTCTTGCTGCCGCACCCGCTGCCGCACAATCCACCACAATCACCGTCTGGAGCTGGAACGTTGCAGCATCTGCCCTGAAGTCTACACTTGAAGGCTTCAACAAGAAATATCCTGATATCAAGGTGGATGTTCAGGATCTCGGAAACAATCAGGTTTACGACAAGGCGATTGCAGCCTGCGCCGCTGGCGGAGAGGGTTTGCCGGATATCGTGACCGTGGAAAACTTCGAGGCAGAAGTGTTCTGGAGCCGTTTCCCGGATTGCTTCACCGACGTCACAGCGCTTGGCTATACACCCGAAAAACAGGCACTTTTCCCGGAGTTCAAGCGGACCGAGCTTGAGGTTGATGGCGTTGCTTACGCGGTGCCGTGGGATTCCGGCCCGGTTGCCATGTTCTACCGCCGTGACTTTTACGAAAAGGCGGGCGTTGATCCGGCCACCATCAAGACCTGGGATGACTTCATCGCTGCGGGCAAGAAAGTCATGGAGGCCAATCCCGGCACGGTCATGACACAGGCAGACTTCAATGGAGACAGCGAGTGGTTCCGCATGATCTCCAACGAGCAGGGATGCGGTTACTTTTCGACAGACGGGCAGAGCATCACCATCAATCAACCGAATTGCGTGGCAACGCTCGAAAAGCTCAAGCAGATGAAGGACGCAGGCATCATTACGGCCGCCATCTGGGACGAGAAGATCCAGGCAAATACCGCAGGCAAGGTGGCCACGCAGATGTATGGCGGCTGGTATGAGGGCACGATCCGCTCCGGTTCGCCGGATCTGGCCGGCAAATGGGGCGTCTACGCCATGCCTAGCCTGACTGCGGATGGCCCACACGCGGCCAATCTCGGCGGCTCCTCGCTTGCCATCAGCTCGGCCTCGCAGCACAAGGAAGATGCGTGGAAATTCGTGGATTATGCCCTGCTGACCAGCGAGGGCCAGGTCACGATGCTGAAATCCTTCGGGCTCGTGCCGTCATTGCTTTCAGCTGACAAGGACGCCTTCGTCAAGCAGCCACAGGCATTCTGGGGCGGTCAGGCCGTCTGGTCGGATATTCTGGCGACCCTGCCGAAAATCGTTCCGAGCCGTGGCACCGCATTCCAGTCCGATGCTGAAGGTATCTACCGCGCCACGCAGACCAAATATCTCGCCGGTGGCTTCCCCGATGCCAAGACGGCGCTTGATGATGCAGCAAAGCAGATCGAAACCGCGACCGGCGTTCCGGTTGCGCAATAGCCTCCCAGACCGACCGTTGCCGGACGCCTCCGTGCGAGGCGTCCGGCTGAAATCTCATCTGGCTTTGCGAGGTTGATATGCCGTTGCGCAACAGGATCGCATATGCGTTTCTTGCCCCCTATCTGCTGATCTTCGCTACCTTCTGGCTGTGGCCGATCATCAATTCATTCCTGCTGTCGTTTCAGAACACGCGAGTCAATCCGTGGCGTTTTGCGCCATCGATGAACTGGGGTCGTCTTGTCGCCGATCCCGCTTTCTATAATGCCTTGCAAAACACCCTGATCATCCTGATCGTGCAGGTGCCTGTCATGATCGCGCTGGCAACGGTCATGGCGGTTCTCTTGAATTCGCCGCTGTTAAAGGCACGCCCGCTCTTTCGCTTCGCCTTCTTCGCGCCTGTTGTCGTCGGCGAGGTCGCTTATGCCGCCGTGTTCCGGCTGATGTTCAGCGCCGATTTCGGCATCATCAACAAGTTGATCACATCTGTGGGATTGTCGCCGGTTCCGTGGTTCGACAATTCCACGGCAGCCATGGCGCTCATCATCATCGCGGTCACATGGCGCTGGGCAGGATATAACGCCATCATCATCCTGGCCGGGCTGCAGTCTATCCCTGGCGATGTCTACGAGGCGGCGCGACTGGACAATGTCAGCAGGCGCCAGCAGTTTCTCTATATAACGCTGCCGCTGCTCAAGCCGATCATCATGTTCTGCGTCGTGCTCTCGGTTATCGGCACCATGCAGCTGTTTACTGAACCCTTCCTCATTACCAACCGCGGAGGGCCGGGGGGCGCTACGGAGACGCTCGGCATCTTCCTTTATCGCCAGGGCTTCACCTCACTCAATTTCGGTTACGCCTCGGCCATTGCCTATACGATTGCGGCACTCGCGGTTGCCATTTCACTCTTCAACATGTGGCTCGGGAGGGATGCGAAATGAGGTCCAGATCAAGATCCCTTTTCTGGCAGAAAGTTGCCCTCCACGCGATTTTGACACCGCTCGCGATCATCTGGCTGTTTCCAATCTGGGTCATGTTCGTCTTCTCGACGATGCCCGATTACGGCATCTTCAGCCCGGACATCGTACTCCTGCCTTCCACGCATTTCGTGGAAAATTTCCGCAATCTTCAGGCCGACACGGATTTTCTGCGCGCCATGTCCATCTCCATCGGGGTCGCGGTTGTCTATACGGCTGTTTCCGTAATGCTGACATCCATGGCGGGGTGGGCGCTGGCGCGGTACAGATTTGCCGGGCGCACAGTCGTTGTCGCCATCATTCTGGGAACAATCACGCTGCCTTACGCGGTGGTCGTCATTCCGCAGTTCATCATGGTGGCGCGGGAATTCAAGCTTGCCAACACCTGGGTCGCGCTCATCGTGCCACCCCTGTTCAATTCGTTGGGCGTTCTGTTCATGCGCCAGTCCTTCTCGATGATGCCGGGTGAACTCTTCGATGCGGCTCGCGTGGAAGGCGTGAAGGAGTGGCAGATTTTCCTTCGTATCGCCTTGCCTCTGGCAAGACCCACCATGGCAGCGCTTTCAATCATCCTCTTCCTTGCATCCTGGAACAATTATCTCTGGCCGCTGCTGATCAATTCGCGGCCGGGAATGATGACCGCTCCGGTGGCGTTGGGAACGCTGATCGGGCTGACCAAGGTGTCCTGGGGCGGCATCATGGCAGGCGCCATGCTTCTGACTGCGCCCATCCTTGTCGTCTTCGTGCTTTTGCAGCGCCATTTCATCGCCGGCATTTCCGCCGGCGCCGTCAAGTAATCCGGGAGGAACCGCATGGCGGAACTGTCACTGAACAATGTCGTCAAACGTTATGGTGCGCTGGAGGTCATCCACGGCGCCAATCTGGAAATCGCCGATGGCGAGTTCGTCGTCTTCGTGGGGCCCTCGGGCTGCGGTAAATCGACTCTCTTGCGCATGATTGCCGGGCTGGAAGATATATCCGGCGGCGAAATCAGCATCGGCGGTAAGGTGGTCAACGATGCCGAGCCGACAGAGCGGGGCATCGCCATGGTCTTCCAGTCATACGCGCTTTATCCGCATATGACGGTCGAGGAGAACCTGTCTTTCGGGCTTCGCATGAACGGCAATCCGAAGGCCGATACCGAGCAGCGTGTTCGCCGCGCAGCCGATATCCTGCAGATCAACGAGCTGATGCAGCGTCGACCAAAACAGCTCTCCGGCGGGCAGCGGCAGCGGGTGGCGATCGGCCGCGCCATTGTGCGCCAACCGCGCGTCTTTCTGTTCGATGAACCGCTTTCCAACCTCGACGCTGAATTGCGTGTGCAGATGCGGGTGGAAATTTCGCGGCTGCACAAGCAGCTTGGCACGACCATGATCTACGTAACCCACGATCAGACCGAAGCCATGACGCTGGCCGACAAGATCGTCGTACTGCGGGCTGGAAACATCGAGCAGGTCGGTGCGCCGCTCGATCTTTACGATGATCCCGCCAACCGCTTCGTCGCCGGTTTCGTCGGCTCCCCAAAGATGAATTTTCTTCCCGGAAAAGTCATCGCGCAAGGCGCTGGAGGCGTCACCGTGCAGGTGTCGAACGAAGCCGGTGCGACGATCACCCTGCCGGTAAGCTCCACGGTGGCTGTTGGCAGCGAAGTCGCGCTTGGCGTGCGGCCAGAACATTTTGGCGATGCAGGCGCAGGTGATGCCGATCTGACCGTCGAGATCGATGTGGCCGAGCATCTGGGCAATACCAGCTACGTCTATGCGCGCATGGCTGGCGACATCCCGCTCATCATCGAGCGCCCTGAATCAAGACATTCGACACATCAGCAGCAGCTGACGGTGTCGATTGTCGCTGCCAGAACCTTTCTTTTCGATAGCGCCGGTGCCCGCCTGCGCTGAGACGTGATCCATAGACAAGGAAATGAGGATTTCATGACTGACGTTAAACATATCCGGTGGGGCATCATCGGGCCCGGAACAATCGCACGCACCTTCGCAGATGGCGTTGCCCACTCCAAAACGGGGAAGCTTGTAGCCATTGCCACTCGAAACCCTGAAAAGCCGGGTCTTGCCGAGGCCTTTCCGGGGGCGCGGATCGTCAACGGCTATGACGCTCTGTTGAGCGATGCCGAGATCGATGCCGTCTATATCGCAACGCCCCATACAGGACACGCGGAATGGGCCATCAAGGCTGTTCGCGCGGGCAAGCATGTGCTGGTTGAAAAGCCGATAGCGCTGTCTGCCTATGATGCGGATGCCATCTTTTACGAGGCGAAAAAGGCCGGGGTCTTTGCCGGTGAAGCCTATATGTACCGTCTTCATCCGCAGACGGCGAAGATCATCGAACTGTTAAAAAGCCGGGTTATTGGCGACGTCAGAATCATCCGCACGAGCTTTGGCTTCAACATGGGAGGCTTCAAGCCGGAGCACAGGCTATTTGCCAATGATGCAGCAGGCGGCGGCATTCTCGATGTCGGCGGCTATCCGGTCTCCATGGCCCGCCTGATTGCGGGTGCCATGGCGGATAAGCCCGTTCTGGAGCCGGAAAAAGTAGCTGGTGTTGCGCAGCTGGGGCAGTCCGGCGTGGATGAGTGGGCATCTGCCGTGCTGAAGTTTCCAAATGGAATCGTCGCCGAAGTGTCGTGCTCCATCATGGCGCAGCAGGACAATGTCCTGCGCATCATCGGCTCCCAGGGACGGATCGAAGTCGAAAACTTCTGGTTTGCCTCCGGTCACAAAGGCGGGGTTGGCAAAATCGATGTCATCAAGGGCGATGACCGCCAGACGGTTGAGGTGCGCGAAGACGGATGGCTCTATGCCTTTGAAGTTGATGCCGCAGGCGAGGCCATTCTCGCGGGCAGGTCGGAGTTTTCCTATCCCGGCATGAGCTGGGCCGACAGCCTGGGCAACCTGCGCGTTATGGATCAGTGGCGTGCCTCGGTCGGGCTGGAATACGGCGTTGAAACCTCTGCCAAGCGGATTTCGAACATCGTCGGCTCAACTGTGGTCGCTGGCAACGGCGTGCCGATGCGCACCATTCCGGGGCTGTCCAAGCAGGCTTCGGTCGTGGCGTTGGGCTTTGAGTTCTTTCCCAATTTTGCATCGGCTTCACTGACGCTGGATGCCTTTTACGAGGCCGGCGGAAATCTGTTTGATACCGCCTATGTCTATGGCGGCGGCAAGACCGAAAGCATTTTCGGAGACTGGCATACCAGCCGCAATGTTCCCCGTGAGGACATCGTCCTGATCGGCAAAGGCGCGCATTCGCCACTTTGCTATCCGGACATGATCGCCAAACAGCTGGATCAGTCGTTGCAGCGACTGAAAACGGACTATGTCGACGTCTACTTCATGCATCGGGACAACACGGATGTACCCGTTGGCGAGTTCGTGGATGCCATGGACGCCGAGGTGAAACGCGGACGCATAAGGGGCATATTTGGCGGTTCCAACTGGACCCGCGAGCGTATGGACGAAGCTGCAGCCTACGCCAACGCAAACGGCAAGGCAGCCCCCGCAGCACTGTCCAACAATTTCTCGCTGGCTGAAATGCTCGACCCGATCTGGGCCGGATGTGTCGCGGCATCCGATGATGGCTGGAAAGCATGGCAGCAGGAGCGGCAGATCCCGAACTTTGCCTGGTCCAGCCAGGGCCGTGGCTTCTTTACCGACCGGGCGGGTCGCGACAGGCGCGATGATGAAGAGCTCGTCCGTGTGTGGTACTCCGACCGCAACTTCGAGCGGCGGGACAGGGCGATCCAGCTCGCAAAGGAGCTTGGACGCAGCCCGATCCACATAGCGCTCGCCTATGTCATCGCGCAGCCATTCCCGGTCATTCCGCTTATTGGCCCGCGCACGATCGGCGAATTGGAAGACAGCCTTTCGGCACTCGATATAAGATTGACGGTTGAACAGGTACGTTGGCTGGAAGGGTAACATCTACGCTGCCACCCTTTAAAACGACTACCCCGGCGTTCGCCGGGGTAGTCCATTGGCAGTTGTGAGTTCATCAGGAAAACTTGCCAATCTCTTACGTCAAACTCTCCCTCAACACATCTTCCGCCTCGTAGATTGCGCAGACGATGTGGTAAAAAGTGCTGGCAGGGGCGGGCTCGTCGATCATGGGCGCATCTGCGGGCCATTTGTCGAACCAGAGGCCTGGCACGGGTGTGTCCAGGAATGGCTGAAGCGCACCGATCGCCCGGACGGCCGAGCCGAGATAGGCGTACCGCGCTTCTCCGTGCGTCACAGAAGCCAGTCTCACTGCCGCCTTCAACCACTCTGTTTGCGGCCAAAGACGCGCCAGAGCATCATGGACGCTGAAGTCGTCATAGAGGCTCATGATTGCGACCTTGCGCTGCGGGCAAATGCCGTATTTTTCTCCAATCCCAAAAAGTCGCTTCGCCTTGGTTATCGCGTCTTCGTTCTTGCGCAGATCTCCCCAGCGGGTCAGCAGCCAGGCCCATTCGAACTGGTGGCCCGGCTCCATGATGCGGCCCTTGTCTCCCGGCATCGGGTTCCAGTCATGGTCAAAGAACTCGCGCAGTCCGCCGGACTGGGCATCGATGAACTTGCTCATCGCAAGATGGGCGATATCGTCGGTCAGACCATGCCAGGGCCCTTGCGGATCCACCTTTTCCCAGGCCAGCATCGCCTCGAAGAAATGCATGTGAGGGTTCGAGCAGAGAGGTTCGCGAGGCGGGTTGGCTTCCTCGAAACCGATGACGGGGTGTGCGTAATCCCGCTGCAGGATGGCAAGTATCGAATGGGCCTTCGCGAGCATTTCGTCGCGCCGTTCTGGGAAGACTAGCGCCGTTTGCGCAGTGGCAAACAGCGCAAAAGCCTGATTGTAAAAATCAAAGCTAGGATCGATTAGATTGCCTGAGGCATCGGCAAGGTTGCCGTACAAGCCGTTTTCCAGGCGGTAGACGCTGTCAAACCATGTCAGACCGTGGTTGACGGCCTTTTTCCAATCGCCGTTCCAACCTTTTTGCCCTGCTGCTGCATAGCAATATGCCTGTCTTGGCTGCACGCGGGAGCGCCTGTTGTCGCCCGTCATAGGCTTGGCGTCCTGGCCGATGCGCTCGAAGAAGCCGCCGTCCGGCTTGGCAGCACCGACATCCCACCACATCGGCAAGGCATCTTCATCGAGCCACCGGCGCAGCGTCTTGACTTCATCAGAAAGTTTGCCCGTTACGCTCATTGGTTGATCCGCCATGTTCATCCTTTGTCGTTCAGCTTTCTAAAGACGGTTCATTAACACCGTCGCAATGCCAATTGTCTTTCTCTTGTAAAGTTCCATCCAAGTGCCAGATAGATCTATTCCCGTCGAGATTGCCGAGAAGTCGATAATATGTGAGCGAAATATGATATTGCTAAATCGGCATCGTCACGTATTTCATAGCCATGGTCTGGTCATATTTGATTCGTTGCGCACACGACCTTACCGAACATGGTAAAGTGGTGAGTGCCGCGGTGGTTAAGAACGCCGCTTTTGTGCTATTTCCGTGTATCGGCGTTGTGCTCGTGGGTTGCAATAATCCAGGCGGCATAAGGCCTTCAGGCGCGCCTAAGATGCTGGCACCCGAGGAGGCGTTGATCTTTCCGCCACCCGGTGGACCGGAAATCATCAGCGTCATCAGCCGCACCTACTCCAATGCCGTCCAGCAAGATGTCATTCTGCGCTCGGATGCCCGCACGCCCGGACAGAATTATTTCAAGATCGAAATGTTCGGCCCGCAACGTGCAGAAGATACTGGCAAGGATGGCCTTTCCAGCGGCAACCTGCGGGCATCTTCCATCTCGCGCGAAATAAGATCGGCCTTCCCGGGCCTGCCTATTTCCACCTCTGCCGAGTATCTGCAGAATGCCTATGGCGCATTCTCCTACGCCTCGGGAAGAGGTGCGGGTGACGACAGCTGTATCTATGCCTGGCAATATATTCGCTCGCCGGAAGACATGCGGCAGGGCTTCAAGAACCTTGGCCGCATCAATGTTTCGCTCAGGCTGTGCCAGTCAGGTGTCACTGTCCGGGATTTGCTGGCAGTCATGTATAATTATACAATCACCGGCAGCTACGATGCGGAGAACTGGAACCCTTACGGCACGGCACAAAAGCCGCCCGAGGGAATGGGCAGATCCGGCAACCCGATCTATCCGGTGACCGCAACGGATTTTCCGATGCAGCCAGGCACGCAAACCCCGTCAGGGCAAGCAGCCGCCCCGGTTCGTCGTCCCGCTGTCCGTGCGAATGTGGTGCAGGCTCCGCCGCAAGCGCCGCCGCAGCAGCCTGCAACGGTGGTAAGTCCCGCACCGGCACGCGTTATCATTCCGGCACCATCTGCGGCGGCGCCCACGCTGCCGCGCCCGGCAGACGTGCCCGCGTCCGGAGCAAAAGCGCAAACGACACGAGTGGTCATCCCATCCCCGGATTGCATGTCTTCGGCAGAAGGTTCGCAAAGATGCAATTAGCGTTCTGTGCGTTACGTCTTTGGATCAGTCTGGCGGCTCGTGGCCGGGACGTTGCGATGAATCATTTCGGGGCGATGCGCCTCCATCTCATTTGAAAGCGAGGGTTTGCAGATGAGCAAGGTCATCACCGTCATTGTCTGGATGCTTGTCTCAGTCTGCGTTCTGGTCATCGTAACCCTGCCGGTCAGCCTGCAGACCCATCTTATCGCCACGGCAATCTCGCTTGCACTGCTTGCCACCATCAAATCGCTAAACGGAAAAGGCGCGTGGCGGCTGATCGGTCTGGGCTTTGGAACCGCCATCGTTCTGCGCTATGTTTACTGGCGAACGACGAGCACCCTGCCGCCCATTAACCAGCCCGAAAACTTCATTCCCGGGTTTCTGCTTTACCTTGCCGAGATGTACAGCGTGCTCATGCTGGCGCTCAGTCTCGTCATCGTCTCCATGCCGCTTCCCTCGAGAAAGACCAGGCCGGGTTCGCCGGGATACACCCCGACGGTCGATATTTTCGTTCCGACTTACAATGAGGATGCGATCCTGCTGGCCAACACACTGGCCGCAGCAAAAAACATCGATTATCCCGCGGATAAATTCACCGTCTGGCTGCTGGATGACGGCGGCACCGTTCAGAAACGGAACGCCGTAAGCGTACCGGAAGCGCAGGCCGCAACAAAGCGCCATGAGGAATTGAAGAAGCTATGCGCAGATCTGGGCGTCAACTACCTGACCCGAGAGCGCAACGTTCATGCCAAGGCGGGCAATCTCAACAACGGACTTGACCACTCCACCGGTGAACTCGTTACCGTCTTTGATGCGGACCATGCCCCCGCGCGCGACTTCCTGCTCGAAACCGTTGGCTATTTCGATGAGGATGAGCGGCTGTTTCTAGTCCAGACCCCGCATTTCTTCCTCAATCCAGACCCGATCGAGCGCAATCTGCGAACATTCGAAACGATGCCCAGCGAGAACGAGATGTTCTACGGCATCATCCAGCGCGGTCTGGACAAGTGGAATGGTGCGTTCTTCTGCGGCTCTGCTGCGGTCCTGCGTCGCAGCGCGTTGAAGGAAACCGATGGTTTCAGCGGCGTCAGCATCACAGAGGATTGCGAAACGGCGCTGGCCCTGCATTCGCGCGGCTGGCACAGCCTCTATGTCGACAAGCCGTTGATTGCCGGTCTTCAGCCGGCCACCTTCGCCAGCTTTATCGGTCAGCGCAGCCGCTGGGCGCAAGGGATGATGCAGATCCTGATCTTCCGCCAGCCGCTTTTCCGTCGCGGGCTCTCATTTACGCAGCGGCTTTGCTACATGTCATCGACGCTGTTCTGGCTGTTTCCGTTCCCGCGCACGATCTTTCTTTTCGCGCCTCTGTTCTACCTCTTCTTCGATCTCCAGATTTTCGTGGCATCGGGCGGAGAATTCCTCGCCTACACCGCCGCCTACATGCTGGTTAACCTGATGATGCAGAACTTTCTCTATGGCAGTTTCAGGTGGCCATGGATTTCCGAGCTCTATGAATATGTCCAGACGGTCCATCTTCTTCCCGCCGTCGTCTCTGTCATATTCAATCCATCCAAACCAACCTTCAAGGTTACGGCAAAGGATGAGTCGATCAGCGAGGCGCGCCTGTCGGAAATCAGTCGGCCCTTTTTCGTCATTTTCGGCACGCTCATCATCGCGATGATCTTCGCGATCTATCGAATATATGCAGAGCCCTATAAGGCAGACGTTACGCTTGTGGTTGGTGGGTGGAACCTGCTCAACATCATCTTTGCGGGCTGTGCGCTTGGCGTGGTGTCAGAACGCGGAGAGAAGTCTGCCTCGCGGCGCGTGACGGTCAAGCGACGGTGCGAATTGAAGATAGGCGATAGCGACGCGTGGTTGCCTGCCACGGTCGAGAATGTGTCCGTGCATGGTATGCTCATCAACATTTTTGAACCCGGCCTTGCCCCTGTCGCAAAGGACACCACAGCGACCATCCGCGTGAAGCCGCATAGTGAGGGCGTGCCTGAAACGATGTCCATCAACATTGTGCGCTCGGTCAAGAAAGATGGCTTCACGTCAGTCGGCAGTACATTCTCACCCAAACAGGCCGTAGACCATCGCCTGATTGCCGACCTCATCTTCGCCAACTCCGAACAGTGGAGTGAAATTCAGCGCGTGCGCAGAAAGAACCCCGGTTTGATCAAGGGTACGGTGACCTTCATGGCCATCGCCATCTACCAGACACAGCGGGGTCTGTTTTACTTCTTCCGGTCGCTTAAACCTCAGCGCCAAACGAAACCGGTTGTCGGAACGGCACGCCCATGAGGAAACCGCTGCTTCTCACGGCTTTTCTGGCCTCCATTTCAACGCTGGTATTTGCGCAGTCCGCCCCGTTTGACATGTCGCCGGAAAAGCCGAGCACTTCGCCCGCGCGCCCGCCAGTCGTCGCCCCGCCTGCGCCTGCCCAACCTGTACAGCCACCCATCGGGCGGGTTCCTCCTGCGGCACCGCTTCCTGTGGCCCCAATTCCTGCGGCGCCCGTTCCGGCGCCTGCGGTCACCGCCCCGGCACCAGTTCCACAATCGGGTGCGGTTACGCCGCGTGCTACGCCCAGTGATGATGATCGTCGCCGCTACATCCTGCCATACCGTGATCTCAGCCTTGCCGGAGAGACGGATCAACGGCAGTGGACGCTGTATCTGACATCGGAACAGGCAAGATCAGCGGTTTCGCTCAACATCGGCTATCAGAATGCCATCGTTGTCGCGCCTGAAAGCTCAAACCTGCAAGTGTCGATCAACAACGTTCCGCTTGAGCCCAAAAGCGTTTCTTCGCCGGATGCCGAGGGGCGAGCATCCATGGCCATTCCACCGGGAGCCTTGCAGGCGGGCGCCAATCTCATTTCCTTCGGGGTGGAGCAACGGCACCGGACGGACTGCACGGTTCAGTCTACCTATGATCTGTGGACCGAGGTCAATCCCGCCAGCACCTATATCGAATTCAACGCCGATGTCGGAAGCCGGTTCAGCACCATAGACGACATTCAGGCTACGGGTGCGGACCAGTCTGGTCTGACCGCCATCAACATTGTTGCACCCGGGCTGACGAACCCCATTTCTGCGCAACCGTTGCTGAAGCTCGCGCAAGCCCTGGCATTGCGCACACAAATGCCAAATCAGAAAATAAGCTTCGATACGCGCCTGCCAACGGAGCGGCAGCCGGGAACGCTCACGGTCATTGCGGGCACCTCGCGTGAGATTGCGGCCGCCACGCAGGCGGTTCCGCCTGAAGCACTTGCCGGTCCCTATGCGGGTTTCGAGAGCAATATCGTGAACGGGGTATCCGCACTCATTGTCAGCGGACCTACGCCGCAAGCCATGGAAGTGGCTATCGACCAGTTGACATCATCCGTGGAGCGTCCGGCTGGGGCCTCTCGGGCAACCTTGTCAACGAAGACGTGGCACACGCCCGATGCGCCGCTCGTCATGTCGGACCGTCGACTGTCGCTTTCGGCACTTGGGGTAAAAAGCACGGAGTTCTCCGGCAGACGCTTTCGTACGGATTTCACGGTCGGCGCGCCTGCGGATTTTTATGCGGCGGCCTACGGCGAAGCCACGTTGCTGCTGGATGCCGCCTATGCCAATGACGTCCTGCCCGGCAGCCATATCGACGTCTACGTCAACGGTAATATTGCCTCGACCGTGCCTGTATCGAACAGGGGCGGCGGCATTTTCCGCCATCTGCCGATCAACGTTACGCTTCGCCATTTCGTGCCGGGCGTAAACACGATCGCGATTGAGGCCGTGCTGATGACGGAGGCGGATGCCGCTTGCCTCCCCGGTGCGCCTGCAAGTCAGACACCCCGCTTTGCGCTGTTCGATACCACTGAACTCCACATTCCAAATTATGCATTGATTGGCCGAGCGCCTGATCTAGCCGCGACCAATGGTGTCGGCCAGCCTTACCGCGTAGGGGGGCAGCCGGTGGCGGTCTGGCTTGAGCGTGTCGATGCCGATACGATGTCTGCAGCCGCAACACTTCTCGGGCGTCTGGCAATTGCGGGCGGGCATCCCGTTACGGTCGAGCTTGTCGCAACGCCTGCGGCAGTGGGTGAGCGCAACGCGCTTTTCTTCGGAACCCTCGCGCAGATGCCGCAGGCGCTGGTCACCCAGCTCAATCTTGCACCTGCAAGCCAGGTTGCCTGGAAAGAGAGCGACGGGGCGGTGCAGCCAGCCCAGACGGATCAGCTTTTCGACCAGTGGCGCGAGCGCGTGGACAACGGCGTGTGGCAGGGGCAGGTGTCGTCCTTCGAGGAGTGGATGAAGCGCAACTTCGACATCACCTCCGATACGCTGCGGTTTTTGCCCGGTGCCGAGCAGGTCTATACACCTCCTGCCAATGTATCATTCATGCTGGCTCAGGGAATGAGCCCCGGCGGCGAAGGCGTATGGACGATTGCGACCGCACCCACCTCGGCAGATTTGCGCACCGGAATGGCAGCCATGGCCGAACAAGCGCGGTGGAATGCGCTTGCGGGACGCGTTGCGACCTATGATGCAAGCGCCGACAAGGTTGAAACAGTAGCGGCGCAACAGCCAAGCTTCATCGTCACGCGGTCCTTCAGCTTCTCGAACTGGCGTCTGATTGCAGCCAACTGGCTTTCGACGAATACGCTGTCCTATTCCCTTGTTTTCGTCGGCTTTTTGACGTTGCTTGGCTTTGTCACCTTCCTGATGTTGCGCGGCATGGGGCGACGGAAATGAAAAAATTCTTCAGCCTCGCGCTCAAATCTCTGGTGATGTTGGCAATGATGTTCACTGCATTCGGCGCCAGGGCAGCGTCGATCAACCAGGCTGACTGGTCTGCTTACAAGGCTGCATTTCTGGACCCGACGGGCCGTATCGTTGACACCGCCAATAACAATATCAGCCACAGCGAAGGCCAAGGATATGGCATGTGGCTTGCCGTCCTTGCAGACAATCCTGCCGATTTCGAACTGATCTGGTCGTTCACCAAGACGGAGTTGCTCGTTCGTGACGACGGGCTTGCCGCATGGAAATGGGATCCGCAGACCGACCCACATATTTCCGACGTCAATAATGCCACCGATGGCGATATCCTCATCGCTTATGCCTTGGCGCTGGCATCGAAGCAGTGGGGCAGGACGGATTACCAGCAGACGGCGCAAACCATGGCCCAGACCATCGTGTCGACCGCTGTGGTGAAGCGGGGAGGGCGAACCCTCTTGCTGCCCGGAACCGTTGGATTTGGCGAAGCTGATCGCCCCGACGGACCCGTCGTAAACCCTTCCTATTTTGTTTTCGAAGCCTTTCCGGTCTTGAACGAGCTCGCTCCGTCACCGCTTTGGGAGGCGTTGTCGAAGGATGGATTGGCCCAGATTGCCGCCTATTCCTTCGGCCCCAGAAAGCTTCCCGCCGATTGGGTGTCGGTCAAGACAAAACCGCGGCCAGCGGACGGATTTCCGCAGGAGTTCGGATATAATTCCATCCGTATCCCGCTTTATCTGGTTCGTGCGGGCTTGGGGGATGAGAAGCTTCTGGACAGGTTGGCTACCGGTATCGTGATTGACGGGGGCAATATGGCAACTTTCGATTTGCGCACAGGCGTCACGAAGGATGTCCTTTCAGATCCCGGATATCGGATCATTCCAGCACTTTTGGCGTGTTTGGTTAAGAAAACACCTTTGCCAGACGATGTTCGCCGCTTTTCGTCAACACTTTATTATCCATCTACGTTGCATCTGTTGGGTTTGTCATTCGCGACTCAGACGCATCAGGAGTGCTTGTGATCGGAAAGCCGCTTTACATATCAGCCGCTCTCTTGGCACTTTTCGGTGTCACGGCCTATCAGTTCCGCGATGAGCTGTTGGGCAGGGTTTCACGCATCCACACGACGGGATCCATAGCGCCTGGCGAAGGTGGCTCTCTTCTCTCGGTCAACGATGGCGGTTTGCTGCCTGCAGCGAACCGTATGCCGCCGCCGGTGCGTGTTGCGCAGACGCAGGCCCCGATCCCCGCGCCACCCGTGACAATTCCCGCTGTGAATGCGGATCAGGACGCCATATTGGCGCAGGCACGACGCCAGACGCCACCGCAGGCTCCTGCCGCGGCCACGCCAGCGACGCCTGCCACCGTCGATGAAAGCGCGTTGCGCTACTTCGCCGCTCAGGGAGATAAAGCCCGGCTTGAAGCGGAAATCGCTCGTCTGAAAGCCCTTTACCCGCAGTGGACGCCGCCAGCAGATCCGCTTGCTGTTCCTGAGCAGGGTGATCCGCAGCTGGAAACCATGTGGCAACTTTATGCCAATGGCCGCTATTCCGAAGTCCGCAAGGCCATTGCAGACCGCCAGGCCGCCGATGCCAGTTGGCAACCGCCAGCAAACCTCACCGATATGCTGACGCTTGCAGAAGCCAGACAAAAGCTCGTCAATTCTTCCGACCTCAAGCAATATAATGCAGTCGTTGAAACGGCAGCAGGTAATCCCGGATTGCTGACCTGCGGCGAGGTCGATGTTCTCTGGCGTGTCGCGGAAGCCTTCGCACGTACGGACAAGCCGGAGCGTGCCCGCGACGCCTATAATTACATATTGAGCAATTGCGACGGCGCAAGCGAACGCCTTGCAACGGTCCAGAAAGCATCTGCCTTGCTGCCGCTCGATATGATGGACGACCTGCTCTCCAAGGAAAAACCGGGTGCCGACGGACAGCTGGAATTTGAGCCGGTGAAGGACGACCTTGCACGCCAGTTCGTGGCGGCCGCTGGCGAAGACAAGGATGTGACGGTGCCACCCGCATATCTTCTGCGTCTTGAGCGGGCGGCCGAGACGAACAAGCTTGCAAGCGACGCTCTCTTGCTCGGTTGGTACAATCTGCGCCGCGAAAAGAACCAGGATGCCGAGAAATGGTTTCGGCAAGCCCGCAGCGCTGAAGACTCTGCCTCTGCATCTCAAGGCCTGGCACTCGCCCTCATCGCTCGCGGCGAACCCCGCGAGGCTGAAGAAGTCATGTACGAGTGGCGTCAGTCGTCCGACGATGCCCGCAAGACCTATCTTGCTGCGACGGCCAATCTCCTTGCGCTCGAGCCACCTTTGGCCCTTGAGCCGGAGGTCCTTAAACGGATCGCCGAGGAAACAGTCTCGCAGAGAGACGCAGCCACGGCGCAGGAATTTGGCTGGTATTCGCGCGCATTCCTGCAGCCGCAAATGGCCGTCCAGTGGTTTTCCACCGCGCTGAACTGGAAGACGGATGATGAAGCTTCGGCCTATGGTCTGGCATTGTCCTATCAGGAACTCAACAATGTTGCGGAAGTGCGCAGGCTTCAGCAGCAGTGGGGTGCGCAGTCGGAAAGAATCCGCATGGTCGGGATGGCTCAGCCCGACCCCGCCCAGCGTGTTGCCAACGGCCAGCCAGCCCCGATGCAAGTGGCACAGCAAACCATGACGACAGCACCGACAAATGTCGTTTACCAGCAAAGTTCCAGCCAGTCCGTTGGCCGCCAAGGTCGCGTCGTGGCGCAGAACCAGGCCTCTCGCAAGACGAGCAGATGTGGCGCGACCTTCAATCCGGATGGACTTCCTCCGCAACAGGCGTTGCAACAGGGCTGGTGCCTCATGGATGCCAATCGGCCCGCAGAGGCGCTCAAGGCGTTCGGCGCTGCTCTTGCTGGCGGGCAATCCACTGTGCGAAGCGATGCGGCCTATGGACAGAGCCTTGCCTATCTGCGGATGGGGCTGACCGACAATGCAGCCGTCTCCGCCACAAAATCCGGCATGGACAAGACCAAGGCGACAGAACTTCAGATCGCTATCCTGACGGACCGCGCTTTGGCCGCATATAATAACGGCCAGTATGAAAAAGCTTTGATCCTGCTGGACCAGCGCGCGCGCTTTGCAACAGAGCGTAACGACCTGATGGTCATTCGCGGCTATGCCTATCTGAACCTGAAACGGTATGCTGAAGCTGTTCAAGTGTTTGAAGGGCCAGCCTCAACCGGTCACAGGGACGCGGTGCGTGGACTTGCCGCCGCGCGGGATGCTCGTCCAAGCAAGGGGCCGCAAGGCGGTTGAAGAACGGCCTGAAGCCCTTTCAAGCCGTCAGTGCAAAACCCTCGGCGGATGCCAGTGTCGAGGCTGGTCGCTGTCGGTCCCCGCAAGAACAACGGATCCCGCGAGGATTGAGGGTGGGGCGACGAAAGCCCGGAGACGTGAAAGCGCTGACTTTGCTTTCTCGGCATAGTGCATATTGGCAGCGTCGTCAGAATGAAAGTTCTGCAGCTTCTCGAAAATCGCTTCAGCTTCGTTTCTCCGCCCCGCTGCAACAAGCGCAATGCCACATTTGTAAAGCGCCTCATGGTGAAACGGTGCGCGGCTCGTGACATCCTGAAACGCCCTGATAGCGCCTGGAAAATCCTTCTGCGCAAGGCACGTTTCTCCCAGGCGCAGCAAGGCGGGGACGGGGTCTTCGACTGCCCTGCTGATGGCGAGATAGGACACTTCCGCTTCGTGAAACTCTCCCTTTTCGAAGAGAAGATTGGCAAGACCAAATTCCGCGCCCCGGTGATCAGGCACCGTTTCCAAAACCTGCCGGAAGGCAACTTCCGACTTTGCCTTTTCACCGGCCTTGTAGAACTTCAACGCCTGTTCATAGACAAAGCGGATGCTGAACGGATGGAGCCTGCCGTTGAGGTTCTCGCCGGAGCGGGTTCTGAACTGGGTGCAGCTGATAGGTCTTTCCCACGGCCCGAACATGTATTTGTAGGGCTCGTTCCCGCGAAGGAAGTCATACTCGTGAAAGCCCATTTCGATTGCGCGCCGGATGCAGAAGCCATGCAGGACGAGCCCGGGCGATGGTGTCGTCCATGTCTCGTCCCGGCCCGTGATATAGAAAAGCACCACGCCTTTGCTTTTGTCGATGATGTTTGCAAGTGCGCCAAGCGGTCTGTTTTCGTACCAGAGGACGGGTACTTCCAGCGTCCCATCCCTGAAACAATCCATCAGCATGTCACGGGTTGCAACGATGATCTTCTCGGCACGGTCCTTTCCCTTGTAGGGAGCCCATTTTGCGCGCCAGAACTTAAAGAGAATATCCATGTCCCGCGCAATCGTTTCATGGGTGGCAAAGGATATGCGGTAGCCCGGGTCACTTTCCACCTTTCGCAGAAACCGCCGCAACTTCTGCCGCGTCTGGCTGCTCATGCTGGTTTCCAGATACTCATCGAAGCTCGCGGGCAGCGTCACCACCGGGCAGACGCAATTGTTGATATCGTTCAGGCTCTTCGGCGTGCTGTCGCGAAACATGACCTGCGGTCCCTGGAGCGCCCTTATCATCGCGTCGCGCCGGGAAAGGGGGCCGCACATATATTCAAGCTTCAAATGCGTCCAGCTTTGCTGCTTGAGAAAGGCGCAAAACCCGGCCACCGCGTGATGCTCATACGCCGGCAACGTAATGAACCCGGTATAGTCGGCAGCGAAATTGCCAGCCATGATGATCTCATCGAAGAAGCGGCCAGTCTTCTTGTCCTGCTGGGTAATCACTCGAAGCGGAAAGAACGCTACATAGGCAGAGCCCTCCGCTTTCTCTCTCAGCGCAAGAATGAACCATCGACCTCGCCGCCGGAGATAGGCCTTCAACCAGGTGAAGGACAGGAAGTGCTGGGCATGCGGGTCCGCCATGAACACCTGGTCCCAGTTGTCCCGCAGCGCGTCAAAGCCCGCGCGGGTGTTGATGACGTCGATATGCATGGCCCCCTCCCAATACGATTGACTGCCCTTTGGGAGGCTTCATTCTAGGCGGAAATATCCTTCTTCAAATATACCCTTCTGGTTAGGCAGGCTCATCAATTAGAGCTAGAAACGCAAACGGCCCGCGCCGAAAATTCGGGCGGGCCGCGCATTCATCTGAACAATTGTGCTATTCGGCAGGCTGCACTGCAGAAGCAGTTTTGACTTCGCCGATGCTTGGCACATCTTCGCCGCTCAGCACGCGGGCCAACTGCGCCTCGTCAAGTTCGCCTTCCCAACGGGCAACGACGATTGTCGCAACCGCATTGCCAACGAAGTTGGTAAGCGCACGGCATTCCGACATAAAGCGGTCGATGCCGAGGATCAGCGCCATACCGGCCACCGGAACGGATGGAACGACAGAGAGCGTTGCGGCAAGCGTAATGAAGCCTGCGCCCGTGATACCGGCCGCACCCTTGGAGCTGAGCATCGCGACGAGAAGCAGCAGAACCTGCTCACCGAAGGACAGATGGATCCCCGTTGCCTGTGCAATGAATAGAGCGGCAAGCGTCATGTAGATGTTGGTGCCGTCAAGGTTGAAGGAATAGCCTGTGGGGATAACGAGGCCAACCACGGAGCGTTTGCAGCCCGCCTTTTCCATCTTGCTCATGAGGCCCGGCAGTGCGGCTTCCGAAGACGACGTGCCCAGAACGAGCAGAAGCTCTTCCTTGATGTAGCGGATCAGCGCCAGGATCGAGAAGCCGTTATACCGGCAAACCGCGCCCAGAACGACCAGCACGAAGATCAGCGAGGTCAGGTAGAAGGTGCCGATCAGCATCGCGAGATTGGTGACTGACGAGATGCCGTATTTGCCGATGGTGAAAGCCATGGCGCCGAACGCGCCGATCGGGGCGGCTTTCATGAGGATCGCGACCAGCTTGAAGATCGGATACATCAGCGCGTGCATGAAATCGACGACCGGCTTGCCGCGATCCCCGACGATGCCCAGCGAAATACCGAACAGAACCGAGAAGAACAGGACCTGTAGAATATCACCCTCCGCGAAGGCGCCGACAATCGTCGTCGGGATGATGTTCATCAGGAAGCCGGTGATGCTCTGCTCATGCGCCTTGGCGGCATAGGTCGCAACCGCCTTGCCGTCGAGCGTCGCGGGGTCGATGTTCATGCCAGCGCCCGGCTGGATGACATTGGCGACGATCATGCCGACGATCAGTGCGAGGGTCGAGAATGTCAGGAAGTAGATCATTGCCTTGCCGGCAACGCGCCCTACCTTCTTCATGTCGTTCATGCCGGCAATGCCGGTAGCGACAGTAAGGAAGATGACGGGCGCGATGATCATCTTGACCAGGCGAATGAAGCCGTCGCCAAGCGGTTTCAGCTGCTCGCCGAGAGCCGGATAGAAATGCCCGAGTGCAATACCGGCCAGAATGGCGACGATAACTTGAAAATAGAGGTGCCGGTAAAATGGCAATTTGACGTGGCTGGTTGCCACGGGGGTGCTGTCAATCATGTTGGTTCCTCCTCGGTCACAACCCTGCCGTATTGGCCTCCCGGGTCCGCCGTCCTTGGTTCACGGCCCTGCGACCGTCTGCCAGTCATTTTGCAAGAGGCGTGCCAAGATCCGTCACATTCTGCAACCCTATGAAAATCCTCGAAATATTTTCGGCGTGTATGTCGTTAGAAGCATTCATGTGTGGTTTGCCGCTCGTTTTTTCTTGCTGTTTGTGTGGAAATCCGCACAATATAATCAGCGTTGAATGTGGTGCGGATGGCAAAAAACTTCGAGAATGCGCGGTCGCGTTGGGTCGCGTTCGTGATGATGTGGGTGATAATCGCGCTCGGTGCGTTTATCGCCGCAGACAAGCTCGGCCGAATTCAGGCGATGAAGAGCCTGCTGGTGACAGCAAGTACCGATGGCCAGCTGAAATCCGCGCTTCTCAATGTTGCCCTTGAGCGTCCCAGGGTTCTGCCATTGGTTCTGTCTCGGGATCGGGACATCACCGATGCGCTCGAGAATGGCGGCGCGTCGGTCGAGCGGCTCGACCAGAAGCTTGAGGGGCTGATTGAAGGCACGCAGGCTTCGGTCATCTATGTCGCCAATATCGATGGCGTAACGATTGCGTCGAGCAACTGGCGCACGCCGGAAAGCTTCGTCGGCTCCAATTATGCGTTTCGAGATTATTTCAAACGCGCCTTGGAAACGGGCAGGGCAGAGCACTATGCGCTCGGCAATGTCAGCCGCAGACCGGGCCTTTATATCTCGCGGCGTGTCGATGGCACAGATGGCAAGCCGCTTGGCGTCGTCATTGCCAAAGTGGAATTCAACCGGCTTGAGACAGACTGGAATATTGGCGGTCGCCCGGTCTACATCGTTGACGATAACGGCGTTGTCCTGATGACGAGCATCCCGGAATGGCGGTTCAAGACGGTAGCGCCGATCAATGAAGCGCAGCGAAGTAAGATCGCTGAAAGTCTGCAATTCGGCGACGAAAAGCTTTCTCTCATGCCTGTGACGACGGTTTCGACACCCGGACCGCAGGTCGCTATGGTCACGGTCAACGCGCCGTCTTCACTCAAGGGAGAGTTCCTGCGTCTGGAACTTCCCGTGCCGACAACGCAGTGGTCGCTGCACTATCTTCAACCGGTGGCCGCTACCATGAATGCCGCGATCCGGGAAAATCGCATTATAGCTGCGGCGAGCCTCATGCCTCTTCTTGCGATATCAGCCATCTGGTTGCGTCGCAGGCAAAAAGGAGCCGAGCAGCGTGCGGCGGATGAACGTGATCGTGCCGAGCTGGAAAGACGCGTGCAAGAGCGGACAATCGATCTGACAATGGCGCGAGACCGGCTGCAATCTGAAATTATCGGCCACGAACAGACCGCCAAGGAGCTGCAAAGCGTCCAGCACGAGTTGGTGAAAGCCAATCGCCTTTCGATTTTAGGGCAGGTGGCAGCCGGTGTCGCGCATGAAATCAACCAGCCCGTAGCGACCATTCGTGCCTTTGCCGATAACGCACGCGTCTTTCTCAAACGTGACCGCGCGCAGGAGGTCGATGAAAACCTTGAAAGCATTGCTTCGCTGACGGAGCGCATCGGCGTCATAACCAGCGATCTCAAGATATTGGCGCGAAAAGGACGCACCGCTGCAGAGCCCGTCAGTATGCGCCTCGTCATGGAGGGTGCGGTGGTTCTGCTGCGCAGCCGCTTTGCCGGTCGTCTGGAAGCACTGGAAATTACCCTTCCTCAAGATGGTCTCATGGTGCTCGGAAGCCGGATCCGGCTGGAGCAGATCGTCATCAATCTTCTGCAAAACGCGCTTGAAGCGATTGAGGACAAGCCGGATGGAAGGGTGTCTGTGCGGGTCGATGAGGCTGGCGATGAGATTGCCCTTGTTATAGCGGACAACGGCCCCGGCATTTCGTCGGACATACGCGAGCAGCTGTTTTCCCCTTTCAATACCTCAAAAGAGGGAGGGTTGGGTCTCGGTCTTGTCATTTCCCGAGACATTGCCTCGGATTATGGAGGCCGGATCGACGTCGAGACCGGTGAGACCGGCACGTGTTTTTCTGTTTATTTGAAGCGGGCGTAAGATGACGATGGGCGGTACGGTATATCTGGTCGATGACGATTCTCAGCTGCGCAAGGCCATGCGCCAGACGCTCGAACTGGCAGGCATAGCGGTTGTGCCATACCCGAAGGCCGAGCAGGCTTTGGAGGCGCTGTCTGAAGATTTCGATGGTGTCGTGATAACGGATGTCCGAATGCCCGGCATGGACGGCCTGCAATTCTTTGATCGCGTGCGGCAGATCGATCCGGACCTTCCGGTCATCCTCATTACAGGCCATGGCGATGTGCCCATGGCGGTCGCCGCTCTCCACAATGGCGCGTATGATTTCATTTCCAAGCCGTTTCCCGCCGAACGGATGGTGGAAAGCGCACGCAGAGCGTTGGAAAAGCGTCGGCTGATCATGGAGAACCGGGCATTGAGGCTGGCCGCGCATCAGGCAGAGGACGATCTGCCATTGATAGGCCAGACACCGGCAATGGAACGGCTTCGCAATACGCTGCGCCATATCGCGGATACGGACGTCGATGTGCTGGTGGCCGGTGAAACGGGAAGCGGCAAGGAAGTGGTTGCCACAGCGCTCCACAAATGGAGCAAACGACGCTCGAAGGGCAATTTTGTCGCGCTGAATTGCGGCGCACTCCCGGAAACGGTCATCGAGAGCGAATTGTTCGGCCACGAAGCGGGCGCTTTTACCGGTGCGCAGAAGAAGCGGATCGGTCGGATCGAACACTCCAGTGGCGGTACGTTGTTTCTGGACGAAATCGAAAGTATGCCGCCGGGGGTGCAGGTGCGGATGCTGCGCGTGCTGGAAATGCGGCAGGTCTCACCTGTCGGCTCCAATGAGGAGAGGCCAGTCGATATTCGTGTCGTCGCCGCAGCCAAGGTGGACCTTGGCGACGCCCAGCAAAGGGGCGATTTTCGAGATGACCTTTATTACCGCCTAAACGTCGTGACCTTGTCGATTCCGCCGCTTCGAGAGCGTCGAGCCGATATACCGTTGCTGTTCTCCCATTTTGCGAAGAAAGCTTCGGATCGTTTCGGACTGCCGGTTCCGGCAATCACCGCTGCCATGTCGCGGCATCTTAATGACCATGACTGGCCGGGAAATGTCCGGGAACTGGGCCATTTCGCAGAACGGGTGGTTCTGGGGCTGGAAGCCACGGCTCAGCCGGCGGCCCCAGCGGCATCGCGTGACGCAGCATCAGGCACGCTGTCTGAAAGACTGGACCGCGAGGAGGCCTCCATTATCAGGGAAGCTTTGGAGAAGTGCGACGGCGATGTTGCTGAAACGATTGCCGCCCTCGGCATTGCTCGCAAGACATTCTATGACAAGCTGCAGCGCCATAACATCAGCCGCGCCGACTATGTCCAGAAGGGCGCATAGGCAACGCGGCGTCTTTGTCTATCGGAACGGTCAGCCTGCAACGCAGAAGTGGTTCTGGCCATCGTAACCGAGATACGTGCCGGTACGCGGGTTGAAGCTGCCGTAGCGCTGCGAGCAATAGTCATACCATGTGGATGTCCAAGGCTCGATGGTGCGATAGGTGCGGCGCGGCTGATAGGCCGGGCGGGTATCGTAAACCGGCTGGGCTCTATAAACCGGGCGCGGCGCCTGGCGGTAATAGTAGTTGTCGTCGGGTTCGCTGTAGGTGTAGCTCGGCTGATAGGCGGGATAGCGGCGCACCGGCGGCTCGTCGTAGACGCGCTCTTCCGAGTAGCGGGGCTGGGCCAGTGCGGAACCGACAGCCACACCGGCTGCAAGACCCAGCACGCCGCCCAGAAGCGCAGCGTCACGGTCATGACGGCGCCAGTCACCGGCGGATGCGGAGTTCAAGGGAGCGATGACGGTTGCAGACACTGCAAGAGCCAGAAGCGTTTTTGCTGCAAAAGAGGCCATGTTCGTTTTCCATCAAAGCGGCAACTGCGTGCCAGTGATTATCTGATGGTTAAGAATTAGCGATATGTGGCTGAACGGCTGCTGAATGAATTATGGCGCTGCTGTGGCGTGAAGGCGTACCCATGTCTGCATTGCTTACGCCTCAGTGGTCGCTGATTTCCGTGGGTGAAAACATACTCAACATTCCGCCGTATGGCTTGTGCAGCGGCGCGGCATAGGCGCCCTGTTTGGCTGTTTTCAGACCCAGTGTAACCAGCCCTTCTAAGTGTTTGACCGCGGCACTTACCCCATCGATGACGGGCACACGGAACTCTTCGGAAAGGCGTGATGCAAGGTCAGCCATGCCTGCGCAACCCAGAATGATGGCCTCTGCGCCATTCTTGCTGACGGCGGCGTCAATCTCCCGGCGCAATTTTTCAAGCGCGTCAGACATGGGGTCTTCAAGCGACAGGACCGGAATATTGGCAGCACGAACGGTCGCGCGGCTGCTCATTCCGTAGCGATGAACGAGATGTTCGATAGGCAGGCGGGACCGTTCCATGGTGGTCACAATGGCGAACCGCTGGGCGATGAAGGAGGCGGTGGCAACCGCCGCTTCGCAGATGCCGATCACCGGAATGGTCGCAAGTGCTCTTGCCGCATCCAGCCCCGTATCGTCAAAACAGGCAATGATGGCGCCGTCCGCACCTGCCTTTTCCCCCTTGGCGATTTCCACCAACAGACCCGGCACGGCAAAAACCTCGTCGTAGTAACCCTCTATTGAGACAGGCCCCATCTGCGATGTCACGGCCACGATTTCCGTTTCGCGTGCAGCCACTCCGCTTGCAGCAGATGCAATCGTTGCGGTCATGGATGCGGTGGTGTTGGGATTGACGATGAGAATGCGCATGATGCTGTGTTCAGGCTTTCAGTTGGCGTCGGTTCAGATAAACGATGAGGCCGAGCGTGGCCGCAATCACCAGAAACGAGAAAAATGTGGTGACCGCGCCCAGCGCGTAGAGAACCGGCGTCGTGACGTTGGTCGTCATTCCGTAGATTTCGAGCGGCAGGGTGTTGTAGGTGCCTGATGTCATCAGCGTGCGCGCAAACTCGTCATAGGACAGCGTAAAGCCAAAAAGACCGATGCCGATGAGGCTTGGCGCAATCATGGGTAAAACGACATTGGTAAATGTCTGCCAGGGTGTCGCGCCAAGATCGCGTGCGGCCTCTTCATAGGATGGAGAGAACCGGTTGAAGACGGCAAGCATGATCAACACCCCGAAAGGCAATGTCCATGTCATGTGCGCGCCGAAGGCGGAGCTGTACCAGGACGGTTCAAGCCCCAATTGCTGAAAGAGGACGCCGATGCCCAGCGAGATGATGATGGAAGGAACGACGAGACTGGCGACGGAGAGATAGAACAGCGATGTCGCGCCAACGAATTTCCGGCGAAATGCGAGACCCGCAAGAAGCGAGACGAGCACGGTCGAGACCATCACCATAACGCCCAGAAACAGCGAGCGCCGGAACGATCCGCCAAAATCGCCAACCGCCTGTTGCTCGAAGAGGTTCCTGAACCAGTGCAGCGAGATGCCGTTCAGCGGAAAGGTCAGCCCGCCATTAGGTCCCTGAAAGGCCAGTATCAGAATGGCCGAGAGCGGGCCGTATAAAAACAGCACGAAGAGCGCAAAGAAGAAGGAAAGCACATAGAATTCGCGACCGCGTTTTTCCGAATACATCCTAGAGCTCCTTCCTGATATCGACGACGCGAAGAATTCCAGCCACCATCAGCAGCACGAGGGCGAGCAGGATGACGGCATTGGCAGCGGCTGCGGGATATTGCAGCAGCGACATCTGGTTCTTCATCATCAGCGCAACCGAAGCGCTCTGGCCACCGGACATGACCTGAACCGTGGAGAAATCGGCCATGACGAGTGTGACGACGAAAATCGTACCGATGGCCATTCCGGGCTTTGCCAGGGGAATGATGACATTCCAAAGGATCTGCCAGCTTGTGGCGCCGGCATCCCGCGCGGCTTCCACCAGCGACTTGTCGATGCGCATCAACGTGTTGAAGATCGGGGTTACCATGAACAGCGTGTAGAGATGGACCATGGCAAGCACGACGGCAAAATCGGAATAGAGCAGCCATTCCACCGGAGCCGGAACGATGCCCGTGCCGACAAGCGCGCTGTTGACCAGCCCGTTTCGACCCAGAACCGGTATCCAGGATATCATTCTGATGATGTTGGAGGTCAGAAAGGGCACGGTGCAGATCAGAAATAGCACCATCTGCATGGTGGTGGTTTTGATGTGGAATGTCAGGAAATAGGCAACCCAGAAGCCGCAAAACAGGGTGATTGCCCAGACGATCGCCGCAAATTTCAACGTGTTGAGGTATGTCTGCCAGGTCACCCAGGAGCCGAGCGTTTCGGTATAGTTGAAGGTGACGAAGCCCGGATACATCTGGGCGAAGTCGTAGTCCCAGAAGCTGACAGTGGCGATCATGAGGATTGGCAGGGCGAGGAAGAAGCCGAGTATGACGGCCAGCGGTGCCGCCTGAAGATAGGCGACCAGCTTTTCCGGCAGTGCAAAGCTGCGGCTTTTCTTCTCCGTCTTGTCGCTGACGCCGATCAATCGCACGGTCACCATGATGAGGCCTTTCGTGGCTAAGGGGGCAGCGCCGCCAGCTGTGAGCTGGCGGTCGCTTAAGGTTTGATGTTCAGGCTCAGGCGGCGATGAACTCGTTCCAGCGGCGAACCATGTAGCGGTCTTCGTCCATCACGGAGTTCCAGCACGCCACCTTGCCCATGCGCTCCTGGAAGGAGCCGCCGTCTCGGACTGCACCGGCTTTTTCCATGACCTTGCCATCTGGTGCGATGATGTCGCCCTGAGCGGCCTTGCCCTCGACCCAATAACCCCATTCATCCGCAGTCATGTGTTCCTTTGCGGTGTCCATGGCGGCAGAGTAGTAGCCCTGGCGGTTGAGATAGGCGCCGACCCAGCCGGACGTGTACCAGTTGATGTATTCATAGGCCGCATCGAGCTTTGCGCCCGAGAGATGCTTGGCAAGACCCAGACCGCCGCCCCATGAACGGTAACCTTCCTTGAGCGGCTGGTATTTGCAGGCAATGCCCTTGGAGCGCACGGCAGCCACGGCGGGCGACCACATGGACTGGATGACGACTTCGCCAGATGCCATGAGGTTGACGCTCTCGTCGAAGCTCTTCCAGAATGCGCGGAACTGACCGTCCTTCTTTGCCTTGATGAGGAAGTCGATCGTCTTGTCGATCTCTTCCTTGGTCATGTTGCCCTTGTCGGCATATTTGATGTTGCCCATCGCTTCCATGATCATGGCTGCATCCATGATGCCGATCGAAGGAATATTGAGAATGGACGCCTTGCCCTTGAACTTCGGGTCCATGATATCGGCCCAGCTGCTGATCTCGCGGCCAACCAGGTCAGGTCGGATGCCGAGCGTATCGGCATTGTAGATGGTCGGAACCATGGTGAAATAATCGGTCTCGCCCTTGGCGAATTTCTTGTCGCCCTGCTTTTCAACGAAGCCGACAGTATGGGGCGCTGTTCCCTGGGCGATGACGCTGTCGGGCGTCAGCTTGCCGGTTTTGAACAGCGGCACGATCTTGTCATAATATTTCAGCTTCTTGATTTCCATCGGCTGGATGACGCCTGCCGGATAGACCTTCTTCAAGATCCAGTATTCGATGTCTGCGATGTCGTAGGAGTTTGGCTGGGTAACGGCGCGTTGCGCAGCCGCGTCGGAATCGGTCGCCGTCATTTCAAGCGTGATGCCGAGGTCGGCCTTACATTTTTCGGCGATGGCATTGAGGTTTGAAACACCGGTGCCGAATTGACGCAGCGTGATCGGGTTCTGGGCCCAGATGGTCGGGAAGCCGGTAATCAGGCCAGAGCCGATGGCGGCACCGGTTGCTGCAGCGCCAGCCTTGAGAAGACCGCGACGCGAAAGACCTTTTTTCGAATTGGATGTTATCGACATGATGAGTTCTCCTCTGGTTGTTTTTTGGTCATTTTTCTATTCGGCCGAGCACGATGGCATCTGCCGCATTCCATGACAGTGGAATTGCTTCACCGATCTTGATGGGGCTTGCAAAGAAAGCGACGTCGCTGAGAATGACGTTGAAGTCCTCAAAGCCCGCGCCTGCGACGGTGATTTTGACCGTCGCCCCGTGATATTCGACGTTGGAAACGATACCGGTGAAGCCATATCCGAGTTCCTCAGCTTCGCCGATGCGAACGCGATCGGTGCGGATTGCGATATCGACGAGCCCGTCCTGCATGGGCTCGCCTGTGGCGGTGAAGGAGCCGCCTGCGGGAACGTCGATGGTGATCAATTCGCCATATTGCGCGCTCACCCGCCCGGAAATGACGTTGTGGTGGCCCATGAAGCGGGCGACGAAGCCCGTCGCCGGACGCTCGAACACGTCACGTGGCGTTGCCGCCTGTTCGATGCGCCCGTCATTCATGATGACGATGATGTCGGCGAGCGCCATTGCCTCTTCCTGGCTGTGCGTCACGTGAACGAAGGTAATGCCGAGCGTCGTCTGCAGCTTTTTCAGTTCCGCGCGCATCCGTATCTTCAGAAAGGGATCGAGCGCGGAGAGGGGCTCGTCCAGAAGCAGCGCTTCCGGATCGGTAATGAGCGCACGTGCCAGGGCCACACGCTGCTGCTGGCCACCGGACAACTGGGCGGGTCTGCGGTTGGCATAGGGTTCCAACTGCATCAGTTGCAGCATGGTCAAGGCCTTTGCCCGGCGTGTGTCGCGGTCCACGCCTTTCATCTTCAGGCTGAAGGCGACATTATCCAGGAGGTCGAGATGCGGAAACAGGGCGTAGGACTGAAACATCATTGCAGTCCCGCGGCGCGCCGGTGGAAAATCGGTAACGACGGTATTGCCCAGCCGAACGTCACCGCTCGAAATCGTCTCGTGACCGGCAATCATGCGCAATGTCGAGGTCTTTCCGCAGCCGGAAGGGCCTAGCAGGCAGCAATAGCTACCAGCCGGTATCTTCAGGCTGATGCCGTGGACGGCGGTGGTGGTTCCGTAGACTTTTGAGACGGAGACAATATCGATCTCGGCGGCTTTGCTCATGCATCTTCCCCTGCTGTCGATCATCTCCTTGCATAAGACGTGCCAGTTGACGGAGCGCGGGGTAAGTTTCTGTAATTCAATCCGATTTTCCGGGCGTGGATTTCCTTTTTAACGTCCCGCTTGTGGCGCTGATTAAAAAAGAAGCGATTGTGAGCGATTATGCATCACGATTGTATCCAATATTTTTGGCGATTGGGTACTTTTGCCTTTGCAGGCCTTGGTTGGTGGGAGTACAAAGGCTGGACCACCGGAAGATACAATGACAACAGCTGATATTACGCCAGACACCGACGCTACTCAGGAAGATCGCGCCCAGTCTATCCGCGACACGCTGCGCGATGCAATTGTGGACAGAAGGCTTGCCCCAGGAACGAAATTGTCCGAGGCCGAGGTCGGCACGCTGTTCGATGTCAGCCGCACCGTCGTGCGCGCCGCCTTGCAGATGCTGGCCTTCGAGGGGCTGGTCAAGACGGAGCGAAATCGCGGCGCCTTCGTGTCCAATCCTACTCCGGAAGAGGCGCGGCAGATCTTTGCATCCCGCAGGCTGATCGAGCCGGGAATCGTCCAAAGTGCAATCGAACGGCTGTCAGCAGATGTGGTTGCCGAAATGCGGGCTCACCTGACAGAAGAAGCCCGCCATCAGCATGAACGGGGGCCAAGCGCACGCCGGTCCGAGATCAAGGCCTCGGGCGATTTTCACCTGATGCTCGCCTCCGTTGCTGGAAATGCCATCCTTGAAAAATTCATGGCCGAGCTGGTCGCCAGGTCGTCGCTCGTCATCGCGCTCTATGGGCGCTCCGGCGTTTCCAGTTGTGGGCATAGCGATCACGCCGCCATTCTCGATGCTCTCGAGAGCGGCGATGCCGAAAAGGCAAAGCGTTTGATGCTGCATCACATCGATCACATCGAAACGGACCTGGACTTGCGCAACAAGGAAGGTCTGGCGCTTAAAGATGCGCTGTCCTTGTGAGGTGTATCGGCAGCCGGTTGCCGCCGATACGGGTGCGTACATCAGGCGGCATATCTGCTGATCGCAAGATCCCCGGTTTCGATCTCGGGTCTGGTACCACTCACCATGTCGGCGAGAACCCGCGCAGAACCGCAGGCCATTGTCCAGCCAAGAGTGCCATGGCCTGTATTCAGATAGAGATTGGTGTAGCGCGTGGGGCCGATAACCGGCGTGCCATCCGGGGTCATCGGGCGAAGGCCAGACCAGAATTTCGCCTGGGATTGGTCGCCGGCACCGCCGAACAGATCCTCGATCGAATGGGTCAAGGTCGCCTGCCGCTTGGCTGGCAGGTCTTTGCTAAAGCCCGCAATCTCTGCCATTCCTCCAACGCGAATACGGTCACCAAGGCGGGTGATCGCGATCTTGTGCGCTTCATCCATGACGGTTGAAACCGGTGCGCGCGCGGCATCGATGATCGGTACCGTGATAGAATAGCCCTTGACCGGGTAAACCGGCAGATCGACACCTAGCGGCTTGAGGAATTGTGGCGTGTAGCTTCCCAATGCCCCAACGAACGTATCGGCCTCCAGAGTGCCCTTCGTCGTCTCGATGGCCTTGACGCGGTTGCCTTCGGTGATCGGCCGCAGAATGCCGGTGTCGTAGAGGAATGTCACACCGGCCTGTTCGGCAAGCTTTGCCAGTTCGGTGGTGAACATGAAGCAGTCGCCGGTCTCGTCACCCGGCAGACGCAGGCCGCCGACGATCTTGTCTTTGGATGCTGAAAGGCCGGGTTCCACGGCGGCACAACCATCGCGATCCAAGATCTCGTAAGCCACGCCGCCAGCCTTTAGCACCGCCACGTCCTTGGCAATGCCATCAAACTGCTTCTGCGTTCGGAAAACCTCCAGCGTGCCCTGCGTCCGCTGGTCGTACTGGATGCCGGTTTCATCGCGCAGAGCCATCAGGCAATCGCGGCTATATTCGGCAATGCGCACCATCCTGCTCTTATTGACTGAATAGCGAGCGGATGTGCAGTTTCGCAGCATCTGGCCCATCCAGCGCCAGGCAGCCGGGTCCGCTGTCGGTCGAATGATAAGAGGGGCATGTTCCATGAAAAGCCACTTCATAGCTTTCATCGGAATGCCTGGGGCAGCCCAGGGCGAGGAGTAGCCCGGAGATACTTCTCCCGCATTGGCAAAGCTTGTTTCAAGTGCCGCAGCAGGCTGGCGGTCTATCACCGTCACCGAGTGACCCGCCTTTGCAAGATACCAGGCGGACGTAACGCCGACGACACCGGCACCGAGAATAACGATTTTCATATCTGCCTCACTCGTCTGCGTTGATTGTTTCGCCGGTAACAACGGCTCTGTCTGGCTGAATATAGGTTCTGCGATAGCGTTGGCCGAGGCCCGTCAGAATCTCATAGGATATTGTCCCGGCATCCTCGGCAAGCGCTTCAAGCGATTGGTCGGGTCCAATCAGTTGCACAAGGCTGCCATGGGTCAGGCTTCCCGCAGGCAGGGCTGTAATGTCGAGGCTTATGCTGTCCATGGAGACGCGGCCGGCAATCGGCAGGCGGATGCCATTGAAATAGGCGGCTCCGCGATTGCTGAGAGAGCGGGGAAGACCGTCCGCATATCCCGCCGCAATCGTAGCCAGCCGCGTTTCAGCGGACGCACGGAACGTGCCGCCATATCCGACCAGCGTATCTGCGGGGACTGTCCGCGTCTGGATTACTGCGACATCCAGCCGAACCACAGGTTTCATCGGGTTGGGGCGCAACGTTGAAGGCGCGCCGCCGTAAAGAGCGATACCCGGGCGCATCAGCGCGTTGTGGTAATCGGCACCGAGGAAAACGCCGCCCGAGTTCGCAAGGCATACCGGCGTGCCGGGAAACATGTCCGATGCCTTGCGCATCACGGCAAGTTGCGATGCATTGACCGGGCTCTCAGGTTCATCAGCGCAGGCGAGATGGCTCATGAGATAGCTTATGGCGATGCCGCGAAGACGTGCCGGCTCTGCTTTCAGCGCATCCAGCTCAATGGGTGCCAGACCAAGCCGCGACATGCCTGTGTCGATCTGGATCGCCGCCGGGAGAACCTGTCTCAGTGCAGCTGAATGGGCTGACCACTGCGCGATTTGCTCAAGGCAATTCAGAACCGGCGTGATGTTCATCGCCGTGCAGGAGGTTTCGTTGCCCGGCTGTAATCCGTTGAGAACAAAAATCTGTGCATCACCGGCAAGGCGAAGGCGCAGGGCGATTGCCTCATCCATATGGGCGACGAAGAAATGACGGCAGCCAGCGTCGTAAAGCACGGGCGCGACCATGTCTGCGCCCAAACCATAGGCATTGGCCTTCACAACGGCGCTCGTTATCGAGGCGGGTGCCTTTGCTTTCAACAGGAGATAATTGTCACGAAGCGCGCCCAGGTCTATCGTCAGATAGCCGCTGGCACCGCCACTTACCGTCTGGCGATTGATCGTCATATTCATCGTCGTTCCCTTATTATTGGGAACAAGTCTATTGCAACAATCATCGAATTTTTGCAGTTTGATGTGCAGATTATTCGAATGATTGGCTCAGCACGCAATTTTCAACGGCAGAACGGAATATCTTTATGTCTTCTCTGGACGCTACCGATCGCCACATCATCCGCCTGCTTCGACTGAATGCCCGCATCAGCAATGCCAAACTGGCCGCCGAAGTCGGGCTTTCGCCGTCTGCTTGCCTTCGCCGCGTCGATATTCTCGAGCGGGAAGGTGTCATCCGCGGCTATACCGCGCTGACGGGAAGCGCGGCTGGTGGCGATGTCATCTCCGTTATCGTCCAGATCACGCTTGACCGGCAGACGGAAGATTTCCTGAATCGTTTCGAAAATGCCGTTCGCCGTTACCCGGAAATCCGGGAATGCTATCTGATGACTGGCGGATCGGACTACTTTCTGCGGGTAGAAGTTGAAACCGCAGGGGATTTCGAGCGCGTCCACAAGGATATCCTGTCGAAACTGCCGGGAGTATCCCGCATCCATTCCAGTTTTGCCATTCGCAACGCACTGGCAAGCCCGAAGCCGAGAGCGTGAGAACGGTCGACCTCGCTTTCGATGTGACAAGCTGCGGTCAGGCACTCCACCAGCGATAAAAATGATGCACGGGGCCGTGCCCACTGCCTACCCGCAAGGCGCGTCCCGCAGCCAACGCCCCCTGGAGGTAATCTTTTGCCAGACCAATAGCGTCGGCCAGGGGATAACCCAGAGCCAGATTGGCCGTGATGGCAGATGCCAATGTACAGCCGGTTCCGTGGTCGTTTCGGGTTTCGAGCCGGGGCATGGCGAATTCCTGAAGGCCCGTCGAATCCAGGAGAATATCGATACTCTCCGAGCCGGAGGCGTGCCCGCCCTTGATCAGGACTGCGCCGACGCCGGTCTTCAGGATTGTTTCGGCCTGCTGGATAACCTCATTGCGGGATGCGGCCATTTTCATTCCGCACAAGAGAGCAGCTTCAGGCAGGTTTGGTGTTGCCAGCACCGCCAGGGGAAGCAGCATGGACCGCAGACCCTCGACAGCATCTTCCTGCAGCAAGCGATCACCAGATGTCGCCACCATCACCGGGTCCAATACCACAGGCATTTTGCGGCCTTGCAGGCCTGCGGCTATGCATTCGATGGTCTCGGTGCGCGAGACCATTCCGATCTTGACGGCATCAACCTTGAGATCAGAGAATACCGCGTCCATCTGGGCCTGCACCATTCCGGGCGAGACGTCTTGAACGGCGGTGACGCCCCTGGTGTTTTGTGCGGTGATGGCGGTCAACACGCTGGCGCCATACACGCCCAAGGCAGAGAATGTCTTGAGGTCCGCCTGTATGCCCGCGCCTCCGCCGCTATCGGAGCCTGCAATTGTCAGTGCGATGGCTGTCATCTGCGTGCCTCCAGCGCAATATCCACATGATGGCGGAAATCCCGGGCTGCGGCGGCAATATCGGTGGCGCGAAACAACCCGGAAATAACCGCCACACCGTCTGCGCCAGCGGCGATGAGGGCGGGCACTTTGTCCAGTGTGATGCCTGCTATAGCGCCGACCGGCATATCGGGCCGCATGTTGTTCAGAATGTTCCGAAGTTCCCTGAAGCCCTCCAGCCCAACGGGAGCGTCGGGGTTTACTTTCGAGACGGTATCGAAAACGCCGCCGATACAGGCATAGTCTGCCGGTGCGTTGCCCGCGCGCTCGGCGTCGTCCATGTTTTTGACCGTCAGGCCAATAATGGCAGCAGGCCCGAGCAGCCGCCTTGCCGTTGCCGCGTCCATGTCATCGGCACCCAGATGGACGCCATCCGCGCCAGACGCGAGCGCTACGTCGACCCGGTCATTGATGACGAGCGGAACGCCCGTGCCTTGCAGAGCTTGCAGAATGAGAACTGCCTGCTGGATCATCTCTCGGGTCGAGGAGTGCTTGTCGCGGTACTGGATGATGGTCGCCCCATGCCGCGCCGCCACCGCTGCGAGTTCCGGCAGGGGGGCGATATCGGCCAGCGATGCATCGACCAGCGCGTTCAGCCTGTAATCAATTCTCATGTCGTTCAATCCTCGCAAGCGAAACGATGTCATCGGTACTCAGTCCGTTCAGGGCATCGAGAAACGCCGCCTCGAATGTCCCCGGACCACGCGAATGCCGTGCCGCAATTTCCGCAGAAACGCCTGTGACGGTCAGCGCGGCTGCGGCCGCCAGAAGCGGGTCTGTCTCAACCGCCATGAATGCTGCAATGACGCCGCCGGAGAGGCAGCCTGTGCCGGTAACTTTCGCCATCCAGGGATGACCGTTGTGGATGGTCGCCGCCCTGTTCTGGTCCTGAAGCAGATCCTGCGGCCCGGTCTGGATACGCAGCGCCTTGGCGACATCGCCGATTACGGACATTTCCGCTTGGTTGCCGCGCACGATTGCGGGGCCGAGCGCAAGCATCTCCCTGGCAAATGCTAGGCGGGATGGGGAATAATCGCAGTGAACAGGGTCAATGATCCAGGGCTTGCCCTTGGCGTTTGCAATGGCGACTGCCTGCCGGATGACCTTGCGGCGTGCCTCGTCCAGCGTGCCAAGGTTGATAGTCAGCGCATCGACCATCAGGACGAAATCCTCAATCTCCTCCGGCGATGACGTCATGGAGGGAATGCCGCCGACAGCGGTTATACCGTCTGCCGTGAATTTCTGGACGACGGTATTCATCAGGCAGTGCACCCGCGGACGTCGCTCGCGCACCCGCGTTAAAAGCTCGCCAGCCTTTTGGGCCGTGGGGAAATCGATCATGGTTTTCTCAGCACTCCAGACGTCTCGATGCAGAGACCCGGGCCAAGCGGAGAAGAGAAAAGCATTGCCTGCGCAGACTGTTCCGTTCCTACGCCGGCATGACCCGGATCAGGTTCAAGGGTCCGGCTCAGCGCCATCTCAGCATCGTCAGATGCTCCCCTCGGAATGTCTCGAAAGTGGCGTCTTTTACGCCTGCTGTCAATGGCGCGAAGGCATGGCAAGTGCCACACCTTCGCGGCAACGGTCAGGTCAAATGCACGACGGTTTTTTCGCGTGCGGATTTGAGTGCGGCATCGGCCAGCTTCAAGGCGATGAGGCCGTCCTTTGCGGAAGGCGAGGGTGCGGCATTGTTCTCGATGGCATCGATGAAGGCTGCGATCTCGGCCGCGTAGGCCGCTGTGTAACGCGTCATGAAGAAATCGTGCAGAGGCGGACGCGTATAGCCATCCTTCGTCGCGATCTCGATGGAAACGGGCCGCTGGTTTTCCGCGGCTACCGAGCCGAGCGAACCGTGGACTTCGATGCGCTGATCATAGCCATAGGTCGCGCGGCGTGAGTTGGAAATCATCGCCTGACGTCCCGTTGCCGTGGTCAGGACGATGCTGGCGCTGTCGTAATCGCCGAGTTCCCCGATCTGGGGGTCCACGAGAACGGAGCCGCTTGCGAACACGCTGACAATCTCTTCGCCGAGCAGGAAGCGGGCGATGTCGAAATCATGGATGGTCATGTCGCGGAAGATGCCGCCCGAGACCTTGATATATTCCGGCGGCGGCGCGCCCGGGTCGCGGCTGGTGATGGTCACCATCTCGACCTTGCCGATCTGACCGTCATCTATTGCCTTGCGTACAGCACGGAAATGCGGATCAAAACGGCGATTGAAGCCAAGCATGATCTTGGCGCCCGTCTCTTCCACCACATCGATGCAGGATTGAGCGCGCGCAACATCCAGATCGATCGGCTTTTCGCAGAAAATAGCCTTGCCGGCCCGTGCAAAGCGCTCGATCAGATCGGCGTGGGTATTGGTAGGTGTGCAGATGATAACCGCATCAATGTCGGGATTGGCGAGAACGGCATCGATGGTGCTGATCTCGCAACCGGTCTCATCTGCAATCGCTTGAGCTGCCTCCTGAAAGGCGTCCACCACGGCAACCAGCTTTGCACGCTTGTCAGAGGCAATTGCCTTGGCGTGGACTTTCCCAATGCGCCCGGCACCCAGCAAGGCCAATTTCGTAACCATCGTTTCCTCCCGATCTGGTCATCTGGGCGCGTTGGTCGCGGTCGAGATTAGAACGCCGGCGCGAGCACGAAACCCATTTTGGAATATATGTTCCATCTTGCTAGATGCCCGTTTCATTTGTGTCAAGCAGTCTTGAGCGAGAGGTGCAGGCCAGATATTTTGAGCAGCTAAGATCCCATGCGCACACGCCCGCGCACTCCTTGTCGGTTGCACCGGTTTGGTAATGGCTGGAAGGTCTTGCCCTTAGCTCTCCGGCATTCCAGGTATCTGATTGATCGTGCGCATCTGGTTGATGGTGCGATCCGCCAGATGCTCCGCGCGCGCCTTGGACTGGTCCGCATCTTCGGGAAAGGTGTAGGTCATGTAGGACAATGAGGTTTCAAGGTCATTGTTGTTGTGGCCAAGGATAGCCGCGAAATAGCTGTTCTTGGTGACCCGTGGGGGCGCGAAATTGCGGAACGCTATTTCCGCGTAGAGATGACGCAGGCCATAGGGTTTTGCCGGTTCTTCCTTGGGCCAGATATCTTCGAATTTGGCGATAACTGCATCCCGCAAGGGCAGACGAACTTCCGAGGTGAAGTCGTCGACGCTCAGCCCCAGCCAAAGCTTGCCATCGCTACTCTCCCGCAGGCGGCGATAGGCGTCGAGGACGATTTTCGATTGCTCAAGCACAGGAATTTCGTAGGTGACACCGAATTTCGTGCCTTCGCCCTGCTTGGTCTTGGCCTGACCGTTGAAAAGCACACTCCATTTCGAAACGCCCTTGCCATAGGGCGCAGGCTTGAGTTCCGCCTGTGTGAAGATTTCATAGGGGCGACGCCCGGTCGTTCCCATCAGGCCAATAGCAATCGTCATGGGATCGGATGCGAGCAGGTAGCGGCGACACCGCTTCATGACTTCGGCATGGTTTTCGAATGTAATCAAAGAACCGTGCTTCTTGGCAATCTTCGCCATCTTGATCTTGCGTGCCTCATCGTAAAGCTGAGGCGTTCCGGCGGCGATGCGCAGCATCGGGTGCTCATCGCCAAAGGCCTCACGCAAGGCATTCCGGTATTTCGTGATGTAGGAGATTACGGTTGCCTGCGCCTTGTCCTTCATCGAGTCCATTTCGCGATCCCACAGGGCCTGCATCTCCGCCTTGGTCGAAACACCGTTGGTGGCGGCAATGAAGTTGGCAACGCGCAGGAGAAAACGCGGCTTGCGGCCAACCATATTGGCCTCGGCCCGCTCGAGTTTTTCCCGGATGGAAGTGGCGACACCGACGGCGGGATAGTCTGCCGCCTTTATATAGGTATCCAGCCGCTCCCGAAGTTTTTTCATGTTGCAGATGGCAAGCGGAGTCGTCTTGGGGCCGAAGGCGTCTTTCAACGCGTATCTATATTTTACAATATATAGCTCGAGCGTCTTTTCCGTGCGTCCGTTTTCGAAGTGAAATCGAACCTCTTCGTTCCAGAGTGCGCCGATTTTCTTCGTGTCATACGTGCCGTCTGACTTTTTGGTATTTTTTATTTTTTCGATAAATTCCCCTATGCGGTCTACCAGCACGGGTGTTTTGGTTTTTCTTTTTTCGGCAACGGACATGCTTGACCCCGGCAATATGATTCGCACTGCAAAAAGTATATTTTATAATGACTTTGAAAAGCCAGTCTTCTTTATTAGCTCTATTGAAACGGCTGTGTCGGAGCTATGGCGGGGCGCGTAAACCACCGTGGCCCGGCCTCCGACATATAGATGTGGTCTTCCAGACGTATTCCGAATTTGCCCGGATAAACCAGCATCGGTTCGTTGGAAAAGCACATTCCCTTTGCAAGCGGCAAAGTGTTGCCACGAACGATATAAGGTGCTTCGTGGATTTCCAGGCCAAGTCCGTGACCGGCGCGATGCGGTAACCCCGGCATGGCATAATCCGGCCCAAGGCCATGTTTCCCAAACACCGCGCGGGCCGCGTCGTCGAGGCTGCCGCAGGCTGCGCCGATTCTGGCCGCGTCAAAAACCGCCTGCTGCGCTTCGCGCTCGATAGCCCATGCATCCGCAAAGGCAGCGTCGGCTTTTTCCAGCACATAGGTGCGGGTAATATCGGAGTGGTAGCCTTCGATGCGCAAACCGGTGTCTACCAGAATGACATCGCCTTCCTGGAGCACCTGGTCGCCATCCGCGCCATGTGGGAGTGACGTTGCTGTTCCAAAGGAAACGATGCAGAAGTAGGAGCCGCTGCCGCCGCTGAGTGCCCGGTGCTGTTCGTCGATGAACTGAACAACCTGCGAGGCGCGAATGCCGGGTTTCATTGCTGCGTGCGCGCGCCTGTGGACCTCAAGCGTAAGATCCATCGCATATTGGATGATCTCGATTTCTGCCGAAGACTTCAGACTGCGAAGGCTGCTGATGAGATGTCCGCCGTCGACAAGCCTGTCCTGTCCACAGGCCTTGGCCAGTGCGTGATAGACAAAAAGCGGCAAGGCATCATCCAGCGCGATGCGGCCCGCTCTGCCAACAATCCGTGCCACCAGTTCCGCCGGGCTTTCTTCCTCCTGCCAGAGGTGGATGTCGCCTTCGATATGCGGCAGCGTGTCGACGCGCGACTTCTCAAATCCCGGCACAATATAGTGCAGCGCAGATTGCGTGATGACGGCTCCCAGAAGCCGCTCGCTCTGGTGCCAGACGAGGCCGGTGAAATAGCGCAAACTCTCGGTCGAGCCGAGAAGCAGTGCTTCTATATCTTGCTCGCGCATAGCAAGACGCAATCGCTCCAGCCGTTGCAGGCGTTCTGCGGTGGAGATGGAGGCTGGTCCGGGGGGCTTGAACATCCGTCGATCTCAAATTGATTTGACACCACATGGATTAGCGGCTTGCAGTGTTGTATTCAATATGTCGACCGAGAAATTACAGCCTTGGGCTACTGACCGAGACGCTTTTTCAACGATGAAACAATGCGTTTGGTCAGGGCCTCGTAATCCTCATCAAAATGGTGCCCCCCCTCGATCCCGATCGTCTCCACACCCTTGTCTTTGAGTGCAGGGCAAGCAGCCTCTTCGTCTTCGGTGCCGTAAACGCACTGCACGATTTTCGGGTTGATCTTTGCCAGATCCGCGACGGGGTCCTGCGCTCCGGAACCTGACACACCAAGCCATCCGCCGACAGAGATTTCGTATGATACTTCATGCGAGAGCGAAAGCAGGCTCATCTGAACGACGCGGGCTTTGTCCTTTTCCGGCAGGGTATTGAAGGTCACGGGCAAAACGTCGGCACCAAAGGAATAGCCGATCAGAAGAACGTTCTTGACCTTCCACTCCTTGCGATAGGTATCGATGATACGTGAAAGGTCCGAGGCGATATCCTGCGGTTTTTTCTCCGACCAGAAATAACGCAAGGAATCAACGCCGATGGTCGGTACGCCATCCTGCTGAAGGAAGCTGCCGATATCCTTGTCCAGATCGCGCCATCCGCCGTCGCCGGAATAGATGATCGCCATTGTGTCCATGGTGGGCTTGGCCTCAAGCACGGTCAATGGCAACCCAAGCGGATCATCGCTGTTTCCGGCTGCGTCGATACGGTCGGTAAGAGCCTGCGCGAGAGCCGCCTGCGCCTCATCTGTCACGTCTTTGACGTCGATGTCCGGGTGGGATTTGGTAAGCTCTTCCACATGCGCGCGGCCCTTGGCATCGGCCTTCGGGCTAAAGACGACGCTGACCGGCGCCGGCAGGGGTCCGTCTGTCAGGCCGTAGATCATGCGGCCATTATCCGGCTGCTTGGTCGCTGGCGTGCAGAGGATTTTTTCAAGCGGAATGCCCGCAACCGGATCAACGGCTACAGCCTCGCTGATTGTCGCTGCAGGGCTTTGCGCGATCATGGCAAGCGCAAGCGTTGCGCCATCTCCAACACCGGCAATGATGGGCGGGCGGTAGTTGGACACTCCGGCCTTTCGCTGAATTTCCTGCGCAAGCTCCTCAATGTCCGAGATCATATAAATGCACTCATCCTCATTGGCCTTGAGTGCCTCTATGTATTTTGGCATGTCTATTCCAACGACAGCCGCGCCTTTCTCGACCAGCGCCTCTGCTTCCGTCTGCTCTGCCTCTCCCCATCCGCTTGCGCCCGATATCAGGAAGACATTGGCGGTCAGGTCTCCGTCCGGCAGGAGAATATGGTCTGCGGGAATCATGCCTGTCTGAAAACCATTGGCTTCCTGTGCGGATGCACAGACCGGAACGAAGGTCGCAGCCGCCAGCAATGCGATTTTCAGGTATTTGAGGGCTGTCATTTACCAATCACTCCTCTGACGCCGCCGCTGATGAGGACGGTTGCGTCCATAAGCGCCAAGGCGGCACTCGTACCGTTGGAAACCGCGACATAGCGTGGCTCCCATTTCGGGTGAAATTTCGACTTGAACGCCCTCAGACCCTTGAAGTTGTAAAAACGTTCGCCGTGTTCGAACAATGTGCCACCAATCCGGTCCCAGACAGGCGCTGCCTCTCTCTTGGACATGCCGGAAAGTGGCGCCATGCCAAGGTTGAAGTAGGAGTAACCCTGTTCGCGCATATATTCAATAATGCTGACAAACAGGAAGTCCATCGACCCTCGCGGCGCATCGGGCGAAAAGCGCATGAGATCGACGGTCACTTCATCCTTTGTTTGGGTCATTAGCAGGTTCGCAAAGGCGGTGATCTGGCCGTCCTTGCGCAATACCGCGACGGGTTGCGAGAGGATGTAGTCCTTTTCGAACGATCCGAGCGAGAAGGTCTTTTCCCGGGTGTTGTGATGCGCCAGCCACGAGTCTGATACGTTCTTCAGGGCATCGTAGATTTCAGGAACATCCGGCGTATCAACGACGGAGAACGTCAAGCCGTCTCGGGCGCCACGGCTGAGCGACTGCCTCAGATTGGCGAGCTTTCCGCCCTTCAGTTCGAACCGCTTGAGATCCACCATGGCGAGTTCACCGAGCTTGAAAGCCCGAAGTCCCGCATCGGCGCAGTAGGGGAGGATGGCAGGCGATATCTGATAAAAGACCGCTCTGGCGCCGGATGCGCGCGCCTGCTCGACGAATTGCCAGACAAGGTCGGAGAAGTCGTTCTCGTCACCGACCGGATCGGCCAGCGCAATCCATGAGCGGCCTCGAATGCCGTACATGATGAAGGCATTGCCGCTCTCCGACAACATGACGTGCTTGTCGCCCATACGTACGAGATTGGCGTCCGCAACGCCCTGTTTTTCGACGATCGCGGTTGCCTTTTGAATGTCCTCAGGATGGATTTCATCCGGTCTGTAGATGACGGGTCGCAGCAGGCTGAAAATGGCGACCGTTGATGAAGCCAGCACAAGGCCGAGGAGCGCGCGCAGGCCGCGTGGTGCTTCCTCGGAAAACTCGAACTGCCACCACAGCGTCTGGCTGTAATCGGTGTCACGATAGACAAAGAACAGGATTGTGGCTGCACCGGCAACGATAACCGCCATCGCAGCGAGCCAGGTCGGTCCCAGAGCTTGACGCAGCAGGGAGGCATGACGGTTGAAGCTTCTGACATTGAAGAACAGCGCGACGATAAAGATGCCGAGGAAGATCGCCTCGAAAACGGCAATGGCCTTGATCAGCGAGAGGAAGAGGCCGCCCGCTGCGGAAACCAGCGCCACCCACCATGCACCGTCCAGCCTTTGGCTTAGCCCGCGGGACGCGACCACGAGCACCAGGCCAAGAATACTGGAGAGAAAGTGTGCCGCCTCGATGATGGGCAAAGGCACGAAGCCGGACAGGAAATCGAGATTGCTGTCCGGCGTTGGCGTCACACTCGAGAAAATCAGCATGGTGCCGAGAATGAGGGCAAATGCGGACAGCAGGGACGGCGCCAGACGCCCGGCAAGACTGCCGATATCCGCCATGATCGGCTTGGAGGCGAACTGCTTCATTTCCGATGCCAGCATGAGGCAGATGGCGACGAGAAGCGGCAGCACGTGGTAGATCAAGCGGTAAAGGACGAGACCGCCCAGAAGCTGATCAAGGCTGATGGCGTTGCCCAGACCGGCGACCATGACAGTTTCGAAAACGCCAAGACCCGCCGGAACATGGCTGAGAACGCCAAGGCCGACAGCGGTGGCATAGATGGCAAAGAAGCTTGGCCAGCCGACATTCGTCTCCGGCAGAAGCACATAAAGGACGGATGCCGATGCCGCGATATCGAAAGCCGAGACCAGAAACTGGCGTGACGAGGTTCGGCTATCGGGAAGGCGCAATTTGAGGCGCCGGATCTGGATAACCCTGCCGTTGCGGCCAAGAAACATCAGGGCGGTCATGACGCAGATAATCGCTAGAGCGCCACCGCGTAACCATGAGGGTTCTATGCCGAGAATACTGGCAACCCTTGGGGCGACGATAAGAGTGGAGAGCGCGCTGACGGCGAGCAATCCCAATCCGAAAGAGAGCGTAACGAAGGCGATGATGCGGGCGATATCCGAAGGGCTGAGCCCCATGCGCGAATAGGCGCGGAAGCGGATAGCACCGCCACTCAAGGGGCCAAACCCGGCGGTGTTGCCAACGGCATATGCAATGAATGCTGTCGCAATGACCGAGGGCGCTGGCAATTTCTTGCCGATATACTCTATCGCGTTCAGATCGTAGCATATCAGGGCGGCAAAGCTCAGGCCGGTGAACAGAACGGCAAGGGCTGCCGCACGCCAGCTGGTATCGGCGAGTGCGACGACAATGTCGTCGTAGCGAACTTCAGAGGTCAGCTTGTAGATGGTAAACGTCATCATCAGGAAGACGACGGTTACCGCAATCGATGTGAGATGAGGTCGGTATCGCTCGAAAAAGCCCTCGAGTCCGGCTTCAGCCACTTCAGCCTGCGCTACGTCGTTCTTCTCTGTCATATGCTTTTCCACAAGATTGCGTCAGGCCAACCACAGCATTGTGACGCTAGTTCGTTGTGTTCTCAGAAATACGAAGATTTGCTTTTTATTTCATAAATTCTGAACACAAAACCGGACGGGCAGCGCAGACCTGTTCTGGGCACCCGTAACCGGCCTGTGGATGGCAAGGCTTCCGCTTAAGCGCCCCAGGTTTTTTCCAGAACCCTGATCCAGTTTCCATGGCAGATTTTATCAAGCGACGCCTGATCATAGCCCGCATCCCGGAGTGCATTGACGAGCATTTGCAGGTCGGATGCATCCTTCATTGCGGCAGGAATTGTGGTGCCATCGAAATCCGATCCCATCGCAACGTGATCGATGCCCATCCTGTCGACCATGTAGTCGACGTGCCGTACCAGTTCGCTGAGGTCTGTATCGGGGTTCTTGACCCCGTCCTGGCGCATGAAGAGGACGCCGAAGTTGATGCCGGCCAGGCCGCCGCTATCGCGGATCGCATCGAGCTGTCTGTCGGTGAGGTTGCGGCTGTGATTGCACAGCGTGTGGGCATTGGAATGGGAGGCAACGAGCGGCGCATCCGTGATCTTGGCGATATCCCAGAAGCCCTGCTCGTTCATGTGGGAGAGATCGACGAGGACCTTCAGCTCGTTGCAGGTCTTGACCAGCCGCTTGCCGGCATCGGTCAATCCGGGGCCGATATCGGGTGTCGAAGGGAAACGAAACGGCACGCCATAGGCAAAGCTGTTGGGCCGGCTCCACACAGGGCCGAGCGAGCGCAGGCCGGACTGGTGGAGGACATGCAGGGCGTCCAGATCGGTATCGAATGCCTCCACGCCTTCGATGTGCAATACGGAGGCAAAAGCGCCATCGGCCATGGCGTTACGGATATCTGCAGCACGCCGGCAGACCTTCAGCCCGCCATTCGAGGCGGCTTCGATGCGAAACAAAAGGCTGGCCATGCCCAGTGTGGTCGCCAAAGCCTGCGTTTGTTCGGGAGCGATGAAGTCGCGATTGGCATCGAAGCCCTGAGGCGACGGCACGAAGATCGCACATAACCCACCGGCAAGACCGCCCTTTTTCGCGCGCGGCAGGTCGATATGTCCAACGGTGTCGCCATCAACGAAAAGACGTTCCGGGGATGGGTGCCCTGAAAGTTTCAGACGTAGCAGGACGTCGTTGTGACCGTCGAATACGGGTACCGCTTGTGGGCTGCTCATGGGGAGGTCGCTTTCCGAAAATGTATGACAGGCGTTGCTGTAAACGGCAGATAGGTGCAAATGCAATGCAAGAACAGGGTAACGCCGCATCAAAAAAGGCATTGGACGGAAAACATGCAGAATGACTTGGACTGGAGCCGCGCCGCGAAGGTTGCTGACGGTTTCGCCTCTCAGTGGGGAAGCGCGGAACCAGGTGGAGCGATCATAGGCTTCGATCTGTCTGGTATCCGTTTTAAAAGTTCGGGCGGAGTTGAAAGCCTTTCCACGCGCGCTCCATTCACGTCGGAAAGCGTCGTTCGTTATGCTTCGGTGACCAAGCACGTCTTCTGCGCCATGGTGCTGCAGAACAGCGACGTGATTTCACTCGATGATCCGCTTTCCATGCATCTTGAAGAATTGCAGTCGCCTCTGGCGGACCTCACGGTGGGCCAGGCGCTGGATATGTCCGGTGGCTTGCCGGATGTGAGGGAATGCCTGTCCTTGCTCGGTCTTTCCGTTTACACGGAAACGAAAGCAGAGGCGCTGCTGTCCTATCTCTGCCGCATGGCGAGGCTCAATTTCAAGCCGGGCCATGAGGTATCCTATTCGAATACCGGGTATCGGCTGGTCGAAGCGGCGCTCCAGCGAAAGGGGCTGTTCTTCGACGCTTTCGTTCAGGAAAGGCTCTCTCAGCCGCTCGGTATTTCCCTGAATGCACCTGATGTCTGGAACGATCCGATTAGCGGACTGGCACCGGGTTACTGGAAAAGCGACAGAGGCTGGCAACTCTCAGCCGCGGGCCTGCATCTTTCCGCTTCAGGAAGTCTGACGGGCAGCGGCGAGGCGCTCGTGCGCTGGCTACAGGCGCTTTTGCGCGGTGAAGCGGGCTTTGCCGGGGTGCTGGACCATCTGTCTGCGCAACGTCCGCTGGCAGATGGCAGAATGAGTGATTACGGGCTGGGGCTGCGCTGGTCGCGTCTTGGAACACGCCGCTTCGTCGGCCATGGTGGTTCGCATCCGGGCTACAAGAGCTATTTCCTGACTGATCCTGACAATGGAACCGGCTTTGCCGTTGTCTCGAACCGGGAGGACACGAATGGCTTCAAGATTGCACTGGAAGCCATGGCGGCTCTGACCGGCCTGCCGCTGCCAAAACCGTCAAACACGCTGCCAGAAGGGCTGTATGTCACCGAAAGCGGCCCCTATTGGCTGGAGATAAAGGACAGTGTCGCCACCTATATCGACGCTGAAGATACCCTGTATGAAGACGTCGACGGTTGGGTCTCCTCCCGCTCCGCGTCATCGCCGATGCGCCTGCGCAAAGACGGGATTGCGCTGGTGGGAGAGGTTGGACATGCGCAGCGGCGCTTTCTGCCGGTCGGCCAGCATGAGATGCCAGCGGCGCTTTCCGGGCGGTGGGTATCACCAGAGGGGGCAGAGTTCGACATTGCCGATGGCGCGCTGTCCATGGGTGCAGGTCCTGTGCGCCACACCATGCCGCTGACGGCGCTGGGCAACGGTCGCTATCTCTTCACCCTCATCGATGGACCCTGGACAAAACGGGTCTGCCTCAACATGCTGGGCGAAGACCACCTCGAACTGGTATCGAACCGCGCAAGGATGGTCGAATATCGGCGCTCGATCTGAGCCGATCAAGCGCCGTAAAGTGTCAGATTGCCGTGCGACGGGCGTGCTCGAGATAGAGCTCGCGCAGGCGCATGACCAGCGGCCCCGGCTTGCCCGTTCCAACAGGCTTGCCATCGATTGTGGTGATGGACATGACGAAGTTCGAGGCGCTGGTCAGGGCGGCTTCCTGCGCTTCCATCGCTTCCTGCAAGGTGAATGCACGTTCCTCCAGCGTCAGTCCCGCCTCCGCCGCCAATTGCAGTGCGGCCTGCCGCGTGCATCCGGGAAGGGTCTTGTTGCTGTTGCCGCGCGTGACAAGCTTCCCGCCCGCTGTGACGATATAGGCCGTCGATGACGCGCCCTCGGTCACGAAACCGTCCTCGATCATCCACGCCTCGTCGCATCCGTCCGCCTTGGCCAGACGCTTTGCCATGACTTGCGGCAGAAGGCATACGGATTTGATATCGCGGCGGGCCCACCGCTGGTCCGGCACGGTTTTTACCGACAGTCCGGTTTCTTCCTGCGCCCCCCCCAGCAGCTTTTTTGCCTGGGTAAACATGACGAGGGTGGGGGCCAGATCGGCGGAAAACAGGAAGTTGCGGTCTTCCGCGCCGCGTGTCAGCTGCAGGTAGATCATGCCTTCCTCCAGCTTGTTTTCCTTCACCAGTCGGCGTTCGGCTTCGACAATCTGCTGGGTGGTGACGGGCAGTTTAATGTCAATCTCACCGGCGCTGCGTTGCAGGCGCGCCATGTGCAGGTCACTGTCGATCAGCTTGCCTTCCAGCACCGACGTAACCTCATAGATGCCGTCACCAAACAGAAAGCCACGGTCGAAAATGGAGAGTTTGGCTTCTGTTTCCGGCAGAAATTCACCGTTGAGATAGACGATACGGCCGTTATCGGTGGGCATGTTTGTTCCTTTTCAAGGTCGAGAGGAGAGCAGCGCCTTGAGCGCGTCAATTGATATGGCGGATATCTTCGATGGTTTGCCGGTTGCCGCGTTGAACCCTGCCGTGGTGGTCGCCATGCAGAGCGAATTGAGGATCGCCTCCTCCGTCGCTTCTATCGCCGCTTCGAAAAGCGGTGAGATCACATCGTTGGAAAGCTCCGGATAGGCGTGCAGCCCGCTGCGGCGAGATGGCGTGCGGCGTACGGATTCGGCGGTCGAAAATGCCAGCGCGTAATCTCCGGAACCATTGCTGAGCGCAGCGCCGGTGCGGGCAAGGCCACCAAAACAGCGTGATGCCAACCGTTTGAGATTGCGCGATGACAAGGGCGCATCGGTTGCCAGCACAATCATGATCGAACCGTCCTTGTCTTCATGCGGCGGGTTTACATATGGCTGGCCGCAGACAAGCAGGTTACCACCGTAATTGGACTGGACGAGGAGGCCGATTGTGTAGTTCCGCCCCGCCACATTCACGACGCGCGAGCTGGTCCCGATGCCGCCCTTCATGCCAAAGGCGACGGTGCCGCACCCGGCGCCGACAGCACCCTCATCGAACAAGGCTGCGCTCGCACTCTCCAGCGCATGGGTGATTTCTTCCACCGTTGGGCGCGCTGAGCGAATGTCATTGAGGCGAGAATCATTGGTCTCGCCAACCACAGCATTCAGCGAGACGACCTGCTCATTGCCCGGTTGCGCCAGCGTGTACCGGTTTATGGCTTCGACAGCACGTCCGGTTGCCAGCGTGTTCGTCAAGACAATGGGCGTTTCGATTTCACCGAGTTCTTCGATCTGTGTCGCGCCAACGAATTTTCCAAATCCGTTATAGGTGGAAAGCGCTGCAGGCACCTTTTCCTGAAAAATATTGCCACCATGCGCGATGATTGCAGTCGCCCCAGTGCGGATGCTGTCACCTTCGATTGCCGAAAAATGGCCTACGCGCACGCCCGCAACGTCAGTTATGGCATTCAATGTGCCTGTTTCATAAATTCCAGGCGTAAAACCGATATCGCGCAGTCTTACTCGGATTTCGTCAGGCATTTGGCATAACTCGTTGGATGCTTGGCTACGATAGAAGACGGGGTTGAGCCTACGACTCATCGTTGGTCAGATTTAAACCCATTTGCGGCGAAACGGCAGCGCAAACTGCCGCTCCTTCTATTCGAATTCCAAAATCACCTCGTCAACCGCAAGACTGTCTCCGGCGTTGACGGATATCTTGCTCACGCGGGCGCGGCGCTCGGCACGAAGGATGTTTTCCATTTTCATCGCTTCGACGGTTGCCAGCGCCTGACCGGCTTCCACCTGGTCCCCCGCCGCAACCGCGATGGATGTCACTACGCCCGGCATGGGGCAGAGCAGGAATTTCGAGGTATCGGGCGGCAGTTTTTCCGGCATGAGGCGCGCCAGTTCTGCCACACGCGGCGTGCGAACCTTTGCCGAAACATCTATTCCTTGCCAGCGAAGGCGAATTGCAGAGGATGAAAGATCGATTTTGACCGCCATGGTCTGGTTGCCAACCGTAAACACCTGCAAGGTCTGTCCCGGCGACCACTGCGTTTCGACCGGCAGCGATGCACCGTCATCAAAGGTTACGATAGCGCCGCTCTCTGCCGTCTGGAGCGATAGCCGATGCTCGCTGTTGGTGAATGCAACCACCCATTCGCCGCCGACCACGCGACGGTGATTGCCAATCGTGCCCGAAATCTGCGTTGCACGCGTCTGGATACGGTGGTGGGCGACAGCGGCAATGGCGGCCAGTTTGCGCGCAGCATCTCCGCTAGGCCCGATATTTTCAAAGCCCTGTGGAAACTCTTCGGCAATAAAGCCCGTCGTCAGCCTGCCATCCCTAAACCGGTCATTCTGCATGACTGTCGAAAGGAACGGCAGGTTGTGGCCAATGCCTTCCACTTCAAAGCCGTCAAGCGCATCTGCCATCGCATCGATGGCAATCGTGCGATCTTTGCCCCATGTGCACAGCTTTGCGATCATCGGATCGTAATACATGGATATCTCGCCACCCTCGAAAACGCCCGTATCGTTGCGAATGACGGTGCCGTCTGGCTGATCGCCCTCACTCGGAGGGCGGTAGCGTGTAAGCCTGCCGATAGATGGCAGAAAGTTCCGGTAGGGGTCTTCGGCGTAAAGCCGGCTTTCGATTGCCCAGCCGTTCAGCCTCACATCGTCTTGTGAGAAAGAGAGCCTCTCACCGCAGGCAACACGGATCATCTGTTCAACCAGATCGATACCGGTCACGAGTTCAGTGACCGGATGTTCCACCTGCAGGCGGGTGTTCATTTCCAGAAAGTAGAAGTTCCGCTCCCCATCCACAATGAATTCGACGGTTCCGGCAGAATGATAGCCAACCGCCTTTGACAGGGCGACGGCCTGCTCCCCCATGGCTTTACGTGTTGCCTCATCCAGAAAGGGCGAGGGGGCCTCTTCGATGACTTTTTGATTTCGGCGCTGGATGGAGCATTCCCGCTCGCCGAGGTAAAGAACATTGCCGTGTTGATCGCCCAGCACCTGGATTTCGATATGGCGTGGCTGGTTGACGAATTTTTCGATGAAGATGCGATCATCGCCAAATGAAGCCTTGGCTTCATTGCGCGAGGATTGAAAGCCTTCGCGCGCTTCGGCATCGCTCCATGCAATGCGCATTCCCTTGCCGCCGCCGCCAGCGGACGCCTTGATCATGACTGGGTAGCCGATGGATGACGCGATGTGAACGGCCTCATCCGCATCCTCGATCAGCCCCATATGTCCCGGCACTGTCGATACACCTGCTTCGGCGGCAAGCTTCTTCGAGGTAATCTTGTCGCCCATCGCCTCGATTGCCTTGACCGGCGGGCCGATGAAGATGATGCCGGCTTTTCCCAGCGCTTTAGCAAAAACCGGATTTTCCGACAGGAAGCCGTAACCGGGATGCACGGCATCGGCACCCGTCTTCCTGACCGCGTCCAGAATTTTCTCAATGACGATATAGGACTGGCTGGAAGGGGCGGGGCCTATATGGACAGCTTCATCCGCCATGCGCACATGCAACGCGTTGGCGTCAGCATCGGAATAGACCGCCACGGTCTTGATGCCCATGGCTTTCGCCGTGCGGATGATGCGGCAGGCAATTTCACCTCTGTTGGCAATGAGGATTTTGGAGATCATCTGTTTTGTCCTCACAGCGGTATGGTGTCGTGTTTCTTCCAATGCGTCGTCACCTGCTTGTTGCGCAGAGACGCGAATGCGCGTGCAATGCGGCGACGGGAGGAATGTGGCATGATGACTTCATCGATGAAGCCCCGTTCCGCCGCCACGAAGGGATTGGCAAAACGCTCCTCATATTCCCGTGTGCGCTCCGCAATCTTTTCAGGGTCCGAGAGTTCGGAACGGTAAAGAATTTCGGTTGCGCCCTTTGCCCCCATCACGGCAATTTCCGCCGTTGGCCAGGCATAGTTCACATCGGCCCCTATGTGTTTTGAAGCCATCACGTCATAGGCGCCGCCATAGGCCTTACGGGTAATGAGAGTAACCAGCGGCACCGTTGCCTCCGAATAGGCAAACAGCAGTTTTGCACCGTGCTTGATGACGCCCCCATATTCCTGCGCCACGCCGGGAAGGAAGCCCGGCACATCGACCAGTGTCAGAATGGGGATGTTGAACGCATCGCAGAACCGAACGAAGCGGGCCGCCTTTCGCGAACTGTCGATATCCAGGCAGCCGGCCAGCACCATCGGCTGGTTGGCGACGACACCAACGGTCTGACCTTCGAGGCGGATGAAGCCGGTGATGATGTTTCTGGCGAAGGCTTCCTGTATCTCGAAGAAGTCACCCTCGTCGGCCAGGGCGTGGATCAGCTCCTTCATGTCATAGGGTTTGTTGGAGCTGTCAGGAATGAGGGTATCGAGCCGGTTTTCCAGCCGCGCCGGATCGTCATGGAAGGGGCGTGTCGGTGCTTTTTCGCGGTTATTGAGCGGAAGGAAATCAAACAGCGCGCGCACGGCTTCCAGCGCCTCAATGTCGTTTTCATAGGCGCCATCGGCCACGGAGGATTTCTTCGTGTGGGTCAGTGCACCACCCAGCTCTTCTGCCGTGACAATTTCGTTGGTTACGGTTTTGACGACATCAGGACCGGTGACGAACATGTAGGAAGTATCGCGCACCATGAAGATGAAATCCGTCATGGCAGGTGAATAGACCGCGCCGCCGGCGCAGGGGCCCATGATGACTGATATCTGCGGGATGACACCCGAAACCTCGGCATTGCGACGGAACACTTCGGCATAGCCCGCAAGCGACGCGACACCTTCCTGAATACGCGCGCCGCCGCTGTCGTTGAGACCGATAATGGGCGCGCCGACACGCGCGGCCATGTCCATGACCTTGCAGATCTTTTGCGCATGGGTTTCAGACAGTGATCCGCCCAGAACGGTGAAGTCCTGGCTGAAGACGTAAACCTGTCGGCCGTTGATGGTACCCCATCCCGTAACGACGCCATCGCCTGCAATTTTCTGCTCGGCCATGCCGAAGTCCACCGCGCGGTGGGTGACATACATGTCATATTCTTCGAAGGAGCCTTCATCGAGCAGCACTTCGATGCGTTCGCGCGCGGTCAGCTTGCCCTTGGCGTGTTGCGCATCGATGCGTTTTTGTCCGCCGCCCATACGGGCCTGCGCTCGGCGCGCTTCCACTTCCTCAAGAACCGTCGGCATGCAGCCTCCCTCATGCAAATGTCTTCACACCGACTTAGATATCAAATTCGGGCGTGAAAACAGTCTACGAGGGTAGCGAATGCCGATTTTTTGGGTTCAGAACGTCTGTGCCGCGTTGATGGACGAAACAAAACGGCGTGTCCGCTCCTGTTGCGGTGAGCGGAAAATCGAGTCGGACGAGCCCGTTTCGACCACTTTGCCCGCTTCCAGGAAAACAACGTTGTTTGCAATGCGCGATGCGAGCCGCAGGTCATGTGTCGCCATGACCATGGTCGTGCCTTCACGCGCCAACTGACCAAGCACGTCCACCACCTCTTCCGACAGCTCCGGATCGAGCGCGGATGTCGGTTCGTCGCATAACAGCACCTGCGGCGATGGACCGAGCGCCCGCGCGATCGCAACGCGCTGTTGCTGGCCGCCGGAGAGATTGGCAGGCCATGCATCGGCCTTGTGTTCCATGCCGACCTTTGTCAGCAGCTCCATGGCGCGCGCCCGCGCTTTGTCGCGCGACCACTTCTGCACGATGAGAAGTCCTTCCATGACGTTTTCAATCGCCGTGCGATGCGGGAACAGTTGGAAGTTTTGAAACACCATGCCGGTCTGGCGACGGATTTTCTGGATCGACTGCCAAGCGACCTTCCTGCCGGAGGTAAAGCTTATCTCGTCGGTGCCAATCTTGACCGTGCCTTCGGTTGGCAATTCCAGCAGGTTGATGCAGCGCAGCAGCGTGCTCTTGCCGCCGCCTGAAGGGCCGACCAGCGCGGTCACGCTGCCTTCCGCAAAGGTCAGCGAGATGTCCTTGAGGATGACCGCTTCGCCAAAGCGTTTCTCGATATTTGTAAGCTCGATCATCGGCTGGTCTCCATCATGCCACCATATCGCGCGAAGCGAACCTCCAGTCTGGACTGCAGGTTGGACAGTACGGAGCTGAGCGCCAGATATATCAGCGCCGCCTCGATATAGAGGATCAGGGGTTCATAGGTCGTCGCGACGATCCGTTGTGCGGATTGGAAAAGCTCCGGCACGGTGATGGCTGCGGCGAGCGAGGTGTCCTTGACCAACGATATGAACGTGTTCGAGAGCGGTGGCACCGCAACACGGCTTGCCTGCGGCAGGATGGTACGCTGCATGGCCTGACGCCAGCTCATGCCGGTCGAGAATGCCGCTTCCCATTGGCCCTTTGGAACCGAAGAAATGGCCGCCCGGATGATTTCGGAGGTATAGGCGCCGACATTCAGCGTAAAGCCGATGAGCGCGGCAGAGAATGCATCGAGAAGAATGCCGACGCTCGGCAGGCCATAGAAGATCACGAAGAGCTGCACCAGAAGCGGGGTGCCGCGGATGACCCAGACATAAAAACGCGCGAGCAACCTCAAGGGCATGGGGCTGAACAGCCTGGCAACAGCTGTGGCAAGGCCAAGGATCAACCCGAAAAAGAATGAAAGAAGTGTCAGAGGGATGGTGAACTTGACGCCCGCCCAGAGCAATGTGGGCAGGGAATCCATCATCAGTTGAAGCCAATGTGGCACGTAAAACCCCTTGATGAAAAAAGAAGTCCGGCGCTGACGCCGGACTGTATGATCTGGTTTAGTATGACTTATTTTTCAGCGGGATAATAGACCCCGGACCACCCCTTACTTGGAGACGTCCTGGCCGAAATATTTGTCCGAGATCGACTTGTAGGTGCCATCTGCCTTGATGTCGCTCAGCGCCTTGTTGATGGCGGCGACCAGATCCTCGTCACCCTTGCGCACGATAATGCCGGAATAATCCGCATCCGCCTTTTCAGCAACGACCTTGACCGGAGCCTGTGACTGCTTTTTCTTGAAATCGAAGTAGGAAAGGCTGTCGTTGACGGTCGCATCGGCGCGGCCGGTCAGGACAAGCTGGATCGACTGGTCGAAACCATCGGTGCCGACAAGTTCTGCGCCAGCTTCTGTCGCAAGCTTGCCGAAGTTGCTGGTCAGCGACTGTGCCGATTTCTTGCCCTTCAGGTCTTCAAAACCCTTGATGTCATCGTTTTTAGCGCTGACGATCAACACGGCCTTGGACGCGATATAGGGCTCGGAAAACGCATATTTCTGTTTACGCGCCTCTGTTATCCCCACCTGATTGATAACAGCGTCGTAACGCTTGGAATCGAGGCCAGCGATAAGACCATCCCATTTGCCCTCGATGAACTCTGCCTTCACGCCCAGCTTCTTGGCGACTGCTTCACCGATTTCGACGTCGAAACCGACCAGTTTGTTGCTGGCATCGTGGAAGGTAAAGGGTGCGTAGGTGCCTTCGGTGCCAATCTTGATTGTTCCGGCAGACTTGATCTGGTCAAGGTTCTCGCCGGCATGAGTGTAGGAGAACAGGGCGGCGTTGATTGCTGCCGCTGCCGAAATTGTCTTGAGCCAGTTCATTGGTATTCCTTCCAGAATTTCTAATGGTCTTTCATCCCACAAAAGCTGCACATTGAAATGGCAGAAAGACGCAAAAAGATGCATTTTAGGAGAATATTTTTCTCTTGCTTGTCGCGCGCCTGATCGCCCGGCCAGCCACCCTACCGCCGTCAGTTGCCGGAGGCCCAACGGAGCGCTTTCAGGAGGCATAGGGCTCATGGGTGCCCAAGCCAGAATCACGTGTCATTTCAACTGACTGGCGATTCTTTTGGCCTCAAGAAAATGGTGCAAGTCAAGGCCCTCAGGAAGTTAATTTAAGAAGGCCAAAAGCGGTGGCGTTAACCATTTGTTAACCATATCTGGGCTACCTAAAGTCAATGATTTGTTTACCAAGATGACCAAAGTGCTAACAGACTCACGCTCAATCCGTATCAAAGGCCGTTCATTTCTGGCGGTCGTGCTGTCCCCGGAGCAGCCACTGGACCAATGGCTGGAGCGACTCGATGACCTGGCGGCGCGGTCTGCAGGCTTCTTCCTTTCGCGTCCCGTCGTGCTCGACGTTGCGGAACTGAAGCTGGACAAGGCCGGGCTGAAATCGCTTCTGGCCGAGCTGGTGTCGCGCAACGTGGCCATCATGGGCATCGAGGGCGCGCGCCCTTCGATGATCGAGCCGGGAATGCCACCTGCGCTCAAGGGCGGCAAGGCAGCCTCCGATATCGAGGTCGAGCCGGTGTCGCTTGCGACGACGGTCGAGGTGTCGGAAGAGCCGGCAAAAGCGCCGGTGACGGAGATTCGCAGTGTGGTCCAGTCGCTGATGATCAGCGAACCCGTTCGTTCCGGCCAGTCGGTCATCTTCCCTGAGGGGGATGTGACCATCGTTGGTTCGGTTGCTTCCGGTGCGGAGGTTATCGCGGGCGGATCGATCCATATTTACGGCGCCTTGCGGGGTCGTGCCATGGCTGGCTCCCTCGGCAATGCTTCTGCGCGGATTTTCTGCAAGAAGCTGGAAGCGGAATTGCTCGCCATCGATGGTGTTTACAAGGTGGCGGAAGACATAGACCCGAAACTTCGTGGTCAGGCGGTCCAGCTTTGGCTGGAGAACGATACGATCAAGGCGGACAAACTCAATTAAGCCGGAAACGGCCAGGAACAGGAGAGCAAGGATGGGGAAGGTAGTCGTCGTTACTTCCGGTAAAGGAGGCGTTGGCAAGACCACGTCGACAGCCGCGCTCGGTGCAGCGTTGGCACAGAAAAAGGAAAAGGTCGTCGTCGTGGACTTCGACGTCGGTCTGCGCAATCTCGATCTCGTCATGGGTGCGGAACGCCGCGTCGTTTATGATCTGGTCAACGTCATTCAGGGCGATGCAAAGCTGCCGCAGGCGCTGATCCGCGACAAGCGTCTGGACACGCTGTTCCTGCTGCCGGCATCGCAAACCCGAGACAAGGACAATCTGACGCCTGAGGGCGTGGAGTGGGTCATCGGCGAACTCAAGAAGCATTTCGACTGGGTTATCTGCGATAGCCCCGCCGGTATCGAACGTGGTGCAACGCTTGCCATGCGTCATGCGGATGTTGCTGTCGTCGTGACCAACCCGGAAGTGTCTTCCGTCCGCGACTCAGACCGGATCATTGGCCTGCTCGATTCCAAAACGCTCAAGGCTGAACGCGGCGAGCGCATGGAAAAGCATCTGCTCCTGACCCGCTATGACGCGGCACGTGCCGAACGTGGCGACATGCTCAAGGTCGAAGATGTTCTGGAAATCCTCTCCATCCCGTTGATCGGCATTATCCCAGAAAGCATGGACGTTCTGCGTGCATCGAACGTGGGTGCGCCCGTGACCCTGGCCGACGCGAAATCCGCGCCTGCCATGGCATACTTCGAAGCCGCACGTCGTCTTTGCGGCGAAGATCTGCCCGTCGTTGTGCCCGGTGAAAGACGCGGCATCTTCTCAAAGATTTTCGGGAGGGCCGCATGAGCATCTTCAGCCTTTTCCGAAAACAGAAATCGGCACCGCTCGCTCGCGAACGGCTTCAGGTCCTGCTGGCCCATGAGCGCAACGGCGTTGGCAATGAGCTGGTAGCTGTCCTGCGTGAGGAAATCCTCGCCGTCATCGCCAAGCATGTGCAGATCGATAGAGACAAGGTTCACGTGACCATGGACAGCGACGAGCATGTCTCGCTTCTGGAGATCGATGTCGAAATACCATTGAGCGCAAGTCTGCGCGCCGCGTGAACCATCAACACGACGAAAAAAAGCCGCCGGGATGCATGTCCCGGCGGCTTTTCATTTCCGTTGATCTATCGGTGGTTTGGCAACCGCGGCAAGAACACCGTGAGCAGACCAAGCAATGGCATGTATGAGCTGATGCGGTAGACGAATTCTATGCCTTCCCGGTCCGCAAAGACGCCAAGCACGGCTGCCCCAATGCCACCGAAACCGAAGGCAAAGCCGAAGAACATGCCGGCAATCAATCCCACGCGTCCCGGCACGAGTTCCTGGGCAAAGACCACGATAGCCGAGAAAGCCGAGGAGAAGATAAAGCCGATCAGGACAACGAGTGTAATCGTCCAGAAAAGATTGGCATAGGGCAACATAAGCGCAAACGGGATGACACCGAGGATCGAAAACCAGATGACGATCCGTGAGCCGAAGCGATCACCAATCGGGCCTCCGAAGAACACGCCCGCTGCCGATGCACCAAGGAAAAGGAACAGCAGCAACTGCGCATCCTGAACCGAAAGCCCGAACTTCTCGATGGTGTAGAAGGTGAAATAGCTGGAAATGCTCGCAAGATAGGCGTTCTTCGTGGCGGTCAGGGTCAGCAGAACGACCAGCGTGATCAGCACCTTGTTTTTGGCCAAGGGCAGGGCGCGACTGACATGGGCGCGGCCCGCTGTGCTGCGGCGGTGACGGCTATACCAGACGCTGACCCATGACAGGACGGCGAAACCGGCAAGCGCAATCAGCGAGAACCAGCTGAGGCTTTGCTGGCCGTAGGGAAGAACGATGAAGGCCGCCAGCAGCGGTCCGATCGCCGTTCCCGTATTTCCACCGACCTGGAAGAAGGATTGCGCCAATCCATGTCTCCCGCCGGAGGCGACACGCGCAACCCGTGATGCTTCGGGGTGGAAAATCGCAGAACCGATGCCAATCATGCAGGCGCCGATCACCAGAACCGGAAAGCTGTGAGCAAAGGCAAGCGTAATCAGGCCAGCGCAGGTGGACAGCATGGCGACAGGCAGGGAAAACGGCATCGGCCACTTGTCGGTCGCAATACCCACTGCTGGCTGCAGAAGTGAGGCGGTGACCTGGAATGCGAAAGTTAGCAGTCCAATCTGGACGAAATCCAGCGCGTAATTTGCCTTCAGCAACGGATAAAGCGACGTCAGCAGGGATTGCATGATGTCGTTGAGCATGTGGCAGAAGCTCGCCGCCGCAATGATGGAAAAGGTCGTTCTTTCGGCATTGAAGCTCGTGCTGGTCACACTCGCCATGGGTCTCTCTCCAGAAGTCATGCACGGATCGGAATTTGGTTTTTCGGTCCTTGTAACCGCATTGTCCTCGGCCTGCTTTTGTGCTGTGGTCTAGTTTTTACGAGAGTGGGCCAAATGAAAGTCGGTTCGTCCCCAATTATGGAGTTAGCAGGCGACCATGAGCAGGACTTGATGCTCGATTTTATCGATGGCAACAACGAGTTTCTGGTGGCGCTTCGCCGCGTCTATCAGGACGGCTTCAAAAGCTCTGTCCACTCGCATAAAAAGACGCAACTCTGGTTTGCCCGCAGCGGCGTCGTCATCGTAAGCTCGGGCGACGGCCGCTGGATGCTGCCGCCAGGCCACGGTCTCATCATTCCCGCCGGATTGCTGCATTCAAGCGAGGTCGTCAGCCAGGTTGAAATGCATTCGGTCTATGTGCATTCGGATTTCATCAATCCGCCCAGACCGCGCGTTGTCGAGGTTACCGTGCTTGCTGAAAATCTCATCGCGGAGCTGTTGCAAGATGAGGATGCCATACGAAAGGGTGAGCGCAGGCGCGCACTGGTCATGGAATTGCTGATGGATGAAATAAGTCATCTGCCTGAAAAGCCGTTGGGGCTTCCTTTCCCGTCCCACCCCAGCATCGCGGCCCTTTGCCGACAGTTCCTTCGCGCTCCCAAAGCCAATGCCAGCATCGATGATTGGGCACAGACGCTGGGAATGAGCCGCCGGACGTTTACCCGTATGTTCCGCATAGAGACGGGAGTAAGCTTCGTGACCTGGCGACAGCAGGCCTGTATTTTCGCCTCACTGCCACGCCTGGCAAGCGGAGAAACCGTCACGAATGTCGCGCTGGATGCGGGCTATGAAAATGTTTCCGCCTTCACCACCATGTTCCGGCGGATGCTTGGCAGCTCCCCCAGCGCCTATCTCAAGTCATCCGGAATGCGAGATGCCCTGTCAGCCGCCGCCTCCTAAATCCACGTCGTCCCGGCCTGCATGTGCAAGAAGCCAATCGACCAGTTTCTGGGCGGCGGACTGCCGGTTTTGTGGGTGTACCAGCCAGTAGCCCCTTTCCGGTGCCGAGAGCACAGGGCCGACACCAATCAGCGCGCCACTCCTGATCAGTTCATCCACAAGGCCGGACCAGCCAAGTGCAAGGCCCTGACCCTCGATGGCCGATTGGACGACCAGTGAATAGGTATTGAAGCTGATGTCTCCTCTTCCCTGGCCCAGGCTCCGGTCGATTCCGATGTCGGTGAGATAGCTGCGCCAGTCGAACCATGTGGAAGCCCAGGAACTGTCGAGGTGGATGAGCTTGGATTGAGCAAGCTTCTTCGGCGTAATTTTTTTAGGCGGGCAATCCAGGAAACCAGGCGCGCAAACGGGCCGCACCTTCTCGGGAAGCAGCAGCGTTGCATTATTCCCTGCTTCTGCGCGGCTCCCGAAAACAATCATCACATCGTCACGATCCGCATTATGTTGTCTTGGATTTTGGGTCGCGGCAATCTGGATGTTGATCTCGGGGTAAAGCGCGCGAAATTCCTGCATACGCGGGATGAGCCATAGCGACGAAACGGCGTAGTCGGTGTGGATCCGTATGGTTGGCCGCTGCGGTGCCTTGAACTCGCGTGCCATTTGGTCGATCTCGCAGACGTTGCGCTCGACAACGGCCAGCAGCCGTGCTCCCTCTACCGTCAATTCGACTCCGCGATGCTGTCGCTTCAAAAGCCGGATGCCAAGCTCCTCTTCCAGACGGCGTATTTTATAGCTGATGGCGGGTTGCGTCAGCCCAAGCTCCTCTGCGGCTGCGGTGAGACTGCCCTTTCTGCCGATTTCTACCAGCATCCGCATCCATCCAAGGTCGATTGGTCTCTCAGCCATAAAAATTCCTTTTGTCAGGCATCAAAAAATATCCGCTTCACGGAAGAGATCAATCTGTTGATGTTTTATTTTTTCCAAACATGAGGAGACGGCAATGCAGGTGAAAAAGCGTTTAAGGCAGCTCACATCAGGCCTCGTTCTTCTTGCTGGCGCGTTTGCCGGCTCAGCCCAGGCCGCAGACGACGCTGCCTGCAAGACCATTCGCATGAGCGATCCCGGCTGGACAGATATCACTGCGACCAACGGCGTCGCGTCCGTCCTGTTCGGCGCATTGGGCTACGAGGCCGACGTGAAGACGCTTTCCGTGCCTATTGGCTACCAAGCCATGAAAAACAAGGAGATAGACGTCTTCCTCGGCAACTGGATGCCCGCGCAAAAATCCTTTGTGGATGATCTAAATTCCGCAAAAGCTATCGAGGTCGTCGGCCAGAACCTAGAAGGTGCCAAGTTCACGCTGGCTATACCCTCCTACATGGCCGAAAAAGGCATCAAGAGTTTTGCGGATCTTGCCAAGCACGCAGATGATTTCGATCGCAAGATCTATGGCATCGAGCCCGGCGCTCCCGCCAACCAGAACATCCAGAAAATCATTGCAGACGAGAAATTCGGGCTGAAGGATTGGGAGCTTGTCGAATCCGGCGAGCAGGCGATGCTGGCGCAGGTGGCGCGCGCCGAAAAGTCGAAAAAGGGCGTGGTGTTCCTCGCCTGGGCTCCCCATCCGATGAATGAGAGCTTTTCCATCGAATACCTGGCTGGGGGCGATGATTATTTCGGGCCGAACTTCGGTGGTGCCCAGGTTTACACGCTTGCGCGCACGGGCTGGACGGCGCAATGCCCCAACGCCACGGCCCTGTTGAAGAACCTCAAATTCGATGTCGGAATGGAAAACAAGCTGATGGGAGACATCCTGGGTGGCCAGACGGCGCAGGATGCGGCTAAAGCGTGGTTGAAGGCCAATCCGGGCGCCATCGACGCCTGGCTTTCGGGCGTCATGACGCTGGACGGCAAACCGGGTGCGCCGGCAGTCAAGGCCGCTGTTGGTCTGTAATACGGAGTAGATGCATGGCGCGTCAGAATTTTCTTATCCTCATGGTCGATCAGTTGAACGGAACGTTCTTTCCCGATGGACCTGCGGATTTCCTTCACGCGCCACATCTGAAGCAATTGGCGAAGCGTTCCGTGCGCTTCGCCAACACCTATACGGCAAGCCCGTTATGCGCGCCCGCTCGTGCATCCTTCATGTCCGGCCAGTTGCCCAGCCGTACGCGCGTCTACGATAATGCGGCCGAATTCGCCTCAGACATCCCCACCTATGCGCATCATTTGCGCTCTGCCGGATATTACACCGGGCTTTCCGGCAAGATGCACTTTGTCGGGCCGGATCAGCTCCACGGGTTTGAGGAGCGGCTGACAACAGACATCTATCCTGCCGATTTCGGCTGGACGCCCGACTATACCAAACCGGGGGAGCGGATTGACTGGTGGTACCACAATCTGGGTTCGGTCGCCGGCGCGGGTGTTGCCGAAATTACCAATCAGATGGAATATGACGATGAGGTTGCCTATCACGCAACCCGCAAACTCTACGATCTGTCACGCGGGCTGGACGACCGGCCCTGGTGTCTGACCGTCAGCTTTACCCACCCGCATGATCCCTATGTCGCGCGGCGCCAATACTGGGACCTTTATGAGAATTGCCCGGCGCTTGATCCACAGGTCGGCCCGTTGGATTTCGATGAGCAGGACCCGCATTCACAACGGCTGCTGGAAGCCTGCGATCACAGGGCGTTCGATATCTCTGCCGAAGAGGTCAGGCGCGCAAGGCGAGGCTATTTCGCCAATATCTCCTATATCGATGACAAGATAGGCGAAATTCTCGATGTGCTGAAGCGGACGCGAATGGATGAAAACACCACGATCCTGTTTTTGTCGGATCACGGAGACATGCTTGGCGAACGTGGCTTGTGGTTCAAGATGTGCTTCTTTGAAGGCGCGTCCCGCGTCCCGCTGATGCTGTCCACCCCTGAATGGGCACCCGCCCGGATCGATCAGCCGGTATCGACGCTCGATGTGACGCCAACCCTGTGTTCGCTCGCCGGACTTGATATCACCTCGCTGAAACGCTGGACGGATGGCGAAGACCTGACCGGGCTCGTAAAGCAGACCACCGGCCGCAGTCCTGTGCCGATGGAATATGCGGCGGAAGGATCGATCGCTCCCCTGGTTGCCATACGCGAAGGGCGCTACAAGCTTTGCATGTGCGAACAGGATCCACCGCTGCTGTTTGATCTCGAAGCAGACCCACAGGAAAACGTAAATCTCGCGGGCGATCCCAGACACGCGCAGTTGTTGAGTTCGATGACGCAGCAAATTCGAGATCGATGGGACCTCGCAGCCTTTGATGCCTCGGTCCGCGAAAGTCAGGCAAGACGCTGGGTGGTTTACAAGGCGCTGCGCAACGGCGCCTATTTCCCGTGGGATTACCAGCCTCTGCAAAAGGCGTCGGAACGCTACATGCGAAATCACATGGACTTGAATGTTCTGGAAGAAAACCAGCGATACCCGCGAGGCGAGTAGCAAACCGGTCCGCCCGGCTTGCCCAATTGCACGGAATCGTCAAAATGACATTGCCCAAACATCTCTGATGAGGTATCCAAGCCCCGTGAAAAAATGAGAAATGTCTACGTAGCTCAGCAGGATAGAGCACAGGATTCCTAAATGTAATTGGGGGTTATGGTCGGAAACGCCATAATCGATCTGCTCAAAGTCGGGGAAAGCTTCGTTGCACTCGCAACATGCCAATCCCGAGCCAAGCTCCGGGCGAAAGCCCGTTGAAGGTGTAGAGACTGGATGGGCAGCGCCTAAAGACCGAAAGGTTCATGGCGAAGGGACAGTCCAGACCACGAACGTCTGCGGACGGCGGCTAAAGCCGAAGTGGTATGAATCCTGGGGTCGGAGGTTCGAATCCTCTCGTAGACGCCACTCACATTTTGCCGGACTGTGTACACAACAAGCAGTCGGCACCACCTAACCAGCCACCCCCGCTTACTTCGCCTGTCCGAGGTCTTTCAGCAACGCCTCGATTTCCTGCGAAACAGGCACATCCGGCGGGCGGTCCAGTTTGGCGCGCTGGCGATAGGAAGGGGTCTTCACATACCAGTCGATCAGGGCCGATGCCACTTCCACCGCTCTCTCATCGGTTTTGCTGACGTCGTTTTCCTCACACCAGGCGGTGTGAAACCGGTCAATTTCTTCAAGGTCTTGAGGAGAAAGCAGGGGAAGAGAAGCGTTGGCCACGCGAGAATCCATTTTGCACCGCATTTGAGCAATTTTCGGCTAGTGCAAAACAACAAACCGCGTGGCCGTTTGTTCCGTCAGCCCATCACCCATCTTCGTGAAACCCTTTATTTTCCAAGCCCATCATCACCTGGCAGCCGTCTCCTGCCACAGCGTAATCAGACCACCAGATGAAGCCAGAACAGGATCGCTGTCTGGCCGGGGCAGCGCCGCAATCGTGGCCAGCATCGCGGCGGTCGGCGCAGCGCGCTGAATATCGGCACTTTGCCCGGGCGGATAAGCGCCAACAACCTGAAACTCCGGCGAGCTCTCAATCTTGCGATGACCCGTTCCGGCAGGCAGTATCAGGCAGTCCCCCTGGCTCACATCCAGCACAGGCCCATCCGGCCCGCCAATTTGAAGCTTGGCACACCCACGGCTCACGCCCAGAACCTCATGCGCCTTGCTGTGATAGTGGTGATAATCGAAAACGCCGTTGCGCCAAATGCCCGTCCACCCGCAGGCAGCAAAGACAGCCTCAAAGTCAGCAGAGCCATCGGCCAAATCAGTCTGCCGATAGATGATGACGGGAAAATTCGGGTTGTTCGGCACCCAGTCGCTCTTGGGCAGCATAAAATGTTCAGTCCGCATGTCGCATCCTCACCATCGGCCTTCGCAAGATCATCGCCTGCGAGAGATAACCATCGAAGCCTGATGCGGTTCGATCACATGCAAAATGAAACGAAAGCCACCTCTAATATCCGCCCCACCCATGCTTGACGTATCAGACGCGGCTGGCATTCTCATGAAGCATGAGCCAGACGACAGATATCATTGGTGAACTTGTTCGAGATGCCAACCGCATGGAGCGCCTAGATGCGTCCCATAAGCGCCACATGCTGCAGCGCGCCGTGGCAACCATTGAAAATTTGCGCGAAGCCGCAGGCATACCCAAAGGCCCCGGCCACGATACCCTCGCAGATATCAAGGCAACGGCCTCAGCGGCAGAACAGGGCATGGCTGATGATGCGCAGCTGCGCGAAACGTTCCTGCAAGCCGCTGGAATGATCCGAGACCTGCACATCGTCCTGGATAGCGGCACAAAGGTATCTCTGGTCTAAAACCGGAAACGACCCGCCTCCGCCTCAAGCCTCTTCGTCGCCCTGCGCCAACATATGCGCCCGCAGAACATCGTTCATCCGCTCCTGCCAGCCGGGGCCATTTTCTTGAAAATGCGCCAGAACATCGCTGTCAATCTTGACGCTCACCAGTTCCTTGGTCCCGGGAATAGCTCGTTTCTCCACGGCAGGAGCCGCGACCTTCTTGGGCGCAGAAAACAAGGCTTCGGCTGCGTCTCGTGGGTTTAGCGGTCTGCGGGGTGCCATGGGGTGCTTTCTAGTGGTTGGTGAGTGCGCGAGCTAGCGAGTCACAGGGGTGTGTGTTCTTGCTGGTATCGTTCGGCGGATGCTTCTCGGCAAGGCGGTTGTTTTTTCGTGGGTTCGTGGGGGTGAACCTGAATTGGTTTGAATTCTTTTTTGTGGATGCTAGTTCTCTGTTTTGGGGTACGAGCCACTGATGAAAGCCGATTCTTCCCGACGCGAAATTGCCGCACAAGCGATGTCCGCAAAAATATGCCCTTACGGAGGCAGGCTTAGCGGACGACTGCGATGGTTTCAAGGATCACAACTTTGGAGCCGGTATGTCGCCGTTGACCTTGCCCGTTGAAGTAATTCATTTTGAGGCAGACTCTGATCCTTCATAGGACCAGAGAATGAAGTGTAATCGATCTCACGACTCAGCGGTCACATCTTGGGTCGCCGCCACTGGCTGTTTTTCTGGGTTTAACGCCGATATGTTGGGAGAACATGCGCCTATTAGCGTGAGTACAACTGCTGTAGGCCCTCCGCTTGCCAAACCAACAAACCAGATCAGAGTCAATCCTGCTAGAAAACTCGTTAATCCAGTGAAGATCATCAGGAGATACGTATTATCATGGGTACTAGTCGCACCGTCGTCTCCTCGGCCTTCGAAGGCTTCGGGAGGATAGATTGTTTTGAGCAAGTCTTTGATGGATCCGTTCGGGAGATACTTGAGCAGTCTGAATTCGGTTATCAGTTTATCGAGGTCCTTTGCCTCCATCAAGAGGCCGTTAAACGCTGTTAAGCCGATCTCGAAAGACGTCAACTGACTTCGAAGCAGGTTGCCATACTGAGCCTTTTCCTTGTCGGTCAGAGTTTTATCGTCACTTACCCGTTTCAAAATCGTATATATTAAGCGGAAATATGGGCTAAATGTACTTTCATAGCGGCGATGAACGCGGACGCTATACATGCGTTCTATGTTCTTTCTGGTAGGCTTGGATGTCTTGCCAGCGTTTATCCAGTAGTTAAACTCGTAAATTGCCGTTCGGAACGCGTCGGAGCCATATCTAAACTCTTGGTCAAGATCACCAGTGTTAGTTTCCTTTCGAGCATTTCTATACACAGTGGTATATCGATACCTCACTTCGCTTCTTGCGGATTTAAGTAGTTGCAGTAATTCGAAATAGGTTTCTTCGAAGCGCTGTTTGTGACTCTCGATTTGTTGTGCTTCGAACGTCTGGCCTTGCATGAACAGAGCCGCTAGGGCGCCTGTGAATGCCAAGCCAGCAAACAAAGCGTTTAGTGATCCAAAATTGTCGCCCCATGCTCCGGCGTCGCTGAGCGCTCTAGATCGAGATTCTTGGACATTTGGTTCGGGTGCGCTGCTCGGCGCAATTTCCCCAGGCAATGCTCTGTTGTTGGTGTTGTCGAGTTCGAGAGGAGCCATACCTTTTGATGAGGTGCTGTTTACTTGAACGAGCTGCCCTAATTTCCGGTCACCTATTTCTAAAAAATAATCGGAGGTCCGTGGTCCCAATGTTGCCCATAGCAACCACAAACCACCTACAATGGCGAAGAATATCAGAATGGTTATGGAGCGCGCGGCTGATGAAAATCGGTATATAGTGGTTTTTTTCATGGTTACTTACAAGCTGAAGTTGAAGATCGGCGCAGCTTAAATGGTAGATATCAATCAAAAATGAATTGGTGTCGCTAGTTGGGCCTGCCTGCCGTATGTATTGAAATGTATTGTGGATGTCTGGAGCCTTAATCAATTCGATGAGGCGCGAATAATTTTGCAGTCGAATATTAGAAAACTCTTGCCTTGGATGGGCAGGCTACGGTATATGTTCAAAAATCAAAATAGGAAAATATTCATTTTGCAGACTTGACGTGCCGAGAATCAAGTGGGTACTAACGTCGAGCATGCTAGGAAGAAACTGACTTGATGATAGTTTCCAAGCGAGGGCGTTGAGAGATTATCATTGCTGTTTTGCTGGAGCATCTTTCTTAATAATCGTCTGAATCTCTTTCGCAACGCGCGGCTCAGCGCACAGCTGAGGATATCTTGTGGCGCGGAATTGCGCGTTAGCACTCAAATACCCAACAAAACTGCTAATCTGTCTCTCTAAATCTTCTATTTCCAAGGCGAGGGTTTCTAGGTCACCTGTAAGGTATACGAAGCATGATTGATAGAGTTTCGCGGTTAGCTGGTCTGTGACGCCGCACACCTCGACCATTGCTTGATGGTTCGTTTGGGTCGTCGGGTGCGCCCAAATTATCCCATCTTTTATGCTGTTGCTTACGCCGAAAATGCCATGAGCTAGAGCGTTACGCTCCTTTTCAACTGAGTTCTTATAGGCCATGAGCGCTCTAAAAAGGAGCATGTCATCGGTCGATAACTGGAGTTCAGCCGCAGCTTGCATGGCGTCGTTCTTGGTAACGGTGTTCTTGAACGATAGGTAAACCGCTACAGCGGTTTCGGTGTTTGCGCCCATCAGGCTGGCCAGCAGCCTGGCGTTGGCCGATTCTACATATGTCCAGTAAGCGATGCATTTCGCGATACCAAGTGCGGCCTCTGGCCGCTGTTCCAGCGCACCGATACCAAAAGTGACTTTCGCTTTGCGGTATTTTGGCAGAAGCGGAGTTCGCTTTCCGCCCGTAGCCTTTGGGCGTAAGTCTTTAAATGACTTCGCGCTGTAGGCGGCCTGAAAAGAGCGAACATCGCTGGCTTCGTAGATTGAATCGTCATCGCATTTTTGACAGGGTATGCTAAGCTTTCCCTGTCCGATTATCTGAGTGGGGTTACCGTTCGAGAAATCATCTAGGCAATAAATGGGCTTTTTGCACGTCTTGCAGACCACCCCTAGGTACCAACTATCCTTCTTTATGGAAGGTGGGAAAGCAAGTCTGTAGATGCGTCCTTCAGAGAGAGAAACAGCGGGCATATCCAACTCCATTGAGAGCGATGATCGCAAAGGCGACGATATCTTGAGGAGGATGCTCAAGACTCCGCCCGATCCGAAAGCCCCTCCCAAGCCGAAGCCTGGGAAGGGAAAGAGCAAGGGCGCGCAAATTGCTTGAGATTGACCCTGACGTCGAAGAGGCGGCTCGCTGGTTGCAGCAAAGTTTCGAAGCTCGAAAGCTTGATGCCCGCCGCGCTTACTTTTCTTGAATCGAACACACTAAAAGCTGCCATCTGATCGGTGTGCCGTCCTTGTTGGTGGTGGTTTTGCGGCGGCAACGGGTTGCTCTTGTTGGCCGCGATTTCATCGCGGCAGTTCACACATCTATAGATGCCAGCTGTTGACCACCGTTCCAGGGTTCAACAATTCGTCAAATGCCGCGTGATCCGACTGCGAAAGATCGTCGGCATACTTGTACAATGCCATCTTTCAGTTTCCTTGTTTGGATTCAAAGGGACGGCCTGAGGACTCTTCTGGGAGGATTAAAGTCTGAAGTGTTTTCATGCCGAGCCGCCCTATGGTTAGATTTGAGTTGGGATGCGGGTTGTGGGTTGTGGGATCGGTATCCCTTACAATCTCCAAATCCAGAGTGAGTCGCGCAAGGGCTTTGTTCACATTTGTTCCGTTTTCCCCACGGAACATTAGTGCTAGCGCTTTCGAGCTTTCTGCTAAGCGTGACAGGCTTCACCAATCCGCCGATAGGTAAGGCGCTTATCGCGGCCCCTGGCAAGAAGATCCTACGCGTGTTCGGCATCCGAGACCTTGAACTCGGCGCGACGGTTATAGCGGAAATCGAACTCTTCAAGGTAACGGTGAAGATGGGCTTCGCCGCAATGCTGGTAAATGCCGTGCATGCCGGGTTTGAAGACAGAGAACACGTTCTCAACGGTGTTGGTGTTGATCGACATCCCGCCTTCGTCGCCGACATATTCGCCGGTTGAGTGCCTGGTGATCTTGCGAGCTGCGTATTCCTTGCCAGTCTCTTTGTAGAGGCGCCAAGGCGCGTGGACTTGCCGGCAAGCTTGGTGATGCGAGCTGGATCAATGTTGCCGAAATGAGGGCAGATAGGGCCGTTCGGCCAATGGATGGCATCCAGATGCTCGCTGGGCTTTTTGGCCTCGTGGTAAATTTCGTTGGTCAAATCGAACATTGCGACCAAGCCTAAAAATAGGAAAATAGTCACATAATCCTTTACCTCAAGACATTATTCCGCTATGGTCTTTCTGGATCAATTTCCACTCTGGTACTCAAGGGGGGGAAGTGAAACAGGGATGATGATCTTGTTGGAAAGACGCAAGCCATCGTGATTGTTTCCATTTCGATCAGGTGAGAGCGGGATGGCAGGTGAATGAGGTTGAGTTGGCACTAAGGGGAATGTGAGCAGAAGGCATTGATAGCAGGCAGGTGTTAAACCGACGCACAGGGCCCGTGTGTCGGCATAGCTGATGATGGAATGAAATGATCGGGGCGCTGAAAGGTGCCACATAGAATACAATTTTCGAGGTAGCTTCCAGCGCCCCGATGAAATGGCTCGTAGGCTTTCATGGTTGATGGGCAAAGAATGGTCTTAACGTGGGCTCTTTGAGTTCCGCGAACGCGTACTTGTATCTTCAACGAGAAAGGTGGTTTCGTCGGGCAATCTAACATTAAATATATAAAAGCTAAATTCGTTTTGCCGCATATGTGTAAACATATATTTGCGGAACGATTTGGCATTGAAAAAATATATTATTGACCGGGAATTTGATTTTTCGGCCAACCTACAGCCATGCGCGATTTTATATGAATCAACCCAAACAAGTGCAAAAACCGGCTGAAAACCGCTAAAATCGAGGGGAATTGGCAGATGAATGAGAACTGGAGCGGGAAAATGTGGATAGATTTGAGTGCAGAACAGAACCGGATTGAGATTACAGTAACAGTATCATGATACTGT
>UBTF01000013.1 GCA_900468285.1 Hyphomicrobiales bacterium | reverse complement strand
TTCATCACATTGGCCAGACGACACACCGCATCGTAAAGCTGGTTGTAGGTGATCTTCTTGTCGATATAGGGATTGTCGCCCTCCCAGATGATCGCCGTGCGCTCACCATGGGTCTTCAGATGCCGGTCGATGCAATTGTAGGACACATTCGTCAGGCCGTCCTCGAACCACCTGATCGGCACCTTGCCCTTGAACGAGGTGTTCTTAACCTTGGTGTAAGGCTTGAACCAGTCTATCCGCTTGCCATGCTTGCCCCAGAAAGCATCCGGATCCTCGACACTCTGCTCGTACCATCTCTGGTAACGCTCATTGTCGATCTTCGTGCGTATCTTGGCAGATTTCAAAACCGGGTAGATCTTGGCAGACATGATTTCCTCCTCAGGCAGCTTTATTTCACCTTACCGGGAGACTCCTTTTCCCCCAGTCATGTGTCAGATTCATAGCAGTTCGGCGACATCCGGCAATTAGACAATGGTCATTTGTCTTGCAAAGAATTGCAATTATGATGCAATCCGGTTATAGACCGCTCATATCCCGGAAATCAGTGGTTAACATCCACGGCCCGCGCCCCCGGAGCGGACGGACAGAAGGACTGTATCTATGGCTCAAACACTGCTTATGCCGAAAGCGACGGCCGTCTGGCTGGTGGACAACACCGCGCTGTCGTTCGATCAGATTGCTACGTTCTGCAAACTGCACCCGCTTGAAGTCAAGGCAATCGCCGACGGCGAAGCCGCCCAGGGCATCAAGGGCCTCGACCCCATTGCCACAGGTCAGCTCTCGCGTGATGAAATCGCGCGCGCGGAAGCCAATCCTGCTCACAAGATCAAGCTTTCCGAACCAAAGGTTCGCGTGCCTGAATCCAAGCGTCGCGGTCCGCGTTACACGCCGGTTTCCAAGCGTCAGGATCGCCCGAACGCCATTCTCTGGCTGGTGCGCAATCACGCTGAACTCAAGGACGCGCAGATTTCCCGCCTCGTCGGCACGACCAAGTCCACGATCGAACAGATCCGCGACCGTACGCACTGGAACTCGGCCAATCTGACGCCGATGGATCCGGTCACGCTCGGCCTGTGCAGCCAGATCGATCTCGACCTTGAAGTAGAGCGCGCATCGCGCGGTCGTCCACTTCCAACGCAGGAAGAACTGGACGCGACCTTGCAGCCTGCTGCTGCTACCGAAAGCCTCGGCTACAACTATGAGCGTGAGGAAGAAAAAGAAATCGACGCCAACGCCGTATTTGCAAAGCTCAGCTCGCTCAAGTCTTCCCGCAAGGATGAAGACGAAGACGATAATTACTGATCTTTTCGTTCTTTATGCACTGACGAAAAAAGCCCCGTTATGCGGGGCTTTTCTTTGCGGGGGATTTTAGAACGGTGATCAGGCTGTTTTCGCAGGCAGGGAAAGCACTGGCGCACCGGTCTTTTCATCGTCGTTCAACAGACCGCTCGCCCTCAGCAGCGAGGAGAAGCGACCTCCGCGCATGCTCAGCTCGTCAAAGGTGCCCTTCTCGACAATCCGGCCATTGTCCATGAAGAGGACGAGATCAGCGTCGCGCACCGTAGACAGCCGGTGGGCGATGATGAATGTCGTACGGTCCTTTCGCAGGGCATCGACAGCGTCCTTGACGCGGGCTTCCGTCTCGACGTCGAGCGCACTGGTTGCCTCGTCAAGAACAAGGATCGGCGCGTTCTTCAGAACGGCGCGAGCAATGGCGATTCGCTGGCGTTCGCCGCCCGACAGGCGGTTGCCGCGTTCGCCGACTTGCGTCATGTAGCCGTTCAGTCTGCTGTCGATAAAGTCCGTTGCCGCCGCAGCGGCGGCTGCCTGCGCGATTTCGTCGTCCGTGGCGCTGTCACGCCCCAGCCGGATATTGTCGCGGATGGAGCGGTTCAACAGGCCCGCATCCTGGAAGACCGTAGCAATGGAATTGCGCAGCGACTGCCGGGTGACCGTCGAAATATCCGTGCCGTCGACCAGAATCTGGCCGCCATTGGGATCATAGACGCGCTGAAGCAGGTTGATGAGCGTTGTCTTGCCGGCACCCGTGGGGCCAACGATGGCAACCGTTTCGCCTGCATTTGCAGTGAAGGAAACGTCGTGAACACCCTGTTTCGTATTGGCGAAACCGAAGTCGACATTCCGGAACTCGACCTTGCCGGAGACCTGGCCGAGTTCGACGGCGCCACTGGGTTCTTCACGCTCCTGAACGGAATCCTCAAGCTTGAAGAAGTCAATGAGTTTCGCACGCGCCTCGAAAATCTGCGTCGCGAAAGCGCGCATCTGGTCAAGACGGCCGATCAGAAGATTGGCAAAACCGATGAAGGCAATGACGTCGCCGACCTTGAGCTCGCCGTTCTTGACGAGGATCGTACCGATAATCAGGATCACCATCATGGAGAGTGTGGAAGCTGTCCGGTTGAGCGCGCTGGCAAAGGCCCACCAGTCGAGAACGGGATATTGCGCGCTCAGCAACCTTTCGGTGAAAGATTTCAGCGCCTTTGTCTCTGCTTCGATGCGATTGTAGCTATGCAGGACGGACACATTGCTGATCGAGTCGCTCACATGCGCAAAAACGGAGTGATAGTGCTCCTCGACGGATGCCTGGCCTTCCTTGGTGCGCTCCATCACCCATTTGCCGATGAACCAGTAGACGGTGCCCAGCGCCATGAGTACGCAGCTGAGGCGTAAGTCCATCGAGATGGCGGTCGGAATAAGCAGAATCAACGCCACGAATGTGGCCAGATGCGTGCGCATGAACTCCAGCCATAGACCGAACAGGGTCTCGCTGGCTCGCAACAGCGTATGCAGCGCATTGGAGGTGCCGCGCTGGTGATGCCACGAGAGCGGCATCGAAATGATGCGACCGAAGGCTTCCGTCAACAGGGATGCACGGCGCCCGTGGGCAAGGCGGTCGGCCTCTCGCGCCACGGCGACATAGGCAACCGTGTTGAACACACCGAAGGCGGCCCAGAGAATAAGGATGTTTGTTGCGTCCGAACCCGACGATATTGCGTCGATGATACGACCGAACAGAACGGGCTCAGCGATGGTGATTGCTGCCAGAATGATGTTTGCGACAACGACGATGGTGACACGCCACTTGTTGTTGGCGAGATAACGCAGGGCGCGTGTATAAACCTGAAACAGTGTCAATTCCCAAATCCCGTCTTCATGTCCGCAGCGCCGGATCTCCAGCGCCTTTTAACTGCAGTGCTTTCAATGGCGATGCAGATTAAGCAAGTCTTTGTTTTATCGCTTTTTCCACATGAATGCGGGCTTAACGGAGCGGCTGCACGGATCAACTTCTCTAAAAAATATTCATTTCGGGATTGCAGGAGCCGCGCTTGAATGCCATTCAAGATTTCGCGGTATGGTTTTAATCATCGATTACCTTTTAAGGTATAACCTCTAACGGGCGCGTCATACACGTTGCTCGGCGTCGGGAGAAAATATCATTTTAGAGCGCGTCGACGAATGTCTAGTTTCTTCCAAGGTTTTCGGCTCCATGCACGATGTGTTTCAGTTTTTGACCCTGTGCAAAGAGGCGAGAACGAAGGAAAAATTTCTTTCATCTTTCCATGATGTTACCCGTCGAATGGGGTTCAATTTCTATCGGATCGTTCGACGCGATGAAGAGGATCTGACCTTCACGGGAACAGTCCTTGCGGAATATCTGCCAAATGGTTGGAAAGAGTTTTATCACGCCAAGAAATATTACGAAATAGATCCGGTAAAGCGAACGCTCGGCCTGTTGCATCAGCCGTTTCGTTGCCGTGACGTTGTGGGTCTTCTGCCGCACGCAACGCAACGCAAGCGCGCGTCCAAGCTGTTTCAGGATGCTGCCCGCTTTGGCCTGCGCGATGGCTTTGGTTTTCCGATTCATGGTCGAAGCGGTTTGCTCGGAGGCGTTTTTGTGCTCGGTGAGGGGCGCCATTTTTCAAAGCAGGAACTGACTGTTGCTGACATGGCAATGCGTGCGGCTTTCTGGAAAGTGCTGGAATTCTCCGGTCAATCGGAAGAGCTCCTGTCATTTCCCGACCTGACGGTCACGCAGCTGACACGGCGCGAGCTGGATGTGCTGACGCTTCTGGCCCAGGGCAAGACATCGCCGGAAATCGGTAAAACTCTGTCCATATCCAGCCACACCGTCGATTGGTATATAAACGGCATCCAGCGCAAGTTCGACGCTCGAAACAGGCAGCATGTCGTTGCACTTGCCCTTCGTCACGGCATCATTTCCTGAACGATCAAAAGCGGCCAGTCGTACGCAGACTGGCAAAAACGCCCTTTCCAAGCGCGAAGTTTACTGCTTAATTTCGCGCTGCAGCATATATGTGTGCTTGTCTGGTTTGGGAGGCCGTCTTGAAAATATCGAAAATCCTTGTCGCCAATCGTTCGGAAATCGCGATCCGCGTGTTTCGTGCTGCCAATGAACTTGGCATAAAAACGGTTGCCATCTGGTCGGAGGAAGACAAGCTTTCGTTACATCGTTTCAAGGCGGATGAGAGTTATCAAGTGGGCCGCGGCCCGCATCTGACCAAGGACATGGGGCCGATCGAAAGCTACCTGTCGATCGAGGAGGTCATCCGGGTCGCCAAGCTTTCGGGCGCTGATGCCATCCATCCCGGCTATGGTCTATTGTCGGAAAGCCCGGAGTTTGTAGAGGCGTGCAACGCGGCCGGGATCATCTTCATCGGCCCGACGGCAGATACGATGCGCCGTCTTGGCAACAAGGTGGCTGCGCGCAATCTCGCCATTTCAGTCGGCGTGCCCGTCGTTCCCGCCACCGAGCCGCTACCGGACGATATGGCCGAAGTCGAGCGGATGGCCGAAGAGATCGGCTATCCGGTCATGCTCAAAGCGTCATGGGGCGGCGGCGGACGTGGTATGCGCGCCATCCGCAAGAAGGAGGACCTGGCGCGCGAGGTGACCGAAGCCAAGCGCGAGGCAAAGGCTGCCTTCGGTAAGGACGAAGTCTATCTCGAAAAGCTGGTGGAGCGTGCTCGCCACGTGGAAAGCCAGATTCTTGGCGACACGCACGGCAATGTCGTGCATCTGTTCGAACGCGATTGTTCTATACAGCGCCGGAACCAGAAGGTGGTCGAGCGCGCTCCGGCACCCTACCTGTCCGAAGAGCGTCGGCAGGAACTGGCGAATTACTCACTGAAGATTGCCGGGGCCACCAATTATGTCGGTGCGGGTACGGTCGAGTATCTGATGGATGCCGATACGGGCAAGTTCTACTTCATCGAGGTCAATCCGCGTATTCAGGTCGAGCACACGGTGACCGAGGTTGTGACCGGCATCGACATCGTCAAGGCGCAGATTCATATTCTTGAAGGTGAAACGATCGGTACGCCGCAGTCGGGCGTGCCAGCGCAGAAGGACATCCGCCTCAACGGGCATGCGCTTCAGTGCCGTATCACCACCGAGGACCCTGAACACAACTTCATTCCCGATTATGGACGCATCACCGCCTACCGCTCGGCTTCGGGCTTCGGCATCCGTCTGGATGGCGGTACATCCTATTCGGGCGCCATCATCACCCGCTATTACGATCCGCTGCTGGTCAAGGTCACGGCCTGGGCGCCCCAGCCGGATGAGGCTATCGCGCGAATGGACCGGGCGTTGCGTGAATTCCGTATTCGTGGCGTTGCAACGAACCTGACCTTCCTCGAGGCCATCATCGGCCATTCGAGTTTCCGCGACAACACCTACACGACGCGCTTCATCGATTCGACGCCGGAACTGTTTGCGCAGGTCAAGCGCCAGGACCGCGCAACGAAGCTGCTGACCTATCTCGCCGATGTAACCGTGAACGGTCATCCTGAAACGAAGGGTCGCGTGAAGCCTGCGGCCAATGCGCCCGCACCCATCGTGCCCTATATCGACCAGCCGACGCCTGACGGAACCAAGCAGCTTCTCGACAAGCTTGGACCAAAGGGTTTTGCCGAGTGGATGCGCAATGAAAAGCGCGTGCTGGTCACCGATACGACGATGCGCGACGGCCACCAGTCCCTGCTGGCAACCCGCGTCCGCACCCATGACATAGCCCGCATCTCCAGCGTTTACGCCAAGGCCCTGCCGCAGCTGTTGTCGCTTGAATGCTGGGGTGGTGCCACCTTTGATGTGTCCATGCGCTTTCTGACCGAAGACCCATGGGAGCGTCTTGCGCTGGTGCGTGAAGGTGCACCGAACCTTTTGCTGCAAATGTTGCTGCGCGGGGCCAACGGCGTTGGCTACAAGAACTATCCTGACAACGTCGTCAAATATTTCGTCCGTCAGGCCGCAAAGGGCGGTATCGATCTGTTCCGCGTCTTCGACTGCCTGAACTGGGTGGAGAATATGCGGGTGTCGATGGATGCGATTGCAGAAGAGAACAAGCTCTGCGAAGCGACCATCTGCTATACGGGCGATCTGCTGAATTCGGCCCGCCCGAAATACGATCTCAAATATTATACCAATCTAGCCGTCGAGCTCGAGAATGCGGGCGCCCATATCATCGCCGTCAAGGATATGGCGGGATTGCTGAAGCCTGCTGCCGCACGGGTGCTGTTTAAGGCCTTGCGTGAGGCGACCAGCCTTCCCATCCATTTCCACACGCATGATACGTCCGGTATCTCGGCCGCAACCGTGCTTGCGGCGGTGGAAGCCGGTGTGGATGCCGTGGATGCGGCGATGGATGCGCTTTCGGGCAATACATCGCAGCCATGCCTTGGCTCCATCGTCGAGGCGCTGAAAGGCACCGAGCGCGATACGGGTCTTGATACGGAATGGATCCGTCGCATTTCCTTCTACTGGGAAGCGGTGCGTGGACAGTATGCCGCCTTCGAAAGCGATCTGAAGGGACCGGCATCGGAAGTCTATCTGCATGAAATGCCGGGCGGCCAGTTCACCAATCTCAAGGAACAGGCCCGTTCGCTTGGGCTGGAAAGCCGCTGGCACGAAGTGGCGCAGACCTATGCAGACGTCAATCAGATGTTTGGCGATATCGTCAAGGTGACACCATCGTCCAAGGTAGTGGGCGACATGGCGTTGATGATGGTTTCCCAGGATCTGACGGTGGCCGATGTGGAAAACCCGGATAAGGAAGTCTCCTTCCCTGACTCGGTCGTCTCCATGCTGAAGGGTGATCTCGGCCAGTCTCCGGGCGGTTGGCCTGAGGCCTTACAGAAAAAAGCGCTTAAGGGTGACAAGCCCTACACCGTGCGTCCGGGCTCGCTTCTGGCCGATGCCGACCTCGAAGCAGAGCGCAAGGAGATCGAAACCAAGCTTGAGCGCGCCATCGATGACTTCGAATTTGCATCCTATCTGATGTATCCCAAGGTCTTCACCGACTTTGCGCTGGCGTCGGAAACCTATGGTCCGGTCTCGGTATTGCCGACCCATGCTTACTTCTACGGTATGGAAGACGGCGAGGAACTGTTTGCCGATATCGAGCGCGGCAAGACGCTTGTCGTCGTCAATCAGGCATCGTCGGGCACCGACGACAAGGGCATGGTCACCGTCTTCTTCGAGATCAACGGCCAGCCGCGCCGCATCAAGGTTCCGGATCGTGCCCATGGTGCCTCCGGTTCTGCCGTGCGCCGCAAGGCAGAGCCCGGCAATGCCGCGCATGTGGGCGCGCCGATGCCGGGTGTCATCTCCCGCGTCTTCGTTAATCAGGGGCAGGATGTGAAGGCAGGCGATGTGCTGGTTTCCATCGAAGCGATGAAAATGGAAACGGCGCTTCACGCAGAGCGCGACGGCAAGGTGGCCGAAGTGCTGGTCAAGCCCGGCGATCAGATCGATGCCAAGGATTTGCTGGTCGGCTTTGCCGACTGATCCGGACTGCGCAAATGCAAAAGCCCACCGAGAGGTGGGCTTTTTTATGGGCTGCCGATTTGCGGATCGCAGCGGGACGCCTACCGATTAGCCGTTTTGCGTAAGTGGCGAGATCAGCACTTCGACGCGGCGGTTCTGGGCGCGGCCATCGGCAGTCGCGTTGGAGGCAACGGGCTGCGATGGGCCAAAGCCCATGGTTGAGATGCGGCGTTGGTCCACACCGCCACGTTCACCGAGATAGTTGGCAACGGACGCTGCGCGGCGCTCGGACAGGCCCTGATTGTGCGCCAGGCTGCCGGTGGAATCCGTGTGGCCGTTGATGTCGATATAGGTCTTGTTGAACTTGTTCAACACGATCGCAACCGAGTTCAGCGTCGGGTAGAATGGCGGGATGACCTGATCCTGATCCGTGGCGAAGGTCACGTTGGATGGCATGTTGAGAACGATGCTGTCGCCACGGCGTGTCACGGAAACGCCGGTTCCCTGAAGCTGCTGGCGAAGCTCTGCCTCCTGATTGTCCATGTAACCGCCGATGGCGCCACCGGCCAGAGCGCCGATACCCGCGCCGATCAGGGCATTGCGGCCCTTGTTGCCGCCACCAATGGCAAGGCCGCCAACAGCGCCTGCGAGTGCGCCAAGACCAGCGCCTCCAGCCATGTTGGACACCTTCTGCTCACCCGTATATGGGTCAGTGGTGGTGCAGGCGGAAAGATAGGTCGCGCAGATGGCGACAATCGCGATTTTCTTCAGCATGGAATCAGTATCCCCGTCATTTCGCTCGCCGTTCCTTTAGCAAGAAATACGGCAATAACAAGGTGGAGGGCACGGTCCAGGGGTGCCCTCTCAAACAGCTGATCAACCGAGCGATGGCTGGTGTGACGGCACGCTTTTGACTGCTGTGGCTACCGTTGCGACAACCATCAGCCCACCGACGACGGTGATGTGTTCGAACGCAAACATCATTTCCATAAATGCCTTTTCACCGGTCATTTGCCAGAATGCGTGTGCGATCGGAATCGTCATGATGGTAAAGGCAGCAAGGGCTCCGGCACCAAGCCAGACGTGCCTTCCAGAAATAATTAGTGCCGAGCCAGTCAGCTGCACAAAAATGACAGCCATCGCCATCGGTGCCGCAGGCAGGACGCCGAAATGCTCCATTTCAGCGACGGCAGCCTGAAAATCAAAGAGTTTTGCAAGCCCGCTCGACCAGAAAATGAAGGTGAGCAGGATGCGGGAAACCAGTGCGAACACCGGCGAAAGTCGGATCTTCTCTATCATATGGATGGCTCCTTCACGCGTTTTCAGGAACAGGAATGTGGATACCGAATTGCGCGGCAGTCTGAACGATTGCTGCAATGTCGGGTGCTTTCATTTCAGGAAACTGCGTTGTGCCAGATGGAAGCGGGTCTCCAATGGTTTCAAAGAAAGCTTCGTGCAGATCGCCGGGGAAATTGATCAGCAACATGCGTGACGGCGTATCGGCAATATTGCGGAAGCTATGCATGGACCCCGGGGCAACGTGAATGAAGGCGCCGGGGCCACAGTGTCTGACATCGCCGTCCACTGTGATCTCGTAAAGTCCATCGAGAACAAGGAATGCCTCCTGATCCGTCTGGGTGTGCGGAGGCGGCCCCGCGTTTGGTGCCGTCAGCACCTCAATCACCGTAAAGTTCTTCCTCGTGTCGTTGTAGCGCGCGCGGAAAGTGAGAATGTTACCAAGGAAATGAACAGTCAGGGGTGAAGCATTCGCTGCATGAGATAAGCCTGCGGAAACTACGGACATCTCTTGTACCTCTAGATGTTTATGATACAATAACTCGTAATGAGATATATGTCTCATAATGAGGTTTGAATGAGCAGTCAAGATAGAAGTTTCGAGCGGGTCAATCAGAAGCGAAGAACCCGAGCTGAGTTGTTGCGTTCAGCACGTGCGATCATAGAGGGGGGAGGCAACCCGTCCGTGCCCGATGCGGCAGATGCGGCAGGCATATCAAGGGCTACAGCGTACCGCTATTTTTCCACAGCGGACGACATGATCAGGGAGGCCGTGCTTGACGGTGTTGCAACTGGCATAGGGGTGGAACGCCCGGCAAACGACGCGGATGACGCGACGGTTGGCCTGTTACTCGACAAGCTTGTGTCAGATGTTTTCGGGATGATCCTTGATAACGAAGCGGTTTTCAGGGCCATGCTCGGCACCTCTGTAAATGGCCAGAACAAAAACCGCCGGGGAGGGCGCCGTATTTCATGGCTGAGGGATACGCTGAGCCCGCTTGAGGATCGCCTGTCCCAAGCCCAGTTTCAGCGGCTCGTCCATTCGCTTTCTCTCGTTCTGGGTATCGAGTCTGTCATCGTTATGCGTGACATTTGTGAACTTGAGCCGAAGGACGCCGAGCAGGTGCTCCGCTTTACGGCGAGAGCTGTCCTCGCAAGCGCCCTGGCTGACCCGGATCGTGAGGTATCATGACCGGCACCATGTGCCGCGTCAGATATTGTCCCCGGTTATGCCCGGGGACTTATTCGGCGGCTGTCTTTCGGCCAAAGCGCTTTTCGATGTATTCCGCAACCAGATTCTCGAAGTCCTTGGCGATCTCCGGGCCCCGCAATGTCATGGCTTTCTCGCCATCGATATAGACGGGTGCTGCCGGATTTTCTCCGGTTCCGGGCAGCGAAATGCCGATGTCTGCATGTTTGCTCTCGCCAGGTCCGTTGACGATGCAGCCCATGACCGCGACGTTGAGAGCCTCGACGCCCGGATACTTGTCGCGCCAGATCGGCATGTTCTTGCGCAGGTCGTTCTGGATGTTCTGCGCCAGTTCCTGAAAGACGGTCGATGTGGTGCGCCCGCAGCCCGGACAGGCGGCAACGACAGGAACGAACTGCCGGAAGCCCATAACCTGAAGCAATTCCTGCGCAACCTGCACTTCTCGCGTCCGATCGCCATTCGGCTCAGGCGTCAAGGAAACGCGGATTGTATCGCCGATGCCATGCTGCAGCACGTAGCCCATGGCGGCGGAAGATGCGACGATGCCCTTTGAGCCCATGCCTGCCTCGGTCAATCCGAGGTGAAGCGCATGGTCGGAGCGGGCGGCCAGCATCGAATAGACGGCGATGAGGTCCTGGACCTGGCTGACCTTGGCAGACAGAATGATACGGTTGCGCGGCAGGCCGATATCTTCAGCCATTTCAGCCGAAATCAGCGCGGACTGGACAATCGCTTCGCGCGTCACCTGACGGGCGGAAAGGGGGAACCCCTCCTCCTTGTTCTTGTCCATCAGGGTCGTCAGCAATTCCTGATCGAGCGAACCCCAGTTCACCCCGATTCTGACCGGCTTGTCATAGCGGATGGCCATTTCAACGATATCGCCGAATTGCTTGTCCTTCTTGTCCTTGAAGCCGACATTGCCAGGATTGATGCGGTATTTCGCCAAGGCTTCCGCGCAGGCCGGATGATCGGCCAGCAACTTGTGGCCGATATAATGGAAGTCGCCCACTAGGGGCACGTCCATGCCCAGCCGCAGAAGACGGTCGCGAATTTTTGGAACGGCAGCTGCGCTTTCGTCGCGGTCGACGGTGATACGCACGATTTCTGAGCCGGCGCGGAAAAGGGCAGCAACCTGCTGCACTGTCGCATCGATATCGGCAGTATCGGTATTGGTCATGGACTGCACGACAACCGGCGCGCCGCCACCGACAATAACGCCGCCGACATCGACAGCAACGGAAGCGCGGCGCGGCGTGGGATCGAAGTCGGCGTGTGACGTCATTTTTTTCTCGGGCGATTGCGGTAAGTCTAGTCTCAGGTGGTACAAGGCAGGCTGCTTGTCAACATCCAAGCGATCAACTCCTACTTTAACCCAATCATGGCAAAATTCGAGATCCTGCCTTTCCTGTCATGATACGCGCGGAAATTTGCTGTTTTCCGTCTCAGTGACCGCTGGCTCCATCGGCGTGGCGGGCAAGTCGGGAGAGCATGAGAACCACGACATGGAGAAGTGGCAGGCCGATAAAGACGCTGGCAAGGCCGGTATGTTCGGCTATGAAGCCGATGGCCGAGGGGGCGACGAGAATGCCGGAATAGCCCATGGAGGTGACCACCGAAAGTCCGATGCCGGGCGCCAGACCGGGCATGTTGCCAGCCGCGGAAAAGGCAATCGGTACCATGTTCGAGATGCCGATACCGGCAATGGCAAAGCCAATAATCGCAACGAGAGAATTGGGCGCAAAACCTGCGACCAGGAGGCCGAGGATGGAAATGACGCTGCAGAATTGTAAGGTCCGCACCGCCCCGAAACGATCCCGCACCAGATCGCCGGCAAACCGCATGATGGCCATTGTCAGTGAGAAGGCCGCAAAGCCAAAGCCGGAAAGGGTGACCGATGCGCCAAGTTCATTGCGCAGGTAGAGAGCGCCCCAATCCAGTATCGCGCCCTCTGGAATCATCGAGAACAGCGCCATCAGGCCGATGATCCATGGCAGGGGCGTCAGAGGCAGTCCACCTTTCGGACGTTCCGCTTCCGGATGTGGACGATCTGCCAGCACGCGTGGCCAGGCGATGGCGAGAAGGGCCGCTGCGATGATGGTCAGCGCGACCGAGTGGCCGTAAATGCCGATCTTGTTGATCAGCACACCGCCGACGCCCGCACCAATGAGGCCGCCCAGGCTCCAGAAGGCGTGGCAGGAAGACATGATTGCGCGGCGCATATTGCGCTCGACTTCAACCGCATTGGCATTCATCGCCACGTCCATCGCCCCCGTCAGTCCTCCAAACAGGAAGACGGTGATGATCCCTGCCCAGAGCGTGTTCGAAAGCGTGATCAGCAGAAGGGTTGGCACGAAGACAGCGGCCACGGCCAGCGTGACTGTTCTTGAACCAAAGCGGGCAATCTGGGAGCCTGCGACCGGCATACAGGCGAGAGAGCCAAGGCCGAACACCAGAATGACAAGACCCAGAGCGCTTTCACTCAGCGAAAGCCGCCTTGCAAATTCCGGTATCATCGGAGCCCATGAGCCCATCATGAAACCGTTCATGAGGAACAGCAGTGCGACGCCGAGGCGCGCGCGAGTCATATAGGGCAGGCGGGCGGTCGTCTGCGTGGCAGTGCCGTTCATCGGACTGGTCCTTCGATCATGGCTAGGTGTTTCGTGTGGCAGATGGTGGAGGCGCCCGGTGGACGATGGCGCCGCTGTCTTTCAAGGTCTCGACGATCTCATCATCGGCATCGCTTTCGAGAACAAGCGTGAGCGTCGAGGAAAGGGTGCGGACGTGAAATGGCGCGCCTGCACCAAGCTTCTCGGTTGTAATGGCCGCCATCGTCCTTGCGCTCGTATTGCAGGCCAATTGCTTGAAGACGGAGTCTTCGTAGATATCGGCACACAGACCGCGCTCCATGGCCACGCCGCAAACGCCGATGATGCAGAGATCGGGTCTGATCTGCTCCAGCTGGCGAATGGCTGTGGTGTCGAACGAAGCCCCCACCGCAGGGTCGATCCGCCCGCCAATCATGATGAGCTCGATACCTTCATGCCCGGTCAGTTCTGCGGCGATTGCCGGCGTGTTGGTGACAACGGTCAGTTTATGGGGCAGCAAATGTCTGGCTATGGCCAGATTGGTGGAGCCCGCATCAAGAAAAACCGTCATGCCGTTCTCCACCAGTGAGGCTGCTGTCTGGCCAAGAGTGGCTTTACGATCCGGCATTTCGGCAAGGCGCGTCTTGAATGGCACGGTGGTGCCGGGCGTCAGCAACGCGCCACCATAGACGCGCTGACACTCGCCACGCGCTGCCATTTCGCGCAAATCCCGCCGTATCGTATCTTCCGAGACGCCGAAATCCTGGGCGAGTTCCTGCGCAAGCACGCGACCATTTTGTCGGAGCTGGGCTAAAATTGCGGATTGTCTTTCGCTGACAAAATGATCGATTTTGGTCATCCGGCATCATCAGGAGTAATCGTGCAGAAACATGCATAACCCGGCACTCATATTTTCTCAAGCGAAAATATCGGGTCACCGCCAGGCGCGGGACCCAACCCAAGTCTGCATCATCAGGACGGTTCAAAGCCGCTGGACAGGAAGGTCCTAGCTTTTGCGATCTGCAACGAATCTTGCAGTATCGATCAGTATCTCGGCGCGGGTGCCATAGGGGGCCAGCAAATCAGCCGCCTCCTGCACCAGTTGCTGCAGGCGGGCATTCGCCCATGCCTCGCCATGGAGGGCGACCAGCGTTCCCTTGCCGCGGGTGGCGTCCTTGCCTGTGGCCTTGCCCATGGTGGCCGCATCAGACGTCAGATCGAGGAGGTCATCTGCAAGCTGGAAGGCGAGGCCGATCTTTTCGCCGAAACTGCGCAGTCTTTGACGCTCGCTGGCATCGCTTCCGGCGATGATGGCGCCCGCTTCGCAGGCAAAGCGGATCAGCGCACCGGTTTTCATAGCCTGCAATGTAATGATGCCCACTTCATCCGGCGGGTTTTTTTCGGCGGCGAGATCAAGCGCCTGCCCGCCCGCCATGCCGCCGATGCCGGCCGCTCTTGCCAGCGCCAGCACCAGTGCGGCCTTGCGGTCGTCGGCAAGGTCGGTCTTTGAGGCAATGATGTCGAAGGCGAGTGTCAGCAGGCTATCGCCTGCAAGAATGGCCGTGGCTTCATCATATTTCTTGTGAACGGTGGGCTGGCCGCGTCGCAGGTCGTCATTGTCCATTGCCGGCAGATCGTCATGAACGAGCGAATAGCAATGCAGGCATTCCAGTGCCGCGCCGACATGCAATGCCGCTGTCGGGTCGCCGCCAAGCAGGTCTGCCGTCTCGATGACCAGAAACGGGCGAAGACGCTTGCCGCCGTTCAGGACGCCGTGGCGCATGGCCTCCAGCAGGTTTTCCGGTCGGGTAATCTCGTCGGGGCGCGCATCGCCGGAAAGGAGTTCGCCCAGCAAGGCTTCGGTTCTTGCCGCATTGTCGCGCAGCCGCGTCTCGAATGTCATCTTGCCAGTTTCCTTACCATGTCAGGTGACGGTGGCTCTTTCGCATGGGGGAAAATGGCTGGCAATCGTTTTTGTGAGGTCGCTGTGGAACTTCGTTATCGCAAGTAGCCTTGATGCGTGATGCGGAATATGAAAGGCTTTATTCCATAGCCAAGTGGGGGCAGGTTTTTTGAGCAGTACGCCGGACAGCGAGACGGATTATGAAACGCTCGCCGAAAGCGGGAGAAAACCGAAGGTGGATGTTCGAAGCCTCATCAGACGCGCTTTGCTCGTCGTCATCGCACTGCTTGTGTTGCCCTATCTGCTAATACCGGTCTACGCACTGCCTTTCATGCGTCCCGTTTCCACATTGATGCTGGCGGATCTCGTTACATTTCAGGGTTATGACCGCCGCTGGGTGCCGCTTGAGAACATATCGCCCCGCCTCGTCCAGTCGGTCATGATGTCCGAAGACGGTCAGTTCTGTGCCCATGGCGGCGTGGACTGGAACCAGATGCAGACAGTGGTCAACAGCGCGCTGGAAGGCGAAGCCACCCGTGGTGCCAGCACCATTCCAATGCAGACGGCAAAGAACCTGTTTTTATGGAATGGCCGGTCCTTTTTGCGCAAAGGGCTGGAATTGCCGCTGGCCGTGGTTTCCGACTTCGTCTGGTCTAAGAAGCGGATGATGGAAATCTATCTCAACGTCGCCGAATGGGGGCCGGGCATCTATGGTATCGAGGCGGCAGCGCAATATCACTTTAAGATACCCGCATCCAAGCTCAGCTCCCGACAGGCCGCATTGCTAGCGGTTGCGCTTCCCAACCCGATTGACCGCGTTGCCAGCAAGCCGGGACGGGGAATGCAGCGGTTGGCCGGGCTCATCGAAAGACGAGCCCGTGGTTCCGGCGCTTATGTCAGCTGTGTGCTCGACTAAGCTTCTATGTGTCAGGGCAACGCCCTGGTCTAGCGCTTGGTAAAGACGTAGTCCGTCTCCTGCCGAAGCGTTTCGCCGGGGCGCAGGACCGCATCCGGGAAGCCTTCGTGATTGACCGAATCCGGCCAGATCTGGGTTTCCAGGCAAAAGCCTGCCGATGGCCCATAGTGGCGGCCCTCAAGCCCGGGAACGGCGACGTTGAGCTTGAAGGCAGAGTAGAATTGCACACCCGGTTCGGTTGTCAGCACATCCATCGTCACATTGGACGCAGGTGCATAAAGCCGTGCCACCTTGCGCTTTGCCACGCGCTGGGCTGAAAGGCAGAAATTGTGGTCATAACCAACCTGTGCACCATCGATCTCGCGGCGCATCGGTGTCGAGCTTCGCAGGTCGAAGACAGTACCGTCAACGGCACGGATTTCACCGGTCGGAATCTGTCGCTCGTCCGTGGGAAGGTAATGATCGGCGGCGATTTCGATTTCATGGCCGAGCGCCGATTCCGCGCCGTCCAGATTGAAATAGGAATGCTGGCAGACATTGGCGAGCGTCGGCTGATCGGTCGTCGTTTCGTAAACGACCGACAAAACGCCTCCCTCGCGAATTGTGTACGTTGCCGTTACAGCACAATTCCCCGGATAGCCGGCGCGGCCATCGGGATCAATGATTTGCAGGACGACATGACTGGGGCCATGTTCCATGATCATCCAGTTGCGCTTGCCGATATTGTCGCTGCCGCCGTGAAGGTGCGTAACGCCTTTTTCGTTCAGCTCCAGCTGATATGCCTTGCCATCGATGGAAAACTTGCCGCCACCGATACGATTGGCGTTTCTGCCGGGTGTGGCGCCGAAATAGGAGGAATATTTTGGATAGTCATCGAAATTTTCGAAGCCGAGAAGAAGTGGCGGCTGATGGCCTTCAAGCCGCAGATCCTGGATGACGGCGCCCCAGGTCATGACATTGGCGCTCAATCCGCCAGCAGCAATGCCCACGCGCTCGACCTTTTCTCCCGTCGGCGTAAATCCGAAGTTTTCACGTGTCCCGGCTTCCAGCATAGCGATACTCTCCCAATCGATCGTTTCGGGCCGGACGTTGCGTTATTTTCCGACCCTTCGCAATCACTGAATTACTTTCTGCCCGTGCCGATCGCTTCCAGTTCGTACGGCGTGGTCTGATAGATCTCGTTGATCCAGTTGCCAAAAAACAGGTGAGCATGGCTGCGCCAACGGTTGAGGGGCTTAAGGGTCGGATCGTTGTGCGGAAAGTAGTCATGCGGCAGCTTGATCGGTACGCCCGCATTCACATCGCGAAAATACTCGTCCGACAGCGACGTCGAGTCATATTCGACGTGATTGAACATATAGAGGCGCTTGCCCTTGGCCTCATGGGCCAGACACACGCCCATTTCCTCGGATTCCATCAGGATTTCCAGTTCCGGATGTTGCTCGATGTCGGCGCGACGCACTTCTGTCCAGCGCGATACCGGAACCTGAAAATCGTCGGAGAAACCGCTGAGATAGATCGAGGATGGGCAAAGATTGCGGTGTCTGTAGACGCCGAATGCCTTTTCCTTCAACTCGTGCTTCGGCACGCCGTGGAAGTGATAGATTGCTGCCATTGCACCCCAGCAGACATTGAGCGTCGAGTGGACGTTGGTCTGTGTCCAGTCGAAGATTTTCCGCATTTCGTCCCAATAGGTGACTTCCTCGTAGTTCAGCGTTTCCACCGGTGCGCCAGTGATGATGAAGCCGTCAAACTTGCGGTTCTTCACCTCTTCCCATGTATCGTAGAAGGAAAGCAGATGTTCTTCCGAGGTGTTCTTGGCGCGGTGTCCGCCGATGCGGACCAGCGAGAGTTCAACCTGCAGCGGCGATGCGCCCACCAGTCGCGCCATCTGGATCTCGGTCTTGATCTTGTTTGGCATGAGGTTGAGCAGCCCGATCTGCAGCGGGCGGATATCCTGACGGATGGCTGCCGTTTCTGTCATGACCCGCACGCCCTCATTCACGAGGGTCTGGAAAGCGGGGAGCGTATCGGGAATCTTGATTGGCATGTCAAACTCACTTCCATGGCGGCGTAGGCCGTGAAAACAAAAAAACCGGTGGCGAAATCGCAACCGGTCCTCGGAAATTGACTTTTTCCTCGACCCTTTAGCGACTTCTTTAAAGTGGCTGCAAGCCGGTCGGCAAATCACCACTGACGGGTGTCATAATCCCGCGCGGACAGAAAATCAATATCGCAGGCCAATCCGGCGTTTGTGTCTTTCCATCCGTGACCGATCCGGGCTATGGCAGGGGAATGACGCCTACCCATTTCACCATACTTCTCGGCGGCACAATCACCGTCACGGATCGTCTGCGAAAAGCAGTGACGGACACGCGCGTGATTGCGGCCGATAGCGGAATGCGTCACGCCGAGCCTCTCGGTCTGACGCCGGAATTATGGGTAGGTGACTTCGATTCCTCCGACAGGGACCTTCTGGCGCGGTGGCCTGATGTGCCGCAAAGGCCGTTTCCCGCGTCCAAAGGTGTGACCGACGGCGAAATTGCCGTGTCTGAGAGCATCGAGCGAGGCGCTACCCGTTTGACGCTGGTGGGTGCGCTTTCCGGCGAACGGTCGGATCACGCCCTGTTTCATCTGCTCTATGCCGTTTCACTGGCTGAAAGCGGCATCGATGTCACTCTCACATCCGGTGAGGAGGAAGCCTATCCCTTGCTGGCAGGGGAACGAGCGCTCGATCTGCCGGCAGGATCGTTGTTTTCTGTCGCCGGTTTTACGGCGCTGTCGGGTCTCGAAATCAGGAATGCGCGCTATCCCCTGACGGATTTTGCGCTTGCTTTTGGCTCGTCCCGTACTATTTCCAACGTGGCGGAGGGGCCATTGCACCTTCGTCTTGAAAGCGGCAAGGCCATCGTGCTCGCCCGTCCCTATGATTTGACCGGAGCCTGAACCTTGGCACCCCCTATTCTGAAACTCGACGATATCAAGCTCACCTTCGGCGTTACTCCGCTGCTCGACGGTGCCAATCTGCAGGTGGAGCCGGGGGATCGTATCTGCCTTGTCGGCCGCAATGGTTCGGGCAAATCGACGCTGATGAAGATCGCAGCGGGTCTCGTAGAGGCGCAGTCCGGTGAGATATTCCGTCATCCTTCGGCTACGATCCGTTATCTCGAGCAAGCGCCTGATTTCGCTGACTTCGAGACGGTTCAGGCCTATGCGGAAGCCGGTCTTGGCCCTGGCGACGATGCCTATCGCGTCACCTATCTGCTGGAACATCTCGGTCTGACCGGGCAGGAGCATCCGTCCAGCCTTTCTGGCGGCGAAGCTCGCCGCGCTGCTCTTGTGCGCGTCATGGCACCAGAGCCCGACATTCTGATGCTGGACGAGCCGACCAACCATCTGGATCTGCCGACAATCGAATGGCTGGAAAGCGAATTGCAGCAGACGCGAAGTGCCCTGGTCCTGATCTCGCATGACAGGCGCTTCCTTGAAAAGGTTTCCACAGCCACTGTCTGGCTGGATCGTGGCCAGGCGCGGCGTCTCAGCCGCGGCTTCGCCCATTTCGAGGAATGGCGCGACAAGGTGCTCGAAGAGGAAGAGCTGGAGCAGCACAAGCTCGGCAAGGCCATTGAGCGCGAAGAACACTGGATGCGCTACGGCGTGACTGCGCGGCGCAAGCGCAATATGCGGCGTGTGGGCGAATTGCAGGCCATGCGGGCTGAATATCGCGGGCACAAGGGGCCGCAGGGCTCGGTTCAGGCCACCGTGACGGAAGGGCGCGAGTCCGGAAAGCTGGTGATCGAAGCGGATGCGATCACCAAGTCCTATGGTGATCGGCCTATCGTCACGCCATTCTCGTTGCGTGTCCACCGTGGCGATTGCATCGGCTTCGTCGGTCCGAACGGTGCGGGAAAGACAACGCTTCTCAAGATGCTGACCGGTCAGCTGGAGCCGGATAGCGGCTGGGTCAAGCTTGGCACCAATCTGGAGATTGCGACGCTCGACCAGAAGCGTGAGGATCTCAACCCCAACGATACGCTGGCGCATTATCTGACCGATGGCCGTGGTGAAAACCTGCTGGTCAATGGCGAGTTAAAGCATGTGACCGGCTATATGAAGGATTTTCTGTTCCAGCCGGAACAGGCCAGAACTCCGATCCGTAATCTTTCGGGCGGCGAGCGCGCACGTCTCATGCTGGCGCGCATTCTGGCACGGCCGACCAATCTTCTGATCCTCGACGAACCCACCAACGATCTCGATATCGAGACGCTTGATCTCCTGCAGGAGATTGTTGCCGGTTTTGCAGGCACTGTCATCCTTGTCAGCCACGACCGCGACTTCCTCGACCGCACGGTGACTTCCACCATCGCTCCTGCCAATCCGGATGCGCCTGACGGTCGCTGGATTGAATATGCGGGTGGCTATTCGGACATGATGGCGCAGCGCAAGGGCGCCTCGGACGAGAAGCGAAAGGCCGAAAAGCAGGAAAAGGCCAAGGCTTCCGCTTCTTCCAACTCCGCTGCCGAGCCTTCGAAAGCCAAGGGGAAGCTGTCCTTCAAGCAGAAATTCGCGCTGGAAAATCTTCCCAAGGAGATGGAGAAGACGCAGGAAGAAATCGCCAGGCGCGAGCAACGCATGGCTGATCCCAATCTCTTCACCAAAGATCCGGCGGTCTTCAACACGCTTGCCGATGAGATGTCGAAGCTTCGCCAGAAGCTCGAAACGATGGAGGAAGAGTGGCTGGAACTCGAGATGCTGCGTGAGGAACTCGAAAGCTAGACGGGCCTCATTGCGGCGACGGCGTCACGGCACCATCTATGACAGTAACGCAGATCGCGTTTTCTGTTGCAGCGGAGGAGCCAGACATGCGCATGATTTTCGTCAACCTGCCGGTCAAGGATGTCGCAAGATCCAAGGCGTTTTTCACCGCGCTTGGCTTCAACTTCAATCCTGAATACTCGGATGATCGCACGCTATGTATGATCATAGAGAAGAATATTTTCGTCATGCTGCTGCAGGAGGAGCGGTTCCGCGATTTCATCAATGGCGACATTGCCGATGCGATGCGCACCAAGGAGGTGCTCACCTGTATTTCTGCCTCCAGCCGTGAAGAGATCGACCAGATGATCGCCACCGCGCTGGCCAATGGCGGGGCGGAGTGGAAGCCCGTGCAGGATCATGGCTTCATGTATGCGGGCAGCTTTCAGGATCCCGATGGCCATGTCTGGGAACTGGTCCATATGAGCGCCCCGGCCTAGACGTTGCCGTCTTGCTAATTCTCTCCTGAGGCACTACATCTTCGGCAGATCTAACGGGGTGCTTTGTTCTCACACGAACGAGGCTGAGAGGCTCTGCCAACCCGAAGAACCTGATCCGGTTAACACCGGCGGAGGGATTAGACGGCTTCCATCAAGACGCCCTTTTCCCCTTGTCGCTTGAGGAGGTGCTTTTGATGTTCCGTCGTATTTTCCTTCATGGCCTTATGCTGGCATCGGTGATGGTTCCTGGTCTTGCCGCCGCGCAGGACAAGAAGACGCTCACCGTCTACACTTATGAAAGCTTTGTTTCGGAATGGGGCCCCGGTCCTAAGGTCAAGGCCGCATTCGAGAAAGCGTGTGACTGCACCCTCAACTTCGTCGGCGTAGCCGATGGTGTGGCGCTTCTCAACAGGCTGAAGCTGGAAGGTCCATCGTCAAAAGCGGATGTCGTTCTGGGTCTCGACACAAACCTGATTGCGGAAGCCAAGCAAACCGGGCTTTTCGAAAAATCCGGGGTCGATGCGTCTGCGGCAAAGGTGCCGGGTGGCTTTCAGGACGATGTCTTCGTTCCCTATGACTACGGCCATTTCGCCGTTGTCTACGATACGCAGGTGATGAAAACGCCGCCGAGAAGTATGAAGGAACTGGTCGAGGGCGATCCGGCCCAGAAAATCGTCATTCAGGATCCGCGCACCTCAACACCGGGTCTCGGCCTGCTGCTCTGGGTCAAGTCGGTCTATGGCGATCAGGCACCGCAGGCCTGGGCGAAGCTTAAGGACCGCATCTTGACGGTCACACCCGGCTGGTCGGAATCCTATGGCCTCTTCACCAAAGGCGAAGCGCCGATGGTATTGTCCTATACGACGTCGCCTGCCTATCACATGGTGGCGGAAAATAGCGAAAGATATCAGGCTGCCGCCTTTGATGAGGGACACTACATCCAGATCGAAGTTGCCGGTGTCTTGAAGAATGCCCCGCAACATGCGCTGGCGCAGCAGTTTCTGGCATTCGTTCTCACCTCCGGCTTCCAGGACACTATTCCTGAAAACAACTGGATGATGCCGGCGGCGCTGACCTCCGCGCCCCTGCCTGCTGCGTTCTCCAAGCTGGTGCAGCCATCAAAGACCTTTCTGATGTCGCCGGAGGATGTCGCCCGCAACCGCAAGGCCTGGATCGATGAGTGGCTCGCGGCAATGAGCGTCAAGTAGGATCGAAGCAGGTCATGGTAGGACGCCGGGAAGGGCGATGGTTCATCTTTGGCGGAGCCGCGACGGTTACCGCTGTCGTCCTTTTCATCGGGCTTGCAATTTATGCGCTTCTGTCCTTTGACGTCAGCGCCGCGTCTGTTGGCCTGATCGATGCCTATACATGGCGGATACTGCGCTTCACGCTCTGGCAGGCGACGCTTTCGACAGTGCTGTCCGTCGCGCTTGGATTGCTGGTGGCCTTGGCACTTGCCCGGCAGCGTAACTTCCCCGGTCGCATATGGATCATCCGCCTGATGGCGGTTCCCATGGGTTTGCCGGTCATTGTCGGCGCGCTTGGACTGATATCGATCTGGGGCAGGCAGGGTGTCCTCAATATGCTTCTGCAGACTGCGGGTGTGGACGCGCCCCTCAGTATTTACGGTCTGTCCGGCATTCTTGTTGCCCATGTTTTCTTCAATCTTCCGCTGGCAACCCGCTTTTTTCTGGCCGTGCTTGAGGCGGTGCCGGGAGAATATTGGCGCATGGGCTCGGCGCTGGGCTTTGGACCCTTGGCTACATTCCGCTTTGTGGAATGGCCTGCCGTCGCACGACTTTTGCCAGGGGTCGCGGGGCTTATCTTCATGCTCTGCGCAACGAGCTTCACCCTCGTCTTGCTGTTGGGCGGGGGACCTGCGGCCACGACAATCGAGGTGGCGATCTATCAGGCGCTGCGGTTTGATTTCGATCCACCGCGCGCAATCGCGCTTTCGGTGATGCAGATCGCCATGACAGGGGCGTTGCTGGCCTTGCTCGCGCTGCTACCCTCCGCTGAGCCCGACAGACAAAGCCAAGGTCGGCCCGTGCTGCGCATGGATGGCAGAAAAGCGGGGCCTCGCTTGTGGGACAGCGCTGTCATTCTTTCCGTACTGTTTCTGGTCGGGGCTCCCTTGTGCGCGGTCGCATCTGCTGGCGTTTCAGCGGATCTGTGGCGGTTACTTTCTGCCCCCACTTTCCTGCAGGCGGCGGCGACAAGCTTTCAGATCGCGCTTTTTTCCGGACTGCTGGCCGTCTTTGCTTCATATGCGCTTGTGCGCGCGCGCCATGCCATTGCTTTGCGCAGAGAGGCCGGTTTCAGCCTGAAGGCGTTTCTTGTTCTGATGGGCGCAGGCTCATCTCTCGTCCTGCTTGTACCGCCCGTCGTGTTGGGAAGTGGCTGGTTTCTGCTGTTGCGGCCCTTTGGCGATGTGGCGGCGTTTGCACCTGTTATCGTCGCCATCATCAATATGTTGATGTCGCTGCCCTTTACCATGCGCGTTATCGAGCCGGCATTCCTGAGCCATGATGCGCGCACCGGCAGGCTTTCTGCCGCGCTGGGTCTTCGTGGACTATCGCGATTCCGGTTTGTCGATTGGCCTGTCCTGTGGCGTCCCACTGCGACGGCGTTCTTCTTTGCGATGGCGCTTTCGCTTGGCGACCTGGGTGCTGTTGCGCTTTTCGGATCGGAGAACTTTGTCACCCTGCCTTGGCTGGTCTACAGCAATATGGGAAGTTACAGAACGCAGGATGCTGCCGGTTACGCCTTCATTCTCGGTGTCATCTGCCTTGTCCTTGCCGCAGGCGGCGTTTCCCGTCGTTCAATGAAAGCAATTGCATGAAGAATCCTGCGGATTTGGGAGCCTGCCTCGACACTGTGTCACTGAAACTTGGACAACAGCAATTTCTGCTGGATTGCGGGTTCGAGCGCGGAAAAATCACAGCCGTGGTGGGGCCGTCGGGATCTGGAAAGTCGACACTGCTCAATCTCGTTGCCGGTTTTGAGAACCCCGACGAAGGGCGCGTTCTTATCGAGGGGCGCGAGATGACGGGGCTCGATCCGGCAGAGCGGCCCGTCTCCATCATCTTTCAGGACAACAATCTGTTTTCTCACCTCGATATCGTGACCAATGTCGGGCTCGGCGTCAGCCCGTCGCTGTCTTTGTCGAACGCGGACAAAGCCGCAATCAAAGATGCGCTTGAGAAGGTTGGACTTTCAGGCTTCGAAAAGCGCTTGCCCTCGACATTGTCGGGGGGAGAGCGACAAAGGGCCGCTCTTGCCCGAGCTCTGGTAAGGCAGCGTCCGTTGATGTTGCTGGATGAGCCCTTTGCGGCTCTCGATCCGGGTTTGCGGTCGGGCATGGCCAATTTGCTGAAGGCCCTTCATCAAGACATGGGCAACAGCATTCTGCTAGTAACACATCATCCCGATGACATACGTCGTCTGGCAGACGCCGTTGTTTTCCTCTCCAATGGACGCGTTCTCTTTCAAGGCAGCGCCCGGAATTTTTTCGATGCGACCGATATCGACGAGATCAGCATGTTTCTCCATGTCTGATTGTTGCCTTAACGCTCGCAACTCTTCGACCCCGCGTCACAATTTCGACGCGACGCACTGTCAAGCCTTGAAAAACAGAGAGGCGATGCACCATTTTTGCACTTGCGAATTTTGAATAACTGCTTGAAGTATTATGCGAACAATCTTCCCCTCGAAACGTCTTTGCATGATGGATCATTTTCGTTGTTCGCGCATTCAAGTGCCCTTGGGGGCGTTATGGTATTCTGGTCTGCAATTAACGGATGATCAGGAACGTTAGGAGCAGACGAGCAGAATGATGACGTGTGTGAAGGCTCAGCAGAGCCACACCTCCGGTCACAATGTATGGCGCAGGGGCAAGGCATTAAGAAGAGGGCTGGCGCTGGCGACAGCGAGCTTCGTCCTGTCGTCTTGCCAATCTTTGCTTAGCCCGTCCTATCAATCGACGCTGAAGCCCTCGGACAATCCGCAAACCGTGGAGCAGGTTCAGAAGAACGATCCGCGCGCGCAGATGGGCGCTCGTGAGCATCCGCGCATCGTTGCCAGCTATGGTGGTGAATATCACGACGACAAGACGGAGCGTCTTGTCGCGCGTATCGCCGGTGCGCTGACCGCCGTTTCTGAGAATCCCCAACAGTCCTATCGCATCACCATTCTCAACTCTCCTGCCATCAACGCCTTTGCATTGCCGGGCGGCTATCTCTATGTGACCCGCGGTCTTCTGGCTCTTGCCAATGATGCTTCCGAGGTCGCGGCCGTCCTGTCGCATGAGATGGGCCACGTCACGGCCAACCACGGCATCGAGCGCCAACGTCGGGAAGAGGCGGAGGTGATAGCCAGCAGGGTCGTGGCAGAAGTGCTTTCTAGCGACCTCGCCGGCAAGCAGGCGCTCGCCCGTGGCAAGCTGCGTCTTGCGGCCTTCTCGCGCCAGCAGGAATTGCAGGCGGACGTCATCGGTGTGCGTATGTTGGGAGAAGCGGGATACGATCCCTTTGCATCGCCGCGTTTCCTCGATTCGATGGCAGCCTATGCCCGCTTCACCTCAGCTGATCCGGACAGCGATCAAAGCCTCGACTTCCTTTCCAGCCACCCAAACACGCCGCAGCGCATCGAGCTGGCGCGCAGGCACGCCCGCGCCTTCGGTCAGGAAGGCCAGGTCGGCGACAAGGGGCGGGACTGGTTCCTTAATGGCATCGATGGACTTCTTTATGGCGACAGCCCGCAGGAGGGCTATGTCCGTGGCAACACCTTCCTGCATGGAACGCTGGGTATCCGCTTCGATGTGCCCGAAGGTTTCCAGATCGACAACAAGGTGGAGGCGGTTCTGGCGACGGGCCCCGGCGAGATGGCCATCCGCTTCGATGGCGTTGCCGATCCCAAGCAGACCACGCTCGCCAACTATCTCACAAGCGGCTGGGTGGCCGGGCTGGTTCCAGACACCGTGCGGGAAACAGAGATCAACGGCCTGCCTGCCGCAACAGCACGCGCGACTGCGGATAAATGGGATTTCGACGTGACCGTGATCCGCGTCGGTCAGCAGATTTTCCGCTTCCTGACGGCGGTGCCGAAGGGCAGTCCGCAGCTGGATGGCGTCGCAAACATTCTGCGGACAAGCTTCCGCAAGATGACACCCACCGAAATTGCCGCGCTTAAGCCGCTTCGAGTCAGGGTGGTCACGACGAAGCCAGGGGACACGGTCGCTTCATTGTCTGCCCGTATGATGGGCACAGATCGCAAGGTGGAACTGTTCCGTGTGCTCAATGCCATGAGCGCGACATCGACCGTGCAAGCCGGTGATCGCGTGAAGATCATCTCTGAATAACAAAAACCCGGTCTTCAACGCGGCCATGTTCTTGGAACATACGCCGATTGAAAGCCGGGTTTTTTGATTTGAAAATGACGCTGATTAAGCGGCTTCTTCTTCCTGCGTGTCTTCTTCTTCAACGGTCTTGCCGCGCTTTGGTCCCTTGTTGAGGTTCACTTCAACAAGACGAACGGCTTCCGTCTCGGACATCTTGTTGACGGCCGCAATTTCGCGAGCCATGCGATCAAGAGCAGCTTCGTAGAGCTGGCGCTCCGAGTAAGACTGTTCCGGCTGGTTCTCGGCACGATAAAGGTCGCGAACCACTTCTGCGATTGCAATAAGGTCACCGGAATTGATCTTGGCATCATATTCCTGCGCGCGGCGCGACCACATGGTGCGCTTGACACGAGCCTTACCCTGAACAACCTTCAGTGCGCGCTCGACGAAATCCCCTTCGGAAAGCTTGCGCATACCAATGCTGACAGCCTTGGCCACAGGAACTTTCAAGCGCATTTTGTCTTTTTCGAAATCAATGACGAACAGTTCGAGCTTCATGCCCGCAACTTCCTGTTCTTCAATTGCCGAAATGGTACCGACGCCATGAGCGGGATAAACGATCGCTTCACCGGTCTTGAAACCGTGACGCGCTGGAGATTTCTTCTGCTGGGTCGTCATTCGTTCTTAAAACTCCCTGTTACATACACCCGGTATTTCCGGGGTCGGGTCGGTCAGGCCCGGATGAGACGGGGGAAACCGTCAGGTGACTTCGTACTGGTACAGTCGTGCACTCAAAAATAATTCATCTCGCAACCCGGAGGCTGACAACACAAACAATCGATATGTCACGGAGACCGCGTGCAAGTGATGATTTGCTTTCGTGGTGTTTCTGGGCACGCAAATGCCACGCTGTGGATCAGTTTTTCTGGTCTATCACAAAAATACGTGGAAATCAATAATTTGCTTCTACCGTGACTATGCCGTCACAATAGGCGTGGCGGTCGTCAGCAGAACCGAGTCGTTTGATACTTGCGCGGGAAGGCCGACGATAAAATGTCGCGAATTCAATCGAATAAATTTACCGCTCGTCGTTCAAAGCATTGATGCACACTTAAACTATTCATAATTCCGCGCCAATATCCGATTCGAAATCGGCGTAAATGACGATATTTTTCGATTTTTCTTCATAAACCCTCATCCTTCGGGAGGAAAAAGACAAAATGGGCTACCGGAACAATCCAAAACGCGACAAACAACTCGAAAAATCCAGAAAACTGGCCGAAGCATCCGGAAAGCCCTTCATAGACCCTATGATCGTCTATGGCCGAGCAAGCGCCGATGATATCCAGTATTATTCTCCAGAAATGCTCTCCATTGCTTCACAACACACGGCAGAAGAGCTTCTTCGCTGGAAAAAGGATGCGCCATATATTGGTGTGTCCCAAGTAGATGGCGTTTCTCCCCGCGATGTTCCGGTTTCTGTTCTGACGATTATCGGGCGCAACATGCCCTTCCTCTATGATTCCGTGATGGGGGAGGTGACCAGCAGCTATCGCAGCCTTTACCTCGCCGTGCATCCGATCATGGCGGTCGATGGAAGTGTTGGCGGAGGATACCGCCTTGCTGATCCTGAAAAGGACGCTCCGCAAGACAATGTCAGCTTGATCCAGCTTCATATCGCACCGGTAAGCCCGCAAGCGGCCGAGATTCTTGTGGAGCGGATACGCTTCGTTTTGTCGCAGGTGCAGTCCGCATTCACCGACTGGAAGCCGATGCTCGCCAAGGTCGACGAAGCGATGAGGGAGCTCAAGGAGAGGGGCTCGAACCGTCGGAAAACGGAACGGGCGGAGGCACTGGCCTTTCTGGAATGGTTGCGCAACGATAATTTCACGTTCCTCGGAATGCGCGACTACAGCTATTCAGGAGCAGGCAAGAACGCCAAGGTGGAGCGCGGAGAAGGTAGCGGGCTTGGTACGCTGACAGATCCGAACGTCCGTGTTCTGCGGCTTGGCAAGGACGCGGTCACCACCACGCCGGAAATCCTGGCGTTCCTCGATGGTCCCGATTTCCTCATCGTCACCAAGGCGAATGTGAAATCCATCGTCCACCGGCGCGCCTATATGGACTATATCGGCATCAAGCGCTTCGACGAAGACGGCAATGTCATCGGAGAACTGCGCATCGTCGGTCTGTTCACCGCAACGGCCTATACCCATTCCGTGCGGCACATTCCCCTGCTGCGGGCAAAGGTTGCGGAGGTCGAGCATCATTTCGGCTTCGATCCCAACAGCCACTCCGGACGCACCCTCTACAATACGCTCGAGGCCTATCCTCGTGACGATCTCTTCCAGATCGATACGGATCTCCTCATTCGCTTCATCGAGCAGATCATGGAACTTAGTGATCGACCACGCGTGCGTGTTCTGCCGCGCATCGATCGCTTCGACAGGTTCGTGTCCGTCATCATCTTCGTGCCGCGCGAGGAATATAATTCCTACGTCCGCGAGAAGATTGGCGACTACCTGGCGCAGGTCTATGACGGGCACATTTCCGCCTACTACCCTGCCTTCCCGGAAGGCGCCGTTGCCCGTGTGCATTTCATCGTCGGGCGCACGAATGACAAGACGCCCAGAGTGGCGCAGGACAAGCTCGAACAGGCCGTGGGCGATATTGCTGCGCGCTGGATCGACCATTTCGTGATGCTTTCCCCGGTCGGCGCACCGGTCCTGGATGTAGATCAGGCGTATCAGGAGGCGTTCACGCCCGACGAAGCATTTGCCGATATGGCTGACATCGTTGCCACCGCAGAGGGTGAGCCGGTGCGTATCGAATTCTATCGTCGTGACGATCAGAGCGAGGACCAGCTGTCTCTCAAGATTTTCCACCGCGATGGACATCTTCCGCTGTCGCGTCGTGTGCCTTTGCTCGAAAACCTGGGATTCGGCGTTACCAGCGAACGGACTTTTGATATTGGCGTGGTGTCTGGCGAGACGACCCGAACCATTGTTCTGCACGACATGGAATTGAACGTGCCGAAGGACGTCAAGCTTGACCTGGCTGTCTACGGGCCACGGCTGGAAGAGGCCTTTCTGGCGGTATTCCACGGTTCGGTCGATAATGACAACTTCAACCGCCTTATCCTGGCGGCTGGCCTGAATGTCCGGGATGTTTCGGTTCTGCGGGCCTATGCGCGCTATCTGCGTCAGAGTGGTATTGTCTATTCTCAGGAGCACATTTCCGAGACGCTCTTTAAATATCCGGCAATTGCCGCAAAGATATTCGAGCTGTTTGCCAGCGGGTTCGACCCCAAACTTGGCGAGAAGTCACGCCTTCGCAAGCTGTCCGATCTTCACAAGGAAATTGAAACGGCGCTCGGCGGCGTTCCGAACCTGGATGAGGACCGTACCCTGCGGCGTTACGTCAATGCGGTGGATTCGACCTTGCGCACCAACTATTTCCAGCGCGATGCAAACGGATTGCCAAAGGCCATGCTTGCCTTCAAGTTCGATCCCAAGCTGCTGGATGGCCTGCCCGATCCCCGCCCGTTCCGGGAAATCTTCGTCTACGGCACCGAAGTCGAAGGTGTTCACCTGCGGTTCGGCAAGGTGGCGCGCGGCGGGCTGCGTTGGTCTGATCGGGGCCAGGACTATCGGACGGAAGTGCTGGGACTTGTGAAGGCGCAGCAGGTCAAGAACGCCGTTATCGTACCCGTTGGCGCCAAGGGCGGGTTCTTCCCGAAGAACCTTCCGGCTGGCGGCAATCGCGACGAAATCTTCAATGCCGGCAAGGAAGCTTACAAGACATATATTCGCACGCTGCTTTCGATCACGGATAACATCGTTGGCGATGATATCATCGCGCCGCCCGATACCTTGCGGCTCGATGGCGACGATCCCTATTTTGTCGTGGCGGCTGACAAGGGCACGGCGACATTTTCCGATACCGCCAATGGTCTGGCGCGCGAGGCCGGTTTCTGGCTGGACGACGCCTTTGCGTCTGGCGGCTCTGCCGGTTACGACCACAAGAAAATGGGCATCACGGCGCGCGGCGCATGGGAAACGGTCAAGCGCCACTTCCGCGAAATGGATACCGATATTCAGACGACGCCGTTCAAGGTTGTCGGTGTCGGCGACATGTCCGGTGACGTATTCGGTAACGGCATGTTGCTGTCGCAGAAAATCGAGCTGATCGCAGCCTTCGACCACCGCGACATCATCATCGACCCGGCTCCGGATACGGACAAGTCGTTTGCCGAGCGCAAGCGCCTTTTTGAACTGCCACGGTCCAGCTGGCAGGATTATGATCGCTCGGCCCTTTCCAACGGTGCCATGATCATTTCCCGCGCCGAGAAATCCGTGACACTGACACCGGAAGCCGTTGCCGCCATCGGCATCGACAAATCAGTGGCCACGCCATTCGAAATCATGACGGCGATCCTCAAGGCGCCGGTCGATCTTCTGTGGTTCGGCGGTATCGGCACATATGTGAAGGCAGCGGTGGAGACCAATGCCGAGGTGGGTGACAGGGCCAATGACCCGATCCGTATCAACGCAACCGAAATCCGTGCCAAAGTGATCGGTGAGGGTGCCAATCTCGGCATCACGCAGAAGGCTCGCATCGCCTATGCTCTGGCAGGCGGGCGATGCAACTCTGACGCCATCGACAATTCGGCGGGCGTCAATTCCTCCGACGTCGAGGTCAACATCAAGATTGCATTGACATCGCCTGTCAATGACGGGCGCCTGACGCTGCCCAAGCGCAATCAATTGCTGGCCTCCATGACATCGGAGGTGGCGCAGCTCGTGCTGCGCAACAACTATCTCCAGTCTCTGGCAATTTCTCTTACAGAACGCCGGGGTACCGAAAACCGTGAGGAGCTTGGCCGCCTCATGAATGCGCTCGAAAGCGCGGGGCAGTTGAACCGCAAGGTCGAGACTCTGCCTGGCGATGTCGAGTTCAACGAACGCTATGCTGCGGGCAAGCCGTTGACACGACCTGAAATCGGCGTTCTGCTCTCCTATGCCAAACTGACACTTTTCGATACGCTGGTGGCAAGCCCCTTGCCGGACGAGCCCTATCTCCAGCATCTTCTGACGGATTACTTCCCGAGCAAGATGCAAAAGACCTATGCCGCCGACATTACGAGCCACAGGCTGCACCGGGAAATCGTGGCGACCTCGCTCGCAAACCAGGTCGTCAATCGCGGTGGACCGGGCTTCGTGCAGAAGCTTGTGGATGCCAGCGGTTCATTGGCGCCTGCTGTCGTCAAGGCAGCAATGATCGTGGAAGACGGCTTTGGCCTCAAGCGTCTCTGGAGCGAGATCGACAAGCTCGATGGCCAGATTTCCGGAGAGGTCCAGAATGGGCTCTACGCCAACGTGGCGCGCATCTTCACCGATGCAACACGGATTTTCCTCCAGACCACGTCGGCCTCCTCTGGCTCCATGTCCGAAGAGATCGATCGTCTGAAGGCAGCGATCAAGGCATTGTTGCCGGGTGCGGTGAGATACAGGGAAGAGATCGGCTTCAGCGAGATCGAAGGCGTGGCTCCGGCTCTGGTTCGCGAGTTGGAAACGTTGTCGCTGCTGGTCTATGTTCCCGAAATCATGCTGATTGCTGAGCAGGCGGGCACCACCCTCTCTCGCGCTGCGGAAAGCTACGCTGCGGTGTCTGCCACGTTCCGCGTTGCGAGACTGCTCGAGGCAGGCCAGCGCGTGACACCTGCCGACCACTATGAAAGTCTTGCTCTGCTGCGCAGCCAGGACCAGATCGCCTCGTCACGCCGACGGATCGTGATTTCTGCCTTGACTGAGCATTCCAAGGAGAAAAACCCGGTACAGGCCTGGTATGCTGCAGATCGCGTGCGGGTCAACCGCATCGTGTCTGAGCTAGGCGCGCTGAGTGACAGTGGCGAAACCAACCTTGCCCGCCTGACGGTGGCTGCCGGCTTGCTTTCCGATATAGTGCAGGCACGAAACGTCTGATAACAGATACTCCTGCCCGGTGTCGCAGCCGGGCAGGTTTTCAAGTCCTGAACGGTCGAAAAGGTGACGAATGGCTTCCTCCTCCCTTGAGACTGGACATCCGGTAACGAAGCGCGGCATCTGGGGATGGATGCTGTTTGACTGGGCGGCCCAACCCTTCTTTACCGTGGTCACCACCTTCATCTTCGGCCCCTATTTCGTCGCGCGGCTGACTGCGGACCCGATTTCTGCCCAGACCATCTGGAGCAATATGGCGACGATTTCCTCCGTGATTATCGCGATATTCTCGCCGATCCTCGGCTCCATCGCCGATCAATCTGGTTCTCGCAAACCATGGATCGCGTTTTTTGCGTGCCTGAAGATCGCAAGCCTGTCGATGCTGTGGTTTGCGGCGCCCGGTTCGCCGATCTTCTGGCCGGTGACCTTCATGATCATTGCCTCTATCGCTGCGGAATTCTCTATTGTCTTCAATGATTCCATGATGCCGAGGCTGACCACTCCGGAGAATGTCGGTCGTATCTCCAACACGGCATGGGGCCTGGGTTATCTGGGGGGCATCATTGTCCTGATCTTCGTAGTCCTGTTTCTCGCGGCCGCGCCGGACAAGGGCGTAACCATTCTCGGTATACCGCCGCTGTTTGGGCTGGATGCTGCATCCGGCGAGGACGCCCGTATCACCGGGCCCATAGCCGCGCTCTGGTATTTCATTTTTATCCTGCCAATGTTTCTTTACACACCGGATGTCACGAAAGGCCTGCCTCTGGCCCAGTCCGTCCGTTCAGGCCTGTCGGAATTGAAGACGACGCTGCATGAGCTGAAAGGCCGGCCCGTTCTCACACGGTTTCTGATCGCGCGAATGCTCTACCAGGATGGCGTCAATGGCGTCCTCATTCTCGGAGGCGCGTTTGCGGCTGGCCTGTTTGGCTGGGGCACGATGGAAATCGGGATTTACGGCATTATTCTCAACATCGTGGCGATTGGCAGCTGCGTCGCAGCGGGTCTCGTCGACCAGCGGCTGGGATCACGCAACACGGTGCTGCTCAGCCTCGCCCTTCTGATCATTGCGACCATCGGCATCTTTTCCACCCAGGCTGACTCGACGCTCTTCGGATTGCTTGCGCTTCCGGTGTCTGATGCGACGGGATTGTTCTCTTCCGGGGCGGAAAAAGCCTACCTCGTATACGGCATTCTCATCGGCATCGCCTTTGGTCCCGTTCAGGCATCGTCACGTTCCTATCTGGCGCGAAACATCACCATTGCGGAATCCGGTCGCTATTTCGGGATCTATGCGCTTTCCGGTCGCGCGACCAGTTTCATGGCGACGCTCGGCTTTTCGCTTGTCACCTACGCGACCGGTTCGGCGCATCTGGGCATGGCAACGCTGACCTTGTTTCTAGGTGCGGGCTTCATCCTCCTTCTGCGCGTTCCCGAAAGGGTTTTGCCTGCTCAGAGTTGATCGAGCTTGGTCTGCAGAGTGCGCAATTGAGCCTTGAGCTCATCGATTTCGGATGCATCCGGCTTCTTGCTCTCCTTGGGAGCCGGGGGCACCGGAAAGGGTGTGAAGACCTGCATGGCCTGCCGGAACAGTTCAGTGTTACGCTTGACCTGCTCTTCCATGAACCCGAAAGGGGTGGAGAAATTCTTCGACGCAGCCGTATCGCCAAATGCCTTGGACATATGTTCCTGCATCTGGCTCTGCTGCTCGGAAAAGGTCTTCATCGAATGTTCGAGAAAGGTCGGCACCACCATCTGCATGTGGTCGCCGTAATAGGAAATAAGCTGACGCAAAAAGGCAGTTGGCAACAGCGTATTGCCTGTCTTTGCCTCCTGCTCGACAATGATCTGGGTCAGAACCGCGTGGGTAATGTCCTCTGACGTCTTTGCGTCCTGGACTTTGAACTCATCGCCTCGCTTGACCATCTTGGCGAGATCCTCCAGCGTGACATAGGTGCTGGTCCCCGTGTTGTAGAGACGTCGGTTCGCGTATTTCTTGATGATTGTTTCGCCGTGGTGTTTCGCCATGCTCGCCTCCTCGCGATGATGGTATTTTCTTTTTATGTGGTGTTTTTGCTCTTCCCGTCTTTAAGATTATGCTCAAATCGCCCGAGGTGACAAACGTTTTGTGCGATGCAACAGCGAAAATTTTGCGCAATATATGCCGGGCGGGGAAAGCCTGAGCGAAGCAACCGGCGTTGCGCCAAGATGGTTTGACTTGGCCGGAAAGCTTTGACACTCTCGCGCCGCAAAATGGGAGATTCATAATGACTTCGTCTTCAATCGTCATCGTCAGTGCAGCGCGCACCGCCGTCGGCTCGTTCAACGGCAGTTTTGCCAATGTGCCTGCTCATGAGCTGGGCTCAACCGTGATCAAAGCTGTTCTGGAGCGCGGGGGCGTATCGCCTCAGGAAGTCGACGAGGTCATTCTGGGACAGGTATTGGCGGCGGGTGAGGGCCAGAACCCGGCGCGGCAGGCTGCGATGAAGGCAGGCATTCCGCAGGAAGCAACATCTTTCGGTGTCAATCAGCTTTGCGGATCCGGCCTTCGCGCCGTTGCGCTCGGGATGCAACAGATCGCCACCGGCGACGCGTCGATTGTCATCGCTGGAGGCCAGGAGTCGATGTCGATGGCGCCACACTGCGCGCATCTGCGCGGCGGCGTGAAGATGGGTGATTTCAAGATGGTCGATACCATGTTGAAGGATGGCCTGACGGACGCCTTCTATGGCTATCACATGGGCATCACCGCTGAGAACATTGCCCGCCAGTGGCAGCTCTCCCGCGACGAACAGGATCAGTTCGCAGTGTCCTCCCAAAACCGCGCCGAAGCGGCACAAAAAGAGGGTCGGTTCGTTGACGAGATTGCCCCGGTCACCATCGCGGGCCGCAAGGGCGACATCATCGTCGATGCGGACGAGTATATTCGCGCAGGCGCCTCACTGGAAACGATGGCAAAGCTTCGTCCGGCATTTGACAAGGAAGGCACCGTCACCGCAGGCAATGCTTCTGGACTGAACGACGGTGCGGCCGCTGTTCTCCTCATGACGGAGGCGGAAGCCGCCAGACGGGGTCTGGCACCCCTTGCACGCATAGCGTCCTGGGCAACTGCGGGTGTCGATCCGCAGATCATGGGCACGGGGCCAATTCCCGCATCACGCAAGGCGCTGGCAAAGGCCGGTTGGACTGTTGGAAAACTTGATCTTGTGGAGGCCAACGAGGCCTTTGCTGCGCAATCCTGCGCCGTGGTTCGCGATCTCGGGCTTGATCCATCCATGGTCAATGTCAACGGTGGAGCTATCGCCATCGGTCACCCGATCGGTGCATCTGGTGCACGCGTGCTCAACACACTGCTTTTCGAAATGAAGCGACGCAGCGCACGAAAAGGTCTTGTGACATTGTGCATTGGCGGCGGCATGGGTATCGCCATGTGCGTTGAAGGACTGTAACAGGCTTTCTTCACTGCCAATAGGAGGGCGTCATGAGCCGGGTTGCATTGATAACGGGTGGCACGAGCGGCATTGGTGCCGCCATTGCAAAGGCGTTTCACGCTGCTGGCTACAGGGTTGCTGTCAACTACGCCTTTACGGAAGCACGCGCTGCCCAGTTCCGCGAGGAAACGGGCATTCCGGCCTATTGCTGGGACATCCGCGACTATCAGGCTTGTGTCGAGGGAATTGCCGAGGTCGAGCGCGACCTTGGTCCCGTCGAAATCCTTGTCAACAATGCTGGCATTACCCGCGACGCGATGTTTCACAAGATGACGCCGCAACAGTGGCGTGATGTCGTCGATACCAACCTGACCGGCGCTTTCAACATGACACATCCCATCTGGCCTGGGATGCGGGAACGTGGCTTCGGACGGATCGTCAATATCTCTTCCATCAACGGGCAGAAGGGGCAGGCCGGTCAGGCGAACTACTCTGCCGCGAAAGCGGGCGATCTCGGGCTGACCAAGGCTCTGGCGCAGGAGGGGGCTTCGCGGAATATCACCGTCAACGCCATCTGCCCGGGCTATATCGGCACGGAAATGGTGCGGGCTATACCGGAAAACGTTCTCAATGAGCGTATCCTGCCGCACATTCCCGTTGGACGGCTGGGTGAACCCGAAGAAATAGCGCGCTGCGTTCTTTTCCTTGCGTCGGATGATGCCGGTTTCATCACTGGCTCCACGCTGACTGCAAATGGTGGCCAGTATTTCACGTGATCCACAAAAAAATTACTCTTTTTCCGTCCTGACTATTGGCAAGTTACAAAAACTTGATCGGTTCAGATTTGCGAGGACATTACCCTAACCAAATGAAAATACGATATTTTTGGTATAGTTTAGAATCGATCTAACATTTCAGCGGAAGGGACATTAGAGGTTTTTCTTGACAGGCAATCTCCTGTTTTGGTTTAAGAATGAAAACAACGTGTTGCGTCATACAGGCAAGAAACCATGCTCGTTTGCAGCTGCAATTACATCACCGATAATGATATTCGCGATGTCATCAATGAGATGCTCGATGAGGACTGTTGGCAGCTCATCGTGCCTGCGAAAGTCTATCATGCGATGGAAAAACGCGGACGGTGCTGCGGATGTTTTCCGACAGTTGTCGATCTTATAATCAGCACAACCGAACAATATCACGCTCGTCGGCACTCGACGGAAGCCGATGTTTTTGATTTTATGTCACGCCTCAGGCAATTGCATGAAGAAAACAGGAGAGCGGACATTGAAAGGCGACAAAAGAGTCATCGAGCAGCTTAACGAGGCATTGTTCCTCGAACTCGGTGCGGTCAATCAATACTGGTTGCATTATCGACTGCTGAACGACTGGGGATACACGAAGCTCGCCAAGAAAGAGCGTGCCGAGTCCATCGAAGAAATGCAGCACGCCGACAAGATCATCGATCGGATCATCTTCCTCGAAGGTCACCCAAACCTGCAGACGGTTGCGCCTCTGCGTATCGGCCAGAACGTCAAGGAAGTCCTTGAAGCTGATCTTGCCGGTGAATATGACGCACGCACAGCCTACAAGAAGTCGCGCGATATTTGTCATGACGCGGGCGATTACGTTTCCATGAAGCTATTTGAAACATTGCTAATAGATGAGGAAGGCCATATTGATTTCCTCGAAACCCAGCTCGATTTGCTCAACAAGATCGGTGAAGCGAAGTACGGCCAGCTGAATGCTGACTCTGCCGACGCTGCTGAAGCCGAGTAAAAGAGCACAAATGTAAAAAAGGCGGCCTTGAGCCGCCTTTTTTGTTTTCATGCGCCGGCCAAGTGCCGGAACTCGGAGACGACCTTCTCGTAGACACCGCGCTTGAACGGCACGATCAAATCCGGCAGGGTTTCCATAGGCTTCCAGGCCCAGGCGTCGAACTCCGGTTCATGACCCGTCGGGGGTGGATTGATCTGAATCTCGCTTTCGTCGCCCTCGAAGCGGAATGCGAACCAGCGCTGGGCCTGGCCACGATATTTGCCACGCAATCCAACGCCGATCAGTTGCGGTGGCAGGTCGTAATGGATCCAGTCACGGGCCTCAGCCAGCAGAGAAACGGTTTTCATGCCCGTCTCTTCGTAGAGCTCCCTCAGTGCCGCCACCAGAGGCTTTTCACCCTCATCGATGCCGCCTTGTGGCATTTGCCAGAGCTGCGGTGAGCCATCGAATTCGGAGTTGCCCTCGGCGATCCGGCGCCCTGCCCAGACCAGCCCCTGGGCATTGAGAACCATGATGCCCGCACAGGGACGGTAAGGAAGATCGTCTGCTTTGATTGTCATTCTGGATCCTTGAAGGAATGAGGATGCAAGAAGGATTACTGACCGGCCTTGTCAGAAACAAGTGCGGAAACACCGACTATTTCAATGCCGCGCCCGGACGCTTCGATCGCCCATTTGGAAATGGCGGAAATGCTCTCGTCAAAAGCGGACGCTACGCCAATAGCCGATCCGTTGCGACGCGCGATTCTCTCGAGATCGTCGAGCTTGCGCAAAACAGCGTTTTCATTCACCTGGTCATCGAGTTGCAGATCCGCAAAGCCTGCTGCTGCGTTCAGCGTCTTGGCGACGGCAGATGTGCGTGACTGTGCCGAAGAGCCGTCGTCCAGAAAGAACAGGCCCCTTGCGCTCATGTCGCGCAGGATGGGGCTCAGCGCCGCCTCATCCGACATGAACTTTCCGCCAAGATAGTTCATGACGCCGGTGTAGTTGGTGATCTTCGCCATGGAGCGATGCATCTTTTCCAAATTGATCTTTGCGGGACTGGAAACAAGCAGCGTATCGGGTCCTGGATCTGTGCCCGGATAGCCGAAAGGTTCGAAGGGAAGCTGAAGCAATATCTCATGCCCCCCGCGACGGCCCTCCTGCATCCAGCGTTGGAGGCTGTTGCCGCTTGCAGCAAAGCCGAGCGTGACCTCCGGGGGCAGGTCGCGGATGGCTTTTTGCGTCCCAGTCTGGCTAAGCCCCAATCCGCCGACGACAATCGCGATACGGGTCCCTCTGGCACCGGACCATGGCCGGGCATACTGCTCCATGGGTCGCAATCCGTCCGGACCGATTTTGGGCAGCCTGCCAAAGGGTGAATCTTCCAGCAACTCCTCATTGGGCTGCGCAGCCATGCGCGGATCCTGGCCGTATCTTTGCCCCGTCATCAAAACGGGATCCTTTGTCTCTCTTTCGCGCGGCGAATATACGGAAACGACGTTGCCATCCGGCATCGTGTCCCGCCTGACGTTTGCGCCGGAATGCCCGCTCTGCGGCGCCATGGAACCATCAGCCGGCCTGTTTGGAGTTTGCTGTGCAATCTCTTGCTTGTCGGCAACGGCCGATGCCGGAACATCCTCAGCGGTCGAGCTACCCTTCAGATTGCCGGGTGAAAGGGCGGCATACAAGGACAATGCGCCGATGCCCCCCACCGTCACGACGACCAGAGCCGCAAGCGCAGAAAAGCGCCGGAATGATCCGGCGCTTTTCTTTTTCTGTCGACCCATGAGCGGTTTGCGCAGGTCTGAAGACAATGATCTATCCGTAAATAACTGCGAGCCGGGCGAAAGCGCAGGTCTGCCCTGCGCTCCCAGACCTTACTGCTTGTTGACGACAGCCTTTTCCGGATTTGGCGGGAACGAGGCATCGGTCTTCGTTCCGTGGAACAGATCCAGCGCGTAGTTCAGCTGGATATCATCCTTGGCCTCTGGCGGGACATAGGCTGCCGAACCCGAACCCTCTTCGGTTTCGCTTTGGCCCTGAATATGTCCGCGCAGGCTGGATTCGCCCTCGGCACGAACACGTCCCTGCAGCTCTTCCGGCAGCGGCTGGTCCACCTTGATATCAGGCGTGATGCCCGTGCCCTGAATGGATTTGCCCGACGGCGTGTAGTAGAGCGCCGTCGTCAGGCGAAGCGCGCCCGTGTCGCCCAGCGGAATGATCGTCTGGACGGAGCCCTTGCCGAAGGACCGGGTTCCGAGAACCGTTGCACGGCGAAGATCCTGCAGCGCACCGGCCACGATTTCAGATGCCGACGCAGAGCCGCCATTGACGAGAACGATGACAGGCTTGCCATCGGTTAGATCGCCAGCCGTTGCGTTAAAGCGACGGGTTTCCTCAGGGTTACGGCCACGGGTCGAAACGACTTCGCCGCGCTCGAGGAAGGCGTCGGAGACGTTGATCGCCTGATCCAGAAGACCGCCCGGATTGAGACGCAGGTCCAGAACGTAGCCTTTCAGCTTGTCGGCGGGAACATCGGTCTTGATTTTCTTGATCGCCTTTTCGAGGTCGTCATAGGTCTTTTCCGTGAAGGAAATCACGCGGAGATATCCGACATCACCGCCTTCAACACGGGACTTGACCGCGCGCACAGCGATGATTTCACGCATGACGCTGATTTCGAGCGGCTTGTCAGCACCCTGGCGAATGATCGTCAGCTTGATCGGCGTCTTGACGGCGCCGCGCATCTTCTCGACGGCTTCTTCCAGCTTCAGACCACGAACCGGCTGTCCGTCGATCTCGGAGATGAAGTCGCCTGCCAGAATGCCTGCCTTGGAGGCTGGCGTATCGTCCATCGGCGAGATGACCTTGACCAGCTCGTTTTCCATCGTGACTTCGATGCCAAGACCGCCGAACTCACCCTTGGTTTGGGTGCGCATGTCGTTTGCGTCCTGGGCATTCAGGAAGCTTGAATGCGGATCAAGCGAGCTCAGCATTCCGTTGATGGCGTTTTCAACCAGCTTCTTGTCATCCGGGGGCGTCACATACTGGGCGCGAACGCGCTCGAAGACGTCACCAAAAATCGACAGTTCCTTATAGGTGGAAGGGCCAGCGGCTTGCGCGGGCATACTTGCCGAGTAGATGACGCTCATCGCTGTGGCACCCATAAGTCCACCGATGAGGAGAAGTGAAGCCTTACGAATCATTGCGCGCCCTTCCGGTATTTTTCGCGGTCCACCACGGTTGAGAATCAACCGGTACACCGTCTTTCCTGAATTCAATGTAAAGTGTCGGCTTGTCAGTTTCCAGCGCCAATGCAGCGGCACTGGCCACTCTTTTCGCGCCCATGGAAGCGATGGGTTCACCAGAGAACACAAACATGCCCTGCCTCGTCCTCACATTGTCCATGCCTGTCAGCACCAGATGATAACCGTCGCCGGCATTAAGAATGATCATGCGGCCGTAACTGCGAAATTCCCCGGCGAATACGACGAAGCCGTCCGCGGGCGCCGTCACCAGTGCTTCGGGGCCGGTTGCAACGACAATGCCCTTGGAGAAATGGCCTGTACCGTCCGCATCACCGAACCGTCGCAAGACCTCTCCGGACACCGGCATCGCCAGTTTACCCTTCAGACTCGAGAAGGCATATGCGGGCGCAATGCGGTTTTTATCGGGCATTCCCGCGTCGGTCTGGGCCTCCACCTTGTCGCGTTCGGACTGGGACAAAGCGGCGAGGCGCTCCTGCTCCAGACGCTCTTTTTCTTTCGCTTCACGTACAGAAGAAATCTCGTTTTCGAGCGAAGAAACCAGTCCTTCAAGGCTGGTCGCCTTGGCTGCAAGTTCTTCAGAACGTTTGCGTTCTGCTTCCAGCGCGCTTGCAGTCTGGGTATTGCGTTTTTCGTTTTCGAGCCGCAACAGGTCCAGCCGCTTTTCTTCCTCAAGGCTGGCGGTCATGGTGCCCGTCAGCTGCTCCTTCTCAACCGCAATAGCCTGCCGCAGGTCGGTCAACTCTTTGAGAGCGGAGACAAGCTTGTCCGTTTCGGAGCGGATGCCTGGAACCACGGCGCCCAGAAGGATGGCGCTTCGAACCGATGCCAGCGCATCTTCAGGCGAAACCAGCAATGCCGGTGGCGGATTGCGGCCCATGCGTTGCAGCGCAGCCAAAACCTCGGCCAGAACATCGCGGCGCTCCCGCAACGATGCCTTGACCGCATCTTCGCGAATACCAAGCTTGGCGAGGCGGTCTTCGCCGTCGCTGATCTTGGCTTCCAGATCCTTGCGGCGCGCAGCCGAAGCGATCAGCTCGTCCTTGATCCGAGCCGTATCCTGATTGAGCGCCGCAATGCTGTCCTGTAATTGCCGGGATTTGTCTTCGGAAAGGCCGATACTATCGACGAGTTCCTGCAGATCCTGCCGGTTCTGGTCGCGACGCCTTTCAAGCGCATCGACATCATCCGCCGGCTGCGCCGAATCCTGCGTAGCATCCTGTGTAGCAGCAGGCGGCGCGACATCTTCCTGCGCGACTGCGTGAGGAGATGGGAAGGATACGACCATGCAGGCAGCAAGCATCGCGCCCGAAAGGGCCGTCCACCTGTTGCTGCGGGGTGCATCTGCCATAAACTCTGTCTAACCGTCGAAAAGATTGGCGACCATACGCTGCTTCGGCGCTTTACGCCAAGAGGGTCGGCACCGGACTAGGGAATATGATGGCCGGATTTGTGGCGAGATGCGATGCGCAGGCTTTTAAACGCGATGATAGGGATGGCCGGACAGGATCGTCACTGCACGATAAAGCTGTTCTGCGATCAGAATTCGCACGAGCTGGTGCGGCCATGTGAGTTTTCCGAGGCACAGCGTAGCGGTCGCTTTCTCGTAAAGCGAGGGATCAAGTCCGTCTGCTCCGCCGATCGCGATGATGACATCACGCTTGCCGCTGTCGCGCATAGTACCGAACAAGTCCGCAAAGGCAGGGCTGTCGAGCGCCTTGCCGCGCTCGTCGAGCAGAATGAGGGCAGCGCCATCGGCCAGATGCTTTTCGAGTATGGCGGCTTCTTCGCGCTTGCGTGTCTCGGCGTTGGAGGCGCGGCTTTCCGCCACCTCTATCATGCGGACAAACTCAAGTCCGATGGCCGGTCCGGTCTTGGCAAACCGGTCCAGATAGCGCGACGCCAGATCTTTCTCGGGGCCGGATTTAAGCCGTCCCACCGCAAAAATTGAAATCCGCATTCACACATCCATCCATATCGCAAACTTAGTCGTTTGCGTCTCTAGCAGGATGGGCTGCGGATTTCCATGCGGCCGACGCTCTGGCATCGGCCATGAAACCGCATCAGTGCAGTGTTTCTTCCTCGATATCAGGTGCGGCCCACATTTTTTCGATGTTGTAGAACGCTCTGACTTCGGGACGGAACACATGGATGATGACATCGCCTGCATCGATCACGACCCAGTCTCCGGCCTCAAGGCCTTCGACGCGAGAGTGACCGAACCCCTCATCCTTCATATCCGAAATGAGGTGTTCGCAAATCGCAGACACGTGCCTGTTCGAACGCCCGGACACAATGACCATGTAATCCGCAAGCGCCGATTTTCCGGCAATGTTGAGATAGACGATATCTTCTGCTTTGGAATCCTCGACGCTGGCGAGGACGGTTCCGAGGGCACGACGGGCAGCATCAACGCCACTCTCCATGCTCTTTGGGATCGCGCTGAAAGCTCTTCCCTTGGTGTGTACTGTTGTCAGTGGTTTCCCTTTCCAAAATGACAAACCAGATACTGCGCAGCGATTCTTCACGCCACCCAGTAAAGTTGGCATCAAAGTGTTAAAGTTTCAAGATGTGGGGACGCAATCCAGTCGCTATACCTTATATATGACCGTTGCGGAGCGCCGTGGAACTCAGCGTGGAGCGTGGTCCATGGATGAAGACCCAGGCCGGAGCCGTCTTGGTCCACAAAATGCCCGCATCATCCTCATCCACGCGGGACTGGCTGTAAGCCTGCGCCATGGTGGAGGAAAGATAGGCAAGCGTTGCGCCGGGCCGGTCGATGACGGCGATCGGGAAGGTCTCGGCAATCTTTCGCCATTTCTGCCAGCGATGGAAGGTGCGCAGATTATCCGCGCCCATGATCCAGATAAAACGGACATGCGGATTTCGCGCTTTGATTCTGGCCAGCGTATTGGCCGTATAGCTGATGCCAAGCGACTGTTCGAAAGCCGTCACCTTGATGCGCGGATCGCTAATCAGCTTTTCGCAAGCCTCGATCCGGGACTTCAGCGGCGCAAGCTCTGCTTTGTTTTTCAAGGGATTGCCGGGGGTGACCATCCACCATAGCTGGTCCAGCCCAAGCCGTCGCAGGGCGATCTCGGCAACCAGCGCATGGCCCGCATGGGGCGGATTGAAGGAGCCGCCAAACAGGCCAATGACCATGCCGCGCTCCGTATGCGGCATGGTGAGATAGCGCTGGTCCAGACCGGGCTTGTCAGTCACATCAGGTCCGTGTCTGGCCGGTGCCATGCACCCGGTATTTGAAAGACGTCAACTGCTCCACACCAACCGGGCCTCGCGCGTGCATCTTGCCAGTCGCGATGCCGATTTCCGCACCCATGCCGAATTCGCCACCATCCGCAAACTGCGTGGAGGCATTGTGCAGGAGGATGGCCGAATCGATTTCATTGAAGAAGCGTTCGACCACCTGCGCATCTTCTGCAATCACCGCTTCGGTGTGATTGGATGAATATGTGTCGATATGTTCGATGGCCCCCGAAATACCGTCCACCACAGTCACCGAGATGATGGCATCGAGATATTCCGTGCGCCAATCTTCCTCGGTCGCGGCCTTCACGTCCTCGACCGTCTCTTGCACGGTCCTGGAGCCACGGACCTCGCAACCGGCGTCGAGCAGGATCCTGACCAGCGGCTCCAGATGGGTGGAAACGGCGCTGGCATCGACCAGCAGCGTTTCTGCCGAGCCGCAAATACCGGTGCGGCGCATCTTGGCGTTGAGAACGATGTTCTTCGCCATGTCGAGGTCGGCGGATTTGTCGACATAGACGTGGCAGATGCCCTCCAGATGCGCAAAGACAGGAACGCGGGCTTCAGACTGGACGCGTGCCACAAGGCTTTTGCCGCCGCGGGGAACGATAACATCCACCGTGCCGCCAAGGCCGCCAAGCAGGCTGCCGACGGCTGCGCGATCCGTGACAGGTACGAGCTGGATCGCATGCTCTGGAAGTCCTGCGATCTTCAAGCCTTCCACGAGGCAGGCATGAATAGCACGCGATGAATATTGCGAGTCCGAGCCGCCGCGCAGGATGACGGCATTGCCTGCCTTGAGGCAGAGCGCGCCAGCGTCAGCCGTGACATTGGGGCGGCTTTCATAGATGACGCCGATGACGCCGAGAGGTGTGCGGACGCGCTCAATCTTCAGGCCATTGGGACGATCCCACGCCGCGATGACCTCGCCAACGGGATCGGCCAGCGCAGCGATGGAGCGAATGCCCTCGGAAATGCCTGATATCCTTGCGTCGTCCAGTTTCAGCCGGTCGATGAAGGATGCGGCAACGCCTGAACTTTCGGCCGCAGCGAGATCTTTCGCATTGGCTTCGAGAATTCTCTCTTTCGATGCTTCGATTGCAGAGGCCATGGCCAGAAGCGCGCGGTTTTTCTGGTCGGTGCTGGCGATGGACAACGGTCGCGAAGCAGCTTTTGCCTGAGCGCCGATGGACATCATCAGCGTTTCAATATCATGGCTCTGCTTCACGGCCTGTTCAGGCATCGACCTCATCCTTCTTCGTTTCGCTTATTTTGACGGAGACACCCGTCATGACTAGATCATCGCGATGGATCATCGCGGCGCGACCGACATAACCGAGGATCGCCTCAATCTCATTTGATTTGTGGCCGTTGATCTGGCGCGCTTCTTCGGCATCGTAACCGGCAAGACCTCGGGCAATCTCGCGCCCCTGCGCGCCCATGATGGCAACCGCATCGCCACGCCCGAAGTTGCCCTTCACCAGCGTCACACCGGCGGGCAAAAGGCTTTTTCCGGCATAAAGCGCCTTCTCGGCCCCCGCATCCACGTGCAGTTCACCGGCAGGCTGAAGCTGTCCGGCAATCCAGGTCTTGCGGGCCGTAACGGGCGTGCCGGATGGCGCAAACCACGAGGAGCGCACACCGTTCTCGATGGCTTTCAGTGGATTGAGCATCTTGCCCGACGCGATGATCATGCCGCAACCGGCAGCCGTCGCGATCTTTCCGGCATCAATCTTCGTGCGCATTCCGCCACGCGACAGTTCCGATGCAGCACCACCCCCCATCGCCTCGATCTCAGGCGTGATTTCGGCAATGGTTTCCAGAAACTGCGCTTGGGGATCAAGATGCGGCGGTGCTGTGTAAAGCCCGTCAATGTCAGACAGCAGCACCAGAAGGTCTGCACCTGTCATGGTCGCTACGCGTGCTGCCAGACGATCATTGTCGCCATAGCGGATTTCGGTGGTCGCCACCGTGTCATTTTCGTTGATGATCGGGATCGCACCGATTTTCAGCAGCTGGTTGATGGTCGCGCGCGCGTTGAGATAACGGCGGCGCTCCTCCGTGTCAGAGAGCGTCAGCAGGATTTGACCGGCGACGATATCGTGCCGTGAAAGGCTTTCAGACCATGCCCGTGCCAGCGCAATCTGCCCGACGGCAGCTGCAGCCTGGCTTTCTTCCAGCTTTAATGCGCCTGAGGGCAGGCCAAGCACCGTGCGACCAAGGGCAATGGCGCCTGAGGATACGACCTGCACATCCGCGCCGTTTTTCTTCAGCGCCGCGATATCCTCGCAGATCGCATCCAGCCAGTCTGTCTTGAGGCCGCTTTTGCGGTCAACCAGCAGGGCAGAGCCGATCTTGATAACGATGCGGTGGTGTTTGCCGAGAGGTTTTCGCGCCAATGTCATAGGCGGTCGTCCCCGTCCTCGATCTCGTCTTCGACAGGCATGGAACGATCCGGCATGGCGGTGCTGCCGCCACGGCTGTCGGAAACGATGATGTCACGGAGCTCACGCAGCGCTTCCAGCATGCCTATATGGGCTGCGGCAGAGAGAAGCAGGGGCGGGCGGCCACAGGCCTTTTCCAATTCCTTTGCCTTCTTCTTAAGCTCTTTCTCGTCCAGAACGTCGATCTGGGAGAGCGCCACGATTTCGGGCTTTTCCGTCAGTCCGCCGCCATAGGCATCAAGCTCTTTCTTGACCGTCTTATAGGCCTTGCCGACATTCTCTTCCTGCGCCGAAACAAGGTGCAGCAGAACGCGGGTGCGCTCCACGTGACCAAGGAAACGGTCGCCGATGCCGACGCCCTCATGTGCGCCTTCGATCAGGCCGGGAATATCGGCCAGAATGAATTCGCGTCCATCGATGGTGGCGACGCCGAGGTTCGGATGAAGTGTCGTGAAGGGATAGTTGGCGATCTTCGGACGTGCGCGCGTGACCGTGGCCAGGAAGGTAGACTTGCCCGCATTGGGAAGACCCACGAGACCAGCATCGGCAATCAGCTTGAGGCGAAGCCAGATGGTCTTTTCTTCACCGGCCAGACCTGGATTGGCGTGAGTGGGTGCCTGATTGGTGGAGGACTTGAAATAGGCATTGCCGAAGCCGCCATTGCCACCGGCGGCCAGGCGGAAACGCTGGCCTTCCTTGGTCAGGTCGATGATGAGCGTTTCATTGTCTTCTTCGAAGATTTGCGTTCCCACGGGCACGCGCAAGACAACGTCAGCGCCCTTTGCGCCGGTGCGGGTCTTGCCCATGCCGTGCTGGCCGATGGTCGCCTTGAAATGCTGCTGGAATCGGAAGTCGATCAGCGTGTTGAGGCCATTGACGACCTCGACCCAGACGTCGCCGCCGCGTCCGCCGTCACCGCCATCGGGGCCGCCGAATTCGATGAATTTTTCACGCCGGAAGGATACGGCACCTGCGCCGCCATCGCCGGAGCGAATATAGACTTTTGCTTCATCGAGAAATTTCATCGTCTTGGCCGTTCTGTCAGCTTAGTGGCAATTCCTGCAATGGTTTGCGGTCTTGCTTTTTTAAAAAAGGATCTGCCGATCCAAATATAGGCGCAGGCCCTCTAGGTCAAAGATTATCGTGACGTGAGAGTGCCCAGGGCAAGGCCGGTTTACGTAAAACAGGCCTCGCTTGGTATTCTTTACGGTCGGGCAGCGCGAAAGGCCGTCTCAGTCAACGCCGTATCGAGATGCGTGACCATCGATGCCCGTGCGACAGCATAGGCTTCATGGCAGCCAGTGATCTGAAAACCGAGTTTGTCCTGGACCCGCATGGATGCAGGATTGTCGGCAAAGACGCCGGAATAGAGCACTTCGCCGGGCATCTGCTCGAAGAAACGCTTAACGACGGCCTCTACCGCTTCGGTCATGTAGCCCTTGCCCCAATGATTGCGATCAAGCCAGTAACCGAGATGCCATTCGCCGTGCCGCTTTTCGATCGACACGACTCCGATCAGCGTGTCATCACCGCAGGTGATCGCAAAATCCCAATCCGGCAGGGTGCCTGATGTCCGCAGGATCAACCATTCCAGCGCATCCTGCTTGTAATAGGGAGCCGGGACACGCGCGAGCATGCGCGTGACCTGAAAATCGCTGAGCGATTCTGCAATGCTGCCAGCATCCGAAAGGCGCTGCGGGCGCAGCACCAGGCGGTTGGTTTGTAATGTCGGGCAGGGGCTCTGCCTGGCAGCACTTTCAACGGCCGGAGCACGTGATAACCGCGCGACGCTCATCGTGTATCTCCCCAACTTCTCAGCGATACCCATGTCTTGCGATCCAGCCTGTACCATTCGACCGGGACCATGCCGCCAAGCGCCAGCGAACCGACCATGCCGGAACCCTGAAGCTGAAAACCGCACTTTTGTATGACGCGGCGTGACGCGATGTTGGTTACGCGGCAACGGGCATCGATCTGGTCGATGTCGCGTGTGCGGAATGCCATGTCGATCAGGGCATGGGCAGCTTCCGTGGTGTAGCCGTTGTTCCAGTAGGGCTCGCCCAGCCAATAGCCCATTTCGAGCGTCTTGCCGTCCTCCTGCGGTTCCAGCCCGCAGCAGCCCATGAATTCGCCGTTCTCCATGCGGGTAATCGCATAGACGCACTTGCCAATCTCGCCCGCTTTCGCACGTCGCACGAAATCCGCGGCATCCTTGGCCGTGTATGGGTGCGGCATACGCGACACCATGGTCGCGATGTTGGCGTTGTTGGCAAGATTGGCAAGGGCGTCAATGTCTTCGTCGTGTGGCTTACGCAAAACCAGCCTTTGCGACAATAAGACGGGGCAATCGCTCCTCGACCGATCAGGTCTCGGCCGTTCTTCGGGTGACCGTGATTGGTCTTCCCTTAACAATTCAGCTTGCATGGTTCAGTCCTCCATAGGGTTAAGAAAAAAGGGGAGTTGGGTGGTGCCCCAACTCCCCTTTTTCTATGACTGAACCTGTTACGTCTCAGCCGGGTCATTGGGACACCGGCTGCATATGACGCTACCGGCTTATTCTGCTGCTTCGGCTTTCGGTGCCACAGACACGTATACGCGGCCATTGCCCTTCGTGCGGAAGGATACATTGCCGGCGGTCAGCGCGAAAATCGTGTGGTCCTTGCCGAGGCCGACATTGGCGCCCGGATGCCACTGCGTGCCGCGCTGGCGCAGAATAATGTTGCCCGGAATGACGGCTTCGCCGCCGAACTTCTTTACGCCAAGGCGCTTGGAGTTGGAATCGCGACCGTTACGCGAAGAACCACCAGCTTTTTTATGTGCCATTGGATTGCTCCTTTAAACCTAGTTTCCCGTGTCGCGCCGATCAGGCAGCAACGATGTCCGTGATGCGGACGACAGTGTGGTGCTGACGATGACCGCGTGTGCGCTTGGAGTTCTGACGACGACGCTTCTTGAAGGCGATGACCTTCTTGCCGCGGTTGTGCTCGACAACTTCAGCCTTGACCGTTGCGCCAGCAACGAAAGGAGCGCCGAACTGTGCGTCAGCGCCAACGCCGATCACGAGAACTTCGGTGAATTCTACAGTTGCGCCAGCGTCTGCTTCCAGCTTTTCGATGGTCAGCACGTCGTTGGCTGCTACGCGGTACTGTTTACCGCCGGTCTTGATGACTGCGAACATTTTTTATCCTTTCATGTTCGTTCCGGCTCTGCCCGCAAATGCGTGCTGGCCGTCTTTTTATCAGTCGAATAGCAAAGATTTGAGAGGTTTATGCCTCTTAAAACCCAGCCGGTGAAACCGCTTTTGATAAAGCGATGCAAACAGAAGGCGCAATACGCCCTCGATTTTCGTGTGGGATATGCGAGGTGGCGGTTGCTGTCAAGATCATTCACCCCCGAAAAATAACCCAAAACGTCAAGAATCTCAGGTGATTTTGCCGCTTGTGGCAAAGAGGTCTCGAAATTTCGTCGGCAAGGGTTTATATGGGCGGCACACAAGGAGCAGAAATGGCCCGCATAGACAAAACCGACGACTGGCGCGACCGCCATGCGCCGACGATTTCAGCGTTTGAATCGCTTGCCATAGAGGCATATGGCCACCTGCCGGAAGAGTTTCGCGCGCTGACCAAGGATCTCATAATCGAGATCGCGGATTTTCCGACTGATGAAGTGTTCGAGGACATGGCGCTTGAGACGCCTTTCGATCTTCTCGGTCTTTTTGAAGGCCGCGGCATTTCCGAGCGCTTTACGATGGAAACGGGAGAGATGGTCAACCGCATCACTCTCTACCGTCGCCCGATCCTGGATTACTGGGCCGAAAACGAGGAAACGCTGGGCGATATCATTACCCATGTGCTCATCCACGAAATCGGCCACCATTTCGGCCTGTCAGATGATGACATGGAGCGTATCGAGGAAAGTGCCGACGAGGCAGCGACCGATCGTTGATCGTCAAGGCCATTCCTCTACCGTCATTCCGGCCTTGAGCCGGAATCCAGTCAGCTCAAGTCGTTGGGCTGAAAAGTGTCTTTCGATCCGACGGACGTCGGATCACCGGACCCCGCAGCAAGTGCGGGGTGACGAGGGAAGGGGCTTACATATTCTTTCCGCCGCCAGCGGCGCAACCCTATACTACTGTTCGCCCAGCTTCATGTCCGGGTGGTACTCTTTGCCTTCGACAGTTTTGATCACAGGCTGGCCGCAATGCATTACGCCTGTCGCTGCATTAAAGGCATAGGTCGGTGATCCCGCCAGTTCCCAGCCCTTGTTGAGAGCTTCGGTGACACGGTGACAAAACTTCGCGTCGTCCGGACCGGTGATGAAGCGATAGACTTTCATGGTTTTTCTGCCTTTCTCTGGTCGATGATCTCAGCCATTGCCACCAGCCTTTCGGCCTGGCCGACATGCAGCCTCTCGATCATGCGCCCGTTGGAGTTGATGACGTTCAATCCCACAGATTCCGGCTTTGCGAAAGCCGCAATGATATCGCGGGCCTCGGCCAGTGCCTCTTCCGTGGGAGCAAAGGCCCGGTTTGCGGCGTCGATCTGGGCTGGATGGATCAACATCTTGCCATCGAAACCCATGGCGCGGCCCTGATCGCATTCCGCCGCAAAAGCATCGAGATCGTGGAAGTCGTTCGATACGCTGTCAAAGACATCCAGCCCATAGGCGCGCGCCGCCAAAACGGTCTGCATCAGCCACGGCACGAGATAGGTTCGACCCGGCTGTGCGGGAACATGCGTTGCCTTGCGCAGATCATTGAGGCCGACGACGAAGGCGCCGAGCCTGGCAGCCTCGGTGTGCGAGGATTCGGCAATGGATGCTGCATTCAGGATGCCTTTGGGGGTTTCGATCATGGCCCAGATTTTGATATCATCGGGCGCATCTGCTTCGGCCAGAAGGTCCGCGACGTCCTGAATTTGGGACGGCTGCTCAACTTTCGGCAAAAGGATCGCGTTTGGCCCGCATTCCAATGCAGCCTTCAAATCGCGTTGCCCCACATTGACGGAAACCGGATTGATGCGGATGATCGTCTCACGACCCGCCAGCGGCGTGTCCTTGAAGAAGGTCAGGAGATTGTCTCGCGCCTCATCCTTGAGGTCGGGTGCAACGGAATCTTCAAGGTCGAAGATGACGCCGTCGCAATCCAGCGTCTTCAGTTTCGCTAAAGCGCGCTTGTTGATTGCAGGCACTGAAAGCAGTGAGCGGCGGGGGCGGACAGTATTGTTGAAATAAAAATCGACCATGCCGCACTTGTGTCAACCTTTTGTGACATTCGCAAGCACATAGGCGGTGTGCATCCTCTTGCAAGCAACGCAAAGAAGGCCCACATTCGTTTGGACAGAAAGGTTTGAACCATGCAGGGCATTCGTACATTCTTTATCGCGGCTTCCAGCATCGCAGTTCTGGCGCTTGCCGCTCTCTTTACCGCTTCACTGACGGTCGCACTGGTCGGTACCTTGGCCGTGCTGAGCTTGGCGCGCGTGTTTTCAGCCCGCCTCAAACCTGCTCCAATACCCGTCAATCCTAAACACCGCGAACCACAGAACATGCGCGTGTGGAACGACGGTCGCGGAACGATCATCGACCTCTGATCTCAAACGTTTCGGCTGATTTTCACGGCAGTGTCGGGGGCTTGTTAGCCCCGACAGGCGTCGAAACGGCTCGACCCGATGAGCGTCGTTGCCACATACGGTAGACCGAACCTGCCCGCATATTAGAGCGGGACTTTCATCGCATTGGGCTAAGTTATGTTGCAATGCCTCTCCTTTCAAAGTATCGACATGCGAGTTCAACCCACCTAATCGAGGGAAGCGAATGCGTATCGATGCAATTTCTGTCGGCAAGAACCCGCCGAATGACGTCAATGTGATCGTTGAGGTGCCGGTTGGCGGTCACCCGATCAAGTACGAGATGGACAAGGAAGCGGGCGCCTTGATCGTCGACCGCTTTCTCTACACTCCGATGACCTATCCGGGTAACTACGGCTTCGTGCCGCATACGCTTTCAGAAGATGGCGACCCTATCGATGTTCTCATCTGTAACACGCGCCCACTCGTGCCCGGTTGCGTCATCAACGTTCGTCCAATCGGCGTGATGATCATGGAAGACGATGGCGGCAAGGATGAAAAGATTCTGGCTGTGCCTGCTCCAAAACTGACCCAGCGTTATGACAAGGTTCAGAACTACACGGACCTGCCAGAAATCACGCTGAAGCAGATCGAGCACTTCTTCGAGCACTACAAGGATCTGGAGCCCGGCAAATGGGTAAAGATGGGCGGCTGGCAGAATGTTGACGTTGCCCGCAAGCTGATCATCGAAGCGATCGAGCGCTACAAGGCCCAGGCCTGATCAACAGCTTCCAAATAGCTGAATAAAGAAAACCTCCGGATCGTGATCGGTCCGGAGGTTTTTCTTTGGACTTGCCGAGGCTCAGGCAACCAGCGGATAAATCGTGTTCCACATCAGCGAGCGAATGAAGAAGATCAGCAGCAGAAGGATGATCGGCGAGATATCAATGCCGCCGAGATTGGGAAGCACGCGACGGATCGGGCGCAGCGCAGGCTCGGTGACGTTGTAAAGAAAGCTCCCGATGGCGCTGACGAATTGGTTGGAGGAGTTTATGACATTGAAGGCGTAGAGCCAGGAGAAGATTGCACTGGCAATCAATATCCAGGTATAAAGGTTCAAAGCCAGATCTATCGTCTGAAACAGGGCAAGCATCAATGTCTCCATTTGTTGTTGGATGACATTTAGACATTGGCGGAGCAACCGACAAGTGCCGCTCGCTCATCAAGCTTTATGCAGTATTGCCAAAATACAGGTGATCCGCGTCTCGTGTGCGTGAGGTCCATGACCAACTCGGCTGGCAGCAGACTTCGCGCACCAATCAGACGGGATCTTTGTGATCCTCGATGTCCTGTTGCGCATCGACATGGCTGGACGCCTGCTGGCGTTGAAGGACCCGGTCGCGTACGGAGACGCCCAGGAGATCAGCGACGCGCCAGATGACGTGATCCTCCATTTCATTGCGCTCACCATCCGCATAGACGATGTCCCAGAGGATGCCGATCAGTTCGACGCGCTTTTCCTCATCGAGATGGCGGCGGATGTCTGAGGTGAAGCGGTAATAATCGACCGCTTCCCGGCCAGCTTCCCGGCCGGCTTCCATCAGGGCATCGAGTTTGCCTGAACTCAGCTGGTAGTGTTCCTGAAGCAATTGCCGCAGGCGCTGACGCTCGACCTTTGAGACGGTACCATCCGCCTCCATCACCTGAAAACAGAGGGCTGCGATAGCCACACGCAGATCATCCGGCGGAAAATCACGCGATGCGCTGGATTGCGTCAAATTCTGGAAAAACGATTGGATATTTTCAAACATGGCATCCTATCCAATCAAAACAGCTTCAATCGTGTTTTCTCGTCCGGTTCAGCATTCGCCTTTTTGACACCGGGATCATCCGGCAGCCCGCCAAAGAACGGCACCGGCTCGGATGTCTTCTGGGCTGTTTTCTGTTGGTCCTTTGCGGTTGTTGCAGGTTCAACAATCGCCTTCTTGGCACCCATAGACGGGTCATCTTTTACGGGCGACTGAACAGGCGCAACAGGGGTCTCCCGCACCGCGACGGGAACCTCTATGATTTTTTCGCGGATTTCGGGTTTCGCCAGATCGGGCAGCGACGAGAGAGCTTGGTCGACGCTCATTTCCTCAATCGGCCCTTCCACATGTCCGAATGGCATCTTCCATTCAAACGCGTCAAGCCTGCCCGTAACGGGAGATGCCGGCAACCATTTCTCCGAGACAATGCCATCGGCAACCCAGGCGTGATCGCGAGGCGCGCGCAGCGCCTGTGCCATCCAGTGGCGTATCCGGCCCTGGTCTCCGGTTTCGGCCTCCTCGATATCAGCCATAAGCAAGAAAATGCTTTCTCTCGGCTCCATGCGCGCAGCAGCTTCCGCTTTTGCACGGGCCCGGCCGAATTCCTTGGCGTCGAGTGCTGCCTGAGCGACCGCGATCAGGGACTCGACATTATTGGGTTTAAGGCTTTCCAGCCGCTCGGCACGTTTCAGCCGATCCGTTGCCGTATCTCCACTGCGTGCGCGGACATAGAGCTGCGCGATCTGCGGGTGCGGCGCGTTCTTCCACACCGGTTCGAGAACGGAGGCTGCCTTGCGAAGATTGTCTTCGCGAAGATAGGAGCGAGCCGCCACAAGCGCCGCAGGGACAAGGTCCTTCGAAAGTTTCAAAGCCTGCTTTGCATCCTCGCGCGCGGCTTTTGGATCGCTTTCAAACTTTTCCTCGGCTTTCGCAGTCAATAGAACGGCTTTCAGGCGTTCTGCTTCACCACGGTCTATGACACCTGCAGCCTTTTGCTGATCGAGCAGCCGGATCGCATCGTCCCACTCGCCATTGCGGGATTTGCTTTCCAGGGTCGCTTGCGCCGCCCAGGGAAGGTATGGCGCGTTTCTCGCGGCATCCTCGGCATATTCGAGCGCTGCTTCATTGGCACCCTGGCGCCGCGCTTCCATATAGAGGCCACGAAGACCGAGTTCGCGGGTCTCCGGGTCCTGCGCCATCGCCTCGAATTTCCGCCGGGCCGAGTCATATTTGCCCTCGATCAGATCAGCCTGCGCTTCCAGCAGATGAATGAGCGGCTCCTGATCTGCGCTAAGAAGGCCCTGCGTGCGCGCTGTCATCTTGCGTGCAAGTATGGCGTTTCCGGCGCCCGCAGCGATCAAGCCGGTGGACAGCGCCTGATATCCGCGGTCGCGTTTGCGTGCCCGGAAATAACGTTTTGCGGCCCGTGGGGAGTTCCAGACCGTGTTGAACAGCCACCAGACGATCATGATCGTGGCAATCAATCCGCCCAAAATGGATGCGGCGACCATCAGGCTCATTTCGATGAGCTGACCTTGCCAGACGATGGAAAGGACGCCCGGCCTGTCTGCGAGCCAGGAAAAGCCGAAGCCAACAAGAAGTACGATGACGGCGTAACTGATAATTTTTGTCATGTCTTATCCCTGTTGCCCCGTGCTGTTGATGGCACGCGTCAGCGTGGCATTGACGAGGTCCTCAACCTGGATGCGTGCATCGAGCAACTTCTTGTAGTCTCCAGACACAGCCTTGGCTGCATCGGGCACCCCATCCCATTCAAGGGCGGCACCCTTTAGATCGCCATTGCGCAACTTGTCTTCCATCCGGGCGATCTTGGCTTCCGCGCCTTCACCCTCGATGTTTCCAACAGGTCTTACCTTGACCAAGGACAGAGCGCTGTCGGTCAATCGCGCGAAAATTCCCTGGTTGGGGTCTGCCTGGTTAAGCGAATCCAGCATGGCATTGGCGACATCAGGGAAATTGCGGGTCAATTCAGACCGCGATGGCACGCCCGTATGCGCAAAAGGCCGCAAAGACTGGATTGCCGGATCGTCGGGCGTTACGCGCGACAGCGTGTCGAGTTCGGCCAGAAACGGGCCGCCCCTATCGATTGCTGCTTTCAGCCCGGCAGAGGCGATGGCACGCGCAACCTCGATATCGTCACGCGGCTCGTTAAGCTTGGCTTCCGCTTCGCCCAGACGCCTCGTCAGATCCGAGTTGGCCGTATCCTGCGCCGCCTTTTCGGATTGAAGTGTCGCGACCGTCGTTTCCAGCGCCTCGATCTTGCCAGCGAGATCGCCGCCGGTCGAAGCATTCTCCAAAGCAGCCAGACGGCTTTCCAGTTGGGAGGTGTCGCCTGCTGCCTGAGGGGCCTGGGCAATCTGAGCGCGCAGATTTGCGATCTGCGTCTTCATTGCCGTCAGCTCGTCCGACGAGGTCGACGTACCCGCAAATGGCGGGAGGTAACCAGCATATTGCATGCTGCCGGCAGCCAAGAGGGCGATCAGGCCACCGACGATACCGGCGGCGAGCAATCCCGAGTTTCCGCCGCGGTTGTCAGCCGTACTCTTGGGGCTCGACGTCGCAGAACTCGCACTCTTTGCTTGTGCTGACGCCGTCGTTTCCACCTTTGGCGCGGATGGTTTTGGTTCGTTGACTTTGATCGATTCAGCCTTTGTGGGAGGGACAGATGACGCCTTGGGGCTCTCCTGCGTTTTCGAGCTTTCGGCCTTCAATTCTTCCGTCTTCTGTATGTTCGGCTCCGGCTCGATAGGCTTTTTGACCGGCTGGTCCCAGACGGGTTTGGGGCTGTCTTTGGATGTGTCTGAGGGCGCAATCGGCGCTGTTGCTGCAGCCTTTTCAGGTTCAGACGTGTGCTCAGGTTCAGACTTGCCCTTTACGTCCGCTGCGGCGGCGTCCTTTTCCTTGCCAATTTCCTTCACGTCCTTGGCGTCCAGGTCAATTGTGACTGGCTCGGTGCTGGATTTGGAGTGGCGTGGCGGCTTTCCCGATACCATGACAACCTCATTCTGCCTGCATTTCCCTAAACCTAGTCAGTGATAACGGCAAAGGAAAGGGGAAAGAGGGAATTAGGTTCCCGCTTTTTGTTCAAGCAGATCGAACATCTGGTCTTCGACGGGGTCGGCGCTGGCCCATGCAACATGTCGAAAGGGTTCCGGCACGTGAGAACGCACTTTTTCGCTGATGCAGACAAAATGCGCTCTGGCGAGCCAGGTTGAAAGCTGAAGCTGATCACAGAGCGCGAAAAATCTGCGCGCAGCGTCTGCAGAATAGAGAAGCACCCCATCAACGGCTTCGCTGCCAAGCAGGTGTTCGAGTTCGTGCTTGCTCCAGTCAACGGCGCTCATCCCGTAGACCTCGACCGTTTCGAAGGGAATGTCGAGCGAGGACAATCTTCGCTCGAAACCATCTTCGCGAAGAGTTCCGGCGAGATAGGTTATGCCGCCGCTAATTCTCCCAGCCGTGCAGTCGTTCGCAATGAGTTCTGCCAAGGCGGAGCCATCGCTTTGACCGGCGAAGACGGTTTTGAAACCGGCCTCTTGCGCTGCCTTGGCAGATGCTGCGCCGACCGCGTAAAGCGGCACGTCCGGGATCGTCGGATGCCGGGGCAGGTGCTCTTCAAGCGCGCGGATGGCTTCTGCGCTGGTCACGGCAAAGGCGCCCGGTCTCGACGCGAATGCGTCCACACAGGCTTGTGCCAAATGAAGGGGGCGAACCAATGGCAGCAGAATGGCCTCGTGGCCTCGCTGCCTCAACAGCTGTGCCGTCTTCATGCCCGACGCTTTCGGGCGCGTGACGACAACGCGCATGGTCAGCCCCAGCTTTCGAAGAAGCCGGTTCCCGCTGCACTTCTGACCTTCTCACCGGCTTTTAGCCCCAGCGCTTCGGCTTCAGTGCGTTTGCCCGAAACTTCGATACTGTGTTCGGTCCGCCCATCCGGTGTCAGGATCATGCCGTGGAAATTCAAGATATCGCCGTCGCAGGTCGCGTAGCCGGCAATGGGGGTTCGGCAGGAGCCATCCAGAGCGGCCAGAAACGCTCTTTCGCAGTTTACCGCATCGGTCGTTTCGCGATGATCGACAGCAGCGAGCAAATTCTCCACGCGCGTGTCGCCAATCCGGCTTTCCAGCGCGATCGCCCCCTGACCGGGAGCGGGCGGGAATGTCGCGGCGTCCAGTATTTCTGTCGGAACGGTTTCCTTCTCAAGCCTTTTCAGGCCAGCAAGGGCGAGCAATGTCGCATCGGCCTGCCCCTCTTCAAGCTTGCGAAGGCGCGTGTCCACCAGACCGCGAAAAATGATGACGTTAATATCGGGGCGCAAGCGGCGGATGAGTGCCTGACGTCGAAGCGAGGCGGAGCCCACCGTTGCCGCATGGGGAAGCTCGATCAATCTTGCAGCCGTCCTGCCGATGAAGGCATCTCGAACATCTTCTCGCGGGAGATAGGCGGAAAGGTGCAGCCCATCCGGCAGCCGTGTCGACATGTCCTTGGCGCAATGCACGGCAAAATCCAGGTCTCCGGACAGAAGCTGGGTTTCCAGCTCTTCGGTAAACAGTCCTTTGCCGCCGATTTCCGACAGGGGGCGATCCGTCATCCGGTCTCCCTTGGTGGAAAGCGGAACGATCTGGAACATGTCCTGAGGAAGACCGTGCGCAGCCATCAGGCGGTCACGGGTTTCAAAGGCCTGTACCAGGGCAAGCGGGCTGCCGCGCGTGCCAATTCGGAAAGGTTTTGTTTGCATCCGCTTCTATCCATTGTTACCGGAGGTGTTCGTACCCAAGTTTCTGAAAAACCGCAATCAACGAACCGGCTGATGACCCCCATTCTTCGTATCCTCGGTATTGAGACAAGTTGTGACGAAACCGCTGCTTCCGTGGTGGTTCGCCATGCAAATGGGCAGGGTGACATTCTCTCCGACGTCGTTTTGTCGCAGCTTGAAGAACACAGTGCCTATGGCGGTGTTGTCCCCGAGATTGCAGCGCGCGCCCATGTTGAGGCTCTCGATAGGTTGATCGAGGAAGCCTTGACGTCAGCCAATGTGTCCTTGTCGGAAATCGATGCTGTGGCCGCGACATCCGGTCCGGGATTGATCGGGGGGCTGATCGTCGGTCTGATGACCGGAAAGGCCATCGCCAGGGCGGCGAACAAGCCTCTTTACGCCATCAATCATCTGGAGGGCCATGCGCTCACGGCGCGGCTGACGGACGGGCTTCCATTTCCCTATCTGATGCTGCTTGTCTCCGGCGGCCACACCCAGCTCATTCTTGTGCGGGGCGTTGGTGAATATGAACGCTGGGGCACGACGATCGATGACGCCTTGGGCGAAGCCTTCGACAAGACGGCCAAGCTCCTGGGGCTGCCTTATCCGGGTGGTCCAGCCGTTGAGAAGGCAGCAGCGAAAGGAAACGCAGATCGTTTCAATCTGCCCCGTCCCATGGTCGGGGAGGCGCGGCTCGACTTCTCCTTCTCCGGCCTGAAGACGGCAGTCCGGCAGGCGGCGACCGCGATAGCCCCCCTTTCGGAGCAGGATATCGCCGATATCTGCGCCTCTTTCCAGAAAGCCGTCTCGCGGACACTTAAGGACCGGATCGGTCGCGGTCTTCAGCGGTTCATGGAAGAATATCCTGATGTTTCTGGCACGCCGGCGCTTGTCGTTGCCGGTGGTGTGGCCGCCAACCAGGAAATCCGCCGCACGCTTCAGCAACTGTGCGAGATCCACCATTTTCGATTTGTGGCGCCGCCTTTGCACTTGTGTACGGATAATGCGGTCATGATCGGATGGGCAGGGCTGGAGCGGATGGCGCTTGGCATCGCTCCCGATAGTCTGGACGTGCAGCCGCGATCGCGCTGGCCTCTGGATGCGCAGGCGCAAACACTGATCGGCTTTGGCAAGCGAGGCGCAAAGGCATGACGGCAAGGGACCGGATCGTCGTTATCGGTGCAGGTGCCTTTGGTACCGCGATAGCGGTTGTGGTGGCGCTTGAGAACAGACACGATGTGACACTTCTTGGCCGGGATGCCAGCTTGATGGCGGATTTGCGAGATAGCGGCTTCCACGATGCAGCACTCCCCGGCATTTCATTGCCCGACGCCCTGCAATATTCGGCTGAGGCCGACGTTCTGAAAGATGCGAGTCTCGTCCTTTTCGCCATGCCGTCCCAGGCGCAGGCCGATGCAGCCCGGACTTATGGTCCTTATCTGGCTAAGGATGCAGTCGTTGCGACCTGCGCCAAGGGGATCGACCGGCTGTCTGGCCAGTTGTTGACGGATGTGCTGGAGCGTGAACTGCCTCATCATTCCATATGCGTTCTATCCGGCCCGGGCTTTGCAGCCGACATCGCGAAGGGACTGCCGACCGCGATGGCTTTCGCTGCGCACGAGACCGGCCTCGCAGAGCGTCTTGCGAGAATGATTTCAGGAAGCACATTCCGGCTTTACGCATCGAGTGACCGGATCGGCGTGCAACTGGGTGGGGCGTTGAAGAATGTTCTGGCCATCGCTGCCGGAATCGTCGAGGGCGCTGGTTTGGGCGAGTCCGCCCGGGCAGCACTGATCTCGCGTGGATTGGCGGAAATGTCTCGTCTGGTCGTGGCAATGGGCGGCAACGCGGATACGGTTCGTGGCCTCTCGGGTCTGGGAGACCTGGTGCTGACGGCGACCAGCCATCAGTCCCGCAACCTGCGCTTCGGAATCATGCTGGGGCAGGGTGGTGATCCGGGATCGTTCCATGGCGGGTTGGTGGAAGGTGCCTATGCCGCCTCGGTCGCTTCGCGGCTGGCTGACGGGCTTGGCGTGGAGATGCCGATTACCGATGCCGTTGCGTCCATCATCGATGGCAGGCTGGAGATCAGCGCCGCCATCCAACAGTTAATGACCCGGCCCATCACCACGGAATAGGGCCTTACGAGGAGACGAGAATGCTGTTTGCTTTCATTTGCAAAGACAAGTCCGATCATCTGCATGTGCGGATGGAAACACGCCCTGCTCATCTTGAGCATTTGAACGCCCTCAATGCAGCGGGAACGCTGAAAATGGCTGGCCCTTTTCTGGACGCCGAAGGCAAGCCCAATGGCAGCCTGGTGATTGTCGAAGCTGCCGATATCGATGCGGCACGGGCCTTGGCCGATGCTGATCCTTATGCAAAGGCCGGCCTGTTCGAGAGCGTCGAGGTCAGACCGTATAACTGGGTCTTCAACAATCCGGGAGCGTAAGACCATGCCGAATTACTGGCTGTTCAAGTCCGAACCTTCCACCTGGTCATGGGACCAGCAGAAGGCGAAGGGAGAGGCGGGCGAGGAATGGGGCGGCGTTCGCAATTATCAGGCGCGCAACAACATGCGCGCCATGAAGCTGGGCGACAAGGGATTTTTCTATCATTCCAACGAGGGTCTTGAAGTCGTCGGCATCGTGGAAGTATGCGAATTGTCCCGGCCCGATTCGACGGCTGAAGGCGACGCGCGGTGGGATTGCGTCCACATCAAAGCTGTCTGCGACATGCCGTCACCGGTTACCTTGAAGGATGTGAAGGCCAACCCCAAGCTTGCCGAAATGTCCCTTGTCACCTCTATGCGCCTGTCCGTACAGCCTGTCACGGAGGCGGAATATCGTGAAGTCTGCCGTATGGGAAAGCTGGCCGATCCGCCACAATCGCCGGAAACGGACGAGTGAAAACCGATCCTGAGACCTTCATCCGGGAAAATACATCCGTTCAGTCGCCGCCACACGTGCCGGAAATCGTACTTCATCTGGCAAGCGAGGCGCATGATCTCTGGCTGAAGACGGAAGATGAGTTGCAGGAAATCGGACTCCCGCCGCCGTTCTGGGCATTTGCCTGGGCCGGTGGCCAGGGCCTTGCGCGCTATATCATCGACCATCCGCAGGAGGTGGCAGGCAAGCGCGTGATAGATTTTGCCAGTGGATCGGGGCTGGTCGCCATCGCGGCGGCCAAGGCTGGCGCCTTGAGCGTTACCGCCATCGATATCGATCCATGGGCGCAGACGGCGGTTGGCCTCAACGCGGCGCTGAATGGTGTGGAGGTGGATTTTTCCGGCGATGACATTATCGGGCGGGATGTGGACACCGATGTCCTTCTCGCTGGCGACGTCTTTTATGACAGCGCATTCGCCGGGCTGCTTCGACCATGGCTTCGCGAACTGACTCGGCGCGGCATTGGTGTTCTCGTCGGTGACCCTGGGCGCGCCTATCTTCCCAAAGACGATCTTCTCGCCTGCGCGACCTATCAAGTGCCGGTAACGCGGGCGCTTGAGGATAGTGATGTCAAGAAGACAACGGTTTGGCGTTTTGCATGATGGTCTCTCAGGGCCTTATGACGCACACGCCGGCCTCATAGGAACATGAGGCATCCGACCTGGCCTTGTCGACGTGGATAATGCGCGGTTTGGGCAGGCTGCCAGCGCCAGGCCTTGAGAAAGCGCCTCCCTCCACTGCGAAATAATTGCCGTTTCTTCTTTCCCGGAAGGCCGTGATGCCACCTGAAAAGGTACCCAATCGGCGGATGGAGGTCGTCAGGCTGTCACCACTATAAATTGATTTGTCATGGCGCCCATAAGAACGATGATGGCTAAAAGGGCTTTTCGAGTATTCCGCATGAGCGACAGAAACGCCGGAAATGGCCGCCAGGAGCCCCAGAAACGGTATCAGGTTACGGTGCGCAAACATGAGATTTTATCTCCTGAATAAATGGAATCAGCCGCATTTTTTCTAACGTTTACGTAAGAAAAAATATGCGTCTTGGCTTGGAAACGCTGGATATTTTATTTTTGATCCTTCAATTGAAAAGAATCTTCGATACACAATCGATTAAATTCGTTTTGGCGCCCAAATGTGCTTGTGGTTGCCGCCTCGTGCGATTAAAGGTCGCGGTTGGTGCAATGCACATTCCTCCGTCATGTGCGTTGTTTGGGGGCGTCCGGCTTGCGGGCGCAGGAAACGCCGTGAGGTCCATATGGCGAATACGACAAACAATCGGCCTTTGTCGCCGCATCTTCAAATCTACAAGCCCATTCCGACGATGGTCGCATCCATCATGCATCGCGTCACCGGTGGCGCACTGTATTTCGGCACGGTGCTTGTTGCCTGGTGGCTGATTGCGACCGCTTCTGGCGTCGACGCCTACAGCTGGGTGCAGTGGGCAATGAGTTCCATCATCGGTAAACTGATCCTGATCGGTTATACCTGGGCGCTCGTCCACCACATGCTGGGCGGCCTTCGCCACTTTATGTGGGACCTCGGGCATGGCTTCGACAAGCATTTCACGACCAGGATCGCGAAGGCGTCTTTCGTCGTTTCGATCTGTCTGACCGCGCTGATCTGGGTTGTCGCCCTGATCGTGCGCTGAGGAGATATTTTCATGGATATGCGCACACCTCTCAACAAGGTTCGCGGACTTGGCTCGGCCAAGGATGGCACTGAGCATTTCTGGCGCCAGCGCCTTACCGCAGTGGCAAACGTACCTTTGCTTATTTTCTTTGTCGTTTTCCTGGTCATGTATGGCGGCGCACCCTACGAGGAAGTCGCCTCCGCTCTGTCGAATCCGCTTGTAGCCGTTGTCATGGGGCTTGTTGTCGTTTCCGGCATCATCCACATGAAGCTCGGAATGCAGGTCATCATCGAAGATTACATACATGCCGAAGTGCCGAAGCTGGCGCTTTTGATGCTCAACACTTTCTTCGCGGTCATCATGGGCGGACTTTGCCTCTTCGCCGTACTGAAAATCGCATTTGCAGGATAATTTGTCATGGCATCGATCAGTTCACCTTCACAGAACGGCAAGGCCTACAACTACGTCGATCACTCCTATGATGTGATTGTCGTCGGCGCTGGTGGCGCGGGTCTTCGCGCGACGCTCGGCATGGCCGAACAGGGCTTCAAGACGGCCTGTATCACCAAAGTCTTCCCCACCCGCTCGCACACGGTTGCAGCGCAGGGCGGCATTGCCGCATCGCTGACCAACATGACGCCAGACTGCTGGCAGTGGCACCTTTACGATACCGTTAAGGGCTCCGACTGGCTGGGCGACGTGGACGCCATGCAGTATCTTGCCATGGAAGCGCCAAAGGCGGTCTATGAGCTGGAGCATTACGGCGTTCCCTTCTCGCGTAACGCGGAAGGCAAGATCTACCAGCGCCCCTTCGGCGGCCATATGCAGAATTACGGTGAAGGCCCGCCGGTTCAGCGCACCTGTGCTGCTGCCGACCGCACCGGTCACGCCATCCTGCATACGCTCTATGGTCAGTCGCTGCGCAACAACGCCGAATTCTTCATCGAATATTTCGCGCTCGACCTCATCATGTCGGATGACGGCAGCCGCTGCACGGGCGTCGTTGCCTGGAACCTCGATGACGGTACGATCCACCGCTTCTCCGCCAAGATGGTGGTTCTGGCGACGGGTGGGTACGGACGTGCCTACTTCTCCGCTACATCCGCGCACACCTGCACGGGCGATGGCGGCGGCATGATCGCACGCGCCGGGCTTCCGCTTCAGGATATGGAGTTCGTTCAGTTTCACCCCACCGGCATCTATGGTGCGGGCTGCCTTATTACCGAAGGCGCGCGCGGTGAAGGCGGATATCTCGTCAACTCCGAAGGCGAGCGCTTCATGGAGCGCTATGCGCCTTCCGCAAAGGACCTGGCTTCGCGTGACGTCGTTTCGCGCTGCATGACCATGGAAATCCGCGAGGGCCGTGGCGTTGGCAAGAACAAGGACCACATCTTCCTGCATCTGGATCACCTCGATCCGGCTATCCTGCATGAGCGTCTGCCGGGTATTTCCGAGAGCGCGAAGATCTTTGCAGGCGTTGACGTGACGCGCGAGCCTATCCCGGTTCTGCCGACCGTTCACTACAATATGGGTGGCATTCCGACCAACTATTGGGGCGAAGTGCTGAACGCCGACAGCGAAAATCCAGAGCGCATCATCCCCGGCCTGATGGCAGTGGGTGAGGCCGGTTGCGCCTCCGTTCATGGCGCAAACCGCCTTGGCTCCAACTCGCTGATCGACCTCGTGGTCTTCGGGCGTGCCGCAGCAATCCGCGCAGCAGAAGTCATCGATCGCAACAGCTCGATCCCGGCTCTCAATGTCGCTGCCTGTGACAAGATCATGGATCGCTTCGACCGTCTGCGCAACGCCAATGGCAGCACGCCAACAGCCGTTCTTCGTGACAAGATGCAGCGCGCCATGCAGGACGATGCAGCGGTGTTCCGCACGCAGGAATCGCTGGAAAGCGGCTGCAAGCGTATCTCGGCCATCTGGAAGGAACTGCCAGACATCAAGGTCACCGACCGCTCGATGGTCTGGAATTCCGACCTTGTCGAGACGTTGGAACTTGAGAACCTGATGGCCAATGCCATCACGACCGTTTACGGGGCGGAAGCGCGCAAGGAAAGCCGCGGAAGCCACGCCCGCGAGGACTTTGTCGACGGCCCGTTCGGCGGCCGTGATGACGTCAACTGGCGCAAGCACACGCTGGCATGGGTAAACGAGCAGGGTGACGTCAAGCTTGACTATCGCCCAGTGCATACCGACCTGATCGCCGATGGCATCGATCTTCAGAAGATCGCGCCAAAAGCCCGCGTCTACTGATAGAGGATTTTGGACATGGTTGAACTGACTCTTCCCAAGAACTCTCAGATGACCGAAGGCAAGGTCTGGCCGAAGCCGGCGGGCGCGAAGAATGTTCGCGAATACCGTATTTACCGCTGGAACCCTGACGACGGTCAAAATCCGCGCATCGATACCTATTATATCGACGTGGATGATTGCGGCCCGATGGTTCTCGATGGCCTTTTGTACATCAAGAACAATATCGATCCGACCCTGACGCTGCGTCGCTCCTGTCGCGAAGGTATCTGTGGCTCCTGTGCCATGAATATCGACGGCACGAACACGCTCGCCTGCACCAAGGGCATGGAAGACATCAACGGCACGGTGAAGGTCTATCCTCTGCCGCATATGCCTGTGGTCAAGGACCTCGTTCCTGACCTTTCGAACTTCTACGCACAGCACCGTTCGATCGAGCCATGGCTGAAGACTGTCTCGCCAACTCCTGCCAAGGAGTGGAAGCAGAGCCACGACGATCGTATGAAGCTCGACGGTCTGTATGAGTGCATTCTGTGCGCCTGCTGCTCCACGTCCTGTCCGAGCTACTGGTGGAATGGTGACCGCTATCTTGGCCCGGCAGTCCTGCTGCAGGCCTATCGCTGGTTGATCGACAGCCGCGACGAGGCCACCGGCGAACGCCTGGACAATCTTGAGGATCCTTTCCGCCTTTATCGTTGCCACACGATCATGAACTGCGCACAGGCTTGCCCCAAGGGTCTCAACCCTGCCAAGGCCATTGCCGAAATCAAGAAGATGATGGTTGAGCGTCGCGTGTAAGCGGCACGCCATATTGACTTAATAGACAGGCCATGACGCACGTGAATGGCCTGTTCACCAGACAGAGGGCTGAAGATTTGCATAAAATACGGCTGAAATCGTAATTATCGAAGCATCGGCTTGCCGTGACTAATTCTTTGGTAATAATTCAGCCGTTTTGTGTAGACATGTTCTTTCCGAAGCAGAGAATCGGGAGCTTGAGATGCAATTCAGATATGTGGTGACAGGCCTTGCGGTTGTGATGAGCCTCGCCGGTTGCCAGCGTACCTCTTATGACTACAACAACAGCCCGAGCGGCAATTCCGGCTACACGCCGCCTCTTCAGGCGCAGCCGGTGCCTTCCGTTCAGTCCGGTTCATTGCCGCCACCGGGTGGTTCCACGCAGTTCCCGACAGCTCCTGGCAATGCGGCCCCTGCTGGCACCAACGTCGCTTCCGCGGCACCTGCTGCCGCAATGGACGTGACGAAAGAAGCCATGGTTGGCAACTGGCGCGTTTCGAATGGCGGCGCAAGCTGTGACATGTTCCTGACCCTGACCAACCTCGGCAGCGGTTCGCGTGGCGGCACACGTGGCTGCGCAGGTGAGCTTTCGTCTATGGGCTCATGGGAAGTTTCCAACAAGATGGTGCTGTTCAAGAACAGAGCCGGTGACACGATCGGCCGTGTCTACAAGACTGGCGAGACCAAATATGATGGTACGACAAACAGTGGCCAGCCATTGACCCTCAGCCGATAATTCCATCTCTGCGGGCGCATCCGTGTGCCCGCAAATAAGGCTCTTTCATGCAGCCATTGCCCGATTATAACCACAGCGTCGTAGAACAGCTCCAGGCATTGACCGCTTCTGGAGAGTTGAAGGCAGATGCTGCCCAGCTTGATGTCGCTCATAATCTCGACCGCATTCTTACCGACTTGAAGATCCGCAAGCCGGCGAGGAAGAAAAGCGCTCTCGGCTGGATGTTCGCCAAAAAGGCAGGGCCAGCTCCTTCGGTCAAAGGCCTCTATGTTCACGGTAGTGTCGGCCGTGGCAAGACGATGCTGATGGACATGTTCTTCAACATAGCCCCGGTGGAAAAGAAACGACGCTGCCATTTTCATGAATTCATGGCAGACGTCCATAATCGCGTCCACGCCCATCGCCAGAAGCTCAAGAATGGCGAAACCAAGCAGGCAGACCCCATTCCTCCCGTTGCGGCACAAATTCTGGAGGAGGCCGAGCTCCTCTGCTTCGATGAGTTTACGGTCACCGACATCGCTGACGCCATGATCCTAGCCCGTCTTTTCACTGAGCTCTTTGCGCATGGATGCACGCTGGTGACGACGTCTAATGTCGTTCCGGACAATCTTTATAAGGACGGCCTCAATCGCGGGCTCTTTCTGCCTTTTGTCGATCTGCTGAAAGGCCACGTTCAGGTCGTCACGCTCGATAGTCCAACAGATTATCGGATGGAGAAGATCAGAAGTCTGCCCGTATATGTTACGCCGCTTGGCGATGCAGCGGATGCGGCCATGGAAAGAGCCTGGCAGCAGTTGGTAAACGGGCAGGTTGTCGCGCCGACCCAGATACAAATGAAGGGACGGTCGATCCACGTTCCACGTTCGGCCGGTCGCATCGCCCGATTCTCGTTCTACGACCTTTGCGAAAAGCCTCTCGGAGCTTCCGACTTCCTTGCGATCGCAGCTCGTTTCGACACTGTATTCATCGATCACATCCCCCTTCTCGATGCGAATAAGCGCAACGAGACGAAACGTTTCATCATTCTGATCGACGCGCTCTATGACCACACGGTCCGCGTCATCGCATCGGCAGCAGCAATGCCGGAAGAGCTTCTGGTGACGCGTAAAGGCACCGAAGGTTTCGAATTCGACCGAACTGCGTCGCGACTTTTCGAAATGCGCAGTGCCGACTACCTCGCGCTCCACAACGAAAAACGTGAAGCAGCATGACAGAAACGTGTCTGAAATTCTTACGTTCACGTAAGAAATTTCTCATCTAAACGATTGAAAATACTGAGCCTAAAAGAATCTGTTGCCAATTGGGGCCAATAAAGCTAAGTCGAGTGCGACAATTTAAAGCCGCCATACATTCGCGGCGAAATTGAATTGAAGCTCGAGAGGAAGCATTCGATGGCTCGCAAAAAGATTGCACTTATTGGTTCTGGCATGATCGGCGGTACGCTGGCGCATCTGGCCAGCCTGAAAGAACTGGGCGATATCGTCCTCTTCGACATCGCTGACGGCATCCCGCAGGGCAAGGGTCTGGATATTGCCCAGTCCGGCCCGGTCGAGGGCTTCAATGCAAAGCTCACCGGCGCATCCGACTACGCCGCGATCGAAGGCGCCGATGTCTGCATCGTGACCGCCGGTGTTGCTCGCAAGCCAGGCATGAGCCGCGACGATCTTCTCGGCATCAACCTCAAGGTCATGGAGCAGGTCGGCGCTGGCATCAAGAAATATGCCCCCAATGCTTTCGTGATCTGCATCACCAATCCGCTCGACGCCATGGTCTGGGCACTCCAGAAGTTCTCCGGCCTGCCGAAGAACAAGGTTGTCGGCATGGCTGGCGTTCTCGACAGCGCGCGCTTCCGCCTGTTCCTCTCGGAAGAGTTCAATGTTTCCGTTGAAGACGTAACAGCATTCGTTCTGGGCGGCCACGGCGACACGATGGTTCCGCTTGCCCGTTACTCCACGGTTGCCGGCGTGCCTTTGACCGACCTCGTCAAGATGGGTTGGCTCACTGCCGAGCGTCTGGAAGAAATCGTTCAGCGCACCCGTGATGGCGGTGCCGAAATCGTCGGTCTGCTCAAGACCGGTTCTGCCTATTACGCGCCTGCGGCTTCCGCAATCGAGATGGCTGAATCCTACCTCAAGGACAAGAAGCGAGTTCTGCCAGCTGCTGCCTATCTTTCCGGTCAGTACGGCGTCAACGACATGTATGTCGGCGTACCAACGATCATCGGTGCCGGCGGTATTGAACGCATAATCGAAATCGAACTCAACAAGGACGAGGAAGCTGCCTTCCAGAAGTCCGTCGGCGCCGTTGCGGGTCTTTGCGAAGCCTGCGTCAACATTGCTCCGTCGCTGAAGTAATTGCCGTTCAGGCTACAAACAGGGATTAATCCATGAATATTCATGAGTATCAGGCCAAGGCTCTCCTGAAGGGCTATGGTGCGCCGGTGGCCGAAGGGGTTGCTATCCTCAAGGTCGAAGAAGCCGAAGCGGCTGCAAAGCAGCTTCCCGGTCCGCTTTACGTGGTCAAGAGCCAGATCCATGCTGGCGGTCGCGGCAAGGGCAAGTTCAAGGAACTCGGCCCCGATGCAAAGGGCGGCGTTCGCCTGGCCAAGTCCATCGAGGAAGTCGTTTCCCACGCCAAGGATATGCTCGGCAACACGCTGGTCACAGCGCAGACCGGCGATGCTGGCAAGCAGGTTAACCGCCTCTACATCGAAGATGGTGCGGATATCGAGCGCGAACTCTATTGCTCGCTGCTGGTTGACCGTTCCGTCGGCCAGGTTGCATTCGTGGTTTCCACGGAAGGCGGCATGGACATCGAGGCCGTTGCGCATGACACGCCTGAAAAGATCCACACGATTGCGATCGAGCCGGAAGCTGGTGTGACGGCTGAGAATGTCGCTGCAATTTCGAAGGCACTGGAGCTTTCCAGCGCCGCTGCAGAAGACGCCAAGGCGCTCTTCCCTGCGCTCTACAAGGCCTTCGTCGAAAAGGACATGGCTCTTCTCGAAGTGAACCCGCTGATCGTCATGAAGGATGGTCACCTGCGCGTTCTCGACGCCAAGATGTCCTTCGACGGCAACGCGATCTTCCGCCATGACGACGTCAAGGCGCTGCGCGACGAGACCGAAGAAGATGCCAAGGAAATCGAAGCCTCCAAGTGGGACCTCGCCTATGTAGCGCTCGATGGCAACATCGGCTGCATGGTCAACGGTGCCGGTCTTGCCATGGCAACGATGGACATCATCAAGCTCTACGGCAAAGAGCCTGCAAACTTCTGCGACGTCGGCGGTGGCGCTGGCAAGGAAAAGGTTGCGGCTGCGTTCAAGATCATCACGGCTGACCCGAAGGTCGAGGGCATCCTCGTCAACATCTTCGGCGGCATCATGAAGTGCGACGTCATTGCTGAAGGCGTTATTGCCGCAGTGAAGGAAGTCGGCCTGAAGGTTCCTCTCGTCGTGCGCCTTGAAGGCACCAATGTCGAGCTGGGCAAGAAGCTTCTGAATGAATCGGGTCTTGCGATTACGGCTGCTGACGATCTGGACGATGCGGCCAAGAAGATCGTTGCGGCGATCAACGGCTAATTGAGGGACTGGAAATAATGTCTATTCTTGTAAACAAAGACACCAAGATCCTCGTTCAGGGTCTGACCGGCAAGACCGGTACCTTCCACACCGAACAGGCGCTTGCCTATTACGGCACGCAGATGGTCGGCGGTATCCATCCTTCCAAGGGTGGCACCAACTGGACGGGCTCCAAGGGCGAAACCCTGCCGATCTTCGCTTCCGTTGCTGAAGCCAAGGAAAAGACCGGCGCTGACGCATCCGTGATCTATGTTCCGCCAGCAGGCGCTGCAGATGCAATCATCGAAGCCATCGATGCGGAAATTCCGTTCATCACCTGCATCACCGAAGGCATTCCTGTCATGGACATGGTTCGCGTCAAGGCTCGCCTCGACCGCTCCAAGTCCCGCCTGCTTGGCCCTAACTGCCCGGGCATCATGACGCCGGAAGAATGCAAGATCGGCATTATGCCGGGCTCCATCTTCCGCAAGGGCTCCGTCGGTATTGTCTCGCGCTCCGGCACGCTTACATATGAAGCTGTGTTCCAGACATCGAACGAAGGTCTCGGCCAGACAACGGCTGTCGGCATCGGCGGCGACCCGGTCAAGGGCACCGAGTTCATCGACGTGCTGGAAATGTTCCTCGCAGATGAAGCGACGACATCGATCATCATGATCGGCGAAATCGGCGGCGCTGCAGAAGAAGATGCGGCACAGTTCCTGATCGACGAAGCCAAGAAGGGCCGTAAGAAGCCAATGGCTGGCTTTATTGCCGGTCGTACGGCTCCAAAGGGCCGCACCATGGGCCACGCTGGCGCTGTCGTTTCCGGCGGCAAGGGCGATGCGGAATCGAAGATCGCGGCCATGGAAGCAGCTGGTATCAAGGTTTCGCCATCCCCGGCTCGCCTTGGCAAGACGCTGGTCGAAGTCCTCAAGGGCTGAGATAACAAAGATTTGGCAGCGGGCAGGTGTCGGAAACGGCAGCCTGCCCGAAGCCGCAAGAAAAGAGACTGACGCTGCATCGGATAGAGACGCGGCGTGGACGAAAGCGGCAGGCCGGAAACGGTCATCAACGGGATTGAGGAGGCGGGCGAATACGTCCGCGAAAACACCATGGCAAGGCAAGACGCCAACGAGCAGTTTCAGATCACGTCGTTTCTAGACGGCGCGAATGCAGCCTATATCGAGCAGCTCTACGCCCGGTACGAGGAGGATCCGTCCTCCGTTTCTCCAGAGTGGCGGAGCTTTTTCAAAGGGCTTTCCGACAATCCCGACGACGTGAAGAAGGCCGCCAAGGGTGCCTCGTGGAAGCGCGCAAACTGGCCTATCGCGGCCAATGGCGACCTTATCTCGGCGCTAGACGGCAACTGGGCAACGGTTGAGAAAGCGATCGAGAAGAAGGTTCAGGCCAAGGCCGAAGCCAAGGGTGCTGAAACCGGCAAGGGCGTCAGCGAAGCCGAAGTCTTGCAGGCGACGCGCGACAGCGTGCGCGCCATCATGATGATCCGTGCCTACCGCATGCGCGGCCACCTGCATGCAAAGCTCGATCCGCTCGGCATTGCCAGCGCGGTTGAGGATTACAACGAATTGTCGCCGAAGTCCTACGGCTTCGAGGAAAGCGACTACGACCGCAAGATTTTCATCGATAACGTTCTGGGTCTCGAATACGCGACCGTTCGTGAGATGATCGAAATTCTCGAGCGGACCTATTGCTCGACGCTCGGCGTCGAATTCATGCATATTTCGAGCCCGGAAGAAAAGGGCTGGATCCAGGAACGCATCGAAGGCCCGGACAAGGGCGTTGCCTTCACAGCCGAAGGCAAGAAGGCGATCCTGTCCAAGCTGGTTGAAGCCGAAGGCTACGAGCAGTTCCTCGATGTTCGCTTCAAGGGTACGAAGCGTTTCGGCCTTGATGGCGGTGAATCGCTCATCCCGGCGCTGGAACAGATCATCAAGCGCGGCGGCCAGGATGGTCTTGAGGAAGTCGTGCTTGGCATGGCGCACCGTGGCCGTCTCAACGTTCTGACCAACGTCATGGGCAAGCCGCACCGCGCCGTGTTCCACGAGTTCAAGGGCGGTTCGTTCAAGCCCGACGATGTCGAAGGTTCCGGTGACGTGAAGTACCACCTCGGTGCATCGTCCGACCGCGAATTCGATGGCAACAAGGTTCACCTGTCGCTGACGGCCAACCCTTCGCATCTTGAAATCGTCAACCCTGTCGTCATGGGCAAGGCTCGCGCCAAGCAGGACCAGCTTGCAAAGTCCTGGGACGGCGATACCATTCCTCTGTCCGAGCGCGCCAAGGTTCTGCCACTGCTGCTGCATGGCGATGCTGCCTTCGCAGGTCAGGGCGTGGTTGCCGAAATCCTCGGTCTGTCCGGCCTTCGCGGTCACCGCGTTGCCGGTACCATGCACTTCATCATCAACAACCAGATCGGCTTTACGACGAATCCCGGCTTCTCGCGCTCGTCGCCTTACCCATCCGACGTTGCCAAGATGATCGAAGCGCCGATCTTCCACGTCAATGGTGATGACCCGGAAGCGGTTGTTTACGCGGCGAAAGTTGCAACCGAATACCGCATGAAGTTCCACAAGCCTGTCGTCATCGACATGTTCTGCTACCGCCGCTTTGGCCATAATGAAGGCGACGAGCCGTCCTTCACGCAGCCGAAGATGTACAAGGTCATTCGCGCGCACAAGACTGTCGCGAATATCTATGCCGAGCGCCTGATTGCCGAAGGCCTGCTGACTGACGGCGAATTCGAAAAGATGAAGGCCGATTGGCGCGCCAATCTGGAGCAGGAATTCGAAGCCGGTCAGAGCTACAAACCGAACAAGGCCGACTGGCTTGATGGTCAGTGGTCGGGTCTGCGCGCTGCTGACAACGCAGATGAGCAGCGCCGTGGCAAGACCGGTGCTCCGATGAAGCAATTGAAGGAAATCGGTCGCAAGCTGTCGACCATTCCGGAAGGTTTCAAGGCGCACAAGACCATTCAGCGCTTCATGGAAAACCGCGCGCAGATGATCGAGACCGGCGAAGGTCTGGATTGGGCGATGGCCGAAGCACTTGCCTTTGGCTCGCTCGTGGTAGACGGTCACAAGATCCGTCTGTCCGGTCAGGATTGCGAACGCGGCACCTTCTCGCAGCGCCACTCGGTTCTTTACGATCAGGAGAGCGAAGAGCGTTACATTCCGTTGGCAAATCTTGCGCCAACCCAGGCTCGCTACGAAGTCATCAACTCCATGCTGTCTGAAGAAGCCGTTCTCGGCTTCGAATACGGTTACTCGCTGGCTCGTCCGAATGCGCTGACGCTTTGGGAAGCCCAGTTCGGTGACTTCGCCAACGGTGCGCAGGTCGTCTTCGACCAGTTCATCTCGTCTGGTGAGCGCAAGTGGCTTCGCATGTCCGGTCTGGTCTGCCTTCTGCCGCATGGCTATGAAGGTCAGGGTCCTGAACACTCGTCTGCCCGTCTGGAACGCTGGTTGCAGATGTGCGCCGAAGACAATATGCAGGTCGCAAACGTGACCACGCCGTCCAACTACTTCCACATCCTGCGCCGTCAGGTGAAGCGCGACTTCCGCAAGCCGCTGATCCTGATGACGCCGAAGTCCCTGCTGCGCCACAAGCGCGCGACGTCTTCGCTGACCGAGCTGGCGGGCGAATCCTCGTTCCACCGCTTGCTGTGGGACGACGCGGAGGTCATCAAGGACGGCCCGATCAAGCTGCAGAAGGATTCCAAGATCCGTCGCGTCGTATTGTGCACCGGCAAGGTCTATTACGACCTTCTGGAAGAGCGCGAAAAGCGTGGCATCGACGACATCTACCTGCTGCGCATCGAGCAACTCTATCCGTTCCCGGCCAAGGCGCTCATCAACGAGCTGTCGCGCTTCCGCAATGCCGAGATGGTCTGGTGCCAGGAAGAGCCGAAGAACATGGGTGCGTGGTCGTTCATCGACCCTTATCTGGAATGGGTTCTCGCCCACATCGATGCCAAGTACCAGAAGGTCCGTTACACGGGTCGTCCGGCTGCTGCATCGCCAGCAACGGGCCTGATGTCCAAGCACCTCGCGCAGCTCGCGGCATTCCTGGAAGACGCGCTGGGAGAGTGAGAACTCTCCCGCCTGCACCCTTGCAAAACAGATTTTTGATGAAACGGAACTAGATCATGGCCACTGAAATCCGCGTACCAACCCTCGGTGAGTCCGTCAGCGAAGCGACTGTCGGCACTTGGTTCAAAAAAGTTGGCGATACCGTCAAGGCTGACGAGCCGCTGGTAGAGCTGGAAACCGACAAGGTTACCGTTGAAGTTCCAGCGCCAGCTTCTGGCGTCCTTACAGAAATCGTTGCGCAGAACGGCGAGACCGTCGGTCTCGACGCGCTGCTCGGCCAGATCGCTGAGGGTGCAGCCGGCGCTGCTCCATCTGCACCTGCTGCTGCACCGGCAAAGGCTCCTGAAGCCGCACCGGCTGCCGTTGCACCTGCCGCTGTTTCTTCTGCGCCAAGCTCCATGCCACCAGCACCTGCTGCTGGAAAGCTGCTGGCTGAAAACAATCTGTCGGCCGATCAGGTTGACGGTTCGGGCAAGCGTGGCCAGGTTCTGAAGGGTGACGTTCTGGCGGCTGTCGCCAAGGGAACGTCTGCTCCTGCCGCAGCACCCGCTGCCGTTTCTGCGCCACGTCCGGCCTCTTCCGAGGGTGATGCTGTTCGCGAAGAGCGCGTGAAGATGACGCGCCTGCGCCAGACCATTGCGCGCCGCCTGAAGGACGCACAGAACACAGCCGCGATGCTGACCACTTACAACGAAGTGGACATGACTGCGGTCATGGAACTGCGCAATCGCTACAAGGACGTGTTCGAGAAGAAGCATGGCGTCAAGCTCGGCTTCATGGGCTTCTTCACCAAGGCCGTGACGCACGCGCTGAAGGAACTGCCAGCGGTTAACGCCGAGATCGATGGCACCGACATCATCTACAAGAACTATTGTCACGTCGGCATGGCTGTCGGCACGGACAAGGGCCTCGTGGTTCCTGTCATTCGTGATGCCGATCAGCGCTCCATCGCTGGCGTTGAAAAGGAACTGGGTCGTCTTGCCAAGGCAGCACGCGATGGTTCGCTGGGCATGGCAGACATGCAGGGCGGCACCTTCACCATCACCAATGGCGGTGTGTACGGTTCGCTGATGTCTTCGCCGATCCTGAATGCGCCCCAGTCCGGTATTCTGGGCATGCACAAGATCCAGGATCGTCCGGTTGCCATCGGCGGTCAGGTTGTCATCCGTCCGATGATGTATCTGGCGCTGTCCTACGATCACCGTATCGTTGATGGCAAGGAAGCCGTGACCTTCCTCGTTCGCGTCAAGGAAAGCCTTGAGGATCCAGAGCGTCTCGTTCTCGATCTCTGATCGAACTTGCTTTTTCCATCAGCGGGGTTTCAAGTGAAATCCCGCTGAAATTGTCTCAGGAGCTTGCTCGTGCAACCCACTTTCCTAGCCGCATCACCGTTTCTACCCCTCATAGGGGTCAGTGTGCTCATTCTGATGGTGCACATCGCGCTGCAGGCCATGACGGCGACGAAAGAGCTGGGGAGCAGCTGGAATGCCGGTCCGCGTGACGACGGCAAAAAACCGCAGGGCAAGCTTGCTGGCCGTGCAGAGCGCGCAGCCTCGAATTTTCTCGAAACCTACGTTGCCTTCATCGCTCTCGCCTTCGGGGTCATCATGGCAGGTGATCCTGCCGGGATTGCTTTGATTGGCGCATGGATCTGGGTCATCTGCCGCATCGTCTACATCCCGCTTTATCTGATGGGCATTCCCTATGTCCGGTCACTGGTCTGGATCGGTTCCATGATCGGGCTTCTCCTCATGCTCTTCGTCTTGATGTTCTAGGGGAAGATCGATGCACCAGTATCTCATCGAGCTTGCATCCCTGATGGCGATTTTCTCGTTTGCCATCGTGTCTCCCGGCGCCGACCTCGCCATGGTCATGCGTCAGGCCATGGTGAATGGGCGCAGAGCGGCGATCATCACCAGTTTCGGTGTGGGAACATCCCTGATGTTCCACGTCACCTATACGATCCTAGGGCTTGGGCTGGTCATCTCTCAGTCCATTTATCTCTTCAACATCGTAAAGTGGCTTGGCGTCGCCTATCTAATTTACATCGGCATCAAGGCTTTGCGCGCTGGCAAAATGGACATGCCGGAGGTCGATGCGGTCGATGTAGCCAAGCAGAAAAGACAATCGGGCCTCAAGGCCTTCACCCTCGGTTTTGCGGCCAATGCGCTCAATCCCAAGCCGGTGTTCTTTTTTCTGTCGATCTTCTCGACGGTGGTTCATGCGCATACGCCCGTTCCGATCAAGTTCGGCTACGGTTTCGTGATGGCAAGCTGCCTCATTCTCTGGTTCGTCGGTGTCAGCATGTTCATGACGACACCACGGATGCGCGCGGCTTTCGCCCGTGCCAGCCAGTGGATCGACCGCACGAGTGGCGTTGTGTTCATCGCCCTCGGAATCAAGCTTGCAACTGAAAAATCGGCCTGAATTTCAGGTCAAACGAAAGAAAGGACGGCGGTCGCCGTCCACAATCTATCAGGAACAAAGACATGGCATATGATGTAGTTGTGATCGGCACGGGCCCGGGCGGATATGTTTGCGCAGTCAAGGCAGCGCAGTTGGGGCTTAAGGTCGCTGTTGTCGAAAAGCGTGCGACCTATGGCGGCACCTGCCTCAACGTCGGCTGCATTCCCTCCAAGGCACTGCTGCACGCGTCGGAAGTTTTTGCCCACGTGGCCCACGGCGTCGACAGCCTGGGCATCGAGGTTGCTGCTCCTAAGCTGAACCTCGAAAAGATGATGGCGCACAAGGACGGCGTCGTGAAGGCCAATGTCGATGGCGTATCCTTCCTGTTCAAGAAGAACAAGATCGACACATTCCAGGGCTTCGGCAAGGTCGTTTCCGCCGGCAAGGTCTCCGTGACCAATGATGCGGGCGAGGTTCAGGAGATCGAGACCAAGAACATCGTCATCGCGACGGGTTCTGATGTCGCGGGCATTCCGGGTGTACAGGTCGAAATCGATGAGCAGGTTATCGTGTCCTCGACGGGCGGCATTGCTCTGTCGAAGGTTCCGGAAAAGATGATCGTCGTCGGTGGCGGCGTCATCGGTCTCGAACTCGGTTCCGTTTGGTCACGGCTTGGCGCGAAGGTCACCGTCGTCGAATATCTCGACAACATTCTTGGCGGCATGGACGGCGAATTGTCCAAGCAGGCCCAGCGCCTGTTTGCCAAGCAGGGCATGGACTTCAAGATGGGCGCCAAGGTTACCGCTGTTGAGAAGTCAGGCGTTGGTGCCAAGGTGGTGTTTGAGCCGGTCAAGGGTGGCGCTGCTGAAACGCTGGAAGCCAATGTCGTGCTGATCTCGACCGGCCGCAAGCCATACACTGAAGGTCTCGGTCTGGCAGAGGCGGGCGTGGTGCTGGACAGCCGCGGTCGCGTTGAAATCGATGGTCACTACAAGACGAATGTCGCAGGCATCTATGCCATCGGTGACGTGGTCAAGGGTCCGATGCTTGCGCACAAGGCCGAAGACGAAGGTGTGGCACTTGCGGAAATCCTTGCCGGTCAGCATGGCCACGTGAACTATGATGTCATCCCGGGCGTCGTCTATACCCAGCCGGAAGTCGCGTCGGTCGGCAAGACCGAAGAGGAATTGAAAGCCGCAGGCATCGCCTACAAGGTCGGCAAATTCCCCTTCACGGCCAATGGCCGTGCCCGCGCCATGCAGGTTACCGATGGTTTCGTGAAGATCCTTGCTGACAAGGAAACGGACCGCGTTCTGGGTGGACACATCATCGGTTTCGGCGCTGGCGAACTGATCCAGGAAATTTCGGTCCTGATGGAGTTTGGCGGTTCGTCGGAAGATCTGGGCCGCACCTGCCACGCGCACCCGACCATGTCGGAAGCCGTCAAGGAAGCTGCCCTCGCAACCTTCTTCAAGCCGATCCACATGTAATCGGCCGGGCCGCGAGCGGCTCCATCATTATATTTTGGTGAGGCAAAAGCCGCAGCTTGATTGAAGCTGCGGCTTTTATCATGATGCCTGGACGCTTCTGAGGGGTTAAGGGCATGGCTGCTGCGTCACGAACTGGCTACACGTTTCCACAAAAGACGCTTCACTGGCTGATGGCGCTGGCGATCTTCTTCAATCTTCTGTTTGCGGATGGCATGGAGCACTGGAACAGGCTGGTCCGGCGGGGCGAACCCGTGACCGCTGCCGACATTTCCTCGGCGAATATCCATGCCTATGTCGGCATCGCCATTCTGCTGCTCTGTCTCGTGCGACTGATTTTACGCTTGGTACAAGGTGTACCCGAGGCGCCTGCCAACGAGCCGAACTGGCAAAATTGGCAGCCAAAATTGGGCATTGGGCGTTCTACGCGCTTTTCGCCGTCATGCCGCTTGCTGGGATCGGCAAATACTACTTCGGCAACGAAGTGGCTGGCGATCTGCATGGCGGCCCGCTCAAACTACTCCTGTGGGCGTTGATCGTCGTTCACATTGCGGCGGTGCTCGTCCACCAGCTCTACTGGCGGACGAGCCTTATCAGGCGGGTGACCTGAGCATGCATCCGCTTGGCCTTGACGCAGTCTTTAGCTGCGGATGGCGTGGAGGTACTGGAAGTGCCTGTCATATTGTAGCAGGACGTCCTGGATCAACTCCTCCTTGGTGAAGCCCATGACGTCGTAGTCCTGCCCGCCGTCCGACAGAAAGACTTCGGCGCGGTAGTAATGGTCGGCGGTCTTGCGGTTCGACTGGCTTTCGAAGAAGCTGTAGCCAGGTGTTTCATAGCGGCGCATGCGGATGCCATAGATGAATTCCTCCGCCTCGCCCGGTGTTACGACCAGCTTCAGCCTGTCCGCCTGATGATCGAACTTTGAGGTGAGCGCACGTTTCTCCAGCTCAAGCGCGACGGCCTCAAGGGCAGGCGTTGCGACGTCGTGGAGAAAACGCTCCGTTTCTGCCTTTCCGGGATGGTTCAAAATGCCCTGCAACTGACGCTGCCAGCTGGCCGACTGGCGTGGTCTCAGGCTTTGTACCAGTGCGTTCTGCCGCATGCCCTCGCGCTGCAGTCCCTTCCAGAGGCCCCAGCACATCAGAAGCATGACAAAGGTGAAGGGCAGGGCACCGGCAATGGATGCGGTCTGCAAGGCATCCAAGCCGCCTGTCGACAGCAATATCGCTCCGATTATCCCAGAGACGATCGCCCAGAAGACACGGCGTGCCGTCGGGCCATCCTCGCGCCCCCCTGATGTCAGCGTATCGATGACCAGTGCAGAGGAGTCCGCGCCTGTGACGAAGAAGAACACGATCAATGCCATCGCAAACCACGATACATAGACACCGAGCGGGAACTGCTCAAGAAACACAAACAGTGCAAGGGTTACGTCATTTGCCACGGCTTCTGAAACGGCAGTCGTCGCGCCTGTCAGATGCATGGAAAGCGCCGTGTCGCCGAAGACAGTCATCCAGGCGAAGCTGAAACCGGCGGGTACGAGCAACACGCCTGCAATGAACTCACGTATCGTCCGTCCACGCGAGATGCGGGCAATGAACATGCCGACGAAGGGCGACCAGGCGATCCACCAGCCCCAATAAAACAGCGTCCAGTCACCCAGCCAGTCACTCGGGCCTTTATCGGGGGCATAGGCGTACATGTAGAAAGTGCGCAGGACGAAGTGGTCCAGATAAGCTCCCAGATTCTGGACGAATGCGCGCAACAGGAAGGTTGTCGGTCCCATGACGAAGACGAACAGCATGAGGGCAACGGCCATCATCATGTTCAAATTGGACAGGAACTTGATGCCCTTATCGAGACCGGTTGCGACAGAGACGGTCGCCATGCCGGTAATGATGACGATAAGCGGCAACTGGATCCAGAAGCTAATTGGCCAGCCAAGCACGTGGTTGAAGCCTGCATTGACCTGCAGAACACCCAATCCGAGCGATGTCGCGACACCGAAGAGAGTACCGATAACGGCGAAGATATCGACGGCGTTGCCGATTGGCCCGTAAATGCGATCACCGATCAGGGGGTAGAGCGCCGAGCGCATGGTTAGGGGCAGACCGTGACGGAATGAGAAATAGGCAAGTGAAAGACCGATGACGGCATAGACGGCCCAAGCGTGGAGTCCCCAATGGAAATAGCTGATTTCCATGGCGGTGCGGGCGGCATCGATGGTGGCGGGATCTCCCACCGGGGGTGCCGTGAAATGTTTGACCGGTTCCGCCACGCCAAAGAAGACAAGGCCAATGCCCATGCCTGCCGCAAAGAGCATCGAGAACCATGCACCATAGCTGTAATCCGGCTCGGAGTGATTCGGCCCCAGCTTGATCCTACCGTGGCTGGAAAAGCCCAGGTAAAGCATGAAGATCAGAAAGACAGCCACTGACAAAAGGTAGATCCAGCCAAGCTCCGTCACGATCCATGACTGCATGGCGCTGAAGACGGCGGCAGAACCCTGGGGCGCAATCACGCCAGCGATCACGAAGACCAGCGTCAGACCGACTGACCAGATGAAGACGGGCTTGTTGACCCCCTCTGTCAGACCCACACGCTTCGGTTCACTTGGTTCGTGTGCCATCTCTTTTCCCCTCGAAAACAGGTTTTCAGGCCGCTGTCGCAGCCCTGATGCGAGGAAATAATGAATTGCGCGCGATATGGTTGCACCAAAGGTGCCGATTTTGAACTTAAGAAAATGCTAAATTTACAGTGGCTTACCACTAGTTAACGGCGGTCAGCGTGAAGCCGCTTTTACGCAGGAGTTCGATGACCCCCACCTCGCCGGGAAGATGCAGGGCGCCGACCGCCATGAACACATTGCCTTTTTCGAGATGTGGTGTAGCGCCCTTGGCCATGACGTGATTGCGATCATCGATAACGCGCTGTTCGAATGCTGCATAGCCTTCATCCGAATTCTCGCTGGCATCGAGATGCTTCATCATGGGCATGATCATTCCGACCTGTCCATCCTGATAGAGATCGATCATCGTCGTCATCATGTCATCCATTCGCGCGCCAAGCCGAAGCATTTCGACCAATGACTGGACATGGAAGGACATTGGAAGTTCCGACAGGGCCGTAATCTGCTCAAGAAGCGTCTCAAGGCCCACGAGTTTCTTGCCCTGAGCGACGGCATCTTTTGCGAGCTTCATGTCCAGAAAGCTGGCACCGCTGGCTTTGCGGGCGTATTCGCAGGCCGGGAGTGCGACGAAGCTGGACAGGATCCAGGGTTTCATCTTCGCAACGGCGGCGAGGGGAATGCCGCGCTCCTTCAGGCCACGTTCAAGCGTTGCTGCATCTTCTTTCGACAGCATGTCGGTCATGGATGTCCCGTCGAGAAACATCATGAGTTCGGGCTTTGCGAGAAGTGCTGCCGCAGCCTGCTTCTCATCGGTGATCTCATCGGATTCCACGATGACGGTCGTCGCTTTCGCGAAGGCTTCGGGCGCGCCCTGCGGCATTTCAAGCACGCGCGGGTCGGACAGATGCATTGTTCCCAGAAGCCATGACGGCTCGACCCCGTCTTTTTCGATCTTCCAGAAGGTGCCTTCACCATTCGGTACCTTCGCAGCCTCTTCGACAATTGCGTCGTAGCCTGCCTTGTCCAACTGCTGCATGTCCACCAGCAGATTTTTCCCCGGGCAGGCTGTTTCCTGCGTAGCGGCATTCGCATCCGTGAGTGACAGAAGGGTCGCCAGCAGAACGGCAAGCGCCGCCAGGTGCATGGAGGCGAACAGCCACAAAAGCGCATTTCCCATGCGGCCCATCAATAAGGATGTCAGGCTCTGAGGCTTGGAAATAACAATCATCGAATCACCCCCTGTCATTTGCGATTGCTTATAGGGCGGCGGATTTGCATGGACGGTTAACGCATTTGGTTAGCAAACAGTAAACGCTTGCGTCTTTTTAATCCTGTTGGGTATGACATCCCTCGTTTCAGGCGCGAGGATGCGCCTTGTCGTAGATTTCCAGCAATCTGGCGGTGTCGACGCCTGTATAAATCTGCGTTGTCGACAGGCTGGAATGACCCAGCAACTCCTGAATTGTGCGCAAGTCACCGCCGCCCGCCAGAAGATGCGTGGCAAAGGAATGGCGCAGTGCGTGCGGTGTCGCATTCTCCGGCAGGCCGAAGGCGCCCCGCATCTTCTGCATTTCCCGCTGAATGATTGCCGGCTGCAGAGGCCCGCCACGCGCACCGAGGAAAAGCGGCTCGTCTTGTGCCAGATGGTACGGGCAAAGCTTGCGATAGGCCTCGACTGCTTCCAGCACGACGGGAAGCAGCGGCACGACGCGCATCTTGTTTCCCTTGCCAGTGACCCGAAGGCTTCGCGTCCCGGCGGTCAGGTCGGATGCCGTCAGACCGAGTGCTTCGGAAATGCGCAAGCCGCATCCATATAGCAGCGCGAGCACCGCCGCATTGCGTGCGGCGATCCATGGTTCGTCTGAAAGCTGCCCCTCGGCAGTGGTGATTGTCAGCGCCTGCCGGTCGGTCAGCGGTTTGGGCAGGGACTTTGGCTGTTTGGGAGAGCGCATGGCCGTTGCGCCTGCCGCATTGACCAGCCCCTTTTTTTCCAGGTAACGAAGAAAGGAACGCAGGCCAGCGAGGTGCCGCCCAAGTGAGCGTGCACCGGTACCTTCCTTGCGCCGAAACGCCAGAAAAGCGCGCAGATCGACGGGCCGAAGCTTGCCTATATCGGTCAGGCGAGTGGAATGCCCGAGGTGACCTGTCATGAACATGAGGAATTGCCGCGTATCGCGCTCATAGGCCTCCACGGTGTTTCCGGCCAATCGCCGTTCACCCTCAAGCGAAGCCAACCATGATTGGCGCAGGGCAAGAAGCTCAGTATCGGCAAAGGTCAGAATGTCCTGCAAGTCGCTGTTTCCCGTCTTTTCATACGACAATACGCTGCCGCCCTCAGCATTTGGTTAAACTTTTCATGATGTGCGGCCATGTCGCCTAGTTGAAGAGGCCTGACACGCCCAAAAATGATTCCGATCCCGGATGCGATGCGCTAAAGGTTCCCTTTCCTATCCGTAAAGGGCATTGTCGCCTGCATCATGGCAAAAGATTCGACCGATCTGTTTGGCGCGCTGTTCGATCAACGCAAGCCTTCTCCCTCTGACCCTGTTTCGGCTGTGCCCGTGCTGGTGCCGTTGCCCGCGCCGGGGCCCTATAGCTATGCGGTGCCGGAAGGAATGATTGTCGAGCCCGGTTCCATCGTGCAGGTGCCGCTGGGCCCCAGACAGGTCATTGGCGTTGTCTGGGATGAGAGCGATGGCGCGCCTGTCGATCCCAAGAAATTGCGACCGATCACCAAAGCCTTCGACTGCCCGCCCATGCGCACGGAAATGCGCCGTTTCATCGATTGGGTCGCTGCCTACACCCTGTCAGCACCGGGTCTGGTGGCGCGCATGGCCTTGCGCGCACCGGCTGCCTTTGATCCCGAGCCGATGATCGAAGGCCTGCGCCTGACAGAGGCTCGCCCGGAACGGTCGACCCCGGCGCGTGCGCGCGTGCTGGAGCTTGCCGCTGAGGGGCACGCCTGGACCAAGAGCGGCCTTGCCAATGCGGCGGGCGTTTCCGCAAGCGTCATTGATGGCCTTGCGAAGCAGGGGGTGTTTGAAACCGTCTTCCTGCCAGAGCCGCCAGTCGTTGCGGAGCCTGATCCGGACTATACCGCACCCCGACTTGAAGGTCCGCAAAAGCAGGCTGCATCGGAAATCCTCGAAGACGTGGTAAAAGGCAGCTTCGCCGTCTCCCTTATTGATGGGGTGACGGGATCTGGAAAAACCGAGGTCTATTTCGAGGCCGTTGCCGAAACCCTGCGGCAGGGAAAGCAGGTCCTTATCCTGTTGCCGGAAATTGCCCTGACGGCCTCGTTTCTTGAACGCTTTCAGGATCGCTTCGGCTCCAAGCCGGCAGAATGGCACTCGGACCTGTCCCCGCGTATGCGCGAGAGGGTATGGCGTCAGGCGGTCACCGGAGAGGTCCGGGTTGTGGCTGGTGCGCGCTCCGCCTTGTTCCTGCCGTTCGACAATCTGGGCCTTATCATTGTCGATGAAGAACATGACCCTGCCTACAAGCAGGAAGATCGCGTCTATTACAATGCGCGCGACATGGCCGTGGTGCGTGCCCGTATAGCAGATTTCCCTGTGGTGCTGGTGTCAGCCACGCCATCCGTCGAAAGCCAGGTCAACGGCACGTCCGGCCGCTATAATACGATTCATCTGCACACGCGATTCGGTGATGCGGCGATGCCGGATCTGCATCTTGTGGATATGCGTCGCCATCCGCCGGAGCGAGGTGGTTTCCTGTCGCCTGTTTTGCTCCGCGGCATTGCAAAGACACTGGAGAAGGGCGAGCAGTCGCTGCTGTTTTTGAACAGACGCGGCTATGCACCGCTTACCCTGTGCAGGGTTTGCGGTCACCGTTTCCAGTGTCCGCAATGCTCAAGCTGGCTGGTGGAGCACCGTTTCCGCAGCCAGTTGCAGTGCCACCAGTGTGGCCACAGCCAGCCGACGCCCGATCATTGCCCGGAATGCGGAACTTTCGATCATCTGGCTGCTTGCGGTCCGGGCGTCGAGCGGATTGCAGAAGAAGTCGAGAAGCACTTCCCGGAGGCGCGGACAATCGTGCTGTCGTCCGATCTCATGGGCGTCAAGCGCTTGAGACTGGAACTCGAGGCCATTGTCAAAGGCGAGGCTGATATCGTGATCGGCACGCAACTTGTTGCCAAAGGCCATAATTTTCCGCTGATGACGCTGGTTGGCATTGTCGATGCCGATATCGGTCTTGCAAATGGTGATCCACGTGCGGCGGAACGGACATTCCAGCTCCTGTCCCAGGTGACCGGTCGCGCTGGTCGCACGGGTCGCAAGAGCCACGGGCTGCTGCAGACTTACCAGCCCCAGCATCCGGTCATGCAGGCCATCGTTTCAGGAGATGCGGCGGCATTTTATGAGCGCGAGGTGATCGAGAGAGAAAAGGCGCTGCTGCCACCCTTTGGCCGTCTGGCCTCGGTTATCGTTTCCGCGGATACCCGGGCCGAAGCTGAAGCCCATGCCCGCGGCTTGCGTGCATCGGCACCCCCCGCCTCCGGCATCATGCTGCTTGGACCGGCGGAAGCACCGCTTGCGCTGATCCGCGGACGCTACCGTTTTCGTTTGCTCGTTCACGGCAAGCGCAATTCCGACATGCAATCCTTCATGCGGGCCATGCTCGGTAACGGGCCGAAGGAGCGCGGATCGATCCACGTTCAGGTGGATATCGACCCACAAAGTTTTCTCTGAGCTTCTTTCGATGGCGCAGTCTTCGTGCCATAAGGCGGCCACGAGAATATTGATTTGAGGGACATCATGGAGTTCTATTTTCCGGTGGAGTTCGGCGAACAGCTCGCCTTTTTCGCCGCAGCCCTTTCCGCTGTCATCGGCCTTGTCATCATGTTTGCACCGGGGCTCGTCTTCCGGTTGTTTGGCCTTCAGGTCACGGCAGAGCGCCGCGACGGCCTCGTCCTGCTTCGATCTTCCCTGGCAGCATTCTATCTCGGTTTTGGCGCAACCGCGATGCTGCTCGCCCAGCCCATGGTTTACCTCGCATTCGGGGCTTCATTCGCCCTTGCTGTCTTCGGTGCTGTCCTCTCAATTCTGTCGGACGGTGGAGCAACACTGCGAAATTGCCTACTTCTGGTTGTTCATGCCATTCTCGCGGCCTTGCCGCTCGGCTACGTATTCGGAATGGTCTGAGGCGGCGGTTTTGACATTTCTGCCGCAGTTATCGCTCCCAAGGGCATGATGTCGGAAAATTTAACGCCATCCCTCTTGCCCAAACGACACTTTCCGTTACTACGCGTGTTGCGAGTCCCGGCTTCCTATGCTAGACGGACCGCGAAATCGAGATAAGGCAGGGGGGAATTCCGGCCTTTTTCGGGGAAATTGAAACGATTTCAAGAATTTGGTGGAGCTGGTCCTCAGCTTGGCCTTCTTGGACGATTAGCAGGGAAAAAGTGCCCGTGGCAGATACCTCCCATGGAACATCCGGTGTAGCGGAAAGGTATGCGTCGTCGCTTTTCGAGCTTGCTCTGGAAGCGGGTGTGATTGAAGCGGTCGGTGCTGACCTCGACAAGTTTCAGGCTATGCTGGATGACAGCGATGACCTGAAGCGTCTGGTTGCGAGCCCGGTCTTTTCTTCGGAAGATCAGTCGAAGGCCATCTCAGCCATTTCTGCAAAGGCCGGTATCTCCGGTCTTGCGGCAAATTTTCTGAAGGTCGTCGCAGGCAATCGTCGTCTGTTTGCCGTTCCCGGCATGATCGTTGCTTATCGTGAAATCGCTGCCGCTCATCGCGGTGAGATTACTGCCGAAGTGACTTCGGCACATGCGCTGGATGAGGCGCAGGAAACTGAACTGAAGGCGGCGCTGAAGAGCGTGACTGGCAAGGATGTGAAGGTCGTATTGACCGTCGATCCATCCATTCTTGGCGGTCTCATCGTCAAGGTTGGCTCACGCCAGACCGATACGTCTCTTCGCACCAAACTTTCCACCCTTAAGCTTGCACTGAAAGAGGTTGGCTGATGGATATCCGCGCCGCGGAAATTTCCGCAATTCTAAAAGACCAGATCAAAAATTTCGGCAACGAGGCAGAAGTCTCGGAAGTCGGCCAGGTGCTTTCCGTCGGTGACGGTATCGCCCGCGTTTACGGCCTCGACAATGTTCAGGCTGGTGAAATGGTCGAATTCCCAGGCGGCATTCGCGGCATGGCACTCAACCTCGAAAACGACAACGTCGGTGTTGTTATTTTCGGTTCCGACCGTGACATCAAGGAAGGCGACACCGTCAAGCGGACTGGCGCTATCGTTGACGTTCCTGTCGGTCCAGAGCTTCTCGGCCGTGTTGTCGACGCTCTCGGCAACCCGATCGATGGCAAGGGTCCCATCAACGCCACGCGTCGTTCGCGCGTTGACGTAAAGGCTCCAGGCATCATTCCGCGCAAGTCGGTTCATGAGCCAATGTCGACAGGCCTCAAGGCTATCGACGCTCTTATCCCTGTCGGCCGTGGCCAGCGCGAGCTTGTCATTGGTGACCGTCAGACCGGCAAGACCGCCATCATTCTCGATACGATCCTCAACCAGAAGGCCATTCACGACAATGGCCCTGACAGCGAAAAGCTGTACTGCGTCTACGTGGCCATCGGTCAGAAGCGTTCGACGGTTGCCCAGTTCGTGAAGGTTCTGGAAGAGCGTGGCGCTCTGCAGTACTCCATCATCGTCGCCGCAACCGCATCCGATCCTGCTCCTATGCAGTATCTGGCTCCGTTCGCCGGTTGCGCCATGGGTGAATACTTCCGTGACAACGGCCAGCACGCGCTGATCGGTTACGACGACCTTTCCAAGCAGGCTGTTGCCTACCGTCAGATGTCGCTACTTCTGCGTCGTCCTCCGGGCCGCGAAGCCTATCCTGGTGACGTTTTCTACCTCCATTCCCGTCTTCTCGAGCGCGCTGCAAAGCTCTCCGACGAAAACGGCGCTGGCTCGCTGACGGCTCTGCCTGTCATCGAAACACAGGGTAACGACGTTTCCGCGTTCATTCCGACCAACGTGATCTCGATCACCGACGGCCAGATCTTCCTTGAAACCGACCTGTTCTACCAGGGTATCCGTCCGGCTGTTAACGTCGGTCTGTCGGTGTCTCGCGTTGGTTCTGCTGCGCAGATCAAGGCCATGAAGCAGGTTGCCGGTTCGATCAAGGGTGAGCTTGCCCAGTATCGCGAAATGGCAGCGTTTGCCCAGTTCGGTTCCGACCTCGATGCATCGACCCAGCGCTTGCTGAACCGTGGTGCGCGTCTGACCGAACTGCTCAAGCAGCCGCAATTCTCTCCGCTCAAGACGGAAGAACAGGTTGCCGTGATCTTCGCCGGTGTTAACGGTTACCTCGACAAGGTTGCTGTTGCCGATATCGGCAAGTTCGAGCAGGGTCTGCTGTCCTACCTCCGTTCGGAAGGCAAGGACATTCTCGACACCATCCGCACGGAAAAGGCTGTTAGCGATGACACCAAGAGCAAGCTGAAGACCGCTCTTGAAAACTTCGCCAAGTCTTTCTCCTGATTAGCCTCGTGACTGGGACGGATAACGGATGCCTTCACTAAAGGATCTGAAAAACCGCATTGCCTCCGTAAAGGCGACGCAGAAGATTACCAAGGCGATGAAAATGGTCGCCGCGGCGAAGCTTCGGCGCGCCCAGGAAGCTGCGGAGGCCGCCCGGCCTTACTCGCAGCGCATGGGCGCCGTTCTTGCCAACATCGCGCAGGCGGTTGAAGCAGACGTTGCTCCGGTTCTGATGACCGGTACGGGCAAGGACGACGTGCATCTGCTCGTCGTCTGTACCGCTGAGCGTGGTCTTTGCGGCGGTTTCAACAGCCAGATTTCCCGCTTTGCCCGTGATCGTGCCCGCAAGCTGATCTCAGAAGGCAAGACGGTCAAGATCATGACTGTCGGCAAGAAGGGCTACGACAGCCTTCGTCGCGAATTCGCATCCAATATCATCGAGCGCATCGAGTTGCGTGACGTGAAGCGGGTCGGGTTCGAGAATGCGGATGGCATTGCCAAGAAGATCATCGCGCGTTTCAACGCCGGTGAATTCGATGTTTGCACGCTGATCTATTCCGAATTCAAGTCGGTGATCAGCCAGGTGCCGACAGGCCTGCAGCTCATCCCTGCTGCTGCCCCTGCCGCTGACGCTGTGCAGCCGACCACGACGGCTATCTACGAATACGAGCCGGATGCGGCTTCCATTCTGGAAGACCTTATTCCGCGCAACATTTCGGTTCAGGTTTTCCGAGCTCTGCTCGAAAACGTTGCTGGCGAAATGGGTGCCAAGATGAGCGCGATGGACAATGCCACGCGCAACGCCGGTGAAATGATCCACAAGCTGACGCTTTCCTATAACCGTCAACGCCAGGCTCAGATCACCAAGGAACTGATTGAAATCATTTCGGGCGCGGAAGCGCTCTGAGGTTAAGGAAAGAGGGTAAGGATAATGGCTAAGGCAGCTACCCCCAAGAAAACCGCAGCGATCACTGGCGCGACCGGCAAGGTTACGCAGGTTATCGGCGCTGTTGTCGACGTGGCGTTCGAAGGCGACCTGCCTGCGATCCTCAACGCGGTCGAAACTGACAACATGGGCAACCGTCTGGTTCTCGAAGTTGCGCAGCATCTCGGCGAAAACGTTGTTCGCACGATCGCCATGGACTCGACCGAAGGTCTGGTTCGCGGTCAGGCCGTTCGCGACACGGGCGCTCCGATCACCGTTCCAGTCGGTCCCGAGACACTCGGCCGTATCATGAACGTTATCGGTGAGCCAGTTGACGAAGCAGGCCCGCTGGTTACCTCGGGTCGCCGCGCTATTCACCAGGAAGCTCCTTCCTACGTGGACCAGTCCACCGAAGGCCAGATTCTGGTTACGGGCATCAAGGTCGTGGACCTTCTCGCGCCTTATGCAAAGGGCGGCAAGATCGGCCTCTTCGGCGGCGCCGGCGTTGGCAAGACCGTTCTGATCATGGAATTGATCAACAACGTCGCCAAGGCACATGGTGGTTACTCGGTGTTTGCCGGCGTGGGTGAACGTACCCGCGAAGGTAACGACCTCTATCACGAAATGATCGAATCCGGCGTGAACAAGCACGGCGGCGGCGAAGGTTCCAAGGCTGCACTCGTGTACGGCCAGATGAATGAGCCACCAGGCGCGCGTGCCCGCGTTGCTCTGACAGGTCTGACCATCGCTGAAGACTTCCGCGACAAGGGCCAGGACGTTCTGTTCTTCGTGGACAACATCTTCCGCTTCACGCAGGCTGGTTCCGAAGTGTCGGCTCTTCTCGGCCGTATTCCTTCTGCCGTGGGTTATCAGCCAACGCTGGCAACCGACATGGGCCAGATGCAGGAACGCATCACGACAACGACCAAGGGCTCGATCACCTCGGTTCAGGCAATTTACGTGCCCGCCGACGACTTGACCGACCCGGCGCCTGCAACATCCTTTGCCCACCTGGATGCAACGACCGTTCTGTCGCGTTCGATTGCTGAAAAGGGCATCTACCCGGCTGTTGACCCGCTCGACTCCACGTCCCGTATGCTCGACCCGATGATCGTTGGCGAAGAGCACTACGAAGTGGCTCGTAAGGTTCAGTCGACCCTGCAGCGCTACAAGGCTCTTCAGGACATCATCGCCATCCTCGGCATGGACGAACTGTCTGAAGAAGACCGTCTGGCTGTTGCGCGCGCTCGTAAGATCGAACGCTTCCTGTCCCAGCCATTCTTCGTTGCCGAAGTGTTCACCGGTTCGCCGGGCAAGCTGGTTGCTCTTGAAGACACGATCAAGGGCTTCAAGGGCCTCGTCAATGGCGAGTACGATCATCTGCCGGAAGCGGCATTCTACATGGTTGGCTCCATGGAAGAAGCGATCGAAAAAGCCAAGAAGATGGCTGCAGAAGTCGCCTGATACTATGAAAGAAGGCGCGTGGTTTGACACGCGCCTTTGCCCGTCGCGCAACAAAAAAGAAGTGAAAAGCCATGGCTGACAGTTTCAAATTCGAACTTGTTTCCCCAGAGCGTCTGCTTGTTTCCGAAACGGTTACTGAAGTTGTCATTCCTGCCACGCTTGGTGAAATGACCGTGCTGCCAAACCACGCACCGGTTATGACAACAATCAAGCCTGGTATCGTGACCGTAAAGCTGGCTTCCGGCGAGTCCCACAAATATGTGGTTTTCGGTGGTTTCGCAGATATCTTGCCCACAGGTTGCACGCTGCTTGCCGAATCTGCCACGCCGGCCGACGAACTGAGCGCCGATGACCTGCAGAAGCGTATCGATGCCGCCCGTTCAGAGATTGACGAAGGCAGCCACCATCACGAACATCTGACAAAGCTTGAAAAGCATCTCTATGAATTGACGAACCTGCACGAGGTTCTTGTCGCTGCTTGAAAGCACCGGGCGGGTTCGTAAGAACGACTGCCCAAAAAGCGGAACCTTCAAGCGGCCCAACGGGCCGCTTTTTCTTTTGGGCTGCACTTAATCGCGCATGGTCGCCCTACGCTGGTATAGTATGTCTCTTCAGAGATAGCTAAAGAAGCCGAAAGCGTTGATCGAGATCGGCGCAATCGCGTTTCAGGCAATCATTCAGTATTTCCACTAAGGTCTGTCCATGCCCGCAACTTCCCCGTATCGCTCCGTCAAACGCATATCCCGCCGTGATGGCGTCGTCAGCGAGGGCCTTCGGGATTCTCCTGAAGAAGTCGCCGTTGCTTTCTCATATGGCGGAACCACACATGCCGTTATGATGGCCACACCTGCGGATCTGGAAGATTTTGCGGTTGGCTTCAGCCTCACCGAGGGGATCATATCGAGCGTTTCGCAGATTGATGCTGTGGACGTGCTGGAGACCGGGCAGGGTTTCGACGTCCAGGTGTCGCTCTTCGATGAGCAGGCTGACGCCTTGCGCTCACGCAGGCGTCACATGGCGGGGCCCGTTGGGTGTGGCCTATGCGGCATTGAATCGATCGAGCAGGCATTGCGGCCCATTCCGGATGTGTCGCATTGCGATCTCAAGGTTTCCGCTGATGATCTCGTGGCTGCCATGGATGCGCTCCATGAAGCCCAACCCATTTTCCGGCAAACCCGTGCGGTGCACGGTTGCGGCTTCTATATTCCTGGAGAGGGACTTCAAGCCGCGCGGGAGGATGTCGGGCGGCACAATGCGTTGGATAAGCTGGCAGGGGCGGTTCTGCGCAGCGGCGGTACCGGCAGCGCAGGCGTAGTGGTCGTGACGAGCCGGATCTCCGTCGAGATGGTCCAGAAGGCCGCGATCCTCGGTAGCGGTATCCTCGCGGCGGTGTCAGCTCCAACCGCCCTGGCGATCGAAACCGCCGAACGTGCCGGCATGACACTCGTCGCCCTGGTCAGGGGTGATGACATGGAAATATTCACGCGCTCCGACAGGGTTCTTGTTGACTGAGGTAAGATATCGGCAAGCACGGCATCAGCATTCCTTTTGCTTTCTGATGCAGTTTTGCTATTCCTCAACTCCGTAACGCGCGCGGCTGGCCCTGAGCGCGAAACCGGCGTCTCCACGCAAAAATCTGACGGTCCGCTGATGTTGCGTGCCGGGAGAATACCATGCAACATGACATGATCCCGAAGACCAAGGCAAAAGGACAGGAGCCGGATTTCGGCCCGTGGCTAGCCAAGGCCTCGGTTCTCATCATCGATGACGAGCCCGGCATGCGCAACTTTCTCATGCGGACGCTCGAGACGCGTTGTGCCTTTGTGGACGAGGCCGCAGATACCGCAGAGGCGACCCGAAAGCTCGACGAGCGCCATTTCGATATCGTCATTCTCGACAATATCATGCCGAAAAAAACAGGCCTTGAATGGCTCGCGGAACAGAGAGCGGTCGGCTTCTATGCCGATGCAATCCTGATGACGGCCTATGCGGATCTCGACACCGCAATCCAGGCCATCCGCGCTGGCGCTGCGGATTTCGTTCTCAAGCCGTTTCGGTCAAACCAGATCCTGAATGCGATCTCACGTGCGCTTGATCGTTCCAATCTCCAGCGGGAAAATTCGGCACTCAAATATCAGTTGAGGACGGCCGCCGACCATATTTTCCTCAGGGATCGGCTGGTCGGCAGTTCTGCCACCATTCAACAGACGCGCGACATGATAAGCCGGGTTGCGCCGTTGCCAACCTCCGTTCTGCTGACTGGCGAATCCGGAACAGGCAAGGAAGTGCTGGCGCACTCCATCCATGATCTGTCCGACCGTGCCAGCAAACCATTCGTGCCGGTCAATTGCGCAGCCATTCCCGCCGACATGCTGGAAACCGAACTCTTTGGCCACGTGAAAGGTGCGTTTACGGGGGCGGATACGCGTCGGGAAGGATTGTTTCTGCACGCGCAGGGCGGAACATTGTTTCTGGATGAGATTGGCGAAATGCCGGTCCCCTTGCAAAGCAAATTGTTGCGCGTTCTCGAAGATCGGAAAGTCCGACCCGTCGGTGCCGAGCGCGAAGTACCGATCGATATACGCTTCATCTTCGCGACCAATGCCGATCTGGCGGCGGATGTGGAGAAAGGCAGGTTCCGGGCAGATTTGTTCTACCGTATCAACGTCATGCAGATTTATCTGGCGCCGTTGCGTGACCGTGACCAGGATGTTCTGGAACTCTGCGAGTTGTTCATGCACAAGCTTTCGCAGCAACTGGGAATGCCGCCTGTGGCCATGGACGATGCGGTTCGTTCAATGCTTCTTTCCTACCATTGGCCGGGAAACGTGCGGGAACTGCGCAATTTCATCGAGCGAAGCCTCATCCTTGGCCTTTTTCCGCTCGATCTGAAAGGCAGTGTCCCGCTGCAAAGCTCTTCCGGGACACTGGAGGAAGTCGAGCGACGTCATATACTGGCTGTGTTGAGTGACGTTTCGGGCAACAGGGACGAGGCTTCAAGGCGGCTTGGAATTTCGCGAAAGACGATCGATCGTAAGATGTCTTTCTGGCATGGCTGAAAAACCGGGGCTTTTTAGCGTATTTGGCGCATTGAAATCAGTCCGGTTTCGGCTTCTGGCCATCGCCTTGTTGCCGACGCTCGTCATTCTGCCGCTGCTGCTCGGCGTAACCATGGTACGGTGGAGCGGTAAGTTCGATGCGCTCCTGACCACCAAGGTCAACAGTGACCTGACCGTTGCCCATCAGTATCTCGCAACAATCCTCGAGAACACCGGCGAACGGCTGGGTGCGATCAGCGCTTCGGCCCGCCTCAGAGACATCACCACCGAGGGGGATGAAGAGGCGCTCAGGCTCTTTCTGGAAGACAGCAGGCAAAAGCTCGGCCTCGACTTTCTGTTCGTCGTGGATGGCGGGGGAGCGATTTCCGCAAGCGCCGGTACCGGAACAGGCCGGACGCGCGTCGATTGGCCGGTGCGTTCGTCTGCCCTTGCAGGCAAAGCATCTCATGCTATCGATGTTTTTTCCGAGGAGGATCTGAAGACGCTGTCGCCTGCTCTTGCACAAAGAGCGCGGCTTGACCTCGTGCCGACCGCCAACGCCCAGAGGGGAGAAAAACCTACCGAAACCCGCGGAATGATGATCCATGCGGCAAGCCCGCTCCAGCTGCGTGATGGAACGACGCTTGCGCTGGTTGGCGGCAGGCTGCTCAACCAGAACCTCGATTTCATCGATACGATCAATGATCTCGTCTACCGAAAGGCCAGTCTTCCGGAGGGAAGCCAAGGCACGGCTACCCTTTTTCTGGATGATGTCCGCATCAGCACCAATGTGCGGCTGTTCGAGAATCAGCGGGCTCTGGGGACCAGAGTATCGCAGGTGGTGTATTCCGCCGTTCTGGGTTCCGGTCAGGTCTGGCTGGACAGCGCCTTTGTCGTCAACGACTGGTATATTTCAGCCTATGAGCCATTGGTGGACAGCTATGGCAAGCGCGTGGGAATGCTCTATGTCGGTTTTCTGGAGGCCCCGTTTGCGCAGGCCAAGTATGAGACGCTTGGTTCTGTTATTGCGGCGTTTCTGGGCATTACGATTCTCAGCATTCCTGTTTTTCTGCGCTGGGCACGGGCCATCTTCAAACCGCTGGAACGCATTACCGAGACGATTTCACAGGTTGATGACGGCAATCTTTCGGCGCGCACCGGCCTGCCGCCGAATGCAGACGAGATAGGACAGGTGGCCGTTCACCTTGATGAGCTGCTTGATCGGCTCCAGCAGCGCGAGGGTGAGCTGCGCGCTTGGAACGAGGAGCTCAACGTCCGGGTCGGCCAACGCACACAGGAATTGCAGCTTGCCAATCTGCGTCTGGAGGCAACCACGAAGCAATTGGTCATGTCGGAAAAGCTGGCGACGATCGGCGAAATTACCGCGGGCGTCGCCCACGAGATCAACAATCCGATTGCGGTGATCCAGGGCAATCTCGAAGTCGCGCGTGTGATTCTGGGCGATCAGGCGGATCTGGCGAGGACGGAGTTCAATCTGATCGATGAGCAGGTCGAGCGGATCAGCCGGATCGTGGGCAAGCTTCTGCAGTTTGCCAGACCGGAGGAATTTGCCGGATATGTGGAGCGTCTCAGCCCGGACGCGGTGATCTCAGACTGTATGCCGCTAGTCAAACATGTGCTCAGCCGCGCAGGCATCGACATCGTCAGGGCAGACAATGCCACCGGCCTTCTGGCGATGAACCGCACCGAACTGCAGCAGGTACTGGTCAACCTCATCGTCAATGCCGCTCATGCCATGCCTGAGGGCGGAACCCTTACATTGACCAGCTTTGATGAGGAACGGCACGGGTCACATGGGGTCGGGCTTGCCGTGAAGGATAATGGCGTGGGCATGAGTGAAGATGTCGTCGCCCGAATTTTTGATCCCTTCTTCACGACGAAGCGGCAGGAGGGAACGGGTCTCGGCCTGTCCGTCAGCCAGATGCTGATTGCCCGGCAAGGCGGTGAAATTACTGTCGAGAGCATTCCCGGCCAGGGTACGTCCTTCACCATATGGCTGCCGCAGGCTCTCTAGGGTCAGCCAAAGCCATCCGATCGTGGCGAAAAGAAAGCAAAAATGTGGACATTTTGTCGGGGCTGCTGGGACATTTTGTCCCACTGCCTGATTAATGCCTGTCTATCTCGTTGATAAATCTCAATTTCGTTTCTGGCACATGAATTGCTGAGCCTTGAATGGCAACACATCAGGCCAGTGCATGTGAGCGTCCCGTAGAAGGAGCCGCCCGCGCATTTTGGCCCCGTGGGCTTGGGACATTGTTTCCAATGTATCGGAGCGCGCCTTGCGCCAGGAAGCGCCAGACGCTGCTCCGACACCGTGGAAATGAATAACAACATCGAAATTCATCGCCTGGCGCGGTGAATGGAGGGACACAAATGACTGCGACCAACGAAACATTCGCGCCGACAGGTGCGGGTGCAGGTCTTCTGGACCGCGAAAGAATTATCGCAAAACCTGGCTTCAACCGCTGGCTGGTTCCCCCGGCCGCTTTGGCCATCCATCTGTGCATCGGCATGGCTTACGGCTTCTCGGTTTTCTGGCTGCCGCTCACCAAGGCAATCGGCATCACGTCGTCCGTTGCATGTACCGACCTCAACCTCGCATCTGCGCTGTTCACCACCACATGCGACTGGCGCGTCAGTGACCTCGGCTGGATCTACACACTCTTCTTCGTTCTCCTGGGCTGCTCTGCCGCCATATGGGGTGGATGGCTGGAGCGTGCGGGTCCCCGCAAGGCAGGCTTCGTATCGGCAATCTGCTGGTGCGGCGGCATGACCATCGCTGCCATCGGCATCATGACACACCAGCTTTGGCTGATGTGGTTCGGCGCTGGCGTTATCGGCGGTATCGGCCTTGGCCTTGGCTACATCTCTCCGGTTTCCACCCTGATCAAGTGGTTCCCGGACCGTCGCGGCATGGCAACCGGCATGGCCATCATGGGCTTTGGTGGTGGTGCAATGATTGGTGCGCCTCTTGCTGACGCTCTCATGCGCCATTTCCGCACCGACGTTTCCATCGGCGTGTGGGAAACCTTCCTTGTCATGGCAGCGATCTATTTCGTCTTCATGATGGCCGGTGCCTTTGGCTACCGCATTCCGCCAGCTGGCTGGAAGCCGGAAGGCTGGACAGCGCCTGCTGCCAAGAATTCCATGATCACGACCCGTCACGTGCATCTGAAAAACGCGCACAAGACGAAGCAGTTCTGGATGATCTGGCTCGTTCTGTGCCTTAACGTTTCTGCCGGTATCGGCGTTCTGGGCATGGCATCCCCGATGCTCCAGGAAATCTTTGCCGGTTCGCTGATTGGCCAGCCGGACGTCAAGTTCGCTGATCTCACCCCGGAGCAACTGGCGCAGATCGCCGCAATCGCCGCCGGTTTCACCGGCTTGCTGTCGGTATTCAACATCGCCGGTCGTTTCTTCTGGGCTTCGCTCTCTGACCGCATCGGCCGCAAGGGCACCTACTTCACCTTCTTTGCTCTCGGCATCCTGCTTTATGCATCGGCTCCCTGGGCGGCAGGTCTGGGCAACAAGGCGCTTTTCGTTGGAATGCTCTGCATCATCGTTTCGATGTATGGCGGTGGCTTTGCGACTATTCCGGCCTATCTTGCCGATATCTTCGGCACCCAGTTCGTTGGCGCCATCCATGGCCGCTTGCTCACAGCCTGGGCAACGGCGGGCATCATCGGGCCTGTCGTCGTCAACTACATTCGTGAAGCGCAGATCGCCGCCGGTATTCCGCGCGCCCAGGTCTATGACTTCACGATGTATATCCTGGCTGGCATGTTGGTCCTCGGCCTCATCGCCAATCTGATGGTGAAGCCGCTTGCCGACAAGTGGTACATGTCGGAAGAAGAAGTTGCGGCCCTTCAGGCCAAGACGACAGCTGCTGGCGCCGGTCCGACCGGATCTTTCGGAATTGGCAAGGGTGGCTTCGACGCCAAGGCGCTGATCGCATGGGCAATCGTCGGTATCCCCATCATCTGGGGTATCTGGATTACGCTGCAGAAGACATTCGTATTGTTCACCTGAGCGACACGATATGACACATGAAAAAGGCGGCAGATTGCCGCCTTTTTTGTTGGCCGGGAAAGTCTCGGCTTAGAAGTCTTCCCATTTGGCTGCCGCTGCAGTCTGTCTGGACGATGCTACCATCCTGACTGGCGATGGCGCGACACGTGCCTCCGGGACGCGGGGGGAGGGGGCGGAATTGCCGATCTTGAACTGACCCAGCAATTCTCTCAGGCTCTCGGCTTCGCGCGCCAGGCCGTGGCTCGCGGCGTTGGTCTCTTCCACCATTGCCGCATTTTTCTGAGTTGCCTGATCCATGATGTTGACGGCATCATTGATTTCCGCCAGACCGCTTGCCTGCTCCTTGGTGGCCTCGACGATAGCCGCGACATTGGCATCGATCAGTCCGACCTTGGACGCAATCTCCTTGAGGGCGCTCCCCGTCTGGCCGACAAGATCGACACCGTTGGCGACCTGTTCCCGAGATTTGTTGATCAGTTGCTTGATTTCCTTTGCTGCACTTGCCGAACGCTGCGCAAGTTCGCGAACCTCCTGTGCGACGACGGCAAAACCCTTGCCAGCCTCGCCTGCGCGGGCGGCCTCTACCCCGGCATTCAGGGCAAGTAGGTTTGTCTGAAAGGCGATATCGTCGATAACGCCGATAATGTTGGTGATCTCACCGGAAGACTGTGAGATTTGGTCCATGGCCCCGATGGCCCGGTCGACAATCGCGCCTGATACTTCGGCGCTTTGTTTTGTGGAGTTAACCAGCTTCCCGGCCTCGTTGGCCCGCTGGCTGGAATCCTTTACCGTCGTCGTTATCTGCTCCAGTGCCGCCGCGCTCTCTTCCAGAGACGCCGCCTGCTGGCTCGTTCGCTGTGCAAGTTGGTCTGCCGCGACACGAATTTCCGTCGAGCCCGAGGCAATGGTCGTGGCATTGTTCGCCACGGTTTGCATGGTCAGGCGCAGTTTCTCGATGACTTCATTGAAATCGGCCCGCAGCTTTTCCATGCTGGGCACAAAAGGCGTGTCCAACTTCTGGCGAAGTTCTCCATCTGCCAATTGGCGCAAGGCCTCGCCAAGCGTCGAAATCGCGCTCATGCGCGGCGTCACGTCCGTGGCGAGTTTGACGACTTTTACGACATGCCCCTTGTCGTTCAGGATGGGATTGTAAGCCGCCTGGATCCAGACTTCCTTGCCGTTCTTGCCGTATCTGACGAATTCGTCGGAGATGAATTCACCCGCTGCCAGGCGCTTCCAGAAGTTGGCGTATTCCGGTGAAGCTGCATAGTTTGGTTCGCAAAACATCCGGTGATGCTTGCCGACAATTTCGCTCAGGCTGTAATTCAGCGTGGTGCAGAAGTTCTCATTCGCGGTCAGAATCTCACCGGTCGGCGTAAATTCAATAACGGCCTGCGAACGTGAGAGGGCGTTCATCTTGCCCTTGTCGTCGTCGGCTTTCAGCTTCTTCGCCGTAATGTCGGTTGCAAGTTTCACGACCTTGTAAGGCTTGCCGTTGCGGCAGATGGGGTTGTAGGAAGCTTCGATCCAGACTTCCCGACCGTCTTTGCGAATACGCTTGTATTCCCGTGCGTCGTATTTCCCGTTTCCGAGGCTCTTCCAGAAGTCGATATAGGCTTGAGAACTTCTGTAATCCTCTTCGCAGAAAATTCGATGATGTTTTCCAACGATTTCGGCCAGCGAGTACCCCATCGCCGAGCAGAAGTTTTCGTTGGCATCAAGAATGTTTCCCGTCAAATCGAATACGATCATCGCCTGAGATGCTGAAAACGCGTCCAGGACTTGCTTGTTGTCCGCACTCTTTCCCCGCCAAAGCATGTTGTCTCCAGGTTGGCTGATGATGCCGCGGCAATGAAGCCATCCAGTGCCGCGCGCATATTGTTTTCAAGAACAATCATTATGAATGATTGTTTTCGCTCTGGGATTGAATTAGATATCTATAATATTAAAAATTCATTTATGAATTTCTCTTACAGCAGTATTTTTCCCTGTATTGCAAGTATAAATCGACTATTATTTCGAATAAATCTTTTGTTAATTCAAAGGTTTATAGTATTTAAATGTATATCTGCATATTGTTGTATGAAACAACAGTAATGAAAAAAGCCGCCCAGTTTTTCCGGGCGGCTTCGCAATGGTAGAAAACTATACTTGGCAGTATCAGGCGGCCAGATCTTCCAGATCGGTGCCCTTGAACATCTTTGCGAGGTTCAGGAAGCAAATCATGCCATGTTCGTTTGCGATGATGCCTTCCGAGAAGGACTTGTCGAAGGACGCCGAAACTTCAGGGACAGGCTGCACCTGGCTTGCTGGAATTGTCAGAATGTCCGAGACGCGATCAACCAGCATTCCGATGACCATGTTGTGGACTTCGGCAACGACGATGGCGCTGCGTTCATTCGCAACAGTGCTCTTCATGCCAAGCTTGTAGGCCAGGTCGATGATGGGGATGACAGAGCCGCGAAGATTCATGACGCCGATGACATCCTTCGGCGCGTGTGGAAGCGGAGTCGATGGAGCCCAGCCGCGGATTTCACGGATGGTGGTCGTTTTGACGCAGAACTCCTGATCGTGCAGACGAAACGCGATGATTTCCAGCGTATCGCCGCCAAAGTTCGTAGAATTAATCGTAACCATCAGAATTCTTCCCAATCCTTGTTCTGGGCTAGTGCAAGCGCACCGACGCTCGCGTATCCGGACTTCGGCTTCCTGCCTGGTGTAAGAACAACCGGAGCATGGCGTTCCGGCTTCATCCGTATAGTTGTAACAGCAGATTGTTGCTTAAATCTAAACTGCGTTAACAAATTTCTCAGAATCGACTTCATGCGCAAGGCTTTGGCTTGCTGCGGTTGTTTCTTCAAATATTGCCAGTGTTTTACTGGGCACTGGAATTCAGCGCTTGAAGGGCGTGGCTTCTGGATCAAGAGTTCTTCACCCACTTCTGCTGTGGGTTTCAGTACTCTTTCTCGTAGAAAATGCCTGCAGCACCTTCGCCATCACCACCGGCTTCGCCGCGCAGTTTCACGCCTCGTCCGACATCGAGATTGATGATCGCTTTTGCACCTGAACTGCCGCTCTGCTCAAGCTCCAGATAGGTCCGGTCATTCAGATATTTACCGGCAGAAACGCGCGCCTGGCCTTCCGAATCCGTCGAAATATCGAGATCGTCGATACCGAGGTTGCTGCGCAGGCTGTCGAAAAGAGATGTGGAGCGCCCGCCGGCGAGCTGACCGGCCGCATCTGCCAGACGCGCGATCTGGAGTGCTGACAGTTTTGACATGGATTGGCCGAAAATCAGCTGGGCCATCACCTCGTCCTGCGGCAATGCCGGGGAGGAGGTAAAGGCGAATGCCGGATCATTGGCATTGCCGGTAACCGATACCGTTACCGTTGTCGATCCGGCGGTCGATTCGGCTGCCATGTTGAGCACGGGTACGAGACCGCCGCCGAAAGTGATATCGCCGGTGGTGAAGTCCAGACGGCGCGTCAGGATTTCAAGTCGGCCCCGGCGCATTTCAAAGCCGCCCGATACGGCCGGTTCCGCTGCCGTGCCCCGCACCGTCAGGCTACCCGTCAACTCCGCATCGATGCCTCGTCCGCGCACGAATATGCCACTTGGCGCATTGATCTGGAGATCGAGAGCGATGGGTGACGCGTTCCCCCCGCTGCCCTTGTCTGCCTTGAGCTTGCGGTCCTGTGCTCTTACCGCGGCCGGAGCGTTCTTGTGCTTGACATTCAACTGTGACAGCGAAGCGGGCAGACGCTCTGGAATGGTGATTGAGCTTTTTTCGAGTGTGATCGTACCGCCCAACACCGGTGAATTCAGGACCGGGCCCTTCAGGGTCAAGGTGCCGCTTGCGATCGTGGTGAACAACGTCCCGTCATTATAGGCCGCGCGATCAAGCGTGATGGTGAGATCAGCCGGAAAGCCCGACGCGGCAGACATTCCGACCGAGCCGGTACCGGATATTGTTCCCCCACCGGCCAGACGGCCCGTCAGGCGCGAGATCGTCGCCTTGTCACGGTCAAAGCCAATCGTGGCACCCAGATTGTTGATCGTGAGGTTGCGACGGACATCGGTCACGCGCGTACCGTCCGTCGTTATGCCGCCGGTAATGACCGGCGCACTGGTGGTGCCGTCGATCTTGACATCGATTGCTGCCGAACCCTGGACATCGAACCCTTGCGCAGACGTTTGCGCTGCGAGAGCCCCGAAGGGCAGGGTACCCTTGAACGCCATCGCCAAAGGCCTGTTGCCGGTGACGCCCAGCGTACCTCCGCCGGACAGCGTGAGGCCACCCTGTCCTGTGACCGTGGTGTCGAGACGCAAGGTTGCCCCTGCAAAACGCCCATTTGCCTTTATGCCCAGGGCACCCAGACCAGCGGCCCGTGTCTGGCTGATTGCAGCGTCAGACCATGTCAGATCGTAATCCACCGCAGGATCGGACGAGGCGCCGGTGGCGGCCACAGTGCCGGAAATAGTTCCCGCCGCATCAAGCCCCGGTGAAAAGGCATTTGCGAGGTCGGCTGGCAGGCTTCTGATTTGCGCCTTGAGATCGAGCGCAGATCCTGCCGTACCGTTGACCTCAATGCGACCATTTCCCGTCTGGATGGAGAGATTGCTGATGCGAGCCGTACCATTGGTGATGGTAACGGTTGTTGGCTGCACAAGCTTGACCGGAATACCCCGTGGGGTCGCTGACAGCGCATCCACCGTTACCGCTATCGGTCCTGCGCCGGTATCTGCGCTTCCCTTGAGGGTCAGAGGCGCGTTGTCGTAACGACCATTGAGATCGAATGTTGTTGCCGTTCCGGCATGATCGACGTTGAGGTTCAGCCCTGAAATGGCAACAGCACCGGCATTGATGGTTTCCGCGCGCACATTTCCATTGGCAGCCAGAGCCGTGAGATCATCGATCTTCAGATCGGCGGCCAGTTTCGAAATCGTTGTGGTGCCCTGCGCGATGGTTCCGCCGGTTGCGCGGATGGTGGCGGCAATCTTTCCGCCGGAGTTTGACAGCGCAATATCGCCCTTTACGTCACCACTGGCCTGCTGCGCCGCAAGGGCCGCAAGCAACGACAGGTCCGGGAAATCAAAGGTCAGCTGACCGGAGGGAAGAAACTCTCGGCTGAACTGAAGGTCGCCTCTCAAAACGTTGCGACCAACCTTGATGTCAAGTTCCGGTATTGCTGTGCCCTTTTCACTCTGAACCAGCTGGCCCGATGCATCGATGACCTGGCCATCCAGCGTGCCGCTAGCCTGAAGTTTGGCTTGCGGCGCATTCAGATCGGCCTTGCCGTTTGCCGTTACCGTCAGAGCTTCCAAAGCCCGCCCCGCCAAGAGCGCCTTTGCAGAATTGAGGTTGATCTGGAAATCCGCGGCGGTTAGCGGACCATTGGCCTCCAACGAAAATCCGACCGCGCCAGATGCCTGTGGCGTCAGCTTTTCAAGCGCGGGCAGGCGTCCGCCGAGCTTTGCGACGATATTGCCGTTCTCAAGCGAGAGGTCGCCATTGGCTTCCAGGGTTCCGGATTTGATTACCAGATTTTCGATGCGCGTCGCCCCGCCCACGGTCGCATTGACGTAGCCGTCCACTGCGATGGTGGTATCGAATTTCGCTGCCAGATCAGGGGGAAGAACGGCTGGCATGACGAAAAGACGGAGATTCGTGGCAACTGTGCCGGTGGCGATATCATAGGTGCCGCTGCCTGTGCCGCCAATGCTCGGGCTTTCCAGGGTCGCACCTTCAAAGGCAATCGTCTGGGGCGAAATGCGCAGCGGTGCGTTCAGTGTCAGCGGTGCCTTGACGACGCGCTGGAGGTCCGGTGCAGTCATTGTCGACCGGGCGATGCTGACCGACGTCCTTATCGTGCCGATCTGGCTGGTCAGGTTGAGATCGTCGCTCATGGCCGAAAGCTTGACGTCTTCGAATTGGCCCTGAGGCAAATCAAGCCGCCTGAGAGCTGCGCTCAAGGAGAGCTTGGCGGCATCCGCACCGCCACGGAGCGACAGGTCCATGCCATCGATCAGGGTGTTCAACTCGCCGCCTTCCAGCGGCAAACGAAGATTGATCGGCCCATCCGTGCCGATGAGATTGGCGGAAAGGTCGTTTTGACCCTGCGGGTCGATGGCGCCCGATGCCGTCAGAAGCAGCTTGCCGGTTTCCAGTGTCCCGCTTTCGACGCCGATGCGTCCTTCCGGCGAGATGGTGGCGGCGAGGTCGAGTTTGGTCTGGCCGGCAAAGAGCTGGCGGGTAAGGGGTGGCAACAGCATGTCCGGCTGTCCGCCGCCATGCAGTTCCAGACGGCGTGTGCCATCGGCGGCAAGCTGGTGTCGACCGGTGACGTCTAGAACCTGCGTATCCGCCACGGCGCCATTCAATTTACCGGTCCAGTCTGACAGAGCCCCTTCGCCACGAAGGTTGAGCGCGACCGCAGGTGCGCCCGGCAGGCGCAAAAGATTTGCCAGCAAACCACCCTGTGGCTCGTTGAGTGACGCATCCAGCTTCAGAATGTTGTCATTCGGTGCAAATGCGATATCGGCAACGACAAGCGCCTTGGCGTCATCCTTGCGGTTGGCGGTGAGCGACAGTGAAATTGTGTTGCTTGTCGCGTTCCCACGACCTCTGGCGGCCAGAGCGAATGTCCTTCCGGCCAGTTTTTCACCAATCATGATATCGGGCAGGGAAAGATCGTCGATGGAGATTTCCACCGGCAAAGAAAAATCTTCCGTGCTTTGCGGGGCGGGCTCTACGGGGGGCAGGGGAGCCCGCTCGATATCGACGCTTGCGGCGGTTACGCGCTCTGCTTTGAACGTGCCTTTCAAGAGCGCAAGCGGTGACCAGTCCACTTCAATGCCGCTCAGCCGGGCATAGGGGCCTTGCCTGTCGGATACGGTCAGGCTTGCAACCCGCAGATCGCCTGTCAGCAGTCCCGACGGGGCCGAGATTTCGAACGCCTGGTCCGGGGTGGAGATGAGAGAGGCAATTTGTCTTGCTGCAAATTGAGCGCCCGTCGACGTGAAGCCTAAAAACAGAACAGCTACAAGCACGAGTGCCACACCTGCCAGGGCGGCGTAGACGATCCATGTCAGGGTACGAATCAATGCTGTCATCGAAATCAATCTACACTTTGCTGGTTACGCCCGGCATTGCTCTTCAGAACGCCTGTCCAATGCCGGCATATATGCCGAAGCTGCTGCCACCGTCATATTTTTCGAGCGGCATGGCCACATCGAGACGCAGAGGGCCAAAAGGCGTTGCGTAACGAAGTCCGATACCTGCACCTGCGCGAATATCGGAAAAATCCGGCGTGATTTTGGATGATACCACGCCTGCATCGACAAAGGGAACCAATCCGATCGTTTCCGTGACCTTGAAGCGTGCCTCCAGTGAGGCCACGACATAGGAACGGCCTCCTGTCGCTTCGCCGTCATCGGTGTAAGGCGAGATTTCCTGATAGCTGTAGCCGCGAACGGAGCCGCCGCCGCCCGCATAAAAGCGTCGTGTCGCAGGCACGTCTTCAAGTTCGCTGACACCGACAAGAACGCCGCCGGCAATCTTGCCAGCCAACACCACCTGATCATCGGCACCAAGGCCCTTGTAGCCGGTGGTAGATCCCTCGAAGCTGGTGAAGAAAGTGCCGTTCAGCGCCTCGTAACTCGGTTTTGCTGAAACAGCAGCGCGAAACCCGTCGGTCGGGTTCAGCTTGTCGTCACGCATGTCGCGCACGAACTCCAGCGGGATGGATGTCGTGAGATACTGGTTGTTGCCGAACGCATCGTCCGTATCGGTAAACTCGACCTCAAGCCCGGCTGAAGCCGTATCATAGTCATTGAACTCATAGGAAAAACCGCCATAGCCGGTGACGGATCTCGCGTCATAGGTATCCGGATGTTCCGTCTTGGCCTTGAGGCTGGCGGTGAATGTCGTCTCCGGGTTGAAGATGCCCGGCTTGGTGAAAATGATCCCGGCGGAATAGTCCATGTCCTGGACATTCGATGCCTCGCCCAGTCGCGAAACCGCGCCTTCTATCCGAAGCGATTCGGCTTGTCCGAAGAGGTTTCGATGTCCCCAGTAGCCCTGAAGACCGATACCTTCGGTGGTCGAATATTGAGCGCCAACGCCGAGATACCGGTGCTTGCCTTCCGAAACCTCGATGGTGAGCGGAATGGTGCCATTGGGCGCAAGAGCGCTTGCTTCCTTGATGGTGATGCTGGAAAAGACCCCCAGCTTGCGCAATCGTTCAGAGGCTTTCCGCAGTTTCTCAGGCGAATAGGGTTCGCCTCCATTCAGACGCGAATAGCGCTCAATGAATGCCTGATCGACGGTGCGCTGGCCTTTGACAGTTACATTGCCCAGCGGCGCAACCGGCCCGCCCTTGGCCGCAAGCGTCAGATCGACCGTGCTGTTGGCATGGTTGGCGACGGCTTCTCTTTTTGTCAGTTCAGCGAGCGGACGGCCTTCGGCCTTCAGATCGTCAATCAGCTTGTTGCCTGCCTTGATGATGGCAAGGGAGCCTGCATCGCCACCCGTTACAAGGCCGTATTGATCGAGATCCCGCCCTGCGACATCACCCTCCAGCCTCACGTTTCCAAGGGTGAAGGCGGGTCCTGGAACCACTTCGAAGACGACTGGAACGGGCCCGGAGCGATTGAACGCCGGATTTGGAGGGATGGAATCAATATCCCGCCCTTCGATGGTAACCTTTACCGTGCCGCCATATCGCGCATTCTCATAGAGCGCGGCAATCAGCCTCTCACGGTCATCGCGCGCCCTGATCAACAGGCCAAGGTCCCCGGAGGCCGGCTTGTCGGGTTCGGATGACAGAAGGGAGCTGTTTTCCAGGCTTTGCTGCAGCTTGCTATCGGCGCCGGGTGCATTCAGCGTGACGGTGAATTTGACGGGATCAAGGACCTGTTCTTCGTCCTTGTCCGATCCGAATATGGTAATGCCGAAAATCTTGAAGGCGAAGGCCTGGGATGCGAATCCCGGATAAAGCGATATGGATGCTGCGACCGCCAGCGCGGTGCCTGCCTTCCAGAACGCAATACTCTTCTTTGGGTCAGTCCGTCTTGCTGGCATACGCTACTTTATGGTTGAGCATTTATTATCGGCCCTACCGGTTTCCCGTCCGTTAATATGACATTTTAATCATAAATAGACAGGTTGGTAACCCGCAAAAGCATTTTCGCACCACAAACGCAAAAGCCCCGGCGAACCGGGGCTTCCTCGATAAAATTTTCAGGTATTAGCGGCAACGAGCCGTGTAACGCTGACCGTACTGGTCGCGGTAGTAGCAATAGCCAGGCTCGGAAGCGTTGCCGATCAGAGCGCCGCCCACACCGCCGATAGCTGCGCCAACCGCTGCGCCACGGACGTTGCCGGTTACTGCACCACCGATGACAGCGCCGGAAACGGCACCGATCGAAGCGCCCTTTTCAGTCTGCGTGCAACCTGCAAGCGTCAAACCGATTGCGGCGAAAATAATAGCCTTTTTCATGAACTCTCTCCAACGTTACATACGAGCTCTATGGCTCTTGGTAGGCGTCCCATAGGTTATCTGCGGCGACTGCTACCTCCGACCGCAACAGATATCTAACAAGTCGAATGTGTTTATGGAAGCCTCCCCTTGTCAGGCTATGCTCCCGGCCCAAATCGATTGTGCCCTACTGAACGGCATCAGAAAGAAAAAGTTCCAATTTGATTGCTGATTGATGTGAATCAATTTTGCGGTTTGGCAATTCCCTTATATGTGTTTTTGGAATAGTTCAAAATTGGAGGCGAATTGACGCAGTTTATCTGAAATGGCGTCAAGGGGGGTTGACGGTTCAGGGAGGTGAGCCGACAACGAATACAAGATTTCTGGAGCATGGAATGGACTTTGAGGCATACTTCAAGACCGAGCTGGATGGCTTGCATTCGGAAGGTCGCTACCGCGTATTCGCCGATCTGGAGCGGCAGCAGGGCAATTTTCCGCGCGCCACCCGCTACACGGAAAAGGGCGACAAGCAGGACGTCACGGTCTGGTGCTCCAACGACTATCTCGGAATGGGTCAGAACCCCAAGGTGATCGAGGCGATGAAGGCCGCAATCGACCACTGTGGCGCGGGTGCGGGAGGCACCCGGAATATTTCTGGCACCAACCATTATCATGTTCAGCTGGAACGCGAGCTTGCCGATCTTCACGGCAAGGAATCCGCGCTGATCTTCACCTCCGGCTATATTTCCAACTGGGCGACGCTTGGTACGCTCGGACAGAAGATTCCTGGCCTCATCATTTTCTCCGACGCTCTCAACCACGCTTCGATGATTGAAGGCATCCGCTATGGCCGCTGTGAAAAGGTCATTTGGAAGCACAATGATCTCGAAGATCTTGAAGCAAAGCTGAAGGCTGCCGATCCCTCGGCGCCAAAGCTGATTGCCTTCGAATCCGTCTATTCGATGGATGGCGACATTTCGCCGATCAAGGAAATCTGCGACCTTGCCGACAAGTACGGCGCGATGACCTATCTCGATGAAGTCCATGCCGTTGGCATGTACGGCCCGCGCGGTGGCGGTATCGCTGAGCGTGAGGGCTTGATGGATCGCCTGACGATTATCGAGGGCACGCTGGGCAAGGCATTTGGCGTAATGGGTGGCTATATCGCTGCGTCAGAGGCGCTTTGCGATTTCATCCGCTCCTTTGCGTCGGGCTTCATCTTTACCACGGCATTGCCACCGTCACTGGCGGCCGGTGCTGTTGCGTCCATCCAGCATCTGAAGGCAAGTCCGTTTGAGCGGTCCCGGCATCAGGAGCGCGTCCGCACCCTTCGTTCCATGCTCGACAAGAGCGGCATTCCGCACATGCCAAATCCAAGCCATATCGTCCCGGTCATGGTCGGCGATGCGGCCAAGTGCAAGTGGATTTCCGACATCCTGCTCGATGATCATGGCGTTTATGTGCAGCCGATCAATTATCCCACCGTGCCACGCAAGACGGAACGTCTGCGCATCACCCCGACACCGCTTCACAGCGATGCGGATCTGGAGCAGCTGGTTGGAGCACTTCACCAGTTGTGGTCGCGATGCGCTCTGGCGCGGGCTGTTGCCTGATAAGAATGAGAAATTTCGAAACGAAGGGCCGCGTTATGCGGCCTTTTGTTTATTGAGAATGGTTTCCTGCGCATAAGTCCGCGCCTGCGCATCAGCAGCAAGGACATCCTCGATGGTCTGGGCGGTCCTTCCGTCGTTCATGCGGTCCATCACGATCTCCACAATGTCCGCCATATCGAGAAAGCCGATCTGCCCGTCTACGAAGGCGTGATATGCGGCTTCATCGGCGGCATTAAGGACGGCGCCCTGCGCACCGCCACGCTGCAAGGCTGTTCTGGCCAGCCTGAGGGCAGGGAAGCGAACCTCATCAGGTGCTTCGAAATCCAGCCTCGCCAACTTGGCAAAGTCCAGACGCTCCACGTCTATGTCACCGCGCGCAGGGTAGGTCAGGGCATAAGCGATGGCCGTGCGCATGTCCGGGCACCCGAGTTGCGCCATGACGGAGCCATCCGTGTAGGCCACCATGGAATGGATGATCGATTGCGGGTGAACGATAACCTCGATCTGGTCCGGCGAAAGATCGAACAGATATTTCGCCTCGATCATTTCCAGCGCCTTGTTGAACATGGAGGCACTGCCGATGGATACTTTGAGGCCCATCGACCAGTTGGGATGCGCCCGCGCAACGTCGGCAGTCACCCCGGCCATCTGCTCGCGACTATGGGTACGGAACGGACCTCCGGACGCTGTCAACACGATGCGTTCGATGGCCTTTCTGTTATGGGGTTCGAGGCATTGAAAAATCGCGCTGTGTTCGCTGTCGACGGGAATAAGTTGGCCGCCCCCTTCGGCAACGGCGCGAAGAAAGACGTCTCCGGCGGAAACGAGACATTCCTTGTTTGCCAGAGCAATATTGGCGCCACGCCGTGCCGCGGCAAGCGTCGGCTCAAGCCCCGGCGTTCCGGCAATGGCCGCCATCACCCAGTCTGCATCCATGCTGGCGGCTTCATCAAGGCCACTTTGCCCGCTTGCAACGGCAATGCCTGTGCCAGCAAGAGCATCCTTCAAGGCAGCGTATTTATCTTCCTGCGAGGTAACGGCAAGCTTGACGCCGAGGTCGCGGGCCTGTCGCGCCAGAAGGTCGATATTGCTCGCCCCGGTCAATGCCATCACCTCGAACCGGTCACGACCGCCCAGCTGCCGGATGACGTCCACCGTATTCGTGCCAATGGAGCCGGTGGAACCAAGAATGGTCAGCCTGTGTGGTGAAGTCGGGCCTTGAGCGTTCGTCATAACAATCCGGTTCATATCGATAATGTCTTTCAAGCCTCTACAAGGCAAAGGCGGGCATAACAAGGAGGAACCCACACTTGTGTTTGGCGGTTGCTGCCCGCATAGTCTCACCCCTGATGCTGAGGAATGACATGCGGCGCTTTTTTGTTTCAAGTGGTTGGATTTTTATTGCGACTATCGTTCTCGTGCTGGCATTCATCCCTTTTGATCCGCTGATCTCGCAACGGGCGCAGGCACTTCCGGCCGCTGTCATCGGCTTCAACCAGGCAATAACGGATTTCGGCACGTTCCGCTGGATGCTCTACACCACAGGATTTCTGGCAATCCTCGCCTATACGGCTGCCCGTGCATTCGGGACGCGCGCCTACGGTGTGCGCATAAGAACGACGTGGCGTCTGCTCTTCTATTTTTTCTCGACAATCGGTACGGCAAGTGTGCTCGTCCATCTGCTGAAATTCCTCATCGGACGCGCAAGGCCGGAGCTTCTGATGGAGATGGGGGCCTACAGTCTCACACCCTTTACTGGCGACAATCTCTATGAGAGCTTTCCGTCCGGACACTCAGCCGCAGCGGGCTCTTTTTTCGGCGCCTTTCTGATGCTTGTTCCCCGCTTCCGTTTTCTGTTTATCGGTCTTGCCCTGGTCATCGGTGTCTCACGCGTCATTGTCGGGGCGCATTATCCCAGCGACGTTGCTGCCGGACTTTTGCTGGGCACCTGGACGGCGATTGCCTTTGCTTTCATCTTTGCGCGGGGGGGATGGTTGTTCAGTTTCAATGAGAATGGCTGGCCTCACCCGAAACATGCCGTGTCTCGGCGGAGCTAGCCATTGGGCGAAGTGGAATCCAGATCATGCAGCCGATAAGAACGACCGTGGCGATTGCCGGTGGCGGACCGGCGGGGATGATGCTCGGGCTTCTCCTGGCGCGCTTCAACATCGACGTGACCGTGATCGAGAAACACGCTGATTTCCTTCGCGATTTCCGCGGCGACACCATTCATCCCTCCACGCTTGAAATCATCGAGCAGCTTGGCTTCATCAAGGAGTTTCTGGCGCTTCCGCACACGAAGGCGGAAAAACTCCATGCGCAGATTGGCGGGCGAAAGATCACGATTGCCGATTTTTCATGGCTGCCGGTCAAAAATCGCTTCATCGCTTTCATGCCGCAATGGGATTTCCTCAATTTCATAGCGGGCAAGGCGGGTCACTATGAGAATTTTCGACTGTTGATGGGTGCGACCGTGACCGATCTGGTCGAAGATGGAGGAAGAGTGCGCGGCCTTCGCCTTGAAACCGCAAACGGTCCTTTGACTGTCGAGTCGGACCTTGTGGTCGGAGCGGATGGGCGCAATTCCGCAATTCGGGAAAAGGCTGGTCTGGAGATCCAGAGATTCGGCGTGCCGACGGAAGTGCTGTGGATGCGGCTGTCAAAACAGCCGGGGGATCCTGTGGAAACGATGGGACATGCCGGCCCGCAACAGGGCTTCGTCCTCATCGACCGCGGCGACTACTGGCAATGTGGCTATGTCGTTCGCAAGGGTGTCTTCGCCGAGATCAGGGCAAAAGGGCTGGATGCATTTCGCAAACAGGTCGCGCAGGTCTGCCCGCTGCCGCAGGAACGGCTTCTGGAGCTGGAAAGCTGGAACGGTGTCCAATTGCTGACCGTGCGGATCGACCGTCTCACACAATGGTGGAAGCCGGGCGTCATCTGCATCGGAGATTCGGCGCACGCCATGTCGCCCATCGGCGGCGTCGGCGTCAATCTGGCCATTCAGGATGCGGTGGCGACCGCAAACGTGCTCGTTCCGATCCTGACCTCGGGCCGGGCCATCACCGATGCCGATCTGGCTGCGATAGAGAAACGCCGGACTTTTCCGACAAAGGCGACGCAGCGGCTGCAATTGATGATGCGCAGCAAGAACAGAAAAGATCAGGCCGATGCGAAAAAGGCGAAGGGTCCGCCAGCTTTCGTTCTGGCCATCATGCGCTTTCCACTGCTGGCGCATCTGGCAGGCAGGTTGATAGGGCTCGGCTTCCGACGCGAGAGGCTCAGACACTGAGCCTGTCATGTTCGCGCTCGTCGTAGAGCTGGCGCAATATCCGCGCCGTGCCCGCGGCTCCATCCAGATCGAGGTCGATATGGCCGGGTTCAGGCAGGTCCAGTGCCGCATTGATGGCGTCATCCATGGATTGCGGAGATATGGCATCCTCTTCAAGAACCTGGGCAAGACCCAGCTTTGCAAGGCGGCTGGCGCGTGCGCCCTGTTCCGTCTCTCCGCTGGCCGCGAAGGGAATGAGCAGGGAGCGGCATTTGGCCTGCAGTATGTCGCAAACCGTGTTGTAGCCAGCTTGCGATATGGAAAGACGGGCTCCTGACAAAAGGTTGGCGAAGTCCTTCCGGAACCGGAAAACCTCTATTCCGTTGCCTGCTCGTGCGGAAATGGCATCCACATCCGCCTGCGGCATGTTCGGCCCGGTGATCAGGCACCAGCTCTTGACGCGGTCGATGGCGGGAGCCGCATCCAGTGCCGCGCTGATAAGCTTTGCGCCGACCGCTCCACCGCCTGCTGATACCACCACGTCGAAACGGTCCCTGGCAGTCTCCGCTCTGGCAGGTGCAACAAGGCCGGTATAGACGATCCGCTGGCTGATCTCGTGGGCGAGCGGAAATGTATCTTCCAGCCGCACGAAATCCGGGTCGCCATGCACAAGCACCGTATCGAAATGCTTTTTGACGAGGGCGATGGTTTCTTCGTCGCGCCCCGGCTTGGCGCGTTCCTGCAGGATGTCGCGCAGCGAGGTCATGACCAGCGGACGCTCCAGACTGTGATCGATGGCGCTCAGCAGCGGCATAAGCTCAAAACGCACCTGCCTGCGGCCGAAAGGAAATGCCTCGATGATGACGATGTCTGGCCGTGCGCCGTGATAGGCACCGAGCAACATGCTCGTGCGATCATCCTTGAAGGCATCGTCAACCGGCTTGCCCGTTGCATCCACCAGACCGGCAAAGTTGCCGTCGCTGACAGCAATGGGCGGCAGTTCGATATGGCGGATGCCCTCGCCGGGAAACCCCGGTACCGGGGTTCCACCCGTTACCAGGGTCACGTCGAAACCGTCGGCAACCAGTGCACGGGCAATCCGGCTGGCACGGGCAATGTGGCCGATGCCAAGCAGGTGTTGCACATAGAAGAAAACGCGCGGCGCTGATTTCTTGGCGATCACAGCTTTGCCTCCCATTCCTGTTCGAACAATGCCTTCAATTCTGTAATGGAATTGCGATGATCGAAAGAACTGCGCACGCGGTTTTCTGCCGCTGCGCCAAGTTTTGCGCGTTTTTCGGGGTCAACGATCACGCTGCGCAGGGCATCGGAGAATGCTGTCGCGTCTTCCGACTCCGTCAGAACGCCATTCTCTCCATCGATGAAAAACTCCGGGATACCGGAAATATTTGTCGATACACAGGCGAGATTCTGGCTTGCCGCCTCCACCAGAACGTTTGGCAACCCATCGCGGTCGCCATCGCTGGTAATGCGGCAGGCCAGTGCAAAGAGATCGGTCTGCCGGTAATGTTCCAGCACCTGCTTCTGGTCCATGGCTCCCGTCCACGTGATACGGTCGGAAATGCCAAGTTCGGCAGCAAGAGCCTTCAGCCCTTGCAGCTCGTCACCGCCGCCGATGTGGGTGAATTGCCATGACAGCGATGAGGGCAGGGCCGCCAGGGCGCGAAGGAGAATGTCGATGCCCTTTTTCTTGACGGCGCGTCCGACGCTGAGGATTCGGACAGGATCATTTGGATCCGAACCGTCGCGCGGTGTCCTCGGACCTTCGAAATGCGGAAAGCGCGTCAGATCAAGGCCGTGATAGCTAAGGTGGACCTTGCCCTTGTCACGCGAGAGATTTTGCAGGTGCCGAAAACCGCTCTCCGTGCAGGTTACCGCCCAGCGGGCGCTATCCAGCTTGGCGGAAAGGTCCCTGTCGCTTGAAGTCCAGATGTCCTTGGCGTGGGCCGAAATCGTCCAGGGAATGCCGCTGATGACATGCGTGTAGGCTGCAACCGATGCCGGTGTGTGGATGAAATGCACATGCAGCCAGCCGGCGTCTTTCGGCCACTCATGGGCAAGTACGGCGGCCTGACCGAAGCGGCGGAAGCGATTGCGGGTAAAGTCATGGCGCAGATCGTGCGCCAGAAACTTCAGCGCCTTGGCGAAACCGGGCTTCTTCCGGCAGGCCCACAAGGCCTTGAGAACGCGCAAGGGTTCTTCATGCAGATATTCCGGCAGATAGGTGACACCTGCCTGTATCTCGTCGTGTACGGGGTGGCGCTTCTTGTCCGTCGGCCGCCTCATGGAAACGAGTTCCAGTTCCAGCCCTGCCTTTTCCAGCCCCAGAAGTTCCTGTGCGATGAAAGTTTCCGACAGACGCGGATACCCCTTCAGAAGAACCACGATCTTATGTCTGATGGTCACGATGTCCGTGTCTCTTTTTAAATATTAGCCGCTGGCGGGGATGACCTTGACGGCATCCTGCGGCTGAAGCCATTCGGCAATGCGTTTTGAAATATTTTCCAGCCCGTCAAGCTCGATACCCTTGCCATTGGCGGAAGGTGGAGCCCGGGTGAGCAGGGCTTTGAGTGCCTGCGCCATCTTATGCGGGTCTTCCGCATCTTCCGGCAGCAGCATGTCGAAAAGGCCGAGCTCGGAGGCTCGTGTTGCGCGGATCAACTGTTCCTCGCGCGGAACGATGCGCGGCACGATAAGAGCAGGCTTGTCAAAGGAAAGGATTTCGCAAACCGTGTTGTATCCGCCCATCGAAACGACTGCTTTCGCTCCAGCGACGATATCCTCCATCCGGTTATCGAATTCGATGATCTCGATATGCGGAATGCCGGACGTGTTCTGCATGAAGCGCTGGCGCTGTTCGCCCGGCATATAGGGACCGAGAACGATCAGCGTCTTTTGCGTCAGCTCGGGAGCGGCCTTGTAGGCATTGATGACATTGTCGATCAGTTCGCTGCCATCCCCGCCACCGCCGGTGGTCACCAGAATGTAGTCACCTTCGGCGCGGTAGGACGTGCTTTCGGACTGCGTCTTGGAGCGTTGCAGGAAGCCGACGAAGTCCATTTTCTCGCGCACCGCGGATGGCACGTCGAGACCGAGAAGCGGATCGTGAAAATCCGGCGGACCGTAGACCCAGACGTGATCGTAGTAATGTTCGATCTTGCGCAGAATATCGTTTCGCTTCCACTCCGCTTCCAGCAAATTCGGCGCGTCCATCACGTCACGCAGGCCGATAACCAGCTTGGTGCCCTTTTGTTGGAGGTAGGCCAGCGTTTCCTCCACCTCACCGCGCAGGCCCATGGGTTCCTTGTCCACGATGAAGATGTCCGGCTGGAAGCTTTCGGCGGTGTGGTAGATGATCGAGCGGCGCATCTTCAGCGTTTCCTGAAGATCGATATGCCGGTCGAGCGAGGTATATTCGCCATTTCTGAGCTTGATGACGCTGGGGATTTTGACGAAATCCACCCGGGCACGGTAGTCGAATGCACCGGCGATAGTGGCGCCGGAGATGATCAGAACATTGAGCCCGCGGTAATCCTCGACAAGGGCGTGGGCAATCGTACGACAGCGACGCAAGTGCCCCAGACCGAAGGAATCGTGGCTGTACATCAGGATGCGGACGTCGTTCAGACGGGCGCTCACGCTTGGCACCTCGGGTCCAGCTTCGAATAATGCGTCATAGGGGGTCGATATATCACTGGAAGGTCCGTCGTTATTTGAAAGGATCTGCCGCATCACGTAGTCCGTCGCCAAAGAAATTAAAGGCCAGGATGACGAGCACCACCGGGATGGTCGGCAAAAGAAGCCAGGGATAAAGGGCAATCACGCTCACGCTTCGCGCTTCTGTGAGCAGAATGCCCCAACTTGTGATGGGGGGGCGCAATCCAAGGCCGAGGAAGCTGAGTGCCGTCTCACCAAGAATCATGCCCGGTATGGTCAGTGTCGCCGACGCAATCAGATGCGACATGAAGCCGGGGATAAGATGTCGCCCGATGATACGCGGTGTGCTTGCTCCCATCAACTGGGCAGCAAGAACATAATCCTCTTCACGCAGAGCCAGAAGTTTCGAACGCACCGCGCGCGCCAGTCCCGTCCAGTCCAGAAGCCCGAGGATGAGCGTAATGCCGAGATAGACGAGGATAGGGCTCCAGGTCACCGGCATGATGGCCGCGAGCGCCAGCCAAAGGGGAATGCTCGGGATAGACTGGAGAACCTCGATGATGCGCTGGACGATCAGATCGAACACGCCACCGCGATAGCCCGCCAGACCGCCGATGACGATGCCCAGAACAAAGCTCATGGCGACGCCGAAAAGCCCGATCGTCAAGGAAATGCGTGCGCCATAGATGATACGCGAAAGCACATCCCGCCCAAGCCGGTCGGTGCCGAGCAGGTACATTTGCCCACCCTCCGCCGGGCAGACCAGATGGACATTGCTGTCGAACAGGCCCCAGAAACGATAATCATCGCCACGGCAGAAGAAGCGCAGTTTCTGGACGTCCGTCGGCACGTCGCTATAGACGCGCCGCAGATTTTCCATGTCGAGGCTCATCTTTCGCCCATAGACGAAAGGCCCGACGAACTGCCCGTCATGGAACAGATGAACGGCCTGAGGCGGCGCGTAGATGTTTTCGACGTTGCGGGTATGCAGATTATAGGGCGCCAGAAATTCGCAGATCAGGATGGACAGATAGACGACCAGCAGGAAAATGCCGGAATATAGCGCGACCTTGTGCTGGCGAAACTGCCACCACATCAGCCTGAACTGCGATGCCTTGTTGAAGGCTGCAGCCCCCGAAGTCGTTGGCTCGATAAGGTTGGGATCGAACGGGGCAGTCGATACGTAGTGGGGCAGCGGCTCGCCGGGCTTGGGAATGGTGGAGGTCATTTTACGTTACCACCCCCAAAGCGGATACGAGGGTCCAGAATGGCGAGTGCGATATCGGAAACCAGTACGCCGATCACCGTCAGGAACGCCAGAAACATCAGGAAGGAGCCGGCCAGATACATGTCCTGACTTTGCAGGGCACGGATCAGCATCGGACCGGTCGTTTCCAGTGACAGGACGACAGCGGTGATTTCGGCACCGGAGATGATCGCGGGCAGAATGGAGCCGATATCCGATATGAAGAAATTCAGCGCCATGCGCAGCGGGTATTTGGTCAGCACCTTGAAGGGGTGCAGACCCTTGGCGCGGGCCGTGACGACATATTGCTTCTGCAATTCGTCCAGCAGGTTTGCCCGCAGGCGACGGATCATGCCGGCGGTTCCGGCCGTGCCGATGATGAGGACGGGTATCCACAGATGCTCCAGAATGGATTTGAACTTCGCCCAGCTCATGGCCTGGTTCAGATATTCCCGGTCCATCAGGTGTCCGATGGAGGTTCCGAACCAGATATTGGCAAAGTACATCAAAATGAGCGCAAGCATGAAGTTGGGGATGGCGATGCCGAGCAATCCCAGGAAGGTGAGGCCATAGTCACCCCAGCTGTATTTGTGGGTGGCGGAATAGATGCCGATAGGGAAGGCGAGAATCCAGGTCACGAAGATGGTGACGAAGGATACGAGCATCGTCAGCCACAAGCGATCACCGACGACTTCGTTGACGGGCAGCTGATATTCGAAGGAATAGCCGAAATCTCCCACCAGCATTCCCGTCACCCATCGGAAATAGCGGATTGGTGCCGGCTGATCGAAGCCGTAGCGAACGCGCAGCTCCTCTATCTCCGCCATGTTGGCGGACTCGCCCATGGCCCGCATTTCCGAAACATAGCTTTCGAAATAATCCCCCGGAGGCAATTCGATGATGGTGAAGACCAGCATCGAAATCAAAATGAGAGTGGGGATCATGACCAGCAGGCGCCCTACGACATATCTAAGCATGTCATGCGTCTCCGTCGTACCAGAACGCGTCTGGCATATAGACACCGAGATAGGATGTGGGCTCAAAACCGTAGAGGCCCTTTTCCGGAACATTGCGCATTTTCGCCGCGTGGACGATTGGTTGCAGGGCGCTGTTGACGATGCCGATGGAAAAGACCTGCTGGGAATAGATGCTGAGCATCTCAAGCCAGATATTGCGACGGTCTTCTTCCTTCACGCTTCGCCGCCATTGTTTGAGAAGGGCCAGGAGATGCGCGGCCTCAGGCAGGTCTGGCTCGACACCCTCGCGCCCGCCAGACAGGTAGTGCACGCCCCAGACAGGCCATTGCAGCTGGTCGTCGCCGGTCGGAGCAAGGCCCGCGGGCAGCATGTCGGGCGTCGGCACGGCATTGTCCATGCCGAACCACACCGACATCATCACCTCGCCACCCATGGCCCGCTTTCTGAACACGTCGCGCTGGGTCGGACGGCTGGAGAGCGATATGCCGAGCTGACGCCAATGGTCGGTCACGAGTTCAAGCACGTCCGTTTCGAGTGTGCTTTCACCGGCGGTTTCGACGATGATATGCGCCGCCCGCCCGTCGGGCAGCAGCCGGATGCCCCTGTCGTTGCGCTTGGTCAGGCCAAGTTCATCCAGCAGCGCATTCGCCATTTTCGGATTGAAGTCCGACCAGGCCCTGGCAAATTCCGGACGGAATAGCGAGCTCTCAGGCAAGACCGTGTCGGCACTTTCCTTGGCGAGGCCATAGAAGCAGACCATGTTGATCTCGTGCCTGTCGATGCCGACAGAAAGAGCCCGTCGCATCCGCACATCGCGGAACAGGTTGCGCCAGACGTCGTCGCCGCAATTGAGGTTGGGCAGAAGACAGACGCGCGATCCCTGGCTGCGTGTCCAAAGATTGACCTTCAGCGGAAAGCGATCTTCGGCCTCCTTGAGGTAGGTATAGTCGTTGAAATCGAGCCCCATGAACTGCAGGTCGCTGTCGCCGGACGCAGTTTTTGCGGCAATGATTTCCGATGAGGTGACATTCAGCAGGAAGCGATCGAGATAGGGCAGCTGCAGGCCGTTTTCATCGACCCGGTGATAATACGGGTTGCGTTCGAAAATGAACTGCTCGGCAGGCGGCGGGGTGATGTTGCGCCAGGCGTCAAGCGTCGGAAGGTCAGGGTTTTCAGGCCGAAGCTGCCGCGACATCTTGACATGCAGGCTGCTCCAGTCATCCGCCTTGTTTTTCTTCGCCAATTTGGCAAGATTTTCCGGCGTCTGATATTTGATGTGGAACTGCTTCATGTAGGCCGATGGCAGGAAGATGCGGGCAGGAGATGCGCCCGCGAGCTTTGCCAGAAAATCGGGATTGGGACCTTCCCACGTGTAGCGAATGGTCAGGCGGTCGATGACCTCCACCTTGGGCGGCTTGTCGTAGACCAGCAACTCGATGGGCGGTCCGCCCTTGTGGATCTCCAGGTTGAGCGCCACGTCCTCCCAGAAATAGCGGAAGTCTTCCGAGGTGAAATCACTGCCGTCAGACCATTTATGTCCATCACGCAGTTTCAGCGTGAAGATGCGCTCTTCATTGATCGTGTAGCCTTCCAGGATGTCCGGCTGGAAGTTGAAATTCTCGTCATAACCGACAAGGCGCGTATAGCTGTTGATGGGCATGAGGCGGATATCGCGCTGTCCACCAATCAGCATACGGACGGAGCCGCCATGGCGACCCGGCTGGCGACCATGATCTGCAAGATTTATGACCCGAGGATTTTTGGGCAACCGCTGCTCAACCGGCGGAAGCTCTCCCTTGTCACGCTTGTCCTTGAAGAAATCGGAATCGATGTAGGCAGCGTTTGCTTTCCAGGGCGCGAAAACAGAGGCCAGAAGGGCAAGAGTTGTTCTACGGGTAATCACGAGCGCAGCTCCGACACATCGACATTTCCATTGGCCAGCACGAGATGCCCGTCGCCGAGGTCTGCGGTTACGAGAGTATCATTGTCATTGGCGCGAAACTGCTTGCCCCAGTCGAATTTGCCGGTCGCGCTGATTTTGCCGATGGTGCTGAAATCGAGCGGCCTGTCGAGATCCGGGAAAGGAACGGCAGCCAGCAGAGATTTGGTGTAGGGGTGGACCGGGTTGCGCATCAAGGCTTCCCTCGGCGCCAGTTCCACGATCCTGCCTTCGCACATCACGGCAACCCGGTCGGCCATGTAATCGACAACAGCCAGATTGTGAGAAATGAACAGGTAGGTCAGCCCGAGGTCTTTCTGCAAATCCTTCAGGAGGTTCAAAATCTGCGCCTGAACCGATACGTCGAGGGCCGAGACCGGCTCGTCGCAGATCAGCAGTTCCGGCCCAAGCGTCAGCGCCCTTGCAATGCCGATGCGCTGCCGCTGGCCGCCGGAAAAACTATGCGGGTAACGATTGAGCGCGCTGTCGCCGAGCCCGATTGCTTTCAGGAGGTTGCGAACCTTTTCGGATCGATAGGCAGCATCGCCTCGACCGTGAATTTCGAGTGGCTCGCTGAGGATGTTGCTGACGGTCATGCGTGGTGACAGCGACGATATGGGGTCCTGAAAAACCATCTGGATCTTCGTGCGCAGTTCCCGCAGGTTGCCATCCTTTGCGTCGAGAACGTCGATATCGCCGGTGCGGCTGTGGAAGGTTATGGAGCCCTCGTCCGGTCGCACCGCGCGCATCAGGATCTTGCTGACAGTGGTCTTGCCGCTGCCGCTCTCACCGACGAGACCCAGACATTCGCCGCGCCTGATGTCAAAGCTCACGCCATCGACGGCCTTGGTTTCCAGGGATTTTCCAGAGGTGAACCAGCTCGATTTGCGGGTCGTGAATGTCTTGCTGACATTGTTGACGGTCAAAAGGACGCCGTCCGCCTTGTCGACATTGGCGGATGACTTGCCGATCAGGCTTTCCTTGTCGATGACGACATCGCGAAGCGCCTTCAGCCTTTCGCCCGGTTTCATGTCGAAATGCGGAACGGCGGCCATAAGGCCCTTCAGATAGGGGTGGGAGGGCGCGCGGAAGATGTCGTCCACCGTTCCGGACTCCATGATTTCGCCCTGGTAGATAACCGCAACTTCATCGGCAATATTGGCGACCACACCCAGATCGTGGGTGATGAGCAACATGCTCATGTTGAGCTTGTTCTGCAGGTCGCGAAGCAGCTTGAGAATCTGCGCCTGGATCGTCACGTCGAGTGCCGTCGTCGGCTCGTCTGCGATCAGCAGGGCCGGGCGACAGATCAGCGCCATGGCAATCATGGCGCGCTGGCGCATCCCGCCAGACAGCTCGAAAGGATACATGTTGCAGATTTTTTTTGGATTGGGAAAACCGACGAGGTCCAGCGTCTCCTCAAGCTTGGCCTGTCTTTCCCTAGGTGTCAGCACCGAGTGAATTCTCAAAGCTTCATCGATCTGGTTACCGATCGTGTGGAGCGGCGAGAACGACGTCATCGGCTCCTGGAAGATAAGCCCGACGCGGTTGCCACGGATGGCTCGCATGGGCTTGCCATCGGGATCGAGGCTTAATAGATCGACCGCACCCGTTTCCGGGCGTGCAGAATCGGAGAACAGCACGCGGCCACTGACCCTGGCGGTGCGTGGCTGGATACCCATGATGGTCTGGCCGATGACCGATTTTCCTGAGCCGGATTCTCCCACCAGCGCGGTGACCTTGCCGGGCAGAATACGAAGACTTGTATTTCTGACGGCGTCAATTTTGCCGCCCATCAAGGAAAAGGAAACCTGAAGATCTTCAATGCGAAGCAAATCGGCGCCTAAACTCATGCCAAGGGTGTCCTCACCGTTTCTTATCTTGCCTGGAGCAATTGTTTTGGGCCATTGAAATCACGTTATCGCAGCCCCCTAGTTCTGTCTATGCTCCTGAAACATCGAAAATTTAAGGATGTTCCGAATATCGCTCACATAATAGAAAACATGTATTTCGAAGATGTGTCCGAGTTATTAAACTCTGAGGGAGTTGCCATGTCTGATAAGGCCAGTCTGGATAAAAAGCTGTCGGAGATCAGGCAACTGATTGCGGTCAGGCAATTTGATGAAGCCCGCGAACGTCTCGCCCGGCTTTCCGATGAGCCGGATAGACATTTGATGGGTGAGACGACGGCGCTTGGGCTGCCAAGGAAGCTTCACTCGGCCTTTCTGGCTCTTGCGAAGGCGCAGCGCGACAAGGTGAGCACGACGGGCCACCAATATCTCCTTGTTCCGCCGCCTGACGTTCTTGAGCCCTTTGGCCGCTTTTCGCTCGATGAGCGTCGCGCGATTGCGGCGGCGAACCGCGAGCCGGTTCCAAGGATCATCCATCAGATATGGATCGGCGATCGCCCGGTTCCGGTGTCAACACAGGCATGGTCGGACCACGCCCGTCAAAACGGGATCGAGTATCGCCTTTGGCGCGAGAGGGACCTGGATGAAGCCGGCATTTCATCGAACCCTGTCTTTTCCAGAATGGTTGAAGACGGGGATTATCCCGGTGCCGTCGATGTTGCCCGTTACGTCATCCTTTCGCGCTTTGGCGGAATCTACCTCGATTGCGATTTTTATCCTGCCCGGGACGATGTCAGCTTTTTCGATATGCTGCCGATGATCGGTTTGACCGCATTCGGCGAGGACGTGCCCCGCAAGACGGGCCAGGGCAGCCTGTTGCTGGCAAATTCCTTCATCGCCACGCCCGCCGGTCATCCGGTGTTCGAGCGGATGCTGCAATCTTTCCCCGAGATATTCCAGAAATTGCCAAGGGCACCCGCCTGGTGGGCGACGGGGCCGCTGATCTTTACGGAGGTGGCACGCGGAGCGGGATCGGTATCGCTCGCGGGCGGACATTTTGTCTTGGCCGCGCTGCCGGACCGTGCGCCACTCAGCGCGGTGGACGATCTTCGACGCGGCGTCCAAGCTGCTGCAGATGGTGGGTTGCTGATCGCATGGAAGTCATGGTGAAATTTCCTTGAGCCAAAGGCGGGATGAGCGCCAGCGGCAGGCGGAATGGCTGGATGTGACTTCGAAGAGCGATCGAAGGAAAGCCCATACGGTTTCGTCATGGTCGAGATGATGCGTCAGGATCCCGGTCATGCGGCCGCTGTCATGCGCGGTGCAAATGCGCATCGCTATGTCTGCAAACAGCGTGTCGTGGTCCTTGCCGCCGCGCGAGCCACGCCAGTCGATGACATCAATATGGGTGTTGAGAAGGGGAAGGCTGGTTTCCTCCTCCGGCCCATAGACTGAAAGGGCCTTGTAGCCGAGGTCTGGCAGGTGCTCGACCACGGCGGCGTCGATACGGTTCCAGGGCGGCACAAGCATGGGAACACATTGGTCCCCATGCAGTGCCTCAAGCTTGGCGAGCCCTTGGCGTAACTCTCCCAACACGAGGTCGAGGGGTCTGTGCAATCCCAGTTCGCGCTTTTTTTCTTGCGGCCCTGCGTGGTTGCGATGTGCCCAGCCGTGAACGGCAACATCGACCTCGGCGTATTTCCCAAGATGAGCGGCCAAGGCCTTACCCGTTGGCTCGGGAATGACCGCAAGCGTTGAGGGTATGGCAAACTCTCCGCAGAGGTTCAGAAATCTGTCCAACGCCGGTGTGGGCTCGACCGCGTCATCGTCACGCAACCAGAAATCCGCGACGATCTCGCGTCCGGCGAACTCATCCAGCGTATCAAGTAACAGTCTTTTACTCATGATGTCTCTCCCGGCAGGGATTTGGTGATGGCGTCAAGCGCGGCTGCAGCGCTGCCGAGCGAGCGTTCGGAGATGGCGAAATGTCGGGCTGTGGCCGCCATTTCCAGCCGCAGGGATTCGTCTTTCATCAACAGCAGCAATGCATCGGCATAGGCTTCTGTGTTGCCCGCTTCCGTCAACAGGCCGGTTTTACCACTCGTGACGACAGCGGGAACCCCAGCGACCCTTTCGGCAACCACTGGCAGGCCGGCTGCCTGCGCCTCCAGATAGGCAAGTCCATAGGCTTCGCCGTGCCCGGGCCAGACATAGAGCGACGCGCGGGAAAGAATGGTGGCGATGTTTTCAGGCGGCTGTTCGCCATGCCAGATGATGCGCTCATGACCGACGCTGTCGAACAGCCCGCCTACCGTCTCGCGCTCCGGGCCGTCTCCCACGATATCCAGCGACCAAGGACAATCCTCCGGCAGGTGCTGCAACGCCTGTGACAGCGCACGATAGCTGCTCAGCTTGTCGCCCGCGCGCATCATGGCCACGGTCGCCATCCGGTAGCGAATGGGCGATGGAGCTGTTTTTTCGAAGAGGGCGGTATCGATGAAGGGGGGGAAAAGCGCCGATTGAAGCAGGGGCTCAGCATTTAAGAGACCCTGTCTGTCGCGTTCCGTAAAGCAGATATTGACCGCAGCTAACCGTAGATCTGCCAGCAATTCGGTCTGGATCGCCTCCCAGCCCATGCCGTTGCGCTTCGGTGAATAGGAGGCTTCCGCTGTCACATAGGTCACGCTGAAACTTTGGCACAGTGATGGTCCCAGAAGGTCACGGGCCTTGTAATAGGGGTGGTAGCAGAACCACACATCCGGTTTGCCGTCGCGCTGCCATGCCGCAGCGATGCGTTCCCGCTCCCTTTCAGCCGCCAGTTTCAGGCTATCCTGTCCCTCGCCAACCGGTTCGCGTTGAAAGCTGCGAAGTTCAGAGACCACCTCGACGTCGTGCCCACCCAGCTGGAGTGCCCTGATCAAAAGGCGCGCCATCAGCCTGTCGCCGGAGGGAACGGGGTGGTTGGGCGATTTCAGCGGAGAATAGAATGCGATTTTCATGTGCTAGTTCTGCTTTGCCGCAGAAGGCTTCGTCAATGGGAAATCGAGGCTGCCAACCTTGACACTCTGCTTCTTCTTGCCCAACTGATGAACATCTTTTTCCATGCGCGGAGCGCAATCAGCTTTGACATCCTCATCCAACGCACAACACCTTCTCGAACTCGTCCAGTCCAGAAAAGCGACGGCAGGCGTCATCGGCCTTGGCTATGTCGGCCTGCCACTGGCCATGACCATTGCAAATTCCGGCTTCAAGGTCGTGGGTTTCGACATTGACCCCGGCAAGATCACAGCAATCGATGCCGGCAAAAGCTATATCGAGGCGGTATCTGACGATATACTGAATGGCGCGCGAGAGAATGGAGGGTTCATCGCGACCTGCGATTTTTCGCAGCTTGCAGACTGTGATGTCATTGCCATCTGTGTGCCGACGCCGCTGACGAAATACCGAGATCCCGATCTCTCCTACGTGGAAAACACCTGTCGCGAAATCGCCAGCAGCCTGCGCCCGGGACAACTCGTCGTGCTGGAATCCACGACCTATCCCGGCACCACGGATGGGGTGGTCAAGACCATCCTCGAAAAGACCGGCCTGCGGTCGGGCACCGATTTCTTCCTTGGCTTTTCTCCGGAACGGGAAGATCCCGGCAACCGCGACTTCCAGACCTCGACCATTCCCAAGGTGGTATCTGGCGATGGCGCTGATGCAGCGACATTGATGACGGCGTTCTATGGGGCCGTAGTAAAGACCGTGGTTCCGGTTTCCACCAATGCGACTGCGGAAGCGGTGAAGATTACCGAAAACGTGTTCCGGGCCGTCAACATCGCGCTCGTCAACGAATTGAAGGTCGTCTACGAGGCGATGGGTATCGACATCTGGGAAGTTATCGATGCGGCCAAAACGAAGCCATTCGGGTACATGCCCTTTTATCCCGGTCCCGGGCTTGGTGGACATTGCATTCCCATCGATCCGTTTTACCTGACCTGGAAATCACGCGAATACGACCTGCCGACACGTTTCATCGAGCTTGCGGGGCAGATCAATACGGCCATGCCGGGCCATGTCGTCGGTCGCCTTGCAGAGGCTCTCGACCTGCATCTGGGCAAGGCTCTCAGCCGCTCCAAGGTCCTTGTTGTCGGGCTGGCCTACAAGAAGAATGTCCCCGATATTCGCGAAAGCCCATCTTTGAAACTGATCGAGCTGATTTCCGAGCGAAAGGGGCAGGTGTCCTATTTCGATCCTTTCGTGGCCGAAATCCCGAAAACACGCGAATATGGCGATCTACTTGGAATGAAGTCCGTCTCTTGGGACCAGCAGACAATCGGAAGTTTTGACGCGGTTCTGGTCGCGACCGACCATGACAATATCGATTATGCCAGCCTCAGCGAGTGGTCGCCATTGATCATCGACACCCGCAATGCCTTTGCCAAGCGCGGGATTGTGGCCAAGCATATCATCAAGGCTTGATGGAAGAGAAAAATGAGCAGACTGGACAGCTTCATTCGCCGTTTGACGGCACAGAGGGACATATTGAACCATGTCCAGGCCGATCTCGACCTGCCTGACAATGGCCCCGTCATGGAGATAGGGCTCGGAAACGGTCGTACCTTCAATCACCTGCGCGAAATTTTTCCCGGCCGTCGCATCATCGCCTTCGACCGTGCCATGGGCGCCCATGCGTCTTCCGTGCCGGAAGAGGGTAATCTTGTCATCGGTGAGATATCCGAGACCGCGCAGGCCTATCTCGGCGTCGATGCGTCGCTGGTTCATGCCGATATCGGCACCGGTTATCCTGAAAAGGATGCCATCACGCTGACCTGGCTGCCGCAGCTCGTTGCCGGAATGTTGGCGCGCAACGGTGTCGCAGTCAGCGGGCTGCCGCTCGATGATGCTTCGCTTGTGCCACTTCCCGTCCCCGCCTCCGTACCAAAAGACAGGTACTTCCTCTATCGGAAAGCCTGATCCTTAAAGGAACCTTCGGCTTTCCGATTCCGAGATGAGAAAGACCCTCATCTCGTTGCGTTTGCCGCGAATAGCAATCGTGCGTCGCTCCAATGTCTGAGCATCATGGCCGGACTGCCGCAACAGGGGCTCCGATACCACAATCGACGTATCGAATTCCTTGGCCGCGCTTTCGAGGCGGCTAGCGACATTGACCGTGTCGCCAATTGCGGTGAGGTTTTTGGCGTCGCCATATCCCATGACCCCGACGATGGACGGGCCCGCATGGATGCCGACCACCACCTTGAGCTTGACCGCGAATTGCCGCTCGAGTTCTTCATTGAGCGTTTCGACATTGCGCAAAATATGCGCTGCGGCCTTGAGCGCGTTTCGGCTTGCCAGATCCTTGTCTCCATCCAGGCCGAAAAGCGCCATCGCGCCGTCGCCGATGAACTTGTCGAGCCTTCCACCCGCATGTTCGACCGCCTGACCAACCATCGTGAAGTAGCGGTTCAGCAAAAACACCATGTCATAGGGAAGACGCGCTTCCGAGAGTGCGGTGAAATTGCGCAGGTCACAGAAGAGGACAGCAATTTCCTCCTCCCGGCCAGGGCGGATCGGTTCGGCATTGGGAGGCATATCTCCCTTCTGCCGCGAGGATAAGAGAAGCGCCACACTCAGATTATGCCGAGGTCGCAACTGGCAGCCCAGCCGGACATCGTCATCGGCGTGAACACGCTGCAATGTCGCTCTTTCCAGGCTGGAAGGTTCCGGCAGCGGCCCATCTGTCTGGATGATCCGCACGCGGCATGTCGAGCAACGACCCTTACCGCCACAGGCTGAGAAGTGGGAGACACCGCCTGACCGGCTGGCCTCCAATATGCTCAACCCGGCGGGCACGCGCACCAACGCACCATGATCGTAGCGGATTTCGAAGGCGTTGGATCGTTGTCGCCAGCTGCGTGCGCCGCGCATCACGAACACAAGCAGCACAGCACCGCCAAAAATGGTCTTCAGGCCAGCGGTGACACGATCAACAACCGCCTCCAACTCGGCCTGATTGGGGTGGACGACACGAACCGGCGGGTTGGTTTCCATGGCCCGACCCGCATCGCTGAAGCCAAGAAGTGCGAGGATTGGCAGAAGAACGGCAAATGTCAGAAGGTAGGGCGAGATCTGCTTGTACCAGTCTCGGTATCGCAGCCAGTAAAAGACGCCGAGGCATCCGTGCAACCAGATGAGGACGAGCACAGTGCTTTGGCGCAATCCCAGCATCGGGTTGCGGATCCAGAAGTTGTTGATGACAACCTCATAGCCGATATCGATACTATAGAGCGCGCGTGCCAGCCGAATTCCGGCGGCATGATCGATGATCATGTAGGGTATCAAAAGTCCCAGAATGATCTGGGTTGCTTCGCGCACCGGCATTTTCAGGGTTCTGCGTGAATAGATCGTACGCAGGACAAGGATGACATGCACAAGAACGGCGCCATAGAAGATGACGCTGCTGACGGGGTTAAGCCAGATGAGGCTAAACCAGCCGCGCCCGTATTCCGCAGCTTCTAGCGAAATCAATGCCAGCGCATGATTGAGCAAATGGCTGAAAACGAAAGCAAGCATGACCAGGCCGGAGAGCAATCGTGCACGTCTAAGCGACGTTTCCGACACGATATCATCCATGCTTGATGTCTCCGTTGCCTAAAACCTGTTGCAGCGTGGCGACGGACAGGGGCGTCCCAGTCGAAACCGTCTGTTGCTATACTTGAACGCGGGGAAATTCAGAATAGAGCGATGATCACGTCGTCGGCATTTCACCGAGCCTGCACTGCTCGATGCCGGTCAAATCGTCTCAAAGCTCAAACGTGTCGCCATCACGCGCGGCAAAGGCACCCGAGAACTCTTTTTTTGCATCGGCCTCGATGGCGTCCAGATCGTCATCCGTGCGGAATGGCGCGTGGTGAATGAAGCCGACACGTTTGGCATTCGCGTGTTTCGCCAGAAGGCAAGCCTGCTGCCAGGAGGAGTGGCCATAACCGCGATAGGTCGACATTTCCGCCTCGGTAAAGGAGGCATCGTAGAGAAACAGATCGACATTATCGATCAATTTCAAAACGGATTTGTCCAGCTTGCCGTCCTCATGCTCGGTATCGGTGATGATCGCCAGACTGCGACCTTGCCAGTCAATGCGATAGCCTATCGCATTGCCGGGGTGATTGAGCATTCCCGTGGTGATCTCAAGCTCGGGATGGACCGACAGGACGTCGCCGGCCTTGAAGTCCCGGGTAATGATTTGCGCGCAACAGATATCCAGAGGCGCTGGAAACCATGGCGGGCTCATGAATTCCGCAAGCATTTCCCGCGTGGTTTTCTGGCCTGCCAGATGGCCGGACCAGATACGAACGTCATTTTCGCGGTTGAAGAAGGGCTTGAAATAGGGGAAGCCGACAATGTGGTCGTAATGGCAGTGGGAAAAGAACATGCTGACATCGCCGATGCCTTCGGCCTTGAGAGCCTGTCCCGCCGGCAACAGGCCCGAGCCTGCATCGAACAGCAAGACGTGTTCTCCGCATCTCACCTCGATGCAGATCGTGTTGCCGCCATATTTCTGGAATTTTTCTCCTGAGACGGGAAGCGTTCCTCTTGCTCCCCAGATCTTGACCCGAAATTCCTGCTTACTGTCCCGACGATGATCGTCGGACTTCAACGCCATGATACACCCCAGTTTATCACATGTGTCCAAGCTCCTCCTTCGGACACCGTGCCTTTTTCTGTCTTGCCCCAGCTCAGGCGAGAACCAATACCGCTCTGCCTTATTACGTTCAGCATTTCAGTTTTATTACAATAGCACCACTTTTATTTTTATTTCTTCCGTGCTGCTGCGGCAAATGCCGCTCTATGCCTTGTTCTCGGACCTGGCTTTGCTCAATTCGGTGGTGGTCTGTGTCAAGCGTTCGGCAAGAACCCGCATCACCTTGATGGTAATTTCTGGAAAGTCCGACATCAGCTTGAAAAACTGTTCCTTGCCAATTCTCAAGGCTTCGACGGAGGTAGAAGCACGAACGGTCGCGGTTCTGACGCTATCGCAGAGAATGGCGATTTCACCGACGATGGCGTTTCCGCTCATTTCCGTCAGTTTTATCGGACCGGAAGGCGAGTCTATGAGAACGTCAACCTTGCCGGTCAGAAGAACATAAGCGGCATCGCCAAGGTCACCCTGACGGAACAGCTCGTCACCGGCATGGTATGAAACCCGATCGGATGCGAATGCGAGCAACTTCAGCTTGGAAGGTTCCATTTCGCTGAAGAAGGGAACGCGTTTCAGCATCTGAATTTCGTCTTTGAAAAGCATTGCCTTTTCCTGTCCGTGTTCCTGACCGCCTATATTACCCATCAGGCTGCGATCATTTCTTTGAATGTACCGTTTTCTTCTGCAAGAGTCTCATAGGGGCCGTCTGCAACAACCGATCCGTGGTTTATTACGATAACACGGTCAAACATTTTTGATAGTGACGGGTTGGACAACACCCACAGAACGGCCGGATTCGTCCCGTCGCTTCTGAGAAAGTTGATGACATTGTCAACAATCTCCTGCTGAAGCCGGTGGTCGAGGCCGGGCAGGGGTCTGTTAAGGACGTAATAATCCGACTTGCGCATCAATGCCCGCGCCAGATTAAGCTTCTGCCGCTGCAGCGGTCCAAGACGTTTGCCGCCGGCCCCGAGATTGAATTCCAGCCCCACGGCCAGAACCTTCTCGTAAAGGCCCTGCTTCTTCATTGCATCTGCAACAATCCTGGTGATGCGTCGTGAGGCATCGGCATAGCGATGGCTGATCTTGCCGAACAGGATGTTGTCGAGAAGGCTGGTGGATGTGGCGTATTTCTCCGGATCATAGGGCTCGATCCAGCTGCGAAGGTCATCCGGCAATTTCTCATGGAACATGTGGCGAACCTCCACAATCTTGTCCATCACCTCCTGCGTCAGGAGGCCGAAACGCTGGCGGGGCTCGATATAGAAGAAACTCAGGCGCAGCATGGCCCGCTTTTCCGCTTCGGTCGCATCCTTGTAGCCCTTGCCCTGCAGGCGTTGCAGCATCTGCTGATAGCCGGGGATATCGTCTGCGGTCATGAAGGTGAGCTGCTGGAAGAAGGGGTGGTCTGGCGGAAGATCGCTGAAGATTTCAACGACGTTTTCCGCGATTGTGTAGCCCATATGGAAGAGCGTGTCGGACAGGCCGGTTCCACGCATCAACGCGCGGAAATAATCGCTGTTGATGATCATGCTGCTGCCGGTGGTGGCGTCGCGCATGGTGCCGAACATGATGTTTTCACCCACCGTCGCTTCGGTGTTGTAGCTGTTTGGCTCGAACGGCACGATGAGCCCGCTGAGGTTCTCTCGGTCAAGTTCCGTGCGCAGGGCCTGCCGCAGTTCAACGATCCGGGCCGCCAGATGCAGGTCGGTCAGCGGGTCGATGGACGAGCGCAATGCAAATTCCAGCACATCAGGCGATAGCTGCACCGTATCAAGCACCGAGAGCATGGCCTTGAGAAACTGCTCTTCCTCGTCGCTTCCCGCCGGACTTGACGCATAGTCGATCCAGTCGCTGTTGATGTCGATGTCAGGGTTCTGGGCAAGCTTTGCTTCGCGGACTTCCCATTTGCGATGTTCCAGTTCAGCGCCGCTATAGACTTTCGGCTTCAGCGGCGCGTGTTTGAGGCCGTAAACCAGATTTTCCTTCAGGCTTGCATGGAAGAAATAGGTGTCTGCAGAAACGTAGGAAATCCGTCTGCCGGTGACGGATTCGGGCAATTCGTGAAGGTCGGTGTCGCCAAGGGTGATCTTGCCCGAGGTCGGCCACAGTGTTCGCCCAAGTGCATCGGCAAGCGCTTCTGCGCCAGCGGTGCCGACGATGGCGATTGTTTCCCCCGGATTGATCGTCAGACTGGCCTGATCGAGCAAACGTGTGCCGCTATCGTCATCGAGGGATAGTCCGGCGATTACGATGGGGCCGGTAATCGCTGCTGCTGCCTGTGGTGACAATTCCTGGATTTTCGCGGCCATCATCAGCGGTGAGTCGAACTGCTCGAAGACCTGCTCGTACTTTACCTGCACGTCCTGGCGCGCCTGATCCCAGTCGATCAGTTCCTTCAATGGCCCGGGAAGCTCCTTGTAGGCGTTGATGACGGCCACGAGCTGGCCCACGTCCAGACTGCCTCGCAGGGTCAGATATCCGCCCAGCGCATAGAAGAAGAAAGGCGTCAGCTGTGCCAGGAAATTGTTGATGAACTTGACGATAAATTTCCACTGGTAGAGATCGTAGCGGATTTTGAAGATCTCACCCAGACGGTGTGCCGCATCCGCCCGTTCGTAATTGGATGTGTCATAGGCGTGGATCGTACCGATGCCATCGACCATTTCGCCGATGCGGCCCGCGAGTTGCCGGGCGCTCAGCTGGCGTTGTCTGCCAAGCTCGATAAGACGACGGCGCATCTGCGGAATGATGCCAACCTGAATGGCGGCCATGAAGGCTGCAATCAGGCCGAGCCAGAAATTCTGCACGAGAATGAAGAAAAGGGCCGACAGTGCCTGCCCGCCCAGAAGTGCGGGCTGGACAAAGGCATCGCCGGTAAATCCGCCCAGCGGCTCTACCTCATCCTTGATCATGCTGGAGATTTCCGCACCCTTAACCCGTTTGAAGTGGGATGGCGGAAACAGAAGAATGCGGTCGATCAGCTGGAAGCGTATGCGGCGGAGAAGACGTTCGCCGAGGCGACCCTTGTAGGTGTTGATGTAATATTTGAAGAGCCCGTTGACGATGACGAGAGCCAGAAATGTCAGGCTCAAGCCCATCAACATTCCCAGTCGGCTCAGTTCGATGCCTGGAAACAGCGTGACCGTCCCGATATAGGGAAGATCAAAGGCAATATGCATGAAGAGTTGCGTCGAGTTGACGCCTTCAAATCCGTCCCCCTGAATGGGGCCGTTGACGATCTGTTTTGGCAGGTCGAAGGCAAGAAAATAGGGAATCATCGAAAGAGCGACGATCAGCAGGATGTAAAGCTGCTGGCGCCGCGTGTGATTCCAGATGTAACGGGTTAGACTTTTTTCCATGTAGGATTTCTACGCCTTGCCGGGCCGAGCGGTATGATTTTCAGACCGGATAAACCTGGAAATCATACGGCTCGTCTTCAGACTATGAACGGGACTGGATGGCGCGATCATAAAAATTCTCGCCCTCCGGAATGGTCAGAAGGTAATCGATGTTTGCAACTGCGTCAAAGCCGCAGTCGTGGGAAGAAGGGTGCGTTTCAGAATAGTTTAATAGGCGGTTATATAGGTCGGAAAGCTTGGGAAATAAGGTGTCGAAGTTGGCGAATACAATATTGCCGACTTAAATTTCGTCCGTCCAGTTCAGAAGTGAAAAGAACGTCGACTGCCAAGGGATCTCAGTGCACCCGAGGGCCTGTCTCCGCTTTGGCCGTCGAGCCTCTCAAGGTCGATGTGCCTTGTCTGACCGGGTGCCAGATGAAACCAGTCTTCCGATGGTCTGAAACCTTCAGCTTCGACATGCACCGACTGCGCGAAAACGTCGGTTTTTACCCGCAATGTCCATAGACCGTCGTTGTGAACAAGCTCGGTTTCCAGCGTTGCTGGATGCATCGCCATCTGCCGTCCCTGCGGGAAATGGAAGGACGATGCGAGATGCGCGCCGCTTTTCTGATCGTAGAGATTTGCTACCGTGACATCATGCGATGGCGGCCCGAAACGGTAGGCGTAGGTCGTATCGAAGAATGCTCCGAACAAATCGGTTGCCGGGATTTTCTGCCTGTCGCGGGCGGCAAGGGTGACCGATCTTTTACCCGTCACGACCGGCTGAAGGCCGTCGCGCAGACACGTGACGTCAACGACAAGATCCATGTCGACGGCGGTTTCGTTGATGACGTGGATATCGAGCCCATTTGTACCCTCATCCGTCAGCGCCAGTTGCAGCGGACGAAAGGCGCGCCTGAGCCCATACCAGATGGACTTGGGCTCTCCCGTTGCGTCAATGACGCCCCAACCCGGCCCAGGTAGCAGGTCCTGGAGTGTCCAGACCAGTGCGCCATTGCAACTGGAGCCGCAACGCCGCCATTCCGCAAACATCGCCTCGACAAGTTCGGCGGTGACGGCGCGGGACAGATCGAGGTAACGGTCGGCATCCTGCCGCCGCAAGACGCTGGGCTCTACGGCGTAGAGCAAGGCGAGATAGTGATCTCTCACATCCTCGAAATCCCATGATGCGCCACGATCCCTGGGCACGCGCATTTTCCACATCGGATCATGTACCGGCTTTACCGGAAGATGCTTGTCCAGTGTGCTCTGCTGCGGCACGTTGGCAAAGGCGAGGCATTCCGCCGCAAAGCGCAGATCGGCACGCCTTGCATCGTCCAGAGGTCGGCAATAGGCGCCCACGCCGTAATAGTGGCCAACCTTTTCATTCGGGAAAAACGGCAGGGCTCCACCGAACGGTGAGTTGGGAACATAGGCCACGTCCGGGCGCAACCGCGCCAAATGGGCTGGCAACAGGTCTTCCGTCAATGGCCCTTTCCAGAACTGATCGGAAAGGCCCATCATCGCGCCCTGCTGGTACATTTCGCTGCCGCCGCACAGCACGGTCAAGGATGGAGACAGGGCCGTGGCGCTCAGAAGCTGCGAGATTTCCGTCTCTATGTGTGCGAGAAATCCTTGATCCTTTGCCGGATAATCAAAGTTGGCCAGCATCATATCCTGCCACACCATCAGCCCCAGCTCATCGCAGAGCGTGAAGAATTCCGGTGTTTCATAGGCCATGGTCCCGCCGATGCGGATCATGTTCATTCCGGCCTTCGCAGCAAGGCGCAACCAGGGTTCGTAGTCGGACCTGCTACCCGGCAGCCGTACGATATCCGCTGTCGTCCACACGGCTCCCCGGCAGAAGACGGGAATGCCGTTGATTTTTACACCAAAGCTTTTGCCATCCGCGCCATGTTCCGTCTCGATGCGCCGGAAACCGGTCGTGCCGAGCGTGAAGACCTGCTCTTCGATACGAAGCGTCACATCATGAAGCGTAGGCGTGCCGTGCGTTGCAGGCCACCACGGCTCAATATTCTCCAGCCGCAACGTGCCCTCGAAAATACCATTCTCTGTAGCCGTCAGCTTTTCCGATCTGCCGGCGCAAGTGACTTCGACATTAGAGGCGTTGCTATGGATACGGATCGCGAGATGAAGCAGACCTGCTCCGTCCACCGCCAGTTCAGTGCGCGATGAGACCATGTCAAAGCTGCGTTCTGTCCGGCTTGTCAGGCGTACGGGCCGCCATGGGCCCACTGCGTAAACCTCGGGGCACCAGCCCGGCATATAGCCGAGCGCCGTCGTTCTGATCAGGCGCAAGCCTTGGCTGCTCATCATCTGCGGTCGCCAGCGCGCCCTCGGACCTGATGCCTTGAGGCGTGGAGCCAGAGCGCGGAAGCAGATCGCGAGGTCATCGGTGCCTGAGGGAGTGAATGGCACCTCGGTTGCCTCGAACATGCTGTCCGAGTGTGCCACGCATTTGCCATTGAGAAAAATCTCGGCGACCGTCGCCAGCCCCTCAAAGCGCAGGATCACGGGTTCCAGCGTCTCAGAAGTGATCGACACTCGATACCATGCGTCCTGGGTGTCGAGCGGCGTCGGCTTCAGCCGGTCAAACGTTCCGAGGATTTCCAATGCCTGCGCGACGGTTCCGGGAACTGGTGGCGCGATGGTCATCGCTTCCGCAGGAATGTCGCCGGGTGCCTGGAAGGCATCGGCGGGCGTCAGCGTCAGGGTCCAGCCGTGGCTCAAGAGCCGGCCCTGCGCGGTTCTGGTTGCGGACATTGCCGTCACGCTGCCTCGCTCGCCTTGCCAAGCGCACCCTCAAGTTCCGCCATCATCTCGTCCCACGCGTCGATTGCGGGATCAAGAGCTGCCGCAAGTGGATCAAACCTGCGCCGGGCGATGGCACGGGCAAGCTGAAACTGCACGGATTTGGCGACTTCGGATATCCGCAGAGCCTGAACCGTCGCGCCGGAACGGCTTATATCCCCGCCAAGCCACTCCAGATGGCTGGCGGCCAGTTCGAAATTGGCGCCAAGCTGACGCAGCGTGTTGAATGCGTATTTATGGAAAAAGCCGAAGGGTCGGTCCGCCACTTTTTCCACCTGCGACGGGAAAACCTCGGCAAAGGCCCTTACAGGGTTTTTCTTCGGTCTTCTCGTAAAATGCTGGATCAGCAGGCGCTGCGCCGCTTCCCGTCTGTCGCGATCATCAACAGGATGTTCGGGAAATTTGGCAAATTCCGTGTAGGGAAGAAAAGGAAGATCGTCATCACCGAGGTGATGCTGGAAAATGCCGGAGAAGTCCTCACCTTCAAGCGCGAAATAACCGGCATTGTGGAAATATTCCAGTCTGCGCTTTTGCAGGTCCATGCGGTTTATGGCGACCGTCGTCTTGCCGTGCTCCTTGCGATAGCCGACTCCCTGCGTGTCGGGCATGTAGAAGCTGTCCATTTCTATCAGGCAGATACGACCGCGCTGCAGTTGCGTTTCGACGTGGCTCTCAAGCCTGTCGAAAATCGCGAGCTCCGTCACCCGGATGCCATAGAGCGTTTCCAGGTCTTCCAGCGGCACCTTGAAGAAGGTGAACTGATCGCCTTCGAAGTCCTGCGCCAGTGTAAAACCCAGCATGGCCTCCGGCGGCAAGGCGCTTGCCGCCAGAAGTTCGATCCACAGATCGACGTAGCAATTGGTTTCCGGCCACATCCGCTCCGATGAATGCAACGGATGTGCAAGATAGGCTTCGGCACTCAACGCCGGAAATATGCTGGTCATGCCGTCCTTAGCCCCACAAAGCGTCCCGCACGGATTGTGGCCATGTCTCGACATCCAGTCCATGTTTTGCAAACAGGGCAAGCGCAATGCGCTCCAGTCCGAAGCCGACGCAGGCGGTATGGGCAACGGCACCATCGGTAAGATTGAGGCCCCATTTTGCGCCGAATGAGTCCTGATGGTAGTTGAAGCTCATGCAAGCGGTCAGGTTGGCCGTCGATGTCACGGGCATCAGCAGCTCGAATTTCAGGTTCTGGTCGCGCTGGTTGTTGGCCAGCATCTTTCCGGCCCGCCCGAAGAAGGGATCGTTGGCGATCTCGAGCTTGACGTCCAGGCCGACCTTTTCCATCATCTCCACGCCGCGATCCATCCACAGCTGGCGGAAGTCGGTAACATCGCCTTGCGTGCCGATGCGAACATATTCACGCATACGGAAAAGCTGCTGCCGGGCCGGATCCTTGGATGGTTCATGGCGGAAGCAGTAGGACTGGATATCGTAAAGACCGCCGCCGCTGGGGAGGTTGCCGCGCTTGGCGATGGTCGGATAGAGCGGGTAGCAGGCAGCAGGGGTCAGGACGATATCGGTAATCTTCTGGTCTTTCGTCCAGTCGGTGCCCTCGTCCATGCTCTTGATCAGGCTGACATGATCCAGTTCGCAGCCGCAGAAGGAGTGGACCGTGCCGGCCAGTTGCGGAAAGCTTTTCATGTAACCGCTTTTTTCGAAATAGGCGCGGTTGATGCCGGGGGGGAAGCGGATCACTTCCGCATTGTCTGCACCGCCGAACTTGCCGATGAGGCGTTCAAATCCTGAAATGACGTCTTCGAACTGGCCGCTGCGGCCGTAGAGTCCATCGACGCCGGTATCGATCAGCAGTCCCTTGTCGAACAGGCGATCGAGAAACGATGTTTGCATATCCATGGTTTTATCCCGAGAGGCTGGTGTCCTGCTTCTGCACGAGCAGGAGATTGGCGGAGTTGCTGAGGATTCGGTCATTGGAGATCATCAGCTGTGCCGAATGGGCATCCCGAAGATGCCGCCCGAGGCTGAAGGGCGTACCGTTCTTGTAGCCCATGATGCCGCAGATCAGCATGGCATGGTTGATGATTTCTAGAATGGTTTCCGACGAGCATATCTTGACGTTGTTCATGGCGATGGCAAAGGCCATCGACATCAGCCGGTCGGGATTCTTTCTGGTGTCTTCATAGGCCTTGAGACCAGCAATGACGTTCGATTTTACAATCTGCAGCTTGCTGGATACTTCTGCCAGACGAATAGCGCCTGGAGGTGCGACACCGGGCAACTTGCGGGCAGCTGCGCGAACGAATGCCTGGGCGCGGAGGACAGCATCGGCGGCGATCCCGTACCACACGCCGCTCCACAAAAGGTGGGAGGTCGCCAGCATGGATTGCGCGGCGATTTCCGCAAAGGGTTTCGGGAAAATCTGCTGTGCCGGCGCTTGGCCCTTGAACAGAAATCCGTCCGAGCATGTGCCTCGCATACCCAACGTGTTCCAGACATGCGTCTTTTCAAGGCTGTACTGGTTCTTCAGGAACACGGTCATGACCTGATCGGCAGGCGCAGCATCGGCATGGGCGCGCGATGTAATGAGAATGGCGTCCGCTTCACTGCCGTAGGAAATGACGGTGGCGTCTTTTTCCAGCGTGCAATTCTCGCCATCGATATGGATAGCGCAGATCGAGTTTCGCAGATTTCCGCCTATGCCGCCTTCCGTCGTTGCCGAACCCAGCAGAAGCTGCTCGGCTGCTACACGCCGCATGAAATCGGTATGCCAGGCGCTCTCCTCACCATGCTCGACAAGGCTGGATGCCTTGATGTGGTGCATGGCGAAAATCATTGCCGTTGCAGAGCAGGACTGCCCAAGGGTGCAGCAGATGTCCGCGATTTGGCGCAGGCTGGCACTCTCGCCGCCGAGATGTGCCGGAACCTGAATTCCCAGAAGCCGTTCCGAGCGCAGGGCATCGACAGCTTCCTTCGGGAACCGTGCGGCCGCATCGACGTCATCCGCATGGTGCGCGGCGATTGACGCGACCCGAGCCGCGCGCGCAGAGAGCGTGGCATTGGGCGGTGCGACGGAAAGGTCCATTACGCCGCCTCTTTGCCGTCGAGAATCGTCTTCACTGTGGTTTCGATTGCGTGGATGCTCGCAAATGACTTGCGATTGAGCATACTGTCAGGAAATTCGATATCGAATGCGTCTTCGATACCAAGCATCAACTGTACTGATGCGAAAGAAGAAAGTCCCGCTGCATAAAGATCAGCGTCGTCAGCGATTGTATCGACCGGCGCAGGGAGCTGCCCGAATTTCGATAGTATTTCACGAATTGTTGAATTCATTCCCTATATTCTCCCATATTAGCGCGTCATCATAACGCATTCTTCGAAATAAGCTGGAAAAAATAACATTCGTATAAATGGCTAGGTTAATTTGTCGTGACCGCTAAAAAAGCACCCAATATCGCAACTTGACAAAAGATGACGCCGGGTCTTTCATTGCGACATTCACCAGGGGGGTCCCGGCAAGGGGCTGAGATACTGCTAGCGCGCGCAGTGACCCGTTGAACCTGATCCAGTTCATACTGGCGTAGGGACGGTGCAAACGCGGAACTGGCAGTTCGACGTCGTCGAACATTATCGCTATTCGTCCGTGGTTTTTCGTCTTCATGCTCGAACTGGGTCTCCACTGTCTTTGCTTTGGAGCCTCACGATGAACATTGCCGCTAAAAATCTTTCGCCTGTCGTCACCACAGGCCCGCTTCCTGCCTCCACCAAAATCTACAAGCCGGGGACCCTTCACCCTCATATCCGTGTGCCGATGCGAGAAATCGCCGTGCATCCAACGGCCGGCGAACCGCCGGTCACAGTCTATGATTCCTCCGGCCCCTACACCGACCCTTCCCATGCCGTCAGCATCGAGAGCGGATTGCCTCGGCTGCGTCATGACTGGGTCGTCGCCCGGGGCGATGTGGAGGTCTATGATGGCCGCCACGTCAAACCTGAGGATAACGGCTTTGCGACGGGCGAGCGGCTGACACCTGAATTCCCGCTGCGCCATCGGCCGTTGAAAGCCAGGGACGGGAAGGCCGTCACGCAGCTCGCATATGCCCGAGCAGGTATCGTCACACCGGAAATGGAATTTATCGCCATTCGTGAGAACCTTGGCCGCGAGGCGATCAAGGACAAGCTGGTGCGCGATGGCGAAAGTTTTGGTGCACATATTCCAGATTTCGTCACGCCGGAATTTGTGCGTCAGGAAGTCGCCGCTGGACGGGCGATCATTCCCGCCAATATCAACCACCCGGAAGCCGAGCCGATGATTATCGGCCGCAATTTTCTGGTCAAGATCAACGCCAATATCGGAAATTCTGCGGTGACCTCCTCCATGGCGGATGAGGTCGACAAGATGGTCTGGGCCATCCGCTGGGGTGGCGACACCGTCATGGACCTCTCCACCGGTCGCAACATCCATAACATCCGGGAATGGATCATCCGCAATTCTCCGGTCCCGATTGGCACCGTGCCTCTCTATCAGGCGCTGGAAAAGGTGGGCGGCATTGCCGAAGACCTGACCTGGGAGGTGTTTCGCGATACGTTGATCGAGCAGGCCGAGCAGGGCGTCGACTATTTCACCATCCATGCGGGCGTCCGGCTGCACTACATTCCGCTCACCGTCAACAGGGTCACCGGTATCGTTTCGCGCGGTGGCTCCATCATGGCCAAGTGGTGTCTGCATCACCACAAGGAGTCCTTCCTTTACGAGCATTTCGAGGAAATCTGCGACATATGCCGGGCCTATGACGTCTCTTTCTCGTTAGGCGATGGCCTGCGTCCCGGCTCTATTGCCGATGCCAATGATGCTGCGCAGTTTGCGGAACTGGAGACGCTTGGAGAACTGACACAGATTGCCTGGGCGAAAGATTGTCAGGTGATGATCGAAGGGCCCGGCCATGTGCCAATGCACAAGATCAAGGAGAACATGGACAAGCAGTTGAAGGTCTGCGGCGAGGCACCCTTCTATACGCTTGGGCCGCTCACAACCGATATTGCCCCCGGCTACGACCACATCACATCAGGCATCGGCGCTGCCATGATCGGCTGGTTCGGCACGGCCATGCTTTGCTATGTCACGCCAAAGGAGCATCTCGGTCTGCCCGATCGCAATGACGTCAAGGTTGGCGTGATTACCTACAAGATCGCCGCTCATGCTGCCGATCTCGCCAAAGGACATCCGGCGGCACAGATCCGCGACAATGCGCTATCGCGGGCGCGCTTCGAGTTTCGTTGGGAAGATCAGTTCAACCTGTCGCTCGACCCTGAGACAGCCAGGTCCTTTCACGATGAGACCCTGCCCAAGGAAGCGCACAAGGTTGCCCATTTCTGCTCGATGTGCGGACCCAAATTCTGCTCGATGCGGATTTCGCACGACATTCGTGCCGAGGCGCAGAAGGAAGGTCTGGAAGCCATGGCGCAGAAATTCCAGCAGGGCGGTGATCTCTATATGCCGCTGGAAAAACCGGCAGAGGGCTGAGATGGATGTTCTTATCAAGGGCGCAGGCGTTGCAGGTCTGACGGTTGCGCTGGAACTTTCCCGCCGCGGTGCCTGCGTTACCGTTTGCGATCCGGCGCATCAACCAGGGCGCGGTGCGTCCTGGTTTGCGGGCGGCATGTTGGCACCCTGGTGCGAAAGGGAGAGCGCGGAGGAGGCAGTTTTGACGCTCGGCCAATCCGCCCTCGACTGGTGGGACGAGGCCACGCCGGGTCTTGTTGTCCGCAACGGCACGCTGGTCGTGGCCCAAGGCAGGGACAAGGCTGAACTGTCGCGCTTTGCGTCGCGCACGACGGGTTATCGCTGGGTCGATGAGGCCGAAATTGCGGCGCTCGAACCTGATCTCGCAGGGCGTTTTCCGATCGGCCTTTTCTTTGCGGGCGAGGGGCATCTCGATCCACGAGCCGCCCTCAATGCGCTTCATGAGCGGCTTGTCTCTCTCGGCGTGGATTTCCATCTGGGGGCAGACGTCGTTGACGAAAAAGCCTTCCCCCATCGCGTCGATTGCACGGGCGCCGCGCAGGCGGGCAGACTTGCCGGTCTTCGCGGGGTGCGGGGTGAGATGCTCTATCTCGCCACGGACGAGCTTGCGCTGTCGCGTCCCATTCGAGTGCTTCATCCACGCATCCCGCTCTACATCGTGCCTCGCGACAAGGAGCGCTTCATGGTGGGGGCAACGATGATCGAAACGCAGGAGAGCGGGCCGATAACCGCCCGCTCGATGATGGAGCTGCTAAACGCCGCCTACGCGCTTCACCCGGCCTTCGGGGAGGCAAAGATCATCGAGACGGGAACGGGCGTGCGCCCTGCCTTTGCCGATAATCTTCCGCGTGTCGTTGAGAAGGATGGCACGCTTTTTGTCAATGGCGCGCACCGGCACGGTTTTCTGCTTTCGCCAGCCATGGCGCAACAGGCGGCCGGTATTTTGCTTTCAAAGGAGGTTTCCCATGAAAATTCTCGTCAATGGGCAAGAGCATGATCTTGCTGCCGACCGGCTTTCGACCGTGCTGGCAGCGCTTGACTATGAAGGCGAGTGGCTGGCGACTGCCGTCAACGGCGATCTCGTCCACGCGCAGGATCGCAGTGACTTTCGCCTCAAGGAATTTGACCGGGTTGAAGTTCTTTCACCCATGCAGGGAGGGTAGGCCATGCTGAAACTCTACGAACGCGAGATTGGCTCGCGGTTGCTGCTTGGCACCGCACGTTATCCCTCTCCTGCCGTTCTGGCGGATGCGGTGCGCGCCAGCAAGACGGACATCCTGACCATTTCGCTGCGACGGGAAATGGCGGGAAGCAGGCAAGGCGGGCAGTTTTTCGAGCTTATCCGGGAGCTGGACCGCAATATCCTGCCCAATACTGCCGGTTGCCATACCGCAAAAGAGGCTGTTTTGACGGCGAAAATGGCACGTGAGGTTTTCAAGACAAACTGGATCAAGCTGGAGGTGATCGGCAACCACGATACACTTCAGCCGGATGTGTTTGCGCTGGTGGAGGCCGCCCGCATTCTCAGCGATGACGGCTTCGAGGTATTTCCCTATACGACAGACGATCTTGTGGTGGCCGAAAAGCTGATCGATGCCGGTTGCAGGATATTGATGCCCTGGTGCGCGCCCATCGGCAGCGCCATGGGGCCGTTGAACGTGACCGCCTTGCGCTCCATGCGGGCCCATTTTCCGGAGGTGCCGATGATCGTCGATGCGGGGCTGGGACGCCCTTCCCATGCTGCAACCGTGATGGAGCTAGGCTATGACGCTGTCCTTCTCAACACGGCCGTTGCCGGAGCGGGCAATCCCGTCATCATGGCGGGTGCCTTTGCGAAGGCGGTGACCGCCGGGCGCGAAGCCTATCTTTCCGGTATGCTGGAGCCGCGGGATATGGCGGTTCCTTCGACGCCGGTCATTGGGACGGCGGTGTTTTCCTGAGGCGTTGACAAGAGGATGGCGCGGCGAGATACCGGCAGAGATGACCTGAAAGGTGTTGCGCCGTGCACAATCTGCTGATCGATATCGAAGGTGTCTCCGTTGGCCATGTGACGGATCTCCAGCTGGGTTCGGGCGTCACGGCCATTCTGTTCGATGAACCTGCAACCGCGTCCGGATGCATTCTTGGTGGTGCGCCGGGCGGGCGTGATACTGCCTTGCTCGACCCCTCAATGACGATAGCCAAAGTAGATGCCTTCGTGCTGTCCGGTGGTTCTGCCTTCGGGCTGGATGCAGCGGGCGGGGTGCAGGCGGGCCTTCGCGAAATCGGTCGTGGCTTTCCCGTCGGGACGACCCGTGTCCCCATTGTCCCACAGGCCATTCTCATGGACCTGCTCAATGGAGGAAACAAGGATTGGGGCGTCCACTCCCCCTATCGCGAAATGGGTTATGCTGCATTCAAGGCCGCCAGTGCCCAGCCCTTCCTGCTGGGCAGCGTCGGGGCTGGCACAGGTGCGACCACGGCAACATGGAAGGGTGGGCTGGGATCTGTCAGCGCAACGACGACAGGTGGTCACAGGATTGCAGCCATTGTGGCCGTCAATGCATTGGGATCGACAACAGTTGGAGCGAGCAGGCACTTCTGGGCCGCCCCGTTCGAGCAGAATGGTGAGTTCGGAGGCTTCGGGTTGCCATCGCAGTTTTCGCCAGCCGATACGGCCATGTGCATCAAGGGCGCGACGCAGACTGCAACGACCATCGGCTGTGTGGTGACGGATGCCGTTTTGACCAAGGCGCAGGCGCATCGGCTGTCGATCATGGCGCAGGGCGGGCTCGCACGTGCTGTCATGCCGTCGCATTTGGCCAGTGACGGCGATACCATGTTTGCTGCGGCCACGGGAAAGATGCCATTGGAAACCGCGAATGATTTTGCCGAGCTTTGCCACCTCGCGGCGACGACCGTCAGTCGTGCGATTGCGCGCGGTATCTACGAGGCAAGCTCCCTGCCTTACCCGGGGGCGCAAAAAGCGTGGCGCGATCAGTTCGCTGGCGAGGCAGAATGAGTGGACGCGAATCGCCTTTGAAAACGACCCTTCGAATCGATTTTCCCCTGGGGGATCGGTTGGGGCCTGGGAAAGCCCAGCTCATGGAACTGATTGCTTCGACAGGCTCCATTTCCGCTGCCGGGCGGGCCATGGATATGTCCTATCGACGTGCGTGGCTATTGGTGGATGCTTTGAACCATATGTTCAAGGATACGGTCATTGAGCGCCAGCGTGGCGGCAGCCAGGGCGGCGGGGCGGTTCTGACGGAGTTTGGTCAGACCTTGCTTGAGCGCTATCGCAACATGGAAAGACGCCTCGAGAATGCGTTGAAGGAAGATCTCGACTGGCTTGAGGCCCATCGTAACAAAGATCAATAGGGATCGAGCGCCGCCGATTTTACGATTGCGAAAATCGTCTGCCCCTTGGCCAGGCCCAGCCTCTCGACAGAAAGGCTCGTGATGCGCGACGTAACGACCGTTCCGTCACAGTTCACCGCAACCATCGCCAAACCGTCCCTGAAGGGCCCGATGTCGGCAATCTGGCCCGCCAGAATATTGAGAGCACTCAAGCCTTCAGGCCTGACCGTTGCCAGCAGCACCTCGCGGGCGGGAATATGGATACGCACCCTTTGTCCGACCCGGGCCGCTGTTGCAGGGATCTGTAACGTTGATCGACCCACCCTGACGGTGGCGAGTCCATGCACCGTATCGAATGCCTCGACATTGCCGGACAGAATGCTGCCTACGTCCCGGCGTTCAAGCTGTTCACCGAAGGTGGGGTGGGTAAGGATTTCCGCTGCCGGGCCCGCCGCATCGACCTTGCCGCCCTTCATGACCACGATCTGGTCCGCCAGTCGCGAAACCTCGCTGATTGAATGGCTGACATAGATGATGGGGACGCCGGTTTCGTCACGAAGCCGTTCCAGATAGGGGATGATTTCGGCCTTTCGGGCTTCATCCAGCGCCGCAAGCGGTTCGTCCATCAAAAGCAGGCGCGGGGAAGAGAGAAGAGCCCGGCCGATGGCCACGCGCTGTTTTTCGCCACCGGACAGTTTTTCCGGGTAGCGTTTCAAAAGATGCTCAATACCCAGCATCTCGATGATTTTGTTGCCGTCTTCGCCCGTCTGGACCTTGCCTGCAAACCAGCGACCGTAAACCAGATTTTGGCGCACGGTCAGGTGCGGAAAAAGCCGCGCCTCCTGAAAGACATAGCCAAACCGACGCTTGTGACAGGGGGTGAAGAGGTGCCTCTTGCTATCTGCCAGAGTGATGTCATCGAGAGCGAGGGTTCCATGATCGGGCCTCATCAGGCCCGCTATAATCCGGACAAGTGATGTCTTGCCTGAGCCCGAGCGGCCAAACAGGGCGGTCACGCCCTTGCCTGCGGTAAATTGTGCGTCCAGCGCAAAGGCACCCAGCCGGTGTTTTACATCGAGCGTCAAGGTCATGGCGCGTGAACCCTCCTGCCGACAATGCGTGCCAGAAACTCGGACGCGAGAAGGGCTACCACGGAGATGACGATGGCGACCAATGTCAGCCGCAGCGCGCCGGCATCGCCTCCGGGAACCTGCGTGAAGGTGTAAATTGCTGATGACAGGGTCTGGGTCTCTCCGGGAATGTTGGAGACGAAGGTGATCGTTGCACCGAACTCTCCCATGGCTTTGGCGAATGCCAGAACCATTCCGGCGATGATGCCGGGCAGTGTCAGCGGCAGGGTGACGGTCACGAATATCCAGAACGGGCTTGCGCCCAGGGTGCCCGCCGCTTCCTCGAGTTTGCGATCAACCGCTTCGATCGACAGCCGGATGGAGCGAACCATCAACGGAAAGGCCATGATGCCGCAAGCCAGCGCTGCACCCGTCCAGCGGAAGGAAAAGACGATACCGAAATACTGATCCAGAAACTGCCCGATGACCCCTTTGCGCCCGAAGAGGATCAGAAGAAGAAAGCCGGTAACGACGGGTGGCAGAATGAGGGGCAGATGCACGATGCTGTTGAGCAGTGATTTGCCCCAGAAATTGCCCCTTGCCAGCAAAAGTGCGGTGAAGATGCCGAAAGGCAGGCTCACGACCATGGCGACGGTGGAAACCCAGAGGCTTAAACGTATGGATGTCCACTCTTGCGCGCTGAGGCTAAGCCAATCCAATATGATGTTCCCGTTTATGCCGCACCCGGAAGACCGCCTGTTTATGCAGGCGATCGGTCAGATCTTACTTGAGAATGGTAAAACCTTGCTCTTCAAAAAAAGATGCAGCCTCTGGCGATTTTAGAAAATCCAGATAGGCGGTTGCGGCAGGGTTGCCGGATTGGGACAGAATGGCCGCCGGATAGATGATGGGCTCATGACTGTTTTCCGGAAATGTGCCGACGATCTTCACTCCCGGGTCTGCAGCAGCGTCGGTCTGGTAGACAATGCCATAAGGGGCCTCACCACGAGAGACGAGAAGCAAAGCGGCACGAACGCTTTCTGCGGCGGCAACTTTTGCCTCCACTGAAGACCAGACCCCCAGCTTTTCCAACGCAGCCTTACCGTATTTTCCCGCGGGAACAGAATCGACAGCGCCCATGGCCAGCTTTCCGTCACCCACGAGCTGCGCCAGTCCAAACCCCGGCTGGATGTTTACAGGTGCAGCCTTGTCTGCGGAGGCGATCAGGACAAGGCGGTTTCCAAGAAGATTGGTCCTTGTGCCTTCCTTGATGAGTTTCCTGGCCGCGACATAGTCCATCCATGAAAGATCCGCTGAGATGAAGAGATCGGCTGGTGCACCGGCTTCTATCTGTTTTGCCAATGCCGAGCTCGCCGCATAGGAGACAACGGCGGTGTTGCCGGTCCGTTTCGACCATGCCTCATTTGCGGCATCGAGTGCATTCTTCATGCTCGCCGCCGCGAAAACCGTCACCTGTTGCTGCGCCGGTGCCGCATGTGCCAGACCAAGGGTGGACAGGCAGCAGCCGAAGGCAAAGACGCCTGTGATGAATGTCCTGCGCAAGATTGTCATGGCCGTCAGCTCCAGCTAGCGAAATATCCGAAGGAATATAACGCTTCTTAAAGGGCTGGCATTATATACGCAAGAATATAACGGTTACCCCTGCCACCAGTGCTCCAAACTGCGGTCGATATCAGCCGTCAGCCACGTTCGCCGGCAAAATGGGCAATCTGCGCCCCGGCCTCGTAATAGGCTTCCCGCAGGGCGCGGAAGCTTCTGGCTTTTGCAGATGTGACCGGCAGGGGAAGGGCATCTTCTGCCACGTCACCTGCAACATGGGCTGCAAGCGTCTTGCCGAATACGGTGCCGGGGGCGATGCCGCGCCCGTTATAGCCACAAAAGCCGACGACGTTTTTTGCAAATTTGTGGAATCTCGGCACGGAATCGTCGGTCATGCCGATCTGACCGTACCAATCACATTCGAATTCGATGTCGCCCAATTGGGGAAACAGTCTTTTCAAGGCGCGCTTTGCCCATGCGGGATGGATGGTTGCGCCCGTGTTGCGCAGAGCCCCGACGCTGCCGAATATGAGGCGACCTGCCTTGTCCATGCGGAAGGACGACAGGATTTCATTGGTGTCCCAGCAGCCTTCTCGGTTTGGCAGGATTGTCTTTCTCAGATTGTCGCCCAGAGGCTTCGTTGCCGCATTGAAATAGGGCAGGTAGACCTGCTCCTCGCGGATGATTTTCCAGGGGCCGTCACTATAGGCTTCGGTCGCGACCACCACCCAGTCGGCGCGTACCGAACCGCTTGCAGTCTTGACCCGCCAGCCCTCTCCATCCTGCTCATAGTCGATGACCGGGCTGGATGTGTGGATGGTGGCACCTGCCTTGATGGCTGCGGATGCAAGGCCCCGCACATAGGCCAAAGGCTGCAGCGTGCCTGCGCGCTCATCCAGCAAGGCGCCGCTATAGGCTGACGAACCAACGCGCTGAGCGGTTTCTTCTGCATCGAGAAGCCTGACGGGAGCGCCGCGAGCCGCCCATTGAGCACAGCGTTCGCGGATTTCGGCCAGACCCTTGTCTCCGACGGCACAGTGAAGGGTGCCATTCTTCTCGAGTTCGCACTCGATCTGGTGTTTTTCAATCAGTTCACGAACAAGGAAGGGGGCGTTGCCAAGAAGCGAGAGCAACCTTTCGCCGTAGACCGGGCCGAGCACATCAGGCAATTCCTTCGGCATGACCCACATACCGCCATTGATGAGGCCGACATTCCGACCCGCACCGCCGAAGCCGATCTCCTTGCCTTCGAGAACGGTGACGCGAATACCGCGTTCTGCAAGATGAAGTGCGGTGGAAAGTCCGGTAAAGCCGCCGCCCACGACCACGACATCGACCGTGGAATCACCTTCCAAGGAGGACGTCGCCGGGGGCTTCGGCGCGGTTTTTTCCCAAAGGCCGTGTGAACGCGGATCATTATACATCGAAATCACCCAAGGACGTGACAGGTCAAAGGTCGTGGCATCTGCCAGCAGGCCGATTGTCTTTTCCGCCTGTCATGAAGACAGATTAGTGGCAGTCCTTGCAAGTGAATACCGACATCTCGTCATGACATGATGCCTGGCGGGAATGTGGAGGAATGGCCAAGATGCGCCACCGGGGTTGAAACATGCGCTCTGCTCGGACAATAGTGCAGCCAGCGCGCAAGGCTGTCTGCGTTTTGCGCATCATCCATCATGTGACGGGAACCGATTATGAAGCCAATTTTCGTTCAGCTTCAATGCACGCCCGGCAAGACCTACGACGTTGCCGATGCCATCTACAAAACGGAACTGGTTTCCGAGCTTTATTCGACGAGCGGCGAATATGATCTCCTGTTGAAGATCTATCTCTCGCCGGAGCAGGATATCGGCAAATTCATCAATGAAAATATCGTCAGCATTCCGGGCATTGTGCGGTCTCTGACGACCCTGACATTCACAGCGTTCTGACAACGCCCTCCAGCGGCGGGAAGGCGTTTCAGATGGATGCGACAACGCCTAAGCTGTGCGCTGTCGCATCAATGGCGCGGTAGGGTTGTGGTGTTGCGGGTCTTATCTGTCGAAGTCTGCGGATTCTCAGACCAGTGACGCGACATTGCGATTGCGCACCAGGTTGCGAATGGCCGTGCGGACATCGTCTGCGCTGTCAAAGCGCTGTTCGTCGAGATCGTGAACATGAAATTTGACAGCGATGAACTTCAAACGGTTCTCGTCCGGTACGACAATACCGACAGGTTCACCTGCGAATTCAATAACTTGCTTTTGCATCATACATACTCCCGCTGTGGCTTGTGACACAGCAATTCGTCGAATTGAATTTTAGATAAGGTTGGACCGTAAGGTCACATTCGACAGCAGCGGGAACACATCGCTGTGTATCCGGCAGTCACGAACCGCACTCCAAGGATTGCGGCAATGTGTTTCGGTTTGGACATGACACTCTCCCTGCGTTGGTGTTGACCCGGAATACCGGAGAATCGCTCTCCAGTTGAAACACTGATACTCCGGATTTGCGGCGTGATCAATGATTTTCAATATAGGTAGAATATTTTTCTTTATGATGACAGGATGGGGGCGGAATTGTGAAATTTTTGTTTCTCTGCCGCCACCTCTCCGAAGTCCCTGTGACGCCGCATTTCGCGACGGCAATTTTACAAGGCGATCACGGATAGAGGTGATCGTTGCCGTTGAAATCCGAAACCGTGTAGCAACCGTCGGCATGTTTCGATGCCGCATTCTGACCGATGACGGCTTTTCCATGGCCTCCGGGAAGATCCAAGACATAGGTCGGTTGGCAAAGGCCGGAGATACGGCCTCGCAGAGCGGCAACGATACGCTGGCCCTCTTCTATGTCCAATCGGAAGTGGCTGGTGCCGGGCGCCAGATCGGGGTGGTGGAGGTAGTAGGGCTTGACCCTCATCTCAACGAAGGCGCGCATGAGCTCTGCCAGGACTGAGGGATCGTCATTGATGCCCTTGAGCAGCACCGACTGGCTGACCATTGCAATGCCTGCATCGATCATACGGGCGCAGGCTGCCCGTGCCTCTGTCGTGAGTTCGCGTGGGTGGTTGGCATGAAGCGCGACGTAAGTCGTCTTGCCGCTCGACTTTAGGGCATCCACAAGCTCCGAACCGATGCGATCTGGATCGACAACGGGAACGCGGGTGTGGAATCGGATGATTTTCACATGCGAAATGGATTTGAGACCGTCCATGATCGCGGACAGACGCCGCGGCGATAGCACAAGCGGATCGCCACCGGTGAGAATGACCTCCCAGATCTCATCATGGTCGCGGATATAGTCGAGCGCTGCGGACAGCTCCTGCGGCGTCAACGTGCCATTGCCCTGTGGTCCGACCATCTCCCGGCGGAAACAGAAGCGGCAATAGACCGGGCATATGTGAACGGCTTTCAGCAACACCCGGTCCGGGTATCGGTGGACTACGCCGTGGACGGGGCTGTGCGCCTCATCGCTAATGGGATCAGCGCGTTCCTGCGGCGTCTGCACCAATTCCGCATCGCTCGGAATGAACTGCAGGCCGATTGGATCCTTCGGATCACTGGGATCTATGAGTTTGACCATGGCGGGTGTTACGGCCACGTCATATCTGTCCGCCACGGGGCGCAGGCTTTCGAGAGACTGCCTGCCGATCAGGCCAGCATCATGCAACTCCTCCACCGATTTGAGGCTGCGTATCGTCATGAACCATAATCCGGTACTGGCGCCCACATGACAAGGTCAATCCTCGGTGCACCCGTTGCCAACATCACCAGACGGTCAAAGCCAAGCGCAATGCCGCTGGCCGCCGGCATGATTTCGAGTGCTGCCAGCAGGTCTTCATCGATCGGGTAGGTCTCGCCGTAGACACGCTGTTTCTCACGCATTTCCGCTTCGAAACGGCGACGTTGTTCTGCGGCATCCGTCAGTTCGCCGAAGGCATTGGCGAGTTCCACGCCGCAGGCATAGAGCTCGAAACGCTCCGCAACGCGGCTGTCTGCTGGAGAACGACGGGCGAGTGCGGCCTCGCTTGTCGGATACTCATCAAGAATGGTCGCCCGCTCGAAGCCGAGCTTGGGCTCGACACGCTCTACGATGACACGACTGAACATATCCGCCCAGCTGTCATCATCGGCACTGCGGATGCCGGCTTGTTTCAGCTCTGCTGCAAGATGGTCACGGTCGGTTTCGCCATCTGGGGCAATGGTTGCCAAAAGATCGATATTGCCGAAGCGATTAAAGGCTTCCGCCACGCTCAGTCGCTCAGGTTCAAGAAACGGGTCGATGCTCCTCCCCCGGTAGGTCAGGGTCTTCGTCTTTGCTGTTTCTGCGGCGAGCCCCAGCAATTGCGCGCTGTCGCGCATCAACGTCTCATAGGTTTCGCCGACCCGGTACCACTCCAGCATGGTGAATTCCGGATGATGCAACGGTCCGCGCTCGCGATTGCGGTAGACGTGGGCAAAGCAACTGATGCGCTTTTCTCCGGCCGCCAGCAATTTCTTGCAGGCGAACTCCGGCGACGTGTGAAGATACAAGGGCGCGCGCTCGCCGCTGGTGCTTATTCCGGTCGTCGCAAAGGCGTGCAGATGTGCCTCGTTGCCGGGAGAGATCTGCAAGGTCGCGGTATCGACTTCCAGAAAATCGCGGGCGGCGAAAAAGCTGCGCATGGCTGCCTGTATCGCATTTCGACCCAGGAGGAAGGGGCGGCGATCCAGGTGAACGTCGGGTGTCCACCAGGCAGATGCTGTGTCGAGCTTCGAGCCCATATGCTGCTTTCTTTTCATCAATACGGTTGGTCGGCAGAAGAATTGTTCAGATCGAAGGCGTTCAAACTCCGCCTTTTATCGAAATATTCGAAAACTGCCGCACAGTTTTTGGTTCAATGCTGTTGAAGGCTGGCAATTCCCGCAAATTTAGGATAGTTGCGCCCCAGAAAACTTACAAAACGTCCGTCGGGTCGGTGCAGCCGCGCGGTCCTTTACGACGCATTTCATTGAGTTACAAGGAAATCCTATGGTCAAGGTTATCGCCTCATCCGTCCGCAAGGGCAATGTTATCGACGTGGATGGCAAGCTCTATGTCGTTCTCAGCGCCAGCAACTTCCATCCCGGCAAGGGCACGCCTGTGACCCAGGTCGATATGCGCCGCATCGTTGATGGCGTGAAGGTGTCTGAGCGTTGGCGCACGACCGAACAGGTTGAGCGTGCCTTCGTTGAAGACCTGAACTTCCAGTTTCTCTACGAAGACGGTGAAGGCTTCCACTTCATGAACCCGGAAAACTACGATCAGGTCGTGGTTGACGTTGAAACCATGGGTGAGCAGAAGGCCTATCTTCAGGAAGGCATGACCTGCGTCCTGTCGATCCACGAAGGCTTGCCGCTGGCCGTGGAACTTCCGCGTCACGTAACGCTCGAGATCGTTGAGACCGAACCGGTCGTCAAGGGCCAGACCGCGTCTTCCTCCTACAAGCCAGCGATCCTGTCGAACGGCATTCGTACGATGGTTCCGCCGCATGTTGATGCAGGCATCCGTGTTGTCATCGCAACGGAAGACAATTCCTACGTCGAGCGCGCCAAGAACTAAACGCTCCGTGACCCTGCATGATAAAGGCCCCGATCCGGGGCCTTTATTGTGCGCGGTTTACAGACATAAAAAAAACCGCGGTCGAAGCCGCGGGTTTTTTATCTGTTCGAATTGCTGAGCTTATCACATACCCTTGGGAGGGTTTGCTGCAGCTACCTTGGGTCCGGTGACGGCTTGCGTTTCGCCGACCGCGTAACCGCCGCCAAGCGCGATGCTCAGAGATACGTAATCCTGAGCTGTCTTTTGAACGGCTGTCGCGAGATTGGCCTGCGCCGTGGACACCTGACGCTGAGCATCCAGTACGTCTAGCAGAGACGAGGCACCGTCACGATAGCTGGCTGTCGCGAGCGAGAGAGCTTCCTGATAGGACTTCACGGTTCTGCGAAGGGCGTCTTCGGTCTGCTTGTCGCGATTGACGGCTGCCAGTGCGTTCTCAACCTCTTCAATTGCTTCCAGAACGGTGGATTTCCAGACCAGATACTGCTCACGAGCCGATGACTTGGCGATATCGACATTGGCACGCAGGCTGCCACCATCAAGGATTGGCAGGACGAGGCTTGGGCCGAAGGACCAGGTGTTCGATGTTCCACGCGAGCCATTGTTGGAGAGGTTCACGTAGCTTGGCGAAATCGAGCCGCTGATGGTGATGCTTGGATAGAGGCGTGATTCGGCAACACCGATCTGTGCGGTGGCGGCAGCCAGGTTGCGCTCGGCAACGCGAATGTCTGGACGATTGCGGATCAGGTCAGCAGGAATACCTGTTGTCGCAGGTCTGCGAGCAACCGGCTGGCGTGCGCCACGCTGCAATTCGACAACCAGCGAAGAGGCTGGCATGCCGAGAAGTGTAGCGATGCGGTGCGCGGCCTGACGGAAACTTGTTTCAAGACCAGGCATGTCCGCAAGCGTGGAATTGACGAGGCCTTCAGACTGGACGACGTCGAGGCGCGATGCAGCACCGGCTTCAAGCTGAAGCTTGGTCAGGTCCAGCGTCTCGCGACGAGACTTCAGGTTCTCGCGGGCAATTGCCAGACGTTCCTGATAGTATCGAACATCGATATAGGCTGAAACTACGGAAGAGATCAGCGTCAGACGCTGTACGTCGGCCGTTGAATAGGCGGCATCAAGCTGTGCGCTCGCGTTTTCCTTGGACCGGCGATACTGACCGAAAAGGTCGAGCAGCCAGGACACATCCAGACCGCCTGAGGAATTGTTCTGGACGCTGGAGTTGTTGGTCGGGAAGCTGCCCTTGGTCTGTCCGGTGGTGTGGGAGGCAGAACCAGTAAGGCTTGGGAGCGCGCCAGCGCCAGCGACCGTTATCTGCGACTGAGCCTGGTTGATTCGCTCCAGTGCCTGCAGAACCGTGAGGTTCTGGGAAAGGCCCGTTGCCACGTAGCCGTTCAGGCGGCTGTCATTGAACGCGTTCCACCAGGCCACCGTTGCCACGTCGCCGTTGGTGGCGGTTCCGCCCTCGGCAAATTTCCCAGGCATCTGGGTTTCTGGTGCCTTGTGGTCCGGACCGACAACGCAGCCGGAAAGCAGCAGCATTGCAAGAGGAATGGTAGCGCGAATGGACGACATTGAAATTATCCCAATTTTATTTGGCGCACTTGGCACCTCAGTCAAAACGAGCGTAGCGCCGGATACTGAAGAAAAATGCGGTTCACAATTGCCAACATTTCTAACAGCGTCTTTCGGTTTTGCTAGCATATTTTTTATTTGTTAACGTTTAGATATCCGCCGAATAATGACGAAAAACGACGGGATGAAGAAAATTCCGAGCAGTGTTGCAGAAAGCATACCACCCAATACCCCGATACCGATCGCATTCTGCGCCGCAGAGCCTGCACCGTTGGCAATTGCCAATGGTACGACGCCGAGAATGAAGGCGAGCGATGTCATGATAATCGGACGTAATCTCAGCTTTGCAGCTTCGAGGGTAGCATCCAGCAAACTCAAGCCGTGCTCCTGGCGCTCCTTTGCAAATTCGACGATGAGGATGGCGTTTTTCGCGGCAAGGCCGATGGTCGTCAGCAGCCCCACCTTGAAGTAGACGTCATTGGATTGACCGAAGAAATGCGCTGCGACCAGCGCCCCCAGCACGCCCACTGGCACCGCCATGATGACCGAGAAGGGTATCGACCAGCTTTCATACAGTGCGGCAAGGCACAGAAATACGATAAGCACCGAGAGCGCATAGAGCATGGGTGCCTGTGAGCCAGACAAGCGTTCCTGATAGGAGATGCCCTGCCATGCCACGGTGTAACCGCCCGGCAAAGCCGCGGTCATCCGTTCCATCTCGTCCATTGCATCGCCAGAAGCCACTCCCGGGCCGGCAGCGCCTTCCATCGAGATCGCGCTTGTTCCGTTGAAGCGGGCGAGTGTCGGCGGACCATTGATCCAGGATACTTCGCTAAAGGAGGAAAAGGGCACCATTTCCCCGTTTGTATTGCGGGCATACCAGTATTTCAGATCTTCCGGCTGCATCCGGTAAGGTGCATCGCCCTGAACGTAAACAGGTCTCAATTCGCCATTCAGCGTAAAGTCGTTGACGTCGCGGCCGGCGAAGATCGTGGACAGCATCAGGTTGACGGAAGCAAGATCGACTCCCATCGCCCCCATCTTTTCCTGATCGAGATTGATCTTCATCTGTGATTCGTCGTCACGGCTGTTGCTGCGAAGGGAACTGAGATTAGGGTTGGTCCCCGCCTGTCTGATCAATTCCTTGGAAGCGGCTGTCAGGGCATCGGTGCCGTTTTTGCCGCTATCAACGAGATACATCGAAAAGCCGCTGGAATTGCCCAGGCCCTGAATGGCCGGCGGCAGAAGTGCAAAGACCTGTGCGTCACGCATTCCGAAGAATGCCTTCTGGGCGCGCCCGACGATCGCAGCTGCGTGGCTTTCAGCAGACGTCCGGACTGAGAAGTCCTTCAGCTTGGTGAAGACCATAGCGTTATTCTGGCCGGAACCGGTGAAGCTGAAACCAAGAACGCCGAAAACCGATTCGACATTGTTGCCCTCTTTCTCGCGGTAGAAGGCCTCCACCTGCTTTACGACCGCATTGGTGCGTTCGATGGTCGAGCCGGTCGGGGTCTGGACGATTGTCAAAAGCACACCCTGGTCTTCCTGCGGCAGGAAGGATGTGGGAAGGCGGGTGAAGAACCACGCGCAGCCGCCGATCACGACGAGAAACAGGACCAGCACGCGCAGTGGCCGCTTGAGCAAATAGCCGATGCTGGAAACATAGCCGTTGGTCGTGCGGTTGAAGTTGCGGTTGAACCATGCTGCAGGGCCCGTCTGCTTCTTCTCATGCTTGACCGGCTTCAACATTGTTGCGCACAGGGCAGGGGTCAGAACGATGGCGACCACCGCCGACAGCAGCATCGCAGAGACGATCGTGATCGAGAACTGGCGATAGATGATACCGGTAGAGCCGCCGAAAAAGGCCATGGGGATGAAAACGGCGGTAAGGACGAGTGCGATACCGACGATGGCGCCGGTAATTTCACCCATCGATTTTTCGGTCGCTTCCAGAGGGGAAAGCCCCTCTTCCGACATGATTCGTTCGACGTTTTCAACGACGACGATGGCATCGTCAACGAGAAGACCGATGGCCAGCACCATGGCAAACATGGTCAGCGTGTTGATGGAATATCCGGTCAGCGCCAGAATGCCGAATGTTCCAAGAAGAACGACCGGCACGGCAATCATGGGAATGAACGTTGCCCTGAGATTCTGCAGGAAGACGAGGAGAACAACGAAAACCAGAATGATCGCTTCGATCAGCGTGTGCACCACTTTTTCGATCGACAGCTTGACGAAAGGCGTCGTGTCATAGGGGTATTCGATGGCCACGCCTTCGGGAAGAGAGCTTTCTGCGTTGACCAGCACGGTCTTGACGCGCGCCGCCGTGTCCAGCGCATTGGCACCGGTGGCGAGGTTAACGGCAAAGCCCGCAGACGGACGGCTGTTGGAGCGCGAATCGCCGCCATAGCTTTCCTGCCCGATCTCGATGCGGGCTACGTCGCTGAGGCGAACAGCTGCGCCGTCCTTCTCGACCTTGAGGATGACGGATTCGAAGTCGGCCACCGTTGTCAGCTGGCTTTGTGCCGTTACCGTTACGTTGAGCTGCTGTCCCACGACGGCAGGTAGCGCACCGAGCGATCCCACCGAAACCTGCGTGTTCTGGCTTTCAATGGCGCTGGTAACATCAGCGGTGGTCAACTGATATTTGTTGAGCCTGAACGGGTCCAGCCAGATACGCATCGCATATTCGGAGCCAAAGACGTTGATCGAGCCCACGCCCTCAAGACGTTTGACCTGATCTTCCAGCGTGCTCGAAAATACGTTGCCGAGATCTGCGGAGTTGCGCTTACCGTCGGTGGAGATCAGCGCGCCGACCATCAGGATGCTGGATGTGGAGCGGCTGACATCGACCCCCTGCTGCTGAACGACGTCAGGCAACTGCGACTGGACGAGCTGCAACTTGTTCTGAACCTGGACCTGCGCGATGTCAGGCATGATGCTGTTGCCGAAGGTGAGCGTGACCGAGGCGCTTCCGGTGCTGGAAGACGAGGTCATGTAAGTCAGGTCGTCAAGGCCCGTCATACCGTCCTCGATCACGGTCGTAACCGACTTTTCCACCGTTTCGGCGCTTGCACCATTATAGGTGGCGCTGATGCGGACGGTCGTCGGTGCAATTTCCGGATATTGGGAAATCGACAGGGTCGAAATTGCGAGTGCACCGCCAAGCATGATGACGATTGCGATAACCCACGCAAAGACGGGGCGCCGTATGAAGAAATGAGCCATTTGGACTGCGCCTTACATATTGCAGATGTGCATGGGGAACTCGGACGAATTTACTTTGCTTCGGGCGCAGCCGCGGGTGCGGCTTGAGGCTGCTGCTTCGGTGTCACCAGACCTCGCTCGTCAATTGTTGCCTCGACGGGCGCAACGGTTGCGCCTTCGGTAATCCACTGGAAGCCATCAACCACAAGCTTGTCGCCGTCTTTCACGTTCTCCGTCACCAGCCAGGCGTTGCGGGATTCCTTGCTGGTCGGGAAGATACGCGTTTCAATCTTGTTTTCGGCAGTCACGAACTTGGCCGTCAACTCGCCATTGGCGTTGCGGGTCGCTGCGCGCTGCGGGATCAGGAAACCCTTCTCATTGCCAATCGTCAGGGTTGCCCGCATGTACATGCCGGGCAGGATGGTCGCATCGGGATTCTTGAACAATGCGCGGATAGAATAGGTGCCAGTCGTTTCACTGACAGACATGTCGGACATGTCGACCTTGCCGTCCTGCGAATATTCGGTGCCGTCCTCAAGCGTCAGATGAATGCCTGCGGTTGCCTCCCGTTTCCCAAGCTGGCCAGATTCAACAGCGCTTCTCAAACGCTGCAGGTTGGCGCTGGACTCCATCAATTCGATGTAGATGGGGTCGATGCGACGAAGCGTGGTCAGGGCAGATGTCTGGTTGGCTGTGACGACGTTGCCGATGCTGAAATTGGTCGAGGAGGTGATGCCATCAAATGGCGCGCGGATCTTGGTAAGGTCGAGATTGATCGTCGCGGTCTCGAGCGCGGCCTGCGCCTGCGCTACATCGGCCTGTGCCTGTGCCAAGGTCGTTTTTGCATTTTCATATTCGATCTGGGTCGCACCGCTGTTTACCAGTCGTTCGTAACGGGAAAGATTGGCCTGGGCGCCGGGAATGCTTGCCTGCGCCTTGGCAAGACTTGCCTGCGCCTGCGCGACTTCTGCCCTGTAGGTATTGTCCTCGATCTGGTAGAGAATGTCGCCCTGTTTTACCGCGCTGCCTTCCTTGAAGGGAATTTGACGGATTATACCGGTCACACGCGGTCGAATTTCTGCCATCTGATAGGCGCTTGCGCGGCCTGGCAGAACTGTGGTCAGCGGGTGCTCGCTCATGGACATTGTAATGATGCTGACGGGAGAGGGTGGGCGCTGGTTTGCCTGCCCTGCAGCCTTGTTTTCTTCGCCGCCCTCGCTGCAACCCGCTATCGCGCCTGCCATGAGCATTAGTGTCAATAAAGGACCAAAACGTCTTTTCATCGGAGTTCTCATGTTCGGCGGCCAAGATTTCAGTGATGCTTCATGGTTCACAGCGCATCGGCTCTGCGTCATTCTTCCGCGTGCGGCGCTTTAAGGCGACCTTCAGGAGCTGGTGACGTATAGCCGTTATCGTCACTTAGCAATCCCATACCGCAGTGCACAATCGACTAGTTCAGCAAGTTCTCTACATCGTGTTGCTAAAATGTCGACTTCCTCATGTGCGATGAGCGCAGGATGAAGGACGCTTGTCAACGCCATCAGTGCGGTGCGCGCAGACGTGTCGATATCCGTCTGCGCGTAGATACCGGCCGAAACACCGTCGCGGATGATTGTCGCCAGCAGATCGGAAATGACATTCTCGTAATAACGGCCGCAGGCGAGTTCTCGCTTGGCCGTCATGAGGATCATTTCGAAGATATAGGGATTGTCGTTCAGATCGCGGCGATGGTTCTCCATCAGGCTTCGTGCCAGATGCGCCAGGCGCTCGAAAGGTGGATGTGATGCGTCCAGCGGCATCAGCTTCTGTTCGAGCAGGCGGATCTGCTGCAGAAACATCGCATCGACCAATGCGTTCTTGGAGTGGAAGTGCTTGAAGACATTGGCGGGTGACATCTCCAGTGCCGCAGCAATATCGGCAATGGAGACGGCCCCGAACCCCCGCTCACGAAAAAGACATTCCGTCATTGCCAGAATGTCCCTGCGGGTTTCCTCAGCCGAACGCCGGGGACGGCTTTTCCGAGGGGGATGCTCCTGCGTCCGGGACGGTGAGTTCTCGCTGTTCGTCTTGGTCAAATTACACCCCCTGAAAGAAGGGCTCCAGATTCTTTCGCACCCTTTCAATTGGAGAGTTGCCGCTGTCATCGGGCTGGAACGCTTTTCCGGTTATGCGCTCGAACGCCTCGATATAGACCTTGGATGTCTGCTCAACGAGTTCCTGTGGAATTTCGGGAATGGCGTCCTTATAGGGGTCGCACCGCTCGGCCACCCAGGCGCGCACGAAATCCTTGTCAAAGCTTTGGGGTCGTGTCCCGTTCTGGAAGGCTTGCTCATAGCTCTCTGCAATCCAGTAACGACTGCTGTCCGGCGTATGGATCTCGTCCGCCAGAATGATCGTGCCGTTTTCATCCGTGCCGAACTCATACTTTGTGTCGACGAGGATAAGCCCGCGCTCTGCCGCAATTTCCTGTCCCCGCTTGAACAGTGCCAGCGCATAGGCAGAAAGCGTTTGCCACTGCGCTTCCGTCAGCAGCTTCTTCTCTATGATCTCCGCTGGCGTCAGCGGCTCATCATGGCCACCATCGAATTCCTTGCTGGTCGGGGTGATAATCGGTTCCGGCAAAACCTGATTATCTCTCATGCCCTCTGGAAAGGTAACTCCATACATATGTCTCTCGCCCTTCTTATAGAGCGTAAGAATGGAGGTCCCTGTCGTGCCAGCGAGATATCCGCGCACAACGATCTCAACGGGCAGAATATCAAGCCGCTTGCCAATCACCACATTCGGGTCTGGGTAGGACACGACATGGTTCGGACAAATGTCTTTAGTCTGCTCAAACCAGTAGCGAGCTGTTTCGGTCAGAACCTGACCCTTATATGGGATGCAGGTCAGTATCCGGTCGAAAGCACTCAAGCGGTCGGTGGAGATGATGACCCGGTTGCCATCAGGCAGATCATAGTTCTCGCGGACCTTGCCACGATAGTATTTCGGCAGTTCGGGAATGACGGCTTCAGGCAGTACGCGCACGGGATATCCAATCTCTTATATCAGATGAGAACCGACGACATGGCGTCGGACACTGTGGATACCCTATGGCATGTTTCACGGCGGAGGACCAGTACGCGCCACATGGTCGCCCTTTCGGGGAAAATCGCTACCCGTCGGAAATACCCCTGCCTAATCAGCTAGTTACATAAAATCTGTATTTT
>UBTF01000011.1 GCA_900468285.1 Hyphomicrobiales bacterium | reverse complement strand
CGGGAGGCTACGCATCCTCTCGGTCATCGGGGTCGAGCAGCAATCCCCCCGGCGGCAACGGGAGGAGGGTGACGCGGTTTCGGACCGGCCGTGTCATCTTCCCGATGCCCGACCTGGTTGCGTGGATGGCGTCGTCAGGCTGAACCACAGTCTGAACGTCGCCCTTCCCTGTGCCAGGAGCCTCGTCGCCGGGTGTACCGACAGCTCATCGTCCTCTGGTCGAACGCGACCATGTGGATTGAAGCGAAAGTCAGGCGGTACACAGGAAGATGCTGCATCTGCCCCGCCCGTCGGTCGAGACGGTGCGGACGGATCGCAAGGGATGCATCTGGCCGGGGCTGGCGGGTGAGGACCTTGCGGGAGACGGGTCGTTCTGGTCCGCGCCTTGAGTTTTCGGCGCGGGCAGGAACGAAGGCAGGTGTGGCTGAACTGGCAGGGCGCCTTTCCGCAAGGGATGGCACCACCCGGATGGGAAGGGTCGGGCCTTGGCAATGTCCGACCGGCTCTCCGGCAAGGTTTTACCCTTGCCATCCGGTGTCTGCCAGCCGTGGCAAGTGGGTTGCTGTTTGGCCAAAAGAGCCGAACGGGGCGCTGAAAGGTGCCATTTATAAACTACCCAACGAGGCAGCTTGCAGCGCCCCGTCCGACATACCCATGGCCGCGAATGGCGATGGGGCCAGAGAATGAAGCATCCCACGGGCAGCCTCTGCCGCGTGAACGGCGAAGCTTGGATTAGAGGTTGCCGGGTTTTTTGACAGCACGAACAAGATGACGGATGCCCTTGCGACGGTCGAATCCGGATGCCGGCTCCCGGCGCGAAACCGGAAACGGTGTGGACATGCCAGACAAGTCACGCCTTTTCAGGCGAGGGGTCTGCACCATACGCGGAGCAAACCCCTGTCATGCCGGAACTGGCAGCCTTTAGAGACCCAGACCCTCGAAGAGTGCTGTGGACAAATAGCGTTCAGCAAAGGACGGGATGATGACGACAACAGTCTTTCCGGCATTTTCTTCCCGCGCGCCAACCTTGAGTGCGGCCGATAGGGCAGCACCTGAGGATATGCCGACCGGAACGCCTTCCAGCCGGGCAACTTCGCGGGCGGTTTCAAACGCTTCGTCATTGGTAATAGCGACGATTTCGTCATAGATCTGCGTGTCCAGAACGGCGGGTGCAAAGCCTGCCCCGATGCCCTGTATCTTGTGCGGGCCGGGATTGCCGCCGGAGAGAACCGGGCTGTCGGCGGGCTCGACAGCCACCACCTTGAGGTCAGGCTTGCGCGACTTCAGCACCTGGCCGGTACCGGTAATCGTGCCGCCGGTGCCAATCCCTGAGACGAAGATATCGACATTGCCCTGCGTGTCGTTCCAGATTTCCTCCGCCGTTGTCTTGCGGTGAATTTCGGGGTTGGCAGGGTTCTCGAACTGCTGCGGAATGACGGCATTTGGAATGGTTTCCGCCAGCTCATGCGCCTTGGCAATGGCGCCCTTCATGCCCTTCGGGCCCTCGGTCAGCACCAGCTCTGCACCCAGAAGTGCCAGCATCTTGCGACGCTCGATCGACATGGTCTCAGGCATGGTCAGGATCAGCTTGTAGCCCTTGGCGGCAGCCGCAAAGGCAAGCGCGATGCCGGTGTTGCCGGAGGTCGGTTCAACCAACGTTGTGGTGCCGGGCGTTATCCTGCCCTGCGCTTCCAGAGCCTCGATCATGGCAACGCCGATACGGTCCTTGACAGACGCAATCGGGTTGAAGAATTCCAGCTTGGCCAGGATTGTCGCCTTGACGTTATGCTCCTTCGCCAGCTTGTCGAGGCGCACCAGCGGCGTGTCGCCGATTGTCTCGGTGATCGAGGAATAAATCCGCCCGCGTCCGGGTTTTCTGGCTTCAGACATCACGTGCTCCCATGGTGCAAATGCAAGGTTTTTTGCAGAATAGGAGGAATGGCGCGCCGATGCCAGAGGATCGACATGCGTAAATTCCCGGCATCTGAGTATGTCGTTCTCATTTCAGGGCCAAACCCCGAAAGAATGACCTCAGCTTGTCCGCGTCGCAATCATTGCTGCGGTGGCCGCCAGAATTCCGGCCGCTGTCCGGTTGAGAATGGTCAGCGCCGACGGGCGCTTCAGAAGCAGACGGGCCTTGGAGGCCAGCAGAATGTAGGGCAGCAGAACCGCCATCAGCACCGCAAATGTCACCGCCAGCAGCATTACATATTGCGTGGTGCCGATTGTGCGAATGTCAATCAGCGTGGGAACCAGCGCCACATAAAACAGCATCGTCTTGGGGTTTCCGAGCGTGATGAACAGGCCGGAAAGGAAAGACATGGTCATGCTGGTGCTTTTTCTGGCCTGCAGGTCCTGCGGCAGAAGCCCTGCCGTCCACAGTTTCCAGGCGATGTAGAGAAGATAGGCGGCGCCGGCGAATTTAAGCACCATGAAGGCTTCCTGAAACGTCTGTGCCACGAAGGCAAGGCCAAGGATGACAGCCGTGAGGTAGACCATGTCGCCCAGCACGAGGCCGAGCCCCATGAAAAAAGTTTCCCGAAAGCCGGATCCCAGCGCGCGTGCGACGATAGCCGTCATGCCTGGGCCGGGAATGGCGGCTGCGATGAAAAGGGCGGCAGCATAGGCGAGAAGTGTGGCGATGCTCACGGAACGGTCCTGTCGAAATGTGAAGATGCGGTGCGGGGCGTCCGGCTAGGTAACTGGGACCACAAGGATGTAATGCGTTGCCGGATCGTGCAAATCTAGCACCGTCGCATGGCGCTCGCAAATACTGTTTGCGCACCAAAAAAGCCCGCCATGGCGGGCGGGCTTCAGCTTTGGTCATCGCTCAGATGCGATTACAGGAATGGACGGGCAGGCATGTCGTCAATATTGATGGCGCCATCCTTGTTCGTGTCCATCCGGGCGAACATCTTTTCTCCGGCGGCGGTGAACTCAGCCTTGCTGATCTGGCCGTTGCCGTCGGTGTCGGCCATGGCGAACATGCCGCCAAACCTGCCGCCGTGGCGACCCTTTCCGCCTTCCATTCTGGCCTCGTGCTTGCGGCCTTCATGGCGTTTGCCGTCGCGTTCTGCGTGTTCAGGACCACCTTTGCCCTCAGGGCCCTTGGCATCCGCCCGTTCTGGCCGTGGGTTGGCGGCGCGGAACTCTTCCATTTTCGCCCGGCGATAATCGCGCATTTCCTTGGGCGTAATGGATCCGTCCTTGCTCTGGTTGATATCCGTAAACAGCGCGTCCTGGCGTGCCGCGAACTCTTCCTTGGTGATCTTGCCATCCTTGTTGGTGTCGGCAACCTTCAGCAGGTAGACGAAAGCCGCTTCGGGACGCATGTGCGGGCCATCCCGGTCTGGACCGCCGCGCGGGGCGGCCATCGTCATCGGGGCTGTGGTAGCCAGCAACAGGGCCGCGCCAAGAGCCGTAAGGGCGATTTTTCGTGTCGTCATTGTCGATACCTTTCAAATATGTCCCTGATTGAAAAGGTAGCGGCCCGCCTGCCTTTCCACCACTTAAAGATCAGTAATGTGGATGACAAATCGGTAACGTCGATCACTTCGCGGTCGTGGTCACACCCTGCAGGAAGGCCGTGAGGTCGTCGGTGATGAAGTCGATGTGCTCGTCCGTCTCGGCAGGAATTTCCCACCTTTCCATGACGATGCCTTCGAGATTGCGCGGCACCAGAAGCACGGTCTTCATGCCCAGCGCCTTCGGTGCGGCGAGGTTGCGGGGCAGGTCTTCAAACATGGCCGCCTGCTTCGTATCCAGCTTGGCCAGTGCCGCAAATTTCTCGTAGGTCGCGCTGGCTGGCTTGGGCAGGAAGTCAGCCGCTACGATGTCGAAGATATCCTCGAAATGGTCCAGAATACCCAGAGCACCGGCGGCGGCCTGCGCGTGCGGCACGCTGCCATTGGTCAGAATGAACTTGCGACCGGGCAGGGCCTTGATCGCTTCTCCCAGTTCCGGGTTGGGCGACAGCATCGAATAGTCGATGGCGTGGGCGCGCTCCAGAAAGGCATTGGGGTCGATGCCGTAATGGATCATCAGCCCCTGAAGCGTGGTTCCGTGCTCGTGATAATAGCGCTTCTGCAAGGCGCGCGCCTCGTCCGGTTCCAGCTGCAGGAGTTCCGCAACATAGGCGGTCATGTTCCTGTCGATCTGCGAGAACAGGTTCACCTCATGGGGGTAAAGCGTATTGTCGAGATCGAAGACCCATTCTGTTACATGGGAGAAATCGTCCGGCGTCGGTGCAGTCTGCGGTATCATTTTCATGTTGCTGTTATGCCCTTTTGTCAGCGTAAAGAAAATCGAAAAGGCGACTGTCTTCTCCTTTTCCGACCTTGGGCGGCAGGGCCGCGGCATGGTACCCCATGGGCATGGAACTCTGGATCCCCATCACCATCGCCGCTGCCTTCATGCAGAATCTGCGATCTGCCTTGCAAAAACATCTGCAGGGATCGCTCGGGACGCGTGGCGCAAGCTTCGTACGCTTCGGCTACGGATTTCCGATCGCCATTCTCTACGTGCTGTTTCTGCATCTGGGCGCAGGGCAGGGCTTCCCCGACTTCAGCGGCGCCTTCTTCATCTGGGCGGTGGTAGGCGGTCTGGCGCAGATTTTTGCGACCATGCTGCTCGTCCACCTGTTTTCGCTGCGCAATTTTGCGGTCGGTACCGCCTACTCGAAGACAGAGCCGGTTCAGGCCGCACTCTTCGGCTTCCTCCTTCTCGGCGAAAGACTCACGTCGGGCGCGGTGATCGCGATATTGGTCGGCGTTGCCGGTGTGATGATGATCTCCATGGCGCGGATGCCCTTGTCATGGCGCAACATGGTCGCCGCCATGACCAGCCGCACCGCCCTTATCGGTATCGCATCCGGCGGCATCTTCGGCATATCGGCGGTGGCCTATCGAAGCGCGTCGCTGGCGCTTGATGGAACGGGCCCCATCATGTCGGCGGCGGTTACGCTGGCATGTGTCACCAGTTTTCAAACCGTCTTCATGCTGGTGTGGATGGCGTGGAACGACAAGCGGGAAATCGTGCAGGTGCTCGTCACCTGGCGCTCGTCATCGCTGGTGGGCATCGCGGGAATTCTGGGTTCCGCATGCTGGTTCACGGCCATGACGCTGCAGCAGGTGGCCTATGTGCGTGCGCTTGGGCAGATCGAGTTGATCTTCACCTTCATCGCGTCATGGTTTCTGTTCCGCGAAAAGACCAATCCCATGGAGCTGGCGGGCTGTCTGCTGATTGTCAGCGGCATTCTGGGGTTGTTGTTCTGGTAGGTGCACCCGGACGCGCAAGGCCGGGTGCAGAAAACAGGCTGACCTCAGCGATCAGGGAACGATGAGCGTGCCTGCGCCTTCGGTGAAGATTTCCAGAAGAACCGAATGCGGCGTCTTGCCGTTGAGGATGACAACGCCCTGAACACCCGCCTTGATGGCGTCGATGCAGGTCTCGACCTTGGGGATCATGCCGCCGGAGATGGTGCCGTCCTTGATCAGGGCGCGGGCCTGCGACACCGTCAATTCCTTGATCAGTTCCTTGTTCTTGTCGAGAACGCCCTCAACATCGGTCAGGAACAGCAGGCGGCTGGCATGGAGCGCACCGGCGATGGCACCGGCAAAGGTGTCGGCATTGATGTTGTAGGTCGCGCCGTCACGACCGGGGGCGACCGGTGCGATGACCGGGATCATTTCGGATTTGGCCAACAGATCGAGCAGGGTCCGGTCGACTTCTACCACTTCGCCGACGAAGCCCAGATCGAGAACGCGCTCGATATTGCTGTCGGGATCGATGACGGTCTTCTTTGCCTTTTCGGCAAAGACCATGTTGCCGTCCTTGCCGCACAGGCCGATGGCCCATTCGCCCGTCTGGTTGATGAGGGCGACGATCTCCTTGTTGATCGAACCGGCCAGAACCATCTCGACAATCTCGACGGTCTTGGCATCGGTGACACGAAGACCGCCTTCGAATTTGGACTCGATGCCCATCTTGCCCAGCATGGCACCGATCTGCGGCCCGCCGCCATGGACGACGATGGGGTTGATACCGGATTGCTTGAGCAGGGCGATATCTTCTGCAAAGGCCTTGCCGAGGCTGCTGTCTCCCATGGCGTGGCCGCCATATTTCACGACGATGGTCTTGTTTTCATATTTCTGCATGAAAGGCAGGGCTTGCGCCAGAAGCCGGGCCTGCATTTCGCTTTCGGAAGTCGCCATGGGAAATAACCTCGTCATTGATTGCCGCGCTTTTAACCCAAGTTTTTGACAGATGAAACAAGCTAGGGATCCATCACGCGCAGAAATTTCAAACGTGATCGCGCAGACCCGCCCTGTCGGATTGACATATGGGCGCAATCGGACCAGCTTTGTCTGCGGGAGTGCGCGCGTCGTCCCGTTGGGCTGGCAGATCGTTTTGGAGGCGATGGCGCACAATGCCAGGAGTTTAGGGACGAATGACCTTGCCGGATCGGGAAAAGCGAAGCGGTTTGAAAGACGAGGTGCTTGCGGGCGAATATGTGCTCGGAGCGTTGAGCCCCGATGCCAGCGCCGAACTTGCCAAGCGGGTGAAAACCGATCGCCAGTTCGCGGCCATGGTTCGCCGCTGGCAGGAAAACCTCGCTGATGGAAACCGAAGCGACCAACGGACATTTTCGTCCTATGTCGATGCATCCATGGACCATGCCCTGCGTCGATCCAATGACCGGCTGCATCGCAGCATCTACGGGCGGTTCGCCATTGTTTCGGCTTTATGGAATTCGGTGCGCTTCTGGCGCCTGACGACTTCGGCGGCGCTGCTATGGGCAGCTGTCCTGCTCTTTTCTGCTTACTGAAAGCGGGATGTGCAAGGCCGGGACAGGGCAGGGCAGACTTTAAGCCCGATGCAAAACGAGGCGGCGTGAGCCACCTCGCAACAATCAGCTGATACCTACCGTCTTGCAGATTTCCGCGCGCACCAGATCGAGCCCTGCGGATTTTTCGGATGACGTCGCCAGAACCTCGGGATAGGCAGCTGGACGCTTGCGAATTTTCTCAAGCGTCTCGTTGACGAGGCGCGGGACGCCCGCTTCCTTGATCTTGTCCGTTTTGGTCAAAATGATCTGGTAGGAGACGGCCGCCTTGTCCAATAGCGACAGGACGTCTTCGTCATTCTTCTTGATGCCATGGCGGGAGTCGATCAGCACATAGACGCGCTTGAGCGTGGCGCGACCGCGAAGATAATCGAATACCAGCTTGGTCCAGGCATCGACCTGATCCTTGGGCGCCTGCGCGTAACCATAGCCCGGCATGTCGACAAGCGCCATCGGCGGGAGATCGCCAGCCTCGCCGGAGTAGCCCTCGGGAACGAAGTAATTCAGCTCCTGGGTACGGCCCGGCGTGTTCGACGTGCGCGCCAGCCCGCGATGGCCGACGAGCGCGTTGATGAGCGAGGACTTGCCGACATTCGAGCGTCCGGCAAAGGCGATCTCGGGCGGACCTTCAGGCGGCAGGAACTTCATGGCGGGAACACCGCGAATGAAGATCCAGGGCCTTCCGAAGAGCGGCTTTTCCGTTGCCGGTTCGCCGCCTTTGATATCGCTGGTCATTTGGTTTCCACCGGCTTTCGCTTGAACAAGCCCTTGAGGTTGTCAAACAGCTCGATCTTGGCACCGTGGCGCTTCATGATGAGAGCCTGCTGCGTGATGGACAACGTGTTGTTCCATGCCCAGTAGATCACGAGACCTGCGGGGAAGGACGCCAGCATGAAGGTGAAGACGAGCGGCATCCAGGTGAAGATCAGCGCCTGTGTCGGATCTGGAGGCGTCGGGTTCATACGCATCTGCATGAACATGGTGATGCCCATGATGATTGGCCAGACGCCGATCATCAATGCGTGCGGGACGTCATAGGGCAGAAGCCCGAACAGATTGAACAGAGACGTTGGATCCGGCGCAGACAGGTCGTGAATCCAGCCAAAGAACGGCGCGTGGCGCATTTCGATGGTGACGTAGATGACCTTGTAGAGCGCGAAGAAGACCGGAATCTGCAGCAGCATCGGCCAGCAGCCAGCCACCGGATTGATCTTCTCTTCCTTGTAGAGCGCCATCATTGCCTGCTGCATGGCCATGCGGTCATCGCCATGCTTGGCTTTCAGCTCTTCCATCTTCGGCTGAACGCGCTTCATGTTGGCCATGGACGCATATTGCTTGCTGGCCAGCGGGAAGAACAGCAGCTTGACGACGATTGTGGTCAGCAGGATGGCCACACCGAAGTTGCCAAAGTAACGGAAGAAGAAATCCATCAGTTTGAACATCGGCTTGGTGATGAAGTAGAACCAGCCCCAATCGATCAGGAGATCGAATTTTGGAATGCTGTACTCAGCCTCGTAACGGTCAACCAGCGGCACTTCCTTTGCACCGGCAAAGACGAGGTTCTTCAGCTCAACCGACTGGCCGGGCGCAACGGTAACGGCGTCGCCGCGATAATCGGCCTGATACCGTGGCTGGCCATCCGTGAAGTGGGAGTAGCGGGCTTCGACAGGAAGGGTCTGCGGCGGCACAATGGCGGCAGCCCAGTACTTGTCGGTAATGCCAAGCCATCCGCCGGTTGCCTTCGGTGTCGAGAAAGGCTTTTCCTCGATGTTCTTGTAGGACTCTTCCGTCAAGCTTCCATCGGTACCGGCAACGCCTAGGAAGCCTTCATGAATAACGAAGACGGCGGGGGTTGCAGGCTTGTTGTTGCGGGTGATGCGGCCATAGGTCGAAAACGACACCGGCTCCTGGCCGGGGTTTTCGATCTTGTCGGTGACCGAGATCATGTAATGTTCGTCAATCGCCAGGGTACGATTGAAAACGATGCCCTTTTCGTTGGTGAAAGACAGCGTGACCGGGGTTTTCTCGGTCAGCTTTGCGCCTTCAGGAGCGGTCCAGACGGTGGAGGGGCCAGGAACGGTGCCCACAGCATCACCGGCAATGAAGCCAAGCTCGGTAAAATAGCCATCCTTCGTATCGGAAGGAGAGAACAGGGTGATGATCGGGCTCGAGTCATCCACGGTCTCGCGGTAATCCTTGAGACGAATATCGTCGAGGCGTGCACCGTTGAGGTTGATGGAACCTGCAACCGCATTCGTTTCGATCTGGACGCGCTGAGACCTGCCAAGCGCTTCGTCACGCGAAACGGTCGCGGCCTGCTGGCTGGTGGAGCCGGGAAGGCTGCCTGCGGGTGCCGTCGAGCCGGGTGATGTTGCGCCAGGTGCGGGCGTCTGCGCCGTCTGGCTCTGCTGCGTCGCCTGCTGCGCCTGACGTGCCTCTTCGGCGCGGCGCTGCTGTTCGATGCGCGGGTTCATGTAAAGGAACTGCCAGGCTAGTACGATGACAACCGAAAGGCCTATCGCGATAAAGTAGTTGCGGTTTTTTTCCATCATTCTTTCCTGGAGCGGGTCTCCCGGGGGCGTCCGGATTTCGCGCGTCCCTCGATCCGCTCTATGAGCAAGTGTTCCAGTACGGCGAATTCGGTGTTCAATGCGTCCCTTCGGGCGACAATCACATAGTCATGCCCGGGCTTCATTGCAAACCCGGCTGAAAGCCTGACGGCTTCCCTCAAGCGGCGACGCATACGATTGCGTTCGACCGCATTTCCCTGCCGCTTCGTGACAGTAAAACCAACGCGCGGCGCGGTTTCGGGTTGGCGACGGTCCAGCACTTCCAGAAGAAATTTGCTGCCACGTCTCTTTTCCCCTGCCTGAACAGCAAGAAACTCCGGTCGATTTTTCAACCGACCGGGTATTTTCTTCTCATGCGTCATTTGCCACGACTTTCATCGGGCTACGGCCAATCAGGCCGAAAGACGGGCGCGACCGCGTGCGCGGCGAGCAGCCAGAACCTTGCGACCGCCGGCAGTAGCCATGCGCGCGCGGAAACCATGACGACGCTTGCGAACAAGCTTGGATGGCTGGAAAGTACGCTTCGACATTTATTTAATACCGCGGGGTGCGGCCCTTCTTGACTTTGTTCCTTATGGAACAAGAGCGTTTCGATTAACGTCCGGACCTCAGCGCAAGCGGTGAGATGCCCGAACGTGCGGGCTTATAAGGGCTTAGGGCCTGCAAAGTCAATCGCTGAGGGCCAAAGCGGTCTCTCTGTATTTTTGATGAAAGTAAAATACAGCATATCTCAAGCGGCTTTACGCTGGTTGTCGATGGCGTTTCTTCAAAATGGAAAACAGAAAAGGATTACACGTAGAAATTCTTTATTAAGGGAGCATCGCTAAAGATAGTTATGGATGAATGCTATTTTCGAATTGTCTCATATTGATGTGGGATAGGGCATTTTTAGGGGGCTAAGCAGTTGAGAATACGGGGAAAGATCAACCTTCTGGTGGGGCTTCTAAGCCTTGTCGCATGTACGATCGGTGGTCTGTCGATCTATGCGATCAAAGAATATCAGAACCAGACGGTCGCGCTTGACGTGATTGCCGATCGCGCGCGCCGTGGCGAGGCGCTGAACCGGCTCGTAACCGCTGTCGTTATGGAGGCGCGTGGTATCTACGCCGCCAAGGACAAGGAAGCCGCTGGCAAGTTTGCTGAAGGCCTTTTGAAGAACCTCAAGGATATGGATGCTCTTTTGAAAGAGTGGAAGCCACAGGTTCCTGCAGACCAGGCAGCCCAGTTCGCCAATCTCGAGAAACGTTTCGAGGAATTCCGCACATTCCGTACCGAGACTGCGCGCCTGGGTCGCGAAGTCAGCCCGCAGGATGCGAACACGCAAGGCAACAACGAAGCCAACCGTGAGAACCGCAAGGCATATCAGGCCGAAATCGATGCCGTCGTGAAGGCTGACCTCAAGCAACTTTCCGAGTTCAAGGTTCATGTCGAAAACTTCGGGCATACCATCTTCCTCGTCGTGGTGATTGTTACCGCAGCCGGTGTGATTGCAGGTATGCTGCTTGGTCTCTATATGGCTTCCAAGGAGCTGAGCGGTCCTATCCTCAAGCTGTCCGGCTCCATGAATGCCGTTGCGGAAGGTGATCTTGAGGCAGAGGTACCCTATCTTGGCCGCAAGGATGAAATCGGCGAGATGGCTGATGCCGTTCAGGTGTTCAAGCGCAACGGGCTGGAAGTCCGGCGGATGAATGCGCAGGAAGCCGCCATGCGTGCCAAGAGCGACGATCTGCAGGCTGGCATGGCCGAGGTCGTCAGCGCCGCAGCGGCCGGCGATTTTACCGCCCGCATCACCAAGGATTACGGCGACGACAACCTCAACCGCTTTGCGGCCAACATCAATTCGCTTCTGACCAGCGTCGACAACGGCGTGACGGAAACAGGACGGGTGATTGCAACGCTTGCAAATGGCGATCTGACGCAGACGATGAATGGCAGCTACCACGGCGTCTTCGCACAGCTGCAGTCGAATGTGAACGAGACGCTCTACAAGCTCAAGGGCACCATGTCCGAGGTTCGCGGAAGCACCGAAGGCATCAGCGGCAATGCCAACGAGCTTCGCTCTGCTGCTGATGATCTTTCTCGCCGCACCGAGCAGCAGGCCGCAGCACTGGAGCAAACCTCCGCCGCGCTTGACGAGATCACCGCTGTCGTTCGCAACTCAACCGACCGTGCGCAGGAAGCAAGCGTCATGGTCTCGGATACCAAGGAAAAGACGGCGCATTCCGCCAAGGTCGTGCGCGAAGCCGTTTCCGCCATGGGTCGTATCGAGCAGGCATCGCGCGAAATCAGCCAGATCATCAACGTCATCGATGAGATCGCTTTCCAGACCAACCTGCTGGCGCTGAATGCCGGCGTTGAGGCGGCGCGTGCCGGAGAGGCTGGCAAGGGCTTTGCGGTTGTTGCGCAGGAAGTTCGCGAACTCGCGCAACGTTCGGCCAACGCAGCCAAGGACATCAAGGCCCTGATCACCAAATCCGGCGAGGAAGTCGGCCATGGTGTGACACTGGTGCAGCGCACCGGCGAAGCCCTTGACGAAATCGAAAAGCGTGTGCTCGGCATCAACGACCACATCCATTCGATCGCAACGGCTGCAAAAGAGCAATCGACAGGCCTGCAGGAAGTCAACACGGCCATCAACCAGATGGACCAGGTGACGCAACGCAATGCCGCAATGGTCGAAGAGACGTCTGCTGCTACCCACAAGCTCAGCGCAGAAACGCAGAACCTGGTGGCGCTGGTTGGCCGCTTCCGGCTCGGCAACGATATTGCCGCCGCTCCGTCCTACGCGGCAGCACCTTCCAGACCGGCAGCCGCAACGTCGCGCTCTGCGCCCGTTTCGTCACCTGCCCGCAAGATGATGGGAAGCGTCGCCAAGGCCTTCAACGGCTCGGCAGCGGTTGCCCAGGTCAAGGATGACTGGCAGGAATTCTAAGCCTGTCAGGGCATGATCACCTCAGTTAACGCCGCCGCCTCTGGCGGCGTTTTCGTACGTTCCGGCGCAAGAGTTTTCGTATCTCCTTGAAAATCTGGCCGAAGACCTCATTATAGCTTGGAATTCTGTCCCAGCGCCGATATGAAACCAGAGGCCCACGTATCAACAGGAACAGGCCTGGTGTTTTCGACAGTCATAAACAGGACCGATCGCGAGGATGCGGATCCGCAGAGCGAAGTGCCTGCCTTGACGAAGGGCTTGTCCGGCCGCCTGCTGCTGTTGACGGTGATCTTCGTGATGATCGCCGAAGTGCTGATCTTCGTCCCGTCCGTTGCGAATATGCGTCTCTCCTGGCTGCGCGACCGGCTGAACACGGCCGCGGCTGCCGGCGTGGTGATCGATGGCTTGCAGACGGAACTGCCCAGAAGCGTCCAGAACGATACGCTGCTGGCCACCGGCGCCAAGCTCATCGCCCTGAAGAAGGATGGGACATCCACGCTTCTTGCCGCCACCGAAGTGCCGCCGAGTGTGGACGATCAATACGACCTTTCCGACGTCTCGCAACTGGCCGCCGTGCGCGATGCTTTTTCCGTGCTCCTGTTTGGCGGCAACCGCGTCATCCGGGTGTTCGACGTCATCGGTGACAGCAACATGATCATCGAAATCGTCATCGGCGAGCATAAGCTCAGGGCCGCGATGATTGCCTATGCCGGAAACGTTCTGATGATTTCGGTCGCGCTGTCTCTGATCACCGCAAGTCTGATCTTCGTCTCCATCAATCGCATTCTGATTAGGCCCATACGAAGGCTGACGCTGGGTATGCAGGGATTTTCCGAGCAGCCGGACGATCCCGCGCGGGTGTTCAGGCCGGAGGATGGAAGCGATGAGCTGGCGGTGGCTGGCCGGCATCTGGCAGACATGCAGACGCAGCTGCAGAAAACGCTTCGGCAGCAGAAGAATCTGGCCGATCTCGGACTTGCCGTATCCAAGATCAATCATGACATGCGCAACATCCTGTCGTCGGCCCAACTCATGTCGGACAGGCTCGTGGATGTCGAAGATCCGATGGTGCGCAGTTTCGCGCCCAAGCTGCTTCGCACCATAGACCGGGCCGTGGGTTACACCAGCGAGGTTCTGGCCTACGGGCAGGCCACGGAGGGCGCGCCTAAAAGGCGAATGATCGACCTGGATGAGCTGGTGCAGGATGTGAAGGATATCCTGGCGATCGATCCTGCAGGCGGCATCGATTTCATCGATAACGTGCCTCCAGGCTTGCGGATCGATGCGGACAGCGAGCAGCTGTTCCGCGTGCTCTACAATCTCTGTCGCAACAGCGTTCAGGCGCTGCAGCAGGCAAGCGACGAGGACTTCCCCGACAAGCGGCTGACGATAGCCGCGCAGCGCAACGGCCAGGTTGTGAGCATCGTGATTGACGATAACGGTCCGGGTATGCCGCAAAAGGCCAGAGAAAACCTCTTCTCGGCGTTCCGCGGTTCGGCGCGCTCCGGCGGTACCGGGCTTGGCCTCGTCATCGCCCGGGAGCTCGTCCTGTCGCACAAGGGCACGATTGCGCTCGTCGAAAAAGCCGGGCTGGGCACGCAGTTTCGAATCGAGATCGCAGACCGCGCCGATCTCGATTCGTAAGCGCATCTGCAGGCGAAGTTAACCGCCGCCTTGTTGCCAGCGCTAAACAGCAGGTCTAACGGCCTTTTCCAATGCGTGCGGTTTCGCAGTCATTCGGAAAATTGGAAAACCCAACATTTTCAATGGTTTGTAAAATTCATTGCAGGAAAATGACAAATTTCCAGCAAAATCGCTTGCATTCAACATGAGGACGTTTTAGAGGATCGCCACGCCAACGGAACATGTTTCTGCGGCACGCACCCGTAGCTCAGCTGGATAGAGCACCAGACTACGAATCTGGGGGTCAGGAGTTCGAATCTCTTCGGGTGCGCCACTTTTCCTTCCTAAAATTGCAATGCTTTTGTTGATGTATCCGTATCGGGCATCATGCAGTCTGCGTGTTAAATCCGGTTCACCGGTCTCGATGGTACGTGCATCTGGTTTCGCTGCATGAGCCTCTTAATTGCAGTGCATTGCGTCTGCTTTCCGTAAGCCTCGTGCAAGGCATCAATTCTACAAGTTTCCTCACGTTATTTGACAAATCCATTGAATATCTACGCGTGATTTCGCCGCTGAAGACGTCATTCAAAAGATACTTCGTGTGTTTCCCGGATTTGTTCGGATTTGGTGACCAGGGCTGGCGAGAGCCAGACATCATGTGGGATTGATACAATGTTGAACATCGTCGTGCCCATGGCCGGCCACGGAAGCCGCTTTGCCAAGGCGGGATACACGCTGCCGAAGCCTCTTCTGCCCATTCATGATGTTCCGATGATGCAGCTTGTCATCGACAATTTGCGGCCGGATATCCCGCATCGGTTTATTTTCGTCTGCCAGGCCGGGCATGTCAGGGACTTCGGGCTGGATAAGAAGTTGCAGGAATGGGCGCCGGGCAGCGAGATTTTTCTCGTCGAGGCGGTCACACAGGGCGCGGCCTGCACGGTGCTGCTGGCCCGTGATGCAATCGACAATGACAGTCCTCTGATGATCGCCAATTGCGACCAGTATGTCGATGTCGACATCAACAGTTATCTGGCCGCAGCTGATCATCAGGACGGGTTGATCATGACGATGCAGGCCGACGACCCGAAGTGGAGCTTCGTTTCCTTCGGCGAGGACGGCTACATCGACCATGTGGTTGAAAAGCAGGTCATTTCCAACCATGCCACCGTGGGCATCTATAATTTCAGCCACGGAGCGGACTTCGTCAAATATGCGGACCGAATGATCGAGCGCGATTTTCGTGTGAACGGCGAGTTCTATGTCGCCCCCGTCTATAATTTCATGATCGAGGACGCACTCAAGATTGGCGCCTATTCCATCGGTTCTGTCGAAGACGGGATGTATGGACTGGGTATTCCTGAAGATCTGACATATTTTGCGGGTCTTCCCCTGTCCGAAAAGGTCACAAGTCACCTGAGGGCTGCGCAGTGATCGAGATCTTGAGCCATCGAGGCTATTGGAAGACCGCTCCGGAGAAAAACAGCGTTGAGGCTTTCATCCGTTCTTTTTCTCTCGGCTTCGGCACGGAAACAGATGTTCGTGACAGCCTGGTGGATGGCGTTCAGACCATTGTTGTTTCCCACGACCTACCGAAAGGTGGAGAGCTTACCTTTGCTGAACTTCTGCAGCTTGCAAAGGCGCATGGCTCACCAACTCTGGCGCTAAATATCAAGGCGGATGGTCTACACGAGCTTCTGGCCGAAACGCTTCGGGCTGAAAACTACAGCAATTATTTCCTGTTCGACAGTTCCGTGCCGGATCTGATCCAGGGTGTAAGGCGCAAGCTCGTCTCCTTCACGCGTCTTAGTGAATATGAACCCGTTGCTGCCCTTTACGATGATGACGGCATTGCCGGCGTCTGGGTGGACATGTTCCTGCCCGGTCGCTGGTATGACGCGTCGCTCATCGAGAAGCTGCTTGTCGATGGCAAAAGGGTCGTCCTCGTGGCGCCGGACCTGCATCACCGCCATGATGAATATGATGGCTTTCTGGAGTGGCTGGTCTCCTCGGGCCTGCGGGACAAAGACGGCATTGCCATTTGCACTGACTTTCCGGAAGTCGCGCAAGCCAAATTGATGAATCAGGAACAATAAGATGACTGCAATCAAATCGATTGTGTTTGATATGGATGGCGTGCTCATAGACGCCCGCGAGTGGCATTACGAGGCCCTCAATCGCGCGCTCGAGCTGTTCGGCTACACCATTCCGCGTCATGAACATCTGACGATCTTCGATGGTTTGCCCACACGCAAGAAGCTTGAAATACTGACCTCTATCCGCGGCCTTCCGGAAGCGTTGCACGGCTTCATCAACGAGATGAAGCAGCTTTACACCACCGAGATCATTCACACCAAGTGCAAGCCCGCATTCAAGCAGGAATACGCGCTGGCCCAGCTTCGTAAGGACGGTTACAGGCTGGCTGTCGCATCGAACTCCATTCGAAGCACGGTTGGGCTGATGATGGATAAGGCCGCGCTGGCTGATTACCTTGAGTTCCAGCTGAGCAACGAGGATGTCAAGCAGGCAAAGCCGCACCCCGAAATCTACAGCCGGGCCATCGAGATGATGGGCATCACCCCGCAGGAATGCCTTATCGTCGAGGACAACGAGAACGGCATCAAGGCTGCAAAGGCCTCGGGCGCCCATGTCATGGTGGTGCACGACGTTTCCGATGTCAATTACACGGCCGTCAAGGAAACCATCCGGCAGATTGAAGGGTAACGCTCCAATGAATATTCTCTTTCTCTCCGCGGGCGAACCGAAGATCGATGCGTCCGACGCCTATCCCACCGCGCTTGTCGAAATCAACGGCGTTCCATTGATCCAGCGCCAGCTGGAGCAATGCGCGCAGATAACCGGCCACCAGCTCATTCTGGCCATCCGCGAAAAGGAATTGCGCCGGTACCATCTGGAAAAGGTGGTCCAGCTGATCGATGCCGATGCGAAGGTCGTGCCCGTTCAGGCAAGCACCAAGGGTGCAGCCTGCACCGCTTTGCTCGCCGCTGCCCTTATCGACAACGATACGCCCCTTCTGATCCTCAATGGTGACGAATTTCTGGATGTGCCATTTGCCGAAATCCTCGATCTCTTCGCCAGCCGGGAACTGGACGGCGGCACGCTGACATTCAAGTCCGTTCATCCGCGCTACTCTTTCGTTCGCCTTGATGAACAGGGAATGGTCATTGAGGCCATCGAGAAGAACCCGATCAGCGACAATGCGACCGCAGGTTTCTATTATTTCCGTAAAGGCCGGGAGTTCGTGGAAGCCGCCAAAAGCGCCATTCGCAAGGACGCAAGGCACAACGACATGTTCTATATCTGCCCGGTTTTCAACGAATTGATCCTGGCTGGAAAGTCGATCGGTACCTATCCCATCAGCATCAAGGATTTCCACCCGATCAAGTCCAACCGCCAGCTGAACGAGTTTTCAAGCTTTGCGAGTGAACATGCCTGACGGTTCCATGACGCTCAACCAGATGATCGGCGGATGGTTCATCGGTGACTTCGAGCCATCCGTCGTCCGGACGCAGGATTTCGAAGTGGGCGTAAAAACCTACGCGCAGGGCGACCGTGATCCGGCGCACTATCACAAGATTGCGCGGGAAATCACGCTGGTCATATCCGGTAAGGTTCGTATGCTGGACAAGGAATGGGATGCGGGCAGCATCATTGATATCGCTCCGGGCGTCGTCAATGCCTTTGAAGCGCTAAGCGATGCAACGCTCGCCGTGGTCAAGATTCCCAGTGCCAAAGACGACAAGTATCTCGTCTAGGCGCTATTCGTGAGAGCCAAGCAGGCAGGATCACTGAACAAATTTTTAAGCTAAAGAAAAAGGGCACCTTTTGAGGTGCCCTTTTTCTTTAGATGCGGACCTCCTGGAGGAATGAGTCACCGCCGTTGCTGGCTACCGCAATGCGTGGACGATTGTGGATTTGGTAGAGCGGATTATCGCATTCAGGGTTGGAAAAGATCGTGTTGGAATCCCAATATCCCTCCTCGAGGAAACGGAGGTCCGGGTACATCATTCTCAGGAAATAATAGAGAAGATGCAGGTGCTTGCGGCCGGACAGCTGGCTCATGATGAGGCTGTCGTAGAAGGGTGACATGGCATTCTTGCCGACGACGTGGACGGCGTCGCCGACGCGGAAGTGGTCCCGCCAGTGGTTGCGATACTCACGCCAGGGGAAGTAGATCGCATTCTCGTCAAGCTGCACGTCCCACGCATCGAAGCTTTTCTTGAATTCGAGATCGAAGCGCGAGACGATGAGCACATCGGTTTTGCCATGTTCGAAAACACGGCGCACACCGGCCTTGTAGGTTTCGGCCTGCGTGCTGCCTGCCGCGTCCAGCAGGATGGTTTCGCATTTTCCGATTTTTGCCTGAATTTCTGCAAGTGCCGGGCTGTCATAGGTCGCAAGGTAAATATTGGCCTCGGGATCCTTCCTGCGAACAGGGTCGATCAGCTTTTCAATCAATGAATCAATGTTGTTTCGAGCGTCCATGGATAACCCGAAGCGGTCAGCTTCGAGGAAGTTGTTACCTCTTATAAGTATAGAGAGTCTCATTTCACTTTTCTCCGAAATAATAATGCGACCTCTGCAATCGTTCCTGACGCTCTTCGATGAGGTGCTTGAGATCGCATCACGTCTATTTGACGTAGCAGTCGCCAAGCTTGCCTTTTGTTTGGTGACGCATCGGCGGGAGCGCTAGGTTGAGGCGCCTGCGTCACACATCACCGGAAAGGCACGCCGGACCCGGGCCAGAAGGCTGGCTAACGACAAGTCCTTCTGCGATAAGCATGGCTTGAGTTTGCATGGCGAAGGGACAGGCTGAGTGTCCCGGTGGCTTTTGCGGGGAGTATCTGGAATGGCCGCAAGGCTCGTAGCAATCGTGACCATGTTGGCCATCTTGGCAGGCTGCGGCGGAAGGCCTATCGGTGTGATGACACCGACCGGTCAGTTGGTGCAGGGGACTTCGCCGGTCAATCTTCTGGTCGCAACCACGCGCGCGCCTTCCGATGACAAGGCCATTCTGTTCGGCGGGGAACGCGGAACGGGGCTGAAGGTCGATGCCATCACCGTGTCCATTCCGCCCGCAGCAAACCGCACCGTCGGCCAGGTGCAGTGGCCGAAGAAACTGCCTGCCGATCCGCTGAAGAATTTCACCACGGTTTCCGTCGAGCCCATTACCAGCGAAGCGGAGAGTCGCAGCTGGATCAAGAGCCATAGCTTCAAGAGCAAGCGGGTGCTGGTTTTCGTCCACGGCTTCAACAACCGCTACGAGGAATCGGTCTATCGCTTTGCGCAGATCGTTCACGATTCCGGCTCCGATGTGATGCCGGTTGTCTTTACCTGGCCATCGCGCGCCAGCGTGTTCGATTATAATTACGACAAGGAAAGCACCAATTATTCGCGCGATGCGCTGGAAGAAATGCTGACGCGGCTGGCCAAGGATGGCTCTGTCAACGACGTCACCATCATGGCGCATTCCATGGGCACCTGGCTTGCGGTGGAAGCTCTGCGCCAGATGGCGATCCGCCATGGCCGCGTCTATCCCAAGATCAACAATGTCATTCTGGCCGCACCCGATCTCGATGTGGATGTGTTCGCCCGCCAATATGCAAGCCTTGGCAAGGAGAGGCCGAAATTCACGCTCTTCGTCTCGCAGGATGACAGGGCGCTCAGCCTTTCGCGCCGCATTTCCGGCAATGTCGATCGCCTCGGCCAGATCGACCCTTCGGCAGAGCCCTATCGCAGCCAGCTGGAAAGCGCCGGTATCACAGTTCTTGACCTGACCAAGCTCAAGTCCGGAGACAATCTCAACCACGGCAAGTTCGCCGAGAGCCCCGAAGTGGTGCGCCTTATCGGCGACCGGCTGATTGCCGGGCAGACGGTGACGGATTCAGACGTGGGCCTTGGCGAAGCCATCGGCGCGGTTGGCATCGGTGCGGCACAGACGGTCGGTACGGCGGCAAGCGTTGTCGTCAGCGCGCCAATTGCCGTGTTCGACCCCCGCACCCGCGAAAACTACGGGCGGCAGGTGGAGCGCCTTGGCCGTTCCGTTGGCAATACCGTCGGTTCGGTTGGAGACACCGCAACCAGCGTCGTTGATCCTCAAGCGCTGGGAACCGGTTCTGGCCGTGGCACGGACTGCACGGTGCCCGGTAACCGCGGAAAATCCGAATGCCGGGATCGCTAGAGCTGAATATACAAACAGTATTTTATCGGATATGACCGGCCTCATATAATCCCTTTCCGGAGTGGCCCCCATGCGGTTCAAACGTACCCTTCAGCTTCTCGATGTCCATTGCGAAGGTGAAATTGGGCGTGTGGCCACCGGCGGCGTTCCGAAAATTCCGGGCAGCACGGTGGCCGAACAGCTGAATTGGCTCAACACCGATCCGAAGGGCGAAGAACTCCGCCGCTTCCTGACGCTGGAGCCGCGCGGTGCGCCTATTGGTTCCGTCAACCTGCTTTTGCCGCCGAAGCACCCGGAAGCAGATGCCGCTTTCGTCATTCTCCAGCCGGATCAGGCCCATGCAAGCTCCGGCTCCAACTCCATCTGTGCCACGACGGCGCTTCTGGAAAGCGGCATGGTGGAGATGAAGGAGCCGGAAACCATCGTCATGCTGGAAACGGCGGCCGGTCTGGTCAAGGCCACCGCCACCTGCCGCGATGGGCGCTGCGAGAAGGTGAAACTCACCATGGTGCCGTCCTTCGTGCATGAGCTGGACGTGGAGATCGACACGCCGGATTGGGGCCGCATCCGCATGGATATCGCCTATGGCGGCATCTTCTATGCCCTCGTTGACGTGGGCCAGATTGGGCTGACCATCGAAAAGGCAAATGCAGCAAAGCTAGTGGCGGCAGGCATGGTGCTGAAGGATATCGTCAACCACGAAATTCCTGTCGTGCATCCCGAAATTCCGGCCATTTCAGGCGTCGCCTATGTCATGTTCCGCGATACCGAGACCGATGGCACCATCCGCACCTGCACCACCATGTGGCCGGGCCGGGCGGATCGCTCGCCCTGCGGCACGGGCAATTCCGCCAATCTCGCCACGCTGCACGCGCGCGGCAAGGTCAAGGTTGGCGATAGCTACACCTCCCGCTCCATCATCGGCACGCAGTTCGAGGTGGGGTTGTCAGCCGTGACAGAGGTGGCTGGCAAGCCAGCGGTCATTCCCACCATTGCCGGTCGCGGCTTTACCTTCGGTATGCACCAGGTCTGGCTTGATCCCAATGATCCGCTGGCGGATGGTTTTGCCATGACGGATGTCTGGGGTCCGCAGGCGGGCGCGATTTAGAGCGCTTCCTTGTTAAATGGAAGCGATTCTGTTGGTTCAAACGGGATCGACTGATTGTCCGGATGGCGCGTGCCGTAGCCTCAGCATACGGCCAAGCCATCCGGGCAAGCAGACGGCCCGTTTCAACCAATCCGCAGGGCCGGGCATATTTCCGCCAGGGCAAAGGCGATCGGCTCGACCGTACCTTTGGGTATGCCCTTCGCCAATCGCCTTTGCCCTGACGAAAATCTGTTCCGGCAGAACGCTTCCATTTAACAAGGAAGCGCTCTAACGCCAGCTTTTGCGCTGAAAAAGTGGTTTTTGGCGCTGTCTTCTCGCGCAGAATGGTGTTAAACGGGCGCAATTCCAGCAAGCTCCGAGGCTAAAACGATGAAGTCGATCACCCTTCGCCGCCCTGATGACTGGCACCTGCATTTGCGCGATGGTGCGATGCTGGAAGGCGTGATTGGCGATACCAGCCGCCATTTCGCCCGCGCCATCATCATGCCGAACCTCGTGCCGCCTGTTGTCACGACAGCAGATGCCATCGCCTATAAGGAGCGCATCACCAAGGCCATTCCGTCAGGTGACCGCTTCCAGCCGCTGATGACGCTGTATCTGACCGAACACACCAGCGCCGATGATGTGGAACAGGGCAAGACGAGCGGCCTCATCCATGCCGTCAAGCTTTACCCTGCAGGTGCCACCACCAATTCCCACGGCGGCGTCAGGGATATGGACAAGGCCATGCCGGTGCTGGAGCGCATGGCCAAGATTGGCCTGCCGCTTTGCGTTCATGGCGAGGTGACGACGCCGGAAGTCGATATTTTCGACCGTGAAAAGGTCTTTATCGAGACGGTTCTGGAGCCGCTGCGAACGCGCCTGCCTGAGTTGAAGGTGACGATGGAGCATGTGACAACGCGCGATGGCGTGGATTACATCAAGTCATCCAAGGCCAATCTGGCTGGCACCATCACCACCCATCACCTCATCATCAACCGCAACGCCATTCTGGTGGGCGGTATCAAGCCGCATTATTACTGCCTGCCGGTCGCCAAGCGTGAAGAACACCGTTTGGCGCTGCGCGCTGCCGCGACTTCAGGCGACAGCAGATTTTTCCTCGGCACGGATTCGGCCCCGCATGTGGACCCGTTGAAGGAATGCGCCTGTGGTTGCGCGGGCATCTACACCTCCATCAACACCATGAGCTGCCTTGCCCATGTCTTCGAGCAGGACAATGCGCTGGATAGACTGGAAGCCTTCACCTCGCTCAGCGGCCCCGCCTGGTATGGCCTTGCGCCGAACGAGGACACCATCACGCTCATCAAGCGCGATGAGCCGGTCAGCTTCCCGGAGAAGATCGAGACGGGTGCAGGCCCGGTTACGGTGTTTGACCCCATGTTCCCGTTGCATTGGGATGTCGCCTGAGTTTTTCAAATCACTGCCGGTTCGTCCGGCAGTTTTTCTATGTAGCACCCGGATCAAAGAGGAAACGCCCGATGTCCACATTCACATTCACGGATCGCGCCCTGGTGGCAGAACTTGTCGCGAAGATGCTGTGGGAGATCAAGGCGGTTCATTTCAATTCCGAAAGCCCCTATACCTTCGCATCGGGCATGAAGAGCCCCGTCTATATCGACATGCGCAAGCTGATTTCCTATCCGCGCATTCGCTCCACCGTCATGGATTTCGCTGCGGCGAAAATCGTCGCTGATGCCGGTTTTGAAAAGTTCGATTGCGTGGCCGGTGGCGAAACCGCAGGCATTCCCTTCGCAGCCTTCCTGGCAGAACGCCTTGGTTTGCCGATGATATACTGCCGCAAGAAGCCCAAGGGCCATGGCCGCAATGCGCAGATTGAGGGCCACATGCCTGAAGGCGCGCGCGTGCTTGTGATCGAAGATCTGACGACCGCTGGCGGCTCGATGTTCACCTTCATCGATGCCATCCGCGCAGCGGGTGGTATTGTCGATCACGGTATCGCACTGTTCTATTACGGTATCTTCCCGGAGGCAGAGGCCCGCTTTGCCAACGGAAATGTGAAGCTGCATTACCTGAGCACATGGCGCAATGTTCTGGCCGTTGCCCGCTCCGAAAAGCTGTTCGATGACAAGACCCTGTCGGAAGTCGAAGCCTTCCTTGACAATCCGCTGCCATGGTCTGCCGCCCGCGGCGGGGTCAGCGAATTGCCGCAATCCTGATCTTGGTTAGGCATAGAATTTTCGATTGGTAGACATCTGGCCAACTCGGGCGAAGTTGGTTAAATCGATTTAGTTTTTGATACGGAGGAGAACCGGATGATCCTGTGTTGTGGTGAAGCCCTGATCGACATGCTGCCGCGTGAAACCACGAAAGGCGAAGCCGGTTTTGCGCCCTATGCGGGCGGCGCGGTCTTCAACACGGCCATTGCGCTGGGTCGTCTCGGTGTTCCCTCCGCCTTCTTCTGCGGCATCGCCGATGACATGATGGGCGAGATCCTGAAAGATACGTTGAAGGCCAGCAATGTCGATTACAGCCTCTGCGCCTTCTCGCATCGCCCCTCCACCATCGCCTTCGTGAAACTGGTCGATGGCCACGCAACCTATGCCTTTTACGATGAAGGCACGGCGCTGCGGATGCTGTCTGAAAGCGATCTGCCCAATATCGGAGCCGATTGCGAAGCCATGCATTTCGGCGCGATCAGCCTGATCCCCGAACCCTGCGGCGGCACCTATGAGGCACTGCTGATGCGCGAACATGAGAAGCGCGTCATCTCGCTCGACCCGAACATCCGTCCCGGCTTCATCAAGGACAAGCAGAAGCACCTTGAGCGCATCAACCGCATGGCCGCCAAGTCGGATATCGTTAAATTCTCGGATGAGGATCTAGCATGGTTCGGTCTGGAAGGTGACGAAGACACACTCGCCCGCCACTGGCTGCACCACGGCGCCAAGCTCGTGGTCGTCACGCGCGGCGCAGAAGGGGCGGTTGGCTATACATCCAACCTTCGCGTCGAAGTGCCAAGCGAGCGCGTAGAGGTGGTCGACACCGTTGGCGCAGGCGACACTTTCGACGCCGGCATCCTCGCCTCGCTGAAACTCCAGGGCCTGCTCACCAAGCCACAAGTCGCGGCCCTGACGGAAGAGCAGATTGCCAACGCGCTTGCGCTCGGCGCAAAGGCTGCTGCCGTGACGGTGTCACGTGCGGGGGCGAACCCGCCATGGGCTGCGGAGATTGGGCTTTAGGGAGACATTTCGCCGGTCTTGGTCACAGCGTTACCCCGCTCTGCCTTTCTTCGGCCAAAACACTCCCTCTATAAGCGATGATGGAAATCCTCGAAGCCTATAACCCTGAAGACGTTGGCTCCATGCTGGTCATGGCCGTTGTCGCGGTCATCGCCATCTGGCTGGTGATGTTCGTCGTGCGCAAGCTCATCGGAATTGCGCTGCTCGCCGCTGTCGTCATCGGCGGCGTGATGGTCTGGCAAAACCCGGCAGTGCTGAGCACCGCACAAGATACAGCCATGCGCTATTATGACCAGTGGCATGATGGCGGAAGATCGGACGACGGTCAGAGACGGTGGTAGCGCCGGTGGATCATGCGCGATGTACCTTTTGGGTGTGGACGAACAAAACCAAGGCAAACTCAAAAATCCAGCCTTATGGCGGACAGTCTACGCTTGGGATAAGTACAAGCTTGCTCATAAAGTCACAGGTTGCTAACTTGACACAAGACCAGATCAACTAGGCGCTCGGCGCAAAGGCGCAGCTGTAACGGTGTCGCGTGCGGTTGCAAACCCACCTTGCGCCGAGGAGATCAGGTTGTAGTCCGTATATTACTACTAACTGCCAGCTCCTGAGTGCTGCAACTGCAGTGAGATGTATGAAGAAACTGCTCTCCAGCGTTCTTATGTGCGCTCTATCATTACTATTGATGACACCCTCTGCAAAAGCGGAGAATGGCACTGTCCTGTTTCATGAGTTGCCGTGCAGGAAGTCATCATCGGGTAATCCTTCTTGTCCAAAAGATTTGACTGAGCAATACTTATCATCAGACCAAGACCAGCGGACTGAGATACTCTTCAATATAGATAAGGTTCTGGTGCGAAAATTTGATCCATTCGAATATTATCGCAACATCGTTTTTCCAAAAGATTTTATAGCGGCCGCTGTCGAAGGCTTAACCCGCGAAAATTTTGTAAAGCGGACGCAAGGACTGATCGCGATTTCAATAGCTTCAGACAAGGAAAGTCGAAATTTCCTGACAAGTGAAATTCTCAGGCGTGCTGAGATATCTGCAACTGCTGATGAAAGGGGGGTCTACCATTCCTCTCTTTACGGTGAAGTTGATAAATCCAGAGTTGTAATCTTCAAATCAGTTTTGGATTCAAACAACGCTGAATTTATTGGAAATCTTGCCCGCCTGTTGCGAGAAACTCCGCTGCCGATGCAGGTTCGTCGAAAATTCCAACACATCATAGTCTCATCAGATTCAGATGATGTTCGCATTAAGATTGCGCAGGCACTGGGTCCCGGAGCAGATGCGTTCGATGGTGTGTTCAACCTCGTTCTGACCAGGGTCATATCAGCATCGTCAGACGAGGAACGAATGCGTTGGGCAGCCGAATTAGGGCGTTTTCCTGGTCGAGATGAGGTTGTTATAAATACATTGGGCAAGGCATTAGCGTTGACTAAAGATCCACTCAAGAGTGGCATTATTGCACGCTCCTTGGCGGAAATTGGTGAAAACGGTGTTTTGAGATTAGCAGAGATTGTTGACGTTGAGGCAGTCAACGAAAAGCAGACAAGCATGGCGATTCTGCTGAGTGCCATTGGCTCGTATGGGAATGTGCCATCTGATAAAGTAGATTTTGTCATTCGGACTTCGCTCAAAGCGCGTCTTAAGAGTGACGATCCCTTATTGAGATCATCTGTTTACACGCTTTTGATGACGTATGGGAAAGCATCAATTGGCCCGATTAAACAGGTAATCCAAAACGCTAACGAGGAAACTCAGAATGATCTTCAGGAAATTTTAGATCGATTTGAAGATCAGTGAGAATTACCAAATTCGGCCCGGCACCAGCTTTCGTAAAAAGCTTTAGTCGAATTTAGACCTTTCAATGAAACCATTTTCCGACCATTCCACCTCACGCGTAATCTCATTCGTTGATATCGCGCCAAATACGCAGAAAATGGGATCATCCTTCCCCCTCGTGCGTTAAGCCGCTGCGGTCGTCGCGCTATTACGGAATTTCAATATGTCTTCTTCTTCCTCAACGGCTCAAAGGCCGTTTTATACGTCTTTCGGCTTTCAGGTTTTCGCCGCCATGGTTATCGGTCTGGTGCTGGGCTACATCGCCCGGCAGATGGGTGCCACGGAGGCGGGGCCGAACTGGCTGGTTCAGACGCTGGCCACCGTCGGCACCATCTTTGTGCAGCTTCTGCGCGCCCTCGTGCCGCTGCTGATCTTTACCGCCATTGTTGCCTCCATTGCCAATCTGCGGGAGTTGAACAACGCGGCGCGGCTGGTGTGGCAGACGCTGTTGTGGTTTGCGATCACGGCGCTGATTGCGGTGCTTATCGGTATCGCGCTTGGTCTGTTGATCCAGCCGGGTATCAATTCCGGCGTTGCGGCCACGGCGGCTGCGGCACCATCCAGCACCGGTTCCTGGCTTGATTTTCTCAAAGGCCTGATCCCCGCCAACCTGCTCGGCCTTCAGGCATCGACCAAGGTCACTCCGGGCGGCGCTACGACTGCGCTGAACTTCAATGTGCTGCAGATACTGGTGATTTCAATTGCGGTCGGTATCGCTGCCTTGCAGGTGGGTGAGAAGGCGGAGCCGTTTCTGGCGTTCAACCGCTCGCTTCTGGCCATCACCCGCAAGATCCTGTGGTGGGTCATTCGTCTGACGCCCATCGGCACGATTGGTCTCTTGGGCAATGCCGTTGCCGTCTATGGTTGGGAAGCTCTGGCTTCGCTCGGCTGGTACTCGGCTGCGATCTATATCGGTCTCGCCATCGTTCTCTTCGTGGTCTATCCCGTTATTCTCACCGCAAACGGCCTGAACCCGATCCGCTTTTTCTCCGGCGCATGGCCTGCCATCCAGCTTGCCTTCGTGTCCCGCTCGTCCATCGGCACCCTGCCGTTGACCGAACAGGTCACGGAACGCAATCTCGGTGTGCCCCGCGAATATGCGGCCTTTGCCGTGCCGCTGGGTGCAACGACAAAGATGGACGGCTGCGCTGCCATTTATCCGGCAATCTCTGCCATTTTCGTGGCTCAATTCTACGGTGTGCCGCTCGGCATTCAGGAATATGTGCTGATCGCTTTTGTCTCGGTTCTGGGCTCTGCGGCAACGGCGGGTCTGACGGGCGCGACGGTGATGCTGACATTGACGCTGTCTACGCTCGGCCTGCCGCTGCAAGGCGTCGGCCTGCTGCTGGCGGTTGACCCGATCCTCGATATGGGTCGCACGGCGGTCAATGTGGCCGGTCAGGCGCTGATCCCCACCATCGTCGCCAAACGTCAGGGCATTCTCGACCAGGCCGCCTATGATCGTCAGGAAGGGATTGATGCGCTCGACCCTACGATGGCACCTGCTGAGTAAGGCTGTTTTACCCGTCACCCCGGACTTGGTCCGGGGTGCCTTGCTATCAAGTGCTTGATGAAGGGACTCTTACGCGCTGCAGACGCGGCGCTGCTGGATTCCGGCTCAAGGCCGGAATGACGGAGGGGAAGTCGTCGGCTTGAGCGGATGGTCTGCATAAAAAACCCGCCGGGAGACCGGCGGGTTTTGTCGTTTTATGAGGACTATTGCTTACTTCGCCAGACCCGAGAGTGCCTTGACCAGACCCTGCGTCGAGCTGTCATGGCCTTCGGCGCTTTCCTTGCCTTCAACGACAGGCAGAAGACCGGTCGCCAGTTCCTTGCCAAGCTCCACGCCCCACTGGTCGAAGGAATTGATGCGGAACAGGACGCCTTCCACGAAGACGCGGTGTTCGTAAAGCGCAATCAGGCGGCCAAGCGCAAAGGGCGTGAGCTTATCATAGACGAATGTGATGGACGGACGGTTGCCGGTGAAGACGCGGTGCGGGGCGATGAAGTCGGCCTTTTTGTCGTCCATGCCCTTGGAGGTCAGCTGCTCCTTGGCTTCGGAGAGCGTACGGCCCTTCATCAGCGCTTCGGATTGCGCAAGGCAATTGGCGATGAGCAACTGGTGCTGGTGGCGCAGATCAGGCTCGAAGCCATTGGCGGCAATCATGAATTCGGCAGGGATGACGCTCGTGCCCTGATGGATGAGCTGATAGAAAGCGTGCTGACCGTTGGTGCCGGGCTCACCCCAAACCACAGGACCGGACTGGCCTTCGACCGGCGTGCCGTCAATGGTGACACCCTTGCCGTTGGATTCCATGTCGAGCTGCTGGAGATAGGCGGGGAAGCGCGACAGGCGCTGGTCATAGGGCAGGATGGCGCGGGTTGGGTAGTCCAGCACATTGCGGTGGTAAAAGCCGATGAGGCCGAGCAGCATGGGCAGGTTTTGGCGCACCGGCGTTTCCCGGAAATGCGTATCCATGGCGTGCGCGCCATCCAGGAACTTGCCGAAATTTTCAGGGCCGATGGCAATCATCAGCGGCAGGCCGATGGCCGACCAGATCGAGTAGCGACCGCCGACCCAATCCCAGAAACCGAAGACACGGTCGCTATCGATGCCGAATTTGGCCACCTTGTCGAGCGCGGTGGAAACGGCGCAGAAGTGGTGGCCGACGGCGTCTTCGCCCAGCTTGTCGGCAATGAATGCGCGTGCCGTGGCGGCATTGGTCATCGTCTCGATGGTGGTAAAGGTCTTGGAAGCGATGATGAAGAGCGATGTTTCCGGGTCGATCTGCTTAAGCGTATCGGCAATATGGGCGGCATCGATGTTGGAAACGAAATGCGCGCGTGGGCCATCATGGAAAGGTGCAAGCGCCAGCGTTGCCATGACCGGGCCAAGGTCGGAACCGCCAATGCCGATATTGACGACATCGGTGATTTTTTTGCCGGTCGCGCCCTTCAGCGCCCCGGAACGAATGGCATCGGCAAACTTGCCCATGGCGGCAAGCACGCCGTTCACGTCAGGCATCACATCCTTGCCATCGACCAGCACGGGCGTGTTGGACCGGTTGCGCAGTGCCGTGTGCAGAACGGCGCGGCCTTCGGTGAAGTTGATCTCCTTGCCGGAGAACATCTCGTCGCGCTTCGTCTCGACGCCACCTTCGAGGGCGAGCTTTTCGAGAAGCGCCAACACCTCGTCATTCACGGCGCATTTGGAGTAATCCATCAACAAATCGTCGAAGCGCACGCTGAATTGCTCGAACCGATTGGCGTTGGCGGCAAAAGCGGCGCGAAGATCGGTGGCTGCGGTTTTGGCAGCGGTGGATTTCAGATTTTCGACGATAGCCTGCATGGAATACTCCTCATGCTCCGGGAAAGGATGAGGAAACTATTCTTTTTCATCAGGCTAAATCAAGGCGCGATCGACTAAATCGATTGAAATATTATGAAGCGCACCAATCAGTTAGCCAGCTTTCGAAGTTCACGCCGCAGGATCTTGCCGACATTGGTCTTCGGAAGTTCTGTCAGAAACGCAATGTGCTTAGGCCGCTTGTAGTTGGTCAGGCTCTTGGCGCAGAATTCGCGCAAATCTTCGGCGGTCAGGTCAGGGTCTTTCTTGACCACATAGAGCTTCACGGCCTCGCCGGAATGGTCATCCGGCACGCCAACGGCAGCACATTCCTGCACGCCGGGATGGGCCGCCGCCACTTCCTCGATTTCATTGGGATAGACGTTGAAGCCGGAAACCAGGATCATGTCCTTCTTGCGGTCAACGATCTTGGTATAGCCGCGCTCATCCATGAAGCCCATGTCGCCAGAGCGGAAGAAACCATCCGCCGTCATCACCTTGGCCGTCTCGTCGGGGCGCTGCCAGTATCCGGGCATGACCTGCGGGCCGCGAATGCAGATTTCGCCCACTTCGCCCAAGGCCAAGCTGTTACCGTCATCATCGCGAATATCGATATCGGTGGATGGGACGGGAAGCCCGATGGTGCCGCTGAAATCGGACTGGCCGAGCGGGTTGACGGTGGCAACGGGTGAGGTTTCCGAAAGTCCATAACCTTCGCAGATATGGGTGCCGGTAACGGCGGCCCAGCGTTCGGCAACAGGCCGCTGCACGGACATGCCGCCACCCATGACCAGCACCAGCGAAGACAGATCGAGCTTCGCAAAATCCTTGTTGTTCAACAGCGCGTTGAACAGGGTGTTGATGGCTGGAAAGACATGCGGCGTGTAGTTGGAAAGCTCCTTGACGAAGCCGGGAATATCGCGCGGATTGGCAATCAGCAGGTTATGACCGCCAAGCGCGATGCCCATCAGCGAATTCACCGTCAGCGCAAAAATATGGTAGAGCGGCAAGGCGCAGACGAAGTTCATCACCTCTGGCCGCTTCTTGTTAAGGAACACCGCGTCCATCCAGAGCGAAATCTGCGCCTTGTTTGCAAGCAGGTTCGCGTGGGTCAGGATCGCGCCCTTGGAAATGCCCGTGGTTCCGCCGGTATATTGCAGGAAGGCGATATCGTCGCGCATGATTGGCGCCGTCCTCAGGTCCATCTGCCGGGATTGCGACAGAACCTGTTTAAAGCCGACAGCCTTGGGCAGATCGTAGGCCGGCACCATTTTCTTGACCTTGCGCACCACGAAATTGACGAGGTGGCCCTTCAGGCCCAAGAGGTCTCCCATCGTCGTGACGATGACATGCTCAACATCGGTTTTAGGCAGGGCCTGTTGGACGACATGCGCGAAATTTTCTAGCACGAACAGGGCTTTTGCGCCTGAATCCTTGAGCTGATGCTCCAATTCGCGGGGCGTATAAAGCGGGTTGACGTTGACCACCGTCATGCCTGCTCTGAGGATCGCATAGGTCGCCACCGGGTTCTGCAGGATGTTGGGCATCATGACCGCAACCCGGTCGCCCTTCTTCAGGCCCAGACTTTGCAGCCATGCGCCCACGCGTCGCGTCAGCTCTTCCAGCTGCCTGTAGGTCAGCGATTTGCCCATGGAGGAAAACGCCTTGCGCTCGGCATAGCGCTCGCAATTCTTCTCCACGAGTTCAGCCAGGGAATTGTAACCCAGATCGGGAAGCTCGGCGGGAACGCCTTGAGGATAGGAAGCAAGCCACGGCTTTTCATGGCTATGCGTTTGCTGATGGCCCAGATTCGTATTGCTCATGAAATTCCTCCCCATGCTGGCATTCGCAAGCACTGCTGAACCAATTTGCCCGTCTGCTCCTCAGCTGGACAGGCCTGTGCTGGCACGTGCTTGCAAGCGTAGATGAAGCCTCCAAAACCATCCACTCACATCAGCGTATTTAACTCTAACGTAAACGTCAACTGCGCACATCAAATACACGACTGGGCAGTGCGGTTACACGCGTTCGACAACGAGCTTTTGACATTAAAGCTGATTTGCGCGATCAACAAACCGCAGCGAAAACACACGGAATTCGGACATGTCTGGCATTGAGGCACTCAAACTCGGCACAATCGGCAAGCGTTTCGGGGAAACGACTGTGCTCGAGGATGTCAGCCTGACCGTGGACCGCGGCGAAATCATCTGTCTCGTCGGTCGTTCCGGATGTGGAAAATCCACGCTGTTGCGGATCATCGCCGGTGTGGAAACACCCGATACGGGATCGGTGTGGATGCATGGGCGCGAAATTGCCGGGCCAACCACCTTCATGGAGCCGGAAAAACGGCGGATCGGCTTCGTGTTTCAGGACTATGCGCTTTTTCCCCATCTGACGGTGGAGCAGAATGTACTGTTCGGGCTGAAGGGATTGCCGAGGGCCGAGGCGAAGGTGCGCAGTGCCGACATGATCGAGCATGTCCGCCTGGCTGATCTGGCCGGGCGCTATCCCCATACATTATCGGGCGGTGAGCAGCAGCGTGTCGCGCTCGCGCGCGCCTTGGCCCCGAAGCCCGATATTCTGCTGATGGACGAGCCCTTCTCCAATCTCGATCGCGGCCTGCGCGACAGCGTTCGCGAAGAAACGCTGGGCCTGCTGCGACGTCTGGACACCACCGTCATCATGGTGACCCACGATCCCGAAGAGGCGCTATCTGCCGGTGATCGTGTGGTGTTGATGCAGAAGGGCAGGGTCGTCCAGACCGGAACCGGCTATGACCTGCACGACAATCCGGGCAGTCGCTACGCGGCGGATTTCTTCTGCGCCTTCAACAAGGTCGAAGGCATCATGCGGGGTGGCCAGCTCGAGACGCCCGTCGGCAAGTTCTCGTCGAGCCTGGCGCTGCGTGAGGGTGACAAGGGTCTCGCTTATATCCGCCCCAGCGCCATCAGCATCACCCCTGCGGGAACCGGCACGACCACGCAGGGCCGCATTACCAACCGCGTCTTCATGGGCGAGATCGAGCAGCTGTCCATCCGGGTTGACGGTCTTGTCGGGGATCTGCGCGTGCGTGGCATGAACAGGGTCCCGCCGCATCTGCAGGATGTCGGCCTTTCGATTGCACCAGACAGCGTCCTGACCTTTACTGCAGATTGAATTCCCGAGTTTTTCCGTCCGAATAAGGCCGCCTTTCAACTCAAAGTGAGAAGAGAGGCGCGCAATTTAGCAAACTTAACTTGATTTCATCGATCATGTATGGTGATGCATTTCCCCACTCAATCACAATCAAGGGGGACAGACGTGACATCATCCAAGGCTTTGAAAACTGCGTTTCTGGCTGCAAGTGTCGCCTTTCCGGCTGGCGCTGTGGGCGCTGCCGAACTCAATATCTACACGACGCGCGAGCCCGCTTTGATCCAGCCTCTGCTTGACGCTTTCACCACGGATAGCGGCATCAAGGTCAACACGGTTTTCCTGAAAGACGGCCTTGCCGAGCGCGTGCTGAGCGAAGGCGCAAGCTCGCCTGCCGACGTACTGATGACTGTGGATGCCGGAAACCTCGTTGATCTCGTGGAAAAAGGCGTTACCCAGCCGGTCCAGTCGGACGTGCTGACAAAGAACATTCCAGCCGAGCTGCGTGATGCCAAGGGCAACTGGTTTGCCCTGTCGATGCGCGCCCGCGTTCTCTATGCGTCCAAGGACGTGGACCTGTCCGCCTTCAACTACGAGGATCTCGCCGATCCAAAGTGGAAGGGCAAGGTTTGCATTCGTTCTGGTCAGCACCCCTATAACACCGCGCTCTTTGCCGATTACATCGCCCATCACGGCGTAGAGGCTACCGAAAAGTGGCTTGCGGGCGTCAAGGACAATCTGGCCCGCAAGGCTGGCGGCGGCGACCGCGATGTTGCCAAGGACATTCTCGGCGGCATTTGCGATATCGGCATCGCCAACTCCTATTATGTCGGGCTGATGCGCTCCGGCAAGGGCGGCGAAGAGCAGGTCAAGTGGGGCGAAGCCATCAAGGTCGTTTTGCCGACGTTCAAGGATGGCGGAACGCAGGTCAACGTATCCGGTGCTGCCATTGCCAAGAACGCCCCCAACCGGGATGAGGCCGTCAAGCTGCTGGAATATCTGGCATCGGGCGCCGCGCAGAAGATCTATGCCGAAGCCAATTACGAATATCCGGTCAACAAAAGCGCCGAGGTCGACCAGATCATCGCTTCCTTTGGTGAGCTGAAGATCGACAGCAAGCCGCTGACGGAAATCGTTTCTCACCGCAAGCAGGCAAGCGAGCTGGTCGACAAGGTCGGCTTCGACAACTGAGACTGATCCGCTCGTAAAGTGTGCCGAGCCGGGGGTCCCCGGCTTGGCCGCAATATCAAGCCAGTCTCGGGCCGGGTTCGAATGCCTGCCCCGGGACTGCCATGTCTGCGAAGCTTGGCCATCACGCTTCGTCTGGCGGATGGCGGGTGATTGGGATATGGAGTGACCGGTCCGGCAGGGACTGTTGCAAGATCCTCATCGGCAGCCCTATACACACAAAGCGCGTTTCCGAATGTTTTCAAGCCGTGACACCGCAGCCTTTGCAAGACCCAGATCGCGGATCACGTCCTCATTCTATTGGCTGGCGGTCTCCTGTCTGATCGCCGCACTCGCCACACTGCCCGTCATCGCACTTCTGTCGGAGGCGGTGCGGGGATCTGAGGGCCTTTGGGATCATCTTCGCGAAACCGTACTGGCAACGGCGCTGTCCCAGACGATCATCCTTCTGGCCGGCGTCGGTCTTCTCGCAGGCTGTCTGGGCACGCTCAGCGCGTGGCTGGTCAGCGCCTATGATTTTCGCGGTCGGCGGCTGCTGGAATGGGCCTTGCTGCTGCCGCTTGCAATGCCGACCTATATCGTGGCTTACGCCTATCTCGATATCCTGCATCCGCTTGGGCCGGTCCAAGGTTTCCTTCGCTGGCTGCTGGGCTATTCCAGCCCCCGCGATTTCCGGTTGCCCGACATACGTTCGATGACCGGATGCATTCTTCTGCTTGGCTTTGTGCTTTATCCTTATGTCTATATCCCGGTCAGGGCGATGTTTCTGACGCAGGCTGGCAATCTGCTGGATGCTGCGCGGATGCTCGGCACCTCGCGCCATGCCCTGTTTACAAGGGTTGCGGTGCCGCTTGCCCGTCCAGCAATTGCTGTCGGCACCAGCCTTGCCCTCATGGAGGCGCTCAACGATATCGGTGCGTCGGAATTTCTGGGCGTCCGCACGCTGACCGTTTCCATCTACACGACCTGGGTGACGAAGTCGGATCTGCCGGGTGCGGCGCAGATTGCGCTGTCCATGCTCTTTCTCGTCGTGGCGCTGGTGGCAATAGAGCGATGGGCGCGCCGCAGGCAACGCTACTCGAGTTCTGCGCAGAAGAGCACGCTGCTGACCCCGACCCGGCTTTGCGGCATACGCGGCCTTCTCGCGCTCTCTTTCGGACTGCTGCCGATCATCATCGGCTTTGCCGCCCCGGCGCTCTATCTGATTGTCGAAGCATGGCGGCGTCTGCAATTTCGAGGGATTTCAGCAGGCTTTGCATCGGAGGCGCTGAACACCATCCTGTTCTCCGCAACCGCAACGCTGGTCACTGTCGCTGCCGGGCTGGTGGTGGCCTACGCCATGAGAATAGCACCGGGAAGGACGTCGCTATGGTCTTACCGGCTGGCGACAATCGGCTATGCCGCGCCGGGCACGGTCATTGCCATCGGTGTGTTGATCGCACTTGGCGGCTTCGACAGATTTGTGGACCAGACGATGCAGCAATGGTTTGGCGTATCGACCGGTCTTCTGCTGATCGGTAGCGGTTCGGCCTTGATCTTCGCCTATACGGCGCGCTTTCTCACCATTGCAGGAGGCGGGATCGATGCGGGGCTGAGCCGCATTCCCTCATCCTTCGATCAGGCATCACGCAGTCTGGGTCGCACACCTGCGGCCACCTTCACGGCCATTCATCTGCCGCTTTCAAAGGCCGCAATGGCCGCCGCCGCCTTGCTGGTCTTCGTGGATTGCGTGAAGGAGCTTCCGGCAACCCTGTTGCTGCGGCCTTTGAACTTCGAGACCTTCTCGACACATCTTTACGGTGAGGCCGCCCGCGGGACCTATGAGGAAGCATCCATTGCGGCGCTTGCCATCGTGCTCATCGGCATTTTGCCCGTCATCCTGCTTGCACGCATCGGACGTGTGCGGCGGTAGCGCCATTTGCTTGAGGTCATCTCTGGCGGAACGATTTTTTGGCCGCCGGGTTTACAAACCATAACGACAATCAATCCTAAGGAGGAAAGACGTTATGGTACATCACGAACCCCGCGCCGGTCAGGACCCTTATGTCAAGGACACGCCGAGCTTCATTGCCAGCGACAAGGTTGAGGGCACCAGCGTTTATGGTGCCGATGGCAAGAAGATCGGATCCATCCAGCGAATCATCCTTGAAAAACGTGGCGGTCGCGTTGCCTATGCCGTCCTCAGCTTCGGTGGCTTCATGGGCATCGGCGACGATTACTATCCGTTGCCATGGGAGAAGCTGCATTACGACGATGAGCTCGACGGATACCGTATCGACCTCACAAAAGAGCAGATCGACAATGCGCCAAAGTTCGCGAACCGAGACGATGAGAGCTTCCTCGGTCGTGATGACCGCAAGGTCTATGACTACTACGGCGTCCCTCCCTACTGGATGTGACCGCAACGAGAAATGGCCCCGGAAGGGGCCATTTTTTTGGAGCGAACCATTAAGGTTAAGTTATGCAGCCTTTAATGAGACTTGAGTTTCTTTGCCTCATAGACCGCGTCCTCGAAGCACTTCCTCGCCTCTTCGGCGGATTTGCGCCCGTCGAGTGCAGCGCGGCAGGCGCTGCGGGCTCTGACGAAGGTTAGACCACGCGTGTGGGGCCAGTTCTCCGTCAATAGCGCAAGTGCATCAAAAGGTCCTGAAATAACATTTATCGAGCTTGTATCGAAGTTCACTTCGACAGGCTCTGTCCATACAGTCTGCTTCATCGAAAACCTCCCTAACCGCCCATGTCAACGATGGTCTCGCCGACATGGTTCCCATCGGAAAGAATATTTACAAAGCCTGATTTTTACAACTGCAAATTTATGCTCACCGGAAGCCGAAAAACGACAGGATGGCGAGTACGATGACGACCAAGCCGACGATGTAAATGATCTGGTTCATGAATATTCTCCACGTTTAGGATCGAACGCAAGCGGGTAGATAGTGCAAGGCGCGTTCGATGTTTCGACAAAAGACACTCACCGTAACGTGACTATCCGCGTGAAGTTCCATGAATATGAGAATTTCATTGTGCACGACAAAATTGCCCATGGTCGTGCAGGGGTGGCTGTCGATTGACACGGTAGCCGACGTCTAGGACGCCGGAACCAGCTTGAACTGCACGACGTCAATCCGGCCTGCCCGGAATCCGGCGGAGCAATAGTGGAGGTAATATTGCCACATGCGCCGGAAGCGCTCGTCAAATCCTAGGGGTTCGATGCGGTGCCAGTTGCTGATGAAGGCGCGGTCCCATTGCATCAGTGTGCGATCGTAATCCTTGCCGAAGCGCAGCAGATCGGGAACGGCAAAGCCCTGGGTTGCTGCTGCGTCCTTGAAGGCGGTGATCGAGGGAAGCATACCGCCCGGAAAGATATAGGTCTGGATGAAGTCGGCCGTTCTGCGATATTCGTCAAAACGTTCCTCATCAATCGTGATGACCTGCACCATTGCTTCTCCGCCCTGCGCCAGCAGTGTGCGCAGGCGCTGGAAATAGGTCGGCCAGTTTTCTTCTCCAACGGCTTCGAACATTTCGATGGAAACGATCTTCGAATATTGGCCCTGGCAATCGCGGTAATCTTCAAGTCGAATATCCGAGCGGTCTGCAAAACCGGCAGCGTCGAGCCGTTTTCTGGCGAAATCGGCCTGTTCACGCGAAAGGGTCAATCCGGTCACGCGGCAGCCCGTCTTGCGGATGGCATATTCGGCAAAGCCGCCCCAGCCGCAGCCCACTTCCAGCACATGATCGTCGGGGCCGATCTGCAACTGCTCGACAATGCGGTCATATTTGGCGTTCTGGGCATCGGCGAGCGTCTGCCCCGGCTTTTCAAAAAGAGCCGAGGAATAGGTCATGGTCTCGTCCAGCCATGCCGAATAGAAGCGGTTTCCAAGATCGTAATGGAATGCGATGTTGCGGCGGCTTCCTGCCTTGGAATTGCGGCGCAGGCGGTGGCGCAGCAAGGCCAGTGCGGAGATGAAACGGGATGGTTCCGACACGGCTTTCCAGCTGTCTTCATTGGCAATCGCCAGTTCCAGAAGCGTTGCTAGATCCGGGCTGTCCCAATCGCCATCCATATAGGATTGGGCAAAGCCGAGGCTGCCGCCCGTCACCAGCCTGCGCACGACGCGGCCGCGATTGAGGCACAGAACACCGTGCGGGCCGGGCTGCTGGCCGTTGATCACATATTCCGACCCACCGGGGAAAACCAATGTTAGCCGACCATGCGTCATGTTGTTGACCCGGCGGCAGATCATCTTCTGCCACAGCGGCGCGCGATCCAATATCAGGGAGAGGTTTTCTCGCTCAGCGTGGCTCATTCTTCATTCCTCCCATTGGTGCAACTCGCACTGTCGCGTCTGTCACGCTGACGGAGCTGGCTATTGGATTGCTTGCGGTCTTGTGTCGGTAGATCGGATTGCCCTTGGCCCATAGCAGCAGGGCTTCCCAGTGAATGGCCCCCATGATTTTCAGTGTCATCAGCGGATAGGACAGAAGCGCCTTTATCAGCGCATTGCCGCCAAGCGCACGGCGCTTGCCCGCAAATGACGCAAACAGCAGCTCCCCCTCGCCATCACGCTCGTTGATCGCAACGAGAACCTTGTCCGCAGGCGGTTGAATGCGAAACTCGTAGGTGCAGTCCATCGGCACGAAGGGCGATACGTACATTTCCTTGGCGCAGGAGTGCTGAACGCTGCCATTGGCACCCGGTGTCGCCGGAATGATGTAGGTGTGGCGCTCGTGAAACGTGTTGCAGACTTCGTAGAGTATGGCGACCAGCCGGTCATCGTCCTGCCTGTCATGGCAGAAATAGACGGTGAGTGGATTGAAGACGTAGCCGAACATGCGGGGATAGCACAGCATCTCCACACGCAGCCGCTCTTGCGAAATGACGATATCCGCTTGCCCAAGATGCCGGGCCACCCATTTCTTCAGACCACCCCTTTCGCCCACGCCGTGATCGCTGTCGTGAAAGCTCATGGCCGCGCGGCGGTTATAGCCGAACAGGCGCAGACCCTTGTCGAGCAGCGGTAGTTCGTCCAGATCGAGCAGCAGGGAAAACACGCGGTAGCGCATTTTGTGCGCATGCGGGCGATGGCGCGCATGGAAGACGTGTCCGGCATAGAGGGCGGAGTTCAAACTCATGATGCCATGGCCCGACGAGGGGCGAGGAAGATGCGCCCCGACTCGTTCTTGACGCTCCAGGGCCTCTTCATCCCGCCCAGCGCCTCTGCGACAGCAAGACCGGATTGCAGACCATCCTCGTGGAAACCGCTTCCGAAATGCGCACCGCAGAACCATGTATTCTTGCGGCCCTGCAGGTTCCAGAGCAATTTCTGCGCCTCGAGCGCCTTGGCGTCGAAAAGCGGGTGGGCGTAATCGAAGGTGGCTATGGATTTTTGCGGGGCGACCGGACGGGACGGGTTGAGCGTCACAAACAGCGGCGTCGCGTCATCGATGTTTTGCAGCCGGTTCATCCAATAGGTCACGCACAGTTGCTCCGTGCCGCTGGAGTTTTCTTCGCTCAGATAATTCCAGCTGGACCACACATTGCGGCGCTTTGGCATAAGCGCCTCGTCCGAATGCAGCACGGCGGTGTTGCGGGTATAGTCGAAGGCCCCCAGAACGGCACGTTCATCCGGGTCGGCATCGGCCAGCAGGGCGAGAGCCTGATCGGCATGGGTGGCAATCACCACGTCATCGAATATCGTCATGTGGCCGGAACGGTCCAGCACTTTCACGCCATCCTCGCCGCGCCTGATGCCCGCAATCTTGCTGTTCAGGACGACCTTGCCCTTGAACTGCGCCATGATGCGCGAGACATATTCGCGGCTGCCGCCCTTGACGGTCCGCCACTGAGGCCTGCCCGACAATTGGACGAGGCCGTGATTGACGAAGAACCGGATGAAGGCCTGCAGCGGATAGGCGCGCATGTCGGCTGAGGTGGTGGACCAGATTGCCGCACCCATCGGGAGAAGATGGTCATCGACGAAGCAAGGCGAGTAACCCTTTGCATCGAGATAGCTGCCAAGGCTCACGCCTTCGAGGGATCGATCGTCAAGAAGCGCGGGAGCCTCCTTGTAAAAGCGCAGCACGTCGCGCACCATGCCCCAGAATTGCGGACGCAACAGGTTGGACCTCTGGCCAAACAGACCGGAAAGGCCGGAACCGGAATATTCCAGCCTGCCTGCGCGCAGCGATGCGGCAAAGGACATGTCCGACGCATCGGTCGCAACGCCCAGATGCGCAAACAGCGTCACGAGATTTGGGTAGTTCAACTCGTTATAGACGATAAAGCCGGTATCGACGGCGATGGGTGCCTTGCCGGGCATCTCCACGTCGAAGGTGTTGGCGTGCCCGCCAAGACGGCTGTCGGCCTCATACAGGGTAACATCGGCCGTCTTGTCCAGCAGCCATGCTGCGGACAAGCCCGACACGCCTGATCCAATGACGGCAATCCTGCGTCTTGCCTGTCGATTATTGTTGGCCGTCGTGAAATCCATGATACCTGTCCGTTTCGATCTTTCACACAATACGCATGGTCGTGCCAAATGGATTGCCCATGGTCCATTTTTTTATGAGCGGTGATCCGGTTGAAAGCGGCTGGCGTAGTCGCATTCATGACAATAAACGTTTCCATAGACGGCCCCGCGTGCCACTATATTCCCAAAAGCCGGGTCGCACCGGCCATGGGAAAACCGTATGGAAGCGGAAAGAAGCCGATCCGCATGAATGAAACCTCCAAGAATGACATTGAAAGCGAATGTCCGGCACTTTTGAAAGCCGTGGCTGCCGAACGCAGCGTTGAAGCGTTCGAAGTTCTCTTTCGTTATTACGGGCCGCGCGTGCGGATCTATATGTTACGGCAAGTGCGCGATGCGCAGGCCGCTGAGGAACTGATGCAAGAAACCATGATGACGGTGTGGAACAAGGCCACACTTTTCGACCCGGCGAGGGGAAATGCTTCCGCCTGGATTTTCCGGATTGCCCGAAACCTGCGTATCGACGCCCACAGGAAAGACAAGCGCCCGGAATTCGATGTGAATGATCCCGCTTTCGTCAAGGACGATGCCCCTGCTGCCGATGAGCAGATGCAGGAAGTGCAGGATGCACAAAGACTGCACAAGGCGCTGGCGCAACTGCCGAAAGAGCAGCTTGATCTTTTGAAGCGCTCGTTTTTTGACGAGGCCTCGCACAGCACGATTGCCGCGCAACTCGGCCTGCCGATTGGAACCGTCAAATCGCGTATTCGGCTCGCCTTCGCCAAGCTGCGCGCTGCCCTGGAGGACCGCACATGAGCGTACGGCATCGTGTCAGTGATGAATTGCTGCTGGATTATGCGTCGGGAAGCCTTGGTGAAAGCTGGAGCCTTGCGGTTTCAACCCACCTGGCGCTGTGTCCAGAAAGCCGCCAGCGGCTCAAGACGCTTGAGGTGGCGGGTGGAGCCCTGTTGCAGGATATCGAGCCTGCCCAAAGCCAGGAGATTTCTGACGACCAATGGGCGCAGATCCGCAAGCTGCTGAAACCCAATGCGGCTACCGGGCTTTCCCCCCAGACGGCACCACAGTCAACACCTCAGCCGACCGGCGCGGTCTTGCCGGAGCCTCTCCGCTCCTATGCCGGTGGTGACGTGGATGCGTTGAAATGGAAACAGCTCGGCCCCGGCGCCTACCATTTCCCCATTCGCACACGCGATGGCGAGGCCAATGTCCGCCTGCTGCGCATACCGGCTGGAAAGCCGGTGCCGGAACATACCCATGGCGGGCGGGAACTTACGGTCGTTCTGTCGGGTTACTTCAAGGACGGTGACGATGTGTTCCGACGTGGGGATTTCGAGGAAGCCGATGAAGATCTGACCCACCAGCCTATTGCGGGTGAGGGGGAAGACTGTATCTGCCTTGCCGTCACCGACGCGCCGTTGAAGTTCAAAAGTTGGCTGGTTCGGCTGGTTCAGCCCGTTCTCGGCATCTAAAAGGGAGAGCAGACGATGGAATACCTCGTCGCCTATATCGGCACTGCCATCGTCTTCTTCGGTCTGGATTTCATCTGGCTGTCGAAGCTTGCGGTAAACTTCTACAAGCGTGAAATCGGTCCGCTGATGTTGCCGAAACCCAATTTCGCGGCGGCGGGGATTTTCTATCTCTTCTATATCGCCGGTATCGTCTACTTTGCCGTCATTCCTGCCCTGGATGGGGGCACTTGGCAATCGGCGCTGCTCTCGGGCGCGATCCTCGGTTTCATCGCTTACGGCACCTACGACATGACCAATCTTTCGACGCTAAAGGGATGGTCGATAAAGGTCTGCGTGGCCGATATTCTCTGGGGCACCGTGCTGACGGGCGTTGCTGCGGTTGGCGGATTCGCGCTTGTTCAGGCGATAGGCTGAAGCCCCTCACGCCATGATCGATAGTGTTCCGTAACCCCATTTAAAGGCGTGACCGGATGGTATGACTGCCGTGGGGCGTTTCGCGTAGCCAGCAGCGTTGCCCCAAGGCCGGTGCCGGAGGGGCTGTTCCCATCCGTGACCAGGACCTGTCCACCGGTGATGGCGGCCAGTGCTTTCGTGAAGGACAGATTACCCGCGAAGGGACCTTCCACGATGATCGTCCCCGCATTGCCGATCAGGTCGAGACAGGTCGCAGTCATCATGGCAGCATAGAAAGAGGCCGCGACATGGCGCTCGGCATCATCGGCGGGTTCGTTGATCCAATGTCCGCGATGGTCCGGGAAAGGTCCCGAGCCTTCTACCGCACTGGGCAGATAGGCGACCTTGCCTGACAGAACGCGCATAGTCGCACGCTCCAGTGCTTCTGGAGATAGCCGGGTTATGCCGTGCGTTAAAATCTCGAACTCCCGCCCACCCATGAAACGCGCTGACGGGACTGGCTTTCCGAAGGCATCGACATTGACCAGCGTATCGCGTGCAGGATCAAGCTTTTCGACGGCAGCGCCCACTCCGAAGCAGACGACCCATGTGCCGGTCGATACCACCGCGAAAGGCCCTTTGCGCGCCATGAGATGCGGAAGCAGCGAAGCGTTGGAATCATGCAGTCCGCAATAGACGGGCAAGTCGCTGCTGCAGCCAATGACATCAGCAACCTTCGGCAAAACCGGCCCCAGCGCATCGAAAGCAGAGCGGACCGCGGGAAACAGATGGGCGATATCCAGCGCCGGCGGCAGGCTGGAGAAGCAACCCTTGTCCGGTTGCCAGAGATCCGTATGGCAGCCCAGCGATGTGGCTTCGTTGGCCTTTATGCCGGTGAGGCGATAAGCCCAATATTGCGGATAGGTTACGATATCCGTGACCTGCGCAAAGTCTGAGGGAAACACGGTTTTCTGATAATGCAGCTGCGCGCCGAGATTGAGGCCGATGGGCAACGCCGGTGAGAAGGTTTCCTCAAAGGGCGGACGCAGCGCCGCATAGGCTGTTTGAATATGCTCGGGATAGCCATGTTCATAATCCAGAACCGGCATGGCCAGATCACCCCTGCTGTTCAGGAGTGCCGCACTTGCCCCGTGGGTGGTGATGGAAATCGCTTGATATCCCGGCTCTTTTTGAAATGCCGAGAGCCCCTCCATCATAAATGTCCACAGGGTCTCGATATCATAATGCGGATAGGGCGGGCCACTCAGAACCCGGTTGGCGATCTTGCGGGAGGCGATTTCCTCTCCGCTTTCGCCATCGACCACGATCAGCTTGGCGTGCGTCTTGCCGATATCGATGACGGCGATGTGGCGGATCGGCTCGCTCATGGCAGGTGAAACAGCGTCACGAGGTCGCTCGCCTTTGGAGAGTTGTCGGAGTTGCTCTCCATGATATCGGCCATATGCGCCCACCAGCGTTTCATAACGGGATGGTCCGGTAGCGCCGCCATCGTGTGGTTCTTCGGGCGGGTCAGCACGCCGAAGAGAATGTTGGTCTCGGGGTCTAGGTGGATGGAATAATCGCTGACACCCGCCTCGTGCAGAAGCGCGACCAGTTCCGGCCAGATTTCATCATGGCGTTTCCGATACTCGGCTTCCATGCCGGGAAAGAGCTTCATCTTGAAGGCGTGTTTTTCAAACTCTGGCATGGTCTACCTCATGACGCGCAGACGGCGCACGACGATGGGAATGGCGATGGTGATGATGAGGAGGAGGCCTACGAAGATGGACATGACGATGCCCGGAACGTTCAACAGGCCAAGCCCGAAGGTGACGAGGCCCATGACGAAGGCCGCAATGACAACGCCGCCAATGGTGCCGGAACCGCCCAGAATGGAAACACCGCCAAGAACCACCATCGTCACCACTTCCAGTTCCCAGCCTTGCGCGATGGAGGGACGGGTGGAGCCCAGACGCGAGGTGAGGCACACGGCGGCGATGCCGCTCATGAGGCCGGTCAGCAGGAAGAGGATGAATTTCACCCGCTCCACCGGAATGCCGGAAAAGCGCGCCGCAAAGGGGTTGGTGCCGATGACGAAGACCTGACGGCCGAAATTGGTGGCGTGCAGCAGAATGGCGAAAATGACGGCCATGACAACGAACAGCACGAATTCGAAGGATATGACCCAGAACACATAGCCTTGGCCGAAATAGGCGAAGCTTTCAGGATATTTGCCGAATGCCTGATCGCCCAGAACCAGATAGGAAATACCGCGAAACAGGCTCATCGTACCGATGGTGACGACGATGGAGGGCAGCCTCAGCCCAGCCACCAGAAAGCCGTTGAAGGCACCGCAGGCAAGGCCGGTGCCGATGCCGAGCGCGACAAGGCCGGGTGTGCCGACGCCCATCTGCGCCGCATAACCCATGACGGTGGAGGCAAGCGCGATGATGGCGGCGACCGAAAGATCGATCTCGCCAGCGATGATCAAAAGCGCCATGGCGAATGCGATCAGCGCCTTTTCGGTAAAGTTGAAGGTGGCATCCGAGAGGTTATAGGCATCGAGAAAATAGGGCGATGCGAAGGAATTGACGATGAAGATGAGGATCGCAACGCCCAAGAGCAGAACTTCCCAGCTGGCCATGATGCGCTTGAATGGCGTGCCGAGCTTGTCCGGAATGATGCGGGGCGTTGAGGTTTCGGGTGCAGCCGTGCTCATGCCGATGCCTCCTTGGTAATTTCGGTTGCCGCCCTGTCACGCAGGATAATGCGGCCCTTCTTGGCTTCGGCACGGGCGTTGAAGACCACGGCCAGCACAATGACGACCCCTGAAATTGCCATTTGCGCGAAGGGCGAAATGCCGATGACGGGCAGGGCGTTCTTGATGACGCCGAGGAACAAAGCCCCCAGCACCGCACCGGCCACCGAGCCGATGCCGCCGGCAATCGATATGCCGCCGATGACATTGGCCGCCACGCTATCCAGTTCAAAGCCGGATGCGATATCGACATAGGCCACGGCATACCGCGAAACCCAGAGGTAGCTTGCAAGCCCCGCCAGTGCGCCTGAGAGAACAAAGGCCAGAAAGCGGGTGCGTCCGACATCGATGCCCGCATAGACAGCCGCGCCGGGATTGCCGCCGGATGCATAGGCCGAGCGCCCGAAGGAGGTGCGCGTCAGGACCAGCCATGCGCCCGCGACGATCAGGATCGCGACCCATGACAAGACCGGCATTCCCATGACCGGTGTGCGTGGCACGTTGAGAAAGGTCGGCGACATCTGGTGTGCGTTCACCCACGCGCCGCCGGAGAGGACAAAGGCCATGCCACGATAGATCGTCAATGTGCCCAATGTGACGACAATGGAGGGCAGGCCGAGCCACCAGACGAGAATGCCGTTGATCGACCCCAGAAGCGCACCGATGACGACTGCCATGGCGATGAGGAAGGGCAGGGGTATCGAGGGAAAGGCCGCATTGGTCATGGCCACGGCCATGCCGGTAAAGGCAAGGTTGGCAGCGACGGAGAGATCAATGGACTTCGTCAGGATCACTGCCATCTGGCCCAGCGCCAGAATGATGAGGATCGATGTGTCGTTGAAGATATTGACCAGATTTCCGGGGCGCTCAAAGCCGGGGGAGCGCATGGAAAAGCCCGCGATCAGGGCGATAATAATGCCTGCCAGCAGCCATTCACGGTTTTTAAGAAGTCTTTTCATGGCGTTGGTCCTCTCACGCATTACCTGTGGCAGCGCGCACCAGCTTTTCGGCTGAAAAATCCGCTCGTTCGAACATGCCCGCCATCAGGCCCTCGCGCATGACGATGGTGCGGTCCGACATGCCGAGAATTTCCGGCAGCTCGGATGAAATCATGATGATCGACAAACCCTCAGCGGCCAGTTCGCTGATGAAGCCGTGAACGGCGGCCTTGGAGCCGATATCGATGCCCTTGGTCGGCTCGTCCAGAATGATGACCTTGGGCTGCGTCGCCAGCCATTTGCCGATGACCACCTTCTGCTGGTTACCGCCCGAGAGTGTGCCAACGGGCACCGACAGGGCGGCAGCGCGCAGATCGAGACGCGAGGCATATTTGCGGGCCAGCGCAAACTCATTGGCAGCGGCCAGAAACCCCTTGCGCGATGTGCGCGCCAGCGATGGCAGCGACATGTTCTGATAAATCGGCAGATCGAGCGCCAGCCCATGCCGCCCGCGCTCTTCCGGCACATAGACGATGCCAGCCGCAATCGCATCCTGCGGGCTGCGGATCGAGATATGCTGACCATCAAGCGTCAGAGTGCCGGACGCGGGACGGGTGATGCCGAACAGAGACTGGCAAAGCTCCGAGCGGCCAGCGCCGATCAGGCCATAAAGCCCGAGGATCTCGCCCTTGCGCAGATCGAAGGAAATGTCGCGAAACTCGGTATCGTGGCAGTAGCGCTGCACCGATAGCGTGGTCGTGCCGATATTGACCGCCTGTTTCGGAAAGGCGTCCTTCACATCACGCCCCACCATTAGCCGCACGATTTCGTCCTGTGGCGTCTGCGCGAGTTCGCCTGAGCCGACCATCTTGCCATCGCGGAAAACGGCGTAGCTTTCAGCGATCTCATAGACCTCATCGAATTTGTGGCTGATGAACAGGATCGCCTTGCCCTGTCGTTTCAGGTTCTCGACAATGCGGAAGAGATCGTCGATTTCCTTGCGCGAGAGGGCCGCTGTCGGCTCGTCCATGATGACGATGCGGGCTTCGACAGACAGCGCCCGCGCAATCGCCACAAGATGGCGCTGCGCGATGGAGAGGTCTTTCAACCGGATGGTCGGATCAATCTTGCTTTCCAGCCGCTCCAGCAGCGTCCGCGACCGTTCATTGATGGTCTTCCAGTCAATCAGCCCAAAGCGCCCCTTTGGCGCGTGGCCGAGAAAAATGTTTTCACCCACGGAAAGCTCGTCAAACAGCACGGTTTCCTGATGGATGGCGGTCACGCCTGCATCGATGGCGTCCTGCGCGCTGTGGAACGTCACGGCCTGGCCGTCGAGAAGAATTTCCCCCTCATTGGGGCGGTAAATGCCGGTGAGGATTTTGACGAGGGTCGATTTGCCTGCGCCGTTTTCACCGATGAGCGCCGTGACCTTGCCGGGATAGAGCCGGATATTGACGCCATCGAGAGCTTTGACGCCAGGGAAAATCTGGCTGATGCCCCGCATTTCGAGAATGGGAGTCTGGTTGGGAACAGGCGTCGTTTCCAACGCATTTGTTTCAACCATTGTTTCGATTGCAGTCGTCATTTTCAAGAATCCGGACGCTCGCTTTCGAGCAGGGGCAAGCAGCATATTCAACGTCATCCTCGGGCTTGTCCCGAGGATCTAACCACGTAGCGGAAGTCGATCCGTTGCAGATGTCAGGGACAGGCCCTGATATGACGTCGAGTGTGTGATTTCGGTCTGAAAACCCGACGACGATAGCCGTCGGGCACAACCTCAAGGATCAGAAAATCTTCGAGAACTGATCGATATTGGACGAGTTGTAGACGAAGGGATCAGCCATGGCGGCTTCACTGTTCTCGCCGACCTTGATCTTGCCCATGCGTCCGGCTTCGATTTCGCTGCCGGGTTTGCCATCCGCATCACCCTTGACAAGGTGATAGGCGATCTGCGTGGCGGAATAGCCGAGGTCGATCGGGTTCCAGATGGCGAATTCCTTGGTCGCGCCTGATTTGATGGCACCGGCCATTTCCGAGGGAAGGCCAAGGCCTGTCACGAAGACCTGCCCGATCTTGCCAGCATCCTTCACCGCCTGCGATGCAGCCAGCACGCCAACGGTCGTTGGTGCGACGATGACCTTCACGTTCGGCTGCGAGGTCAGGAGACCCTGCGCTTCGCGGTAGCTCTTGTCGGCAAGGTCATCACCGTAGACTGTGGTGACGAGATTGAGGCCGGGGAAGTCCTTCAGCTGCTTCTTCATCTCGTCGATCCAGATGTTCTGGTTCGTGGATGTCGTGGTGGCAGACAGGATGGCGAAATCACCCTTGCCGCCTTCCAGATGCGAGGCTGCGAGCTGCAGGCACATCTTGCCGATCAGCGCGTTGGAGGATGGGTTGAGCTGGAGAATGCGGCCTGCCGGTGCAACGCCGCTATCCCAGGAGATAACCTTGATGCCGCGCTGTGCTGCCTTTTTCAGTGCTGGCACAACCGCATCCGGATCGTTGGCGGAAATGGCGATGGCATCAACGCCCTGCGCGATCAGCGAGTTGATGACCTCGATCTGGCCTTCCGCCGTTGTCGACGTTGGGCCCGTATAGATGATCTCGACGCCGCCCAGTTCCTTGGCGGCTTCCTGTGCGCCCTTGTTGGCGGCCTCGAAGAAGCCGTTGCCCAGCGACTTCACGACAAGCGCAATCTTCATGTCTTTCGCCTGCGCCATGCCGCCAAAACCGGCAACGCCGATGGCAACGCTGAGTGCCAGGGCCTGGCTTAATTTTCTACGTGACAGTTTCATGTTGGTTCTCCTCCCGATTGAACATCATTCTCCGCCGCGGCGCTCCTCAAGCAACCGAGGCGGAATCCTCTTCGTCTGGCGGTGGCGAAGCTTGCGTCGCCGCAACGGCGCCGGTAACCACCAGCGTAACGCCTGCCGCCTCCACCATTTTTGCTGCCTCGTCGGAAATCCCGTCATCGGTAATGATGGTGGACACGTTTTCCAGCGGGCAGAGAATAAGGCTTGAGCGTTTGCGGAACTTGGACGAGTCGATCATCACGATCAGCTCCTCCGCCTGCCGCATCAATTTCTGTTCGCTCTGAATGACAAGCGCATCCGACTCCATGATGCCGAGAGCGCCGACACCCTGCGCGCCGATGAAGATTCGTCGCGCATAAAAATTGCGGATCGCATCATTCTCGAACGGCGACAGAATCAGGCTCTGGTCGCGATAGATCGCGCCGCCGGGAACGCTGACATTGCACTTGGAATGCTTGACCAGATGCTCGGCAATGGCAAAGGAATTGGTCATGACCTGCAAACGGCGCGCCGACATGTAATGCACCATCTGGAAGGTCGTGGTGCCACCATTGATGATGATGGCATCGCCTTCCTCGCAGAGATCCACCGCCTTGCGCGCAATTGATCGTTTCTTGTCGATATTGACCGATTCCGAAACACGAAATGGCCGTGCTGCCAGATTGCCCAGCTGTGGTGGATGCACCGCCTCAGCCCCGCCGCGCACCCGTCGCAGCTTGCCCTGCACATGCAGAGAAGCGATATCGCGCCGGATCGTCGCTTCGGAAGCGTCCGTCAACTCGGCAATATCCTGCACCGTCACCACAGGCTTTTCCTGTATGGCGCTCAAGATGATGCGATGGCGTTCGCTTTCGTGCATGGGGTCCTCCTGATGGTCAGTTATTCGTAAAGATCCGGCGTTGTCAATCAAGTTCAATCAAAATAAACAATGCTGCGATGCAACATGAAAATATATGATCGTTTATGATTGACATTGTCGTTTTGAATGCGCGATACCTGCCTGCATTGGGAGGCGGACCGGTGTTCATGGTCTGCGATAAACGACATGGGAGGATATTGCGATGGGCCAGACGGGTCTTCTCGAAAACCGCTGGGATGATGCCTATGCGGCAACACTCGATGAGCCGGGCAAGCTGCTCTATCGTTCCAATCTTTTGGGCGCAGACAAGCGCATCACCAATTATGGCGGCGGCAACACGTCGGCCAAGGTTCTGGAAACGGATCCGCTGACGGGCGAAAAGGTCCGCGTCATGTGGGTCAAGGGTTCGGGTGGCGATGTCGGCACCATCAAGCTCGATGGCTTTGCCACGCTTTATCTCGACAAGCTGGAAGCGCTGAAAGGCATCTACAAGGGTGTGGAAGACGAAGACCGCATGGTCGGTTTCCTGCCCCATTGCACCTTCAATCTCAACCCGCGCGCCGCTTCCATCGACACGCCGCTTCATGGTTTCGTACCCTTCGATCATGTCGATCACATGCACCCGGATGCGATCATCGCCATTGCCGCTTCAGTTAACTCCAAAGAGCTGACGCAACAGATTTTCGGGTCTGATATCGGCTGGCTGCCATGGCGACGCCCCGGCTTCCAGCTCGGTCTGGACCTCGAAGCCTTCGTCAAGGCAAACCCCACCGCAAAGGGTGTGGTGCTGGAAAGCCATGGCCTGTTCACCTGGGATAATGATGCCAAGGCTTGTTACGAACTGACGCTTGAGATCATCAATAAGGCCATCACGTGGTTTGCAAAGGAAACCGAGGACAAGACCATCTTTGGTGGCGCGGTTGCCAAGAGCCTGTCACCGGAGGAACGACGGGACATCGCCGCCCGCCTGATGCCGGAGATTCGTGGTCGTATCGGTCGTGATGAGCGCAAGCTCGGCCATTTCGATGATCAGGACGCCGTGCTCGAATTCGTCAATTCGAAGGATTTGAAGCCGCTCGGCGCGCTCGGCACATCCTGCCCGGACCATTTCCTACGCACCAAAATCCGCCCGCTGATCCTCGATCTCGACACGGCAAATCCCGATGTTGATGCGCTGCTTGCCGGGCTTGATCAGGCCCTTGCCGATTACCGTGCTGACTACGTCAGATATTACGAGGCCTGCAAGCACGATAATTCACCAAAAATCAGAGATCCCAATCCGGTCATCTTCCTTATCCCCGGCGTCGGTCTGCTCTCCTTTGCCAAGGATAAGGCAACAGCCCGCATTGCCGGTGAGTTTTACGTCAACGCCATCAACGTCATGCGCGGCGCTTCCACAGTCTCTGAATATCAGGGCCTGCCGGAGCAGGAAGCCTTCGACATCGAATATTGGCTTCTGGAAGAGGCAAAGCTCCAGCGCATGCCGAAGCCAAAGAGCTTGGCTGGCCGCGTTGCCTTCATCACCGGCGGTGCCGGTGGCATCGGTCGCGCGACGGCGGCGCGTCTGGCGAATGAAGGTGCCTGCGTGGTGCTGGCCGATATTGATGAAGGCGCTTTGGAAGCCACAAAGGGTGATTTTGAAAAGCGGTTCAGTGCGGATGCCGTTCGCACCGTCAAGCTTGATGTGACCAAGGAAGACGCGGTGCTCTCAGCCTTTACCGAAGCAAGCGTCGAATTCGGCGGCGTTGATATTCTCGTCTCCAATGCCGGCATTGCCTCGTCTGCGCCTGTGGAAGACACCACGCTGGCCATGTGGAACAAGAACATCGACATTCTCGCAACCGGCTATTTCCTCGTCTCGCGGGAAGCCTTCCGGCTGTTCCGTCGTCAGAAGCTTGGCGGTAACGTGGTCTTCGTCGCGTCCAAGAACGGTCTTGCTTCATCGCCCAACGCCTCGGCCTATTGCACGGCAAAGGCCGCCGAAATCCATCTGGCGCGTTGCCTGGCGCTTGAGGGCGCTGATGCGGGAATCCGCGTCAACACGGTCAACCCTGATGCGGTTTTGCGCGGTTCAAAAATCTGGAATGGCGAGTGGCGGGAGCAGCGGGCGGCCTCCTCGAAGATCGAGGTGACCGATCTCGAGGAACATTATCGCAATCGCTCCATGCTGAAGCTCAATGTTTTTCCGGAGGATATTGCGGAAGCAATCTACTTCCTCACATCGGATGCGTCGGCCAAATCAACCGGCAACATCATCAATGTGGATGCCGGTAATGCGCAGAGTTTCACCCGCTGAGCGCGGGTGAAACGATGCCTTACTTGCGCAGGATAACCCAGATGGCATGGATGATGCCGGGGATGTAGCCGCACAGCGTCAAGAGAAGATTGAGCCAGAAATGCAGGCCAAGGCCAACCTGAAGAAACACGCCGACAGGCGGCAGGAAAATGGCAAGAAGAATGCGAATAACGTCCACGATTGAATATCCCGTCTGTTTGTTTTCAGCCACATAACGTGGGGAGCGCGGAATTGGTTTCACTTTTGGGCAAGCAAAGGGAGGAGCGGGCATGACCGAACTGAAAATAGCGGCCGATATCGTTGATCGCGAGAATGAGAAACGCCAGAGTGCTCACGTGGCAGATTATGAGGCGCTGGGCGCCCATCTTGCCCGTCGCAACATCGATATCGACGCCATCACGCAGAAGGTGTCGGAATTTTTCGTGGCCGTTCCCTCCTGGGGCGTGGGCACCGGCGGCACGCGCTTTGCCCGCTTTCCCGGAAAGGGTGAGCCGCGCGGCATTTTCGACAAGCTGGATGATTGCGCCGTCATCAACCAGCTGACGAGGGCCACCCCCAATGTTTCCCTGCACATTCCATGGGACAAACAGGACCCGAAGGTGCTCAAAGCCCATGCCGACGCGCTTGGCCTCGGCTTTGATGCCATGAATTCCAACACGTTTTCGGATGCGCCGGACCAGCCGCATTCCTACAAATACGGCTCCCTCAGCCACGCCGATGCTGCAACCCGTGCGCAGGCTGTGGAGCACAACATCGAATGTATCGAAATCGGCAACGCCCTTGGCTCCAAGGCGCTGACGGTCTGGGTGGGCGATGGCTCCAACTTCCCCGGCCAGAGCAATTTCACCAAAAGCTTCGAGCGGTATCTCTCGGCCATGGCCGATATCTACAAGGCACTGCCGGATGACTGGCGCATCTTTTCCGAACACAAGATGTATGAGCCCGCCTTCTATTCGACCGTCGTGCAGGACTGGGGCACGAACTACCTCATCGCCAATACGCTGGGCGACAAGGCCTTCTGCCTCGTGGATCTCGGCCACCATGCGCCCAACACCAATATCGAGATGATCGTCGCCCGCCTCATCCAGTTCGGCAAGCTCGGCGGTTTCCATTTCAATGACAGCAAATATGGCGATGATGATCTGGATGCAGGCTCTATCGATCCCTACCGCCTGTTCCTCGTCTTCAACGAGCTTGTCGATGCAGACCATCGCGGCGTCAAAGGCTTCCACCCGGCCCACATGATCGACCAGTCGCACAATGTGACGGACCCGATCGAAAGCCTCATCTCCAGCGCCAACGAAATCCGCCGCGCCTATGCGCAGGCGCTGCTGGTAGACCGAGTGGCTCTGGATGGTTTCCAGCAGGACAATGACGCGCTGATGGCATCCGACACGCTGAAGCGCGCTTACCGCACCGATGTCGAGGCCATTCTTGCTGAAGCGCGCAGACTTTCCGGTGGCGCAATCGACCCCATCGCCACCTACCGCGCCAGCGGCCACCGCGCCAAGGTGGCGGGCGAACGCCCAGAGACCAAAGGCGGCAGCGGCGGCATTATCTGACACGCCTTTCACAAGGCAAAAGGTTAATATGAGAAGGCGGGCTGGGTCCCGCCTTCATGCATTTGTAACCAAATATATCCAACTTTAAAGAATTGTGTCCCGCGCCCAACCATCTCCACAATCACGCTTATGTTAGCGAACCATGAAGAAGCCAATAGACAGATCCGGCCTGATATTCGTAGCCCTGCTGTGCGCCCTCGTCGGCATCGTGCTCAGCATAGCCTTCCTCAACGGCGACAGGCAGCTTTCACCCCAAAGCCAGGATGGGACGTTGATCCCGAGGACGACGGTGCAGCCGCAGTAGTGATGTCAATCAATGCACCCATCCCAACTGCATTCGGGATTTGTGATTAGGCAGAATCCAATTTGGAATGTTCAGGATTTCGGTCTGTTGACCTTCACAAAGGCCCACACGACCGAACCTATCACCCCTGCGCCTAAGACTGCGGCAACCCACTCTGCCTCTCTGTAGACTGCATAAGCACATACCCCCAACGCGGTGACTACAAAAAGGAATGCGAAAATTTTACCAAGGATTGCGTCTAATGTCGTGCCAGTCAAGTCACGAGACTCTAAGCTATGACGATGCTTAGTTTCGCGCTCCCAAGCTGAAAAAATACGCTCGGCGCCATTGTCCACAACTTGATTGAATTGATTCAAAATAGACGGAGGAGGAAGAGGTCCTTGCCATTCGGCAACGTGCGTAAGTCTTTGCTCCTCGTCTTCATCTTGCTCTGAATGAGCCTGGGCGGCACGTTTAGCGGGAGGTTTTTTCATGCTCAATAATTGTCGCTGCTGCTTTACGCATGTCCATGCCAATTCGAACAAAATCGCCGCGTAAGGCTTTTGCTGACCCTTCTTTGGTTTTGCGTAACGTTTTGCGCTCAGGTCCAGCCAGCACTAGCATAGATGCAAGGCCCATAACAAACCCGCCAGCAAGTCCAATTGACCGTTGCTTGTTCTTCAAGGCGGTGCGGTAGACGGTTTTTTTTATCGCTTTGCTCATCGTCAGTCTCCTATACTGAGCCAACGTTAAAATCAAACTAAGGTGCAGATACGTCCAATGTCAATATTGTGCGCGATCCGGCTTGTGTCAGTCTGGACATTTAAGAGAAAGAAAAATGGTGCCGCTTGCAGGACTCGAACCTGCGACCCCATCATTACGAATGATGTGCTCTACCACCTGAGCTAAAGCGGCTTACCGGCTGCCGAAAGGTGTCGGCGCGGTTGATATGGCGGGCTGATACAGGCATTGCGGATGGATTTCAAGTCTTGAATGGGGCTTGAGATAAAATTCCGTCGGCCCCATTCTTTTCTTGCTGACCTATCCACAAATCCGCGCCTTGGCTGCGGCGTATTCTGCGGCCAGACGATCGATCAGGGCCGATACAGGTTCGATGGCCTTGACGGCGCCCACGCCCTGACCTGCGCCCCATATGTCTTTCCATGCCTTTGCGCCGCTGGTTGCGGCTCCAAAATCCATCTTCGATGGGTCGGCCACGGGCAGATTGTCGGGGTCCATTCCGGCGGCGATAATGGAGGATTTCATGTAGTTGCCGTGAATGCCGGTGAAATAGTTGGAATAGATGATGTCATTGGCATTGGCTTCGACGATGGCCTGCTTATAGGCCTCGCTGGCCCGCGCTTCCGTCGTGGCGATGAAGGGAGAGCCGATATAGGCCATGTCTGCGCCCATGGCCTGTGCGGCGAGGATCGCGCCGCCATTGGCGATGGCACCTGCCAGAAGCAGGGGGCCATCGAACCACTCGCGTATTTCCTGCGCCAGCGCGAAGGGCGAAAGCGTGCCCGCATGGCCACCTGCGCCGGTTGCGACTGCGATCAGCCCGTCGGCACCTTTGCGGATGGCGGAATTGGCGTGGCGGTTGTTGATGACATCATGCAGCACGATGCCGCCATAGGAGTGGATGGCGGCATTGACCTCCGGCACGGCACCCAGCGACGAGATGACAACAGGCACCTTGTATTTCACGCAGAGGCTAAGATCATGCTCCAGCCGCTTGTTGGATGTGTGGACGATCTGGTTGACGGCAAAGGGTGCGGCCGGTTTTTCGGGGTTGGCTGCATTATAGGCGGCAAGGTCTTCCGTCATCATGGAAAGCCATTCGTCCAGCTGGCTTTCGGGGCGGGCATTGAGCGCCGGAAACGCGCCGACGACCCCCGCCTTGCACTGCGCCAGCGTCAATTCCGGGTGGGAAATGATGAAAAGCGGCGAGGCAATCACCGGCAGTCGAAGATTATCCTTGAGGACGGACGGCAGCATGTTTCCTCCCATGAATGACGTTTACGCGCACGTAAGATGTAGCGAAGCCAAGCGTCCTTGAAAAGCGAAAAAAGCGGCTGATTTTGTGTTGGTGCCAGGTGCGCTATGGCCGATGCATCTCCCATGAAAGGGCAGGCCCAAAACAAGCCCGCTCGTCCAAATACGCCTATGGCCGTGCGTTCCGGGCATGTTTTCCCACGACATTCTGACGTTTGCCAAATACTTCTCTTGCGGTTGGGCAAGCGAGACGTTACCGAATCGTAAACATATGGCGCAATGCCGCAAAAGCCTTTCGGATGGCAAGAAAAGGACCGATAGTGAGCGGACTGGAAACGGCAATCAGAAATGCCCTCGAAAAATCGGACAGATCGAGTGCCGAGGTGAGGGCCAGGATCTATCAGTCTTCCCGCCAGGCGCTGGAAGCGGGCCTGCGCAAGCAGGGCATAGAAGATCCAGAGGTTGTTGCGCAGCAGCGCCAGCGTCTTGAAACGCTTATTCATGCCATCGAGGGCGAAGAGCGAAACCGGTTGTTGAGCGTGGTGGAGGATCATGTCCGGCGCGAAGCAGCCAGAGCAGCCGCTCCGCCACCGCCGCCTGTCCGACCATCGGTTGCAGCGCCGACGCGGCAGGTGGAAAACGACGAGGATGTTCTGCCGGTAGAGGCTGAGGTGCGCGGAGAACCGCGCGAACCGGATACGTCGACCGATGACATGGGCGACTTTCGCGCCGAGCGCGGCGTGATGGCGCCCGATGCGCGCTCCGCCCCGGTCGCGGCGGATGCGGCATCGCTTGCCTTCAAGCCGGAACGTGCAGCCAAGGCGCGCCGCAAGAAGGGACTTGTGGCCCGCCTCTTCATCTATTTCACGCTCTTTGCCTTCCTGGGGTTTTGCGCATGGTGGGTCTATAGCTCCGGCCTGTTGCTCAGCTCTGCGGAAAGGGACACCAGCGTGCCAAACCCGCCGCCGCAGGTTCAATCGGAAGATTTTACCGGCGCGGAAACGGCACCCCAGCCCAGCCTGGAAGCGGGAAGAGGCTTTTCCGAGGCCTGGGAAGAGGTATTCAATGCCGAGCAGGGAAATGCAGGCCTTCAAACCGGCTCACTTTCGGCTGTTGAGCCAATCTCCACACCGGCAGGAAAAGCAGTCCGCCTGACATCCCGCGTCGCGGAAAGCGATGGCAATGTGAGCATCACCGTTCCCACAGAAGTCCTGCGGGAAATGGCCGGAAAGTCGTCGACGATTTCGGTGACCCTGCAATCGTCCAGCGACCGGCAGACGCAGCTTTCGATAAGCTGCGATTTCGGCAGCCTTGGAAATTGCGCCCGCCATCGCTTCACGGCAACGCCGGAGCGTGCGGATATGCTCATCAATGTCACATTTGACCGGACGATAGCGCCGAATGCGCCCGGACGCATCATCATCAACAGCGATATCGATGGCAATGGACGACCCGTCAATCTCTATTCGGCGCGCATCCTGCCGGGCGAATAATGGACGATCGGGGCGGTGAGGGCCACAGGGAGCAAGTTCCTGTGACCTTCATTTAAGAGGAGGCGACTATTTCCGGGGACGTCTATTTCAGGAAATCGGGGCCGGAGCCGATGATCTTGTCATCGATGTCGCCAATCGCCTTCTTGTCCTTGCCTTCGTAATCCAGCGATTTCAGGATATGCTTGATGAGATTGATCCGTGCGCGGCGCTTGTCGTTAGCGCGGATCACGGTCCAGGGCGCATCTTCTATGTGGGTTTTCTCCAGCATGAGATCGCGCATCGCCGTGTAATCGTCCCACTTGGTCAATGCGGCAATGTCCATGTCGGAAAGCTTCCACGCCTTGAGAGGGCTGTGGCGGCGGTCATGAAAACGGTCTATCTGGGTTTCGCGGCCCGTATCCAGCCAGAACTTGAACAGATGCGTGCCTTCATGCACCACCATCTTTTCCAGCCGCGGCGTTTCTTTCAGAAACCGCTTGTGTTCTTCCGGCGTGCAAAACCCCATGACCGGCTCAACGCCAGCGCGGTTGTACCAGGAACGGTCGAACATCACGAATTCGCCTGCCGTCGGGAAATGAGAGATGTACCGCTGGAAATACCACTGGCCGCGCTCGGTCTCCGTCGGCTTGGTCAGCGCCACGATGCGCGCATAACGCGGATTGAGATACTCTTTCACGACGGAAATCGCGCCGCCCTTTCCTGCGGCGTCGCGCCCCTCGAAAACCGCCATGATGCGCTTGCCCGTGGCCTGCAGCCAGTACTGGACCTTCACCAGCTCGATCTGCAACGCTTCCAGCGTCTTTTCGTATTCCTCGCGTTTCATCTTCTTGTCATAGGGAAAACCACCGGCCGAAAGTTTCTTCGCCTCGACCCAGTCGGGCAGAACGGGGTCATCGATGTTGAATATGTGCGTCTTTCCGTCGATCTGCAGTTCGACTGAACGGTCTTTGCTGTTTTCGCTCATCGTGGCTCCCATTGTGCTGCCGTTGTAACCGGCATGAAAATCCCCTCGCTTGCGAGGCGGACGACCCAGAAATATCTGCAATCCTGTTTCGCAACCGTGAAAGAACTGGCTGTGGAAAAGACATAGTGATGAATCTCTGTCATGAAAGGGCGGTAAAAGGGTCGATACGCTGATTTTCGGCGTCAGAGGAAAGCAGATGGCAATGGCGGTCTCGGAAAGCGGCAGCACGGTTGGGCGATATTGGGGCGGGCTGCGCCGTAGCTGGTTGCCTATTCTGGTCGTTACCCTTTTGGCAATCGTGGCGATGACGGAGCTGCGCGCACCCTATGTTCCGCTGGCGCTGTGGGCCGGGGCCGTGCTGGCCATTCTCGCCATCGGCCCGGGCTCGGTGGCAAAGGCGCCAAAACGCGCTGTCGTGCAGGAGATCGATGAGGAGCAGGCTGTCAGCGAAAGTCATATTTCGGGTGTTCGCTCAGGTCTCGCTGTTCTCGATACGCCGGTCTTCATTCTGGATCGCAATGCCAGCGTTCTTTTCGAAAACAACGCGGCGGAACGGGCGTTCGGCACACTTCCCGTGGGCTCGCATATTTCCGGGCGCCTGCGCTCGCCGGGTCTGCTGGATGTCATCAGGGAAACGATTGCCACCGGTCAGCCCAACCAGGTGGAACACTCAGAACGTCTGCCTTCAGAACGCGTCTTTGTGGTCAGCATAGCGCTTGCCGCGGCGCAGGAGCAGGCCGGGCCACCGCTTTACATCCTCTCCTTCCGCGATATTTCGGAGCTTCGCCGCATAGACCGTATGCGCAGCGATTTCGTCGCCAATGCAAGCCACGAACTGCGTACGCCGCTTGCGTCTCTTCGCGGCTTTATCGAAACCATGCAGGGACCGGCACGGGATGATCCCAAGGCGCGTGAACGCTTTCTCGGCATCATGCTGGATCAGGCCACGCGCATGAGCCGTCTGGTGGACGACCTGATGTCACTGTCGCGGCTGGAACTGCGCGCCAATATTGCACCCGACCAGAAAGTCGATCTGGTCCCGCTTCTGGGCCATGTGCGCGACAGCCTTCTGCCGCTGGCCGAAGAACTTGGTATCGAGATCAACCTTCATGTACCCGATGGCAAGGTGGAGGTGACGGGAGACCGTGACGAACTGGTGCAGGTCTTCCAGAACCTCGTCGAAAATGCCTGCAAATACGGTCAGGATGGCAAGGTCGTCGATGTGTTCCTGCGGACCGAAGCCGGTAAACCTGTAGAGGTCGGTGTGGTCGACAAGGGGCCTGGCATTCCGGCAGAGCATGTTCCCCGTCTGACCGAGCGGTTTTATCGCGTCAGCGTGGCCGATAGTCGCTCCAAAAAAGGCACGGGTCTGGGCCTTGCCATCGTCAAGCATATTCTCACGCGCCACCGCGCGCGCCTTATAATCCGCTCGGAACTTGAGGTGGGTACGGACTTTACCGTGCGTTTTTGACACAAAACCCGTATCACGTGATTTTGTGAAATAAAAAAGCGTTTCTATTCAGAAGCTTAGGCTGTCACAAATACTTCATCGAAGTGACATAAAAGGGTGTGGCAAGACTGGTTAAGAAGAGGCCGCCGGGGCAGCCCAGATTGGGCCAGCGGGTAAAAAGCTACTGCCGGCAGCGTTCACAAAAGCCCATTACAGGGCCCCATACGGGAGAGTCACATGAATATCGTAAAATTGTCCGCAGCAGCCCTGGTGGCTTCCGTTGCCTTCGCAGGCGCCGCCGCTGCTCGCGACCAGATCCAGGTTGCTGGTTCCTCCACCGTTCTGCCTTACGCAAAGATCGTTGCTGAAACTTTCGCTGAAACCTTCCCTGACTTCAAGGCTCCGGTCGTTGAGTCCGGCGGCACGGGCGGCGGTCTGAAGGCGTTCTGCTCCGGCGTTGGTGAAGGCACCATCGACATTGCAAACGCTTCGCGCAAGATCAAGGCTGACGAACTCGCAGCATGCAAGGCAGCTGGCGTTACCGACGTTCAGGAAGTCAAGATCGGTTACGACGGCATCGTTTTCGCGATGGACAAGTCCAACAAGGACGTCAAGCTCGAGCCAAAGGATCTCTACCTCGGTCTCGCAGCTGAAATCGTCAAGGACGGCAAGCTCGTTGCCAACCCTTACAAGAAGTGGTCCGAAATCAACAAGGAACTGCCTGATGTAGCGATTGCTGCTTACATCCCAGGTTCCAAGCACGGCACACGCGAAGTCTTCGAAGAGAAGATCATGGCTGACGGCTGCAAGGAAGCTGGCGCAACCGACGCCATCAAGGGTCTGGTTCCAGATGCCAAGCAGGCTGCTGCCAAGTGCATCGCAGTTCGCAAGGACGGCATGGCAGTCGACATCGACGGCGACTACACCGAAACGCTCGCTCGTATCGATGCGAACAAGACAGGTCTTGGCGTCTTCGGCCTGGCATTCTACGAAAACAACAAGGACAAGCTGAAGGTTGCAACCGTCAGCGACGTCGTGCCAACAACGGAAACCGTTGCAAGCGGCAAGTACCCTGTTTCGCGCCCACTGTTCTTCTACGTCAAGAAGGCACATGTCGGCGTTATCCCTGGCCTCAAGGAATATGTTGAGTTCTTCACCTCTGACGAGATGATCGGACCTGACTCTCCGCTGGCCAACTACGGCCTGGTTGCTGCACCGGAAGCCGAGCGCAAGGAAATCCGCGCTCAGTTCGAAGCTGGCAAGATCATGTAATCTGTCTGGAAGGCGCGGCTTCATCGCCGCGCCTTCCGTCCATCTTTCTGTTGGCAAGGCGCTGTGTGGGTTGACAGTTCCTATTTATCGTATGACCAAACGGCCGATAAATACGATGTATCAACCCGGAATGCCTGAGCCGAGAAATGCAACATGGCACCTTTCGCAAACCGCTTCCCGGAAACGGGCTCAAGGCTGTTTGCGATGATCCGATGTGCAAATATTAAAGCTGCCTGATCCCGCATCCATTTTCCGGTGCGCCGAGGAAAGTCTCCATGAACACATCCATTCTTTTGCTGATATTGGCGCTGATCGGCATAGCCAGCTATGTGCTTGGCTCTCGCCGTGCTGTCGCTCTGGCTGGCGGTCGTCCGTCGTCCATGCATTCCCGGGCCGGTTATCATGGCTCCTATGTTCTTATCTGGGCCATTATTCCGTCCGCATTTATTTTAGCAGTTTGGCTCATCGTCAGCCCTATGGTCATCACCTCGGCTGTGCGCGGTGCATTTCCAGAAGACATCAGGTCCCAGTCCGAGGCTCAGCAGAGCCTCAGCTACGGCATGGTCGGCTCGATTGCCCGTGGTCTTGAAAGGCTGACACCAGAAGAGTTCGCTCAGGCCAAGGCTGATCCGGCTTCGCTGCGTCCGCTTCTGGGGTCCAAGGGTGTCGCCATTGCCGGCGATCCGGAGCCCTTCATGGTCGAGGCGGCTGAAACGCTCAATACCATGACGGCGGCCAGCCGCATCGGCATGGTGCTGGTGGTGCTGGGCGCAGCCGTTGGCGGTGCGCTCTATGCCCTGCGCGGTATCGCACCCCGCTTCCGCGCCCGTAACAATGTCGAAAAGGTCATTCTGGCGGCTTTGCTGCTGGCATCCTCCATCGCCATTCTCACCACCATCGGCATTGTTCTGTCGATGCTGACGGAAGCGATCCAGTTCTTCAACATGGTTCCAGCCTACCAGTTCTTCTTCGGAACCGTCTGGGACCCGCGCTTTGCCGCCGCTGGCGCGACCGAGAGTGCAGGGCAGTTCGGCCTCGTGCCGTTGCTTGCGGGCACGCTCTATATCGGCTTCGTCGCGATGCTCGTTGCCGTTCCTGTCGGTCTGTTCTCGGCCATCTACATGGCGGAATACGCTTCGCCGCGCTTCCGCTCGGTTGCCAAGCCGCTTCTCGAAGTGCTGGCGGGCATTCCCACCATCGTCTACGGCTTCTTTGCCCTGACCACGGTTGGCCCATTCCTTCGCGACATCTCATCGCAGATCAACGGGCTTGCCACCGGTGATTACACCAACTTCATCCAGGCGCAGAGCGTCATCACCGCTGGCTTCGTCATGGGCATCATGCTGATCCCCTACGTGTCGTCGCTTTCGGATGATATCATCACCGCCGTGCCTCGCGCCCTTCGCGATGGTTCGCTCGGTCTTGGTGCCACCCGTTCGGAAACGGTCAAGCGGGTCATTCTGCCTGCCGCTCTGCCCGGCATCGTCGGCGCGATCCTGATGACCGCGTCGCGCGCCATCGGCGAAACCATGATCGTGGTTCTGGCCGCAGGCGTTGCCGCCCGCCTTCAGCTCGATCCGTTCGAGCCGATGACGACGGTAACGGTCAAGATCGTCAGCCAGCTGACGGGTGACCTTGAATTCACCTCGCCGCAGACGCTCGTTGCCTTTGCGCTCGGCATCACACTCTTTGCCATTACTCTTTGCCTCAATATCTACGCGCTCTATATCGTGCGCAAATACCGGGAGCAGTACGAATGACCGAGGTCGTTACCCAGGGCTTTGCCGCCCCAGCCGCAACGAAGAAGGTCCGTCGCGATATCGGCATCAAGCGCCGATACGCAGCCGAGCGCCGCTTCCGCACCTACGGCCTTGCCGCCATTTCCTTCGGCCTGCTGTTCCTGTTCCTGCTTCTCTGGTCGGTCGTCGGCAAGGGCTATACGGCATTCCAGCAGACCATGATCACCGTGCCGGTCGAGTTCTCGCAGCAGATCATCGACCCGGACAATGTCCGTGCCCAGAATCCCGGCAAGCTGATGACCGCGAACTATCCCGTGGTTGCCCGCAATGCAGTGGCAAAGGCGCTCGGCGTATCCCTGGATGATCGTGATGCCCTGAAGGCCGTCAATTCCCTGATCTCCGACAGCATCCGCGGACAGTTGCGCGACCTGGTTGTGGCCGATCCAAGCATCGTTGGAACCACCCGCACCGTTGCCCTTCTGGCTTCGGGCGATCTCGACAGCGTGGTCAAGGGTCAGGTCGACGTTTCCGTCAACGAACAGAACCGTCGCATCTCCGATCAGCAGCTCGCATGGGTCAAGCAACTGACCGACGCCGGCCAGCTGGCCAAGGAGTCCAACACCGGCATCTTCTTCAACGGCGCATCCAGCCGTCCGGAAGCCGCAGGTGTCGGCGTGGCCCTCATCGGCTCCTTCTATATGATGATGATCGTTCTGGTCCTTTCGCTGCCCATCGGTGTTGCCGCCTCCATCTATCTGGAAGAGTTTGCACCGAAGAACCGCCTGACGGACCTCATCGAAGTCAACATCAACAATCTGGCTGCCGTACCGTCCATCGTTTACGGTCTGCTTGGCCTGTCGGTCTTCATCAACTTCATGGGCTTCCCGCGCTCGGCTTCGCTGGTCGGTGGCTTCGTGCTGACGCTGATGACCCTGCCGACCATCATCATCGCCACCCGTGCGGCGCTGAAGGCGGTGCCGCCATCCATCCGCGCTGCGGCTCTGGGCCTTGGCGCATCCAAGATGCAGACCATTTTCCACCATGTGCTGCCGCTGGCCATGCCCGGCATTCTTACCGGCACCATCATCGGCCTGGCACATGCCCTTGGCGAAACCGCACCACTGCTGCTGATCGGCATGGTCGCCTTCGTCGCGAATTATCCGACAACGCCGATGGATCCGTCCACGGCCCTGCCGGTGCAGATCTACATGTGGGCGAACGAAGCGGAACGTGCCTTTGTCGAGAGAACGTCAGGCGCCATCATCATCCTGCTTATGTTCCTCATCGTCATGAATGTGGGTGCAATCCTGTTGCGTCGCCGCTTCGAGCGTCGCTGGTAGGCCATCACAACGTGCCGACCGGTTTTTCGTCCGGAAATGCGATAAAACAAACACCGGGAGCTTTAATTATGAATATGTTGTCGGAAGCAGCAGTTGAGAAGGCGCTGGACAAGAAAATGAATGATGTAACATACAAGATGATTGGTAAGGACGTTTCCGTTTATTACAGCGAGAAGCGTGCTCTTTACGACGTGAACCTGAATGTCCGCGAGAACACGGTCACCGCGTTGATCGGCCCGTCCGGTTGCGGAAAATCCACCTTCCTGCGCACGCTCAACCGTATGAACGATACGATCGACGGCTGCCGTGTCACGGGCAAGATCACGCTCGATGAAGACGATATCTACGATCAGTCCATCGACGTGGTGGAACTTCGTGCGCGCGTCGGCATGGTGTTCCAGAAGCCGAACCCATTCCCCAAGACGATCTATGAAAACATCGCCTATGGCCCACGCATCCATGGTCTTGCCCGCAACAAGGCGGATATGGACCAGATCGTTGAGTCCAGCCTGCAGAAGGCCGGTCTGTGGAACGAAGCCAAGGATCGCCTGCATGAATCAGGCACCGGCCTGTCCGGCGGCCAGCAGCAGCGTCTGTGCATTGCCCGCGCGATTGCTGTGTCTCCTGAAGTCATCCTGATGGACGAGCCATGCTCGGCGCTGGACCCGATTGCGACGGCAAAGGTGGAAGAACTCATCCACGAGCTGCGCGCAAACTACACCATCGTCATCGTCACCCACTCCATGCAGCAGGCAGCCCGCGTCTCGCAGCGCACCGCCATGTTCCATCTGGGCCATCTGGTCGAAGAAAACGACACCGACAAGATGTTCACCAACCCGGATGACCAGCGCACGCAGGACTACATCATGGGCCGCTTCGGCTGATCTGCCGCAGTTAAAACCATTCGCGTGGCACCGCTTGAGCCCGTCCGGGCTTGCGGGCCAGCGCATCGAAACTGGAGATTTCGTACATGCCGACACATTCCCATATCATGTCCGCCTATGACGAGGAGCTGAAGTTCCTCACCCGCCGCATCGCCGAAATGGGCGGTCTGGCGGAACAGATGTGCGCCGATGCGGTGCGCGCGCTCGTCAATTCCGACGCAGCACTTGCCCAGAAGGTCATATCCGACGACACGATCCTCGATCATGCCGAGCGTGAGATCGGCGACAAGGCCATCGTCACCATCGCCAAGCGTCAGCCCATGGCTGCCGACCTTCGTGAAATCATCGGCTCGCTGCGTATCGCTGCCGATCTGGAGCGCGTCGGCGACCTTGGCAAGAACACCGCCAAGCGCGTCATCGCCGTTGCCGGTACCGGCGTTCCGCGCAAGCTGGCCCGCGGCCTGGAGCACCTGTCGGAACTGGCGCTGGTGCAGCTCAAGGAAGTGCTTGACGTCTACTCCACCCGTTCGGCGGAAAAGGCCCAGGCCATCCGCGAGCGTGATGAAGAGATCGATGCCATGTACACCTCGCTGTTCCGCGAGCTCTTGACCTACATGATGGAAGATCCGCGCAACATCACCACCTGCACGCATCTCCTGTTCTGCGCCAAGAACATCGAGCGCGTTGGCGACCACGCAACCAACATTGCCGAAACCATCTACTACATGACCACCGGCAGCCAGCCGGAAGGCGAGCGTCCGAAGGACGATAGTTCCAACACGCTTGGCGCAGTAACCGAGTGAGTTGCAGCATCGGCGCCGAAGGTCGAACATGACCTTCGGTCGGCCCGATGTGTCGATCAACATGCCAGAGCGGCCGCAATGCGCCCCGAAGAACGCCTTGCGCTCTGGTCAGACTGGCGGAGTTCAAATCCATGGTGCCGAAAATCGCAGTTGTCGAAGATGAAGAAGCGCTCAGCGTTCTTCTCCGCTACAATCTGGAATCCGAAGGTTATGACGTCGACACCATTCCCCGTGGCGACGAGGCGGAAATCCGCTTGCAGGAACGCACTCCGGATCTTCTGATCCTGGACTGGATGTTGCCGGGCGTCTCCGGCATCGAGCTTTGCCGTCGCTTAAGAATGCGCCCGGAAACCGAACGCCTGCCGATCATCATGCTGACGGCGCGCGGCGAGGAGAGCGAGCGCGTGCGGGGATTAGCGACCGGCGCTGATGATTATGTGGTCAAGCCGTTTTCGACCCCAGAGCTGATGGCACGCGTCAAGGCCATGCTGCGCCGTGCCCGCCCGGAAGTTCTGTCCTCCGTCCTGAAATGCGGCGATATCGAACTCGACCGCGAAACCCACCGCGTGCATCGCAAGACCCGCGAAGTGCGTCTGGGGCCAACCGAGTTTCGCCTGCTGGAGTTCCTCATGGTGTCCCCCGGTCGCGTCTTCTCGCGCTCGCAGCTTCTGGATGGCGTATGGGGTCACGATATCTATGTGGATGAACGGACCGTAGACGTTCATGTCGGCCGTCTGAGAAAGGCGCTCAACTTCTCCAATATGCAGGATGTCATCCGCACCGTGCGCGGCGCGGGCTATTCCATGGAAGCCTGACGGGCCTTTCGACACCGTTTTGAAGCACAACGCGCGCAGTATGTTCCGGCTGGAACACGGCGCGCGTTTCCTGTTTTATGCCGGGATCGAACATCTGCCCGCCGAGGGTACCGTCGTTTGCGTCCATTGCCAGGATAAATTCTCAGGTACTGGCGGCAGCTCCAAACTTCGCCCTCGGGCGCAAAAAAGGGTAGGGCGGGATTTCCTTTTCCAAGCGATTTTTCTGAGTAAAAACAACAGGCAGAGGCATTGTGGAAATTGAAATATCGGCACCGATAATTATTCCGCTGTCCGTGCCTTTACGTTGCAAGATAAAAGCGAATTTCAATTATCTGTAATTTAAAGTTTGACTATCGGGGAATAACCCTCTATCAATTGGTCATCGATATTTTGCTTGCTGAGCTTTGGTTGCCGCGCGATTAGCACCGCGTTTTGAACTAACCCTTTCCTTCAAAAAAATCGCTATACTCGCACGCAGGGCGTCAGTTCTGTGATCTATCACTTATGCTTTGAAAGGGTTCATTATGACCACAGGCACAGTAAAATGGTTTAACTCCACCAAGGGCTTCGGCTTCATTCAGCCAGACAACGGCGGCACAGACGCATTCGTACACATCTCCGCTGTAGAGCGTGCAGGTATGCGCGAAATCGTTGAAGGCCAGAAGCTGAGCTACGACCTTGAGCGCGACAACAAGTCGGGCAAAATGTCGGCTTGCAATCTCCAGGCTGCTTAAATACGGAATCTGCTTTCCTTTGACCACGGATGTACTGGCACTGTCGAAAGTATGAGACCAACCGAGGTCAGGCACGTTGCCTGGCCTTTTTTTGTGCCGCAGCTCGGCACATGCGCCAGAGCGTTTTTCATTTGCGAAATCCGCCTCCGGCCACCAATCCACTCCGCATCGGCATTTTTTTGAAATCGATCCCGATCTCAGCCGAAGCGACAGGAAGGAAAATCCATGTCCGAAACACACAGCAAATCTCGCCAGCAGGCTGAGAAGGCATTCGGCGCCACGCAGACACAGTTCTTCGCTCGCGGTCACGCCGTGGACGAACTCAACTCGATTGCGCAGGCGCGTGATGAAAAGACCCAACGCTTGCGTGAAGCGCGTCTTGCCAAGGAATTGCAGGATAGCCTGAACCCACCGCCAGCGCCAACAAAACGCGGTAAAAAGTCCTGATCGCGAGATCGGAATGACCCTTCAACTGGAATAGAGATTTGAGAAACACAAGAAACGCCAGAACAAACGAAGTTGCCGACCGTCGCGGCGCCGCTGCTGACGCCAAGGCCGCACTTTTGCAGGCCTACAAGGCAGCCAAGGAAGCCGCAGCGCCGATGCTCGAAGCCAAGCAGGCCGAGCAGATTGCCGTTGCCGAAGCCCGCAGGGCCCGCCAGGCTGAACGCGAGCAGCAAAAGCGCGACGAGAAAATCCGCATCGAAGCAGAAGCCGCTCAAAAGCAGGCAGAACTCGATGCCGCCGCCAGCGCCGAAGAAGATGCCCGCAAGCTGGCCGACAAGAACCGCATCGCGCGTGTCATCGAAGACGAAGCGGCGCGCAAGGCAGAACGCGATCGCCGTTATGCCAACCGCAAGGCCCGCCAGGGCTAATCCGGCTTTAGGCGTTCTCGTCAAATATAAAGCGGGCCACCCGGTCCCGCTTCAGCCTGCCGGCAAATGCGCCGGTGGCGTCACTTCGGGGCCAGCCTCCCTTTCCTCCGGCGACTGCCCGGTCGATACGAGCAGCACTTTCGTTCGTTCCAATTGCGCCCTTTTGTCATACCGCAGGTGAGCCGCAAAGCGGCTGATGCGCACCTGTCATGGCGGCAATCGCGGCGGTTCATGGCGCTGGCCTGACCGGACAAGAAACCATCCTTTCTTACCCCAACACGCTGCCTCCCGCTGCCGCCTCGTGTTTGCCATAAGGGCATGGTGATTTCTCGCAAGCCCTGAGCAGCACAGTAGGTGTCGGCGGGTAACAGCCATTCGACACGGTCAGCCTCAGCCCACCGTACAATCTCTCTCCACAAACAAAAAAGCGGGCCAAATGGACCCGCTTTTGCTGTTCTAATGGAGTTCGCTCAAGCCCTGCGGCGTTCGCTGACGGGCTGGTAAGCCATCTTCGCGTGGAACTTGCAATAAGGCGAGGACTCGGAGGCTTCACAGCCACAGAAGTGAAAATCGTCTTTCAGCGGATCGCCAACCGGCCACTTGCAGGTGCGCTCGGTCAACTCGGTCAGCGTCAGGCGCAGCGAGGTTGGCAGCGATGTGTTGGTAACGGGCACATATTCCAGAACCTGAGCCGTATCGATAGACTGATCGTCCTTCAGCGCGGTGGCGCCTGCGGTGCGGGCGGCAGGGCGGGCAGCGGCTGGGCGCGCCTGAAAGTTGGTTGCGCGTGGCGCGGTTGTCGTTGCAGCAGGGCGCTTGGCCGCAGGACGTGCGGTTGCAACCGTGCCGCCAGCCTTTGCGCGACCTGGCAGGTTGAGGCGGTGAACCTTGCCGATGACGGCATTGCGGCTGACGCCGCCGAGCTGGGCTGCGATCTGACTGGCGCTCAACCCTTCGGACCACAGTCTTTTGAGTTTTTCCACTCGTTCATCAGTCCAGTTCATACAGCTTCTCCGCTCGTAGCGCAGGCAGAATCTTTCCCCGATGCCGTGGAGCAAACCACGCGCAGAGTATCCGCCAGATTGTAGGTGACTAGGTCCGCCGCTTGCAGTCTAGTAATTGAGAGTTAACCTAATCGTAGGCAGACTCCGTGACAAGAGTCGGGAGAATCATCTGGAATCGATTTTCCGGTTTTCCCCAACTTGCTTTCCGCGTGAGTCAGAAAAGCAACACTTTGTAGCTCGGTAAAAACCCTCTACCATGGCTTGAGAATGCCTGCTAACGCGGACTTTTGTTGACATCCACAGGTGAAGTGACAATAGTGCGCTCGACGTACAGAAATGCCCCAAGCCGCCGCGAGGCGGCGTTTTTGATTTTCAGGCACGGGATAACCGGTAAGCCCTATTGACAGCGCGTTTGCGCAAGGAGTGATACAGCCATGGCCGACACCGCGCCATTGTTCGATACGTTTTCCAGAGCCCCGTTGCGGTTTGAGCGAGGAGAGGGCGTTTGGCTCGTTACAGAGAGTGGCGAGCGATATCTGGATTTCGGCGCGGGCGTGGCTGTCACCTCGGTTGGCCACAGCCACCCGCATATGGTTGAGGCTTTGAAGGCCCAGGCGGAAAAGGTCTGGCACCTCTCCAATCTCTACGAAGTCGCAGGGCAGGAAGTGCTGGCCAGACGGCTCGTGGATGCAACTTTTGCGGATAAGGTCTTCTTCACCAATTCCGGTGCCGAGGCGCTGGAATGCGCCATCAAGACCGCACGCCGCTATCATTATACCCACGGTAATCCGGAGAAATTCCGCATCATCACCTTTGAGGGCGCGTTTCATGGTCGCACGCTGGCAACCATCGCTGCCGGTGGCCAGCCGAAATATATCGAAGGCTTCGGCCCCAAGGTCGAAGGTTTCGACCAGGTGCCATTCGGCGATCTCGACGCCCTCAAGGCTGCGATCGTGCCGGAAACGGCTGCATTGCTGATCGAGCCCATTCAGGGTGAAGGCGGCATACGCGTCGTTGATCCAGAGTTTCTGCGGGCCATGCGGGCGCTGTGCGATGAGCACGGCCTTCTTCTCGTTTTCGATGAGGTCCAGACCGGCGTCGGACGTACGGGCAAGTTCTTTGCCCATGAATGGTCGGGCGTGACACCCGATATCATGGCTGTTGCCAAGGGCATCGGCGGTGGTTTCCCATTCGGCGCGTGCCTGGCAACGGCTGAAGCTGCGTCCGGCATGACGGCAGGTGTCCATGGCACGACCTATGGCGGCAACCCGCTTGCCATGGCGTGCGGCAATGCCGTGCTGGATATCGTGCTGGCCGATGGTTTCATCGATCACGTGCGCGATGTCGCCTTGGTTTTCCGTCAGGGACTGGCCTCCCTCAAGGATCGCTTCCCCGATGTCATCGAGGAAATTCGTGGCGAGGGACTGCTGCTCGGCATCAAGGCCAAGGTGCCGTCTGCCGATCTGCTTCATGCCATCCGTGCGGAACATCTTCTGGCGGTTCCCGCTGGCGATAACGTCATCCGCCTGCTTCCGCCGCTGGTGGTCACCGCGCAGGAAGCGCGCGAGGGCCTCGCACGTATCGAGAAGGCTGCAGAGGCACTCACGACGAAACTGGCGAAAAGCGCCTGAACGCACATGTCCAGGCGCGCAAAGGCGCAGCCTGCATTGATGGGACAGCATAAAATGGCATCAGCAAAACATTTTCTCGACCTTTCGGCCGTCGGTTCGGAAGACCTGAGAGTCATCATGGACGACGCGCGGGCGCGCAAGGTTGCAACGAAGAACGGCACTGCCGAGAAGCCATTGGCTGGCAAGATGCTGGCGATGATCTTCGAAAAGCCCTCTACCCGTACCCGCGTCTCCTTCGATGTGGGAATGCGCCAACTGGGCGGCGAAACGCTGTTTCTCTCCGGCACCGAAATGCAGCTTGGCCGCGCCGAAACCATTGGCGATACCGCCAAGGTCCTGTCGCGTTATGTCGATGCCATCATGATCCGGACCACGGACCATTCCCGTCTGCTGGAGCTTGCGGAGCACGCAACCGTTCCCGTCATCAACGGCCTGACGGATGATACCCATCCCTGCCAGATCATGGCCGATATTCTGACCTTCGAAGAGCATCGCGGCCCGGTCAAGGGCAAGACGATTGCCTGGACAGGGGATGGCAACAACGTTCTGCACTCGCTGGTGGAAGGTGCCGCCCGTTTCGGCTACCGCATGAACATGGCGGTGCCGATGGGCTCGGAACCGCACGACCGCTTCCTCAATTGGGCGCGGAACAATGGCGGCGATATCATGCTCTGCCACGACGCGGAACGCGCTGTCACGGGTGCCGATTGCGTTGTTACGGATACCTGGGTTTCCATGAACCAGGAGCACAAGGCGCGTGGCCACAACATCTTTCAGCCCTATCAGGTCAATGCTGGCCTGATGGGCAAGGCCAACAAGGATGCCTTGTTCATGCACTGCCTTCCCGCCCATCGCGGTGAAGAGGTGACGGACGAGGTCATCGACGGGCCGCAGTCGGTGGTCTTCGATGAAGCGGAAAACCGTCTTCATGCGCAAAAGTCCATCATTGCATGGTGCATGGGCGTCATCTGATCCGGCACGGCTCGCAGCCACGCCTGTCGCTTGAATTTCAGCCGTGGCTTCCTATTTCTAGCCGAGTTCAACACCGCCGCTTGTTACAAGCGGCGGCTTTTCATCAATTGTTCGCCGCATCAGTGGCCGCATGGCTGTCCGCTTCCGGAAGAATGCGGGTCGGCAAGCGTAAGGCTGTTTTCGGACGATCCGCCCTTTGAGCGAAAGTTAAGGTGGCGGAGTGGTTCCGTTTTCGTCTTTCACGGGCTATCAGTGCAACACGAACATTATGCCTTCCGGTCGGTGCCTTTGCAGGCCTCGATCATCCGCGCGGCAGCGCGGGCAGGGCGTCAAGGAGTAAGGAAATGGCAGACGCAACAGTACAGCTGGACGAGCTCCAATTTGCCGGTGATGACAAGGTCGTTCCCTTTCAGGTCGAAGGGCTGGACGTGCGCGGTCGCGCCGTGCAGGTCGGGCCGCTTTTGAACGCCATTCTGGAACGGCACGAATATCCGCCCGTTGTCGCCTGCCTTCTGGCCGAGGCCGTTGTCCTGACGGCATTGATCGGCACGTCGCTCAAGTTTTCCGGCAAGCTGACATTGCAGACGAAGGGTGATGGCCCGGTGGATCTGCTGGTTGCGGATTTCACAGCACCGGAAAACATGCGCGCCTATGCCCGCTTCGATGAGGAGCGGCTGGAGCAGGCCATCGCTGCGGGAGAAACCTCGCCGGAAAAATTGCTCGGCAATGGAATTCTGGCCTTTACCATCGATCAGGGCGTGGGAATGCAGCCATATCAGGGCATCGTTCCGCTGGATGGTTCTTCGCTGGAAGACATTGCCGGCGTCTATTTCCGCCAGTCGGAACAGTTGCCGACCCGTGTCCGGCTTGGCGTTGCCGAGCTTTATGATCGCGATGCCGATGGCAAGCCACGTCACAACTGGCGCGCCGGCGGCATCATCGCGCAGTTCCTGCCGCAGGCACCGGAACGTCTGCGCCAGCGCGATCTGCACGGCGGCGATGGTGATGAGGGTGCGGCGGAATATTCGCAGGACGACGCATGGACCGAAGCCGTGACCCTGATCGATACCGTCGATATGGACGAACTGACCGATCCGCAGGTGCCAGCAGAAAAGCTGCTCTTCCGCCTGTTTCACGAGCAGGGCGTGCGCGTCTACGAACCGCAATCCATTGTCGACCGCTGCAATTGCTCGCGGGAAAAGATCAAGGGTGTTCTGTCAGGATTTTCCGCCGAGGAGATCAACGACAGCCAGGAAGACGGCGTCATTTCCGTGACCTGCGAGTTCTGCTCGACCACCTACCGCTACCCGGTAGACGAACTGGTCGCGGCTGATTGATGAGAAAAGGCGGGATTATCTCCCGCCTTTTTTGTCGCCTCAGGGTATCTTGCAGGTGAAATTCGCGGCATCGTTGACGTCGCCCGCGCCGGAATAGACGGCTGCCTGCGGGTGCGGGCAAAGCGGGCGCGTCATAACGGTCTTCCTGTCCACGATCTTGGCGGCATGGATGACATCAGGCGCCTTGCCGTTTTCAACCCAGTCCATCAGCGGCGTGAAGGCGTCGAAGGTGTCGGTGCCATAGCCCATGCGGCAATGAAACATGCCCGGCACCATGAACAGGCGGTAGAATTCGCCGGTTTTCTCCGCCCCTATCGTCTTGCGCACGGACTCGTAGTAATCCAGACCCATCAGCGGATTGAGTGCCGGATCGGACCATCCGAAATAGGTGATCATCCGCCCGCCGCGCTTCTGGAAGGCGCTGAGGTCGGGATTGTCGGCATCGACAAGTTCACGCACGGCCACGACCTTCTCATATTGCGTGTCGAAATCGAATGACTTCCAGTCGATCGCCTTTCCGGAGGCGGGCAGCATGGCCATGTTCTTCACGAATGTATCGCCATAGGCCAATTGCCTGCTCGGACCGTTTTCCGAAATCACCCACTGGTCCCAGCCGCTTGCGCCTGCCGCATCCAGCCCTTCCGTGCCCGCCACCACGCCGGGGAACACCGTCTTGCCTTTGACGGTGACGCCCTTTGCAAGGGTCTTTAGAGTTTCGATCTGCTCCTTGCTGAAGCAATCATCGCCGCCATTTTCGCAGATGTTCAGATCCTTGGCCGGATCGAAATTGCATTGTCTGGGGTCGGAAATCAGGCCATCCTTCACGCCATCAACGGCATCGCACCTGTCCATCACAGCCTTGGCAAGCGCCGGAAGCTGGGCCTTGCGAATGGGCGCCTTCAGCAGCGCCTGCGCGTTCCAGATGTTCCACAGGCCCGTATCACTGAACCGCAAAACCGGTGCGCCTGCCAGAATGCCATCGAAATCGCCGGGATATCGCTGCGCTGCCATCAAGCCCTGTCGCCCGCCGGTCGAGCAACCGTCCCAATAGGAAAAGGTCGGGTGCCGGTCGTAATAGGTTGCAGCGACGGTCTTTGCAGTCTGGACGGTAACGTGGACCGCACGCGACCCATAATCGACCAGCAGCGCCAGATCCGAAGCGAAGTCGCCGAGATCATAGGTCTTTGCGTCATGGCCCGTATTCTGCTGCACGGTGAGGAAGCCCCGGGAAAGGGCTGCGTCGCGCGTTTCGATACGTGATGGCGCCGCTAGATCTTCACCGGCATAACCGCCATTGCCGAACATATAGACGCGCCGGTTCCACTGGTCCGGCAGTGCCAGCTCGAACCGGATTTGCGGGCGGATATAACCCGTGACGTGGCAGAAGCCGGGAAGGCCTTTGCCAGCCTCCACATAAAGGGCCGTCAGCGTCGTGACGTCATTGAAAGTGCGGCTTTGCAGCATTGTGCAGCTCAAGGCAGCCGAGACAGTTGCCGATGTCAGATCGGGCCTGTTTCCACTATCGATGAAGCTGCTGCGGTTTTGTGCCTGTGCGGAAGCGGAAACCAGCAGCGCCAATAGCGTGCAGGTTCCCAAGCCTATGGCTCGCGTCATCCATTTTCCTCCCAGAAAGGTTGTGACGCGATCAAGGTGCCGTATCGGGTCCAGCGGGACAAATAACGAAACGCGCAGAATACATAACCGGAGGTTTCAGAACCCGGTTATCAATTCAAAATGCGTGTCAAACCAGGACTATCCAGCGAGAATGCGGGAATGGCAACGCTGAAGACTTCGCCATTGTCGGCCTTCATCTCATAATGTCCGAACATCAGCCCGGATGGCGTATCGAGCGGGCAGCCGGAGGAATATTCATAGGTGTCGCCCGGCTCCAGATAGGGCTGTTCACCCACCACGCCGGGGCCGGAGACTTCGTCGACCTGGCCGTTTTCATCGGTGATATGCCAGTAGCGATTAACGAGCGTAACAGCCCTGTCCGAATTGTTTGAAATCACGACCGTGTAGCCCCAGACGTAGCGATTGTCATCCGGGTCGGACTGCTCTTCAAGATAATAGGGGTCTACCGTGACCTCGATATCTCTTGTCAGTGCACGATACATTCACAGGGCCCTACGTCGTTGTTGTTTTATTATTCTACACTACAGGCATGGGCTTAGGTCAAGAAACCCGGATTTCATATTGTATTTACTTTACCGGCGATGGTAAATTTTGGCTGCGGCCAGAGGAGGGTGTCACGCGCCTGGATGATGACAGTGCCATAACATCCGTGCCCTGCTTTCCATAATGCTTATTGCAGGGCCTATGGAAATTTTTCGAGGCGGCGATTGCGGTCGCGCGTTCAGGGGCGGGTAGGCGGCCCGGCACGAGGCCGGACCGTGGATGTCGATCAGGCCGAGACCTTGGCGAGTGCTGCTGCGAAATCCTCCAGCAGATCGTCTGTGTCTTCGATACCGCAGGAAAGGCGCAATGTGCCGCCGGAAATGCCCAGTTCGGCGCGGGCTTCATCCGTCAGGTTCTTGTGCGTCGTCGTGCCCGGATGGGTGATGAGGCTCTTGGCATCGCCGAGATTGTTGGAAATCTTGACGACCTCCAGAGCGTTCTGCAGCTTGAATGCCGCTTCCTTGCCACCCTTCAGCTCAAAGCAGACGAGGGTCGATCCACCCGTCATCTGTCGGGCAATGATGTCGGCCTGCGGGTGATCGGCCCGGCCGGGATAGATGACCTTGGCCACCTTGTTCTGCTCTGCCAGAAAATCGGCGATCTTGCCGGCATTGGCGGTCTGCTGGCGCACGCGAAGCGGCAGGGTTTCCATGCCTTTCAACAGTGTCCAGGCGTTGAAGGGCGAAAGAGCCGGGCCGGTATGGCGGAAGTAGTCCTGAAGCTCTTCCTCGATCCACTTCTTGTCGGACAGAACCACGCCGCCAAGGCAGCGTCCCTGACCATCGATATGCTTGGTCGCGGAATAGACGACGATATGCGCGCCCAGTTCCAGCGGCTTCTGGAAAAGCGGGGTCGCAAACACGTTGTCGACAACCAGCTTCGCGCCGATCTGATTGGCAAGCTTGGCAACGCCTCCGATATCGACCACTTCCAGCGTAGGATTGGTAGGGCTTTCCAGGAAGAAAAGCTTGGTGTTGGGCTGGATCGCCTTTTCCCAGTTGGCAAGATCGCGACCGTCTACCAGCGTGCAGCCAATGCCATATTTGGGCGCAAGCGTTTCCACCACCCAGCGGCAGGAGCCAAACAGCGCGCGCGCGGCAACGATGTGATCGCCCGCCTTCAGCTGGCACAGAATGGCGGCGCTGACGGCTGCCATGCCGGAGGCTGTGGCGCGGGCATCTTCGGCGCCTTCCAGCATACACATGCGCTTTTCGAACATGTCATTGGTCGGGCTTGCGTAACGGGCATAGATAAAGCCATCCGTCTCGCCCTTGAAACGGGCTTCTGCGGCTTCAGAGCTGTCATAGACGAAGCCCTGTGTGAGATAGATCGCCTCGGATGTCTCGCCATAGGCAGAACGCAGTGTGCCGCCATGGACCAATTGGGTTGCCGGGCGCCATTTCTTGCTCATGTCATCACCTTACAAACAAAAAAACCGGCCGCAAAAGCAGACCGGTTACAAGCACCCGGTCTTTTTAGCCACTTATTTAACGTGGCTGCAAGCCGACCGGCCAAATCACCACGGGATAAGATTGCCATAACTCCGTTAACGACTTGCGTCAATGCCTTGCTTTTGGTTTTGTCGCCCATGAAAAAGGTGGTGAGCGATGACGAGAACAACAGGCATTTTGGCAGATGGAGCGATCCGCGAGCTGTTCCAGGCCGGTCAGTTGACCAGCCAGAAGGCGCTGGATCGAGATCAGGTCCAGCCTGCCAGCCTGGACCTGCGCCTGGGTGCCAAGGCTTACCGTGTCCGGGCCAGCTTCATGCCCGGCCCATCCACCCAGGTCATCGAAAAGCTGACCCGCCTCAGCCTTCACGAGATCGATCTCAGCGAAGGCGCGGTGCTGGAAACAGGCTGCGTCTATATCGTGCCCCTGATGGAGGCGCTGGCGCTTCCGGCAGGCATGTCTGCTTCCGCCAACCCGAAAAGCTCGACAGGCCGCCTCGACATCTTTACCCGCGTCATCACCGATTATGCGCAGGAATTTGACAAGATCCCGGCGGGATATCACGGTCCGCTCTATCTCGAAATCAGCCCGCGCACCTTCCCTATCGTCGTTCGTCAGGGCTCGCGCCTGTCGCAGATCCGCTTCCGCATCGGCCACTCCGTTCTCAATGAAGCTGAGTTGCTCAATCTGCATGAAAACGAAACGCTGGTGGCAAGCGAAACCCCCAATGTGTCGGGCGGCGGCATTGCACTGTCGATCGATCTGCAGGGCTTCGGCGAACAGGGCCTGATCGGTTATCGCGGCAAGCATCACACCGCCGTGGTGGATGTCGATCAGAAAGCGGCGCATGATGTGCTGGATTTCTGGGAGCCAATCCATGCGCGGGGCCGCGCCGAACTTATCCTCGATCCGGATGAATTCTACATTCTCGTTTCCCGCGAGGCGGTGCATGTGCCACCGCTCTATGCAGCCGAAATGACGCCCTACGACCCGCTGGTAGGCGAGTTCCGCGTACATTACGCCGGCTTCTTCGATCCCGGCTTCGGCCACGCCAGCGCCGGCGGAACCGGCAGCCGCGCTGTTCTCGAAGTCCGAAGCCACGAAGTCCCCTTCATTCTCGAACACGGCCAGATCGTCGGTCGCCTGGTCTACGAACACATGCTGACCAAACCGCAAGGCCTCTACGGCACCGGCCTCGGCTCCAACTATCAAGCCCAGGGCCTCAAACTTTCCAAGCACTTCCGCGCCTGATAGACCCACAACAAACTTGACAGCCCACCACAACTGTCAGATTTTCAACGCCATGCGGGTGTAGCTCAATGGTAGAGCAGCAGCTTCCCAAGCTGAATACGAGGGTTCGATTCCCTTCACCCGCTCCAGGCGTTCTTTCCCCTATATTTGCGATCTTGGAACAAAACTCCGTCGAGTAACGTTGGTTTTCCGAATAACAAAAGGAAGTACCGATGTTTAAGATGGTAAAACTGGTGTCAGTGGCTGCCATGAGTGCTGGGTTTTGTGGCGTTACTTTTCTGCCTGCCCATGCATTGAGCGTCATTTCTCCGGCCTATGAGGAGCAGGCGCCCGCTCCCGCCCCCACTTACAGCCATCCGCCTGTTGCCTTTACTGGCGGCGTTGGTGAGGCCGCGAATTCCCAGGGTTTTGCGCTTTCTCCTAATGAGATTCAGCACGTTCGCTGGTGCGCGCAAAACTACACTTCTTATCACGCAACCGATGACACCATCGATAATGGCAAGGGCGCTCGTACTGCCTGCAAGTCACCTTACTGATCTTGCTCTGCGCTACGACTTCTAGAAGATATCTACCAAATTAGAAATATACTTTTATTGATCTAGAACATACTTCATTTATTCTTTTTGACGGGGCTGTGCGGCGTCTTGTTCCAGACGAAGGGCTTGTAGCGCAACTCATAGATCGCTCGCCAGGCCGCAAGCGAGATCATCAGCCAGTATGCCGGGGTCGCCAACCATTTGCTTCCCACCATGCTTTCTCATGGTCAATCATGGCCCGACTGCCCATAAGCAGGAAGACGGCGTAGCTTCCAAGAATGTTGAGAAGATCGATCGTAAATAGCCAGAACTGGATCGTCGACAAGGCGTCCGGTCCCTCCGTCAGGACTATCTTCGCCGTCAGTGCCACCGTCACGATGAATAATGGATGCGTGAGCGACGACAGGAGCATTCCACCGATGAGAAGCTGGAAGACGGCGTAGGCTTTCCAGCCCATTTCGTTGGCTACTCGCAGGGGAGATCGCATCATGACCAGCCACGTCTGCAGCCAGCCCTTGAACCATCGCGTTCGCTGGTTCAGCCAGACGGAAAACTCTGTTGGAGCATCCTCGAGCGTGGGGTAACTTATGACATCCGACTGGTGGCCGAGGCGATAGAGCCGCAAACCGAGATCTGCGTCTTCGGTGACGTTGAAGGGGTCCCAGGCCCCCACATTGCGCAGGACCGATGTTCGAAAATGATTGGAGGTCCCACCCAGAGGCATTGGCATGCTCATTTTTGCCAGCATGGGCAAAAGACGCCGAAAAAGGGCTGAATATTCCAGGGAAAAGGACGCGGTCATCCACGATGTGTTGGCGTTGCTGATAATGAGTGGAGCCTGCAAGCTTGCCAGATTGTCACAGCCTTGCCGAAACCGGGCATGGGCTTCGCGCAATTGCTTGGGATGCGGGCGATCCTCGGCATCGTAGATGGCGGTGAATTCGCCGCGCGCGCCTGCAAGCGCATAGGTCAGTGCCTTGGGTTTTGTCCGGGGCAGGGATGGCGGCACCCGGATGATTTCGAATTGTGGACCGAGATCGAGCCGCTCGATGGCGGACAGGGTACCAAGGTCATCTGCTTCACAGACAAGCTTGACGTCCAGCTGCGACTTGGGCCAGTCCAGCCTGTTCAGTGCGGTGACAAGCTGCTCAACGACGGTTTCTTCGCGGTAGAGTGCGACCAATACGCTGTAGACCGGCAAAGCTTCATCGTCGTGCTTTTCGACCAGCGCCAGGGTCCGGCGATCGGGCTTTGCGCGCAGCGGTGCCAGCTTGAAAAGGAGGGCACTCATGTAAAGCACGGCGGTGACGATGTGCAGCAACTGGAAGGTAAGCGTGGGTGCCGCAATGAGTGAGCCCAGAAAACAGGTCGCCCCCACACCCAGCAGAAATCCCTGTTTGCCGTGCAGGGTAATCCGCGCCGAATATAGAGGGGTCTTGTCGAAGAGAGCATGGATCGTCTGGCGCGTTCGGCGTCCTTCCCCAGCCTTCCAGACCGCCTGCCGGAGCGCAGAGGGAGTGGTGACAACAAGGTCGTCAGCCAGATTGGGAGTGGCTTGAAGCGCCCGCTTCAATCTTGCGATGCTTTGCAGATCCGGCACGATGGCCATATGGGGCATGGCATCCCGAGGCGACAGCCGCACCATGCGCGTATCCCGAAGTTGAATATCCAGAGACGGGGTGTCGACGATAACGGCATGGTCCAGCTCGGCCACGAAGGGCAGCCGCAGGAACCGTGCAAAGGCGCCGAAATAGGCATCTTCAGTGACAAGGCCGCTTGAGAGAAGCTCCGCCTCGAATGTCGAGCCATGGAGAGACGCTCGTCTCGAAAACATCTCGATATAGGGTTTGCCAAGACCAAGCGTTTTCAGGAAAGCTGCATCGTCGCTTTCCGGCACATCGGCATACGACAGGGAGCGACTGTCGAGTGGCTTGAAACCAATAATTTCACTTTTCACAAGCATCGCATTGCGCGATATTTGTGTATATTCGTCGAATTGCGACATACGCGTTCCCGGCCGCTGCCTGCAGCGGCACCCTATATCCCCGTAACGGATGTTATCTATGCGCTCTTGGGCTGCACTACTAAAATTAACGGGTATTTTCATCTACTCGACCGTTGTTGCGCCGTCTCACGGGCTGGCCGCCGAAAACCTGCCTGATGCCGGTCGGCTGCCTGTTCTGTTTGACGCGCAGGAGCGGCTTCCGGGCGCGGACCTGTCCAAGGTTCCGCGTGTTCGCTTCCTGATGTCGGTGGATTTTCCGCCTTTCAATTTCACCGATCAGGACGGCCGCCTGGTTGGCTTTCATGTGGATCTGGCGCGGGAAATCTGCGCGCAGCTGAAGATCGAGAGCAAGTGCCAGGTGCAGGCGCTGCCCTTTGACGAGTTGGAAGCGGCGGTGGAAATGGGCGAGGGTGAGGCTGTCATGTCCGGCATCGCCTCCAGTGCGGATTTGCGCAAAAGCTTCAGCTTCACCAGGCCGTACATTCTTCTGCCCGCTCGTTTTGCCGTCAACAAATCCGCGAAACTGGAAGGGCAATCCGCTGCAGCGCTCTCCGGCCGCAAGGTTGGCGTCATCACCAATTCCCGCCACGAAACGATGCTGAAGGCCTTTTTTCCCAAGGCCGCAGTCAACGGCTTCGATGGCTATGAACCGATGTATGAGGCTTTGAAGACGGGAAAGATCGACGCCGTCTTTGCCGATGGGCTGCGACTTCCATTCTGGGTCGCGGGCACGGCTTCGGAAGGATGCTGTGCCATGTTCGACGGCCCCTATATGTCGGATCGATTCCTCGGTGAGGGCTTCTCGATCATGACGGTCGATCCCGAAAACAAGCTCGTTCCGGCGTTCGATCAGGCGCTTGCCGCATTGTCGCGCAACGGGCGACTGGAGGAAATCTACCGCCGCTATTTTCCATACGGCTTGTTCTGAGCAGCTTTATCGGGCGTAGAGCGTCCCATCCGGCACGGGACGCTCCGGAACTATTGGCTGGCCCAGATGATGCGGGCCACCCACTCGACATCGGCGAGATCGAAGCTCCGGTTGGGGTGCTCGGGGTTAAGCGAAAAAAGCTCGATTGTCTTTGCCGTCTGGCGGGCCAGAACCTTGGCCATGACTTCACCGTCGCGACTTTTCACCACCACACGGTCTCCGCGCCGAACCTGCGCGCCGGGCTCCACGATCAGCACATCGCCATCGCGATATAGCGGCATCATGCTGTCGCCCTGAACCTCGAGTGCATAGACACCGGGCCTGTTGGCAGGCGAGGCGGGAAAATCGACAACATCCCAACCCTGGCCGGCGGGAAAGCCGCCATCATCGAAAAATCCACCGGACCCTGCCTGGGCAAAGCCCAGAAGCGGGATGGACCCCATTTGCGGCGGGAAGTTGCCCTCCGGTATGGTGTTGTTCCTGTGGGCATGGCTTAGCGCAAAGCCAAAGAACTGGTCGATTGTCGCGCCTGTAGCTTCCAGCACCTTGGAAATCGATTCCGTGGATGGCCAGCGCTGGCGCCCGTCCGGCCCCTGACGTTTGGACTTGTTGAAAGAGGTCGGGTCAAGCCCGGCCTTGCGCGCCAGGCCCGAAGGAGACAGCTGGTTACGATCCGCAAGGGTATCGATGGCGCTCCAGATATTGTCGTGTGACAGCATGGTTAACGGCCCGGGTGGAGCGGCGTCGCGTCACGCGGCTCTTCAGCAACTGCCGAAATTTACCCAAAGCCGAACCAAGAGTAAAGTGCAAAAGGAATAAAATCCTTGTATCAGGCCACAAGCGTCGACATGGTAATCTTGGAAAGCTGAATGACCGCCTGCGTGCGGCTGTCCACTTTCAGTTTCAGCAATATGGCCGAGACATGCGCCTTGATCGTGGCTTCCGAAACGCCAAGCTCATAGGCAATCTGCTTGTTGAGCAAGCCTTCGCCCAGCATCGAAAGAACGCGGCTCTGCTGCGGCGTCAGCGTCCTCAACCGGCTGATGAGATCCGCCAGCTCAGGGTCGTGCTCCTGTCCGGATTGGCCGCAAACGGGCATCCATATGTCGCCTTCCAGAACGGCGCGAATGCCGGCGCGCATGTCCTCAATGCCTGCGGATTTGGAAATGAAACCGGATGCACCGAGTTCTATGGCGTGGCGCATGGTCGCCGGGTCGTCGGTTGCCGAAACGATGACGATGGGCAGACTTGCAAATTCTGCCCGAAGCGACATCAGCCCGGAAAAGCCGCTGACGCCGGGCATGGCCAGGTCAAGCAGCATCAGGTCTGTGTCTGGGTAACGCTTGGCGGCGGCCTTCGCAGCGTCGAAGTCACCCGCCTCGACAATGGTGTTTTCGCCCTCAAGCCCACTTACCGCCTGCCGCAAGGCGCCGCGAAACAGAGGATGGTCGTCTGCAATGATGATGGTGAGTTGTGACATGCCGCGCCCCCTCCCAAGAGCATTTCATGTTCGCCTCATATTTTGGCGCAGTTTCCCTGTGCGTCAAGTCTCCACATCCAAGGATTGCGCCAATTTCCCCGCGAATTCAAGCGCTCAATTGGCCACTCACCTCGGCCTTGCCGCAATGGCACAAAAATCTGCGTGAAGTGATGGACAAGCAGGGTCATTTGCGGCAAACCCCAGGGCATCTGAAGGAGATGCCGATGAGTGAAACGCCCCCCGTCATTTACAAGATCGTGGATGCCGCCTTGTGGCGGGAAGCTGCGGAAACGGGTGTTTTCAAGGGCGCGGCCATAGATCTTCAGGATGGCTATATTCATTTCTCCACAGCGAGCCAGCTGCACGAAACCGCGCGCAGGCACTTTTCCGGCAAGGACAATCTCGTCCTCGTTGCCGTGGAGGGCGGTGCGCTTGGCGACAAACTGGTTTTCGAACCTTCGCGCGGCGGTGAAGATTTTCCCCATCTCTATGCGCCCCTGCCATTGAGCGCGGTCCTTTGGGAAACGCCGCTCACCCTTGATGACGATGGCGCCCACCAGTTTCCGGAGATTGCATGATGAGCGGATTTTTTTCCTCGATCGGTCGCCGTGGCCTGTTTCTGATGGATCCGGAAGTAGCGCATGGCATGTCGATCGCTGCGCTGCGTTCGGGCTTCATTCCCACCTGCCATGTGCCGCATGATCCGCGCCTGCAGCAGACGGTGGCCGGGCTTGTTTTCCCAAATCCGCTCGGCATGGCGGCAGGCTATGACAAGAATGCGGAAGTGCCGGGTCCGCTGCTCAAGCTGGGCTTCGGCTTCACAGAAATCGGCACGGTCACGCCGCGCCCGCAATCGGGCAATCCCAAGCCGCGCATTTTCCGTCTCGTGGAAAATGAGGCGGTCATCAATCGGCTGGGTTTCAACAATGAAGGTCACGCGGCTGCTCTGGCGCGCCTCATGGCAGCCGGGCTGCGCGGCATCGTCGGCGTCAATATCGGCGCCAACAAGGACAGCGAAGACCGTGTTGCGGATTACGTGAAGGGCATCGAAACCTTCTCCTCCGTTGCCTCCTATTTCACGGCCAATATCTCCTCTCCCAACACGCCGGGCCTGCGTGACCTGCAGGCGCGGGAGAGCCTGTCGGAACTGTTGAAGGCCGTTCTGGAAGAGCGCGATGCACAAGCGCAAAAGCTCAACCGCCGCCTCCCCGTCTTCCTCAAGATCGCGCCCGATCTGACAGAGGAAGGGCTGGACGATATAGCAGCCGAAGTGCTGGCGCATAATCTCGACGGCCTGATCGTTTCCAACACAACGCTGTCTCGCAACGGGCTTCGCCCCGGTGCCAACAATCAGGAAACGGGCGGCCTCTCCGGCAAGCCGCTGTTTGATCTCTCCACCACAGTGCTTGCAAAAATGCGCAAACGCGTCGGCCCTGACCTGCCCATTATCGGTGTGGGCGGCGTGTCCTCCGCCGAATCCGCACTCGAAAAAATCCGCGCCGGTGCCGATCTCGTGCAGCTCTATTCCTGCATGGTCTATGAAGGCCCGGCACTGCCCGGCCGTATCGTGCGCGGGCTGTCGACCTTGGTCGAGCGTGAACGCGTCGCCAATATCCGCGAGCTGCGCGACACCACGCTCGACCGCTGGGCCGACCGGCCACTCTAGTCCCCAAACCACCACCTTCACGCCGTAGCGCCCACACTCCGTCACTCCGGACTTGATCCGGGGTCCAGTGGTGTTCGTCTGCGCTCCGGGAGATGTGTTCGTCCGCGAGCCCAGTCGTTTGAGTCCTCTCGCCTTGCAGACGCAAGGCGGCTGGATCCCGGATCAAGCCCGGGATGACGGAGAAGAGGCGGGCCACCGGATATCGAAGGAGAGGTGGTCCCTCAGGACGCCGAAGGTGGTGTCGTTGAAGGAGAGGGAAGGTGCTGGTGGGGCCGGGTGCAGAGGTAATTGACGAGGAGATGAGTGCCTGTCGTTTGTTGGGGGGGCGAAAGCAGATATGTGCGAAGTGGCGGGAAGATAGCGACCACACGGTTCCCCCCCGTCACCCCGGACTTGATCCGGGGTCCAATGCGCCCGCGTCTGCGCGCCGGGAGACCTCTTCGTCCGGCGCCTCAGCGTCCGACCTGCGACAACCGCAGTCACCTATTGGCGCGCGTCATCACCGACACAGCACCATGGCCCAATAGGGCCGGTTCTTCGCCGTCGCATCATAAGCAACGGCCACTCCCAGTCCACCGTAATTGCCCAGCATGTTCTCCAGATGGTGCGGGGAGCCGATCCAGGCCTTGACGACACGCTCGACGGTATCCTGTCCGGCGGCGACATTTTCCGCGGCGGGCAGGGGCACGCCGCCATCTTTCATGCGGATGAGGAAGCTGTCGGTGAGGCCGATGAGGTGCGCCATTTTCTGGGCCTTGACCATGCGGTTGGCCTGATAGGCGGCGGCCTGCTGGGCGGCGCTGTTGGCAGAAAGCGGCGAAAGCCCTTTCGAGCGGCGAAGCTCGTTGACCATGGGCAGCGCTGCTGCAGTTTCATCGCGCGTGCCGGCGGCCACGCCCTTGTTGGTGGGGGTGGAGACGCAGGCAGACAGCGCGGCACCGGCGGAGACAAGCACGAAACCGCGTCGCGAAAGCGTGAAGACTGAAGGCTGGGTCATATTATCGGCGGAAGCTCAAAAGGCGCAGGATGATGAAGACGGGCACGACGATGACGGCACCCGCAAGCAGGTAATCGCCGATGCTGCCCAGCGCGCGGAAACCGGTGTGCCACAGATCGAGCACGAAATCGCGCAAGCCGTAAATGATGTTCCATGGCGTCAGGCCGAACACAGCCATGACGAAACCGACGATCAGCGACACGACAAGCAATTTGACGATTGTCCGCGCGACACTATCACCCAGCACCTTATCGACCTCACCGGCCATAGCAGTTCTCCTAAATTCCGGCCAAGACATATGAAGCATCGCCGCACTATGCAAGCTTCAGCGCTTCCCCGGCACCATATTTGCCGCTGCCATGAAATAGGACTTGAGTTTTTTTATGGCTTGAGGAAAGACAGCGCACCTCTTTCAGGGATTTGCGAATGGCCTCAAACCAGTTTTCCTCCGGCGATGCCATCGCAGACCGGCGCGCCGATTATGCCCGTATGCTCGCCGAAAGCGGAGATAACGCGGCTGCTGCGGAATTGATCGAACAGGCGCTGGAACTTGCGCCATCCTGGGCCGCAGGCTGGGTAAAGCTGGGGGATTATTGCCAGAAGGCCGGGCAGCGGGAAAAGGCCATTGCCGCCTATGAGACCGTGGACCGCCTTGACCCCGAGGGCATTTTTGCCGCGTCCCTGAAGCTTGCCGTGCTGGGTGCGGCTGAAACGCCGGAACAGCCGCCAAGCGCCTATGTCGAGGGCCTTTTCGATGATTATGCCGATCGTTTTGAAACATCGCTGGTCGAAAAGCTGGAATACAGCGTGCCGCAAAAACTGGCGGCGCTGATCGAAACTGCCAGACCGGCCAGCGGGCAGTTTGCCTGCATCGTCGATATCGGCTGCGGCACCGGCCTGCTCGGCGTGGAACTTCACGCCTGGACGCAGCGGCTCGAAGGCTTCGATATTTCCACCAATATGCTGGCCAAGGCCGACGAAAAGGCGATCTATCACCATCTGGCGCAAGCCGATCTTTCGTTGCCTGCGGACACATCCGGCCTTTTTGCAGATGGCCTTGTCCCCCACCGCGCCGATCTGGTCGCGGCTGCCGATGTCATGATGTATCTGGGAAGCCTCGAAACCGTCATGCCGCTCGTCAATGCCCTGCTTTCACCCGTTGGCGTCTTTGCCTTTTCCGTTGAAGATGCGGGAGCCGGTGACGGCTTTGTGCTGCAGCCATCGCTTCGCTATGCGCATTCGGAAACCTATGTGCGGGGCTTGCTGGCCTCTGCGGGTCTGAAAATAATCCATATACAGAAGACGACCATTCGCAAGGACGCCGGAAAACCCCTGTCCGGCATTCTCTTTCTTGCCGGAAAAGCGGCCTGATCTTTTCATTTCTTGCCATTTTGGCAATAGGTCAGCCTTGCTTACGTATCGCTCTTGATGTGCACCGTGTTGCAGTGCAAAATATGGCTTATCAGCGCCTCACCCTCGTCATGATCGGGCGCGGCGATGCACTCTCACACATTCTTTCTGGTTTCGGGGTAGCGCGCATGGCATTCACAAGAAGCGTCTATGGCATGTGGAGTGTCGATCCGGCAAAGCACGCGCCGGTCGAAGACATTCAGGGTATAGTGACCGGCAGCATCGTGTCGGCCCTTGGGTTTTACCTGCTGGCCAAGGTTGGCCTTTTGACCGGTGGCACGGCGGGCGTTGCCTTCCTCATCCATTATGCCTTTGGAATAAGTTTTGGCCTGCTGTTCTTCCTCGTCAACCTGCCGTTCTACTACCTGTCCTTCCGTCGGCTCGGTCTTGCGTTTTCGCTTAAGACCTTCATTGCCATCGCCCTCGTTTCGGTGCTGACAGAGCTTGAGACCCGCTGGATGGTGGTGGAAAGCATCAATCCGCTCTGGGCCGCGCTTCTGGGCGGTCTGTTGCTGGGTTATGGGCTGCTGGCGCTTTACCGTCACCGTGCGAGCCTCGGCGGCATCGGCATTCTCGCCATCTACATACAGGACCGCTTCGGCATTCGGGCCGGTCTCATCCAGCTTGCATTCGACAGCTGCGTCATGATTGCCGCCTTCTCGATCATCAACCCGCAGACGGTGCTCTACTCCATCGTGGGCGCCTTCGTGCTCAACCTGTTCCTGGCCATCAATCACCGCTCGGATCGCTATATCGTCGTGCGTTGATCTCTTGAATTTTCACCCGCTACAGCGCAAAGAATAACAGGCATTGCGGGGTGATCATGAGCGACATAGCAGAAAGCAAACGTATCCGTTTCTGGGCATCGACGCCTGATCGGCATTCCGTGGTAGAGGATGCGCAGGCTGTCATCGCGGGCAGCATGTTGGCGTCGCTCGGTGTCGTCCTCCTGTCCGGCGGTGGCCTGTTGACGGGCGGCGTGGTTGGCGTCGCCTTTCTTTTGCATTATGCGACCGATATCAGCTTCGGCCTTTTGTTCTTTCTTGCCAATGTGCCCTTTTATTTTCTGGCCTTTCGGCGACTTGGGCTCGCCTTTACCATCAAGACATTCTGTGCGGTTGCGCTGACCTCGCTGCTGTCGGAATATCTCCCGCAGCTTATCGTGCTTGAGAACGTCAATCCCATCGTCGCCGCCCTGTTTGGCGGACTGGTGGTTGCGGCGGGAATGCTGGCGCTGTTTCGCCACCGCACCAGCCTTGGCGGCTTTGGCATTCTGGCGCTCTATCTGCAGGATCGCTTCGGCATCCGCGCCGGTCTTGCGCAACTGGCCTTCGATTGCACCGTCCTCGTCTGCGCTTTCTTCGTCGCAACGCCTTTCATCATTCTCTGCTCCATCCTCGGTGCGCTGGTGATGAACCTCGTCATTGCCGTCAATCACCGCAATGACCGCTATATCGCCATGTGAGGCCCTTCTTTTTCGCCAGCATTTCACTACTTTAGTGCTGTGAAACACACTGAGCCCCCCAGTTCCGGCCTAGATGTCGGCACCCTGCCTTTGTCCTTCCAGAAATGGTTCGGCGAAAAGGGCTGGAGCCCGCGTGCCCACCAGCTGGAACTCTCCGCACGGGCGCGGGCTGGCGAAAACATGCTGCTGATTGCGCCGACCGGTGCCGGCAAGACGCTGGGCGGCTTCATGGCCTCGCTGACTGATCTCGCAGAGCGCGGCAAGGTGCCGCCGGGGTCTGCATTCGTTGGCGTCCACACGCTCTATATCTCGCCGCTGAAAGCGCTTGCCGTCGATATCGAGCGCAACCTGATGAAGCCGGTGTCGGAAATGGGGCTGCCCATCTCTGTCGAGACCCGCACAGGCGATACGCCGCAGGCCAAGCGCCAGCGCCAGAAGCTGAAACCGCCCGATATTCTGCTGACGACGCCGGAACAGGTCTCGCTACTGCTCGCCAACAAGGAAGCCGAACGCTTCTTCAAGGACCTGAAATATGTCGTGCTGGACGAGCTTCACTCGCTCGTCACCTCCAAGCGCGGCCATCTCCTGTCGCTCGCCATTGCCCGCATTCGCAAACACGCGCCATCCATGCGCACCATCGGCCTTTCCGCCACCGTCGCCGACCCGATGGATCTGCAACGCTATCTCAGCCCGCAACGCGAAGGTGAGCCCACCGCCGGTCTCATCACCGTCGATGGCGGCGCAAAGCCGGATATAGCGATACTCGGCACGGAGGAGCGCATTCCATGGTCCGGCCACTCGGCGCGCTATGCCATGCAGGACCTCTATCCGGCGCTGAAAAGCCACAAGACGACGCTGATCTTCGTCAATACCCGCTCGCAGGCCGAGCGCATCTTTCAGGAACTCTGGACCATCAACGACGACAATCTGCCGATTGCGCTGCATCACGGCTCGCTGGACGCGGGCCAGCGCCGAAAGGTGGAAGCGGCCATGGCTGATAACAAGCTGCGCGCCGTCGTCGCCACATCCACGCTTGATCTCGGCATAGACTGGGGCGATGTCGATCTTGTCGTGCATGTCGGCGCGCCCAAGGGTGCAAGCCGCCTTGCACAGCGTATCGGCCGCGCCAACCACCGTATGGACGAGCCCTCCAAGGCCATTCTCGTTCCCGCCAACCGCTTCGAAGTCATGGAATGCCGCGCAGCGCTCGATGCCAATTATATCGGCGCGCAGGATACGCCGCCGATTGCCGAAGGTGCACTGGATGTGCTGGCCCAGCATGTGCTGGGCATGGCCTGCGCCGAACCTTTCGATGCCGATGAGCTCTACCGCGAAGTCACGACAGCATCGCCTTATTACGGCCTGCCGCGCGAGACCTTCGATCGCGTGGTGGATTTCACCGCGACCGGCGGTTACGCCCTGCGCACCTATGAGCGCTACGCCCGCATCCGCCAGACGAAGGAGGGCCTCTGGCGCGTTTCGAACCAGCAGGTGGCGATGCAATACCGCCTCAACCTCGGCACCATCGTCGAGGCCGCCGAACTCAATGTCCGCATGGTCAAGCGCAATGCCAAGGGCACTGTCGGGCGCGGCGGCATGTCGCTCGGCAAGGTCGAGGAGTATTTCCTTGAACAGCTGGTGCAGGGTGATACCTTCCTCTTTGCGGGCAAGGTACTGCGCTTCGAAGGCATCAGGGAAAACGAATGTCTGGTCAGCCAGGCCTTTTCCATGGACCCGAAAATCCCCTCCTATGCGGGGGGCAAGTTTCCGCTCTCCACCTATCTGGCCGATCAGGTCCGCTCCATGCTGGCCGATCCCGCCCGATGGCATGCCCTGCCGGATCAGGTGCGCGACTGGCTGGCCATCCAGAAGGAAAAATCCATCATCCCCAAGCGGGATGAGCTTCTGGTCGAGACCTTCCCCTTCCGCAAACGCTTCTTCATGGTTATGTACCCTTTCGAGGGGCGACTGGCGCACCAGACGCTCGGCATGTTGCTGACAAGGCGGCTGGAGCGGGCCGGAGCCAAGCCCATGGGCTTCGTCGCCACGGATTATTCGCTGGCCATCTGGGCGCTGGAGGATATGGGCAGACGTCTGCAATCGGACCGGCTTTCGCTCACCGACCTCCTTGATGAGGATATGCTGGGAGACGATCTGGAAGCGTGGCTGGACGAGTCCTTCATGCTCAAGCGCACCTTCCGCAACTGCGCCATCATCTCCGGCCTCATCGAGCGCCGCCATCCCGGCAAGGAAAAGACCGGGCGGCAGGTCACGGTGTCCGCCGATCTTATTTATGACGTTCTTCGCAGCCATGAGCCCGATCACATCCTGCTAGAAGCCACGCGTCGCGATGCCGCAGCCGGACTTTTGGACATTGGCCGTCTTGGCGATATGCTAAGGCGAATCAAGGGTCACACCACCCATTGTGCTCTGGAGCATGTTTCGCCGCTGGCCGTGCCGGTCATGATGGAAATCGGGCGCGAAACCGTGGCGGGTCAGGCGCAGGATGATGTGCTGGCCGAAGCCGCCGATGAGCTGATTGCGGATGCGATGTCATGATGCATCGGGCGCAAGGACATGAAGGACAAAACCGAGACGTGCTGAGCCGACTTGCCCTAAGCGACAAATTTGCCACCGGCTTTGAATGCCTCGGCTCTGAAACCGCCATCAATGGCGTTGCCGGCTGGTGCGATCCGCTGGGCGGGCTTTACCTGCCGGATCTCTCGCTGCTGGTCGTCTCCGATCTCCACCTGGAAAAAGGCGCCGCCTTCGCCCGTCGCGGGCGCCTGCTGCCCCCTTACGATACCATCGCAACGCTCAAGATCCTGTCGTCGCTGATCACCCGCTACGATCCGAAGATCGTCGTCAGCCTCGGCGATAATTTCCATGATCGCATCGGCTCGCAGCACCTGCCGCTGCCGCTTCGCGATCTCATCAAGGACATGGCCAAGGGCCGCGAGTGGATCTGGATCAACGGCAACCACGATCCCGATGGCACGGTGGATCTGCCGGGCTCCTCCAGCGACGAATTGTTTTACGGCAATCTCGTCTTCCGGCATGAGCCGAAGCTTGGCGCATCCGCTGGCGAAATCGCCGGCCACCTCCACCC
>UBTF01000002.1 GCA_900468285.1 Hyphomicrobiales bacterium | reverse complement strand
TCGGCTGTATCGAAGCTGTTGAGTTCTGCGGAGCTGAGTGTTGCGACCTGGGCAGAAGTCAGTGCAGCGGCCTGCTTCGAGGTCAGCGCAGCGATATTGGCTGTGCTGAGGGACTGAAGCTGGTCGGTTGTCATTGCAGCGATCTGGACTGTCGAGAAGGCTGCAACCTGATCAGTGTCCAGCGACGACAGCGCCGCTGTTGTGACCGTCTTGACCTGTGCTGCTGTCAAGCCTGCGATCTGGCCGGTGGTCAGAACGTCAACCTGTGCAGAGGTTACGGCACCGATCTGAGCTGTCGAAAGCTTTGCGATCTGTGCTGAGGTCAGGGCTGCAAAGTTGCCTGTCGAGAGGCTCGCCAGTGTGGTGGAGTCGATGCCTGCGAGGGCTGCTGTGCTCAGAGCGGCAATCTCAGCCGTATCGAAGCTGTTGAGTTCTGCGGAGCTGAGTGTCGCAACCTGCGCGGAGGTCAATGCAGAAGCCTGCGTGCTGGTGAGAGCCACGATGTTGCCGGTTGTGAATGCCTGCAGTTGATCGGTGGACAGGGCAACCAGTTGCTTGTTGGACAATGCTGCGACCTGGTCGGTCTTCAGATTTGCGATCGATGCCGTTGTGATGGCCGCCATCTGGTTAGCGGTCAAGGCTTTGATCTGGCCTGTCGTGAGCTCCTGGATCTGTCCCGAGTTGAGCGATGCAATCAGCGTTGTGGTCAGGGATGCGACCTGTGTTGACGTGAGGGCTGCGACAGCCGCAGTGCTCAGGCCTGCAACGGCGTCAGTCGTCAATCCGAGCAACGCGCCGGTGCTCAAGGCAGCGATTTCGGCTGTATCGAAGCTGTTGAGTTCTGCGGAGCTGAGTGTTGCGACCTGGGCAGAGGTCAATGCAGAAGCCTGCTTCGTTGTCAGCGCAGCGATATTGGCTGTGCTGAGGGACTGAAGCTGGTCGGTGGTCATTGCAGCGATCTGGGCTGTCGAGAAGGCTGCAACCTGATCGGCGTCGAGCGACGACAATGCCGCTGTCGTGACCGTCTTGATCTGTGCTGCTGTCAAGCCTGCGATCTGGCCGGTGGTCAGAACGTCAACCTGTGCGGAGGTCACGGCACCGATCTGGGCTGTCGAGAGCTTTGCGATCTGCGCGGAGGTGAGGGCTGCAAAGTTGCCTGTCGAGAGGCTTGCCAGTGTCGTGGAGTCGATGCCTGCGAGGGCTGCTGTGCTCAAGACAGCGATTTCGGCTGTGTCGAAGCTGTTAAGCTCGGCGGAGCTGAGTGTTGCGACCTGCGCAGAGGTCATTCCAGCCACCTGCTTGGTGTCCAGCAGCGCTATGACGCTTGAAGAAAGAGCATTGAACTGGTCTGTGCTCAGCGCAGTGACCTGGCTAGCGGTGAGACCGGCGAATTGTGCGGATTCGATAGCTGCGAGCTGTGTGACGGTCAGGCCGATGACGGCCTTTGCCGAAATTGCACTGATCTGAGTGCTATCGAGTGAGTTAACGGCGGCTGTTGAAAGCGCGTTCAGCTGTGTAGAAGAGAGTGCTGCGATCTGGCCAGTGCTCATTGCGTCCACGTCGGCGGACTTCAGATTTGCTACGGTGGCTGTCGAGAGATTCGCAATCTGCTTGATGGAAAAAGAAGAAATGATAGACGTCATGGACACGTGCCCCCGTTGATAACTGGCCAAAGCGCCACACACACGTGCCGATTTCACGCAGCGCACCCACTGGGCCGCATCCGTTACCCCGGATGCGCTTTTGCGTGATTAGACACGGTGTCTCCTTCGATCGGCGAAACGCCGAGCGAGAAGTGCCCGTTCAGGACAATAGCAATATAAGCAGAACATGGCTCGTGTGAGCCGGCGCTCGGAAGGGCATCATGCGTACAGAACGTTTCTTGTTCTGATCCCTACGCCATTGGACATTAGAGCATCCCCCCAGGAACGCTTTCGGCAGACAGTGAACGCAACAAGAGTCACAGTTCACGACAACCTCACATGACCGTCATCACTATTGTCCGCAATATGTAAAAAAGTGGTTAACAGCTACCGCTAACATATAATCACCTCAAGACTACCTTGAGTCTAGTCCTGATAAAATTCGTTAAGATCAGCAAGTAGATTGCCAGGAAAGTTGGAAAAACTGAGCTAAATCAGAGAGCTCAGATATAAATTTACAGTTTTATTTGAGGTCAAAATAAAAACGAGATTTTCAATCCGTAGATGTGACTTTTTTTGGTTTTGTATGTGTTTTTTCTAATTTTGTGAAGGAGTGCTGCGTTTGGGGAATGAAAATTTGGCTTGTTAAAAGCATAATTACACAGCTTCGCATTGTTTAGAACAGTATAATGTTCGCTTTGTATGTGAATGAAACACTAGAAGCTACGCAGCAATTGACCGATGTCAAATATAGGCAGATGAGCAGATGGCGTGGCACGACGCTGTCTCCCACAAGCGTGATCGCGGCCTCACCGGACCGTGATCAAGAATCGAAGAAGGAATATAGGGTTAGCCCTGGCTCTGGCTTTGAGACTGCTGGACCGTCACAGACACCGACAGGCTTTCGCCTGACAGGCCTACACGCATTCCCGAGACAGGTGCGCAATCGCGGTAGCTCAGTCCGGAGGCAATACGCACGTAGCGTTCGTCGGGGCAGAGCTTGTTGGCGGCATCGAAACCAACCCAGCCAAGGCCCGGAACATGGGCTTCTGCCCAGGCATGGGTTGCGATCTGACGTTCCACGTCTTCCATCATGAGATAGCCTGAGACGTATCGGGCGGGCAGGCCCATATGGCGGGAAGCTGAGATGAAGATATGGGTGTGGTCCTGGCAGACACCTTTTTTGGCTTCCAGCGCCTGTTCCGCAGTGGTTTCCGTTCCCGTCGAACCCGTCTCATATTCGACTTCAAGGTGGACAAGCGCCATCAGCTCATGCAACCGCTCCAGCGGCGTTTCACCTGTTGCCTGTCGAGCAAGCTCGCGGATCAGTTTGCCGGGCTTGGTCAGCGGTGTCTCGCGCATGAACAGCCATAGCGGGGCGTTGCCAACATGTGCGCCGAAGACGCCAGCCTTGTCGATTGTTTCCACTTCACCACGGGCAACGACCTTCACCGCGCTGCGGGGGCCTTCGGTCTCCACGAGCTCCACCCGGTTGCCGAAGTGATCGTCGTAGCGCACTTCCAGCGTGGCGCCATCCACCGTTACTTCCCATTCTGTCACGGTTTGGGTTGGCCCGGTCGCGGGTGTCAGCCGCAAGCGTTGCAGGGAGTAGGGCACCGGCTCATCGTAGAGATACTCAGTCGTGTGATTGATCTTCAGGCGCATTCCATATCCCCATCTCACGGTCGCTTATTGATAGAAGCGATAGCCATCCGTGATTTCCTGGCCCAATTGGGCGTTTCTGTTGACGAAGTGCTCCAGAAATTCGTGGAGACCCTGATCCATCACACGATTGATTGTCGTTTTCTGCAAAGTCGCCTGAATGGCTTCGGCGGTATCATGCGCCTTGTGTCGTTCCTGGTATTCTTCGGCAAGATAGCTGAGGTTACTGACGATCTTTTCATAGCAATAGGCAAGAGATCGCGGCATTCTGCCGTTCAGAATAAGAAAATCGGCAATATTGGCCGGCCTATACTCTGCATCATACACCCATCCGTAGGAACGGTGCGCCGAGACGGAACGGAGAATGGATTCCCACTGGGCATTATCCAGCGATGAGCCCACCTGGGCTGCCGCAGGCAGAAGGACATAATATTTGACGTCCAATATTCGCGCCGTGTTGTCCGCACGCTCTATAAAGGTGCCGATGCGCGAAAAATTATAGAGATCATTGCGAAGCATCGAACCGTGGAATGCACCGCGCACAAGTCCGGCCCTGTGCTTGATGACATCGATGACCTGCGGCAATTCCGCCGCCTTTACCTTGCGTCCGAGAAGGTTTTTGAGCTCGATCCAGAATTCGTTGGTCGCTTCCCACGTTTCGCGGGTCAAGGCGGTCCGCACCATTCGGGCATTGTTCCTGGCGAATTCGATGCAGGACATGACGCTGGAGGGGTTTGCCTTGTCGCGCAGCATGTAGTCGATCGCATCGACCGACGTCACCTTCTCATGGTGCTGGAGGAATTCCTCGCGGGCGCCTGCGCTCTGCAGCACGCCGTCCCAATCCTCGTCGCCGCCGCCGCTGCGCGTCAGCGAGACACGCATACCAGCATCCACCAGCCGCGCGATGTTTTCCGCACGCTCGATATACCGGAACATCCAGTAGAGTCCGTTTGCCGTTCTTCCCAGCATGGCTTAGTCCTCCAGTACCCAGGTGTCCTTGGTGCCGCCGCCCTGGCTGGAATTCACCACAAGGGATCCCTGCTTGAGTGCGACACGCGTCAGCCCGCCGGGAATGATCTTTACCTTGTCGGAGACCAGAACGTAGGGACGAAGATCCACGTGGCGCGGAGCTATGCCATTCTTCACCATGATCGGCACTGTCGAAAGTGACAGTGTCGGCTGTGCAATGTAGTTGGAAGGGCGTGCACGCAACTTGTCGGCAAACAGCGCGCGCTCCTTTTTCGATGCGGTGGGGCCTACAAGCATTCCGTAGCCACCGGATCCGTGCACTTCCTTCACGACGAGATCGGCCAGATTGTCGAGAACATATTTGAGGCTGTCCGGCTCCGAACAGCGCCATGTGGGCACATTTTCCAGAAGCGGCTTGCGGCCGGTGTAGAACTCGACGATCTCAGGCATGTAGGAATAGATTGCCTTGTCGTCGGAAATGCCTGTGCCGGGTGCGTTGGCGATGGTGATGTTGCCGGCACGGTAGACATCCATGATGCCTGGTACACCGAGGGCCGAATCAGGGCGGAAGGTGAGGGGGTCGAGGAAATCGTCGTCCACGCGTCTGTAAAGCACGTCGATGGCTTCGTAACCGCGTGTCGTCCGCATCTTGACCTTGCCATCCATGACGCGAAGGTCCGAACCCTCCACCAGCTCGACACCCATCATGTCCGCCAGAAACGAATGTTCGTAATAGGCAGAATTGTAGATGCCGGGGGTAAGGACCGCAACGCGCGGCTTGCCTTTGCAGCCCGGAGGCGCAAGTGATGCCAGCGACTGGCGTAGAAGGTATGGATAATCTTCGACGCGCTGGACCTTGTTCTCGTGGAACAGTTCCGGGAACATCTGCATCATGGTTTCGCGGTTTTCCAGCATATAGCTGACACCGGAAGGCGTGCGTGCGTTGTCTTCAAGAACATAGAACTGGTCTTCGCCGGTGCGCACGATATCCGTGCCGACGATGTGGGTGTACACGCCACCCGGCGGCTTGAAGCCGATCATCTCCGGCAGAAAGGCTTCATTGCGCTCGATCAGCTCACGGGGAATGCGGCCTGCCCGGATGATTTCCTGCTTGTGATAGATGTCATCCAGAAAGGCGTTCAGCGCCAGCACCCGCTGCTCGATACCCTGGGCAAGCTTGCGCCACTCGCGGCCAGAGATGATTCGAGGGATAATATCGAAAGGGATGAGCTTTTCCGCGCTGTCTGCATGTCCGTAGACGGCAAAGGTGATGCCCGTCTTGCGGAAGATGTTTTCGGCGTCCCTGGACTTCTGGATCAGGTGCGATCTGTCCTGCCGGCTGTACCAGTCATTATACTTTTCATATGGGCTTCGCGGCGTGGAGTCCGCATCTATCATTTCGTCAAATGCCAACTTTAGGTTCCCCATTTTTGCCCATTTGAATACAAGGACGCTCGCAATGCAAGAAGCATACACAATGCCCAGAGAGAATTTTTGCTCCTTTCGTGCTCGCTAAATATTCAAAAAATAAGCGGTTTCAGCTTTGGTCGCTGATAAATTCAGCAAAAAGGAAGCACGCGCACCAGCTTCTACCTATTTCGCCAAATATTCTCATAGGTTGTGCGGCGTCCGGTGCTTAAAATTTCATCAAATCAAAGCGTGAGCGGAGGGCTGGCATCCCTGGCTTCATCGATGTTTGTTAACAGCATGCCGTCCTCAATTAGAGGTTTGTTAACCATAGAATTATAGGAATTGTTAATCGAAAGATTGATCGAGCCGGGGGTTACATGTCTATTTCTCGCCGTGGGGTCCTGTTTGGATTGCCGCTTTTTCTCGCAGGCTGCGCCAGCACCAACTTTACCCAACAAAGAGAGAATTATGCTGCCGTGCCGGACGAAAAATTCCCGTTGAAGGCAATGCAGCTTGACCAGATCAAGCCAGAGCTCCGTCGCCAGGAAGTCGCCTATGTCACGACGCATCCGGCAGGCACGGTTGTTGTCGATACGCCGGCCCGGCGGCTCTATTTCGTCATGGGTAACGGTCAGGCCATGCGCTATGGCGTAGGTGTCGGTCGCCAGGGACTTGCCCTCAAGGGCAATGCCTATATCGGTCGCAAGGCCGAGTGGCCAAGCTGGACGCCGACGCCGAACATGATTCGCCGCGAGCCCGAGCGGAACCTGAAATATGCTGGCGGTATGCCGGGCGGCCCGAACAATCCACTCGGTGCGCGCGCGCTCTACCTATACCGCGATGGCAACGACACGATGTTCCGTCTGCACGGTACCAACCAGCCGCAATCGATCGGGCACGCAATGTCCAGCGGTTGCATCCGCATGTTGAACCACGACATTATCGACCTCTACCAGCGTGTGCCGGTCGGTTCCCGCGTTGTGGTTCTGCAGGCATAATGACCTTATAAATGCCAGGATCCGGCGGTCTACAGCCGGATCACAAACCCCTTGCCATGGTGCCCCATGTGTCGATTTCTTGCCTATACCGGCTCGCCTGTCTGGCTCGACAGTCTTCTGATCGAGCCGGAGAGTTCTCTGATCACCCAATCGCTTGCCGCTCGTGAGGCGAAGACGGTTGTCAATGGTGACGGGTGCGGCATCGGCTGGTATGGGGAGAGGGGAGAGCCCGGCATCTACCGGGGCATTCTGCCCGCATGGTCCGATCGCAACCTGACTTCCTTGTGCCATCAACTCCGCTCACCGATGTTTCTGGCGCATGTGCGTTCCGCCACGACAGGCGGGGTCTCCATGTCCAATTGCCATCCCTTCGGCTTTGGCCGGCACCTCTTCATGCATAACGGCCAGATCGGCGGTTATGAAAAGGTCAAGCGGGCCATCGAAGCGTATATCCCCGACGAAGTCTATTGTTCACGCGCGGGCAACGGCGATAGCGAGGCGATCTTCTTGATCGCTGCGGGTTTCGGCTTGGATCGTGATCCGATCGGGGCATTGAAAAGAACATTGCAGATGTGTCTCGATGTCGTGTCGCGCGCCGGTCTCAACGAGCCCGTGCGCTTCAGCGCCATTCATGCGGATGGTGAAAAACTGCATGCGTTCCGCTGGTCGAGCGATGAACGTCCACCGACGCTTTACTGGCGCAATATGGGTGAAGGCATCGCAGTGGCATCGGAACCCTTTGGAACCGGTGTCGAACGGTGGGATATCATCCCCGCTAACACGGTTGCCACCATTACCGGCGCCGATATCTCATTCGATGAGTTCAATCCGGTTGCCCAGCCGGCAGTGCTGATGCAGGCCTGAACGTAGCCGCTGCCCTTTGCCGGTGACAAGGCTCACCTTGCTTGTGCTGGACCTCTGATATCAGCTGGTGAGGTTTCGCGGGCACAGCTCGGTGGACCGATCACGCAGCTGTGCTTGGGTGCCGTGTTGTCTTTGGTTTTGAAATGTGTATCCGATCCCCAAAGATCGAGGTGGGGTGAGGCTCGGTCATTATCCATCAGACTCCTTTAAGGGACAGGACATATGCAATTTTTTGAAAAACTTTCGCGATTTCAGCCACAACTGCTTGCAGCGCTGAGAATCATCACCGCCCTGCTATTCATCGAGCACGGAACACAGAAGCTGTTCGGCTTCCCCGCATCGCAGATGGAAGGCTCACTGCCGCCGATGCTGCTGGTTGCTGCTATCCTTGAAACGGTGGGCGGTATTCTCGTTCTCATCGGTCTGTTCACCCGCCCGGTCGCTTTTGTCCTGTCCGGTCTTATGGCCTTTGCCTATTTCATGGCTCATGCGCCAAAAAGCTTCTTCCCGGTGCTGAATGGCGGTGACGCAGCAATCCTCTTCTGCTTCGTCTTCCTGTATCTCGTGGCTGCGGGACCGGGTGCGTTCTCTCTGGACGCCAAGCGCCGCTGATAGACTTTATCTGTGACCAAGAAACGCCGCGTGGGAATACCCATGCGGCGTTTTCAGTTTGACTTGACCTCAACGGATCTGGTCGTGTTCGGCGTCAGCCACTTGTCTATCTTTGCTTGCAGCAATTCCGGGCTGATCGGCTTGGAAAGATAATCATCCATGCCGACTGCAAGGCACAGATCGCGATCGCTGTCCTGCGCATGGGCGGTCACGCCGATGATGGGTACGCGCGTGACATCAGAAGATGCGTCCTCTTCAGCGCGGATCGCCTGGGTCGCCTGGTGGCCATTCATGACAGGCATGGAAACATCCATGAGGATGATCGACGGATTGTCGCTGCGCCAGGCCTGAACCGCCTGTTTGCCATTGTCGACAATGCGGAAGGTAAGCCCCGTCTGCTGGAGTATCTGCGTGAAGACGATCTGGTTGACATCGTTGTCTTCGGCGATCAACACGTCCAGCCGTCTGCTTCCGACGTAATCCTTTTCCGGCCGGGCAAAACCCGCCGTCATATGTTTGACGGTTGCTGCCGGAGCGTTTGGTTGCGGGTCCGGCTGTGGCTGAGCCTCTCTGGCCGGCTCGGCTTGCCTCTGGAGAGCACGCTTTGCGCGCGCGGTCCGAACGACATCGGCCAATGTCTTTCGCAACAGCCGCGCCCGCACCGGTTTCATCAGATGGGCATCGAAATCCGGGCCTCGTGAGGCGCTGTAGCTGACCGCATCCATCGACGTAAGAAATATGATGGCCAGATCTTTGAGGCGCGGATTGTCTCGCAGCCGTCTCGCCACCTCCATGCCGTCCATATCGGGCATGTGGTAATCCAGAATGACGGCATCGATTTCGAAACCGATGGCGGCTGCCTCTTCGAGGATTGCCAGACCGCTTGGTCCGCTTTCGGCGGCATAGCTGTCGACGCCCCAGCCATCGAGCTGCTCGGTCAGGATTTGCCGGTTGACGACATTGTCATCAATGACGAGCACACTGACCTTCTTCGTATCGATCGGCGTCACCGCCTGGTCCGGACGGTTGCTGGCGGCGCGTAATGGCAGGGCCACGGTGAAGATGGAGCCCTGGCCCACCTTGCTTTCCACGTCCAGCTTGCCGCCGAACAGTCCCGTTAGGCCGAGGGTAATGGCCAGTCCCAGCCCCGTTCCCTCATGTCTGCGGGTTGAAGACGTATCCGCCTGGCTGAATTTCTCAAAAATGCGGTCGAGTTGGTGAGGCGCGATGCCAATTCCGGTGTCTTCGACCCTAAGCGTGAGAACCAGCTCGCTTTCACTGATCGTTTCACTCGAGAGATCAATGAGGACGTGACCGATTTCGGTAAACTTGATGGCGTTGCCAATCAGATTCGTGACAATCTGGCGGAAGCGTCCCGCATCGCCGCTGACCGTCGTCTTCAGCTTGGGATCGACGCGCACAATAAGCTCTATGTTCTTTTCCAGGGCCTGCGAGGACAAAAGCGAAGCGACGTCCTCAACGGCTTCCGCCGCATCGAAAGGTGCAGAGCGCAACACCATCTGGCCAGCATCGATTTTTGAGAAATCGAGGATATCGTTGATGATGGTCAAAAGGGCATTGCCGGATTTGACGATGACATCGGTAAAGGTTCTCTGGCGCGTGTCGAGTGCGGATTTGGCCAGCAATTCCGCCATGCCGAGAACGCCATTCATCGGCGTCCTGATCTCATGGCTCATATTGGCAAGAAATTCGGATTTTGCACGGTCCGCAGCCTCGGCTCGCGCGAGAAGACCCTCAAGCTCGGCCTCTCGCTGCTTCAGGTCGGTGACATCTGTCGCGATGACCAGCCAGTAATTGCCGGCACCCATGGTCGATTCAAGATTGAGCCAGCGTTTGCCACCGACATGGACAAGCGACGAGAATGGTTTTGAGGCGGAAATGTTTTGAAGCCATTTCGTCCGCTGGGCAGCGGCGTCCTCCTGATTGCCAAAATCGCCACGGTCCGCGCAATGAGCGAAGAGTGGGAGCCAGCTCTTTCCGGGAGCGAGCATGTCAGGCGGAACGTCGAACATGGTGGAAAGGGCATCATTGGACAGGATGATCTTGCCATCCTGAACCAGCGCAAGCCCCTGGGCCATGACCCGGGTCGCATCCTGCATATATTCGCCGACGCGCTGCAACTCCTGCCTTGCGGCACTGATTTCCTTGTCGCGAGCGCGGATGGCTGTGCAATCTGCAAAAGTGATGAGGATCTTGTTTCCCGCCACCCGTCGTTCCGACAGGATGGTGTAGCGACCGGCCTTGCTGGCGACTTCGCGCGAGGTATTGCCGTCGATCTTGCTCAACCGTTCGATGCGATCGCGATAGGCATCCTCGAACGTCATGTCTCCGAACTCGTACTTGCCGGATTCGTAGCCAAGCTGGAGATAGCGGCGATAGGGCTGGCCGATGAGATCGACCTCTTCCTCAACCTCCCAAAGATCGTAAAAACAGCTGTTTGCATATTCGATCGTCAGGTCGGGTCCCAGAAGCATCACACCCACGGGCAGCGTCTGCAAAATGGATTCGACTTCGGCATGAAGGCGTTCCGCCTCGTTTCTGGCCGCCAGAAGCTCACGACGCCCCTCCTCCAGGGGCGTGGTATCGGTCATGGATCCGACAAGATATCGCTCATTGTCCGGTGTTTGAATTCGTCCTACCCTGATCAGCGTTGGAACAGGGGTGTTATCGTTTCGGACAATCTGTTCCGTCTTCTGAAATTCCTCGCCCGTCTCCAGTACGCGGGTATTTGCCAGCCTGAATCGCTCGCCCTCGTGAACGAACAATTCGCTTTCCGTCAGCCCGTAATAATTTTCGCGCGGCTCTCCCCACAGCGCTTCATATGCCGCATTTGCGTAGGTCAGCCGGCGCTCGCTATCCAGAAGGAAGGCGGCAACAGGCAGCCGCTCCAGCGCCTCGCGGAAAAGCCAGGTTTCCCGCTTGTGCTGTTCGATCAGATTTTCCTGGGTCTTGACGTTGCTGATGTCGATGCGAAGAGCGATCAGCAATCCGTTCTCAAGGCGCCTGTTGATGAACCGTATCCATCGTCCGTCGCTCACCCTCTGGGTGAATTCGGAATAGGCCTGTCGGGTCTCGTCCACCTTGGTATCGACCCAGGCGTTCTTTTCAGCCTCAGCTGCGCTATCGGAAGCCCCGGTACCCACATAGTGCTCGTAAAAGGAGGTCACGACGGAGCGCAATGTGAGCGTTCCACGCCAATCGAGGTCGAGTTGGGCATAGAGGCTCTGCAAGCGCGTATTGGCGTAAAGCAGGCGGTCTTCGACGTCGTAAACCGCGATGGCCACATCGAGAAGGTCGAGAACATTTCCGCCGGTGAGAAGCTCGATCTGGGCAGCCGAAAACTCTGATTTCACAGAGGGCACCGTCTCGAAGACTTCGAAGAGGAACAGATTTCCGTCTTCCGTCTCAAATCTTTCGCACTTCATCGAGTGGACGTCTTCGGCTTGCTGTCCGCTGCAGGACGTCACCTCTTCCGTTGAAAAGACGAGGCAGCGCCGCTCCTTCTCATTCCGGTCAACGTCCCGGGTTTCGCCGAAGAGGTCCTGCGTGGTCTTGTCGACAAAGTCACTGACGGAGCGACCGTTGAAACATGCGTAGGCGGCGTTGACGCAGACATAGCGAAGCTGACTGTCCTTGATGCAGGCGGGAAGTGGCAGCGCCTTGACGCCTTCGCATGCTCTTTCAAGCAACCCCCCTCCAATCAAGACATTCTCCGTAACCATCCATGACACCTGACAGAATCAGTGCCAACCGCGAACTGAACCTGTGGCTGTAAGCTATTGTACCTTGATTGATTTGGCTATGCGTCCGACAGCATTATTGGTCAAATGTTAACTATAGATTTCCATCAGTTCTTTATGTTTTAGAGAGATTTCTGCTGCGTGACCGGCGCGTCGTTGGGGACTTCCCATCTCCATCTTGAAAACAATTGCTTGACTTTCGCGGATAAAAAGACCAAATCCCCCTCAAGCTTTCACTTTTGGCGGCCGCGTGAGCTGCAGCGTCAACGAATTAATTAAGACGCATGAAGGAAAAGCGCATTCATACAGGAGACGGCAAACACGCCGCCCTTTAGCGCAGAAAGTCATTCCAACCCACAAGTTCCCAATTCACGCGGGGTTCTTGACGCCAAGACAACCGGACAGCAGGGCTGATCCGGATGCAAGCGTTTTGGCGCCCCGAAAGGCATACTATTGACCAGTTTTAACGAACTCGGCCTATCCGAAAAAATCGTGGCCGGCGTCACCCAGCTTGGTTACACCACACCGACTCCCATTCAGGAAAAAGCGATCCCGCTGCTTCTGGAGGGTCGCGACATCATTGGTCTGGCACAGACAGGAACCGGCAAGACTGCCGCATTCGGCCTGCCGATCATCGAAATGCTGCTCAAGCAGCCTGATCGTCCTGCCAACAGAACCACGCGCACGCTCATTCTTGCTCCCACTCGCGAGCTGGTGAACCAGATTGGCGAAAGCCTGCGCGGCTTCGTTCGCAAGACCCACCTGAAGATCAATCAGGTTGTTGGCGGCGCTTCGATCAACAAGCAGCAGCTGCAGCTGGAAAAGGGAACCGATATTCTGGTTGCCACACCTGGCCGTCTGCTCGATCTTATTTCCCGCAATGCTATTTCGCTGTCCAAGGTGACCTATCTGGTGCTGGACGAAGCCGACCAGATGCTGGATCTCGGCTTCATTCATGACCTGCGCAAGATTTCCAAGATGGTTCCTGCCGGTCGTCAGACCTTGCTGTTTTCGGCCACCATGCCGAAGGCCATTGCTGATCTTGCCGGAAGCTATCTGACCAACCCCGTCACGGTCCAGGTCACGCCTCCGGGCAAGGCCGCCGACAAGGTTGAGCAGTATGTTCACTTCGTGGCGGGCAAGAACGACAAGACAGAGCTTCTCAAGAAGTCGCTGAACGAGAACCCCGATGGCCGCGCCATCGTGTTCCTGCGCACCAAGCATGGCGCTGAAAAGCTGTCCAAGCATCTGGAGCATATCGGCTTCAAGGTCGCGTCGATCCATGGCAACAAGAGCCAGGGCCAGCGTGAGCGCGCGCTCAAGGGTTTCAAGGACGGAGAAGTCAAGGTTCTGGTCGCAACCGATGTTGCTGCCCGTGGCATCGATATTCCAGCCGTGACCCACGTCTTCAACTATGACCTGCCGGAAGTTGCCGACGCTTACGTCCACCGTATCGGTCGTACCGCCCGTGCGGGCCGTGATGGTATCGCCATTGCGTTCTGCGCACCGGACGAAACCCGTCTGCTGCATGACATCGAAAAGCTGATGAAGATCGAGATTCCGGTCCTGTCAGGCGAACGTCCGGAAGGACTTGCCAGCCCGTCTCGCGGCAACAACAACAATCGTGGTGCCAATCGCGGCGCTCCGAGCGGTCCACGTCGCCAGGGCGGCGAACGTGCCCATGGCGATCGTCCAGCGCGCACGCACCGCGAAGGCGCACCACGTGATGGCGGCCGACGCAATGGCGATTTCCGCGGCCAGCGTGCCGGTGAGTTCGCACCTGTCGAGCACGACAACGATCTGGAAGTGACGTCCGACTTCAAGCGTCCCAAGGCTGATGCCGTTGCAGGCAAGCCTGCTGGCAATCGCAACCACCGTGGTGGTCAGGGCCGTCCTGCCCGCAAGGCTGGCTCCTTTGCGCCCGCCGGTCAGGGTCGTCCTGCTGGCAATGCCGGTCGCGGTCGCAAGCGCGGCTGATAAGGCTGATCTTTTGAATATGAGCGCCCGGATGAAAATCCGGGCGTTTTTGTTTGGGAGGATTATGCGGGTTTCGTACCGCAGAGCATCTCGCGTTTTCCCGCAAAGCCGGGTCTGCGCTCAACGTTGAAGCCGGCACTGCCCAGATTGCGCCGGACGAATCCGGCCGCTGCGAATGTTGCGAAGGTGCCACCGGGGGCGGTCTTCTCAAACACCGCCGACATGATGTCCAGCGACCACATGTCCGGGTTCTTGGATGGTGCAAATCCGTCGAGATACCACGCGTCAAATGTATCAGTGGTCTCGATGATGCCCTGCATTGCATCTCCGCAAAAGACGGTCAGATGCGTCTGCTCATCAAGCTTGATGTCGATCCAACCTTCCGGATATGAAGGCCATTGCGCAACGAAGGCCTGCCGCTCGGCATCAAGTTGCGGCCAGTGAGACAGTGCGCGGTTCAATTCGCGTGCCGTCATCGGGTAAAGCTCGAAGGATACGAAATGCAGCTGCGCACCGGCGGGCCGTGACAGCTTCCACTGGCGCCAGGTTTCGCACAGGTTCAACGCCGTACCAAAGCCAAGCTCGCCAATGCGGAACGTGCCCTGTGCCGTTTTCCAGCGTTCCGGCAAGCCGTTGCCGGACAGCGAAACGTGGCTGCATTCCTGCCTGCCATCGGTCTGGCAATAAAAATGGTCGCCAAAGGCCAGCGAATAGGGCATATCGCCCTCTCGCCAATCCAGCATGTTCGAACCGGCTCGTTCCGGCCCACGATTATCGGGGTGTGTCATGGTCAAAGCCGATAGTCTGCCCAATCAAACAGGTCAATCACCTTTGCCATCCAGCGTGTCTTTGTTGATCGTCGGCGGCGGCATCATGGGGCTGTGGGCGGCGGTCAAGGCGGATCGGCTGGGTATCGACACCTTGCTTGTCGATGCTGGCCACATCGGCAGCGGTGCCAGTGGCGGGCTGCTGGGTGCGTTGATGCCGCATATGCCGGACCGCTGGTCGGACAAGAAACAGTTTCAGTTCGATGCCCTTCTGAGCCTCGAAGCGGACATTGCCGCTGTGGAGGCCGATACAGGTCTCAGCGCAGGTTACAGGCGGTGCGGCCGCATCATCCCTTTGCCAAAGCCACATCTGCGAACCATCGCAGAGCGGCACCAGCAGGACGCGCTTTCCAACTGGCACGCTGATGAGCGACAGTTCTACTGGCATCTGCTGGATAATGCTCCTGTCAGCGGCTGGGTGGCCGAGACCGCAGGCGAGGCGGGTTTTGTCCATGATACATTTGCGGCAAAGGTATCTCCCCGAGCTTTTGTTGCTGTTCTGAAAGCCTATGTCGAACGCTGCAGACACGTGCGTCTGGTCGAGAACTGCGCCGTTGCGGCTCTTGATCCTGAGGGCATAGCCACTCTGACCGGGGGAGAGCACGTCAGTTTCAGCCATTGCATGGTCTCGGCAGGCCATAGCTCCTTTCCTCTTCTTCAGACTGCGCTTGGCCTTCCTGAAAGCGGCGTACTCGGCCAGCCCGTCAAAGGGCAGGCGGCCTTGCTGGATGCGAAGGCCGATCCGGCAATGCCGGTGGTCTTTCTCAACGGCCTTTATGTGGTGCCGCACGAAGACGGTCGTGTCGCCATTGGCAGCACCAGCGAGGAGGAATTCGAAGACCCCTTCTCGACCGATGATCGGCTGGAGATGCTCATCGAAAAGGCCCGGGAAATCGTTCCGGCATTATCGGGTGCTGCGGTGGTTGAGCGCTGGGCGGGACTGCGCCCCAAGGCAATCGGTCGCGATCCCATGGTCGGCGTCCATCCCCGGCACGCTCGTCTGATTGCGCTGACGGGAGGGTTCAAGGTGAGTTTCGGCCTTGCCCACCGTCTTGCCGATGCGGCAATCGACGCCATGTGCGGCAGGCCGATGCGGGTGCCGGACAGTTTCTCGCTCGAAGAGCACATTGGCGTCTTCAACCGAAAGATTTGACACCACATCTTTTACGCGTCGTTAATCTGTCACGCAAATCACCTAACAGCTTGGCTTATGCAGTGGTGCTGTTGAGATCCGTTGAAAACGGCGAGGTGACGACATATGCGGTATGCCATTCATTTTACGCCTTCGCCCAACGATCCGCTGACGCATGTGGCGGCGGCCTGGCTTGGCCGTGATGTCTATTCCGGGCTTAGCGTAGAGCCGCCTGCCGTTACCAGCCTCGGAATGCAGGAGATTTCCTACCATACCGCGCTGCCGCGCCGATATGGATTTCACGGAGCGATCAAGGCACCCTTCAGGCTGATGGAGGATGTGAGTGAAGCTTCGTTGTTGCGCGGCCTGATGCATTTTGCAGGCACCCACCAGCCTTTTTCTCTGCCGCCGCTGGAGATTGCCAAGCTGGGCAATGTCTATGGCCTCGTTCCGTCATGGCCATCGGAAACGCTGAATTTCCTGGCTGCAAGCGTGGTGCAGGAGTTCGATCACTACCGCGCGCCCCTGTCGGACGCCGATATAGACCGCGCCGATCCAGACCGGTTATCCGCAACGCAGTTGACGAATCTTCATCGCTGGGGGCACCCCTACGTCATGGATGAGTTCCGGTTCCAGATGCTGCTGACGGGCGGCGTCATGCCCGGCGATTGCGCAAGGGTGGAGCGGGCCATTCGCGGTGTCTTCGACCCGTTGCTGGAACGGCAGATCGAGTTTGCCAACCTCGCTCTGTTTGTGGAAGACGAACCGGGTGCTCCTTTCCGCGTGCACTCCCTGCATCCCATGGGACGTGTTTCTGCCAGACGGTTTGCCTAGAAAGGCACTCGACTTTCCGGTTTGCGATGCTACCGTTCACGAAGTTCTCGTGAAGGTGATTTGATGATTTCCGCTGACTATCCCCGCAACCTCATAGGCTATGGTCGCAACACTCCTGATCCGAAATGGCCCGGCGGGGCGCGAATAGCGGTGCAGTTCGTCATCAATTACGAGGAGGGCGGTGAAAGCTGCATTCTCGATAACGACAAGGCGTCGGAATCGCTTTTGTCGGAGATTGTCGGCGCACAGCCGTGGCCAGGGCAGCGCAACCTGAACATGGAATCGATCTACGAATATGGATCGCGCGCCGGCTTCTGGAGGCTGTGGCGCATGTTCACCAGCCTTGGTGTGACGACAACGGTTTATGGCGTGACATCTGCTATGGCACGCAATCCGGACGCGGTTGTGGCGATGAACGAAGCCGGCTGGGAAATTGCCAGCCACGGCTATCGCTGGCTGGAATACAAGGATTTTTCCGAGGACGATGAGCGCCGCCATGTGCTGGAAGCGGTGCGCCTGCACACCGAACTGACGGGTGAGCGGCCCTACGGCATGTATCAGGGCAAGCCATCGGACAACACGCTTCGGCTTGTGATGGAGGAGGGCGGTTTCCTCTATTCGTCCGATTCCTATGCGGATGACTTGCCCTATTGGGTCAAGGGCGTGAAGGATGAACCGTTCCTGATCATTCCCTACACACTTGAAACCAACGACATGCGGTTTGCCACGCCCCAGGGCTTCAACTCGGGAGACCAGTTCTTCACCTATCTCAAAGACGCCTTCGATGTCTTGTATGAAGAGGGGCGTGAGGGTTCGCCCAAGATGTTGAGCGTCGGTCTGCATTGCCGTCTGGTCGGGCGTCCCGGGCGCGCGGCGGCGCTTCGGCGGTTCATCGAATATGTCCTTGGCCATGAGAAGGTGTGGATACCGCGGCGCGTGGACATTGCCCGGCACTGGCACGAACACCATAAGCCGGAGACGATCTGATGCTGGACCGGACAGAATTCGTAAACCGGTTCGGCGGGATGTTCGAGCATTCCTCCTTCATCGCGGAGCGCGCCTATGATGCGGGTGACCTGCAAGAGCCGCTGACGGCGGAAAGTGTTCATGCGGCTCTGTGTAAACAGTTCCGGGCTGCCTCGCATGAAGAGAGATTGGGCGTTTTGCGCGCCCATCCCGATCTTGCCGGCAAACTTGCCATCGCCGGGAAACTGACGCAGGAGAGCCGCAGCGAGCAGGCCGGTGCTGGCCTTGATCGCCTGTCGCCGCAAGAGCACGCGCGGTTTACCGAATTGAATGCCGAATATGTCGAGAAGAACGGGTTTCCCTTCATCATTGCCGTCAAAGGTTTGACGAAGGACGATATCCTGCGCGCTTTCGAAACCCGCATCGACCATGGTGTTGACGATGAATTTGCAACGGCAACCGAACAGGTGGAAAAGATTGCGTGGCTACGCCTATCCGCGATGTTGCCGTAAAGCCTGCAATGGCAATGCCGAAAGTGAATGAGCCTTGACTGAGTTTCTTGAAATACTGCCTTTGACCAAGGAAGCATTTGCGCCATTTGGTGATGTTCTGGAAGACGATCCGACCAGCTTGCGAATGATCAATGGCGGCAATACGGAGCGGTTTCATGCGCTTGGACAAGCGGATGTGACGGGGGAGGGAGCCCGCGTCGTCCTTAACAAGTTCCGGGGCAAGCCGCGCGCATTTCCCTATACGGTGGACATGATGGAACGGCATCCGCTCGGCAGTCAGAGTTTTACGCCGCTGTCCGGCAACCCGTTTCTTGTGGTGGTGGCGGAAGACCGGGATGGCGCGCCGGGCAAGCCCCTTGTGTTTCTGGCGCGAGCCGACCAGGGCGTGAACTACCGTCGAAACGTCTGGCACCACCCGCTGATGGCGATTGGGTCCATAAGCGATTTTCTGGTGGTGGATCGTGACGGACCGGGCAACAATCTCGAAGAGTTCTTTTTCCTGCAGCCTTATCTCATCGCGGAGCCCAATCCATGACCGGCCTTACCACCCATGTTCTCGATGCCGCACACGGTACACCCGCGCAAGGTTTGAAGATCGATCTTTACCGCCTTGACGGGGATCATCGCGAAAAGCTGAAATCGGTCGAAACCAACAGCGATGGCCGCATCGATGGCGGGCCGTTGCTGATTGGCGAGGATTTCAAGGCGGGTCAGTATGAGCTCGTGTTCCACGCCGGAGATTACTTGAGAACCAAGGGCCTCGTTCTGCCGGAGCCCGCCTTTCTCGATATCATCCCCATCCGTTTCGGGATAGCCGACGAGCAAGGGCATTACCACGTTCCTCTGCTTCTCTCGCCCTATAGCTACTCCACCTATCGCGGAAGCTGAGCGCATGATTTTTGCCGCCATCGCCGACATTCACGGAAATCATGCGGCACTAGAAGCCGTTCTGAAAGATATAGAGACACTCGGCATAGCAGATATCGTCAATCTGGGCGATTGCTTCAGCGGTCCGCTGGAAGCGGGTCGCACCGCCGATATACTGGTTTCTCGGGATATCGCCACCGTGCGCGGCAATCACGACCGTGCCCTGATCGATCGGCCTTTTGAGATGATGGGAGACTGGGAGCGGCCTGCGCATATGCAGCTGTCGTCCGATCATTTCAGCTGGCTACAGGCGCTGCCCTTCGATCTCGTCTTCAAGGATGTCGCCTATTGTTGCCATGGCTCGCCGAGAGACGATCTGGATTACTGGCTGGAGACGCTTCATCCGGACGGGTTTCTCCATTTGCGTCCCTTGCCGGAAATCGAGGTATTTGCTGCCGATATCAAGCAGCCGCTGATGCTGTGCGGCCATACGCACATCGCCCGCACCGTACAACTGTCCGACGGTCGTCTCATCGTCAACCCCGGCAGTGTCGGCTGTCCGGGCTGGAAGGATGATGAACCTTTCTACCATCAGGTTGAAGCCGGCCATCCGCTGGCAAGCTATGCCGTTCTGGAAGACACGCCGCATGGCTGGCAGGTCTCGTTCCGGCAGGTTCGCTATGACAGTGCGGCCATGGGAGAGCTGGCGCGCGCCAACGGAATGCCGCGCCTGGGCAAGGCCATCGCCAGCGGCTGGCTGGGTTAGCCTTCGCTTGACATGACCACGCAGGAATAGGAATTCGCCTTCAGATCCTTGCAGGCGGAAAGGGCAGCCGCCTGGCTGTCGAAGCCCGTAAAGCGTGCGCGGTAAAGCGTGACGGATCCGCTTTTCACCGCTTCCGTATAGGGCGCGATGCCGGAGTAATCGGAGGAAATTGTCGGGCGGGCATTGCGCAGCAGCGAGAGCGCGGCGGCCTGACTATCGGCTGCGGCAATCTGCACTTCCCAGGTGCTGCGTTCAGAGTTGGTTGCGCGAACCGCTGATGTCTTGATCATGTCGGGAATGACGGGTGCGGGGGAGGCGGAGGCGATCTGCATGGCCACCGGGTCTTTCCGCTGTGCAAACATGGGCAGGGGTACGCTTGCGGGCTTCACGTCAAATGTACGGCTCGTGCTAGCACTTGCAATCAACTGTCGGCTCTCATTTCCTCGGGATGCCTTGGGCAAAGTCCGGTCGAGGAGGGATACCATCTGGTTATCGCGGCTGCGAGATGTCCTGCCACCCAACACGACACTGACGACGCTGCGGCCATTGTGATTGACGGCGCTGACAAGGTTGAAGCCGGATGCGTTGGTGTAACCTGTCTTGATGCCATCGACGCCCTGGTAGCGGCTCAACAGCCTGTTGTGCCCGTTGATCGTCTTTCCACGAAATTTGAAGGACCGCGTGGCAAAGAGCTTGTATTCCTCGGGAAAGTCGCGCTGAAGCGCAAGGCCGAGTTTGGCCATGTCACGCGCCGTGGTCACCTGCGCCTTGTTTGGCAGGCCAGATGCATTTCTAAAGACCGTGCTGGTCATGCCAAGGTGGCGGGCCTTGCGCGTCATCATCTGAGCAAATTTCGCCTGGGAGCCGCCAAGATGGTCGCCCATGCCTTCCGCCATGTCGTTGGCCGACTTGACGATCATGCCGTAAACCGCTTCGCGAACCGTAAAAGTCGTGCCGGCTTTCACCCATAGCTTGGAGGGGATCACCGCTGCCGCGCGTCTGGACATCGTCACGCGCTGGTTCCATGTCAGGCGTCCGTCATGCAATGCCTCGAAGGTCAGATAGAGCGTCATCATTTTCGTCAGCGACGCGGGGTAGTTCTTCGTGTCTGCATTCTCGGCAGCAAGGACCTTGCCGGTGTTTGCGTCCATTACGAAATGTGCGTAGCCCGCCTGCGCCTCGGCGGCGTCGAACGAGAGGATCGCGCAGAAGAATGCCGCAGCCAGAAAATGCGCTCCGGTCATACCTCGTCTGATCGTTCTCAACATGAATTCACCCCTTGTCCGTCCATTCGCCGTTGCCAAAACTACTGAAACTTTCAAGCAACAAAACCACTCAAACTTTAAAGACCGCTTTCATCCTTAATTAAGTATGAAAATCGACCCCCATTGGTGGCGGGTAAATTCCTTGAAAAGAAACGGACGCCCCGTGCGGCTCCTGATAAAGGGACTGATGCAATAAGGGCGCAGATCCGCGCCCTCTCTCGCGCCGGAACATGGCCGGCTTTCAGCCGAAACCACCCTGTTCACAAGGGGTTCCAGCCATCTGCGTTCAGCGATTTCCTGCCTGAAAAAGAGTGGGCGGCTCGCACTTGGCTATCGTCATGACGACACCGGTGAGGGGCCCACATCACTGCCCTGAAGGTAAAAAGCGAGGCCAGTTTCCATGCGCCGATCTCACAGGATTGTGAGGGCTGGATCGATCTCGCGCGGTGCCAAAAAGGGCAAGTGACCGTCACTGAACCAGGATGCTTCGATCCACATCGGTCAGCAGACGCTTGCCGCACAGAGCCATGGTGATGTCCATTTCCTTGCGGATAATCTCCAGCGCCGTCGTGACGCCATTCTTTCCGTCTGCGCCGAGGCCATAGAGGAAGGGACGTCCGATGTATGTGCCTTTAGCGCCAAGAGCGATGGCTTTTAGGACGTCCTGTCCGGAGCGAATGCCGCCATCCAAATGGACTTCGATCTTGTCGCCGACAGCATCGACGATCTTCGGCAGGATTGCGATGGATGAAAGCGCGCCATCCAGCTGACGACCGCCATGATTGGATACGATGATTGCATCCGCACCGGTGTTGGCCGCAGCGATTGCGTCTTCCTCATCGAGAATACCTTTCAGGATGAGTTTGCCGCCCCAGCGCTCCTTGATCCACTCGACATCTTTCCAGGAAAGGCGCGGGTCGAACTGTTCGGCGGTCCAGGATGAGAGCGACGAGAGGTCCGACACGTTCTTGGCGTGGCCGACAATGTTGCCGAAGCTGCGGCGCTTCGTCCGCAACATATCCAGGCACCATTGCGGCCTCGTCGCCATCTGCCAGATATGTTTGGGCGTAAATTTGGGCGGTGCAGACAGGCCGTTGCGCAAATCCTTGTGGCGCTGTCCGAGAATCTGGAGATCCAGCGTCAGTACCAGAGCGGAGCATCCGGCAGCCTTGGCGCGGTCGATCAGATTGTTGACGAAATCGCGGTCCTTCATCACGTAAAGCTGGAACCAGAAGGGCCGGGAGGTCACCGAGGCGACGTCCTCGATGGAGCAGATGCTCATGGTGGAGAGGGTAAAAGGCACGCCGAATTCTTCTGCGGCCTTCGCGGCCAGCATCTCACCATCGGCGTGCTGCATACCGGTGAGCCCGGTCGGCGACAATGCAACCGGCATCGAGACCTTCTCACCGATCATCTCGGTGGCAAGCGACCTGTCGGTCATGTCTACCAGCACCCGCTGGCGCAATTTTATCTTGGAAAAATCGTCTTCATTGGCGCGATATGTGCTCTCGGTCCAGGCACCGCTATCGGCGTAATCGAAGAACATTTTGGGCACGCGGCGCTGGGCACGCAATTTGAGATCAGCGATGGTAAGCGTTTTGGCCATGAATTGAACTTTCACATCTGAATGATAATCGCATAGCACGAAGTTGCGGGCGAATGGTACTGAAATTGCTCGAGATGAGATGTCTGGAGTGGGTTTTTGAGGCGCGTTGCCGTTAGCAGCGATTGCGTCGCGAATGTTTCGCCCGTCGCCGTAACATTGGAAAATCTGCGGACGTAAAACAGGGTGGAAGACAGCGACGGGACGGATTTTGTGACGAATATTGATATTGGTTTTCTGGCGGCAATTACCGTGACTTTCGTTCTGGCGGGTGTCGTCAAGGGCGTGACAGGCATGGGTCTGCCGACCGTGGCCATGGGTCTGCTCGGTCTTTTCATGCCGCCCGTTGCAGCGGCGGGCCTTTTGCTTCTGCCATCCTTCGTGACAAATATCTGGCAACTTTGTGCCGGTCCGGATTTTCGCGGAATTCTGCTCCGGCTCTGGCCGATGATGGCCGCTATCTTTGTCGGAACACAAATCGGCATTCAACTGCTGACGGGTGGGGCGGCTGGTTGGACGACGTCGGCGCTTGGCGGGGCACTTTTCATCTATGCCGCCTATAGCCTGATGGCGCGACCACTTGTCCTGCCCCTGCACTTGATGAGGTTTCTGTCGCCGCTGATCGGTCTCGTGACCGGGCTTCTCACCGGAGCCACCGGCGTCTTCGTGATGCCGGCCGTTCCCTATATCCAGTCGATGGGGTTTGATCGCGATATGCTGGTGCAGGCGCTCGGTCTTTCATTTACGGTTTCAACCGTGGCCCTCGCGCTCGGTCTGGCGTCCCAGGCCGCCCTGCAGATCCACGATCTGGGGCTTTCGACACTCGCCATAGTGCCAGCACTCCTTGGTATGTGGCTTGGCCAATGGGTCCGCCAGTTCGTCAGCCCGGCGAGATTCAGACGATGGTTCCTGATGTGCCTGCTGGCTTTAGGTACGGAGCTGATCGCAAGACCATTCTGGAACTGATGTTCATAAAGCTGCGGGCGCCGGAGGCGCCCGCAAAGTCGATTTCTGGCCGGGATGGATCAGAATTCTTCCCAGGTGTTCTGCGCAACCGCCGCCGCCGAGCTGCCCCCGAAGGCGCCAGCAATCTTCTGGCTCAGTGCGCGGGCCGGAGACGGTGCTGGCTTTGAAGCGGCTGACGCCGATCTGACAGGTGCCGCTGGCGCTGATGGCATTGTGCGGCCCGCTCCCGCGGCGTCACCCAGCTTGAAGCGTGACAGCAGCTGGTTCAAAGATGCCGCTTCCTTGGCGAGGCTGTGGCTGGCCGCTGTCGACTGCTCGACCATGGCGGCGTTCTGCTGCGTGCCCTGATCCATGGTGTTGACGGCGGTGTTGATTTCCTGAAGTCCAACCGACTGTTCACGCGACGATTCGACGATCGCGGTGATGTGGCGGTTGATTTCCTGCACCTCGGAAACGATGACTTCAAGCGCACGACCGGTTTCACCGACAAGCTCCACGCCGGAGCGAACATGTTCGCCGGAAGTGGTGATCAACGCCTTGATTTCCTTGGCGGCCTTTGCGGAACGCTGCGCCAGTTCGCGAACTTCCTGGGCAACGACGGCAAAGCCCTTGCCAGCTTCACCGGCACGTGCAGCTTCAACACCGGCGTTCAAGGCAAGCAGGTTGGTCTGAAAGGCGATTTCATCGATGACGCTGATGATGTTGGTGATCTCGCCTGAAGAGCGCTCGATTTCATTCATGGCAGTCACGGCCTGACGCACGACGTCACCGGACTTCTCCGCACCCTGACGGGCCTTGGAAACCAAATGTCCGACTTCTTCGGCGCGACGGCTGGAATCCTTCACCGTGGTGGTGATTTCTTCCAGAGCAGCTGCGGTTTCCTCGACGGATGCGGCCTGCTGCTCGGTGCGCTTTGAAAGATCGTCTGCAGCAGAGCGAATCTCGTTTGCGCCAGCATCGATACCACGGGCATTCTGGCCAACCGCGCGTAGTGCGTTGTTAAGGTTGCCGACGGAATCGTTGAAGTTGTTGCGCAACGTATCGAGATGGCTGACAAAGGGAGTGTCGATGCGGCAGGTGACGTCGCCATCGGCAAGGCGACCAAGGCCTTCAGCCAGCCGATCCACGGCAAACTGCGTATCCGATGCATCCTTCGCCTTTTGGGCTTCGCGCTCGGTGCGCTCCTTCTCGGACAGGTTACGCGTTGCAGCCGCTTCACTTTCCAGACGTGCGCGCTCCAGTTGGTTATCGCGGAAGACGGAGACAGCCTTTGCCATCTGACCCACTTCGTCGCGGCGATGCTGTCCTTCCACCGGTGCCGTCGCGTTGCCCTGGGCAAGCGAAATCATGCGCTCCCGCAGCGCCGAAATCGGCGTCGTGATCCCCTTGGTTGCAACGATGAGCGCAGCGATGATGCCGAGCGCGAATGTAAGGCCGATGACCAGCAATGAGTTGAAGATCGTTGAATCGGTCTGTGCGGTCAGTTCGTCGCTTCTTGCGTCTACTTCTTTCACGATCCTGTCGAGAAACGCGGCATTGTCCGACGCCAGCGGAAGGACCAGCGCGTCGACTTTTGCGAGCAGGGCTTTCGCCTCATCATCCTTTTCCGCTTGCGCCAGTTCGACACTGCGATCCGTCAGGGCTACGATTTCTTTTGCCCTTGTCATCAAGGGGTCGATATTTTTAGCTTCTTCAGGCAGCAACGCCTTAACTTTCTCAAGGCGCTCAAAGAGCTTTGTTCTGCTATCCTTGTAATAATCCAATGCTTTCGCGATTGCAGGATCGTTGATTGAATAGACCATCATCTGATAGGCGCCATAGGCGGTCGCCGCCAGATTGCGGTTTGCTCTTGCGATTTCGATGCTCGCCTTTATTTCCTTGGCGAGGAAATCCGAGTAATCAGTATCCCCTTGTTTGTACCTGCTGGAAACGAAGGCAGTGGCTGCCAACCCGACGATACATAAGGGTATAATCAAGGTCAGTATTTTCGTGCGTATGCTCGCATTTTCTAAAAACGACATTCGTCCTCGCTTTGAGGTTCTAGCCGAAACACGAGGCGTCCGAAGGGGTGGCCGGGGAGGACGGCGGATTCAATCACTTCGGAGCAAAACAGCTCGGAACGGGGGATTTATTTGCATGACAGTGCGAGCATGCCGTCATGGCGCTCAAGACTAAATCTGTCGAGCGGAAACTATTTAGGTACTATTTAAATATACTTAAAATTATCTGCATGTTTTAGCTACGATAATATCGATAAATTCGAATATTAAATTATGCTTTTTAGAGGTTTCCCGGCAATATAAGTTTCTTCTACTGTTCTGTCGTCGCCCATTGTCAGCATCAGAAACAGTTCTTCTGTCAGACTGGTGACAACTTCCATTTTCAGCGCCATGGCGGGAGTGGAGCCGGCGTTGAGAACTGCGATATCCGCATCCGTTCCTGGCTCCAGCGTGCCGATGCGATCAACCATGGAAAGGGCCTCGGCATTGCCGCGTGTCATCATGTACCAGCTTTCCAGCGGGTTGAGACGCTCACCCAGCAACTGCTGGATTTTGTAGGCCTCATCCATCGTGCGCAGCATGGAATAGCTTGAGCCACCGCCAATATCTGTGGCGACAGCGATGCGGACTGGCTTTTCGCGGCGCTGCAGCTTTTTCATCGGGAAAAGACCGGAGCCGAGGAACAGGTTGGAGGTGGGGCAGTGGACGGCCACGGCGCCTGTTTCGGACAGGACATCCGCTTCACGGTCCGAAAGGTGGATGGCGTGGCCGAGAAGCGTCTTCTTGCCCATCAGGCCATAGCGCACATAGATATCCGTATAGTCGATCGCATCCGGATAGAGCTCGCAGGTGTATTTGATCTCGTCCATATTTTCGGAAAGATGCGTCTGGATGAACAGGTCCGGAAACTCCTGCGCCAGCGCCTGCGTTGCTTCCATCTGCTGCGGCGTGGAGGTAATGGCAAAGCGCGGCGTGATGGCGACGTGGTTTCGGCCCTTGCCGTGCCAGTCGGCAATCACCTGCCGGGTCTCGTCATAGCCCAGTCGCGGCGTATCCAGCAGACCCTGCGGCGCGTTGCGGTCCATCATCACCTTGCCGCCAACCATCAGCATGTTGCGCTTCATCGCCTCGGCAAAGAATGCATCGGCAGATGTCTTGTGCACCGAGCAATAGGCTACGGCCGTCGTGGTGCCATGGCGGATGAGTTCATCGTAAAAATGCGTGGCGATACGCTCGGCATGGGCGCTTTCGACAAACCGGCATTCCTCTGGGAAAGTGTAAGTATCGAGCCATTCCAGAAGATTTGCGGCGTAAGAGCCGATGACCTGCATTTGCGGGAAATGCAGATGCATGTCGATCAGCCCTGGCACGATGAGGTGCGGGCGGTGGTCTTTTTCCTCGACATCGTCTGGCGCCTTGGCGCGGATGTCCGCATAGTCGCCGATAGCGCTGATCCTGCCGTCTTCGATCAGCAGGCCCCCGTCTTCCACATAGAGATAGCTGGCCGTATCAGAGATGGAGTGCGGTGCGCGGTTGAAGCTTAGCAGGCGTCCGCGCAGCAGGAGCATGGTCATTCCGTTTTTCCTTGGGACAGGGCGCTCTCGTACCAGGCGGTCAGCACCTTGCGTTCTTGCGGCGTAATCGCCGTGATGTTGCCGGGGGGCATGGCATGGCTACGGCCTGCCTGTAAATAGATTTCCCGCGCATGGGCCGCAATTTCGGCATCGGTTTCCAGTCGGACTGCCTTGGGCGTGAAAGGCACGCCTTCCCAGACTGGTTCTGCGGCGTGGCACATGGAGCATCGGCCCTGCACCACGTCCCGCGCAGATGCAAAATGCACGTCGCTTGCGAAACGCTGCTGTATCGGCGAGAGCGTCGCGGCTTTTTCTTCCTGCTCGCCGGTCAGTATTTTCGGAACGGTAGAGAGCCACATGATCACAAGAAAGATCAGCGCCGTGACCAGCCATGTCCAGGTGGGCTTGCCCTTGCGGGCGTGGGTTGTGTTGAACCAGTGGCGGATCGTCACGCCCATCAGGAAGACAAGTGCGGCGATGATCCAGTTGAACTGGGTGGCAAAGGCCAGCGGATAATGGTTCGACAACATGAAGAAGATGACGGGCAGCGTCAGGTAGTTGTTGTGCAGAGAACGCTGCTTGGCGATGCGTCCGTATTTCGGGTCTGGCGTGCGCCCGGCGATGAGGTCCGCAACAACGATCTTCTGGTTGGGAATGATGATCATGAAGACATTGGCCGACATAATGGTAGCGGTAAACGCGCCCAGATGAAGGAACGCAGCGCGTCCCGTAAACACCTGCGTGTAACCCCAGGCCATCGCCACAAGCGCGATATAAAGAACCGCCATCAGGCCCCAGGTGTTGTTGCCGATGGGTGATTTGCACAGAAGATCATAAAACACCCAGCCGACAGCCAGCGATGCCAGCGACAGACAGATGGCCTGAAACTGCGTCAGTTCCAGCACGGAATGATCGATGAGGAAAAGATCCGCGCCGCCATAATAGACGATACAGAGCATCGCAAAGCCGGAAAGCCAAGTGGCATAGCTCTCCCATTTGAACCATGTCAGATGTTCCGGCATCTGCGCGGGCGCCACCAGATATTTCTGGATGTGGTAGAAGCCGCCGCCGTGGACCTGCCACTCTTCGCCATAGGCGCCGGCCGGCAGATGCGCGCGTTTGACCAAACCGAGATCGAGCGCGATGAAGTAGAAGGAGGAGCCGATCCAGGCAATCGCTGTTATCACGTGCAGCCAGCGGACGGCAAAGGCCATCCATTCCCACGCAATGGCATATTCGTACATTATGTTCCCCTGACGTTGCACCGCACTGTGCGAGAATTTTGGGCGTTAGAAAAGAGGCAACAGCGCTTTGTACGCAGGATTGTCACATAAGGACTGTGGATCACGGCTCCGGCGGGAACTCCTCCAGCATCCAGTCGCGAAACGCCTTGATCTTTGGAATGTTTCGACGGCTTTCCTGGTAGACGAGCCAATAGTCGCGGCCATCATTGCAGACGAGATCGAAGGGCTGAACCATGCGACCGGCGGCGATGTCCTCGGCAAAATGGGCCGGATTGACGATCGCCACGCCATGACCAGCCATGGCCGCCTGTGCTTCGAGGTTTTGAAAACCGAAACTGCTGCCGGTGCGCGTGTCGAGCTCCGAGGCGTCCACCCCGGCTTCCGTAAACCAGTGTTTCCACCAGACATCATTCGGGCTGATGATCGTCAGTTTCAGGAGGTCGGCGGGTGTCTTCAGCGGACCATGTTTTTCCAGCAGCAGCGGGCTGACGACCGGCGCGAAATCCAGCCGCATGATGCGGTGGCCGATCAGGCCCGGCCAGTCGCCCTTGCCCCAGCGTATGCCGACATCGACATTGTCGCGGGCGAAATCGACGATGTCGTTGGAGAGCGCCAGATGCACCGCGATCTTTGGGTGCCGCGCCTGAAACACGCCCAGCCTGCGCGCAAGCCATTGCTGCGCGAATGTGGGGGTGGGGGAAACGATGAGGACATCTCCCGTTCCTGTCCGTGCCTCCGCGATGGCGGTCTCCAGGATCGAAAAGGCCGTATTGGCCTGTTGCGACAGCCGCTCACCCACCGATGTCAACGTGACCTGCCGCGGCTTGCGAACGAACAGGGCCGCACCGATGAAGTCCTCAAGCAGTTTGATCTGGTAGCTGACCGCCGTCTGCGTCATGCCAAGTTCTTCGCCAGCCTTGGTGAAGCTCAGGTGACGGGCTGCACTTTCCAGCACGCGAAGGGCGTTCAGGGGAACGTTGCGTGACATCTTCATGGATAATCTCTCTTTATCCATACCGTCGAAAGTTTCATTGGTTTTTCCCGGAAATCAGGTGCATTTCTCTCTCATAGCATCAAAAAAGCTCAGGAGAAATCAAATGCGTACAGTCGCTTTCAGCGTCTGGTCAGCCCTGTTTGCGCGCCTGCGGACAATCCAACTGCCACAGCCGGGACCAGACCGGCCCACCGTGTTGCTGCCCAGTGAGGCGACGCTTCAGGTCAAGCGCGATCTTGGCTTGCTGGATGGTCGTGGCCAAAGGGGGCGGGAGCAGCCTCGTCAAAGCGATGAATTGCGTGAAGCACTTCGCTTGCCACCAAGGATGCTATGACCTGCGGGCGTTTGTCCTTCACGATGCTGCCGCCAATCGGCAGGATGAGGCGCTCGATCATCGAGGGCGGCGCACCCTCGCGGCTTAGCCAGTGCGCGAAGGTTGCGCGTTTGGTTTGTGAGCCGATCATCCCGACATAGGCCAGGTCTTGTCGCGCCAAAGCCTCGCGCGCAATCAGGAAGTCCAGTGCGTGATCATGGGTGACGATCACCACCGATCCACCCGGCGGAATGGTTTTGACCAGAGCTTCCGGCATCGCAGCCAGATGCGATGACACGGTTTGTGGCAGATCTTGAAGCTCTTCAGCACGGGTTTCAACGACCGTGACGGACAATGGGAGGAGTGACAATGCCTGCGCCAATGCCTTGCCCACATGGCCCGCACCAAAGATGAAGACGGCGGGTTGGGACTGGTGTTCACGCGCCAGCCTCTGCTTCAATGTTTCGGCAATGTCCTCGGTGACCTCGGTGAAGGTCAGTTCTGTTCGCCCGCCGCAGCATTGGCCGATTTCCGGTCCGAGCGGAATGTCCATGACTGCGATCTCGGTCTTGCCCTCCAGCATGGCGCGGGCGTGGTCGATCGCCATATATTCGAATTGCCCGCCGCCAATGGTTTCCCAGATGCCACGTTTCGAAACCAGCATGAAGGTGCCAGCCTCGCGCGGGGCAGAGCCTTTGACGGCGGTGATCTCGACAAGAATGGCTGGTTCTTCCAGAAAGCGCTTGAGTGCGGTGTCAGGCATCGGCCAACACCTCAACGGCTACTTTTCTCTGGCCTGTGAAACGCTTGAGCATCGGCTTCAAACCTTCTTCAGCCGCTCCACCGCCATCAACACCCTCTCAGGCGTCGCAGGTGCGTCCAGCCTCGGGCAGACCTTGTAATCCGCAACGCTGGCTATGGCCATGGAGAGCGCCTCCAGCACAGAGATTGCCAGCATGAAGGGCGGTTCGCCCACAGCCTTGGAACGCCCAATGGTTGGTTCTGCGTTTTCGGCCCATTCCGCCAGCCTCACATCGAAAATCTTCGGACGGTCGGAGGCGAGCGGTATCTTGTAGGTGGAAGGCGCATGGGTGCGCAGCCGCCCCTTCGCATCCCACCACAATTCCTCGGTCGTCAGCCAGCCCATGCCCTGAATGAAGCCGCCTTCCACCTGTCCGATGTCGATTGCCGGGTTTAGCGATTTGCCGACATCGTGGAGAATATCGGTGCGCTCCATCATGTATTCGCCGGTCAGCGTATCGATGGAAACTTCCGACACGGAGGCGCCATAGGCGAAATAATAGAAGGGCGTGCCCTTACCGGCGGCTCGGTCCCAATGGATTTTCGGCGTCTTGTAAAAGCCTGCGGCGGAAAGCTGGACGCGCGCGAAATAGGCCTGCTTGATGAAATCGTCAAAGGCGATTTCCTCCGTTCCCACGCGAATGCGGTTCGGCAGGAATGTGACGTCACCTTCGCCGACATTCCATTTTTCCATAGCGAATTTGACCAGCCGCTCCTTGATCTGGCGTGCCGCATCGTAGGCCGCCATGCCGTTCAGATCCGTGCCGGAAGATGCGGCTGTTGCGGATGTGTTCGGCACCTTGCCCGTGGTTGTAGCGGTAATCTTGACGCCGCCGATATCCACCTGAAACGCGTCGGCAATGACCTGCGCCACCTTGGTGTAGAGGCCCTGGCCCATTTCCGTGCCGCCATGGTTCAGGTGGATGGAGCCGTCATTATAGACATGCACCAGCGCTCCCGCCTGGTTGAAGGCGGTCATGGTGAAGGAAATGCCGAATTTCACCGGCGTCAACGCAATGCCCTTGCGGATGACAGGGCTTGTTCTGTTGAAGTCGATGATTGCCTGGCGTCTCGCCTGATAATCGCTGGAGGTTTCCAGCTCCTCCACGATACGGGCAATGATGTTGTCCTCCACCTCCTGATGGTAGGGGGTGGTGGTACGGCCCGAGCCCTTCTGGCCGTAGAAGTTCAGCTTGCGGATTTCGAGCGGGTCCTTGCCCACGGCATAGGCTATCTCCTCGATGAAACGCTCTGCCCCGAGCATTCCCTGCGGCCCGCCGAAGCCACGAAAGGCCGTGTTGGAAACGGTGTGCGTTTTCAAGGGCTTCGACTGAAGCTTTACATGCGGATAGAAATAGCTGGAATCCGCATGAAACAGGGCGCGGTCCGTCACCGGGCCGGAAAGGTCGGAGGAATAACCGCAGCGGGCGGCATAGGTGGCGTCGACTGCGTGAATGCGGCCTTCCTCATCGAAGCCCACCTCGTAATCCACGCGGAAATCGTGGCGCTTTCCGGTCGCGGTCATGTCCTCGTCGCGGTCGGGTCGCATCTTGACGGCCCGATTGAGCTTCTTGGCGGCGATGGCGCAAAGCGCTGCAAACTGGTTGCCCTGCGTCTCCTTGCCGCCGAAACCGCCACCCATGCGCCTGACCTGCACGGTCACGGCATTGGAGGGCACCTGCATGATATGGCTGACGATGTGCTGGATTTCGCTCGGGTGCTGCGTGGAACTCCACACAGTGACCTCGTCATCCTCGCCCGGCACGGCCATGGCAATGTGGCCTTCCAGATAGAAGTGCTCCTGACCACCGATCCGCATGGAGCCGGTCAGGCGGCGCGGCGCGACATCCATCTCCAGTGCCGCATCGCCACGCTGCAGGACCATGCCCGGTGTAACCAGTGGCTCGCCGTTCTCCATGGCCGTGTCTATGTCGGTCCAGTGGGGCAGATCCTTGTAGGTAATCTTGGCCTTGCGTGCTGCCTTGCGGGCAATGTCGCGGTTTTCGGCGAAGACGGCAAAGATCGGCTGGCCGTGAAATTCCACCAGCGTTTCCGCCAGCAATGGTTCGTCGTGACGACCGCCGGATGATACATCGTTTTCGCCGGGCACGTCCTTGCCCGTCATGACCCACACAACCCCCGGTGTGGCCTCGACTTCGGAGAGATCCATTGCGACGATTTCTGCATGGGCACGGTCCGCCATGCCTATGGCGCCGTGGATCATGCCCGCAGGTTCAGGAATATCGTCAATATATTCGGCACTTCCGGTTACATGCTTATGCGCTGAATCATGTCGCAACGAGCCATGCATCTTGCCATCAACGACTGTTTTTTCGGATTTGAATGTTGTTGTATCCATGGCTCACACCTCTGCCAGCGCGAAGCGTTGCAACTCCTGGCCTTGCCCGGATGTCTCGAGAAAGAAGCGGGTCAGCAGGTTCTTTGCGGTCAGCAGCCGATATTCGGCTGTGGCACGCCAATCCGTCAGCGGCTGGAAATCCTCATCGATGGCATCGCGGGCCGCTTCGATGGTGTCTGTGTTCCAGGCCTTGCCCATCAAGGCCTGTTCCAGACGGCTGGCCCGTTTCGGCGTTGCGGCCATGCCGCCAAAGGCGATGCGGATGTCGTCAACGGTACCGTTTGGCCCCAGTTGCAGATGATAGGCCGCGCACAGCGCCGAGATATCCTCATCCCGCCGTTTGGAAATCTTGTAGACCGCAAAGTGGCTGTCCTGCGCCGGGAACGGCACGAAGATCTTCTCCACGAATTCGCCCGCGAAGCGGTCCTGCTTGCCGTAATCGACAAAGAATGTCTCGAGCGGCATGGAGCGGGTGCCTGATGTCGAGCGCAGGGTCAAGGTGGCACCAAGCGAGATCAGGGCAGGGGGCGTATCGCCGATGGGGGAGCCATTGGCGATGTTGCCGCCAATCGTTCCCATATTGCGCACCTGCTGGCCACCGATACGATCAATCAGGCGACCGAACGCCGGGATGTGCTTTGCCAAAACGGTGAAAGCCTGGGCGTAAGTCACGCCGGCGCCTATGGAAATGCCGTTTTCTTCCACCGCAATGGATTGCAGCTCGCTTAAGTGATTGATGAAGATGACAGGGTTTAACGCCCGCATCTGTTTCGTCACCCAAAGCCCCACATCTGTCGAGCCGGCCACGATGGTTGCCTTGGGTTCTGCGCCGTAAGCTGCGGTGAATTCCGTGAGGTTGCCGGGAATGATGGTGCGACAGCCGTTGCTGCTGACGACAATGGTCTCATTCAGCGGAATTGCCCACAGACGCGACATGATGCTGGCGCGGTCGCGCTCTATGGGGTCGAACAGCGTGCTTGGCTTCGCGGCCATAACGCTTTCTGCGGCGCGGATGATCGGCTCATAACCGGTGCAGCGACAGAGATTGCCCTGCAAGGCCTTTTCGATATCGGCTCGCGACGGCTTGTCGCTGGTCAGCCACAGGCCATAGAGCGACATGACGAAACCCGGCGTGCAGAAACCGCATTGCGATCCGTGAAAATCCACCATGGCCTGCTGAACGGGATGCAGCACACCATCCTTGCCCGCCAGATGCTCGATGGTCACGATATGGGTGCCGTGCAGGGAGCCCACGAAACGAATGCAGGCATTGACGGTCTCATAGCGCAAGGATCCGTCCACCAGCCGCCCGATCAGCACCGTGCAGGCGCCACAGTCGCCTTCGGCGCAGCCTTCCTTGGTGCCGGTCAGTCTTTTTCGCAGCCTCAGATAATCGAGCAGCGTGTCGGTTGGACCAAAGTCTTTGAGCGATACACTCTCATTGTTGAGGATGAAGCTGATTGCGTCTTTCATGCCGTGCCTTCGTATGCGTTATCGTTATTGGGCCGTCCAGCCGCCGTCTATAGAGATGTGTGTTCCGGTGATCTGACTGGCCGCATCACTGGCCAGAAAAATGGCCGTTGCCGCGACATCATCGACCTTCACGAATTCCTTCGTCGCCTGCAGCCGTAACAGAACGTCGTTCTTGACCTCTTCCTCGCTGATACCGCGTGTTCTGGCGGTGTCGGGAATCTGCTTTTCCACAAGCGAGGTCAGCACATAGCCGGGGCAGATCGCATTCACGGTGATACCGCTCTGCGCAAGTTCCAGTGCGGCGGATTTCGTCAGCCCGATAATACCATGTTTTGCCGCGACATAGGCAGATTTGTAGGGTGAGGCGACAAGCCCGTGGGCGGAGGCAATATTGATGATGCGTCCCTTCCCGGCGGCTTTCATCAAAGGGATGACCGCGCGCATGGTGTGAAAGGAACTGGTGAGATTGATGGCGATGATCTGATCCCATTTTTCCGGCGGAAATTCATCGACCGGTGCGACATGCTGTACGCCTGCATTGTTGACGAGGACGTGCAACGATCCGAGCTTTTCATGGGTTACCTTGACCAGATCGGCAATCTCGTCCGGTCTGGTCATGTCGGCCGGATGGTAGAGAATGCGAGTGCCGCTTTCGGCTTCCATCAGAAGACGCGTGTCTTCAATCTGGTGTTCGTCGCCGAAACCATTCAGCATCACGTTGCAGCCGTCATTTGCGAAAGCCTGCGCTATTGCCAGGCCGATGCCGCTGGTCGAGCCTGTTACGATGACTGTCCGATGCATGCGTTCCCCTTTTTATATAACGTTGCAACGATTTACATCAGGTTATGCTTAAACCGGGGGAGGTGGCAATCGGATTTCATGGGGCTGATGACAACGGCGTGGCTTGACATTGCAGGCCGCGCATATTGTGTTGCGCGACATTGATTTGCGGGAGGCATGCATGGGCGGTTATATTCTCGCCATCGATCAGGGTACGACATCGACACGGGCCATCATCTTCGATGGGTCGATGCAGGTTGCGGGTACGGCCCAGAAGGAATTTCGCCAGATTTTCCCGGACTCCGGCTGGGTGGAGCATGACCCAGAGGAAATCTGGGAAAGCGTTGTCTGGTCAATCAGGCAGGCGCTGGAAAAGGCTGGTTTGAAGGCCGCCGACATTGCCGCCATCGGCATCACCAATCAGCGCGAGACGACGCTTTTATGGGAGCGGGAGACCGGCAAGCCGCTGCACAACGCCATTGTCTGGCAGGATCGGCGCACCGCCAAGCTTTGCGAAAAGCTGAAGAAGGACGGCCATGAAAAGGTTTTCGCCAAGAAGACTGGCCTGCTGCTAGACCCCTATTTTTCCGGGACCAAGCTTTCCTGGCTGCTGTCAAAGGTCAAGGGCGCGCGCAAGCGTGCGGAAAAGGGCGAGCTGTGTTTTGGCACCGTCGATACCTTTCTGATCTGGCGCCTGACCGGCGGCAAGTCCTTCGTGACGGACGCCACCAATGCCTCGCGCACTTTGATGTTCAACATTGAAAAGAACGTCTGGGACAAGCAGCTTCTCGAGATTCTGGATGTTCCCCCATCCGTGCTTCCGCAGGTGCTGGATTGCGCAGCGGAATTCGGTGTTGCCGACGAGGAACTCTTCGGTGCCCCAATCCCGATTCTCGGCGTTGCGGGAGACCAGCACGCAGCCGTGATCGGTCAGGCCTGCTTTGAACCGGGCATGCTGAAATCCACCTACGGCACTGGCTGCTTTGCCCTTCTCAATACCGGTGAAGACATGGTGCGCTCCAAGAACCGGCTTTTGACGACCATCGCCTATCGGCTGGACGGCAAGACGATCTACGCGCTGGAGGGCTCCATCTTCGTGGCTGGCGCTGCGGTTCAGTGGCTGCGCGATGGTTTGAAGGTCATCGGTTCGGCATCGGAAACCGGGGCTCTGGCCGAAAAGGCCGATCCGGCTCAGGATGTTTACCTCGTGCCTGCCTTTGTCGGTCTTGGCGCACCCTGGTGGGATGCGGAGGCGAGAGGCGCAATGTTCGGCCTCACACGCGGCACCGGTCCTGCGGAATTTGCCCGTGCGGCGCTGGAAGCCGTCTGCTACCAGACCGGCGACCTGCTGGATGCCATGCACAAGGACTGGAAAAACGCCAATGGCGATACCGTGCTGCGCGTCGATGGCGGCATGGTGGCATCCGACTGGACGATGCAGCGCCTGTCAGACCTTATCGATGCGCCTGTCGATCGGCCAGTGATACTGGAAACGACGGCGCTGGGCGCGGCCTGGCTGGCGGGCAGCAAGGCCGGTGTCTGGCCGGATATGAAGGCGTTCTCCGACGCCTGGTCACGGGATCGCCGGTTCGAACCGCAGATGGACGACGAAACGCGCGAACGGAAGATCAAGGGCTGGAAAAAGGCCGTCCAGCGGACATTGAGCAACGCGTGATCCCTGGGCCGCTCGGCATTGTCTGGCCTTCTGGAACAGAAATGCCGGCGGCCAGATCACCAAGTCGCGAGACCCCGGGAAGGCGGGTCTGAGGTTCGCACCTGCCTTGCCGCCAACACCAATTCTTAATGGGTTGGGCTGTAAATTCGGCAATTGAATTAAATCGGCGCAAGTGCCGTTTCATTCCGATTGAGGTTCGCCCGGCGCGGTCCGAGCCTGCTGCGACTGCGCAATGTCGGCGCAACGCGAACAAGAGGCTGGTAACCAGGCGATGTTGAAGGGTGTTTCTGCGCTGGTGACGGATCGGTTTTCTCACTTTGCCGCCTTGTGGCCAAATCCGCGGTGCCAGCCGCCGTTTCCTGCGCCCGCTGCCTGAGATGTCAGTGACAGCCGATCGCAGTCCCGGTTTTCGCACTCACCCTGTCAGCGGGCTGGTGAGACTTGCCGATGTGGCGGTAGCGCTCTGGCGCCGGAAACTACTGGTCTGCCTTTTCACCCTTCTTGGCGCGCTTGTTCCCTATGCGGCATCCTATGCGGTGCCGAACTATTACTTCATCTACACGCAAATCCTTCTTGATCCCGAGGGGACGCGCATTTTCGAGTCTGATCTTCAAAGGCCCGAGCAGCAGCGTTCTGCGGATCTTGAGGTGTTGAGCCAACAGAGTGTCATCACGTCCGATCTGGTGCTGGAGAAGGTTGTAGAGAACGAGAACCTCGCTGATGACCCGGACTTTGGTGCGGCGTCGCCACACTATCCCGACGAGGCGCGCAGGAAGGTGCTCGCGCTCGAGAAATTGCGGGATGCCGTCAAGCTCAAGCGTATCGGCGACAGCTTTGTCATCGAGGTGAAAATCACAGATACCAAGCCTGAGCGTGCGATACGGATTGCAAGACAGATCCCCGACATCTACTTCCAAACACGTCAGGAAAGCAGCGCCGAGGCATTGCGGCGGACCGGTTCCAGCCTGTCCCAACAGTTGCAAAACCTGAAGGCGGCGGTGGAGGCGGCGGACCGTGCTGTGACGGACTATCGCGCCAAAAACAATATCGCGCTGATCAACGGTCAATCCGATATTGCCGGGCAGGTGACCGAGCTGAACAATCAGGTTTCCGATCTGGCGGCCAGAATTGCCCAGCAGAAGGCCATTTCGGCGGAGTTGAGCAAGATGCGGGCGGATCCGGCCTACCGCCCCTCGGTGCCGGATACCAATCTCAGCCGGGCGATCGTCCAACTCCGCGCGCGATATGACCAGAGCAGGGAAGAGCTGAATGTTCTGGCTGCTTCAGTGGGAGCGCGCCATCCATCCTATCAAGCTGCGCAGGAACGGAGCAGGGCGATAACAAGGGTTCTGGATGGCGAATTGCGCAACCACGCCGATGCCGCCGCCCGCAATGTCAAGACGCTTGAAGAACAGAACAGGTTGCTCACCGCCCGGCTCGACCAGACGAAAGGCCAGTTGAACGAAAACGACGCCACGATGGTCACTCTTCGCGAACTTGAGAGAAATCTCGCGTCGCAGCGATCGGTCTACGAAGAGTTTCTCTTGCGCACGCAGCAATTGTCGCAGCAGGCCGGTGCCGTACAGGAGCAATCGCGCGTCATCGATCCCGCGTCCTTTCCCTTGCGCCGGGCCGGGCCGCCCCGCAACATGATGGCCTTTATTGGCGCCCTGACGGGCCTGCTTCTCGTCATGGCCGGTATTTTGCTGCGGTCAGATCTGCTCGGCGTTTCAGCAAGAAGAGGGTTGGCGGCATGAGCGACCTTGTGCACTCCATGCCTTACCGCACGCCAAGACAGGTCGCGACATCGACGGGTTTTGACGGTTCCGTGCCATGGGCTGCCTTCCTGCTGATCCTGACCTTGCCGTTCATGCAGCTGTTTACGGTGAACTTCGTATTCCCGCTGAAGATTTTCGAGATCGCGATCCTTCTTTGGGGGCTGACGGCGATTGCGATGATGCGCATTCACGTTTTCGATGTGCCCATCCTCATCTTCGGCATTCTGCTGACTGCCTACTGCATCGTCGCACTTCTCATGAACTTGAGAATTTTCGACAATGTCGGAAACTTCTCCCACCTGGCCCGCTGGTCGCCCGAGATCGACGGGCTGACGAAGGCGGCATATCTGCTGTTTTGCGTGCTGGGGCTGAACCTCGTTGCCTATGCCGCCTATTTCAAACCGAAGCTGGCGGTAAATATCTGGATTGCGGGCGCGCTCGCCGCCGCCGCCGTTCACTTCACGCTGTTCCTGATGTCGCTTGCGGGCATGGCGCTGCCAAGCCTGCCGGGTATGCCGGACAATCCGCAGATGATCGATTTTGCGGGAATGCGCCTTTACCGGGCTGCGACATTTCTGGAAGGAAACTATGCCGGTCCGTTCTTCATCCTGTCGTTTCTGCTGGCATGTCACATGAGCTACCGGCTGCGGGCCTTGCTGCTGCTGCTCGCGGCTCTCCTGACCTTTTCGACCACGGCCCTTTTGGGTCTGACTGCCGCAGGGCTCTACTGGATGCTCAAGGGGAAATATGCAGCGTCGAAGATAAAGGTGCTGCTTATTATCGTGCCCGCTCTGATCCTCGGTTCCCCCCTGCTTGAAACCTTTGTTTTCGACAAGATTTCCGACGACAGCGACACGTCGTCGATCAGCGACCGCACCAACACGGCTATCGAAGCTTTCGGCATGTTTCAGGACAACCTGTCCATCGGCGTCGGCATTTCCCAATACGGGTTCAATGTACCCGGACGTCTGCGTTGGGATTTTACCCGCAATGATTATGCGGTCGACAAGGAAAAGGCCATTCCGAACAATGTCTACGCCGAGACGCTATCGGAGCTGGGCCTTGTCGGCCTCCTGTTTCTTGCTGCGTTTCTGGTGATGATTTTCCGCATCATTCTGCAGTCTCCGCATCCGCTGCTGCGGGCTGGCTCCTATGCGGTTTTCCTCTTCTGGATTTCCTCGCCCACCATCACCTTGATGTATTACTGGGCCTATCTTGGCCTTGTCTGCGGCCTCTCACGCTTCGAGCGGCGCCAAAGTGCAGTTCTGGCGACGCCTTAAAACCGGGCCAGGGCAGCCCTGACGGGGAGGCGCTTCGCCTCGCAAAGCCCTTGCAGGCTAGGTCTTACCGAAGATGCTGAAATACTATATGGTTGGCCTCTTCCTGGGGACGAGGGACAAACAATGCCAAAGATTGCAGAGCATGAATTGTCGTTAAGCCGCATCGTCAATGCTCCGCCGGAAAAGGTCTTTCGTGTCTGGGCGGACCCTGAATTGCTGATCCAGTGGTGGGCGCCTCGACCTTACCAGACCTCGCAGGCCGTGATCGATCTGCGCCCGGGCGGAGCCTTCAACACCGTCATGCACGCGCCGACCGGAGAGATTTATGAAAATCTCGGCGTGTTTCTGGATGTCGTCCAGAACCAGCGTCTGGTTTTTACCGACGCGTTCCGGGAGGGCTGGGTGCCCGGAGACCGACCCTTCATGACGGGCTATGTGACGTTTGAGGATGCCGGAAACGGCGCCACGCGTTATGTCGCACGCGCCCTGCACTGGACCGCAGAGGACAAGCAGACACACGAAGACATGGGTTTTGAAGAGGGATGGAGTGCGGCTGCTGAGCAGATGGAAGCCCTGCTGCAACGTATCTGATCTGCCTGTCGTCGTGGAGAAACCCGCCGTCCGCTGGCTCAGCGCCGCTACTTGTGTCGCCGTGCCGGATTTTGCGTTTGCGTCCGTGCCGTTCCAGCCTTATCTCTCGGTGAATACTCTCGAGGGCTTGGCATGGAACTTGGTCTTTACACATTTGCGGACGTCGATCCGAACGCAGCGAACGGAAGAGGCCCTGAAGGTGCCCGCCGTCTCAAGAACCTGCTGGAGGAGATTGAGCTTGCCGACCAGGTCGGGCTCGATGTCTTCGGCCTTGGTGAGCATCACCGCTCCGACTATGCCGTGTCTTCGCCCTCCACCGTGCTTGCCGCCGCCGCCGTAAAAACGCGGGACATAAGGTTGACGAGTGCGGTTTCGGTTCTGAGTTCGGATGATCCTATCCGCGTGTTCCAGCAGTTTGCTACCGTTGATCTGCTTTCCAACGGTCGTGCGGAAATCATGGCCGGGCGCGGCTCCTTCATCGAATCCTATCCGCTCTTCGGCTACAATCTCGAGGATTATGACGAGCTTTTCAGTGAGAAGCTGGATCTTCTTCTGGCGCTGCGTGAAAACGAAATCGTCACATGGTCGGGAAGCAAGCATCCGCCGATCAACGGTCGTGGCGTCTATCCGCGCCCCTTGCAGGAGCGTCTGCCGGTGTGGATCGCCGTTGGCGGAACACCGCAGTCTGTCGCGCGCGCGGGTGCCATGGGCTTGCCGGTCGCGCTGGCCATCATCGGGGGAGAATACCGCCGCTTCGCACCGCTGTTCGATCTCTATCGGGAAGCGGCGCGCAGGGCGGGACAGGATGCGGCGAAACAGAAGACCAGCATCAACGTTCATGGCTTCATTGCCGATACGACCGAGAAGGCGGCGGATCAGTTTTATGGTCCGCAGGCGGAGGTCATGAACCGGATTGGCCGCGAACGTGGCTGGGGGCCGACCAACCGCGCGCAATTCGACGCGGCGCGCAGCGCTGCCGGAAATCTCTTTGTCGGAGAGCCGGAGGCGGTGGCAGAAAAGATCATCGCCGCGCATGGCGTTTTCAAAAATGACCGCTTTCTGCTTCAGATGGCCATTGGCCTGATGCCGCACGAGCAGATCATGCGCGGCATCGAGCTTTACGGCACCAAAGTCGCGCCCATCGTCAGAAAAGAATTGACTGGCAGTGCCGATAGGGCGAAAGCCTCCGCCTGATTGAAAAAGGCGGGGCCTCAGCCTGTGAGCGTGTCGCAAGCATGGAACGATAATGGTTATTTCTACTGAAGAAGAGCTCGAGCATCTCAAGGAGATTGGTCGCATCTGCGCATTGGCGATGCAGACCATGGGTGACGCGCTGGAGCCCGGCATCACCACCCTGGAGCTCGACACCATTGGTCGGAAAGTGCTTGAGGATCACGGCGCGCAATCGGCGCCCGAATTCTGCTATCAGTTTCCGGGCGCGACCTGCATCAGCGTCAATGAAGAGGTCGCCCACGGCATTCCCGGGCCGCGCATCATCAAAGCGGGTGATCTCGTCAATATCGATGTTTCCGCCGTCAAAAACGGCTTCTTTGGCGATACCGGCTCGTCCTTCGCCGTTCCTCCTGTCAAAAAGGAGATCGAACGGCTGTGCCGGGATGGCAAGCGCGCCATGTGGACCGGGCTTCAGCAGATCAAATCCGGACGGCCGCTGGCCGATATCGGCAACGCCATCGGCGCATTCGCCAAGAAAAATCGCTATACGCTGATCACCAACCTCGCCAGCCACGGCATTGGCCGCTCCCTGCATGAGGAGCCGACCGAGCTTGCCACATGGCCGGACAAGGACGAAACCCGCATCATGACCGAAGGCATGGTGTTCACGGTCGAACCCTTCCTGTCCATGGGCGCCTATTGGGCCGAAGACGGCGATGACGATCCATGGACGCTGTTCAGCGACCCAAGCGCGCCAACCGTGCAGTTCGAACATACGGTGGTCGCGACCAAGAACGGTCCTCTCATCCTCACGCTTGCCGAGTAATCTCATCGCATTGCATGCGTTACGTAAGTAATGGTTTTGTAATCCACGGCGCCGGAAGGCAGATTTATCTTACATCTTCGTAAGTTAGCGATTGTCGCATTGCTGCTGACCAATTTCTGTCCTAGTTTCCGGCAAAACTGCTTCGCCAATAATGGCTGACCCCAACTCGCGAGAGTTCGAAACGTGTTTCATTCCTTCTTCCCAAAACCCAAACTGTTTTTCACGTCCGCCGTGGTCTGGGCATTTATTGCCATTTTCGGCTGGTATTTCGTGTTCCAAGCGCTCGGTGACTCGCTTGGATATGTGATGCCGGAGCAGGAACCCTACGATCTCAGCTACTTCATCGTCCCTGCAAATTTGTATTTTTATGCGTATCTCGCTGCTTGCCTTTCATTGTTTGGAGCATTCTGGACCGTCGCAGCTAAGGACCATCCCTGGAAATACTGGTCTATATGGGGCTCGCTTCTCATTATCGCCGTAACGTATTTCGGCGTGCAGGTCAGTGTGGTCATCAATAATTTTCGGCGACCTTTTGGCGACCTGCTTCAGAATGCGCTATCCAAACAGCCCGGCATCACAGCCTGGGATTTTTACAGTCTGCAGATCGTTTTTGCCAAGCTCGTGTTTTTCAGCATGGCCGTCTCGATCCTGACGGACTTCTTCACCAGCCACTATGTTTTCCGTTGGCGCACAGCGATGAACAACTTCTACATGTCGAAATGGGACAAGCTGCGTCATATCGAGGGTGCATCTCAGCGTGTCCAGGAAGATACGATGCGTTTTTCGGCCACTGTGGAAGGCCTCGGTATAACGCTCATCAACTCGGTTATGACACTGGTCGTATTCCTGCCCATTTTGTTCGCGCTGTCGAGCTATGTGTCGGAACTGCCAGTTATCGGTGAAGTGCCCCATGCTCTGTTCTGGCTTGCTATTCTTTGGTCAGCTTTCGGCACAATCTTGCTGGCCACCGTTGGCATCAAACTACCGGGTCTAAATTTTCGAAATCAGCGCGTCGAAGCGGCCTACCGAAAGGAACTCGTCTACGGTGAAGACCATGCTGAACGAGCTGATCCAGTCACTGTGAAAGAACTTTTCGGAAATGTTCGTAAAAATTATTTCCGGATGTACTGGCACTATCTTTACTTCAATGTCGCCAGGTATTTTTATATTCAGGCAGACGCGGTATTTTTGCTTCTTATGCTTGTTCCCACAATCGTTGCAGGCAAGATCACCTACGGTATCTACCAGCAGATTGCTACAGCGTTTGGTCAGGTGAGCAACTCGTTCCAGTATCTCGTCAATTCCTGGACGACGATCATCGAGCTTCTCTCCATTCACAAGCGCCTCAAGGCCTTCGAAGCCGCAATCGATGACAAGCCGCTGCCGGAGATCGATCAGCGCTATCTCAAGCGTGAGGCTGAAGATGGTGAGTTGGCGGCGAACAAGCCGACCTGAGACAGCAAAAAGGGTGGCCTTGTGCCACCCTTTTCAGTTTCTGCGGTAAGAAAATCAGCCCTCAGACTTCTGCGCTCGTCGCGCTTCTATCATCGGCATGGCCTGAGCGTAGCTCACGCAGGCAACATCTTCCCTCTTGCAGACTTCACGTAACAGCCGCTCGAAGGCGTTCCAGTAGGCGCCGCCGTTCATTTTCACGAAGTGGAAGCCAAGCTGGAGCGGTATGCGCTCGCCGTCATATTGCCTGTCGAAGGCGGCGCGGAAGGCTTGATAGGCGCGTTCTTCGAATTCGGCTGATTTTTCCCGGTTTTCGACAGCCATGGAATGGCGCACGAAGAGATTATAATCCATGGCGATGATGGGTCGTTTTTCCGGCCCCTCGGGAATGAGCGGCAGACCGAAATGCTCGATGCCGTTTTTCTTGATCGGCCATGCCGGCCCCTTGGTGATGCTTGTCGCATCATAGATGAAGCCATGTTTCTTCTGGGCGGCAGTCAGTGCATCGCCTTGGGAAAGATAGGGTGCACGAAAACCGTTGATACCTTTGACAAGATCTCGCCAGCCCTGTGGCTCATCATCCTTCTTGCCAATCATCTGCCAGGCATTTTCCAGCGTGCTGGTGAACGTGGTGAATTCCGCGTCCCACTGTTCTTCCGTCCAGTTGCCGCCATCAAAATGGCCGCAGGTGTGGTTGGCAATTTCATGGCCTTCCTGGGATGCTGCCCAGATGTTGCGCAGGCGCGTTTCAACCTCTTCGATGGACTGTCCAAAGCCGACATTGGACCGGCCCGTTTTCTGGCCGGGGCCTTGATAGCTCTTGGCGCTGGTCTTGCGGTCCATGACGAGCGTGCAGGCAAGGAAGTAGGTGAAATGCGCGCCGACCTCTTTCGCAGTGGCACGGCTGCGCTCCCACAGGGAATTGTCTCCCGCACCATCAAAGGACACCATGACGAGTTGTTTTGGTTTCTCCGCTGTTTGCGCGAATGCGGGCACGGCAACAGAAAGTGATAAACTCAAAACGGCAATAGAACGAAACATCAGCAACCACGTAATTTTGAAAGGCAGGTGCCTTTTGAAGCGGCAATAAGGCGAAGCTTTGATTTGTCTGGCAATTTTGGGCTTTTGGCCATAATTCAATAGCAACGCGTTTCCGCATCCGCTTTAGGGGCCATCCATGCTGCTGCTTTTGATCTGTCTTCTGTTTTTCTTCGCTACGCATTCCCTTCGGTTGATCGCGCCGGGATTTCGCTCAGACATGATTGCAGGCATGGGTGAGGGGCCGTGGAAGGGCGTCTATTCTCTCGTCAGCATCGGGGCCATCGTGGCTGTCGCCTATTCCTTCGATCAGGCGCGCCAGGTGACGGGGATGCTGTACAACCCTCCCATCTGGATGAGCCACATTGCGCTGACACTCATGCTGTTTGCGATGATCTGTCTTGCCGCCAGCCTTTTGCCGGCTGGTCACATCGTCGCCAAGACAAAACATCCGCTCATCCTGGCCGTCAAGATCTGGGCATTGTCCCACCTTCTTGCCAATGGCGAGACATCGTCGGTCATCCTTTTTGCCTCTTTTCTGGCATGGGGCGTCATCATGCGCATCATCCTGAAACGTCGGGCGCGGGCAGGCGAGACGGTGACCCGTCCATTTGTGTCGGCGCGTTACGATATCGTCGCGCTCGTTCTGGGCGTCGTTCTCTGGGCAGCGATGATCTGGAAGCTGCACGAATGGTTGATCGGGGTTCAGCCTCTCGCAATGTAAGAAAGTGAGTTTTCCCCTTACATATAAGGGAAAATAGGCTAGAAGGCCGTCCAATGATCGTGGTTGGCTTTTTGTCAGCCCCGGCAAAGGGCTTTGGCATGTCCGCAGACCGATTGGGTAGATACATTCGGTGCGGGTAACGGAGAATTCGATGGCGAACGAGAATGAAAGCTTCATCCGCGAAGTGAACGAGCAAATCCGCTCGGAGAAACTGAGCAATTTCTGGGGACGCTATGGCGTTGTCGTCGTCGGCGCCGCGATCCTTGTCGTTCTGAGCGCCGCCGGTGCCGGTGTCTATGAATATTGGAACAACAGCCGTGCGTCTTCCTCCGGCGATCAGTTCGCAAGCGCTCTCAAGCTTGCATCCGAAGGCAAGAATGACGAGGCGCTGAAGGCATTCTCCGATCTCGAAACGGCAGGTCACGGCTCCTACCCGGTTCTTGCCAAGTTCCGCTCCGCCACCCTTCTGGCGCAGAAGGGCGATGCGGCCGGCGCAATTGCGGCCTTTACCGCCATCGGCAATGACAACAGCGCGCCACAGGTATTCCGCGACACCGCAAAGGTGCGGGCCGCATGGTTGCTGGTGGACAATGGCACCTATGAGCAGGTCTCGGCACAGGCGGAAGTGCTGACCGGCGAAGGTCAGGCCATGCGCAATTCGGCGCGCGAGGCGCTCGGCCTTTCCGCCTACAAGGCGGGTGATTTCGTCAAGGCAAAGCAGTGGTTCGAGCAGATCACCGCTGACGTGCAGGCACCGCGCAATGTCACCAGCCGTGCGCAGATCATGCTCGATAATATTGCCGCTTCCGGCAAGGCAGCGTAACACTCTATCCGATAATCGCCGCTGGCCGGCTGCAAATGGCATTTTCGGCGCTTCCGGTGCTCACGTAGTTTGATTACGCTGCGCTCCGGTTCTTGAAACCACCATTTCGCCAGACCGGCAGTAATTTTTGAATAGACTGTGCATCCAGGCCATAGTTCAGGTTAGGGTTTTCCCATGAGTTTCACCGTCGCCATCGTAGGGCGTCCCAATGTCGGCAAGTCCACCTTGTTCAATCGTCTGGTTGGCAAGAAGCTGGCGCTTGTTGACGATACGCCGGGCGTGACCCGCGACCGCCGCCCGGGCGACGCCAAGCTGGTGGATTTGCGCTTCACCATCATCGATACGGCGGGTCTGGAGCAATCCGGTCCGGAAACGCTGCAAGGCCGCATGTGGGCGCAGACCGAAGAGGCCATCGAAGAGGCCGATCTTACCCTGTTTGTGGTTGATGCCAAATTCGGCCTGACACCTGCCGACCAGACGCTTGGCGAAATGCTGCGCCGTCGCGGTAAGCCTGTCGTGCTCGTTGCCAACAAATCGGAAGCCCGCGGTTCCGATGGTGGCTTCTATGATGCCTATACGCTGGGTCTCGGTGAGCCGTGCCCGATCTCTGCCGAACATGGGCAGGGCATGATCGACCTTCGCGACGCCATCGTGGCGGCAATCGGGGAAGATGTTGCCTTTCCGCCAGAGGATGATTTCGAAGAGGCGGAAACGGATATCGTCCTTCGTTACGGCGAACTCGATGGGGAAGAAGACGAGGACGAAGAAGAGCCCGTTTACGACGAGACCAAGCCGCTGCGCGTGGCAATCATCGGTCGCCCAAACGCCGGCAAGTCCACGCTCATCAACCGCTTCCTCGGCGAAGACCGGCTGCTGACCGGGCCGGAAGCGGGCATTACGCGCGACAGTATCTCCGTGGAATGGGACTGGCGCGGCCGCACCATCAAGATGTTCGACACCGCAGGCATGCGCCGCAAGGCGCGCGTAACGGAAAAGCTGGAAAAGCTCTCCGTTGCCGATTCCCTGCGCTCCATCCGTTTTGCGGAAACCGTCGTCATTGTGTTTGATTCGACGATCCCCTTTGAAAAGCAGGATCTGCAACTCGTCGATCTCGTCATTCGCGAGGGCCGTGCAGCCGTCTTGGCGTTCAACAAGTGGGATCTCGTCGAAGATCCGCAGGCATTTCTCGCCGATCTGCGCGAAAAGACCGAGCGTCTTTTGCCGCAGGCTCGTGGCATTCGTGCCGTTCCAATCTCGGGCCAGTCGGGTTACGGCCTTGACCGGTTGATGCAGAACATCATCGATACCGACAAGATCTGGAACCGCCGCATTTCCACCGCCAAGCTCAACAAATGGCTGGATATGCAGGTCACCCAGCATCCGCCACCGGCTGTGTCCGGTCGTCGTCTGCGCCTGAAATACATGACGCAGGTCAAGGCCCGCCCGCCTGCCTTCATGATTTCATGCACGCGGCCCGAAGCCATTCCGGAATCCTACACGCGCTACCTCGTCAACAATCTGCGCAAGGATTTTGACATGCCGGGCGTGCCGATCCGCGTGCATTACCGTGGCTCGGACAATCCGTTCGAACATAAGGCGAAGAAGAAGCGGTAAGCTTCATCGACGGAGTGAAATTCATGGCCGACATTCCAATCCGTAGTTTCGCGGTATCGGTTGTCGTGATCCGTGAAAGTTCGGTCGGTTATCAGGTGTTGCTGCTACGCCGGAACCATACGTTGGTTGGTGAGTGGTGCCAGATTGCCGGCGGTATCGAAGACGGCGAAACCGCGTGGCAGACGGCGTTGCGAGAGGTGCGGGAGGAGACGGGGCTGGTATGTCAGCATCTGTATTCAGGCGACATCTGCGAACAGTTCTACGAGGCAGATCGCGATGCAATCAGTCTGCTCCCGGTTTTCGTGGGAATTGTCGATGCCGTCGCTGATGTTACGATCAATGAAGAGCACAGTGAATTTCGTTGGGTGTCTTTCAGCGAGGCGTTGACAATGGTGCCTTTCGCGGGTCAACGCAACGTGCTCCGGCACGTCGAAGCCGAGTTCGTTCAACGCAGTCCATCGGAATATCTGCGCATTCAAACACCCTAGCCCGCAGGGCTCGACGCCACAGGCGCAGAGTTGTGTGGAGGCATCGATCGTATTTCTCAAGGACTTATCATGCTGATCAAGCAGACCGATTATCATCGCATCTACCGCGTCATCAACAGCCTGCTGATCAACGAGAATGCCGATCCTGCGACGGCCAGCATGTATTTCAGCACATTCGGTGCGTTTATTTTGGAGCATCATTACAAGGTCAAGGCCAAGCCTAAGGGTGGGCTTGCGGCCTATAATCTCGATGGAAAGCTCATTCTTTTCGCGGATCACCGCGATGATGGCCATGTTACCGGTGCTGGCGAGAATTTTCATTGCTGGGTTGAGGCGGATGGGTGGGCCATTGACTTCATGGCGCCTGAGTTCTCACAAGCCGCGCGTGAGCTTGCCGTCCCGTCGAAGATGTTCCAGCGGCCGCTCGCATCCATGGCGCCGTCGCTCAATGAGCTGAAGCAATCCGGCGATTTTTTCTACAAGTCGGAGCCGGAAGCAACCGCGCGTCGCTTCGCAGACTGGCGCAAACACGCCATGATCGGTGATCTGGCATCGATTGCCGCAGGCTGGTTTCGCAAATCGCCAAAGTCGATGCAAAGCGAGCTTTCCGTTTCCGACTCGTCGGGCAAGAGCAGAACCATTCCCCTTTCGGGAAATGCGCTGACTGGCACGTGGTAACGACGAGGTTTTTGGAAAAGGACGGCCAGCGTAATCTCGCGGCAGCCGCCTGACGTCAATCAGCAGCCCGACCCCGCTCTATAGATAGCGGCAGTCGCATCCCGAGGCGTCTTGTGACAGCCTTGTGGGCTTTCGTCCACATGCGCCGCTGAAAAAATCGCCCGATCTGGCGATATTTGTGCGGCGCTCCAATTAACAGGGAAATGCTGTAGCGCCAGCTCTAGCGCGGTCGCGGGCTTCCTGTATGCCGGAACTTGCAGCCGAGGTCACGTTGTCCAGAAACTGACGTGACGCCTTTTCCCAGGAATAGGTCCGGGACAGCGCAAGCGCGGCCTGCGAAGAACAATCCAGTGCGGCGAGGCAGGCGGTCTGCAAATCCACGTTTAACTGGCCTGCATCCGGATGTGCGCCAAGAATATCCAGCGGACCCGTCACGGGAAAAGCGGCGACGGGGACGCCGCTTGCCAAGGCCTCAAGAATGGTGTTGCCGAATGTGTCCGTCTTGGATGGAAACACGAAGACATCGGCCTGAGAATAAGCCTGCGCCAGATCTTCGCCGGTCTTTACGCCGGTAAAGAGCACGTCCGGATATTTGTCCTGAAGTTCAGCGCGGGCAGGGCCGTCACCCACGACGACCTTCGATCCCGGCAGGTCGAGGTCCAGAAACTCGGGCAGGTTCTTTTCAACGGAAACGCGGCCAACCGTCATGAAGATGGGGCGCGGCAGCTCGAATGGCTGGGCGATCTTCTTGCGCGGATAGAACATGTCGGCATCGATCCCGCGGCTCCAGCGCCGCAGGTTCTTGACGCCGCGTGCATCGAGCTCCGTTTCGAGGCTGGGCGTCGCCACCATGCAGGCGCTGCCGCCATTATGGAACCAGCGGACAAAGGCGTAGAGCCAGCTTTCGGGAATGGGAAAACGGGCAGCGACATATTCCGGGAAGCGCGTGTGATAGCTGGTCGAAAAGCGCATATTGTGCTTGATGCACCAGCGCCGCGCCATGAAGCCCAGCGGTCCTTCGGTGGCGATATGGACGTAGGATGGCTGGCTTTTTTCGATAGCGCGGGATACCCGCCGATAGCCCGCCACGGACAGGCGGATTTCCGGATAGGTGGGGCAGGGAACGGAGTGAAAATTCTGTGGGGTCACCATGCAGACCTCCACGCCCATACGCTCCAGTTCGGTGTTGGTGTTCTCGATGGAACGAACAACGCCATTGACCTGTGGATGCCATGCATCTGTGACGATGGTTATTCTGGTCATGCTGTGCGGACCTCCGCGCTCGCGAAACCCGTTGTGCCGGGTCACCGCGTGTATGCGACAGGTGTGTTACAGCTTCATGTCACTGCAGAGTTCAGTCGTGCGGCAGCGAGGCGGGCTCAATCAGCGCCCCGTGGTGGCCGATAACGGTTGCCGCAACCTTTGCCGCGAAGATGGCAGCCTCCTGCGGTGTCCTGCCTGTTACCAGTCTGGAAAGGAAGGCGCCGTTGAAGCTGTCGCCCGCACTCGTGGTATCCACGACGGAGATGGCCTGCGTGGCGGGGGCGTGGCTGCGCTCGCCGCCGAAATCAAGTGTTGCGCCCTTGGCGCCATCCTTGACCACCAGTTGGGAAACGCCAAGCGCACGGTAGCGAGCAATTGTTGCATCGATATCGGCATCGCCAAAATTCACCGTCTCATCGTCAAAGCTCGGCATGACGAGCGTTGCGGCCCGCGCACCGGCGGTGATGGTGTCCAGCATCGTGCGCTTGTCCGCCCACAGGCGCGGCCGGATATTGGGATCGAAGACGACCTGTTTTCCCGAAGCTCTGGCGCGGCGCAGCTCTGACAGAAACGTATCGACGGCCAGCGAATTTTCGAGAATCGCCAGTGTTATGCCTGAAAAATAGATGAGATCGGCTTCCTCGACGGTGGCCCGCAGGTGGTTGGCATCGATCGCGAGCTTGCGCGCGGCGGACGCGTTGCGCCAATAGCTGAAGGTGCGCTCTCCATCCTTCAGGTTGATGAGATAAAGGCCTGGCGTGCCGCCGGTGATGCGGGCGACACTGCCTGTTTCGATGCCTGCCTTGTCGATGAATGACAGCATTTCAGCAGAAAGCGGATCATCGCCCAAAGCGGTGAAGAATTCGACTTTCCATTCGGACGGGAGGCAGGCGCGTGCATACCACGCGGTGTTCAGAGTATCTCCGGCAAAGCCCTTACGCAGCAGGCCATCGCCCGCCTGCGACAGTTCCACCATGCATTCGCCAACAGAAAGAAGCCGTCCACCCATCGCATTTGCCTCCCGAAAATCGACGTTCCGCCATTACGATGCTTGCCGCGTGGTGGCAAGGGCACGATACCCTGTGTCCGTCGTGGTGTGTCATGGAACGTCTTTGGCGTTTACGAATTGACGTGGGCTTTATATGCTCTGCACAAATTGAACGGAGATTGCCCATGCCGGACCCGAATGCCTCCACCCCAGCCGTTGCAGATCGTAAGGATTGGTGGAGGGGAGCGGTCATTTATCAAGTCTATCCTCGTTCCTTTCAGGATACGACGGGCGATGGATATGGTGACCTTCCCGGCATCACCAAACGTCTGCCCTATATTTCTTCGCTGGGTGTGGATGGCATCTGGCTTTCCCCGTTCTTCACATCGCCCATGGCAGACATGGGTTATGACGTCTCGGATTATTGCAATGTCGATCCGATGTTCGGAACCCTGGAAGATTTCGATACTCTGGTGGCCGAAGCGCACCGTCTGGGGCTGAAGATCATCATCGATCAGGTCATCTCCCACACATCCGACCAGCACCCGTGGTTCATGGACAGCCGTGTCAGCCGCACGAATTCGAAGGCAGACTGGTATGTCTGGGCAGATCCAAAGCCGGACGGCACCGCGCCCAATAACTGGCTTTCCGTTTTCGGCGGCCCCGCCTGGGAATGGGATGGCGTGCGCAAGCAATATTACATGCACAACTTCCTGGCCTCTCAGCCGGACCTGAATTTTCACAATAGGGAAGTCCAGGATGCTCTTCTGGAAACGGTGCGCTTCTGGCTCGATCGCGGTGTGGATGGCTTCCGCCTTGATACTGTGAACTACTATTTCCATGACAAGCTGCTGCGCGATAACCCGCCGCACGAACCAGACAGCGACGATGCAGGTCTTGATGCACCTGACGTGAACCCTTACGGGATGCAGAGCCACATCCACGACAAGACGCAGGTTGAGAACATCGACTTTCTCCGGCGGTTTCGCGCATTGCTGGACGAATATGAGGGACGCATGACCGTGGGCGAGGTCGGCGATGGCGCCCGGTCTCTGAAAACCGTGGCGGCCTACACCGCAGACGGTGACAAGCTCAACATGTGCTACACCTTCGACCTTCTATCGCCGGATTTTTCCGCGAGCCACATTCGCGGTGCTGTCGCCGGTTTCCAGAAGGCCGTGACCGATGGCTGGGTCTGCTGGGCATTCTCGAATCATGATGTGGTGCGCCATCTCAGCCGCTTTGCCGAAAGCAATCAGGAGCAGAACCGTGTCGCCAAGCTGGCATTTTGCGTGCTGGCCACGTTGCGCGGCTCCATCTGCCTCTATCAGGGTGAAGAGCTGGCGCTGACCGAGGCGGAACTGGCCTTCGAAGACCTGCGTGACCCCTACGGCATTCGCTTCTGGCCAGCCTTCAAGGGTCGTGACGGATGCAGAACGCCGATGGTGTGGGAAACCGGAGGCCGCAATGCCGGCTTTACGACCGCCGAGAAGCCATGGCTGCCGGTGCCTTATGCACACGCCATGCTGGCTGCAGATGGGCAGGAGCGCAAACCGGACTCGGTTTTGAACCACTACAAAGCCGTGCTGGCCTTCCGCAAGCGCCATGCCGCGCTGCGTGACGGCGATATGGTGTTTCTGGACACGCAACAGGACGTGCTGGCCTTTACCCGCCACAAGGGCACCGAAACGCTGCTGTTTGTCTTCAACCTGACGCGCGAGCCAGCAGAATTTCTAATTCCGGCAGACTTGAAAGTCCGCGAAGCATTGGAAATGCCGGGCTTTGAACCGCTTTTTGATGGTGCAGTGGTGAAGCTGGATGGGCTCGATGTCTTTTGCGGGACTGTTGCGTAGCGCGGCTTGCGCTACAGGATACCCTTCGTCATCTCAGGGTCGAGACTGAGAATGAACTGCCACAGCAGCGCCTTGTCGAACTGGTCTTCGCGGGACATCATCCAGCTCAAGGCCTGCTGCGATGACCAGCCCTTCTTGTAGGGGCGCGCCGAGGTAAGGGCGTCGAAGACGTCGCAGATGGTGCTCATGCGCACTTCCGTACCGATTTCCGCGCCCTTCAGCTTGTCCGGGTAGCCCTTCCCGTCGGGCCTTTCATGATGGGAGCGACAGATGTCGAGGACGAGCTGCGGCATCTTGGCGTGGGTGGACAAGAGGTCGTAGCCGCGCTGGGGATGCTGCTCCATCAAATCGCGCTCAGCGGCGCTCAAGGGTCCTTGTTTCTGAAGGACCTCCTTGGAAATGGTCAGTTTGCCGATGTCATGGAGAATGCCCGCCATGCACAGTTGCTCGACACTTTCGTCATCCATGTGCATGGATCGCCCGAAATGGAGCAGCAGGGCCGCAACGGCAAGGGAATGTACGAACGTTGCATTATCGCGCGACCGCATACGCGACATGCCGATATAGAGCGACGGGTTTTCTTCCATCGTGCGCGCCACATCCTCAACCAGCGGCGTAAAGGCTTCAGCCTTCAGGATGCGCCCCTCGAAGACGTCCTCGATCAGGGATCGGGCTTCGGCTGCCTGGGCCTGGATTTTTCGGGAGGTCTGCAGCTTTTCGTGTTTGCTCGCGGTTCCAATATTTCCGGCTCTGGAAGGATGGTCCGCAGAGGATATACTGCGGCCCAAGGCCGTATTGATGAAGACTGCGCTGACATTACTGTTGCGGATCATGTCTATTTCATGCCCGGAGCGAATTGTAAAACGCCTTCCAAGTGTCGGACTGTCCTGCCAGGCGCCTTCTATAGCCTCGACGAACATTCCGATCTTGAGTTGTGATTTATCAATTCTTGTTACAGCCACAAAGAGCTCCGGTAGAAATACTCCATCAGACAGTTTAGTATTAGCAGAACTGTCTTAATTTAACATGAGCAAAGCTTTATATTATTTATCCTTCGTTACTTGGAAACAGTGTCTATCAGTGCAAACTGATCAACATCCACCATCCCCATGTCCGATATCTTCAAATGGGGAATGACGGGCAGGGGCAGGAATGCCACCTGCAGGAAAGGTTCTTCCAGGGTTGTCCCGAGCGCGTAGGCCGCCTTTCGCAAGCTGTGGAGCGTGTCACGCACGGTCTCGTAAGGTTCAAGGCTCATGAGGCCTGCAACGGGCAGGGCAATCTCGCCGGTGATCTTGCCATCTTCAACCACCACGAAGCCGCCCTTGATTTCACCCAGGCGGTTTGCGGCTTGCGCCATGTCATCCTCGCTGACGCCGACGACGCAGATATTATGGCTGTCATGGCCGACGGTGGAGGCAATCGCCCCCTTCTTGAGACCGAACCCCTGCACGAAACCATTTGCGTGATTGCCATTCTTGCCGTGGCGTTCGATGACCGCGACCTTGATGATATCATTCTCCAGATCGATGCTCGTCTGGTTTCCATCCGTAGGAAGGGTATAGCGGCGATGTTCCGTGATGATCTTGCCCGGCATGACGCCGATAACGCGCGTTTCGCCCTCCGTTGCTGCGACGCCGAAATGCGACGCCTGCACCGGCCGCGCTTTTACGCTGTCGAGACCGACCGGCTGCACGGGCTTGCGGCTGGCAAAAAGCTCATCCGTAACCCGGCGACCGGCGGAAAAGACCATACTTGCCTTGCAGTTCTGCAGCGTATCGATAACGACGAGATCCGCGCGCCAGCCCGGAGCGACAAGGCCACGGTCCCGCAGGCCGAAAGCCCGGGCAGCAGAAATCGAGGCGGCGCGATAGATGGCAAGCGGCTCGACACCATTCGCGATGGCAGTGCGGATCATGTAATCGAGGTGGCCCTGTTCGGCTATGTCGAGCGGGTTGCGATCATCCGTGCACAGAGCCAGATAGGGGGAAAGCCGCTCCGTAATCAGCGGCATCAGCGCGTGGAGGTCCTTGGAAACCGAGCCCTCGCGGACCAGAATATGCATTCCCTTGCGGATTTTCTCCAGCGCTTCGGTTGCCGTCGTGCATTCATGCTCGGTGCGGATCCCCGCTGACAGGTAGCCGTTCAAGCCGGTGCCCGACAAAAGCGGTGCATGGCCGTCTATGTGCTGGCCCTGGAACGCCTCGAGCTTGGCCATACAGACCGGGTCCTTGTGGATGACACCGGGAAAATTCATGAACTCGGCAAGGCCGATGACGCTTGGATGCTGGCGAAATGGCAGAAGCTTTTCAATCGGCAAATCCGCGCCGGATGTTTCCAGATGGGTGGCGGGCACGCAGGAGGAGAGCTGCACGCGGATGTCCATGATCGTTTCCAGCGACGAATCCAGGAAGAACTGGATGCCCTCTGCGCCTAAAACATTGGCGATTTCATGCGGGTCGCAGATGACCGTGGTCACGCCATAGGGAAGCACGCATCGGTCAAATTCATGCGGTGTGACCAGAGACGATTCGATATGAAGATGCGTATCAATAAAGCCGGGCACGACGATCTTGCCGGTGATGTCGATAACGTCGACGCCCTCGTAATTCTCGCAGGTACCGATGATCGTATCACCGCAGATCGCGATGTCTGACGCCACCAGTTCGCCGGTCACCAGATCGAAGAAGCGGCCACCTTTCAAAACGATATCGGCTTTTTCCCGAGCTGTTCCCTGATCGATCTTGCGCGCGAGTGCCGATGCCATTCTGTACCTCATCCGGGTTTCTTGTGCTGCAGAGTAAGCCAGACCTGCCCATGGCTTGTCCAGTTCCGCAATCTGCAATGACGGGGCATGATTGATTGAAGCCCCAAAAAAATAACCGGGCGCGAAGGTCGCACCCGGTTACGTCTCTCAATAGCACCGCGTCTTATTCTGCGGAAACGATCTTGCCGTTTTCCCACTTGTACAGTGAGAACGCCTGCGAGCTGAGGTCGCCGGTTTCGCCATAGGTCAGCTTGCCGATGGCTGTTGGAACGCCTTCGCCGGATTTCAGAGCCTTTGCAACGGCTTCAGAATCCTCTGCACTTCCAGCCTTCTCGATACCGGCCTTCAGTACTTCTACAGCGGCGTAGGCATTGAGCGTGAAGGCTTCAGCAGGAATATTGGCTGCCTTCAGCGCGTCTGCTGCCGCCTTGGAATCAGCGCTCTTGGTGGCGTCGGCTGCATTGGTGAAGATGGTACCAGCTGCTGCATTGCCGCCAATGCTCCAGAATTCGGAGTTGGAGAGGCCGTCACCGCCGATAACCGTTGCCTTCGCGCCGGAATCATTCAACTGGCGAACCAGAAGACCGGCTTCCGGGTGGTAGCCGCCGAAATAGACGACGTCGACATTCTCGGACTTGAGGCGCGTCGTGAGCGCGCTCAGATCCTTCTCGCCCGGTGTCAGGGCATCATAAAAGACTTCCGTCACGCCACCGTCATTGAGGGTCTTCTTGAAGGAGTCCGCGAGGCCTTTGCCGTATGCGCCCTTGTCGTGGATGATGGCGATGCGGCGGTCCTTCAACTGTGCCAGAACCAGCTTGCCGGCGACTTCGGCCTGCTGGTCGTCGCGACCGCAGGTGCGCAGCACGTTCCACAGGTCGCGGTTTGTCAGGTCAGGAGCGGTCGCTGTCGGCGTTACCATCAGGATGCCGTTCTCGGCAAAGACGTCCGAAGCGGGAATGGCGACACCCGACGTGACCGGACCGACGACGAAGCGAATGCCTTCTGCAACCAGCTGGTTGGCGGCCGATACACCCTGCTTGGGTTCGCCACCATCATCGGCCAGCTTCAACACGACCTGTTCGCCCAGAATGCCGCCGTTCTTGTTGATGACGTCGACTGCGGTCTGCGCGCCGTTCTTCACCTGATCGCCGTATGCTGCAACCGGACCCGTCAATGGTGCAATAAGACCGATGACGATCTCTGCATGGGCCAATGGTGCGAAGGCAACCGAAGCGGCGAGCGTCAGGCCCGATAGAATCTTGAGTTTCATTCTGGTCTCTCCTTGGTTTGGGCGTGTCCCGGATGAATCGCGGGAGGACGGGCGCTTTGGACAGCGCAGATCAGCCGTACCTCCAGGCAACACGGTGTCGTTTCATGTTTGACTTCCGACATCCTTTTCCCGTCATACTCGCCGGACGCGATTTCGCAAGTCGTGTTTGATCCAAATCCGCCTTGTCAGCGTAAATCCTCTGTGAGGGAAATGCGCCGGCCTGGCCGCCCCTCAATCCAGCGATATATCTGGCTTTTCGTCGCACGGAGTAGGATAATGTCATGATGATATCGCCTGACGACGAATTTTTGAAAAACCTGCCGGTCTTCCTGCATTTCGAAGATGTGGCCGACCCCACGCTTTATCGTGCCTTGCCGGATGGCTGGGCATTGGCGCTGGCTGATGTCATCGATTCGACCGGCGCTATCGATGCCGGACGTTACAAGGCGGTCAACATGGCCGGGGCTGGCGTCATTTCCGGCGTCCTCAACGCGCTGGGACGTCACGATCTACCCTTCGTCTTTGGAGGGGACGGCGCCGCAATCGCCATTCCATCGCAACAGATCGAGGCGGCGCGCGAGGCGCTGTCGAAAGTGCAGAGCTGGGTGGCTGACGATATCGGCCTGACACTGCGTGCTGCCATCGTGCCCGTTTCGGCCATTCGTGACAACGGTCTGGATGTGCGCGTGGCGCGGCTCAAGGCCAGCCCGGATGTTTCCTACGCCATGTTCTCCGGCGGCGGCAACCACTGGGCTGACGAGCAGATGAAGCAGGGAGCTTTTCTCATCCAGCAAGCGGGCAAGGGTGAGCGTCCGGATTTGACCGGCCTTTCCTGTCGCTGGAATCCGATAAAGGCAACTCAAGGACACGTCGTATCGATAATTGCACTGCCTGGACCCAAAGGCGATGAGCTGGCATTCCGGGAAATCGTTGCCGAGATCGTGGCTCTGGCGAATGAAGACGGACGAGGCGGACATCCGATACCGGTCGAAGGGCCGGCGCTCGGCTTCATTCGCGAGGGCCTGTTGCTGGAAGCGAGTGCTCTTTCAGCTTACCGCGACCGCGTATCACAGCTGCGAAATGGTGCTTGGGTCATGTTTCAGACGGTGCTGATCGCAGTCCTCTACGCGTTGAAAAAGCCGGTTGGCCGGTTTGACCCCATTCAATACAAACGCGCCGTTGCCAGCAATACGGATTTCCGTAAATTCGATGATGGCCTGAAAATGACCGTCGATGTCGATGGCGAGAGGCTGAAGAAGATCAAGTCACGGCTTGAAGGTGCTGCAAGGGAAGGAATCTGCTTCTACGGGCTGCATGAACAGGATACGGCGCTGATGACCTGTATCGTGCCGTCTCCCTTGTCGAAAGATCATATGCATTTCGTCGATGGGGGAGAGGGTGGCTACGCCCGAGCTGCCACCAAACTCAAGATGCAGATGGCTTCTGCACCCTGACAAACCAAGCGTAGATACGCTTTTGAGAAGTTCTCCAAACCGGACCGGCACTGGGCGCTTTAATGAAGCAGCCAGATACCGGTGTGGCTCAGATCTTCAAGCTGCGGTCTTCTCGGCGTCAGACGCTGCAGGCTCGCAATAGATGTTTTCCAGCGTCGCAAGGATTTTTTTGACGGATTCGGAAGTGCTGGAATAGTAGATGGTCTGGGCGTCGCGACGGGTCTTGACGAGACGCTGAGCGCGCAGCTTGGAAAGGTGCTGGGAAAGCGCCGACTGGCTCAGGCCTACTTGGGTGGCGAGCACGCCGACTGGCACTTCGCCCTCAACGAGGCTGCACAATATCATCAGCCTTTTCGGGTTTGCCATCGCGGAAAGAAGGCCCGCTGCCGCAGTAGATTGTTCTGAAAGAGATTCTGTTTTCATATTCTCACTTCTCCTGAGTGAAGCCCGCCCCGGACCGTCTCAATGGCAAAAACGAAAGTTTATGTGGCCTAAGTGTATCAATTCGGTAAGACCGTTGTATATACCTAAATATAAGGTACAGGCCAGCCTTTATTAGCAACGAATAAAATTCGGTTGCATCTGCGCTTCCTTTCAAAAAAATAGTCGAATGTTCTGCTAATATGGCCAGTATCAGGCTAGCTTGGGCGAATTTGCTAATTTTACGTCAAAATTGGCAAATAATTTCAATTCCCCGCTACAGCTTTTTGCGGGTCATAATTATTAATTTTTTATTCCGGTACCTAGATTTCGCACTGCAGCACTCCGCTCTGGCCCATCCGGTCTGACAGATCTCAACTCAGTGTGAGGTCTGTTTGGCAATCGCAGGATGTGAGAAGTTGCTTGCGGCGGGTTGTGTTCGACTCGTTCGGTCGATCTGGAAGCTGCGACGCCGCGGACGACGTCGCAGGATTTTATCATTTCTTGCGGTGAAGCGTCAGCCCTCGAACGATGTCATCGGCGCTGACAGTTCCCACGACCACCCCGTTGTCCACGATACCAATGGCCCCTGGCTGCTTCGCCATCGTGTCGAGAATATCGACCAGGGGCGAGCTTGGCTTGGCCGTTCCCGAGACGGGGAGCCCCGCATTGTTGGCGGTGACGCCCGCCTGCATCACGTCTGCGGCGGTCAACATGGAAATCGGGTTCATGTTCTGGACGAAGTCCGCAACATATTGGTTGGACGGATCCTTGACGATTTCCTGCGGTGTCCCGCACTGGATGATGTGTCCCCCATCCATCATGGCAATACGGTTGCCGATGCGGAAGGCCTCGTCCAGATCGTGGCTCACGAAGAGAATCGTCTTCTTCAATCGACTCTGGAATTCCAGCAATTCGTCCTGCAACCGGCTCCTGATCAACGGATCGAGAGCGGAAAAGGGTTCGTCCATCAACAGGATCGGCGCGCCCGTCGCAAATGCGCGGGCCAGACCGACTCGCTGCTGCATTCCGCCCGATAGCTCTCCGACCTTCCTGTCTGCCCAATCGGAGAGATTGACGAGTTCCAGTTGTTCGGCAACGCGCTTCTTCCGGTCAGTCTCTCGCATACCGGAAAGTTCCAGGCCGAAACCCACATTGTCTGCAACATTACGCCATGGCAGCAAGCCGAATTGCTGGAAGACCATGGAAACCGTATGGGTCCGTAAGTCCCGCAATGCTTTCGTCGAGGTCGCATAGGGATCGATATAGCCGGCTGGCGTCTTTACGCTGACCTTTCCGCGAGCGACGGGAGCAAGACGATTGACGGCACGCAGGAGGGTTGATTTCCCCGAGCCGGACAATCCCATGAGAACGAGAATCTCACCCTCCTTGACGGTCAGCGATGCATTGGCAACACCCAGAACGAGTCCGGTCTGTGCGTTGATTTCGGCCCGTGTCCTTCCCGCATCAAGAAGCTGGAGCGCCTTGGATGGATTGTCACCAAAGATGATATCGACATTTTCGAATATGATCGCGTCGCTCATGCTTCTTCCTCCGATCCAGGCAGGCGGAACAGGCGGTCGAGAATGATCGCGACGATGACGATGCAAAGCCCTGCTTCAAAGCCCATGGCGATGTTGACGGTGTTGAGAGCCCGCACCACCGGTACGCCAAGCCCGTTTGCGCCAACGAGCGCGGAAATAACCACCATCGACAGGGAAAGCATGATGGTCTGTGTCAGCCCCGCCATGATCTGTGGCGTGGCGAAGGGCAACTCCACTTTGCGCAACACCTGGCCGGGTGTGGCGCCGAATGCCACGGCTGCTTCGACCAGGGCCGGCGGTGTGGAAATGATGCCAAGGCGCGTCAGACGGATGGGGGCGGGGAGAGCAAAAATGACCGTTGCGATCAGGCCGGGGACCATTCCAAGTCCGAAAAGGACAAGCGCTGGAATAAGATAAACAAAAGTGGGAATGGTCTGCATGAGGTCGAGCGCGGGGCGCATGACGGCATAGACCCATTTTCGACGTGCCGCGAAGATGCCGAGTGGAACGCCGACAAGCATACACACAACGCTGGCGGCGATGACAAGTGCGAGGGTTTCGGTCGTTGCCTTCCAATATCCCAGATTGATGATGAGCAGCAGTCCGAGCGCCGTAAACAGAGGCATTCCGATGGAGCGTCGCATCCATGCCGAGAGTGCCGTGAGTATGGCAACGATGATGAGCGGATGCGGTGCCTGTAGCAGGTAAAGCAGAGCGTCGATGACGCTTTCGAAGATGAAGGATAACCAGTCGAAAAAGAAGGAAAGATTTCCGGTCAACCAGTCGACCGCATCCTTGGCGTATCGACCGATCGGGAGACGATTTTCAGAAGCGCTGAGCCATTCCACGGTAAGAGCAAACCTTTCGTGAACGGAGTCATGGTCGTCTTCCGACCGCCATCAGTCGGAAGACGTGTTCAATGCATTCTATGAAATGCTTATAGCCCAATGCTCTTCTTTGCGGCGGCCAGAGCATCCTGACTGCCGTCTTTCGTTTTTACGCCCGCGAGCCATGGCTCAATGGCGGCTGGATTGGCTTTCAGCCACTCCGTTGCGGCGGCTTCACCCTCCATCCCGTCGTTGAGGATCTTGCCCATGATTTCGTTTTCCATAGGAAGGGTGAACTGCAGGTTCTTGAGGAAGGTTGCCACATTTGGGCATTCCTGCAGATAGCCTGCGCGTACATTGGTATGGATTGTTGCGCCACCAAGGTTGGGGCCGAAGACGTCGTCACCTCCGGTCAGATAGGTCAGCTTGAAATTGGAGTTCATCGGGTGGGGTTCCCAGCCGAGGAAGACGATAGGGTCTCCGGATTTCTCGGCGCGCGCCACCTGGGAAAGCATTCCCTGCTCAGACGATTCCACCACCTGGAAGTCCTTGAGCCCGAACGTGTCCTTCTCTACCATTCCCAGAATGAGGCGGTTTCCGTCATTGCCCGGCTCGATGCCGTAGATCTTGCCGCCCAGATCATCGCTGTGGGCAGCGATATCCTTGAAATCCTTGATGCCGAGTTCGGCACCCTTGCTGTTCGTGGCCAGCGTATACTTCGCGCCGGTCAGGTTCTCGCGAACCGTTTCGACGGATTTGTCTTCGCGATAGGCCTTGATGTCGCCTTCCATCGTCGGCATCCAGTTGCCGAGGAAGACGTCGATGTCCTTGTTCTTCAGGGAAGTATAGGTCACCGGGACGGAAAGAATCTTGACGTCTGTTTCATAGCCGAGGCTTTTTAGAATAACAGAGGCGGTCGCAGTGGTTGCGGCAATGTCTGTCCAGCCGACATCCGAGAAGCGGACCGTGCCACAACTGGCGGGTTCTGCCGCAGAAGCCGTCGTGGTGAAGAGTGCCATTGCAGAAACGGCTGCGGCGAGCGCCAGACAGCGGTGATTTTTTGCAAGCATTGCTTACTCCCTGTTTTTAAGTTCCCCGCCATTATCAATATCTTGAGCCGACAATCAACTCATGTGCATTTGCGTGCATTCAAGCGCAGTTTGCGACACGTTGCATTAAAATGGAATGCACTCAATGGCTGCGCTCTTTGTCGAAACCTGTGTTTTTCGCCGCCACTCTCTTGCTCTTGGCGTGGACTAGCCTGCAAAAGGCGCTGAACGCAGGATCCGGAGGGCATGATGGCCAAGCTCTATTTCAACTATGCGGCAATGAACGCCGGCAAGTCCACCATGCTTTTGCAAGCCTCCTATAATTACCAGGAGCGGGGGATGCGCACCCTCATCTTCACGGCTGCATTCGATAATCGTGCCGGTATCGGCAAGGTCGCATCGCGCATCGGTCTTTCCTCGGATGCGCTGGTATTCGATGACGCCACCGATATCTTCCAGGAAGTTGAGCGTCTGCACGCACAGGAGCCGGTGGCCTGCGTCTTTATCGATGAGGCCAACTTTCTTTCCGAGCACCACGTCTGGCAATTGGCGCGCATCGCAGACAGGCTTGGAATTCCCGTCATGGCCTATGGCCTACGCACCGATTTTCAGGGAAAGCTGTTTCCGGCCTCCAGAGAATTGCTGGCGATTGCCGATGAATTGCGTGAAATCCGCACGATTTGCCACTGCGGGCGCAAGGCGACCATGGTCGCGCGTTTCGATTCGCAGGGGAAGATCGTCAAGGAAGGCGCGCAGATCGATGTTGGCGGTAACGAGAAATATGTGTCCTTCTGCCGGCGGCACTGGGTGGAGGCAATCGAAGGCGCGTGATGCTCAGGAAATGGCACCGCGCCTCCCATTCCAACGACGACTGTCCGCTGGTTTGATTTTGGTCAAAGAAGGCCACCGGCTGCCGGAGTAGGACCTGCAACGGAAAGACCGCCATCGCGGTTTCGTTCAGGAGTATGATCCCATGCTGAATACAAACGTCCTTCGCCTTCTGACCAGCGCCGCCGTCGCCGGGTTTTTCGTCTTCCCGGTTCAGGCGGCCGATATCGAGATCAAGATGCTCAACAAGGGGTCGGACGGTCAGGCAATGGTTTTTGAGCCCGCTGCGGTCAAGGCCAATATTGGAGATGTCATCACCTTCACGCCGGTCGACAAGGGTCACGACGCCGCAGCCGTCAAAGGCCTCATTCCCGATGGTGTCGAGGAATATAAGGGCAAGATGAACGAAGCCCTTAAAGTGACGATTGAGAAGGAAGGCGCCTATGTCTTCAAATGCACGCCGCATGTCGGCATGGGCATGGTGGCTCTCGTCGTCGTTGGTGATGCGCCGGCCAACATCGAGGCCGTAAAAGCCGGCAAGCTGCCGAAAAAGGCACGCGAAAAGCTGGACGAAGAGATCGCCAAGCTTAATCTCTGAAAGTAACCGGTTTTCACTCCCGGATTGAGAAAAGGCTGCGCATATTTATATGAGCGGCCTTTTTGCACAGCAGCGATTCGGGAGACGACCCTTCATGGCACGAACGCCATCTTTTGACGCCCAGTTTGAGAAGACCAAAGCCGCTGGCCGGACTGTCGAAGAGCTGTGCGCCCGGTTGGCCCAATCCGTTGCGACAGCGCAGCCATCCTCGTCGGATGCAGCATTGGAAGCAGATGCGGCGCTTCTCGGGGAGATGCTGGATGCCAAAAACACCTTTGCGGCAGACAGCCGTCGGGTCATCCAGGGATTGTCCGCGCGCATCGATGCGGCCTACCTGGCCTTTGACAGGGCCGACGACGTTACGCGCAAAGAACGATTTCTAGGGTTTTTCACGCGAAAGCCCCGCAACTCCTTCAGGGCTTCGCGCCAAAGACGGCTTGCCGTCGCCGAGAGTGTGCAGGTCATCCTTGCCCAGGCCGCTGTCGTTTATCGGGTTTTGGAGGGGTGCAAGGAAACGTCAGCGCCCCTCGTGACGCGGTGTGAGGCGCGCCTTGAGGCGAGCATGGAGGCGCGCCGCAAGGTCGTTCTTTCGATTGACGATGCACGCCAGCGTGACCGGGAGCTTGCAGCAACTGTGGCAACGCTTGAGCGCAGGATCGCCACATCGACAGACGACACGCAATCCGGCAGGTGGTCAGCGGACAGGGATGATGCGGCCGGGCGCCGGAACGCCGTACTGGCGGAGCGCAAGGCCTTGAACGATAAGCGCGATGTTCTGGACCGCCAGGCGATCCTGTTTGGCGATATCATCGACGCGCTGAATGACGGCGTGTCGATCTATTCCCTCTTGCTCAATGCGGTCTCCATCGAAGCCGAACGCTGCATCATGCTTCATGATGTCGCCTACGGCTCGTTACAGCCGCTGCTGGAAGATTTGCGGCTTTTCTCGCAGGCAGGTGATGACATGGAGCACCCGCCAAGGCCGGGTCCTTTCCACCATTTGCTGACACTTCACGCGAAAGGCGCCGTTACCATGCAGGACGTGGCCCGGCGCAAAATCAGGCTGGAAGATGCCCTGGCGCGCCATTTCGAGCGATCGGAAGCGAAGATGATCGAAACCGGAGCGGGAAAAACATGAGGTCCTCCGTTGTATCGCGCATCTGATCACCATATGTGAGGTGACAGCCGGTCCGCCTTTGAGAGCGGAACGATTGTCGCATCCTGGCGTCGCGTATCTGTCACGCTGGAGATGTTCGTCGTGGTAGATTACGCATTGTGCCCGGTTTGGGCCGATGCGCTCAGGGGAGTTGAACGATGCTTGATCCGGTTATCGCGTTTTTCAGGCGCATGTTCTCCGCGTTTGGAAGAGGTGCCTCCATGGCGATTGCATGGCTGTTCTGGCCTTGAGAGCGGCTCATGGCTGGTACACGAACCGCAACGGATTGATAAAGATTCCGATTGCTGCAGCGGTGGTTCTGCTGGTCGGTCTTTACGGCTATTTCTTCTGGCAGACGCAGGTCTGGTCGAACTTCAACCCGGATTATGTTGCCAGTTACAAACTCTCCGAACGCACGCTTGGCGCCGGACAGGAATTGCCTGCAGCAGCAGCGCCCACGCCTGCTGCAGCCACAACTGAGCCTGCCCCTGCAGCACCTGCAGCACCTGCGGCGAGAAGCTGCCAGAGTTCGGCCATCGTCGATGTTGCCGCAGGGTTGATCGATTTCAACGTCGATCAGAATGCCTGGATTTCTTCCATGCTGCTGTATCGCGCTGGATTGTTCGGCATCGATTGGGATAACACGCCGTTCCTCGACAACAAGGCGTCGTTCCAGCGCGGGGTCAATCAGGCCGTTCGCCGGACATCGGTTGAGCTGGTGGATTCGCTTGGTCGCGTCCGTGGCACATCCGGCATTGACGCCAATTTGCAGAAGGCGCGCGGTAACCTTCAGTTCGATGAATATTCCTGGTATTTCGGTCTTGATCCATTCGGCCCAAAAACACCGAGCCCGAGCTACTATCGCTCCGCTGCGGAAAGCCTGCGGATGTTCAACACCAGCCTGGCGCAGTGCAATTCGGTGTTTGACGGACGTGCCGACAACCTCATCCAATTCATCGACCGCATCGCCAACGACATCGGCGGAACATCCGCAATCCTGCGTGAGCGTTCTGAGAATTACAATGGCGGCTGGTTCGATACGCGCGCCGACGACCGGTTCTGGTTCGCCTATGGTCAGCTCTATGGCTACTACGGCATTCTGGCCGCAGCGGGAGCGGACTTCTCCCAGGTTATCCGTGAACGGAACCTGACAAGCCTCTGGAACGATACGCTGTTGCAGACGCGCGCCGCATTGCGCATCCAGCCGCTCATCATCTCGAACGGTGACGAGGGCGGATGGATCATGCCATCGCATCTGGCGACCATGGGCTTTTACGTGTTGAGAGTTCGTTCGAACCTTGTGGAACTGCGCTCGGTGCTGGATCGCTGATCGCCAATGGCTGGCGCTTCGTATCGAAGCGTCAGCTGATCAGTTTGAGGCGGATCGCCTTGGCAACGAGTTGCGTGCGATTGACGCAATCGAGTTTGCGGATGGCATTGTTCAGATAGGCGTTGATGGTGTGATCCGACAGTGAGAGGATGTGGCCGATTTCAACGGATGTCTTGCCCTGCGATGTCCAGCGGATAACTTCCAGTTCGCGTTTGGTCAGCTTGCGCGGCGCAGTCATCTCCGTACGCCGCATACGCTCATACACGTCAAAGGCATGGAGTGCGATCATGCCGATTTCGTTGAGAGCAATCTGGCAGAGCGGCGCACAGTCACCTTCAAAACGAATGAGGTAGCGTTCGCCGTTTAGCGAATTTGTGGGAATGATAAGCCCGTTTTTGATGCCGTATTGTGAAAGCAGCGTTCCCAGGGCCTTCACCTTGGTGTCCGAGCCTTCGATATCATCCAGAGACCAGCCTTGCGGCATCAGGGATATCTCGACTTTCGGCAGAATAGGGCAGTATCGCAGGAGACGCTTCTGATCAAATTCACGGATGAAACGCAAAGGAATGGTCGTTTCCACCAGGACCGCGGAAAGCAACTCGTCATCCGCTTTGGGAAAACGCATGAGCCCGACATGTGAGAAACCGAATTCCTTGGCAACCGCTTGCAGCACCTGCAGCCACCGAGGACGGCTTTCCGCTGCCGACAATTCCTTACTCAGTAGCGATTGCCGTTCGAGTGTGATCATGATCGTTTCGTTGATAATGCCGCGATATGTTAACGGTAACAAATATACGAATTATCTTGAAAATCCAGTTTTAATTTCAAGTTTGGTTCGCGCTTCATCACCTCCGTATGAACTGTTTTAAATCAAATGCATCGATATGGAAGTAACCAACGTCCTTTGTCGACAGCTATTTACTGTCACAAAAGATGTGAAAAGGATTAGATGTTGGCACTGTCCTGCGCGGCCTTGGGTTTGGACATCAGTTTCTCAAGAAAGCCCAGCATGACCGCAGAAATGACAAAAGCCAAATGTATGATCGTAAACCACATCAGCTTGCTGTCGCTGTACTGGTTTGCATTCAGGAATATTTGCAGCAGATGAATGGATGATATGGCGACTATGGATGAGGCAACCTTGATTTTCAGGCTGCCCGCATCGAGCTTGCCCAGGAAGGAAACCTTGTCTTCGCCTTCGTCGAAACGGCTGACAAAATTCTCATATCCGGAAATCATCACCATCACGATCAGGCTTGCCACCAGCGCCGCATCAATCAAGGCCAACATGGCAAGGATCATCTCGGCGTCTGTGTAAACGAAGACATTCTGGGCGATTTTGAGAAATTTGAAGGCGAAGGACAGCGCATAGACAGCCAGTGCGGCAACCAGCCCCAGATAGAATGCCACCAGCAGCCAACGGCTGGAGAGAATGATTCTTTCAACAAGCAGTTCAAGGGATTTCATCTGCGTCTCTCGTCTTCGGCTGGTTGCGACTTCGTCTGGGGCCATGATCTAGTTGGCCGCCATTGCTGCTTCAAGGGGCCCGCCCACTCATTCCAAGGTTGATCCCATCGCGCGTTCTTATTGATCAGCGTCATGTTCGCGTTCTTGTTTTGCCCGAACCGACGTCGCAAGGGCGTAGTCTCTCCCTGTCACATTTTCGCAACATTGTTGTCCGGCATAAACATGATCGTTTGAATCATGTTTTATTTGTTGACATCCAAAGTCATGTTTTTTAACTCTCCGATACGGCCAAAGCCGTAAAAATTATTGGTATTTATCGAGCCACTCCGCGTCAACGCCTCGCGTTGCCGTGCGCTTTCGTGCGCTCGAATTTAGGGGTGAATGATGACCATTGGGCGATCCAAATCAGCTTTGCTTGTCTGCACGGCGATGACACTTCTTTCCGTTCATTCTGCCGGTGCACAGCAGGCTACGGATCAGGCAGCGAATGAAAGCGCGACTGTCCTGGAGAGGATTGTCATCAAGGGAAAGCGCATCAAGGCAAGCGATGCCGCTGGCAACACGCCTCTCGCCAGCTCGACAGGTGCTGAAGAGATCCGCAAAAAAGACATCGACAGCCTCAAGGATTTGGGAAAGACGACACAAGCCGGTGTCGATTTCGTCAATTCCAAGCCAGGTAAGCCTGGTGGTCTGTTCATTCGTGGTCTGGGCGGGGCGCGGGTCACCACGCTGATCGATGGCATCCCTGTTCCGTTTTTCGAAAACTTTGCCCGTCAGGGGCAGGCGACAACGACCTTGAGCAACACGAACTCAAGTTTCGATTTCTCCTCGCTCTCATCCATCGATGTGGTGCGTGGCGCCGATTCCAGCCGCGCCGGTTCCGGTGCATTGGGCGGCGCGCTGGTGCTTCGCACTCTGGAAGCTGACGATCTGATCGGAGCTGACAGGGACTGGGGCGGTGTTGCCAAGACCACCTACGACACAGAGGACAAGAGCTTTGGTGGTTCGCTGGCGGTCGCCAAAAAAATAGAGAATACCTCGGTTTTGTTCCAAGGCTCCTACAAGCGTGGGAATGAGGCAGATAACCGCGGCAGCGCAGATATTTACGGCACACGTCGCACGACACCCAATCCAGCCGATACTTACGAGAGTAACCTGATGTTCAAGATCCGGCAGGATCTCGAAGGCGGTCACCGCATCGGTCTGACGGCGGAACGCTTTTCGCTGCGAACGAGAACAGACCTGAAAACGCTTCAAGGCTCCAACGTTTCAACGTCCACCTACCGGATCGATGATTATGACGGCCATGAGGACACCGAGCGCGATCGCGTTTCGCTGGACTATCAATATGAGGCGCCGTCTACCGACAGCCTGATCGACGCAGCCGATCTTTCGCTTTACTGGACGCGGCTGGACAAGGTATCCGGCTCGGGCGACCGTCTGACCAATAATTCGCTTTATATCCGCGAAGACAACCTCAGAGACAACCGCTTCGGACTTGTCGGAGGTCTGGAATCCGGCTTCGAGGTCGGCAGCGTCAGCCACACAATCCGGTTCGGCGGAAATGCCTGGATTTCCGATTTCAGCAACGCTGTCTACCTCAACACAGGCGGATCGTCTGCGGCCTCGCAGTCTGATATGCCTGATGTGGACGGCAAAAGCCTTGGTCTTTATCTCGAAGATGAACTTGGCTTCGGGGCGAGCAATTTCAAGCTGACACCCGGTTTGCGTTTTGATGCCTATGATTATGATCCGGATGGCTCGGTCTCAACCAATAGCGGTTACAACACCTTCGGCCTGCCAACCGGCAACAGCGGATCCCGCTTCTCTCCAAAGCTGCTGGCGACCTATGATCTGACGCCTCAGGTTCAGCTCTTTGCCCAATGGGCGATGGCCTATCGTGCGCCAACCGTGAACGAACTCTATTTGAACTTCTCAAATATCAGTTCAGGATACGCTGTCATCGGCAACTCTTCTTTGAAACCCGAGACCAGCAACGGCTTTGAAATTGGTGCCAAGTTTGATAGCGGCGATCTTTCAGGAAGCGTGACGCTATACCACAACAAGTACAGAAACTTCATCGAGCAGGAGACGACATTCACGACGCTTTTCCCGGGCTTCGGTGGCAGGGGAAATGGCCAGTTGTTTTCCTATCGGAACCTGGAACATGTGGAAATTTCCGGCGTAGAAGCCAAGGTGCGAAAAGATCTGGCCAATGGCTTTTTCGCGCATGCATCGCTTGCCTATGCCTATGGCAAGGATACCGACAATGACGAGCTCATCCGCACGGTTGCGCCTTTTAAATCCATTGTCGGACTTGGCTACGCTCAGGAAACATGGGGCTCGGAGCTTACGGGGATTTTCTCTTCGAACATGCGGGACGATGGCAAGCCGAATACATTCGATGCACCCGGCTACGGTATCTTTAACCTGACCGGTTGGTGGGAGCCTGAGCAGACAAAGGGCCTGCGTATTCAGGCGGGTGTCTATAATCTGTTTGACCGGAAATATTGGAATGCTGTCGGCGTCAGGGATATCAACCCCGGCTCCGTGTCATCGGTAAACCAGCCGGTCGATTTCTATTCGGAGCCGGGCCGCTCGTTCAAGATTTCTCTGACCCAGAAATTCTGATCGACATTTCAAGCGCAGAACTGGCGGTGCTACGCCGCCAGTCTTTTACCGGCAGTATAGATACCCGCCCTTGCGTTCGAGTACATCGAGATGCAGGTGATCCTGATGGGTGGCGTCGCTGCCGGGCGAGAGAACTGTCTTGAAAAACAGGCAGGCGGCGGTGGTGATGGTGCGCTGAAATGCGCCTTCCAGTGTCCCGTCTTCCCCACGCGGTTTCATGACAAGTGGTTCGCCCTTGTCGAAGGTAAGGGTGGCGATATCGACGGCGCTACCTTTGGCGTGCTCGGAAATCTTTCCGGTTTCGGCGCTGTTGCGGTTGCGGCAGACATAAGTCGAGGCGTTGCCGAAGGCGGTAACCTTTTTGTCTGGCAGTGCGATCTCCGCCGTCGGCACCACCACGTCCTTTGCCCACCGCGCCAGTGCCAGAGCGGCTTCGCAACGCATCGTTCCCTCAGGCTCAAGCTTGATGCCGGGAATGACGGTGGAGAGCTCAAGCGGCGATGCGATGCCGCAGCCGTCTTCTTCTCCCGGAATGGCCGGAAGCTCCTTGAATTCAGCGCCCAACTCACGCAGCTGCGAAAGGCAGGCTTTCAGCTCTTCCGGATCTTCAGGCTTCACGGGCTCGCGCGCAGGCTCTTGCGGCTTTTTCTCTTCGTCCGTCTTTGGCTGCTCAGGCTTTGCCTCGTCACCTTCAGGTGCCGGTTCCGGTTTTTCCTGGGGCTTTTCCGCCGGTTTTGGAACGGCATTTTCAGCGGGGGGAGACGGTTGCTCGGCCTCTTTCTTATTATCGGCTGGTGCCTGGGTCGGTGAGGAGTTTTCCTGCCCGGGCTTCGGCTGCGGAACGGGCACATCCTGTGGCGGCGGCGCGGCTGCGATCAGCAGCGTGCTGGCTGCGAGGATGATGAGACGATGAAGCATGTGAGCGGTCGCTCCCCTGTTGCGGCAGAGCCTGAACGTTTGAGCTGTCTTTCGGTTCATGCCTCCACGCAAATCCGCTTGCCATGAGACACCGTTGGCGCTAACAATTTGCGCCATGAACATCATGTCGAAGAACATTGCTATCTGGTGGTGGGGCAGCTTTACGCGGCCTTGAGCACCTATGTCCTTTGACTAAGTCCAAGCCGCCCGAATTCTCAGGCGGCTTTTTTGTTATTATGCCGCCTCTCATCGGGCAGAATGTTATCAGGCAGAAAAAACGGGAAGTGCTTAGAAATGGTAACGATCATTCAGGATGATGGCGCGGAAACCTACGAGACGAAGGGTGGCGTTAAAGTCTCCCGCCAGCGTCGCGTCGCCGATTATGCCGGGGCCATCGACAGCTACGTCGAACGGTTGGACGAGCGCCGCGGTGCCGTCTTTTCATCCAATTACGAATATCCCGGTCGTTACACCCGCTGGGACACAGCCATCATCGATCCACCGCTTGGCATTTCCTCTTTTGGCCGCAACATGTGGATCGAAGCCTATAACGGGCGCGGCGAGGTACTGCTCTCCTTCATTGCGGAGAAGCTGAAGGCAACGCCAGATCTGACACTGGGGGAATCGACTGCCCGCAGGCTGGATCTCGTGGTCAATGAACCGGACCGCGTCTTTACCGAGGAAGAACGTTCCAAGATTCCGACTGTCTTCACAGCGCTTCGCGCCATTGTCGACCTCTTCTATTCGAGTGCGGATGCCGCCATCGGCCTGTTCGGCGCCTTCGGCTACGATCTGGCCTTCCAGTTCGATGCCATCAAGTTTTCGCTTCAGCGCCCTGAAGACCAGCGTGACATGGTTCTCTACCTGCCGGACGAGATTCTGGTGGTGGACCATTATTCGGCAAAGGCATGGATCGACCGTTATGACTTCGAAAAGGACGGCGTCACCACCCACGGCAAGGCGGAAGAGATTGCGCCAGATCCTTTCCGGACGACAGATACCATTCCGCCGCGGGGCGACCATCACCCCGGCGAGTATTCGCAACTGGTGACGAAGGCCAAGGAGAGCTTCCGCCGCGGCGATCTCTTCGAAGTCGTGCCCGGCCAGAAGTTCATGGAGCGTTGCGAGAGCAACCCCTCGGCAATTTCCCGCCGCCTGAAGGCCATCAATCCGTCGCCCTATTCCTTCTTCATCAATCTGGGCCATCAGGAATATCTGGTGGGTGCGTCGCCGGAAATGTTCGTGCGCGTGTCCGGACGCCGCATCGAGACCTGCCCGATCTCGGGTACCATCAAGCGCGGCGATGACCCGATTGCCGATAGCGAGCAGATCCTAAAGCTGCTCAATTCCAAGAAGGACGAGTCCGAGCTGACCATGTGCTCGGATGTGGACCGTAACGACAAGAGCCGCGTCTGCGAACCCGGCTCGGTCAAGGTCATCGGCCGCCGCCAGATCGAGATGTATTCACGCCTCATCCACACGGTGGACCATATTGAGGGCCGTCTGCGCGATGATATGGACGCTTTCGATGGCTTCCTGTCCCACGCATGGGCCGTGACCGTTACCGGCGCGCCGAAACTCTGGGCCATGCGCTTCATCGAAGCCCATGAAAAGAGCCCACGCGCATGGTATGGCGGGGCCATCGGCATGGTTGGCTTCAATGGCGATATGAACACGGGCCTGACGCTGCGCACCATCCGCATCAAGGATGGCATTGCCGAGGTGCGGGCAGGGGCAACTTTGCTCAATGATTCCAATCCTCAGGAAGAAGAAGCTGAAACCGAATTGAAGGCATCCGCCATGATTTCTGCCATTCGTGATGCAAAGGGCCAGAACTCCGCCGGCACCAAGCGCGACGCCGCGAAGGTGGGAACGGGCGTCAAAATCCTGCTGGTGGACCACGAAGACAGCTTCGTGCACACGCTGGCGAACTACTTCCGGCAGACGGGTGCCACCGTGTCCACCGTTCGCTCCCCAGTGGCGGCCGAAGTGTTCGAGCGTTTCCAGCCGGATCTGGTCGTTCTGTCTCCCGGCCCTGGCAACCCCAGCGATTTCGATTGCAAGGCGACCATCAAGGCTGCCCGTGCTCGCGACCTGCCGATCTTCGGCGTCTGCCTCGGCCTTCAGGCGCTGGCGGAAGCCTATGGTGGTGAGCTTCGCCAGCTTGCCGTCCCCATGCACGGCAAGCCGTCGCGTATCCGCGTGCTGGAACCCGGCCTCGTCTTTTCGGGCCTCGGCAAGGAGGTAACGGTTGGCCGTTATCACTCCATCTTCGCCGACCCGGCCACGCTACCGCGCGAATTCATGATCACCGCGGAAAGCGAAGATGGTACCATCATGGGTATCGAGCACAGCAAGGAGCCCGTGGCCGCTGTGCAGTTCCACCCGGAATCGATCATGACGCTGGGCGGCGATGCCGGTATGCGGATGATTGAGAATGTGGTGACCCACCTGGTGCGCAAGGCCAAGGTCAAGGCTGCCTGAGCAAATAGAGAATACCGGCGGCGTCATGAGACGCCGCCGTTTCCTGAAGCCGCGCAGGTGATGCAGAGTGAAGTTCATCAAACATCTATGCATTCTGCTGGCGCTGCTGATCCTTGGCATCGCCGGCGGCACCTTCGTGCCACGGCCAATCTTCGGCGGTGAATCGCCCTCAGCTGATCCGGCGCCCCGCCGCGTCCTCATTCTCAGCAACCCCATCCATACCGATATCGCTCTGCCCATTACATCAGAGCTTCTGGACCGCTTTGCCTTTCTGCGTGAGGGCAGTCTGGAGATCGATTATCCGGGCGTTCGCTATCTCGTCTTCGGCTGGGGCGGACGCGCCTTTTACACCGAGACGCCAACATGGGCGGATCTGAAACCGCTGCCGCTGTTCAAGGGTGTTACGCTCGATCAATCGGTCATGCATGTCGCCCTTGCCGGGGAGATACCGCTGGCCGATGCTGGCGTCATGGCGCTTGATCTGTCAGACGCGGATTATGAAAAGCTGCTTGGCTTCATCCTCGGCAGTTTCGCGAGACCGCAAGGGAAGCCGGTGCCGCTGCTTGGGCAATCCTATGGCCGGGATGATGCATTTTTCGAAGCTGTCGGCTATTTCAACGCCCTGCTTGGCTGCAACACATGGACGGCCTCCGCACTGCGGCACGCCGGCCTGCGCACCGGCTGGTGGACGCCGCTGCCGCCGCTTTTGACGACATCGCTCAGGCTGCATAATGATACGGTGACGCCCTGATTGGCTTTCGACGTCGTGGAATTGACAATCTCATCGAGGCCGCTTCAATAGCCTGATTGTTTTATCGTGATGTTTGAAAGCTTGGCGCAGATGATCGATTTCCATCAGCTTTTACTGGTTTACGTGGCTTATATCATTGCCGTTGCAAGCCCCGGTCCCAGCAACATGACCATCATGGGTATCGCCATGAGCCAGGGCAGGTTGCCCGCAATCGTTCTTGCGCTCGGCGTCATGACGGGCTCACTCTGCTGGGCGGCTGTCGCGGCATCGGGACTGTCTGCCGTGCTCGCGACCTTTGCCAACGCGCTTTTCGTCATCAAGATCGCCGGCGGTCTGTACCTTCTTTATCTGGCCTATAAATCCGCGCGCTCTGCCTTTGCCAAGGCGTCTTCGGCCCAGACCGGGGAAATGGCGACCAGCAAGGCGGATTATCTCAAGCTCTATCGTCGCGGCCTGCTGCTTCATCTGACCAATCCCAAGGCCGTGCTTGGCTGGCTTGCCATCATGTCTCTCGGCCTCAAGCCGGGCGCTGGAACCGCAACCCTTGCCGCCATCATCGGCGGTTGCGCCATGCTCGGTCTCACCATTTTCTGCGGCTATGCGCTGGTGTTTTCCACGGCACCCGCCATCCGCCTCTATCAGAAATCCAAACGCTCCATCGAGGCAACGCTTGCGCTGTTCTTCGGCTTTGCGGGCATCAAGCTGCTGTTGAGCAGGGTGTGATGATCGTCGAGCGCCTGGCCGAAACAGAGTGTCTTTGATGACGAGCGAAGATGAGTTGCAGCACGGGATCAAACTGCGGCCCGCCCGTCCGGGTGAGGGGCAGCACCTTTACGACATTACCGCGCAGTCCATAAAGGCATTGGGCAAAGCGCATTATAGCGGTGACCAGCTTGCGAACTGGATGGGAAATCGAACCGCCGCCTATTACGAAGACGTCATCACGAAAAACAGGACATTCGTTGCGGAGCAGGATGGCGTACTGCTGGGCTTCGTCGATGCGGACCGTGGCGAAGTTACGCGTCTGTTTCTGGTGCCTGAGGCCGCCGGGCGAGGCTTGGGCAGGGCCTTGCTGCAGCGTGGCATCGAGGTCGCGAGAATGGGTCATCAGGGGCCGGTCAGGATCGAGTCGACCCTCAATGCACAAGGGTTTTACGAGAGCTTTGGCTTCAAGCCGGTCAGTCGTGGATACTTCTCCCATGGTGTGGGAGGAGAGCCGATAGACATCGTCATCATGGAAATGCGGTAGGCGAGACGCAGCGGGGCAGACACAAGCGTAACAATGGCCCTCTTGACCTTTCTGCCGCTTTAAATCATAGAAGCCGAAAATATGAACCGCGCGCACGGAGCTTCCGTGCGCGCGGTTCATGCGTTTTGGGGTCCAATTCTGCAATTCATTCGCATCTGCATGGGGTCAGTTATGAACGAACAGGGTCACGCACTCGTCAGAAAGCTTGCTTTCTGGGGAATTCCATTTGCCATTGCAGTGCTTTGCCTCAAGCTTCTGGCCTGGTGGTTTACCGGCTCCGTCGCACTGCTGTCCGATGGTCTGGAATCCACCGTCAATGTGGTGGCGGCCTTCATTGCCTATTTCGTTATCCGTTACGCGCAAAAGCCAGCCGATGACGATCACCAGTTCGGGCATCACAAGGCAGAGTATCTGTCTGCGGTGGTGGAAGGCGTTTTGATCGTGGTCGCCGCCCTTCTGATCGTCAAGGAGGCCTGGGGTGGTCTCATGGCTCCCAGCCTGCCGGATGCACCGGTGCTCGGCCTTGCCATCAACGCCTTTGCGGCTATCCTCAATTTCGTCTGGGCGACGGTGCTGATCAGGGTCGGGCGCAAGCAATCCTCTCCGGCACTTCTGGCAGATGGCCATCACATCATGTCGGACGTCGTCACCTCAGGCGGCGTTCTGGTCGGTCTCGTGCTGGCAATCATCACCGGTTACGCGATCCTCGATCCGATCCTTGCCATCATCGTTGCCATCAACATTCTTTTCCAGGGTTACAAGGTCATCACGTACTCGCTTGGCGGCTTGATGGACCGTGCGGTAGAGCCGGAGGAAGACGAGATCATCAAGACCGCGATTGCAGAGAACTCCGCCGGTCTTTTGGGCGTCCACGATCTTAAAACCCGCAGGGCCGGGTCGGTGGCCTTTATCGATTTTCACGTCGTCGTACCCTCGGCCATGTCGGTTGGTGCCGCACACGAGATTTGCGACCGGCTGGAAGATGCCATAAGAGAGGCCGTGCCCGGTGCCGTCCTCGCCATTCACGTCGAACCCGAAAGTGAACAGGCGCACGGCGTCCGGGTCGAGTTTCAAGAAGCAGGAGTTTGAATCATGTCAGTCACGGATGTTTCCGGCCTGTCTCAACTGGGTGCGCAGGTTGCAGCACCCGAAAGTCCGGAAAAGGCCGTTCTGGAAAAAGTGCCGAACGGCAATGCCGGCACGGACTATGTCGTACGCTTTACCGCACCGGAATTTACGTCACTGTGCCCGATGACGGGTCAGCCGGACTTTGCCCATATCGTCATTGATTACATCCCGGGGGAATTCCTGGTGGAATCGAAGTCGCTGAAGCTGTTCCTGCACGCCTTCCGCAACCATGGTGCGTTTCACGAAGATTGCTCCGTCTACATCGCCAAGCGTCTGGTGGAGCTGCTGCAGCCCAAGTGGCTGCGCATCGGTGCCTATTGGTACCCTCGCGGCGGCATCCCCATCGATGTGTTCTGGCAGACGGGTGCGCCGCCGGAAGGCGTCTGGCTTCCCGAGCAGGGTGTCGCGACCTATCGCGGTCGCGGCTGATCCCGCTCTGAAAGAGATTCAGGCGAAGGAATCGCCGTCGCCTGAATCGAAATCCATGTCGTCATTGCTGTCGTCATAATCCGCCTGCTGCACGTCGTCATTATTGTCCGAGGCGTCCTGCTGCGGCTTGTCGTCGTCATTATAGTAGTTGTTGATGACGGTTTCCTCGACGGGTGCATTGGCTGCGCCCGCGCCACCCCAGCCGGAAGAGGCAACGTGGTTGGAGAAGATGCCGCTGAGCGAATTGGCAAGCAACATGCCGCCTGCGACACCGGCTGCCGTTCCTAGCGCGCCCTGCAGAAAACCGCCGCCACCACCGCCGCCGCCAAATCGGCCGAAGCCGGAGGGCTGCTGGCTCCATGGGCCGCTGGCCTGCTGCGGCGCATCCGCAGTGCGGCCCCATGGCCCCGCGGTCTGACCGGATATGTCGTTGCGATAGGTTGGAGCGGGGGCCGGTGCAGAGCTGGGGCTTGGCGCTGGTGCCGGTGCCTGTTGCTGGTTGCCGCCGAAGATCGAACTCAGGAAGCCGCCTTGCTGTGCCTGCTGCGGTGCAGTGTTGCTGCTTTCAAGCTGATGGATGCGTTCTTCCAGCTGGCGAATATGCGCCGCCGCCGCTTCCAGTCCCTTCTCCTGCACGATCACGGCCTGAGCAAGATAATAGGGTGCGGCTGGCTCATCCTTTACGGCCTGGCTGATGAGCCTTTCGGCGTCCGCATCGCGCGGTGTCGAGGATGCGGATTTGACCCTGTCGAACAGGGATGTGAGCAGTTGGGTTTCTTCTGGTGACATCGGTTGCCTCCTTGGCGTGTCGAGAAACGCACAGCAAGGAAGTAGGGTTCAATTCCGGCTTTTGAAAGCCGGAATTTTCTAACATTTTTGTAAGGTCAAGCGCCTGCTTAGCCGCCGAGAACGAGTGACAGGCCGGCAAGCGCGGTCGCCGCTCCAGTCAGGCGTGCAGCGGTCGGCCCAAGCTTTGCAATGCCCAGCCCCAGCGCCATGCCTACGACATGCAGAAGCGCCGTTGCAATGACGAAGCCAATGCCGAATTGCAGCGCGCCCGCGCTGCCCAGTTCTCCGCCATGGGCATGGCCGTGAAACAGTGCAAAAACGCCGACAATGGCCGCAGCCGCGTTCGCCGGAACCCGTGTTGCCATGGCAACCAGCAGTCCAAGGGCGATCACAGATGCAAGAATGGCAGGCTCTACGAATGGAAGCTCGATGCCGCCGAGTGCCAGCAGGAAACCGATGGCCATTGCGCCGACGAAAGCCGCAGGAACCACGAATAGTGCGCGGCGATCGTGTCTCGTTGCCGCGATCTGCGCCGCCCAGATACCCACCGCCACCATGACGAGAATGTGGTCAGCGCCAAACAGCGGATGGGAGACGCCCGCCATGAAGGAGCCGTGCTCTTCCGGATTGAGGTGAGCAAAGGCGGGAAGCGTGGACGCAGCCAGCGTTGCCGCAACGAGTGAAAGTCTTTTGATCATTGTTCCCTCTCGATTACTGGACGCGGAGCAAGGGCGCTTGGGTCGCCTGCCTAACCCCGCAAATTAACGATATCGTAGGCATGAAGTCCGTGTCCATGCGTCATTTGCCGGAGGTCTGTTTATTAAGCAGTTCCGCGCCTTGTCTTTTTCAATCATTGTTTTACGAAACAAATCACACTATGTCCGGTAGGTAATGAATTACGTTGGAGATCGCCCCATGAACGAAGAAGAAGACGACAAGAGCAAGGAACTGCCAATCGGCAAGGAAACGGAAGCGAATCTTTTCAAGTCGCGTTCGATCTTCATCTATGGCGGCATCACGCAGGAATTGGCGCAGAAAGTGTGCACGCAGCTTGTGGCGCTTGCCGCAGCCAGCGATGAAGACATCCGCGTCTACGTCAATTCGCCCGGCGGCCACGTCGAGTCCGGCGACAGCATTCACGACATGATCAAGTTCATCAAGCCGAAGGTCTGGATCATCGGTACGGGCTGGGTCGCTTCCGCTGGTGCGCTGATCTATGTATCGGTACCGAAAGAGCGTCGTATCTGCCTGCCGAACACCCGCTTCCTGCTGCACCAACCATCCGGCGGCACACGCGGCATGGCGTCCGACATCGAGATACAGGCACGCGAAATCATCAAGATGAACAAGCGCCTGATCAAGATCTTCTCCGTGGCCACCGGCCAGACGGAAGAAAAGATCGCCAAGGACATCGACCGCGATTACTGGCTGGGCGCTGAAGAAGCTGTGACCTACGGCCTTGCTTCGCGCATCGTGACCTCGCAGGCCGAAATTTAAGGCACGCCTTATCCGATTAAAAAGAACCCGCACCGGCTATGCCGATGCGGGTTTTTCATTGTGTGTTATCAGCCGATTGCGCGCTCAGGGAATGAGGCGGTTCTTACGAAGCGTTTCGAAGAGCGCAAAGAATGCGTCGTCGGTTGGCTGATACTCCTTGAAGCCAAGGCGGCGGCTTTTGCCCATGTCGGTAACGACTTCAATGGGGCGTCCCAAGTCGGCGTCGGTATGCCACGGCGATGCGAGGCGGTTAAGATCCGGCTCGGCAAGGTTTTCGCGAATGGAAATTTTATTCCAGATTTCGGCGTCGTGTTCCATTTGTTCTGCTAGAGGAGTGACGGTGCCGTCGAAGGGTGCTGCTTCAATGCCGAACCAGTCCGCGATGCGGCCCCACATCCAGCTCCAGCGGAAAATATCGCCATTCACGACGTTGAAATCTTCGTTCTTTGCCTCAGGCGTTTGCGCTGCCCAGAGCAGATGCTTGGCCAGAAGGTTCGCATCCGTCATGTCGGTCAGGCCGTTCCATTGGGCGGCTGATCCGGGGAAGCGGAAGGGGCGTCCGGTTTCCCGGCAGATCGTGGCATAGACCGCCAGCGTCGTGCCCATGTTCATGGCATTGCCGACTGCCTGGCCAATCACGGTATGGGGGCGGTGGACGCTCCAACTGAAGCCATCGCGTTTGGATGCGGCAAAGACCTCGTCTTCCTGCGCATAGTAGAAATTCTCGACGTCGAGACGGCCCTGTTCTTCGCGAAACGGGGTTTGCGGAAGCGTGCCCTTGCCATAGGCTTCGAAGGGTCCGAGATAATGTTTGAGGCCTGTGACAAGTGCCACATGGCGGGTGGATTTGCCGAGGCTCAGACCATCCAGCAGATTGCGCACCATGGCGGAGTTGACGCGGATGTTTTCCGCTTCGCTCTCTTGCCTCGCCCAGGTCGAGATAAAGACGGCCTCTGGCCGCACATCCGCGAGCGCCTTTGCGGTTTCGACTGCATCCTGCAGATTTGCCGAGACGGGAACAATGCCCTCTTGCTGGGTCGGGCGTCTGGCCAGACCATAGACCTGCCAACCCTGTTCGAACAGAAGATTTGCCGTGGCACTTCCCACGATCCCACTTGCGCCGACGACCAATGCCGTTTTAACCATGTTCAAACTCCATTTCGTAAACGCTTTAATTAGTCATCCGGCGCGTCATCGTGTAGACGGCACTGTTTGGGGACATGGAAACCAAAGGGTGACCACTATGAAACCGGGTAGCCAAGAAGCAGAATGGCGCGAGGATTGTGCGCCGAGACGTGTTCTGGAACTCTTCTCGACCAAATGGACGAGCATGATCCTGCACACGTTGCACAAGCTGCATGAGGGTGCCGCGCGCACCGGTGTGCTGGAGCGCAGCCTGCCGGGCATTTCCAAGAAGATGCTGACACAGACATTGAAAGAGATGGAAAGGTCCGGCCTTGTCACGCGCCACGTGCACGCCACACGCCCGCCTGCTGTCGAATACAGGCTAACACCGCTTGGTAACCGCTTCATCGAACCGGTGGAGATGCTTTACGCATGGGGCAGGGATAATGCCGACGCCTTGGACGCTTTGGGAGAACGCTCTACCTCAAGGCGCTGACCTCCGCTCTTCTTCAGGCCTTGGCAGCAAGCCAGAGTGTGTGACGCGCACCGCCGCGTTTGCCATTGGCGCGAACGCTGACCTCATCGGTCTTGAAGCCGGCTTGGCGAAGGCGTCGGGTAAAGGCAGCATCCGGACCTGAAGACCAGACCGCAAGCACGCCCTTCGGGCGTAGCGCGCTTCTGGCCGCTTCCAGCCCTTCGCGATCATAGAGGCTGTCATTGGAGGGGCGGGAGAGGCCGTCCGGGCCGTTATCGACATCCAGCAGGATTGCGTCATAAGCCGCCTTTTTGGAGCGGATGAGCGCACCGACATCGCCGACATGAATATCGACGCGGGCATCATCGAGCGTGCCCTTGTGCAGATCGGCCATCGGTCCGCGCGCCCAGTCTACGACAGCCGGTACAAGCTCTGCCACGGTGACGTCGGCATCCGGCGGCAGTGCACCCAGTGCAGCGCGCAGGGTAAACCCCATTCCAAGACCGCCGATAAGAATATGCTGTTTACTGCGACCCGCAATGCGCTCGCAGGATAGTGTCGCCAATGCTTCCTCGGAACCGCTCAGCCGGCTGTTCATCAGCTCGTTCGAACCAAGCATGATGGAAAATTCCTGACCGCGCTGCTTCAGGCGCAGTTCGGTGCCATCGCCGGGAATGGCTGCGCGGTCCAGTTCTATCCAAGGGAGCATGGCGTATCTCGTTGTTTGCTGGCCGGGGTTTACACGGGCGGGGCCGAGAGAACAACAGGCACCAACCCTCAGGCGGCATGGCATCGGATACTAATGAATCATAGGCGGAAAACTCTTTTGCGGTTTCTGCCCATAGAAAAAACGCCCCGTAAAAATGGTCGCGTTTATCGTTGAATTTTCAACTCGAGCAATCTATACGAACAAAAGTTGCCGGACAGAGAAATTGTTTCGTCAAAATTGCGGATACCCCAAAAAAAGTCGTTCGCAAATCGCTTTTTCAGCTTTAAGTTCATGAAATTCAATTATAGATTGCGTATCTATGTCGATAAATACGACCTGATTCCGGCTGTTCTAAATCGGATTGAGTGCATTTGGGGTAATTATGAACGCAAAGCATAATTTAAAACATTTTCGGCGGGCGCTTTTGGCATCCACTGTCGCTCTCTGCGGCAATGTCGACCTTGCTTTTGCAATCGACAGCGGAGACATCGTCTTCAACAACGGAAGCGAGACCATATCTGACTCGATAAACTATGGTACCAATGTTATCGTCGGTGAGAGCGGCAATGCCGCCCTGACAATTAACAGCGGTGCGACCGTGACCGGCACGGGCGCCTATGTCGGAAAGCAAGAAGGTGTTACCGGCACCGTCACCGTAACCGGCAGCGGTACGATTTGGGAAAACACTAGCTCAACCTCTATCGGTCATCGCGGAACCGGCATACTGACAATCAGCGACGGCGGGTCTGTCAGCACTGATTATACGACTATTGGCAATGAGAGCGACAGTGAAGGAACCGTTACCGTCACTGGCAGTGGATCAAGTTTTGCCACGCCGAACTTAGCCGTTGGTTACAAGGGTCGTGGAACGCTTAATATAGAGAATGGCGCAACGGTAACAGCCTACACCAGCTTTATCGGTGTTTACGATGGTCGGGAAGGACTCGTGAAGGTCACCGGCAGTGGATCGACCTGGACCAATGGCAGCTTCTTTTACCTCGGCGGCTTTAACACCAGCATAGATCCAAGCTATATTGGAACGGGCACTTTAACCATCGCAGATGGCGGTGCTGTGAATGTAGGTGCCGAGCAGACTGGTGAAGGTTATGGCGGTACTGTAAATATTGCATATTCTGCTTCCTCGACAGGCACACTGAACATTGGTGCCGCGTCTGGTCAGACGGCTGTGGCCGCAGGCACACTCAACGCTGCAAATTTGGCGTTCGGCCAAGGTAGCGGCACTTTGGTGTTCAATCACACCGATTCGGATTATGATTTCTCGACAGCGATGTCATCCAATGCGGACAACACCGGCGCAATCAACCAGATTGCCGGCTTCACCACCCTGTCCGGCGATAGCTCGCAATTCGACGGCACCACCAATGTCACGGGCGGCACGCTCGACGTCACAGGTGCGCTGGGAGGAAGGCTGTATGTCTCCAATACGGGCACGCTTAGTGGTTATGGTGACGTTGGCACCACAAATATTCTCAGTGGTGGCACGCTTTCACCGGGCGGAAACAGTCTTGGCAGCCTGACCGTCAATGGTGATCTGACATTCGAAAGCGGCTCGACCTATGCTGTCGATCTGAGCGGCACAGAAGGCACAAGCACGAGAAGTATTCTTTATGGCGATCAGACAAGGGTCACCGGCAATGCCACTATCAATGGCGGCACAATCGCGGTTACCGCGCTTGATGCATCAACCAGCTACCTCAGTGGCAAGACCTACACTATCATTGCCGCAGAAGGCACATTAAGCGGCGCATTCACAGGGGTTGTCAGCAGGTCTGCCTTCCTGACAACAACCGCAAGCTATGATGAAAACAACGCTTATTTGACAATTGCGGTGCAGGATACGGGTTCAAGCGGTACGGGCCTCTTTACGCCTGTCGCCCAAACCCCGAACCAGTCGGCAGTCGCCCGTTCGCTCGACAGCCTCTCGCAATCAGGCACATCGCTCGATCTTCACAACTCCATGCTGTTATTGAGCGACGATGAGGCGCGCACGGCCTATCAGCAGCTCTCCGGCGACAGCTATGCCACCGCTCAGGCATCCTTTGTGCAAACGGTCCAGACGGTCAACAACACCGTCAACACGCGCATGCGCGGCATTACCCAAAGCGTGGCGGCACCGTCCATCGCGCCGTTGGGCTATGCTGAAGAAGAAAAGACCCCCAAAAAGAACAATCCTTTCTCATCCTATGAGAAGAAGGAGCAAACCTTTGATACCCAGCGGTTCTCCGCATGGTCGATGGGCTTTGGTTCCTGGGGTAAGGTGAAAGGCACCGGCGGCGGGCCAGATACCGACACCGGCAACGGCGGTGTGTTGTTCGGTTTCGACGGCCTTGTTTCCAATGCATGGCGCGTTGGTGTCATGGGCGGCTATAGCCACTCCTCTTTTGATACCTCGACGAGTGATGGCAACAGTGACAACTACCATGTTGGCGTCTACGGCACTGGCGATTGGGGGGCGGTTACGGTCCGATCCGGTCTCAACTATGCCTGGAGCGACGTTGATAATACCCGTCAGGTCTCCTTGTTGAATCAGACCTTGAAGGGGGACTATAATGCCGGCAGCCTGAGCAGTTTTGCGGAAGTCGCCTATACGATCAAAACCGCCCCTGCGAATTTTGAACCCTTCGCGTCGCTCTCCTATTCGCGCGTGAAGACTGATGGTTTCAGCGAAACAGGCGGCTCTGCAGCGTTGACCGTGAATGAGCAGCAGATGAACACCACCTTCACCACGATTGGACTGCGCACATCGAAGGATATAAACCTGCTCGGAACCGCCGCAGCCTTGCGCGGCACGGCCGGATGGGTTCATGCTTTCGGCGATGTCGATCCAATCTCGACTGCCCGCTTTGCCACGGGTGACAGCTTCACAGTGTCCGGCACGCCGATCGACAAAGATGCCGCCTTGCTGGAAGCAGGACTGGACCTTAACCTGACACCGGCCTCAACCTTCAGCCTTGGCTATAATGGCCAGATCGGAAAGAATGCTTATGAGCACGGCGCGAATGCAAAGTTCCGGGTGCAGTTCTAACAACTCAGGTCAAGAAAACATTTGTCGCCATGGTTCCTATGGCGGCAAACCCGAAACGCTCACGGTCTTGCACAAATCGTCAAATCGGAATCGACTCAAGGAATTGCGCAACAGATCTCGGGTCTTGCAGCGTCGGGCGTTTGACAAAACGCACCGTTCTGTCATGCAGATTGGCAAAGCGCAGGCTGGAAAATGTGTCTGCCTTATCGCAGACCATAGTGAAAACAACGATTATCTGCTCAAGTTTCGTCCATTTACGGCATCAGCACGACTACCTTGGCTTGCGCATGCGGTCAAAATAATGTTCCAGAGCAATATCCTGCCTGCTCTGGACCGTCGCCATGCATAAAGACTTCTCTCTCCAAAGCCTTTTCATGGGCCTGCTGACGGCTTTCGTCGGCTTTGCCAGCTCCTTTGCCGTGGTGCTTCAAGGCCTGAAAGGCGTCGGCGCCACCGACTACGAGGCGGCATCCGGGCTGATGGCGCTTTCGGTGGCCGTCGGCCTTTGCGCCATCGCCCTGTCCGCCACAACACGGCTTCCGATCAGTATCGCATGGTCGACGCCGGGCGGCGCCCTTCTGGCCACGACGGGAGTAATAGAAGGCGGGTTTCCCGCCGCCGTGGGTGCGTTCATCGTCTGCGCGGTGTTGATCATTATTGCGGGCCTGTTCAAGCCGCTGGGCCGCGCCGTCGCATCCATACCCACTCCGCTTGCCAATGCCATGTTGTCAGGCGTCATCATCGGCCTGTGCTTTGCGCCGATAAAAGCAATCGGCTTCAACCCTCTGCTTGGCTTGCCCATCATTCTGGCATGGATCGTCGTCGGCGCCTTCAAGCGCCTGTTTGCGGTTCCGGCCGGGCTTGGCGCCTTCGTGCTTGTCATGATTTTTGGGGTCGATATCCCCGCAGGTGCACTCGACAGCGTGGCGAAATCGCTGGCCCCGCCGGTGGAGTTCGTTTTGCCGGTGTTCAACCTGCAAGGGTTGGTCTCCGTTGCGTTGCCGCTGTTCATCGTCACCATGGCCTCGCAGAATATACCTGGCATCGCCGTGTTGAAGGTCAATAATTACGATCCGCAGCCCGGGCAGCTTTTTGCTACCACAGGCCTTTTTTCGCTGCTATCGGCACCCTTCGGCGGACACGCCGTCAATCTCGCCGCCATCACTGCCGCCATGTGCGCAGGTGAGGATGCCCATCCGGACCCGAGGCGTCGCTACTGGGCTGTCATTGTCAGTGGCGTGGGTTATGTGATCTTCGGTCTGCTTGCCGGTGTGGTCACCGCCTTCGTGGCGCTGGCTCCGCCCATTCTCATCCAGGCAGTTGCGGGTCTCGCACTCGTTGGCGCTTTTTCCGGTTCAGCGGTCGCTGCCTTCAAGGAGCCGGAAACCCGCGAAGCCGCCGCCATAACCTTCCTGATCACCGCTTCCGGCCTGTCCTTCGGTGGCATTTCCGGCGCATTCTGGGGTCTGCTGGGCGGCGGTCTGATGATGGCTTTGCAGCGCGTGGTGAAGCGCTGAGGATTGCTCCGGGCATATCAATGACATTTGAGTTCGACCCGTCCAAAAGTGCCAGCAATAAAGACAAGCACGGCATAGACTTTATAGAAGCGCAGGCCTTATGGCGCGATCATAAAAGAATCACCGCACCACTCGCAACAGAGGGAGAGGAGCGATATATTATGGTCGCTCAGCTTCACGGACGTTGCTGGAGTGCGATTTATACTTACAGAGATGATCGCGTTCGGATCATTTCTGTGAGGCGCTCCAGAGACAGGGAGAGACAGTATTATGAAGACTATCAGCGCTGAAGAACTGGATCGCAGGTTCGACGATGGTGAAGATGTAAGCGATCATTTCGACTGGTCAAAGGCTACGCGACCGGGCCTTGAGCTTGAACATGCCGATATCGATCTGCCGAAGTGGATATTGCGGAAGGTGGATGCGGAAGCCTTGCGCCTGGGTGTGACACGCCAGTCTCTTCTGGAGGAGTGGATTGCTGAAAAAGCAAAGCACGTCTCTTCGTGAAAATAGCCGCAACAAAGACTAGATGGTTACTTGCCAGATCAAAAACCGCTGTTTATACAAATCGACATGACCATTCGCACCGTAATCACTTCCGGCATGAGCGCGCAGATTTCTGCGAAGGCCAGCCCGTGCGGTGCACTCTCGCTTCTTAGCCTCGACCTTACACGCGGTTGCCGGGTCCAGTGAGGAGCGCCCGGCGGCCGAAAGCCCGCTGGTGCCAACGCTCCTCAACTCGAAATTTCATATTACACTGGATTTAAGGCCCGTTTGGGCGCGCATTCGTGAAGGCTTTTCAGCCCCGATGCGTTGAAGGAGCAGCACAATGGATTCCAAGATTTCCAACACGACCAAGGGAATGCCGGACGCGAACGTCAAGTATCGCCCATACCCTGTCATCGATATCAAGGACCGCACCTGGCCGTCAAAGACCATCGACAAGGCGCCAATCTGGTGTTCGGTGGACTTGCGCGATGGCAACCAGTCGCTGGTCAATCCCATGGGGCATGACCGCAAGGCCCGGATGTTCAAGCTGCTGCTGGAAATGGGTTTCAAGGAAATCGAGATCGGCTTTCCTTCCGCATCGCAGACCGATTTCGACTTTGCCCGCTGGTGCGTGGAAGAGGGTGGTGTGCCCGAGGACGTGTCCTTGCAGGTGCTGGTACAGTGCCGCCCGGAGCTGATTACGCGCACCTTCGAGTCACTGGAAGGCGCCAAGAACCCGATCATCCATTTCTACAATTCCACCTCCGAATTGCAGCGCCGCGTGGTGTTCGGCAAGGATGTCCACGGTATCAAGCAGATTGCCGTCGATGCCGCCAAGATGATTACCGACATGGCGGCCAAGGCCGGCGGCGGTTACCGCTTCGAATATTCGCCGGAAAGCTTTACCGGGACGGAACTGGAAGTGGCGCTGGAAATCTGTAACGCGGTTGTCGAGGTGGTGAAGCCGACGGCTGACAACAAGCTGATCCTGAACCTGCCTTCCACCGTCGAGATGGCGACGCCCAATATCTACGCCGACCAGATCGAGTGGATGTGCCGCAACATCGATAACCGCGAGAATGTCATTATTTCCCTGCATCCGCACAATGACCGTGGCACGGGCATTGCAGCGACCGAACTGGGCCTGATGGCAGGTGCCGACCGCGTCGAAGGCACATTGTTCGGCAATGGCGAACGCACGGGCAATGTCGACGTCGTTACGCTGGCGCTGAACATGTACACGCAGGGTGTCGACCCGGAACTGGACTGCCGCGATATCGAACGGATCAAGGCGGTCTATGAATATTCAAACGAGATGACCATTCCCGAGCGCCATCCTTATGTCGGTGAGTTGGTCTATACGGCTTTCTCCGGCTCGCATCAGGATGCGATCAACAAGGGCATGAAGGCCATCAAGGTTGCCAATCATCCCGTATGGGAAGTTCCCTATCTGCCGATCGATCCAAAGGATGTCGGGCGCTCCTACGAGGCGATCATCCGCATCAATTCGCAGTCCGGCAAGGGCGGCATCGCCTATATTCTGCAGCAGGATTACGGCATCAACCTGCCGCGCAATCTGCAGGTGGAGTTCCGCGAAGACATTCAGCGCATTACCGACGAAGAGGGTGTCGAGCTGCCAGCCAAGCGCATCTACGACCGCTTCATCGAACGCTACGTGACGCAGCCAAATGCCCGCATCAAGTTTGTCGATCACCACACCTATCCGGCTGGCGATTTCAAGGGCGTGCGTGTCGTGGCTGCCGAGATCACAGATAATGGCGAGGTAAAGCGCATCGAGGGCAAGGGTACCGGTCCGATTGATGGTTTCATCAATGCCCTGTCCACCTATCTCGGCGTGGACTTGTCGGTCAACGATTACTCGGAACACTCGCTGCAGCACGGTTCCAACGCCTCTGCCATCGCCTATGTGGAGATGGAGCACCCCGGTGGAAAGCTGTTTGGCGCGGGCGTCAACACCAACATCGTTGCCGCTTCGCTTGAGGCAATCGTGTCTGCTGCCAACCGTGTTCTGGAAGAGCGGGCGGCCAAGGCGTAACTCGGGCCAGGAAGCAAGGCATTCCATAGAGGCGGGGGCCGGTGCTCCCGCCTTAGTCTTCCTCGCCCTGTTCTGCGGGGTTTGTGAAGCCCAGTGGACGTCCGTTGGTGTAGAAAACACGCACGTCTTCCAGCTCTATGCCTGTCGATTTCTCGTTGAGGCCATAGCGCTCACAGGTCACGTTCCATGTGCCGGGACCGCCATCGATATGGAAAAGATTATACCCGGCGCGGGGCTTTTCTCCGCCCGGCCCCTGTGAGGCGGATGCTATGCCTACGACCGGGGTATGGTCGCGCCCGCGATGCGTGTTCAGCCAATAGACCGTGTTGAGGTGGGTGTGGCCATGCAGGACGAGTTCTGCGCCGCCGGTGCCGATCGCTGCGGCAAAGCGTCGAATGCCGATCATGCGTTTATGCGTGGCGGCAGCACCGCGAACGGGTGGGTGATGGATCATGACGACGCGAAACAGACCCTGTTCGCCGGCCTTGCGCAGCAGTTCCGCCGTCGCGCGCGCCTGCCTGCGCCCAAAATAGCCGGTGGCGGAAAAAGGTGGGGTCGCGATGGAGGTTGAGCAGCCGATCATGGCGACCGGCCCGCGTATACGCATGTAAGGAAAAATCTTGCGGTCTTCGTCCCACTCTTCCGCGTCGCCATCGCCCCGCACATAGGGGTACCAGGCGGCCATAGCCTTATCGTGCGCGCCGGGCACATAGGCATCGTGGTTGCCGGGCACGACGGATATTTTCAGGGGATCGCCCACTTCTTCCAGCCAATCCGCCGCAGCGCGGATTTCAATGCCGGTGGCAAGATTGACAAGATCGCCTGTGATGGCCACATGGTCCGGCTCCTTGCCTTCCATGTCATCCACCAGTCTTTCCAGCGTATCGGTGAAAAGATGCTTGCGGCGGTTGAGGCGCCAGTTCACAAAGCCGGTAATGCGCTTGGAGGCCAGTTCGCGAAAGGTCAGCTTTGGCAGCGGGCCGAGATGGACGTCAGAAATGTGAGCGAGTTTGAACATGGGTAAGCCATACCGTATCGGAAACTAGGCGTCCAACGCGAAACCCCATTTTTTCAATGGGATAGTCGCCAGACCAAGAAATGTGAAAATCCGTGATGGCACTGCCATGCGCCGGGTGAGAGGATCTCTATTGAGCGACAACCGTGGTCAGGCAAATGGGTTCCGCATTCTGTTGCAGAATCTCGCAAAACGTGCGCTGCATAGCTTCTTTTTCCTGCGCCGGGGAATGACGCTGGGCGTTCGCGCAGCGTGTTTTGATAGCGAAGGCCGGATCTTTCTCGTGCGCCATACCTATATTGCTGGCTGGCATATGCCGGGAGGCGGTGTGGAGAGGCATGAGACCTGCCTGCAGGCGCTGCACAAGGAAATACGGGAGGAGGGCAATCTGGTCGCGGTTTCTCCACCGGTGCTCGTCCACGTCTATTTCAATAATCGTACGAGCAACAAGGACCACGTCCTGCTCTACAAGCTGGATGTAAGGCAAACGGCGCCAAAAATCGCCGACCGGGAAATCAGCGAAAGCGGATTTTTTGCACTCGACGCACTGCCTGAGGGAACCACGGGCGCGACCCGGCGTCGCCTGCTGGAAATTGCGGGCGAAACGCCGCCGGCCGATTACTGGTAGCTTCAGCCCAGCCGGGCTCTGTCGTGCGCTTTCTCCAGTTCCAGCTCTGGTCCCACGGGAACGATTCCCGTTGGATTGATCGTCTTGTGGCTGCGGTAGTAGTGATCCTTGATGTGACGCATATCGACCGTCTCAGGCACACCTGCGGTCTGGTAGAGATCGCGCAGATACCCCGTCAGGTTCGGATAGTCCGCAATGCGGCGGATATTGCATTTGAAGTGGCCGACATAGACCGGATCGAAGCGGACCAGAGTCGTAAACAGCCGCCAGTCTGCCTCTGTCTGGCGGGAACCGAGCAGGAAGCGCTTGTCCTCAAGCCGTTTTTCCAGAAGCTCCAGTGTTTCAAAGACCTTTACGGCGCTCTCTTCATAGGCTTCCTGCGTGGTGGCGAAGCCTGCCTTGTAGACCCCATTGTTGACGGTGTCGTAGACGAGTGCGTTGACCTCATCGATCTCGTCTCGAAACTCTCTTGGGTAGAAATCATTGGTCGATCCCGTCAGCGAATCGAAGGCACTGTTGAACATGCGGATAATCTCCGCAGATTCATTGGAGACGATTGTGTTCTGCTGCTTGTCCCACAGCACGGGTACGGTCACGCGGCCGGAATAGGATGGGTCGGCCTTGGTATAAACCTGCCACAGGGCTGAGGCGCCAAAGAGATGATCCTCAGTCGCGCCCGGCGTGCGGGCATCTTCAGCTTTGAACTCCCATCCATTTTCCAGCATCAGCGCATCAACGACGGATACGGAAATGTAGTCTTCCAGCTTCTTGAGCTTGCGGAAGATCAGGGTTCGGTGTGCCCAGGGGCAGGCCAGCGAGACGTAGAGATGATAACGATCCTTCTCGGCCTTGAAGCCGCCCTTGCCGGAAGGGCCAGCTTCGCCATCCGCAGTGATCCAGTTGCGAAACTGCGAGGCGCTGCGTTTGAAGTGACCCTTGGTTTCCTTGGTGTCGTACCAGACGTCTTTCCAGACGCCTTCAACCAGCATACCCATCGCGCTTTCTCCTACATCTCGTTTTGGCTCACTGTAAGCCACCTATTTGGGGTTGGAAAACCCTGGCGGCTGTAAACAGTGCGTTCGTATTCAATCATATCAATGAATGGGTGTGCGCCGGATTAGTTCTGGACGTGCTGGAATTTTCCTGATATCCGCGTTTATCACAATTCTGAGGGAATTCTGCTTTATGACCGCAACACGGATGCTCCGACGACGCTGACGCTTCGAACGCCTTAACCGGCGCAGCCGTCACATTGTCGTATCCGTATTGAAACGTTCCGGTCCCTTCATGTCCAAGCACGAACTGGTCTACCTCACCGAAGACGCGTCGCATGACGCCATCATCGAACTCATCAACGCAGAAGCTTTCGGTCCAGGCCGCCACACGCGCGCCGCCGCCCGCATTCGCGAGCAGGGCCCTCACGACCGGTCGATTTCCTACATCTGCGCCGATGATGGTGAAACCATTGCTTCCGTGCGCATGACGCCGGTGCTGGCCGGTGGCGTGAAAGGCCACATGCTCGGACCACTCGCTGTGCGCCCCTCCCACAAGAACCTTGGCATCGGCCGCGAACTGGTTCGGATTGCCATTGCTGCTGCCAAACGCAAGGGTTCTGAAGGCGTCATCCTCATCGGCGATCCGCCCTATTACATGCCCCTGGGCTTCGAGAGGGTCGCCTATGGCGCGCTCGACTTTCCCGGCCCGGTCGATATGAACCGGGTGCTTGTCGTTCCGCTGGCAGCTGAAACGCATGAGCGGCTAAAGGGCAAGATCGGCTGGCGCAAGTGCGAGGCGACCATAGCGGCCGCTGAGGATGATGTGAGAGAGCTTCGCCTCGCTGTCGGTTGACGGCTTTGTAATGACGTTGATTGAAACAGCAAAGCCGCCGTGATGGCGGCTTTTTATTGCGCGCGACGGGCCTCGAAGCGATAGGCTTTACCATCGCGTCTAATGTGTCCGATACCGGGGAAGGGCAGGTGGGCTACGGCGATGAGGTAGCCTTCATCCGCTGCCTCGGCAAAGGCCGCAGCTCGTGCAACCGCGGCGTTTGGTTGGTCGTAGTCGAAGTCTATCGTGACGGCGGGATCAGCGAACTGGACGCTGTCACCGTGGACGATATCGCCAACGAAAACAATCGTGTTCTCGTCGTCGGAAAAACGGATGGAAAGATGACCGGGGGTGTGTCCGGCCCGCAGGCTGGCGCTGAATCCGGGCATTATCTCTCCATCGTCTGCGAAGAGTAGGACGCGTTTTTCAGCTTCGTAGGGATCGATTGCCGCATGAGCGCGACCGATCTGGCCTCTGACCCTTTCTGTAACACCGGCAGCCTTGTCAGCACCTTCCGACAACCAGAAAGCCGCTTCCGTCTTCCCGATGTGAAGCGTTGCGTTTTTGAAAACCGGCTTGCCGTCTGCGATCAATCCACCGGAATGATCTGCATGAATATGAGTGAGGATGATATCGCTGATCGCGTCAGGTGAGATGCCGAGGTTAATTAACGCGGCCTGCAGCTTGCCATGATCGGGTCCGAAGAGTGCGCCGGAGCCAGTGTCGATCATGATTTTGCGAGTGCCGGTCTCGACGAGAAAGGCGTTGACCGAAAGCTCTCCCGGCGCTGCCGGAAAGTGCTCTGGGGTGGGTTGGCTGGAGTTAAGGCGATACAGGTTTGCGACAGGGACAGTCAGCACACCATCGCAGAGGGCTGTGATACGGGCTTTGCCCAGCGAGATTGTGAAGGGAGCACTAGGGCTGAGGTCTGGCATGATTTTCCGCAATCAGACAAATGATTTCTTCAAATAGGTAAGCGAACTTTCGCCAAAATTCTCGATCCGGCCAAAAATTTCATAGCCGCACTTCTGATAGACAGGCACCGCATCGGGGTTCATCGTATCGATAAAAGCGCCGACGCAGCCCCGTTTGATGGCCTCGTCTTCGGCCATGGTGAGCAGTTTTGGGCCAAGGCCCTGGCCGCGCAACGTTTCCGGGACGAAAAGCAGTTGCGTGTAAAGCCAACTGCGGGCGGTATGTCCACAGAGGCCGCCGATGACGTTGCCATCGTCATCCCGCAAGGAGATGACGAGTTCCTGCCATTCGCTAGGGCCGAAGCGGTCGATATTGTAGGACTTAAGCGCTGCAAATATCGCCGCTTCGCTGTCCTTGTCGGCGGTCTGACTGATCGAAATGGTAGGCTGCATCAGCGCCCTTCTCTCCACCACAGCGCGGAAAACGCCATCAACAAGGCGGCGAGGCCTGCAAAACCGGCAAACAACGGTAGGGTATTGACGCCCTTCAGAACGGTTTCATCCGTCAGGCGAATGAGCATCCGGTCATTATCGGCGACCCGTACATCGCCGCGCACGGGCAGGACATCGGGCAGAACAACACGACCATCTTCGTTGACGACGCGGTGGATGCTGCCCTTGGTCGCATCGGCTAATGGCTTTAAGGGCTCCGTGGTGGAGATCATTGCCTTGAATTCCGGTGCATCGACAGCGCCGACGTGAACAAGGGTGGTGAAGTCGCCATTGGTGATTTCGTAAAGGCCGGTTTCATCCATGCGCCGCTCGATCTTGTAAAGACCGGGTTCTGCCTGCGTAAACGCCATGGTTTCCGTCTTGCCGGTCGGGAATTTCACGGTCGCATTGCCGGGGTTGTCGCCGATGGTCTGGCGGGTAATTTCCAGCGTGCGGCCATTGGCGCGGGCGGTCAGCGCCTCTTCCTCAAGCTCCGGTTCCTTCATCAGCCAGTGGGCAATCCGGCGATAAAGGGCGACATGCGGACCGCCGCCTTCATAACCGCGCGCCCAGAGCCAGCCCTGATCGGACAGCAACATCGCAACGCGGCCTTCACCCTGCCGGTTGAGAACGAGGAGGGGGTCCTGTCCGTCCCCCAGCATCACAGTCTGCCCCTGTGGCTGATCGACGCCGACGGTGCGGAACCAGCGTCCCCACTGCGGCGGCTCCTGGCCTGAGCCTTCCAGTCCCCGCGTGACCGGGTGCTTCTTGCCCGCGTCCGAGAGGCGCGGATAAAAGGCGGATTGATGCATTTCACCGGTTGGCTGGGCCGGCAGCACGGAGGCAAGCGGCGTCATGGCGATGGAGTCCTGGCCCGCATGTTCCGGACCTGCGGCAATCAGCAGTGCGCCACCCTTTTCGACATATTGGGCAATGTAATCGTAATAGAGGATCGGCAGAACACCGCGATGCTGGTAGCGGTCGAAGATGATGAGGTCGAAGTCCTCGATCTTCTCGACAAACAGTTCACGCGTCGGGAAGGCGATCAGCGACAGTTCGTTGATAGGCGTGCCATCCTGTTTTTCCGGCGGACGCAGAATGGTAAAATGCACGAGATCGACTGACGTGTCTGACTTCAAAAGGTTACGCCACGCGCGTTCGCCCGCATGGGGCTCGCCGGAGACCAGAAGCACGCGCAGGTTCTGTCTGATGCCCTCAATAACGTGGACGGCACGGTTGTTGCTGGTGGTGACTTCACCGGGAAGTTCGGCCACAGAAAATTCCATGACATTGTTGCCGCCTCTGGGAACCTTGAAAGCAAAGGGCAGCGGCTGCCCGGGTGTGGCATCCAGCGTGGCGATTTCCTCGCCATTCATCTTGATCGTGACGCGCGCCTGTCCACCCTGTGAACGACCATCATCAAAAACGCGCAGCGTCAGTTCCTGCTCTTCGTTGACGATGCCGAAGCGCGGTGCGCGGACCACTTCGATGCGGCGGTCGAATTCCTGCGGGCGTCCGGTGATCAGGCCATGAATGGGGGCCTTGAATCCGAGCGTCTGCTCGATGTTGGGTGTTACATTCGGAATATCGTGGATCTGGCCGTCGCTCAGGAAAATCGCACCGCCGACGCGCGAGGGCGATACGTCTGAGACGGCTGCAGCAAGCGAAGAGAACAGGCTGGTTGCGGGTGAGTCGCTGTTGGGATCATTCTCGACCTCGACTATGCGGGGCTCGATGCGTGGGAAACGGGCGAGGCGCTCCTTGAGTGTCGCCAGCGCCTGATCCGTCTGTTCAGGCCGCTGCTGCACGTCCTGGCTTTGTGAGCGGTCAACAATAACGGGGACGATGGTGGAAAGCGGATCGCGTTCCTCATTGGTCAGAAGCGGATTGGAGATGGCAAGCAGAAGTGCCGCAAGCGCAAGGCCGCGTAGCCACGCGCCGCGCACGCCGCGCCACAGACCAATGACCGCAAGCACGAAGGCTGCGGCGGCGAGAATGCCAATGACGATCCACGGCAGGAAGGGGGCGAATGTCAGTGTCATGTCATTGCCCCAACCGCTGGAGGATATCGGGCACGTGGACCTGATCGGCCTTGTAGTTGCCGGTGAGCATATACATCATGATGTTGACGCCGGTGCGGAAGGCATGTTCGCGCTGTACCTCGTCCGGTGGCACCGTGGGGAGGACGGCTGCGCCATTGGCATCCACGGCCCATGCACCGGCAAGATCATTGCCAGTAATGAGAATGGGAGAAACGCCATCGCCTGACGAGGAAATGCCCGATGTCGTCTTGGCAGCATCCTGCCGGGATTCGACCCAGAGCGGGCTGCCATTGTAGCGACCGGGGAAATTGTTCAGCAGGTAGAAGGAACGGGTGATGACATGGTCCTTCGGCACAGGCTCCAGTGGCGGAATATCGACATTGGCGAGGATTTCCTGCAGACGCTGACCGTTGGCGCTGGTGTTGCCGGTGTCCAGCGAAGAGAACTGGTCGCGCGTGTCGAACAGCACCGTTCCGCCGGCACGCATATAGGCATCGATGCGCGATATGGCAGCGCTCGATGGCATCGGCGCGGTCGCCGATATCGGCCAGTAGATGATGGGATAGAAGGAGAGCTCGTCGCTGGAAATGTCGAGCCCCACCGGCTGGCCGGGTTCAAGCGTGGTGCGCCATGTCAGAAATTCGGAAAGCCCTCGCAGACCCTGTTCGGAAATGCGATCCACATCATCCTCGCCGGTGCGTACATAGGCCAGATGGGTGGTGTCCAGCCGCTCGAAAATGGCTTCATCGCCCGGCTTGGGGTCGTCGGCGCGGGCAACATCGGGCCCAAAAGCCGCAAGGCCAGCGGTCAGCACAAGCAGCATGCCGGCAGCGGTAGAGCGTGCGCGCGGAAGCCGCGAAAAGACGCCGTTCATGAAGAGGACGATGAGCGTATCGGCAAACAGCATCAGGAGTGCCGCGATGAAGAGGGCAGGGCGCATGGATTTGGCGGCCTCGCCAACAAGACCTTCGCGCGTGGTTGCCGTTCCCGCCATGGAGGTGTCGATCGGACGAAGCGTGGCATCCGGCGGCAAAAGGTTCAGTGCGACGAAACCGGATTCGGTGCCGTAAAGGCCGGGCGGGTTGTCGAAGCTTGCCCGTGGCGACTGGCCGGGTTTGACATCAAGTGGGCGGGCGGTGCCGATTTCAGGTGACAGGGAGCCCGTTGCAGTCAGCAGACGGTATGGCGGCAAGGCGGCAGCGGGCGCATTGGCGGAGGCGGACGAGCCTCCGACCTGCGAGAGCTGGACGATACGGCGCAGCATTTCCACGAAGTGGCCCGAGATCGGCAGATCCGACCAGCTGGCCTCGGCGCTGACATGGAACAGCACGATGCGGCCTGCATCGATGTTGCGGGTTGTCACCAGCGGCGTACCATCGGCAAGGCTTGCCCATGTGCGTTCGGCAAGATCAGGCGTCGGCTCTGCCAGAACCTGACGTTTGATGTGAATACCATCCGCCTTCGGCATACCGGCAAAGGGACCGAAATTGGGGAAGTCTGCCAGCGGTTGCGGTTCTGCCCATGACAGGGCGCCGCCAAGCGCGCGCTCACCCTGTCGCAATGTCACTGGCACCAGCGGATCCTCGGCGGGGGCTGCGGCGAGGCGCGGACCTGCAAAACGGATCAGCGTGCCGCCGCGCGATAGCCAGCGTTCAAGCGGTGCGTAGGTTTCCTGCGGAAGACGACCGATATCGGCCATGACGATGACGGAGGGATTGGTCTGCAACAATTCGGGGATCGCGGTTGCAAGATCGGCCTGTCTTTGCGGAACGAGATCGACATAGGGCTGGAGCGCGCGGCTGATATAGAACAGAGGCTGCAACAGCGGTTGAAAGTCATTGGCGGTTTCGCCAGCCAGAAGCGCAACGCGACGGCGGCGGAAACCATCATCCAGCATGTGGACGGAGCCTGCGGTGGACAGGCGGTCGATCGACAGGCGGGCAAAATCGTTGCGCAGTTCGAAGGGGGCGCCCAATACGGCGGTTGTTTCTGCCGCACCCGGTGCAAAGCTTGCGGTGTCGCTGGCGAGAATGCGGCCCTGAGTGTCCTGCGCGTTGATGGTGAGATTGGCCGGACCGGTCGTATCCAGTCGAGACAGCTTGACCGTCATGGTCTCGGCACCGTTTTCAGCACCGGTAATGGCGGTAACTGCGCGGCCATCACCCTCGACCAAACGGAATTCTGCGGCCTGCATGGTGGCGAGGTTGCTAAGGGCGGCTCGGTCATCCGGCGTGGCGACGCCATCGGTGATGAAAGCGAGAGTTCCCGGTGTCGTCCCATTCATGGCCTCGATGACCGCTTCGGCAGCGCGCCTGCGGTCTGGCACCAGGGGTTGAGGCTTGGCTGCGGCCAGCTTTTCCAGCGCCGCTGCCGTCGTGCCCGCTTCGGCATCATGGTCACGATCTGCGGTAAAGGCGATGGAAACGGGTCGCTCTGCGCGTTCGGCGTCGCCAATGAGAGCCTGCGCAGTCTGGACCCGGCGATCCCAGTCCGGGGCGGACGCCCAGCCATTATCGACGATCAGCACCAGAGGGCCGCTGCCCGCAAGCGTATTGTTGCGTGGATTGATGACCGGATCGGCCAGCGCGAAAATGACGGCGGCGGCCAACAGCATCCGCAGCAGTGTCAGCCACCATGGGCTCTGCGATGGTGTTTCCTCGCGTTTGAGAACGGTTGCGAGAATGCGCAGGGGTGGAAAGACTTCCGCCCTTGGGCGCGGCGGCGTCAGGCGAAGCAACCACCAGATGGCGGGCAGTGCCAGAAGGCCGAAAAGAATGTAGGGGCTGGTAAAGACGAAGGGCAGGGCGCTCATGTCCGGCCTCCATTCTTCCCGCCGCCCGGTGCGCCTGACAGATACATGTGCATGGCGACCAGGGCTTCGGATGCCAGGTGATCGGTGCGGTGGAAGACGAAGTTCCAGCCGAGGCGGCGAAGCGAGGATGACAGCGCATCCCGCCTTGCCAGATAGGCGCGGGTATAATCATCGCGAATGGTTTCTGCGCGGCCTGCCGTCAGCTTTTCCCCGGTTTCCGGGTCGGAGAATTCGGTTCTGCCGCTGTAGGGGAAGATTTCCTCTGCGGGATCCGCGATCTCGACCACGTGACCGCCGAGCCCACGGCGCGCGAGCGGCGAAAGGCGTTCCATCACGCTCGTTGCATCATCGAGAAAATCCCCGATCAGCACGATATCGCTGGAGCCGCGGATCATTGACGTATCGGGGAGGCCCGTCGTGGCCGGTGCGTGCATGATCGCAGTCGCCAGACGCTCGGCAGCGTTGCGGGCGGATACGGGTTCCATGATGCCGGGGCAACCGATACGCTCTCCGGAGCGGGCAAGAATCTCCGCCAGCGCCAGCAGCAGCACCAGCGCGCGGCTTTCCTTGGAAACGGAACCCAGCGTGGATTTGAACATCATCGATGGCGAGAGATCCGCCCAAAGCCAGATGGTGTGGGCAGCTTCCCATTCCCGATCGCGAACATAGGTATGATCGTCACGGGCGGACCGGCGCCAGTCGATGCGTGACAGGCTTTCTCCCTCGGCATAAGGGCGGAACTGCCAGAAATCTTCGCCGATACCGCGTTTGCGGCGGCCATGCCATCCCGCGGTAACGGTGTTGGCAATGCGCTTGGCCTCAACCATGCAATCAGGCACCAAGGCGGCGCGCTGGCGCGCACGGGCAAGCACGTCATTGCCGGGCGTTTGCTCTACGATCTGGCCGATGGATGCCACATGCACTCCTTAAGATCCGACCCTTGAACCGGTCAGTTTCTGGCCTGCTCCACAAGGCCCGCAATAACGTCGCGAACCGACATGCCTTCAGCGCGCGCCGCAAATGTCAACGCCATGCGGTGCTCGAGAACCGGTTCTGCCAGTGCATGGATGTCGTCCAGCGATGGTGCCAGACGGCCTTCGTAAAGCGCACGGGCGCGAGCTGTCAGCATCAGGGACTGGCCTGCACGCGGTCCCGGTCCCCATGCAACGTTCTTGTCGGTTAGTTTGTTGCCGTGGCCCGGCCGGGCAGAGCGCACGAGCGCGAGAATGGCATCCACCACCTTGTCGCTGACCGGCATCTGACGGATGAGCGTCTGGATTTCGATGAGGCGGTCGGCCTCGATCATGCGGCGGGCTTCACCCGATGCGGTGCCGGTCGTATCCAGCAGGATCTGGCGTTCAGCGGCAAGATCGGGATAGTCGACATCCACCTGAAGCAGGAAGCGGTCAAGCTGGGCTTCCGGCAGCGGATAGGTGCCTTCCTGCTCCAGCGGGTTCTGGGTGGCCAGAACATGGAAGGGCTTGGGAAGGTCGAAACGCTGGCCCGCCACGGTGATGTGGTATTCCTGCATGGCCTGCAGCAGTGCAGACTGCGTGCGTGGGCTGGCGCGGTTGATTTCATCCGCCATCAGCAGCTGGCCGAAGATCGGTCCCTTGATGAAGCGGAAGGAGCGGCGGCCGCTTTCATCCTGATCCATCACTTCGGAGCCGAGAATATCAGACGGCATGAGGTCCGGCGTGAACTGGATGCGGTTGGCATCGAGACCGAGAACCGTGCCAAGGGTGGTGACGAGCTTGGTCTTGGCAAGACCGGGAACACCAACCAGCAAGGCATGGCCGCCGGAGAGAATGGCGAGAAGCGTGTTCTGGACCACCTTTTCCTGACCGAAGATCACCTTGGACACTTCCGCCCTTATGGCGGCAATGTCGGACAGCGCCTTTTCGGCAGCGGCGATGATTGCCTTTTCGTCGAGGGTTTCGCTGGTGTTCATCATGCCCATATCGCTCTCCTCAAACTTTAAGACGCAGCCATCATCTTGTTACCGGTCATCATCGCATACAGGACACATCTCGCGCTGCCTATAGCTTATTGTCATCCTGCCGGCTGACAAGCATCCTTTGAATGACTATCTCGTTACCCGTGTCTGGGACTTCAATAATGGACAAAGCAGGGCTCGAATATGGCGGTTGAGACGATAAATTCAGCGACGGATGCGGCAGGGCTTGCGGCGATGATTTCCCGTGCAGCCGAGCAGACCGGCGACAAGCCCCGTGGTGCTGCCCCCGTCGAGCGATGGAACCCGCCATTTTGCGGTGATCTGGACATGGAAATCCGTGCAGATGGAACGTGGTTCTACATGGGCACGCCCATTGGCCGCGCGCCGCTTGTGCGGCTGTTCTCAACGGTGCTTCGCAAGGATGAGGACGGCAAGACCTATCTGGTCACACCTGTGGAAAAAGTCGGCATCCGCGTGGCCGACGCGCCTTTCATAGCGGTTGAAATGAATGTGGCGACAAGGGACGCCATGCTTGTTCTCACCTTCCGCACCAATGTCGGAGATGTCGTCGAGGTCGGCACGGATCATCCGCTGCGGTTTGAGATCTCTGGCGAAAACAATGAGTTAAAACCATATGTTCTTGTGCGGGGTCGGCTGGAAGCGCTGGTTTCGCGCGCGGTGATGTATGATCTGGTCGAACTGGGTGAGGTCGTGGAAATCGATGGAAAGGATATGTTTGCCGTCCGCTCCGGTGGCGCGGTATATCCTGTCATGCCTGCCGATGAACTGGACGCACTTTCCCGATGACAGTGAGCGCAATGGATTTTTCCGCCGAGGACTTCAGGCGACGCGTGCTGGAAGAAGGGCAGGGTGTTGCGGAACGGGACGTGGATGACAATGGCGATCATGTTCTGAACCCCGGTGTGCGTCTTGCGGGCGAAGGCATCAGGCTCAAGGATGCCGCCGTGCTGGTGCCCGTTGTCGACTACGGCCACCACGCCCGGGTTATCTTTACCCTGCGCACAGCCACGCTTCGCAAGCATTCAGGGCAGATTTCCTTTCCCGGCGGCGGCATCGATGAAGACGATGCCTCGCCTGAGGAGGCGGCACTTCGCGAGACGGAAGAGGAAATCGGCCTATCCCGTTCATATATCGAGACAGTCGGTCGTCTGCCCGACTATGTCTCGGGCACCGGATTCCGTATCAAGCCCGTTCTTGCGGTCATCAAACCCGGTTTTGAGCTCACGCTTAATCCGACAGAGGTTGCCGATGTGTTTGAAGTGCCGCTTGGATTTCTGATGAACCCGGAAAATCACAGACGCGCCAGCCGCATCTTTCAGGGGAGGGAGCGGTTTTTCTACGAAATGCCCTATGGCGAGCGATATATTTGGGGCATTACGGCGGGCATTACACGCAGCATTTACGAGAGGTTCTATTCATGAGCAGCATCGCGGGGCAAGAGTGGTTCTCCAAGCCGGGCCTTCAGCGGATTTTGGCGCTTCTGAATGCAGATGGCGGCGAAGCGCGCATTGTCGGCGGCGCGGTGCGCAACGCCCTCATGGACATGCCCGTAGGTGACATAGACATAGCAACGACCTTGCCGCCTCAGGATGTCGTGGAGCGTGCCGAAGACGCCGGGATCAAGGCGGTTCCAACCGGTATCGAGCATGGCACGGTCACGCTGGTTCTGGATGGCGAGGGTTTCGAGGTAACGACGCTTCGCCGCGATGTGGAGACAGACGGGCGACATGCGCAGGTGGCTTTCGGCACGGACTGGAAGGAAGATGCGGAGCGGCGCGACCTCACCATCAACGCGCTCTATGCAGATGCCTCTGGCGACGTCATCGACCTGATAGACGGTCTGCCTGATATCGAAAAGCGCATCGTCCGCTTCATAGGAGATGCGGATCGGCGGATCGCCGAGGATCATCTTCGCATCCTGCGGTTCTTCCGCTTCTTTGCCCATTACGGCGCTGGCCGGCCCGACGCAGACGGCCTGCGTGCATGTGCGCGCGCAAAAGACAAGGTGCCGACGCTCTCGGCCGAACGGGTCTGGAGCGAAACCAGGAAGTTGCTGGCGGCGGAAGATCCTTCGCGGGCGCTGTTGTGGATGCGCCAGTCCGGCGTTTTGGCACAGGTTCTGCCGGAAACCGAAAAATGGGGCATTGATGCCATTCATGGGCTTGTGGCAGCGGAGCAGGCGTTGGGCTGGCAACCGGACGCGCTTCTGCGTCTTGCGTCGATTGTCCCCGTTGACGTTGACAGGGTAACGGCCATGGCATCCCGTCTGCGCTTGTCCAACGCTGAAGCCAAGCGGTTGAAATCATGGGCATCGGCCCCGGCGATAGATGCATCTATCACCGACGCAGCCTTCGACCGTCTGCTCTACCGGCAGGGCGTTGAGGGTATAGCGATGAGAGCAAGGCTGGCGCTTGCGTCCGCACGTGCAGATGTTTCTGCGGGCGCCGAGGCAATGCAGAAGATTGCTAGACTGTCGGCTTTGCTCGCGCGGGCGGAAAAGTTTGCCCGTCCCCAGTTTCCGCTGTCCGGTGCAGACGTGCTGGCCGCTGGCCTTCCTCCGGGTCCGAAGGTCGGGGAGATACTGGCCGCATTGGAAGAAAAATGGGTTGAAATGAACTTCTCACTCGACCGGGCAGCATTGACCGCCCGCCTTCAATCGGAAATCAAGGATCAGGCCTGAACATTCGCCTCATCGCGAATGCGATGTTTGATGTTCTCGACCATGTTTTCCCGGATGATGGTCTCGCCGTGAGCCTGGCGAAGGTGCTCGACCGCGCGTCGCACGACTTCTGCATCTTCACTCGCCCGTGTATGCCATTCGCAACCGGGGACGAGAGTTCCACATTCAAAGAGTCTCATTGATACCTCCCATTGTTGGTGAAAAGGGCGGCAGCCTTGTGAAGGCATATCCGCCCTTCCATCAGCAAACGGGTGTCCGACTTGTTCGGTTCCCGTCAGACCCTTTCAGGCATAGCCCAGCAATGGAATACGGAGGATGTGGCCGCAGCCGGTATGCTGCGCGGTTCCAGGCGGTCATCATTTGCCGCCGCATCATTGGCAAGCTTGCGTTTGACCTGTTCTACATAAAAGGAGTGAGGCAATTCGCGGTCGCCTGTGGCGCGCATTTCGGCGGCGAGGCGGTCAATCAATTCTTGGGTCGGAATAATCTTTTCGCCGTCACCGGGGACCGAGGACAGAGACATGCTGTTTGAAGTAATCATGATGATAGCTCCTCCAGTCATCAACGCTGGGAGACTATCACCAGATCGACGTTTTCATAAGAGCTAATCTTCGGAAATATGCACGAAAAAACCTAACAAAAGTCAAACTTTTCGTGATTTCTCAGCCCTGCTGAATAAAACCTGTAGGTGCCTGAAAATTATTTACGCGACTCAGGCGCGTGGCGCCCGAGAAGGTTTCAGTTCCCAGATTATGGCCAGCGCACGACGGGCGGGAGAGATGACAGAATGGATTCCACGTTGCCGCCTGTCTTGAGACCAAAGATCGTTCCGCGGTCGTAGAGCAGGTTGAATTCCACGTAGCGACCGCGACGAACGAGCTGCTCGTCCCTGTCCTCTTCCGTCCACGGCTTGTTGAAGTTGCCCAGGACGATCTTGGGATAGACGAGGTTGAAGGCCCGGCCGACATCCTGCACGAAGGCAAAATTGGCGTTCCAGTCTCCTCTTTCCTCGTCGGGATGCAGCCAGTCGAAGAATATGCCGCCGATGCCGCGTGGTTCGTTGCGGTGCTTGAGATGGAAATACTCATCGCACCACTGCTTGTAGCGCGGATAGTCCGCCACCGCGTGCCTGTTGCAGGTGATTTCGAAGACGCGGTGGAAAATCTGCGCATCCGTATCCTCCTGCGTGCGGCGACGATCCAGCACGGGGGTAAGGTCGGCTCCGCCGCCAAACCAGTGGCTGGAGGTGACAACCATGCGGGTGTTCATGTGAACGGCAGGCACGTTGGGATTGATGGGATGAGCAATCAGCGAAATGCCGGAAGCCCAGAAACGCGGATCTTCTTCCGCGCCGGGTATCTGATTGCGGAACTCCTGCGAGAACTCGCCATGAACGGTGGATGTGTGGACGCCGACCTTTTCAAAGACGCGGCCTTCCATCATCGACATCTTGCCGCCGCCGCCTTCGCCATTGTCGCGGTGCCAGTCCTTCTGCACGAAGCGGCCGGGCGGCTGGTCGGACAGGGGGCCTTCCAGCGCGTCCTCAATGGCTTCAAAGGAGGTCACGATGGTATCGCGCAGGGTCTCGAACCATGTTCTCGCCAGTGCCTTCTTGTCCTCGATGTCGTCGGGCAAGCCTTTCGGCAAAACTGGCCGTTCCATATTCGTATTCCTTCAGGTCGAATCGCTAAGTCCTGCCCGGTTTAACAGTCGCACGGGACAGACACAAATTCGACTCGCCAACTGTCCGCTGGCACACTATCTTTTGATCAGAGAGGTGAATGTCATGACGAAATTTACCGGACCGCCACCCCTGGCCGGCCTCAAACGCAGGATCGATGCCCACCGGCAGGATCAGGCCGCCGGTGGCCGCAAGAACGAAAAAAGCGGTATGTTCGTTCGCCAGACTTTTTGCATGAGCCGTGGCGAAGCACGCGCCAAGGCCAAGGAATGGTTCGATGAATATCCGAAGGCCGCTTACTGGACCGAAGTGGAAAGCTGGCGGACGCTTGAAGGCGACCGCATAGAATTCACCATGCGCCGTCTGCCTTCCGCCGATTGATTTCACGCCCTGCTGTCTGCGGCCCTCAGACGGCTTTCGCCGAGAACGCCGCCCTGATCGAGGATCGGGTGGGCAACGGATACGATATGGGCATTGATACGCTTGAGATCGCGCAGCATGTCCAGATGCAGCGAGCTTGTCTGCAGGCTCTGCATCAGGCCATCGCGCAGCCGTTCCAGGTGTCGCCCGGAGGACTGCTTTTCCAGCCGTCTGATATCGATCTTGATTTCCATCAGACGACGGGCCAGATCGAAATCACCGGTTACGAATATGCTCTGGGCCGCTCGCAGGTTTTCGATCGTCATGTCGAACAGCGTCTTGAGCTCTTCATAGCCTTGATCTGAGAACTTGAAGCCGTTGAGGATCTTCTTACGGATCTGCTCGGCAAGGCCCTTTTCGATGATATCGCCGATATGTTCCAGATTGATGGCATAGTCGATAATCGTGATCGACCGGCGACCATCCTGCTCGTCCAGCCCCTTGCGGCCCAGCTGCGACAGATAGATCTTCACGTCCTGCTGGCGCGCGTCGACTTTCTTTTCCAGCGCGATGATTTCTGCGAGAGGGCCAAGATCATTGTGCTTGAAGGCATTTTCCGCTCGGATCAGCATCCGCTCGATGGTGTCGCCGACGACAAGGACTTCGCGGGTGGCGTTGGCGAGAGCGACGACGGGGGTGTCGAGCGCATCGGCATCGAGAAAACGCGGGCCTTCATCGGCCTGCGGGTCATCGGGCACCAGCTTGCCCATCACGTCGGAGATGAGACCGGACAGCGGCCATGCAAGAGTGGCAAGCGCCAGATTGAAGATGAGATGCGCATCGACCGGCAACATAGCCTGCGATAGCGGCAGGCTTTGCAGCAACAGCGCGCCATATCCCGCAAGCGGCAGCGCAATGGCGCAGCCGACGGTGCGGACCACCAGATTGCCGATGGTGATGCGGCGCGCCGACGCCGGTGCAGACAGCGTGGCAACGACGGGCGGGATCGCTCCGCCAAGGTTGGCGCCGAGGATGAGGACGATGATCAGACCTGTGGAGAGGACACCGGCGGAGGCCAGCGACAGGATGAGGACCACGACGGCAAGGCTGGAGGATGACACGAAAGCAAGTGCTGCAGACAGGATGAGCGCGACGGGCCAGGCATCATCCAGCATTCCGATGAAGGCGCCAAGCGCCGGTGAATCGCGCATCGGCTCTGTTGCACTGCTCAACAGATGAAGAGACAAAAGCATCAGGCCAACGCCCACAAGGGCTGTGCCGCTGCCCTGCCGGGCGCTGGACGTGCCTTTGCGCACAATCAGGCCGGTGAGAATGAGCATGGGCGACAGCCAGGCGACCCCGGTTGCGAAAATCCATGCCGTAACGGCGGTGCCGATATTGGCGCCCAGCAGAACGACCTGCGCCATGCGCGGGCGGATCAGATCACGTTCGGCAAAGGAGGCAACCGTGAGCGCTGTTGCGGTTGAGCTTTGCAGTGCGATGGTTGCAAGGAAGCCTGACAGGAGCGACCGCGGACCGCTTTGCGTACCCGTCGCCAGCACGGCTCTGAGCTTGACGCCGAAAGCGCGTGTCACGCCATCCTTCACCTGAGCAAGTCCGAAAAGGAGAAGCGCGACAGCGCCGAGCAGATTGACGATGGTGATGGTGGATTGCATTGTCCGGTCGCCCTCCTTCCGTCAGTGAAATGACTGTGTGCGTCCTGGCTTGCCCGAAACCGGTCTGCTTTCGGACGACACGCTGCGTGGAAAGTATTCGGGGGCGGGAATGTTAGTTGGCTAAATAATATAGGCCTGAAATGCCGTGTCGTACAGGGCTGATTACGACATTTTGGAGCATAATGGCGATGGCCCTAGCGCCATGCCGTCTGCCGCAACGCTTCTCCGGCAATCATTGCAGCGGAAACCGCGACATTGATCGACCGCTGGCCTTCCATCATAGGAATGATCAGCCGCTCATCGGCTTTCTCATGGACGTGATCTGGCACGCCAGCACTTTCGCGGCCGAACAGCAGAATGTCGTCGGCTCGAAAATCCACATCAACATAGGGCAGTGCTGCCTTGGTGGAGGCCAGAAGCAGCCGGCGGCCGGTGGAGATGCGCCACTCCTCGAACCGCTCCCAATTGACGTGCCGGGTCAGTGATGCGGTGGTCAGGTAATCCATTCCGGCACGCTTCAGGTTGCGGTCCGAAATGTCGAACCCGGCAGGCTCGATGATATCGACGCCAATGCCCAGGCACGCCGCAAGCCGCAGGATCGTACCGGTGTTTCCGGGGATATCGGGTTGATAAAGGGCGATCCTGATCTCTGGCATGGCATCTCTTCCGTGTCGCGCAATCGCCGGGACTTATCACGGCCCGCTACGTCTGAACAAGAAAGTCTATCGCCCGCCGGTTTCGTCGCGCCGACACAGTTCGATGGTAGGGGTGACGCGGACATATTAGCGGGAGTTTCATGCTGGCCAATGCATATTTTTTGAGCTACAAGGTTGCATCTTCAACACCAGCCAAGGAGGTTCAGATGAATATGCTCGTTCGATATCGCCTCCCGGCCCTTGTCGTGCCGCTACAGGCATAGGTGTTTCCAGCGGTTCGTCCGCACTTTCCTGTTTTTACCTTCGTCATGTGGCTGTTGCGGCCATGTTCAATGTTCTTCCCGTTCTGGCCCTGGCGCTTATTTCGCCCTGCGGCCGTTAATTCGGGTTATTTTTGTCCGGAGCTTGGCCATGTTCGGCTGGTTTGAAAAACGTCTCGATCCATTTCCCGCGTCAACGCCTGTTGTTCCACCCGGCAGGCTGCTGCCCTTCATGTGGCATTACGTCAAGCCTGCTGCGCCGTGGCTGCTGCTGCTCGGCCTGATGTCCATGGGCATCGCGATTGCCGAAGTGATGCTCTATCAGTTCCTGGGCAACATCGTGGACTGGCTGTCTTCCGCCAACCGGGAGACATTCCTGCAGGATGAGGGCTGGCGTCTCATCCTCATGGCCGCAATCGTACTGGTCGCGCTGCCCTTGATGGGGTCGATCCATACGATGACGATGCACCAGACGCTGGCTGGAAACTTTGGCATGATTGCCCGCTGGCACATGCACCGGTTCCTGCTGCGTCACTCCATGACGTTTTTCGCAAACGAGTTTGCCGGTCGCGTTTCCACCAAGGTCATGCAGACAGCGCTTGCCATCCGCGAAGTGGCGCTGAAGATCATCGACGTCTTCGTCTACGCCATCAGCTTCGTCGGTTCGATGCTGTTTCTGGTTGCGGCGGCTGACTGGCGTCTGGTCATTCCGCTGGTCGTTTGGCTCTCCGCCTATATAGCGATCCTGACCTATTTCGTGCCGAAGCTTGGCCGCCTTGCCAGTGAGCAGGCGGATGCGAGGTCGCTGATGACGGGCCGCATCGTGGACAGCTACGCCAACATTGCCACGATCAAGCTGTTTTCCCATGCGGGCCGTGAAGAGGTCTATGCGCGTGAAGGCATGAACATCTTCCTCAAGACGGTCCATCGGCAGATGCGCCGCATCTCCGCCTTCAACATCGCCATCGATATCAACAATGCGCTCGTCATGTTTTCCACCACGTCGCTGGGTCTCTATTTCTGGATGATGGGTTCGGTATCCGTTGGCTCGGTTGCCGTTGCCATCGGCCTGTCCATGCGCGTCAACGGCATGTCGCAGTGGATCATGTGGGAAGTGACATCGCTGTTTGAGAACATCGGCACCGTCTATGACGGCATGAACATGATGTCCAAGCCGCACGATATCGTGGATGCCGCCAATGCACCGGCGCTGTCTGCCCACAAGGGTGAAATCATCTTTGAAGACGTCCGCTTCCACTATGGCAAGAACAAGGGCGTCCTTGAGAACCTGTCTCTCAACATCAAGCCGGGCGAAAAGGTCGGTCTCGTCGGCCGCTCCGGCGCTGGCAAGACCACGCTGATGAACCTGCTGCTGCGTTTCTACGATCTGGAGTCGGGCCGCATCCTGATCGATGGACAGGATATTTCCAATGTCTCGCAGGATAGTTTGCGCTCGCTGATTGGCGTCGTGACGCAGGATACGTCGCTGCTCCACCGCACGATCCGCGAAAACATCGCCTATGGTCATCCCGGAGCGACGGACGAAGAGATCATTGCCGCAGCAAAGCGCGCCAATGCCTGGGACTTCATCGAAACGCTGGTAGATATGCATGGGCATCAGGGGCTGGACGCGCAGGTTGGAGAACGTGGGGTCAAGCTTTCCGGTGGCCAGCGCCAGCGTATCGCGATCGCCCGCGTGTTCCTCAAGGATGCGCCGATCCTCATTCTCGATGAGGCAACCTCGGCGCTCGACTCGGAAGTCGAAGCGGCCATTCAGGAAAACCTGTTTGCGCTGATGGAAGGCAAGACGGTAATCGCGATTGCCCACCGCCTGTCGACGCTGACCGAGATGGATCGCCTCATCATCCTCGACAAGGGCAAGATCGTCGAGGCTGGCACGCATACGGAACTGGTGGAGCAGGGAGGCATCTATGCCGATCTGTGGCTGCGTCAGTCCGGCGGGTTCATCTCCGAAGAAGAGCCGGACATGAAGGTGGCGGGGGAGTAGGTTTCTGCTTCCCCCACTCCCTCACCCGGGCCTTGAGCCGGTGTGAGGGAGTGGCTGAAACCGTAGCGGAAAAAGCACTCCCTCCACCAATCTTATTACTAAAATATAATCCAGCCGCCGCTTTGCCCGTCCGATGAAACCGCCTATATCGGAATGATGCTTATCACCCGTATTTTTCGCGTTTTCGAGAACTGGATCAAGCCCTTCGCCCGCAAGGACGATCTTCGTCCGCCGCAAGATACCTTCGCATTCATCTGGTTTTATCTGAGGCAGGCCAAGGCTCCATTTTTCGCCATGCTCGTTCTTGGCGGCATGACGGCCGCCATCGAGGCCGCATTGTTCTGGTTCGTCGGCAGGCTGGTGGACATTCTCTCGAGCGTAAAGCCCGGCGATGGCTGGGCAGGGCTGATCGCCGGGCACGGTTACGAGTTGATCGGCATGTTGTTCCTCATTGCCGTCGTTCGCTTCGTCGTGACCATGCTGACGGCACTGGTCGATCAGCAGATCATCACGCCCGGTTTCTACAATCTCGTGCGCTGGCAGTCCTATATGCATGTCGCGCGTCAGTCGCTCACATTTTTCCAGAATGATTTCTCGGGCCGCATCGTCACCAAGGTCTGGTCTGGCGGGCAGGCGGCGGGCGATCTTGTGACCTCGCTGATGGAAAGCGTCTGGTTCGTCGGCATTTATTCGGTCTCGATGCTGTTTCTGATCGGCGGGCTGGACTGGCGGCTGGCGGTTGTCGTTCTGGTCTGGGTCGGCATATTCTCGATGCTGGCGCGCTATTTCGTGCCGCGCATCCGCAAGCACTCCCGCGAGACGGCAGAAGCTGCATCCATGCTGTCTGGCCGCATGGTGGATGCCTACAGCAATATCCAGACCCTGAGGCTCTTCGGTCGCGACGACGCCAATGACCGCTACATGCGGCAGGGTTTCGACATCTTCCAAAACACGACGATGATGTTTACCCGCTTCATCACCGGGGTCCGCGCATCCATGGCGCTCCTGTCAGGCATCATGATCACATCCATGGCCGCGCTCTGCATTGATCTCTGGCTGTCTGGAAAGATCAGTTCCGGGGCGGTTGCCTTTACGCTTGCGCTCGTGCTGCGCCTCAACTTCCTGCTCGGCCGTCTGATGACGCAGTTTAACGGCATCATGCGCAATTTTGGGACGGTGCAAAACGCCGCCGAACTGATTTCTCAGCCGCTGGGATTGGTGGACGCCGAAAGCGCCAAGGCATTGTCCGCGGCACGTCCAGCCATTCGCTATGATCACGTCAGTTTCCACTATGGCCGTGGCAAAGGCGTGATCGATGATCTTAGCCTTGATATTGCGGCGGGAGAAAAGGTTGGCATTGTCGGTCGCTCCGGGGCCGGGAAATCGACGCTCGTCAATCTTCTGCTGCGTTTTTATGATGTCGAAAAGGGCCGCATTCTCATCGACGGACAGGATATTGCGACGGTAACGCAGGAAACGCTGCGGTCCCATATCGGAATGGTTACGCAGGACACATCGCTGCTGCACCGCTCCATCCGCGACAACATCATGTTCGGACGTCTGGACGCGACCGAGGAACAATTGCTGGAAGCCATACGCCGGGCGCGGGCGGATGAGTTTATCGAGAAGCTGGAAGATCAGCGCGGGCGCAAGGGGCTGGACGCCCATGTGGGCGAGCGCGGCGTGAAGCTTTCTGGTGGGCAGCGCCAGCGCATTGCCATTGCCCGCGTGATGCTCAAGGACGCCCCGATCCTTGTGCTGGACGAGGCGACATCGGCACTGGATTCGGAGGTGGAAGCGGCCATACAGAGCAATCTGGACGAGTTGATGCGGGGCAAGACGGTTCTGGCAATCGCTCACCGCCTATCGACGATTGCGGCACTGGACCGGCTGGTGGTGATGGATGCTGGGCGTATTGTGGAGCAGGGTACCCACAGCCAGCTCGTCGCCAGCGGCGGGCTCTATTCCGAATTGTGGGCACGCCAGTCTGGCGGCTTCCTCTTATCGGACGAAACGGTTCAGCCTGTTTAAGGCTTCGCAATCGCAAAATCGGCAACCAGTCCGAAGTGATTGGACCCCAGATTGTCTGGCAATCGCTCGGTCTTAATGAGCGTAGCTGGTGCGCGGGCGAATATGTGATCGATCGCGATGCCGAATTTTCCCGCAGGTATGGGCCATGTGGCCGGCTCCCATTGGGCCTTTTTCAGATCGGTAGCGAGCAGGAATTCCCGCATATCGGGGGCAATGCTGGCCGAGTTGAAATCGCCGCCGAGTATGACTGGGCCGCTGACCGAGGCGATGGCCAATTGGATGCGGCTCAGCTCATTGCGGTGATATTCATCAAAATACGGTTTTGCCAGATGGGCGGCCACGAGGGTCAGCTTGATGCCCGCCGGTTCGATGGTGGCCATTGCGAAGCGGTCGCGGCTGACATAGCTGAGGCTGCCGATACCCGCATCCATAAGCGGCAGCTTCGACAGGATCAACAGATCGCAGGACTGCGTTTTTTCGCCGCATCCCAAGCGATACGGGTAAGTCTGCTGCAGGCGCGGCAGCACGCTTCTCAGTGCCGCAGCCTCCATGACGTAAACAGCGTCTGCCCTCTGTGCGAGGATCGCGTCCGCGATTGATTCGGCATTGGCGCCGTTTTCCATCAGCACATTGAAGGAAAGCAGCCGGAACGGTGTCGCGTCCTTCGGAGCATAGGCTTCGGTGACGAATTCCCGGTGCATGTAGAGGGTGTGGGCACCCAGTACGATTGCCCAGATCAGCAGTAAAACGAAGATGCGGGACCGCAGTACAGCCAGGCCCAACAGTGAGGTGAGGGCGACCATAATTGCGATATGCAACTGGAAACTGGTGACGAAGGCCAAAATCCAGAAATCGAAGACATATCGAAGACTTATGACTGCCAACGAAAGTGTGAGCGCAAACGCAACGACACAGGTGAGCCTAGCTTTCAAAATTAAAAACCTCGTTGAAGGGCTCTCCCTGATTCTGCTTAACACGCGCGATTTTCCGGCACAATGTTGCATGATGGCCAGCAGGACGGGAAAAGACGGAGAAAAATGACCTGACAAGGCAGAATTACGGCAGCTTTGTGAGCTTTCCTCTTGCCAAGGTCCGGCATATTTTGCGATCAAGCAGAATAGGCGCGATTTCTCGTCGCGCGGTATCCGGGACAAGGGGGATCGAGTTTGTCCTGGATCAAAACATAGCTGGAGGACTCATGCGACTTTCAACAAAATCAGCGCAGAGGATGGTGTAGCGGTGAGCGAGCACGTAAATGACCATGACGCTTCGGGTGAACCCACCCGTCGCGATTTTCTTTATCTTGTAACAGGTATGGCTGGCGCAGTTGGCGCTGCCGCAGTTGCCTGGCCTTTCATTGACCAGATGCGTCCCGATGCATCGACGCTGGCTCTGGCTTCCATCGAAGTCAACGTCGCAAGCGTGGAGCCGGGCATGTCTCTGACCGTGAAGTGGCGCGGCAAGCCGATCTTCATTCGCAACAGAACTCCAAAAGAGATCGAAGAAGCAAATGCCGTCCAGCTGGCTGAGCTCAAGGATCCCGTTGCGCGCAACGCCAATCTCGATGCCACCGCACAGGCGACGGATGTCGATCGTTCCGCAGGCGCGGGCAAGGAAAACTGGATCGTTATGGTCGGTTCCTGCACGCATCTTGGCTGTGTTCCGCTGGGTCAAGCCGGCGATTTCGGCGGGTGGTTCTGTCCCTGCCATGGCTCGCACTACGATACGGCGGGCCGCATTCGCAAAGGTCCGGCGCCGGAGAACCTGCATATTCCGACCTTCGCATTTACATCCGATACCGTGATCAAGATCGGATAAGGGGACATATGAAATGAGTGGTCATTCCAGTTACCAGCCCTCGACCGGTATCGAAAGATGGGTCGATTCCCGCTTGCCACTGCCGCGCATGGTCTATGACAGCTTCATAGCCTATCCGGTTCCGCGCAACCTCAACTACGCATACACCTTTGGTGCGATGCTTGCCGTCATGCTGATCGTGCAGATCCTGACCGGCGTTGTTCTGGCCATGCATTATGCAGCCGAGACGACGGTTGCGTTCAATTCGGTCGAAAAGATCATGCGTGACGTGAACCATGGCTGGCTGTTGCGCTACATGCACGCCAACGGCGCGTCCTTCTTCTTCATTGCCGTCTATCTGCACATTGCGCGCGGACTGTATTACGGCTCCTACAAGGCGCCGCGTGAAATCCTCTGGATTCTCGGCTGCGTCATCTTCCTGCTGATGATGGCGACCGGCTTCATGGGTTACGTTCTGCCTTGGGGCCAGATGTCCTTCTGGGGTGCAACCGTTATTACCGGCTTCTTCACCGCGTTTCCTGGCGTCGGCGAATGGATCCAGCAGTTCCTGCTCGGCGGCTTTGCGGTTGATCAGCCTACGCTGAACCGCTTCTTCGCGCTGCACTATCTTCTGCCCTTCATGATTGCCGGTGTCGTTATCCTGCACATCTGGGCACTGCATGTGACCGGCCAGACCAACCCGACAGGCGTTGAGATCAAGAGCAAGACGGACACCGTTCCGTTCACGCCCTATGCAACGCTGAAAGACGCACTCGGCCTTTCCATCTTCCTTCTGGCCTATGCGTGGTTCGTGTTCTACATGCCGAACTTCCTCGGCCACCCCGACAACTACATCATGGCGGACGCTCTGAAGACACCGGCACATATCGTGCCTGAGTGGTACTTCCTGCCTTTCTACGCCATGCTTCGCGCGATTACCTTCAACGTTGGCCCGATCGATTCCAAGCTCGGCGGCGTTCTGGTCATGTTCGGTGCAATCGTCGTGCTGTTCTTCCTGCCATGGCTGGACACATCGAAGGTTCGCTCGGCTGTCTATCGCCCCTGGTACAAGATGTTCTTCTGGGTCTTCGTCGTAAACTCCATCATGCTCGGCTGGCTCGGTTCCCGCCCGGCAGAAGGCACCTACGTCACGCTTTCGCAGATCGGAACGGTTTACTACTTTGGCTTCTTCCTCGTCATCATGCCGCTGCTTGGCCTGTTCGAGACGCCGCGACGTATTCCGAATTCCATCACCGAAGCTGTTCTTGAAAAGAACGGCAAGACAGCCGCCGCGCCTGCGGCCGCCGTCAAGATATGAGCGTGAGAGAAGGACGATTACAATGAAAAAGCTTGTAACGAGCATCGCGCTTATCGCTGCCATGAGCGGCTTCGGATCCGCGGCTTTCGCCGCGGAAGAAGGACATGACCTGAAGGCCCAGACCGAACATGCCATTGCAGGCGGGCACTTTCCCGTCCTCAAGCCACATGAAGAAAAGTGGTCCTTCGCCGGTCCATTCGGCAAATATGACAAGGGCCAGCTTCAGCGTGGATTGAAGATCTACAAGGAAGTCTGTTCTGCCTGCCACTCGATGAGCCTCGTTTCCTTCCGCACGCTGGAAGATCTGGGTTACTCCGAGGAACAGGTGAAGGCTTTTGCTGCCGAATATGAAGTGCAGGACGGCCCAAATGCCGATGGCGAGATGTTCTCGCGCAAGGCTGTGCCATCCGACCATTTCCCGTCGCCCTATCCGAACAAGGAAGCAGCGGCAGCTTCGAACGGCGGCGCTGCTCCTCCCGATATGTCGCTTCTGGCGAAGGCCCGTGGCGTGGAACGCGGTTTCCCGCAGTTCATCTTCGACATGATCCCCATTCTCGGCGGATATCAGGAAGGCGGCCCGGATTACATCCACGCGCTGCTGACGGGATATCAGGAGCCGCCGGAAGGTATCGAAGTCGCTGAAGGCACGCACTTCAACCCTTATTTCGCCAGCGCAATCGCGCTCAAGATGGCCCCGCCCATCAGCGCGGATCAGGTGACCTATGATGACGGCACCCCGCAGACCCTGGACCAGTATTCTCAGGACGTTTCTGCTTTCCTGATGTGGGCTGCTGAGCCGCATCTGGAAGAGCGCAAGCGCACCGGCTTCATGGTCATCGTGTTCCTGCTGATCTTTACGGCGCTGATCTATCTGACGAAGAAGTCGGTGTACTCCCGCAAAGAGCACTGATCTCCGACATCAGGATATCGAGACAGTGGCCCTCACGTTAACGCGTGGGGGCTTTTTTCATGCCCCGTGCGCCTGTTTTCCTATTGGTCTGCTTGGGCTGAGTTGTTAAAGTCGCCTCACTTTTAATCCTGATACCATCGGAAATTTCATGACCGTCATCGCCTCGGAGCTCGCTGCTGCCATTCGTTCCATTCATGACTATCCCAAGCCAGGGATCATCTTTCGCGACATCACGACGTTGCTGGGCAACCCGCGTGCCTTCCGCCGGGCGGTAGATGAGTTGGTGCAGCCCTATGCAGGTACGAAAATCGACAAGATCGCGGGAATGGAAGCGCGCGGTTTCATCCTTGGCGGAGCCGTTGCACATCAGCTTTCAGCCGGTTTCGTCCCAATCCGCAAAAAGGGCAAATTGCCCCACACGACGGTGCGCGTGGCCTATAGTCTCGAATATGGCGTCGATGAGATGGAAATGCATGTGGACGCCGTTCAGCCCGGCGAAAAGGTCATTCTTGTCGATGATCTCATTGCAACGGGTGGAACCGCAGAAGGTGCGGTCAAGCTTCTGCGCCAGATGGGCGCTGAAATCGTGTCCGCCTGCTTCGTCATCGATCTTCCCGATCTGGGTGGCCGAAAGAAGCTGGAGGATCTGGGTGTCGAAGTGCGCACACTTGTGGAGTTCTCGGGCCACTAGAGCGTTTCCATTTAACAAGGAAATGCTCTACGCCGATCACGCTGCACCAGAATGCAGGCGCAAGAAAAGCCCCGTCATGGGGCTTTTTTATTGCAAGGGGTACAGATCCTGTGAAGGGCGATCGCGTCTAATCGAATTCCAGAACGTTGCTCTCAAACGTCACTACGACGTCACCGTGCTGATTAACGCCCTCGTTGAGAGTGGTGTTCATGTAGGTGCCGGGTCGCGATGCCAGGGCGCGCGACGCCTTCATTGTCGTGAAATAGGTCACGTCATCTCCGGCATAGACCGGGCGAAGCCATTTGAGATTGCGAAAACCAGGGGAGGGGCCGAGCTTGGGCGGTTCTATCCCTTGCGCCACTAGCCGCCTTGCTTCCTTTGACCAGAAGTTCAGGAAGCATTTCATCCAGGAAGCGCTGGTCTGCCATCCCGAGGCGCAGAGACCTTCGAAGACGGAGTTCTTCGCGGCTTCCGCATCCAGATGGAAGGGCTGCGGATCAAATTTTTCCGCATAGCGAATGATTGAAACGGCAGAGAAATGGATTGTGCCAAGTTCCAGACGAACATCGGTTGGGTAAAGGTCGATGAATTTCATGCGTTTGCCGTTTCTGCGGAGGTGGCCAGCATGGCATTCAACTCTACTATGCACACAATCTCTCCGCGCTGGTTTTGCAGCTCGTGGCGCAACTTCACGACGCCCATGCCGGGCCGCGTCTTGCTGACCCTCTGTTCGATCACGGTTGTTGTGCCGCTCAACGTGTCGCCTGCCAGAACAGGCTTCTTCCATTCCACAAGATCGACGCCGAGGCCAGCCTGTGAGGGCGAGTGGCTAATATAGCTGTCGACGGTCATGCGCATCAGCATTCCGCATGTGTGCCAGCCTGAGGCCGCAAGCCCCCCTAAAATGCTGGCTTTCCCGGCTTCTTCCGAGAGATGCATGGGCTGCGGATCGAACTCTTCCGCAAACTCTATGATTTCCTCCGCAGTGACCAGTTTTGGTCCGAGCGGGAAGCTCCGGCCCGGCGTAAAATCCTCAAATCCGTATTTCACTGACAGACTCCTCTTCCGCAGCACGATTGGGCTAAAGCCTATCGCAAATCGGCCTTTTACGTAAAGGTAATATTGCCGGGGTTTATGCAAAACTTGGCCGTCAACGCAAAAAGCCCGCGACGATGCGCGGGCTTTTTGCAGAGGGCGTGTGCCTCAGGTGTTGAAGCGGAAGTGGATGACATCGCCGTCGTTGACGACATATTCCTTGCCTTCATCGCGGCCCTTGCCGGCCTCCTTTGCTCCGACTTCACCCTTATAGGTGACGTAGTCGTCGTAAGCGATTGTAAAGGCGCGAATAAAGCCGCGTTCAAAATCGGTGTGGATGACCCCGGCTGCACCCGGCGCCTTGGTGCCGCGCACGATGGTCCATGCGCGCGTTTCCTTCGGGCCAACGGTGAAATAGGTGATGAGGTCGAGCAGGTGGTAACCCGCACGGATCAACCGATCGAGGCCAGCCTCTTCAAGACCGAGAGCCGAGAGGAATTCCTTGGACTCTTCTTCAGGAAGCTGGGCGACTTCGGATTCGATCGCCGCGGAGATGATGACGCATTCCGCGCCCTGCGCCTTTGCCATTTCGGCAACGGCCCTGGTGTGCTCATTGCCATCGACGGCATCAGCTTCAGATACGTTGCAGACATAGAGCACGGGGTGCGACGTCAGGAGGTTAAGCCCCTTCAGCACTTCGATTTCGTCGGCGGCAAGTGTCTTCAAGAGAAGGCGGGCGGGCTTGCCTTCATTCAGCAGCTTGATGACCGCTTCCATGACGGGCAATTGGGCAAGCGAATCCTTGTCCTTGGAAGATGCGCGCTTGCGCGTCTGCTCAACGCGGCGCTCAAGGCTTTCGAGGTCGGCGAGCATTAGCTCGGTTTCAATTGTATCGGCATCGCCAACCGGGTTGATGCGGCCTTCGACATGGGTGATGTCGTCGTCTTCAAAGCAGCGCAGAACGTGAACGACGGCGTCGACTTCGCGGATGTTGGCGAGAAACTTGTTTCCGAGGCCTTCACCCTTGGACGCACCGCGAACCAGACCGGCAATATCAACGAAGGAAATGCGGGTAGGGATGAGTTCCTTGGAACCGGCGATATCGGCCAGAACCTTCATGCGCGGATCCGGTACGGCAACTTCGCCGGTATTTGGCTCAATCGTGCAGAAGGGATAGTTTGCCGCCTGCGCAGCCGCCGTTTTCGTCAGCGCGTTGAAAAGTGTGGACTTGCCGACATTCGGCAGACCGACGATACCGCATTTGAAGCCCATGGCTTGAACCTGTCTCTGTTCTCAAGAATTCCGTTAGCCAGCCTTTTGCGGAATGGGCAGGGGAAGGTCAAGCCTTGTTGCCGGAAAGCTTGAGGATTCGCGCAAATTGCAGGCCTGGAGCGTTTTCATTGAGCAACGAAGTGCCCTAGACCGCAGCCTGACCGAGGCCGAACCAGTTCGAAATCAGGGCCCATCCGCCATAGATAATCGCCACGCTTGTCACCATGGACAGCAGCGCGAGGGCAAAGCCGGTCAAGACGGCGACATCGTCCTTCTGCGCCAGGCCAAGCGCAATCGCCAGCACGGAAAGGCCGGGCAGCACGTTTCCAAACGGAATGGGCAGGGCAATCAGGACCGCCATCAGAAAGATGACGATGCCGATAACCGCCGGGCCAAGGTGTTTCGACAGCACATGGCCGCGTGGTCGCAGCATCTTTTCCAGCTTCGCAAGCCGTGGTGCTGCCTTCGATGCGGTCAGCTCTATGATGGAGCGTGAGATCGACAGGCGGCCAAGAAACCCAGGAAGCACCAGTTTCTTCGCGCCAAACATGATCTGCAGGGACAGGATGGCCAAGGCCGTTCCAAAGATCATGCCCGCCGGAATGCCGGGTGTCGGTATGATCGCGGGTATGGCGAAGACGACCAGGACAAATGCAATGGCCTTGTCGCCCAGGCTCTGGAGCAGCCCTTCCAGCGTGACCTTCTCCGGCAGGTCTTCGGGAAGCCGGCCAAGTGCGGCCGCCATTGTCTGTTGGTTCGCAGGATCATCCATGGTTTGGATATTTCTGGGCGGCGCAGCGACGCCCGCAATGGCGGTCAGATGTCTTCATCAGGCTGAAATGGGGAGGCGTGACGAAGTTTCAAGCGGCAGCGAAGTGGTCGGTGCCACTCTCAATCCTTCTTGGCAAACATTCTTTTCAGCATTTCCGCCATGGGGCCGGTCTCCGGAAGCTTCTTCGGCTGGGCTGAATTGCGGGCCTGATGGATGTGGGATTGCGCGGCGGGCTTTGATGGTTTGGCTGCCGGCTTTTCTTCGGTCTTTACGCCAACGGCCAGGGCAAGCTTGTTCATCAACTGCGAGTCTTCGCCTTTGACGAGCATGTCAGCATTGTCAGCGATGGCATCGAGTAGCGGCTCCAGCCATGTCTTGTCAGACTTGGCGAAGTCACCGAGAACATGCCCGTGAACGCGCTCCTTGTCGCCAGGATGACCGATGCCAAGCCGCAAGCGCCTGTATTCCTTGCCGCAATGGGCATCCAGCGACTTCAGGCCATTATGCCCACCATGGCCGCCGCCAATCTTGATGCGGGCGCGGCCGGGCGCCAGATCGAGTTCGTCATGAATGGCAATGATGTCGCCGGTCTTGACCTTGAAGAAACGCATTGCCTCGCCAACGGCTTCGCCGGAGAGGTTCATGAAGGTCAGCGGTTTCATCAACAATATCTTTTCGCCCGCGATTTCGCCCTCGGAAATTTCGGCTTTGAACTTTCTTGACCATGGCGAAAAGGAGGGTAGACGCTGCAAGGCATCCACTGCCATGAAGCCGATATTGTGCCGGTTGGCTGCATATTGCGTGCCGGGATTTCCGAGGCCTGCAATGATGATCATTGACGTGTCCGCTCAGTTTCGATTGACGATTGCCTCTCACCACCGAAAAAACGAGCTGAAGTCAACGTCTTTATCGCCTGCCGGGAATCATTGGCGAATGACGAGACCGTATTTCTCGTAAATCTTCCGCTGGGTTCCGTCTGCGATCAGGGCATCGAGAGTGAGCTGCATTCTGCTGATCAACTCATCTGGAACGGAGCGATTACACGCCATTCCCAGGCTCTGGTGGGTGAGAACCACAACCTCCTGGAAGCTCGCGCCCGGCAGTTTCCGAAGCGCACTTTCAGACATGGGCATCAGGTCTATGCGTCCGGCGGCCAGTTTCGACAGCGTCTTGTCGAAATCGGCGCTGAGGTCGATATGGGTGAATCCCAGCGACTTCAGAACGGACTGCGTATAGTCGTTGCGCTGGGTGCCGATCAGATAGTCCTTGGCCTCGTCGAGGTTTTTGATCTTGAGGTGCCGTTCTCTCAGGCCGACGAGCACATTCCTGTCGGTGTGAACAGGAGACACCCACTTGAACTGGGCCTCACGCTCCGGCGTTCGCGCCGCCGCCACAACGCAGTGCATCGGCTTGCTTTCTGCAAGTGCGATGGCGCGTGCCCACGGCGTGACCGTCGCATCGTAGTCGACCTGGGCTCTGGCGAATATAATCTTGAGCTGGTCCATGTAGACCCCGCGGGGCTGCCCGTCAGTCCCGCGTGTATTGTAGGGTGGATATTCCTCCGTCGTGATGAAAAGCTGCTCGGACGAAGCCGAGGTCGTTATAAAAAAAGCAATCGAAAATAAAATGATGCGCCACATTCACTTCCATCCCCCCGATGAAGTCATGTTCCTACTTTTGCAATGGCCTGGTTATTTGCCTGTTCAAATTCCGCAATATAGGCGTCGATAGGTTGTGGGCGGGCGAAGAGATAGCCCTGTCCGCAATCCACCCCAATATCCTTGAGCATCTCCTGCTGCTCGACGGACTCGATACCCTCGGCAATAACCACGCAGTTCATCTTGTGGGAAATGGCGCTGATGCCCTCCACAAGCATTCGGCTTCTCTGGCTGATCTCTGGCACCTTATCACGAATGGAACGTGTAAACGACTGGTCGATCTTGACGATATCGACCGGGAAACGATTGAGATAGCTGAGCGAGGAATAGCCCGTTCCGAAATCGTCCAGTGCAATGCGGCAGCCCAACTGACGTATGGCATCTAGCACAGCCCGGATTTGCGGGTCGTCATGCATCAACACGGCTTCGGTGATTTCGATGACCAGTCTGCTCGGTACGATGTCATGGCGATAGAGAAGCCCGGCAATTCTGGTCGGCAAGCCCGGCTCGAACTGCAGCGCGGAAAAATTCACGGCCACATAGACGTTCTCCAGACCTGGCAACTCCGACAGCTTGGCGAGATTGCGGATGGAGTGTTCAAGGATTTTGCTGCCGATGCGGCTGATCGAACCGTTTTCTTCAGCGACGGCGATGATGGCTGCGGGGGACAGAAGGCCCTTACGGGGATGTCTGACGCGCATCAGGGCTTCGAAGCCGACAGTTTCACCGCTTTTCAGCATCTGGATGGGCTGGAAATAGGCCTCCAGCCAGTTCTCCTTCAAGGCCTGCTCGATATCCTGTTCGATTTCCGCGCGCTCGCGAGCCTCGTTCATGAAGGCCGGATCGAAGATTTGCGCACCGTTCTTGCCTGCGCGCTTTTTGCTATACATGGCCATGTCCGAGTTTTGCAGAAGCTCGGCGGCGGTTTTTGCATGGCTCGGATAAAGCGCCAGACCGATACTTGCGCTGAGGCGAACGCTGTGGCCGTTGGCATCGAATGGCGTATCGAAGATTGCGCAGATTTCGGCGCAGATGCGTTCGGCGCGCTGCTGGGTCATGGGGCCCGCCAACAGAACCGCGAATTCATCTCCGCCGAGCCGCGATGCGCTATCCATGGGCGTCAGAAGAAGCTTTAAGCGATCAACGAAACCCTTCAGGACGGCGTCGCCGGCCGCGTGCCCCAGATTGTCATTGATGATCTTGAAGCGGTCTAGGTCGATGAAAAGGCAGGCGAGTTCGGTATGGTTTTCATCGGCTTCGATAATCTTCTCGTCCAGAATGGCTTCGAAGCCCTGACGGTTGAATAGCCCGGTGAGGTGATCCGAAATGGCCTGCATCCGGTTGCGCAATTCCGAGCGTCGAAGCTCCGTTACGTCGGTCATGACGCTCAGACATTCGGAGCGGTGGTGGCCATCGCCCGCATCCAGCGCTTTTTCAGCGATCAGAACATCCATGATGCGGCCATCGCCGCACTGGAACCTTATGGTCAGCTCGGAGCTTCCTGCCATGCCATGGGTTGTGTGTTCGTTGTGCTTGCGCAATACGAAACGGGCCCGATCTTCCGGGAAGATCAGGCTCGCGAAATTATGGCCCAAAACGTCTGCCCGCTGGTAGCCTGTCGCCTCTACCCAATAATCGCTCACTGCGGCAATGCGATCGGTCGGATCCAGCGAGAACAGCATTGCTGGCGTGCGGTTGTAGATTTCCGTCGTGCGCTGATGCGCCTTTTTGATTTCCTGCTCTTCCCGCTCCAACTGAATCTGCATTTCATTGAAGCTTTGCGCCAAGCGGCCCATTTCGTCCTCGGATCGCCAGTCCACATGGTGGCGGGAGCCGAGACGCCGTGTTGCCTCGATGGCTGCCGTCAGCCTCAAGAGCGGCTTCATTACCATCAGACGGTTGCCGATGATGGCGGCTGCAAAAATCGTGAAGATGGCTAGGACGAAGATCGATATGGCCGCAAGCTCGATAGTGCCGAGAGAGGCAAACAGGCCGACATTCTGGTAAAAAACGGTGATGGTGCCGACTTTCGTTTCACCATCGAGGTTCTTGTAGGTGATGTCGCGGCTGATAGACGAGATGTCCGAGGGCGTACGGGAGCCGGCGGTCTGGGTTATATCGAGCTGGCCGAATATGTCGCGGACCTTGACCATGTAGACGGCAGGATCGGTGACCAGCGTTCCGGTAATCTGGTTGATGCTTTCATCGTCGAGATCCCACAGCGGACGCCCCAGGGCCTGCGCATTGGCAACCAGCAGGATTTCCAGACGGTCATTCTGATTTTCGACGGTTTCGTGGTGGGAAAGCATCAGCAGGATAGTGAAGAGCGGAGTGACCAACGCCAAAAGCGCGCCGGAAACAATCGCTATGAAGCGACTTTCTACGGAGTGAGTCATATGCCGTACTACCGTCCCTTTGCCCTTCAACCCTTGCCGCGCGTACAACAGAAGCACGCGATAAAAAGTCTTGTTTGAAAATGGTGACGCGTCCCAGATTAGATAAGTCTCAGACAATGGTCCCGAACGTACCAATCGTATGACGTCTAAACTTAAAGTTTTGAATTATCGTTTCCGGGCATGATTAATCAGCACTAAATAATTCTGATGGCGATTGTTGAAAGATCTAGGGATATCATCCGGCCATAAAAAATGCCCCGCATCCTGAGGATGCGAGGCATTAGAAGGCATGAAAGCAGCGTCGAAACGCGACTTATTCTTCGGAAGCTTCTTCTGTCGGAGCTTCTGCTTCATCAACAATCGCGACGACTGGCGGCACGATGGTTGCAATTGTGAAATCGCGGTCGGTGATGACAGGTGCGACGTTCTTCGGCAGCTTGACCTGCGAGATGTGAACGCTGTCGCCGATCTTCAGACCGTCGAGGTCAACCGTGATCGCCTCAGGAATGTCGTTTGCCGGAACGTGGGCTTCGACAGTGTGACGAACGATGTTGAGAACGCCACCCTTCTTGATCTCGGACTTTTCTTCATTGATGAAGTGAACCGGGATTTCGACGGTAACCTGCGAATTGCCGGATACGCGCAGGAAGTCTACGTGCATCATGAAGTCGCGAACTGGATCGCGCTGGTAGTCCTTCGGCAGAACCTTGTACTTCTGGCCGTCGACGTCGATCGTGGCGATGGTGGTCATGAAACCGCCAGCCTGAACGCGCTTCGTGACCTCGTTGGTCGAGATCGCGATGGAAATCGGGGTTTGCTTGTCACCATAGATGACAGCAGGAATCAAACCGTTGCGACGAAGTTCACGAGAGGACCCCTTACCAACTCGTTCGCGCGCCTCGGCCTTGAGCTCATACGATTCTTTGCTCATGGCATAATCCTTTTAGGTTGTCTGGAGAGTTCACTCCGGCAGGCCGGATGGAACTGGAGAGGCGTTTGAAAACCATCTCGCCCGTGTTGCCTCCAAGGGTGTCTACACGGATGCGGGCGCTATAATATAAAGAGGGCACAAAGGCAAGGCTTGTCACCGCGTTGCCACGCAACGCTCTGTTTCACCCGTGGATTTAAGTCTGGACAAAATACCTCTATTTAGAGGGGTATAATTTAATTTTTGCTTATCTATATCAATAAACGCGATGAATACAGATGATGACTAGTATCTGCGACACTTCAACAGATGCGTGATGTCAATGTACCAAATTCTCACCTGCCTGGCCGTCGAACACGACATCCGCTACACATTGGCGGCAGTCACCATATGTGTCATGGGCAGCTTTCTGACCATGCGCCTCTTTGCACGTGCCAGACAATCCGCATCTATACAGCGCGCCAACTGGCTTTTTCTTGCTGGCATGATCGGCGGAACCACGATCTGGACGACCCATTTTGTCGCCATGCTGGGATATCAGGCACCCGGTAGTGTAGGCTTCCTGCCCGGCTTTACCGGATTGTCCTTTATCATCGCCATTCTTGCCACGACGGCGGGTTTTGCCATTTCGACCTATGGCGGCCAATCGGCACTTGCCGAAGGCGGCGGGCTGGTTGTCGGCCTGGGCATTGCTTGCATGCATTACACCGGCATGGCGGCCTATACGGTACAGGGGACGTTGATCTGGGATCCCTATTATGTGGTTGCGTCCATGGTGCTCGGCGCGATTTTCGGCGTTCTGGCGACAAATCGCGTCGTTCGCCCGGTCAACTGGTTCTGCAAGTATAGCGGCATGACGTTTCTGGTCCTTGCCATTGCCTCCACGCATTTTACCGCCATGGCGGCATTTTCCTTGTCGTTTGATCCGGTATTGACCATCGCACCGGCTCTGGTGTCGCCGGGTCTCATGGGCGGCAGCGCAATCATCATTACCTTCGTGCTTCTGGCTTTCGGCTTTTCGACCTATGTCATCGACTCAGAGGCCAGCTTGCAGGCTGTCGCACGATACCGCCATCTGTCCCTTCACGATGCCCTGACGGGTATTCCCAACAGAGCGGCCTTTCATGAGCATTTGCAACTGCTGATGAAGCGCAGCGCCGATCCTACGGCGCGCATTGCGCTGCTGTCTTTCGATCTCAACCGCTTCAAGGAAATCAATGACGTCCACGGCCATGGGGCAGGGGACGCCGTACTTCGCTCACTGGCTGACCGCATGAGTTCCGTTCTGCGGCCCGGCGAATTCGTCGCCCGCGTCGGGGGAGATGAATTCGTTGCCGTGTTGCATCGCTTCTACTCGCGCGCAGACGGGATCGAATTTGCAAATCGGCTGCTGGCCGAAATTGTCAAGCCGGTGGCGTGGAACGGTACAGTGCTTTCGGTCGGTGCCAGCATCGGTATTGCGGTTGGCAATGCGGGTGCAAGAAATATCGATACGCTGATATCCCAGGCTGACGTCGCCATGTATCGCGCAAAAAGCGATGTGACCGGAACGATCTGCTTTTATGACAAGTCCATGGACGAAGCATCGCGCACCCGAAATGCGCTTGCGGTCAGCATGAGAGCGGGTCTGGCTGCGGGCGCATTCGAGCTTTATTTTCAACAGCAGAATGACACGGCCACCGGCACAATCGTTGGCTTTGAGGCTTTGCTGCGCTGGAACCATCCGGAGCGTGGCATGATTTCGCCTGCCGAATTCATTCCCATAGCCGAACAGACGGGCTTCATCATCGAAATGGGCGAGTGGGTGTTGCGCGAAGCCTGCTCCCAGGCGGTTCGATGGAAAAATCCCTTGAGCATCGCCGTCAACGTGGCGCCCTTGCAGCTTTCGGACTCGGATTTCGTGCAGAAAGTGCAGCGTATTCTTCTTGAGAGCGGGCTGGAGCCAGGTCGTCTCGAGCTGGAAATAACCGAAAGCGGCATTATCGACGATCATCGCCATGCGCTGCTGACGATCCGCAGGCTGAAAACACTTGGCGTTCGCATCGCCATGGATGATTACGGCACGGGCTATTCATCCCTGTCGACATTGCAGAGCTTCCCCTTCGACAAGATCAAGATCGACCGCGCCTTCATCGAGGGGCTGGGATCGAACATACAATCGCAGGCTATCGTGCGCTCAACGCTCATTCTGGCAAACAGCCTGGATATTCCCGTTCTGGCGGAGGGTGTTGAGACGCTGGCCCATGTCGAATTCCTTCGTCGCGAAGGTTGCCAGCATGTCCAGGGCTACTATTTCGGGCGGCCGGGGCCTGCGGAGAGTATCGAGTCGGTGGTCAATCTTCCAAGAGAGCCCATCACCATTTCGGCGCAGGACGCTATCTCGCTCGCAAGCTGAGTGGGCGAAGAGCACGTAAAGCGTTTTTTTGTTGAAAGACCTTTGTTTCCGGCGCACCATCCCGTCAAACTCGGGAGGAGTCCATGTCTATCGGCACAGCGCATGCGGATCATGTCTACCAGAGTGCGAGCCAGCCATCGGCTGCCGCCAGTTCGCCCATCATCGCCTCTTGGCGTCGCTGCATGACGAAATACAAACTGGCGCCTGAACAGAGCAGCAAGCCAGTCTTTCTGACGGATACGGAATTTCAGCGCGCCCGGGAAGTGTCGGCCGGTCTGATCGCGGAGAGCGAGGACGAGCTGGACCGGATCTTTACCGCAGTCGGAAAGGCCGGATGCTGCCTGCTTCTGACGGACGCAGATGGTGTGGCGCTGGAGCGACGCGGCGCTGTCAGCGATGATCGGGATTTCCGCCAGCTTGGCCTGTGGTCTGGTGCTGTCTGGAGCGAGGCAAGCGTCGGCACAAACGGCATCGGCACGGCACTCGCCGATGAACGGTCCGTTACGATCTACCGCGACCAGCACTTCTTCTCCTCCAATATCAGTCTGTGCTGCACAACAGCGCCCATTCGCGATCACGTCGGGCAGGTGACCGGTGCCTTGGACATTTCCACCTGCCGCGACGATGTCAACGAGTTCACCTTTTCCATGCTGACCCAGGCGGTGCGCGATGCGGCCCAGCGCATAGAAGGCAATCTCTTCCGGCGTGCCTTTCCAGGTGCGCGCATTCTCATGCTGCCATCAGGCGGCTCCACATCCCTGTCGCTCCTGGCCGTTGATCCCGACGATATCATTCTGGGGGCAACGCGGGCGGCGCGGCTTGCGCTGCGGCTGGACGATGCCCGGCTGGCGGCTGGTATTCCCGCGTCCGATGCGTTGAAGGAAGATCGCCATGACCGGGGTGCGGAGCTTGCAGAGGCAGAGCGAGCAGCACTCCGTCGTGTGCTGTCACGTGCCAATGGCAATATAACGCAGGCTGCATCCCTGCTTGGCATCAGCCGGGCAACGCTCCACCGCAAGATGAAGAAATTCGGCGTTCACTGAACCTCATGATGGTGTGTTGATCGCTTCCGCTGTCGCAGAAGTGAAACACTGTGCAATGCGGAATCGCCCGTCACCTCTATGAATAGCCGCATTCTGCGAGCACCTTCCTGTCACGCGGTCAGATAAGGACCGCATTTCATCAGGGAGGATGAACTCATGAACATTCAGGTCCAGCAAAAGGCCGGCGAAGCGCCGTTCAAGCTGAAATATGGCAATTACATCGGCGGCGAGTGGGTGGAGCCAAAGTCGGGTCGCTATATGGACAACCTGTCTCCGGTCACGGGTCACAAGATTTGCGAAGTCCCGCGCTCCGACGCCAGCGATATCGAAGCGGCACTGGATGCCGCGCACAAGGCCCGCGCGGCCTGGGGTCGCACCAGCGTAACGGAACGCTCCAATATTCTTCTCAAGATCGCCCAGCGCATCGAGGACAATCTCGACCTTATCGCCCGGGCTGAAACCTGGGACAATGGCAAGCCGCTGCGTGAAACCACCAATGCCGACATTCCTCTGACGATCGATCACTTCCGTTATTTCGCAGGCTGCGTGCGCGCGCAGGAAGGGTCCATCGGCCAGATCGATAATGATACCGTTGCCTACCATTTCCACGAGCCGCTCGGCGTCGTCGGTCAGATTATTCCATGGAATTTCCCTATTCTCATGGCGGCCTGGAAGCTTGCGCCTGCGCTTGCGGCTGGCAACTGCGTGGTGCTGAAGCCTGCTGAGCAGACGCCTGCCTCGATCCTGCTGGTGATGGAACTGATCGAAGACCTGCTTCCGCCCGGCGTCCTCAACATCGTCAACGGCCTTGGCACGGAAGCGGGCAAGCCGCTGGCACAAAGCAACCGCATCGCCAAGATTGCCTTTACCGGCTCGACCTCGGTCGGCAAGGAAATCATGCGCTACGCCGCAGACAACGTCACCAACATCACGCTGGAACTGGGCGGCAAGTCTCCCAACATCTTCTTTGCGGATGTGATGAACGAAGACGACGCTTTCCTCGACAAGGCGCTTGAGGGCTTTGCGATGTTTGCCCTCAATCAAGGCGAAGTGTGCACGTGCCCATCGCGCGCGCTGGTTCACGAGTCCATCTATGATCGCTTCATGGAAAAGGCGATCAAGCGCGTGGAAGCGATCAGCCAGGACGATCCGCTGAATGCCGCAACCATGATCGGTGCGCAGGCATCCCAGGAGCAGTTCGACAAGATCATGAGCTATCTTGAGATCGGCAAAAAAGAAGGTGCAAAGGTCCTGACGGGTGGCGACAAGAAGTCGCTTTCGGGCAACCTTAAGGATGGCTTCTACATCCAGCCGACGGTGTTCGAAGGCAACAACAAGATGCGCGTATTCCAGGAGGAAATCTTCGGACCTGTCGTATCCGTGACTACCTTCAAGACGCTGGATGAGGCCATCGAGATTGCCAATGACACGGTGTATGGCCTTGGCGCGGGCGTCTGGAGCCGTGACACCAATACGGCTTACCGGGCAGGGCGCGGCATCGAAGCCGGGCGCGTGTGGACCAATTGCTACCACGCCTATCCTGCAGGCGCTGCCTTCGGCGGCTACAAGCAGTCCGGTATTGGTCGCGAAACCCACAAGATGATGCTGGATCATTATCAGCAGACGAAAAACCTGCTGGTCTCCTACAGCCCTAACAAGCTGGGCTTCTTCTAGGAAGCGACAGGGTCCTCCCCGGAGCCGGTGGCCGCTGCCGCCGGCATTCTCCCGGAAGTTCTCGCGAGCTTCCGGGAGCCGGTTCCCGAAAGACAGAAAAAGCCGGAGCGGAATGCGCCGGCTTTTTTATTTCATTCAAGGCAAGAAATGGAATATCTATTCCAATATCTGGGAGCTGGATATTCCGGCCGCAGTCTTAGTCAAACAGACCGGAAACCGACTGTTCCATCGATGTACGATTGATGGCTTCGCCCAGCAGGGTGGCTGTGGTGATGACGCGGATATTATGCGCTGACTGAACGGCTGTCGTCGGCTGGATGCTGTCGGTGATAACCAGCTCGCGCAGCTTGGAAGAGGCCACACGCGCCACGGCACCGCCAGAGAGAACGCCGTGGGTGATGTAGGCCGTCACGCTGGTCGCGCCGTTCTTGAGAAGCGCCTCTGCGGCATTGCACAGCGTACCACCGGAATCCACGATGTCGTCGATCAGCAGGCAGTCCTTGCCGGTAACGTCGCCGATGACGTTCATGACCTCGGACTCACCCGGACGGTCGCGACGCTTGTCGACGATGGCGAGCAGACAGTCCAGACGCTTGGCCAGCGAACGGGCGCGCACCACGCCACCGACGTCAGGCGAAACGACAACGACGTTCTTGGTGTCGTAATGTTCCTTGACGTCGCGCGCCAGAATGGGTGCGGCAAAGAGGTTGTCGGTGGGAATATCGAAGAAGCCCTGGATCTGGCCTGCGTGGAGGTCCAGCGTCAGGACACGGTCAGCACCGGCTTCGGTAATCAAATTGGCAACGAGTTTCGCTGAAATCGGCGTCCGTGGACCGGCCTTGCGGTCCTGGCGGGCGTAGCCGAAATAGGGAAGAACGGCGGTGATGCGCTTTGCCGAGGAACGACGCATCGCGTCGATCATGATCAGCAGTTCCATCAGATGGTCATTGGCAGGGAAAGACGTGGACTGAACGACGAAAACGTCCTCACCGCGCACGTTTTCAGAAATTTCTACGAATATTTCCTGATCGGCAAACCGCTTTACAGTGGCATTTCCAAGAGGGACATTCAGATACTTGCAGATCGCTTCGGCCAGATGCCGGTTCGAATTGCCTGCGAAAACCTTCATTGCTGCCGCCTGTTTCCATGCCATCGCTTAAAACCCGACAGAGAATGTTCCCTGAGGTCCATGCGTCGTTAAACGGGGAGGAATACCCGACCCGAAGGGTGTCGGACACGCCGTTTTGCCATGGGCGCCTTAATAGCGGTGTTGCCCGTGAATGCAAGAGCTCAGAGGGTCTTACCCATGATTTTCGTGAAAACTTTGTGACTCCGCAATGCCTAAAAAAGTTTCATACTATCCTGAGTTGCTATCCTTGCTTTGCCTGCTTCCACGCCTGATAGTCATTGAGCGTCTGGGCAGCGATTTTCTGCATGGTTGTATCGGTCACCGCGCCCCATGGATCAGTGCCCCGCCGGGGCACAGTCTGCTGTCCCTGCAACCGGTGCAGTCTGGCGCCATTGGGGTCCAGAACATCCCAGACGTAGACGATGGTGACATTGCCGCCATCATCAAAGGCGGAAAGATATCCCTTGAGAATGTTTTCAGCGGAGGCATCCGTCGACGGCTTGATCGTCAGGCCCTTGGCGCGCGCTTCGGCACCCAGTTGGCGAGACAGGGGCGTCACGGCCTCTACAGGGGCGCCAATGATGGGAAGAAAGCGGATGGAGCCTGCGGCAGATCCAGACGGCAGAGAGGCCACCTGTGTAGGCGCTTGTGCCTGGGGCTGAGCTGGCGCCGGGGCTTGTTGAGCAGGGGCAGGCTGTTGCTGGGCGATGGGTTGGCCGTATTGAGCGCCACTCGACATGGCCAGCGCCTGCGCTTGCCGCGTATTTTGCGGTGCATAGGCAGGTATCTGGGCGGAGACCCCGCCTGGAGACCGGTCTGCGGCCGCCGCCATCTGGTCGAGGTCGCCCTGATTGACCGGCGTTGACTGCGTGTTCCCATGGCCGACATCGACCAAGGGGGTGAGCGTATCTGTGGTGTTACAGCCTGCCAGAACAGCGCTCAGGCAGGGGATTGCGATCATCATCCCTAGCCGCCGCATGGTGGATGTCCCTTCAATGTCGTCTCCCGCCGAACGTCTTTCGCAGCAATGTAAGGTTCGTAGCCGACGGGAGTCAAATCGAGATTAGGCCGTGAGCAAATCCAGGCTATGACGGGAGAGCGATTCCGGCGCTCCCTCGGTCGTGAGGTAAGTCTGGCCAAGCGTCATGGCAACGCCGGAGTCGCTGTCCATGATGATCATGTGGACGAACAGCGTCATGTTGGGCAGGATTTCCTGGGTGTTACCGGCATAGAACATCTGGTGCTCCATCCAGGAGGGCGAAAAGCGCGCGCCCAGCGAATAGCCGCAGGCATTGAGGCGGTGGCGTGTGAGGCCGCGCTCATCCATGATACGTGCGTGGACGTCGAAGACATCTCCGAAGGTGTAACCGGGACGCAGAACCTCTTCGATGGCGCGAATGTTCTCGGCACAGGCGTTATAGAGCTCCTTGTGACGGAATTCCGGCTCTCCGATCACGATGGTGCGCATCATGGCCGCATGGTAATGCGCGCTCACGCCCGCCCACTCCAGCGTCAACTGGTCCTTTGCATCCAACTTGCGGCGCCCGGCCTTGTAGCGGCAGAGCAGCGCATCCGGACCGGAGCCGATGATGAACTCATTGGCAGGATAGTCTCCGCCGCCCGCGAAAACGGCCCCCTGCATGGCGGCAAGGATCTCTGCCTCGTCGGCACCCGCAGCCACGATCTTCAGCGCTGCATCCAGCGCATCGTCTGCCAGTTCGCCCGCCCGCCGTGCATAGGCCACTTCCGCGGGGCTCTTGATCAGACGAAGGTTGCTGACGATGGCTGAAGCATCGATAATCTGGCCAAAGCTGGCAAGCTGGTTGTCCAGCAGGCGCGCAATGCGCCCGGTCATGCCGTGGGTGTCGAACTCGATACCAATGCGGCAACCCAGCAGATCCATCTCGCTCAGCAGGTTCTTGAGGTCCAGCGTTGGGTCGGCATTCAGGCGGTCCACCCAGATGACGATGTTTTCGATGTTGGACGTCTGGCGCGCCTGGCGCAAATCCGCCGAGCGGGTGAGAAGCGTCATGCTGCCATCGGCCTTGACGATCAGGGTCTGGAAAAAGCAGTAGCCGAACGTGTCGTAGCCGGTCAGCCAATACATGCTTTCCTGCGCAAACAGCAAAACGGCATCCAGCTTTTCCTCTGCCATCTTTTCCATCAGGCGGGCATGGCGTGCCTCGAACTCGGCGGCGTCGAAATGCAGGGCCATATCAAGTCTCCAGAATTGCTATTGCTGAAATCTGCCGTCCATAGTCCGGTTCGGAGCGATGCGTGGTACGGCGGAAGGAAAAGAAACGGTCCTCATCGGGGTAGGTGCATAGACCGAGGTCCTCCACCTGAACCCCGGCATTCGCAAGCCTGTCGACGGTCAGCTTCTTCAAATCGAAAAAGGCATGGCCATCCTTGGGCGATGGGGAGAAGTAGGCCGCGTAGTCCGGGTTCATCTCCTTGAGGCTATCGACGCGCTCTGGCCCCACCTCGTAATTCTCCTGCGAGATGGACGGTCCGAGACTTGCGACGATGCGTTCACGCCGTGCTCCAAGAGCAATCATGGCTTCGATGGTGTTTTCCAGGACGCCGGATACCGCACCTTTCCAGCCCGCATGAGCCGCACCGATCACACCCTGTTGGGCATCGGCAAAAAGGATGGGCCCGCAATCGGCGCTCAAGACACCAAGGATCAGACCCGGAGTGGCGGTGACCATGGCATCAGCCTGAGGTCGCTCACCGTTATATGAGCCATCCACCACGACAACATCCGGGGAATGGACCTGATGGACCGTTGCCAGTCTTTCCACCGGCAGATCGAACCAGTTCGTCACGCGTCGTCTGTTTTCGGCAACAGCGTCGCGGTCGTCGTTAGAACCCAGGCCGACATTCAGTCCCCGATAAATGCCTTCGGAAACCCCGCCGTGACGGCCGAAGAAGCCATGGCGTATCTGTTTTCCGCCAGCAACGGCCAGCATGGGGCTGAGAATGGGAAGCGGCAGCGTTTCGTCCTGCATTGCGGTGTCATTCCTTGGCGATGTCGCTGAATTGAAACGCATATTTGCGCGCGAGTGTTTCCGTTTAAGCACATCACATGGGATGCTTGCGGCAGTTTTTGACTGCTTCGAATTGCGGCGATGTTGGCCCAAGGGCCATGCTGCTGTCAATCCAGCGGGCGGAAAGGCAAGAGGTGGACCGGCGTACTGGACACGGCAAGCACCTTGAAAAGCTCACCCATCTTGCCCACGCCTTCACCAGCCAGCCGATTGACGGCTTCCGCGATTTCCAGCGTCTGATCGGGGGTTGCTTTCGCAGCCAGCGCTTGCGCCCGCTCCCGCAGCCCAAGGCCATAGAGGAAGTCGCCCTGGGGCAGGCAGCCATTGACGTGCACGCCGTTGCTTTCCGCTGTCTTGACGAGGCTTTCGAAGTCGACATGGCTGGTGAGGTCCGCTTCGCCGGGATGCGCCAGAACCGGATCGAATTCATGCATTCGAAGCGCCTGCAACGTATCACCGAAGCCGGAAACCACGTGCCCGTAATCGATGATGAGGGCCGTACCACCCTGACTTTTCAGTTTCTTGGCAATGGCTGCCATGACCGCTTCACGGGCCGGGGAATATTCAAAAATCGTGCCGATGGGCTGACGTTCCGGGAATGGCGGCAGCAGTTCAGGATCGATGCTGGCGAGCCCCGACGTGAAGATCAGCTCATCATCTGCGCCGAGTGCGACCACCCGTTCACGAAAGCCCTGTGGCGTCTTGACGAACTGACGAATGGGGATGGCGTCGAACAGCTCATTGGCGACGATCAGCAGAAAGCCCGGCGGAACCTCCTCAAAGCTTTCGTGCCACGAAATCTTGTCGCCATGGCTTGCCAGCTTTTTTTGCTGCGCTTCGGCCAGCCGCGGGCTGGTTTCCACAAGATGGACACTCATCGTTTCGTAGAGTGGCGGCGCAATGCGCTGAACCACGCGCAAAATGTCCGTCATCATCGTCCCGCGCCCCGGGCCGATTTCCACGAGGCGGGCATTTGCGAGCGTGCCATGGCGCTGCCAGGCGTGGACAATATACACGCCCAGCATTTCGCCAAACAACTGGCTCACTTCCGGCGCCGTTACGAAGTCACCGGTGCGGCCGAAGGGCTGGCGCGTCTTGTAGTAGCCGTGCTCCGGATCAGCCAGGCAGAGCGAAAAGAAGTCGGTGACATTCATCGGGCCGTTGAGGCGGATGAGCGACTTAATGCGGCGTGCGAGCGGTGTCGGCATCGTGGTTTATCCGGTTCTCTCTGGCGTCGCTGCGCGTTGGGCGCGCACGACAGCCCATAGACCTAAAAGGAACATGGGCGTCGACAGAACCATGCCCATGGTCAGCCAGTTTCCAGCGAGATAACCGATCTGCGCATCGGGTTCGCGGAAGAATTCTACGAAAATTCTGGAAAGCGCGTAGCCGCAGACGAAAACACCCGTCACGGTACCCGGGCTTTTCAGCGCCTTGAAACCGTAGATAAGAATGGCCAGAACGATCAGCAAGACCAGTCCCTCCAGACCGGCCTCATAAAGCTGGCTCGGATGTCGCGCAAACGGACCGCCGGTTGGAAACACGACTGCCCAGGGAACATCCGTCAGGCGTCCCCACAATTCTCCATTGATGAAATTGGCAATTCGACCGAAGAAAAGTCCCAGTGGGGCGACTGCGGCAATGATGTCGAACATGCTCCAGACAGGTATGCCATTGCGTCTGGCGAAGAGGTACATCGCCAGCGTCGTTCCCATCAGGCCGCCGTGAAACGACATGCCGCCGTTCCAGACCTGCAATGCCCGCACCGGATTGGCCATGACGGCCGGCATGTCATAAAAAAGAATGTAGCCGATGCGTCCGCCCAGAACGATGCCGACGGCTGCCCAGACAATAAAGTCATCCAGGTGCGCGGGGGTGACGGGCGATTTGTCATGCCGCCAGAGCGTGTCGGAAAGGCTGAGTTTGCGGGCGTAGTACCAGCCCAGCATGATGCCGAAGACATAGGCAATGCCATACCAGTGAATGGCCAGCGGGCCCAGACTGAATGCCACCGGATCGATGTTCGGGAACGGCATGATGGATAACTGGGCGAGGGGTCCAAACAAATCGCTTATTCCATTGTCATTGCGTTGAGGGCAAGGAACGCCAGAGGGCTGACCTTAAGAACCAGATATCTCAATCATTCTTTTCCCGGAGCGGGAAAATGGCGATTGAAAAGGGTGCGGTCAAGGCGATTCTTCGGCGCTATCGTGACGCTGTCAATCGGGCAGCAAAAGGAACGGTTTCTTATTTCGCTTGCAACGTCGCGGGCGAGTGCCTACCTGAAGAGTATGGAGCGGAAAGGCGACCGGCTTTTCCCTATTCTGACCTGGATCTTTACGAGGACATCGCACCATGAGTACGACTGGAACAAACCGTATTTTCGATGAATTCGCGAAGCTTATGACCGATGCAGCAGGGGCAGCCCAGGGTATGCGCAAGGAAGTCGAACAGGCTTTTCATGCGCAGGCAGAACGCTGGCTGAACAGTCTGGATCTCGTCAAGCGTGAAGAATTCGAAGCCGTGCGAGAAATGGCCATACAGGCTCGCGACGAAAACGACGCGCTGCGTGCGCGGCTGGACGCGCTGGAAGCAAAGCTCTCCGCAACCGCCTCCTGACGCTTCCAATCTGTTCGTTGATTCCGACGCCGGGCCTTCCAAAGGGCCCGGTTTTTTTGTGCCTGTTCCGTTTTGCTACAGGTTTCGGCCGCAGTGGGGATTCGGCCTGCGCAAGCAAGCAATTTCATTCAGTTTTTTTTAACGTCTGTGGAAACACTCGAAAAATGCAATTGGCAGAGTCGGTTATGACTCCCAACTGAGGTTTCGTACGAGGAGATATCCACCGTTCTGATTGCAAAAACGGGAAGGTGGGGGTGGCGCTGGGACTCGCTCGTTATACACTGATTTTAAATGATGATTCGTAATGAACTCGGTAAGCTCCAGACAGGTTAACTGCGTTATTCTGGCAGCGTCGGACATCATCCCAATGTGTTGTAACCGGCATTTGTGTGTGCGTTTTTGTGCCTTTGCGTGCGAGACAGAACATTCATTTCCGGCTGAGAAGGTGCCGTATGAGCTTAATGGAATTTGAAGTCGAACGTTACTCCAACCCGGTCGATATGATCGAGTTTGTGGCTGCGTCAAACGACTGGTCGTTCGAACGCTCCGGCGAGGATGAGATTGCCATGACGGTCGAAGGCCGTTGGGCGGATTACCATGTTTCGTTTTCCTGGATGGAGCAGTTCGAGGCGCTTCATCTCGCCTGCGCCTTCGACATCAAGGTGCCCGATCACCGGGTCAATGAAGTCATCCGCCTTCTGTCGCATGTCAACGGCCAGACGTTGATGGGCCACTTCGACCTCTGGCGTCAGGAGGATGTCATCATCTTCCGGCAATCGCTGCTTCTGGCAGGCGGGGCGGAGCCCACCAATCAGCAGGTGGAAGTGCTTCTTTCAAGCGCGCTTGAAGCCTGCGAGCAGTATTTCCAGGCATTCCAGTTTGTCGTCTGGTCCGGCATGGAAGCAAAGGCTGCCATGGAAGCGGCACTGTTCGAGACGGTTGGAGAGGCCTGATCGATGGTCACTCTTGCATCGGGTCCACTTGTTCTGATCGGCGCCGGCAATATGGGCGGCGCTTTGCTGTCGGGCTGGCTTGAGAAGGGCATCACCGGCTCTTCCATCCTCGTCGTCGATCCGGGTCCGTCCGATATCATGATGAGGCGGATTACAGAATCCGGCGCAACGCATCTGACAGAAGCGCCGCGCGATACTGTTGCGGGTATTCTGTTTCTGGCCATTAAGCCGCAGTTGATGGATACGATCCTGCCCGCCCTGAAAACACTTGTCGGGCCGCAGACGATTGTCGTCTCGATCGCAGCAGGCAAGACGCTCGCAGGCATAGAGGCCTCGCTTGGCAAATCCGCGGCCATCCGCGCCATGCCGAACACGCCCGCCATGATTGGCCGTGGTGTGACCGGCGCCTATGCCAATGAGGCGGTGTCCGAGCAACAGCGTTCGCTTGTGGAAACCTTGCTGAAGGTCAGCGGCCCCGTCGAGTGGGTGCCGACCGAAGCCGATATTGACGCGGTTACGGCTCTCTCGGGCAGCGGGCCTGCTTACGTTTTTTATCTCGTCGAGTGCATGGCGGAGGCAGGTCGCAAAGCTGGCCTGCAGGCGGACCTCGCCATGCGTCTCGCACGGGAAACCGTCGCGGGGGCTGGTGAACTGCTTCACCAGTCCCCCGAGGACGCCTCACGGCTACGAAAGAACGTTACATCGCCGGGCGGCACAACAGCTGCAGCGCTTTCGGTGCTGATGGCAGATAACGGGATGCAACCACTTTTCGACAAAGCCATTGCCGCTGCGAAGAAACGGGCCGAAGAACTGGCCGTGTAAGCTGGAGCGTTTCCTTTTAACAGGGAGACGCTCGAGGACCGGGTCCCCTTAGGGGCATCGGTCCCTCCATGTCTCTGGGAGATTGGACGATGAGCGAAGAAATCACCTATGCGGACTTTGAAAAGGTCGATATTCGCGTTGGCACCATCATCGAGGCCGAGCCTTTTCCCGAAGCGCGTAAGCCCGCTTTCAAGCTCAAGATCGATTTCGGTGCCGAGATCGGCATCAGGAAATCATCTGCACAGATCACAGTTCACTATACGCTGGACTCACTGGTCGGCCGACAGGTTCTGGGCGTCGTGAACTTTCCGCCACGCCAGATCGGTCCCTTCCGCTCGGAAGTTCTGACGCTCGGTTTTGCGGATGAGAAGGGCGACATTGTTCTCGCCAGCGTGGAACAGGCAGTGCCAAACGGCGCGAAAATGTGCTGACATCGAACTCCGTCCACGGCGTCGTCCATGGCAGGGGCATTTGCCTCACCAGACGGAAAGGCTTTAGGCCGGTATTTTCACGATAACGCGAAGCCCGCCCAGAGCGCTGTCTCCCAGCGTTACATCACCGCCGTGGCTTCGGGCTATGTCCCTGACGATGGAAAGCCCGAGGCCGGTGCCCGATGCGTTAAGATTGCGCGCTTCATCCAGCCGATAAAACGGCTTGAACACGTCCTCGCGGGACTCCTCGGGTATTCCCGGGCCATCGTCATCGAAGGTCAACGTGATCGATCTTGGCGCACGGTGTGCCTGGATGTTCAGCGTTGTGGCATAGCGATGGGCATTGGCCACCAGATTGCCGATCAATCGGGAAAAGGCGTTGGGGCGAACGGGTAGGCCCTCTATTCCGTTCAGCTCGTAGCTGAAGGTCTTGCCACACATCTGGAAATCGCTGGCAAAGCGGTCAAAAAGGGGTGCCAGTTCCAGCGTTCCAATGCTCTCTTCGGCATCGTCGCGGGCAAATGCAAGATATGCCTCCAGCATGGACTGCATGTCGTCCACATCCTTGTCCAGACCTTCAAGATCCGGATTGTCTCCGGCAAGCGCGAGCTGCAGCTTGAACCGGGTGAGAATGGTGCGAAGATCGTGGCTCACGCCGTTCAGCATGGCGGTGCGCTGTTCCATCTGCCTCTCGATGCGCTCTCGCATGAGAATGAAGGCAAGCCCCGCGCGACGAACCTCGTCCGCTCCTCGCGGCGAATAGGCGGTGATTTTCTGGCCGCGTCCAAAGCTCTCGGCGGCTTTCGCAAGCGCCAGAATTGGCCTGATCTGACCACGAAGAAACAGAATGGATATTCCAAGAAGCACCAGAGAGGCGCCGCCCATCCAGACCAGAAAGATATGCGTGTTGGAGGCATAGGCCTGGCTGCGACGGGTAAAGACACGCAATGTCTTGTCGGCAAGCTGAATGCGGATCTCGACCAGCGAGCCGTTGCCAAATGTATCGATCCAGAAGGGCCTGCCTATCTGTTGCTGTATCTGATCGGCGAGAATCGTATCTAGGATCGAAAAGAACGGCTGGGCGCGAGGCTCGGGAAGAGGTGTCTTCGGCTCGATATAGACACTGAGATCCAGCCTGTCGCGCGCGATGCGGATAACACGCTGGTAGTCGTCTTCCTCCGGATCGCTCTCCAGAAGTTCGATGATGGCGGCGATATCGCGGGTGACGGCGGCGGACAGCCGCTCCGTTACCATTTGCCAGTGACGCTCCATGAAAACCGCGGCAACCACCACCTGCAGCAAAACCATGGGCAGGATGATAATCAACAGCGACCGGGTATACAGCCCGGTTGGCAGCCAGTGGCGGAGCCAGCGAACGAAGAACCGCCAGGCGCGGGCGATCCCGCTGTTTCTCGCGGCACTGATGAAGTCGAGGCTGGCCATTGTCGTCTCTTCCAGTTGGCGTAAGGGACGCAGACAGCGTCAGTCCACGCTCAGACGGTACCCGATGCCGCGCACGGTCTGCAAGTAGACCGGATTTGCCGGGTCGTCTTCGATCTTGCGCCGCAGCCGGTTGATCTGGACGTCGATCGTGCGTTCGCCGACATCAGCGTCGGCATCGACCAGTTCATGGCGAGGGATCGTGTCGCCTGCGCGAAGCGCGAAGAGAAGCATGATCTCCTGTTCGCGGTCTGTCAGCCGGATGACTTCCGCGCCGCGCCGCAATTCCTTGCGCGGTACGGAGAAATTATACGGCCCGAAAATGATCTGCTCTATCTTGGGCGTATCCGGCGATGCGTTACGTCTCAGGATGTTGTTGATCCGCAGCACAAGCTCGCGCGGGTCGAAAGGCTTCGGAAGATAATCATCCGCACCGGCTTCCAACCCGGCAATGCGTGCATCCGCTTCCGAACGCGCTGTCAGAAGAATGACCGGTACGGTCTTGTTTTCATTGAGCGACCGGGTCAGCGACAGGCCGTTTTCCCCGGGCATCATCACGTCGAGAATGAGAAGATCGAAGCGAATGCCCTGCATCTTGCGGCGGGCTTCCGCGGCATCCGCCGCAGCGGTAATCCGGTAGCCCTTGTCGCCAAGAAAGCGTTGAAGCAGCGCCCTGATGCGCGCATCGTCATCAACGATCAGCAGGTGAGGGGCATCATCATCTGCAAGTGGCTGTTTCGGTGTACCGCTCGGCATGTCTACTCCTTGTCCTCCGTAGAGGCTGTTTCCATGGTCGGGCGGTCCGTTTCCGGGTCACGCATTCGCGCAAGAAACTCTCGAACGCAGGCACGTGCATCCGGTGGCATCCCCTCCAAGGCACGGTCGATTCTGCGCGATTGTGGATCGCTGAGCGCTAGCGCCAGTTCACGGCCCGTCAAGGTGGGGTAAAGCCTGCGCTGTCGCCTGTCCTCAGGGCCCGCCATCTGTCTTATGTAGCCGTCATCGATGAGCTGTTTGAGCACTCGCGCAAGACTTTGCTTGGTAATCTGCAGGGTATCCAGCAGGTCGGCAACCGTCATGCCCGGTTGACGGCAGACGAAATAGACCACGCGGTGGTGCGCTCTGCCATAGTCCAGCTTCGAAAGGATTACGTCGGGGTCCGAAACAAAGTCGCGATAGGCAAAGAAGAACGCCTCAATCGTATCGAAGTCGATCTTTCCATCATCGACATGGGGAAGAGGTGGGGCGCGTCTGACGGCTTTCTTCATCGACTGGGCAGGCACCTTGGTTCCTTCTCGCTCTTACCACCTGCATCGCACGACCACGCCGACTTCTCGGCTGCTCTGCAGTCCGGCGATGCGGCTGCAGACTATCTGAAAATACGCGACAACAGGAGGTCGATTGCAATCATTTTCTGTTGCGTTCGATAATATGACGAAGGAGGAACATCAACGACATTATGCGGACGGGGCCGGGATACGCAAAAAAAGAGCGCAGGAAAACCGCGCTCTTTTTACAGTAAACTCAAGCTTGTGCGTCAGGCTTACTCGTAGACGTAAACGACCCGGCGGGTGGTTGGCTCTACGAGAACGCGGCGATCGTTGACCATGACGTAGCTATATTCATAGTCTGGGATCTGAACGAGTTCTGCCGTTGCAGGCAACGTGCTGCCGATGGCGACATCACCATCGATGCGCACTACCTGACCCGGATGACGCTCGATATAGGTCATGACATTTTCCGGCGGATCGACTTCACCAACGCGACCGAGGTTCGGGTCGCCCGGATTTGGTTCCGACTGGACGTTGGATGTCTTTTCGTATGTCACAACAGGAACGTTGATCTCAGAACGACGCTCACGCAGAACAACGGGCGCGCCTTCGTACATAACGTTGAGATAATCTGCATTTGCCCAGCCGCGCACGCCGTTTACTTCGATACGGCACCATGCGCTGCCGTCCAGGCAACCGTCCAGTACGGCGTCGCTGCCACGGGTGGCGAGACCGACCTCAGGATAATCTTCGCCTGGGCCCGAACGTACAGAAATGTCGGAAGCCGTGGTGGCAACCATCGCCGCGTTGGCGTATCCAGCGAGCAGCGTAAGCGCGCCGCCGGCGATCATAAGTTTCAGCTTCTTGTTCATCTGCCTCACTCCTTTGAAGACTGGGGCAAGAACGCGCGAGTTAACGGTCTGTTCCAGTTTGCGCGATTGCTAAAATATAGGTGTCGGTTTCATCGAAGGGAAATGTTGTCGCAACGGCATAGTCTTTGTCGGCGCAATAATCCCTGCGGTTTTGTTGTATGGCGAAAAATGGCGGTCTATAGAGGACGCTGTTTTTAAAAAGGAGATACAATGGGAAAGTTACAGGCAGGCATTATCCCAGTGACGCCTTTTCAGCAGAACTGCACCATTCTCTTTGATCAGGACACCAAGGAAGGTGTCATTGTCGATCCGGGCGGAGATGTGGATGTCATCATCCAGACCATCCAGGAAAACGGTGTTACCTTAAAAGAGATATGGCTGACCCACGGGCATCTGGACCATGCCGGTGGTGCCAAGGAGCTGAAAGAGAAGCTATCTCTTCCCATTATCGGGCCGCATGAGGATGACAGGCCGCTTCTGGAGCGTATTGAAGTTCAGGCGCAAACCTACGGCATACCCGGCCTTCAGAATGTATTGCCGGATCGCTGGCTGAAGGATGGCGATACGCTGTCCTTTGGAGATCATCGTTTCGAAGTTCTTCACTGCCCGGGCCACGCGCCTGGCCATGTGATCTATTATAACAGAGAGCAGGCCTTTGCGCATGTGGGCGATGTCCTGTTCAGCGGCTCTATTGGACGCACCGATCTTCCCGGCGGCAACCACGAGCAATTGCTGGCTTCGATCAGGGACAAGGTATTGCCTCTTGGCGATGATGTCGGCTTCATCTGCGGCCATGGTCCCGGTGGACGCATAGGCGAGGAACGCCGCACCAACCCCTACCTCCAGGGTCTCTAGTCATTCTGCTGGCCGCGGCAGGTGGCCACACGATGCGGAAACTGGCGAGACGCGAATGCAAGCCTTGCCTCGAGCACAAAAAAACCCGGCATTCCTGCCGGGCTTCAACTAGAAGAGAAAGTCGTGAGGGTTCAGCCATCAATCTGCAGATTGACTGCCTTCGGCCCCTTGCCGCGACGATCCGGTTCAGTGTCGAAGCTTACTTTCTGATTTTCTGAGAGTGCGGACAGGCCGGAAGCCTGTACAGCGGAGATGTGGACAAAAATATCGGCGCCACCATTGTCTGGCTTGATGAAGCCGAAGCCCTTGTCGGTATTGAAGAATTTAACAGTGCCAGTCTCGGCCATGCATCAGGTCCTTTTCGCTCTGCCCGTGTTCAGCTCCAGGCAGCATTACAGTTTTGCCGGTTAAGGCGTACGGCAGGCAGTTTTTGATAGTTGAGAATGTGGACCTTCGCGTGGAAAGCTTTTGACGTTCTGATCAACGTTATTTTGTCCCCGCCGCCCAGAGTTTTTTATCTCCGGAGCATTCATTTTTTAGGCCTTCCCATGCTCGCAACTTGCCCGAACCGCAGTAGATTGCTGTGTTTATTTAAAATTGGCAAGCGAAACTTTTTAGACAAATTGGATGCGCCCCTTACACCATATGGGCGACAGACCACTGCAATGGCAGAATTTTTCTCACGTTTTAGAAGTTCTGAAATGAAAACATCGCTGGCGATGGGATTCAGTGGTAAATTTCGCGTGAAAGGGGAAAAATTTATTGAATGTGGAAAATAACGAGAGTGCTCAGGTTTTGGCACTTAACGCGTTATTTCGCTTTCTCGACAGTTCGGGAACCAGCTCCACCAGCAAAATCGCGACAAAAATTATCGCGCAACCAATGTAGCCGGCAGTCTGGATGGTTTCCTGAAGAAAGATCGCAGCAAAGAAGGCTCCAAATAGCGCTTCCGAGGATAGGAAGATGGCTGCCTGTGGTGCCGTCGTATATCGCTGCCCGATGACCTGCAGCACAAAGGCCAGCCCTGAGGAAACCAGACCCACATAGAGTATCTCACCTATGGAAGACGAGATTGCGGTGAAGCTCAGTGGTTCGACCATTGCGCCGAAGACCATGCTCAACGCGGCGCATATGGAAAACTGCGTGCAGGAAAGCGCAAGCGGCCTGTTGCTCTGCATGACGAAGCGACCGGCAAGAGTGATCTGGAGAGCCCAGAAGACGGCGCAGGTGATGCTGAGCATGTCTCCCGTCGTCAGGCTGGCGATGGCGCCGCCTGACAGCAGGAATATGCCAGTCAACATCATCAGTGCGCCGGGCCAAACCACCCAGTGCGGATTGCGGCGATATATGATGACGGCGATGACGGGGACGAAGATGACATAGAGCGCGGTGAGAAAGCTGGAGTTCGTGACAGATGTCGTCAGCAAGCCGATCTGTTGCGTTATCGCGCCCAGAAAGAGAGCCACGCCCACAAGGGCGAAGGCCTTGAACTCACCCCTCGATGGCGCCGAGCCCATCTTCCGGCTTTCCATGGCCGCAAAAGGCAGCACCGCGATGGCGGCGATGGCAAAACGCAGACCCACAAACCAGAATGGGCCGATCGTATCCATGGCCGTGGACTGCGCAACGAAGCCTCCGCCCCAGATCGCGGCGGCGAGCAATAAAACGAGATTGGCCTGAATGCGCGTCATGTCTCACCGGATGCAAAGGCCATGACACGCTGGAACGTGATCCAGGCGTCGTTCTGGCAAATTTGACCCTTGCCAAATTTGACGCTGCTCTAACAGCAAAGAATGATTGCGGCAAGCTGACCGGTCAGTCCCGACGACTGCGCGTGGGCGAGGTTTCGCGAATGCCGTTGACGGTCAGCACGATGCCGCCAATGGCCATTGTGACGAAGCCGGTAACGACAAGTGCGGTTACCAGGATGCGGTCCGACGCCCTGGATATGGGAGCCGAGGCGATCGCCGACGTATGGATGTTGTCGACCATTTCATTTGCCTGGTCCGGCGATGCCTCGAGCGCGTGAGCCGAGGTGGCAAGCCCTGCGGCCATGGTGATGACGACCATCAACGCGGCCAATGCCATCCAGAGCGAAAAAAGCATTCTTTGGGTTCTCAGCCGGTCTGCCGAATTCCGATCATTGAGAAACATTGTTCTGGTTCCTTGCCCACGTTCTGCGCCCGCTCCCGCCTGAATGCCGACAATGCGACGCACGGCACGGAAATTCGCGACATGGTTTAAAATTGGCTTTGAAGTGGACGGCTTGTGGACCGAATTCGGACAGTCCGGCGTATTTATTGTGGCGATAACAAGGCGGCGGTTAACAAGAGATAAACGCCTGTCAAATTCCTCGTTTGCCGAAGGTTTTGACCGGTTTGGGGCCGCGTATCTCGTTCCCAGCAGGAAGTCTCGAAGAGGGCTTAATGGACTGTTTAAACCCGGTTGCGCGCGCTGCTCCGAGAAGCTCGGGAAACCTTTCATTGAAGGTGGTGGGAGCCAGTTCAGGCCTTGCCAGTGCATAGCCCTGCATCAGCGCCACACCCAGGTCCACGCACAGGTCTATCTCGCGTTCTTCCTCGAGTGCTTCAAAGATCGGTTCGATACCTTCGGCGACAAATTGCCGGACGATGAGGCGCAGGAGGGCCGCACCAGCGGAATTGCGCATGAAGTTGCGGGCCCAGGCCGCTTCGAATTTGACGTAATCGGGCTTGATCAGCTTGACCCGCTCGATATCGGAATCGCCGGCACCGAAATCAGCGATGGCGACACGAAAACCCATGGCGCGCATGTGGTCGGCGAAATCGGCGACCAGCCGCGTATCGGCACCCTTGTTTTCCGCAACTTCGCAGACAATCCGATCAGGGGCCATTCCAGCCTCATGGGCCGAAAGCCGCATCCGCTCCACTTCCTGCTGCATCTTGGCGGGAGTGCGAAACAGGCCCGGATGGAAATTGACGAAAATGCGCGCCCTCGATCTCGCCAATGCGCCGGTATTGAGAATGTGGATCGTGCGCAGGATGCTGTCGATCGCCTCGATGTCATCGGGATGGATCTGCGCGAAAAGCTGGGCTGGCGGCACCAGTTGCGATGCCTGGTAGGGGCGCACCAGACCCTCGAAGGAATCTATGTCGAACCGGCCATCGGACAGCCTGCGAAATATGGGCTGTAGCGCGGATCTGAGCGTAAAGGGGGCATAGGTCGTTGACCAGGAGCCATCGGCCTCGCGTGAGAGATTTGAAAAAATGCTTTTCGGTGCCACGGCGATCCACCCGGAAAATCATTTCAGCCGTCTTAGCCTAGCACAGCAAGCGTTACGGGCCGGTTAAGCGCCTCTTAAAATGCCGACAACGTAACGTTTTCATGGCATTTGGCCTTGAAACGCGCTTGTTCTTTCGACATACCACTTGCCGCAGAGGGCGGCTGTCGCAAACTCTGCCGATGTCAACTTCAATAGGACCGATAAAAATGGCCTTCCTTGCCGACATTCTCTCCCGCGTTAAGCCTTCCGCCACTATCGCCGTTTCCCAGAAAGCCCGTGAACTGCAGGCTCAGGGTCGCGATGTGATTGGCCTTGGTGCAGGTGAGCCGGATTTCGATACGCCCGACAATATCAAGGAAGCTGCCATTGCCGCGATCAACGCGGGTAAAACGAAATACACGCCGGTTTCGGGTATTCCTGAACTGCGCAAGGCAATTGCCGAAAAGTTCAAGCGGGAAAACGGTCTGGACTACAAGCCGGAGCAGACAATCGTCGGAACCGGTGGAAAGCAGATTCTTTTCAACGCCTTCATGGCGACGCTTAACCCCGGCGATGAAGTTGTTATTCCAGCACCTTACTGGGTCAGCTACCCGGAGATGGTTTCGATTTGCGGCGGTACCCCCGTTTTCGTAACCACATCGCTGGAAGATAACTTCAAGCTGAAGCCAGAAGCGCTGGAAAAGGCCATCACGCCGCGTACCAAGTGGTTCATCTTCAACTCGCCATCCAACCCTTCGGGTGCTGCATACAGCCACGACGAGTTGAAGGCGCTGACTGACGTTCTCGTCAAGCATCCGCATGTCTGGGTCTTGACCGACGACATGTATGAGCACCTGACCTATGGCGATTTCAAATTCGTCACGCCGGTTGAAGTCGAGCCATCGCTCTATGACCGCACGCTGACCATGAACGGCGTTTCCAAGGCTTATGCAATGACCGGCTGGCGTATCGGTTACGCTGCAGGCCCGTTGGAGCTCATCAAGGCCATGGACATGATCCAGGGCCAGCAGACCTCCGGTGCAACCTCGATTGCGCAGTGGGCCGCCGTCGAAGCATTGAACGGAACCCAGGACTTCATTCCGACCAACAAGAAGATCTTCGAAGGTCGTCGCGATCTCGTGGTTTCGATGCTCAACCAGGCAAAGGGTATCAATTGCCCGTCTCCTGAAGGTGCATTCTATGTCTACCCATCCTGCGCTGGCTTGATTGGCAAGACCGCACCATCCGGCAAGGTCATTGAGACTGACGTGGATTTCGTCACCGAGCTTCTGGAAACAGAAGGCGTTGCCGTCGTTCAGGGCTCTGCATTCGGCCTTGGCCCGAACTTCCGCATTTCCTACGCGACATCGGAAAAGAACCTGGAAGAAGCCTGCAAGCGCATCCAGCGTTTCTGCAACGCCTGCAAGTAATCGTCTTCATCCTGAATTTAATGAAAAGGCCCGGCAGCGATGCCGGGCCTTTTCGTTTCGTGCATTGATTCAATGCTATCTGTTAAGGTCCTGATTTCGCTCTTAAAGTCCCAGAAAAAGAAGCATGATGAATGTTGCAAAGAGGATAAAATGGGTCATCCCTTCAATGGCGTTCGTTTCCCCGTCATTGAGATTGATAGCGGCCGCAATCAGGGTGATGAAGACCATGACGGTTTGAACTGGCGTCATGGCCATGATGAAAGGCTGTCCGGTGTAAAGCGCGATGGCTTCCATGACCGGGACCGTCAGGATGACTGTCGATAGCGATGCGCCCATGGCGATGTTGACCACCGACTGCATCCGGTTGCGTAGGGCGGATCGCATCGCCGTCATGATTTCCGGTGCTGCCGAGATCGTCGCGACGACGACTGCCATGAGTGCAACCGGTGCGCCACTTCCCTCAAGGCCGTGGCCCAGAAAGGCCGACATGAATTCCGCGAGAACACCGATGATGACAACGCCGAGCAGAATGACTGTGATCGATTTGGTCGCAGGCCCATCCTCTTCATCCGGTTCTGCTGCCGGCGTCCCTGAAGTCGTGGCCTTCTTCCGCTCACTGCGGGGGTAGCTGTAGCTGAAGAAATAGCTGTGTGGGCCGACCTGCATTTTCAGGAAAAGCGCGTAAAGGACGATCATGGCGCAGATGGTGAAGGCGGAATAGATATGCCAGCTTTCACCGGGAATGAATTCAGGCACGATCATGGATATGCCCATGGCGGTCAGGATCATCACGCCATAGGTCTTGCCGGAATCGTCATTATAGGGCTGCTCGCCATGCTTGAGGCCGCCCAGAAGCGCCGCAAGCCCCAATATGCCGTTGATGTCGATCATGACTGCCGAATAGATTGTGTCACGCACGAGTGTTGGCGAGCTGGATTCCTGCATGATGATGGCAAGGATCAGCACTTCCACGGCGACCGCTGAAAGGGTGAGGATCATCGTTCCATAGGGATCGCCAACCTTGGCGGCCAGAATTTCGGCATGATGGGCCACGCGCATGGAAACGAGAATGATGACGCCGATCAAAGCCGCGGCAACGATGAAGGATACGGCCTTGCTCTGCTCCATGACGGCGTGTTCGGCAAAATAAGCAAGGGCAGCACAGGGGACTGCCGCCAGCAACATCCGTTCCTGTTTCATAGTTGTCGCAATTGACATGGTCGGCCTTTCATAATGCTCAGCGCGGTGATCCACGAAGGCTGCGACATTGCGGAATTTGCACAATGCGCTTTTTGGTAGGATAGTAACGATCAAGGACATGGCAACAACGCCGCGATCTGGTCCTTGAATGCGCTTTTGCGGCAAAGGTTGCCACGCTCCTTCAATCTATCAGGAGGAAGTGTGCATGACCAAAGTGGTTTATGAGATTGTCGAGCACGATGGCGGCTGGGCTTACCGTATGAACGGAGCCTATTCCGAAGCGTTTCCCACCCATTCCGACGCCGTGCAGGCAGCCCGCATTGCAGCAGCTGAGCAGCAGGTTGGAGGCGATGATGAGGAAATCTACTATCAGGACGAAGGCGGCCGTTGGCACATAGAACACAGCCAGGGCGGCGACAGGCCGGAGGCCGAGGTGGTGGACCATGCCCAGTCCCTGAGGCCCTAGCGTGATTGCGTTCAGCGCTTGAGGGCGGGTGCCGCCGGGTCTGCCGCTTTCAGAAAGCCCTTCAATCCTTGCACCAAGGCATCGAATGTCGCCCGGCATCGCGGCGATGAACGCAGGTTTTCATGCATGGCCACCCATGTGTGGAGAGACATGTCCAGGTCGGGCAACACGCGTACGAGGTTGGAATCGTCTTTAGCAAGGCCGATCTGGCACATACCGACACCGCCCCCGGACCGTATCAGTGCAAGCTGCGCAAGATTGCTGTCCGTGCGCATGTTGAAAATGATCTGATCGAAGTCCGGCATGGAGGGCGTATCGCGCTTTACCCGCTCAAGTGCCGCGCGGACAAAGGGTGTCCGGGTGTCAAAGCCAATAAGGCGATGTTGCGCCAGATCCTCGTTGGTGGTGGGGGTGCCCATTTTTTGAAGATAGGAAGGGTTGGCGTGAAAGCCGATCCGAAAATTGCCGACATAGCGCATGACCACCGCATTCTGGACCGGCTCCGTCATGCGGATTGCGATGTCGACATCCCGTCGCAGCAGGTCTTCCAGTGCGTTGCTAAGAGACAATTCGATCTCCAGTCGAGGAAAAGTCTCCTGAAGTTTGGCAATGATAGGAGGAAGAATTTCGACGCCCATCACATCCGATGCGCTGATGCGCACGGTGCCTTCGATCTTGCCGACCTCTCCAGAGGCAGCACGCAGCAGGGCGGAGGTGGTGGCTGCAAGGTTTTCGGCATAGGGTCTGAGTGCAATGGCGGCATCCGTTGGCAACAGACCCTGCGGTGACCGGATGAAAAGTTCAAAGCCAACGGCTTCCTCCAGAGCTGCGATATGCCGCCCCACCGTTGGCTGGGTCAGCGCAAGCTCTCGCGCTGCAGCCGATAGGGAGCCATCGCGAAGCACACTCAAGAAAGTGCGATAATAGTCCCAACTGATATTGCGATGTCGCGCCATATATTTTTGAATGGATGCTCAACGTTTTTCTCTAATTTTGTATAGCATGGGCGAGGTCCATAGTCCAACCACACCGGATTATGGAGTTTCACCGTGTTGAACGTTTCAGAAAAGACATCGCCTCTCGCCCTCGTTCTAGGCGCCAGAGGTGGGATAGGCAGCCATGTCGTAACCACAGTTTTACAAAGAGGCTGGCGTGTTCGTGCGTTGGTCCGTGGCACCCCGCCTGCATCGACTAATTCATTAATGGAGTGGATTGAGGGCGATGCCTTGAATGAAGGCGATGTGATGAAAGCCGCTGAAGGCGCAGCGCTGATCATCCATGCGGTCAATCCACCCGGTTACATAAACTGGGAAACGCTGGTGCTGCCCATGCTGGACAACACGATCCGCGCCGCTGAGGCGACGGGTGCACGCATTCTTTTGCCCGGCACTGTCTATAATTTCGGACCGGACAGCTTTCCCGATCTCACCGAGCAGAGCCCACAGCGGCCTCTAACCTCCAAGGGCGCCATCCGTGTCGAGATGGAGGCTCGTCTCCGCCGGGCGTCTGAGCGTGGCGTACCGGTGCTGATCGTCCGAGCGGGGGATTTTTTCGGTCCCGGCGCGCAAAACAACTGGTTCCACCAGTTGGTCAAGCCTGGCAGGACGGTCACCAGCGTCTCCAATCCCGGTGTCGCGGGTGTTGGTCATCAGTGGACCTATCTGCCGGATATGGCGGAAACAATCGGACAATTGCTGGACCGGAAAGCAGAACTGGAGACATTCGCCGTCTACCACATGGAAGGATTCTGGGACCGGGATGGGCAGGAGATGGCGCGGGCAATCCAGCGCGTCGCAGGGCGGGATATTCCCGTCAAACGCATGCCGTGGTGGCTTTTCAGGCTCGCTTCGCCGTTTGTACGGTTGTTTCGGGAAGTGTTGGAGATGCGTTATCTCTGGGCCACGCCGGTGAGGATGAGCAATGAGAAACTGGTCGCCTTTCTAGGGGCCGAGCCGCGCACACCTATTGATGATGCGGTGAGGGCAACACTTGTGGATATGAAGTGCCTCTAGAAAACATGGTGCGCTAAAAAAAAACGCCGCGCACCCTTTCGAGTGCGCGGCGTGTCTATTTTAGGCGAGAGCAGGGTAGTCTGTGTAGCCTTCAGCGCCACCGCCGTAGAAGGTAGCCTGGTTAGGCTCGTTCAGCGGCGCATTGTCCTTGAGGCGGCGTACCAGATCCGGGTTGGAAATGAAGGCCTTGCCGAACGCGATGGCATCCGCCTTGCCGCTTTCTGTTGCTTCGATCGCTTTGTCGCGGTCGTAACCATTATTGGCAATCCACAGGCCTTTGCCACCGGCATTGGTATAGGCAGCCTTGAGTGCTGCGTAGTCGAATGGCTTGTCGCCCTGTTTAAAGTCACGGGGACCGCCCGTTGCACCTTCAATAACGTGAATGAAGGCCAGGCCGCGGGTGCCAAGTTCGCGGACGACATATTCGAACAATGGCTGTGGATCGCTCTCGAAAATATCGTTGGCTGGTGTGACCGGGGAAAGACGAATGCCAGTACGGCCAGCACCAATTTCCTTGGTGACCATGTCGACAACGTCCAGCAGGAAGCGTGCCCGGTTCTCGATCGAGCCACCATACTCATCCGTGCGCTGGTTGGTGCCGGATTTGAGGAACTGGTCGATGAGGTAACCATTGGCGGCATGAATTTCCACACCATCGAAACCTGCATCGATAGCGGCGCGCGCGCCGGTGCGGTAGTCTTCGAGAACGACCGGGATTTCGCTCAAGCCAAGTTCCCGGGGCTCGGATGTCTCGGCAAAGCCGCCCGTGCCGTCATCATTGATGATGTAGGTCTTGGAGTTCGCCTTGATAGGAGAGGGCGCAACCGGCTGGCCGCCGTGTGGCTGAAGTGATGTGTGGGAGATGCGGCCAACGTGCCAGATCTGGGCGACGATCTTGCCACCCGCATTGTGCACGCCCTCAGTCACGGCCTTCCAGCCGTCAATTGCTTCCTGCTTGTAGAGGCCGGGTACGTCTGCGTAACCCTGGCCCTGCTGGGAAACCGGTGTGCCTTCCGACACGATAAGCCCGGCAGTCGCACGCTGCTCGTAATAGGCTGCGTTCAGGTTGTTTGGAATGGCACCCGGTGACCGATTACGGGTGAGGGGGGCCATTACGACGCGGTTTGCCAGTGAAATGTCGCCCGCCTGTGCAGGCTCAAACAATTTTGTCATGGGATAGGCTTTCTCTTCCGGTTGTTAGAGAGCGCTGAAATGCGCGCTTAAAGCTTCTGGTTCAGATAGGTCAGAAATTTTGCGATATTTTCCTCGTCGCGCTCATAGAAGTTCCACTGCCCGACCTTCCGCGAACGAACCAGTCCCGCAGCCTGGAGGGCTGAGAGGTGGGATGAGACTGTCGATTGCGAAAGACCGCTTATCTCGAACTGATGGGCGCAGACCCCCATGGTAAAGGGGTGGGCCTGGTTGAAGTGCTGTTCTGGCTCTTTGAGCCATTCGAGAAACTTCAGCCGGACGGGATGTGCAATGGCCTTGAGTGCATCTTCGTGGTTCATATCGTTTCCGTATATCTGTCCATACCGATATTTATATCGGGAAAAACCGATATCAAGGGGCTGTGCAATATTTCGAGGTTGGAAAAAAAAGGCCGCTGGATTTCTCCGCGGCCTGACAGTTTTGAAGGTAAAAACCTCCAGAGGGGAACAGCTGTCAGATGCAGTCCGTGCACCAGCGACAACTGAACTGAATATGGAAATGGCCACGCAAAAGAACAAGGGCGCGCAATCAAATTAACCTGGGGTAGCGAAGGAAAAATATTACGGGCAAAAAAAGAGGGCCACCGGATCGCTCCAGGGCCCTTATAAGTGTGAAGGTCAAATAACCTCCAGAGGGGAACAGCTGACGCGGCGGAACTGGGAGGAAAAGCCGCCGTGTGCATCAGCTGTGTGCGATATGGTGCTTATTTGGGCAGCGTTCAACTCTTTTTTGTGCAGGCCAGCCCTGCGCCTGGCGCATCGCTGTTGTTTGGTGTCATATTTATTTCGCAAATCTACGATCGATCTCTTTAGAATCGCATCGCCGTGATGGCGTTAAGTTTTTGATTAATATCAATAAAAATACAGGAACATGCGCGCCGGTCAGAAATTCCAGTTGCGCGCTTTCGCCACGATGAAGTCACGGAAGACCTTAAGCTTTGCCGCATTCTTCAGCTCATCCGGATAGCAGAAATAGGTATCGAATGAAGGGATATCCGCTGGCAACGAAAGCTGGATGAGGCCTGGGTCTCGGCCAACGATGTAATCCGGCAGGCAGGCGATGCCGATGCCGAGCAGGCAGGCGCGCTTGATGGAGGTCTGGCTGTTAATCTGCAGGTGGGCAAGGCGGGTATTGTCTGATGAGCGGCCGGCATTTTCGAGCCAGTTCACATCCAGAAGATAATTCGGTGCCGGTTCGCCGAAGGAAATGATCTTGTGGGTATCCAGATCCTCGATCGACTGCGGCTCTCCATATCGGTTGATATAGGAAGGTGCGGCATAGACATGCATATGCACTGTAAAAAGCTTGCGCTGAATAAGGTCAGACTGCTGTGGCTGGCGCAGGCGAATGGCGCAATCGGCGTGGCGCATGTTCACATCCAGTTCCTCGTTGTCGAGGATCAGCTGGATCGACATTTCCGGATAGAGCTGGAGAAATTCCTGCACCTTATCGGTCAGCCAACCCTGGCCAAGGCCAACCGTTGTCGTCACACGCAGCTTGCCGCTTGGCTTCTCCGTCGTTTCCGTCAGCTGCATCTTCACGGTTTCGAGCTTCAGCAGAACATCATGGGCTGTTCTGTAGAGCAATTCGCCCTGTTCCGTCAGGATCAGGCCGCGCGCGTGGCGGTGGAAGAGCTTGACGCCCACATCCTGCTCCAGCGCGCTGACCTGACGGCTGATGGCCGACTGGGACAGATGCAGCTTGTCAGCTGCGTGGGTGAAAGATCCTGCTTCGGCGGCCGCATGAAAGATGCGCAGTTTGTCCCAGTCCAATGGCATAGGCATGCGGTGTTCAGCCTTTCTTATTCAGCAGCAACGGCAAGCGGCGCTTGCGCTGCGAGAAAACGTTCCGCCTCGAGCGCGGCCATGCAGCCCATGCCCGCAGCGGTAATAGCCTGGCGGTAGGTGTCGTCGGTCACGTCGCCCGCTGCAAAGATGCCGTCGACATCCGTGGCGGTGGAATCGGGCGCTGTCCACAGGTAGCCGTTCGGCTTGAGCTTCAGCTTATCCTTGAACAGCTCAACGGCCGGGGCATGACCGATGGCCACGAAGACGCCGTGGATGGGCATCTCGGTGATTTCGCCGGTCTTGGTGTTGCGTATTTTCGCGCCCGTGACGGAAGGTGGCATGGGCGGCTTTGCGGGCGTGCCCGTGATTTCTGCAATTTCGCTGTTCCAGAGGATGTTGACATTCTCCTTGGCGAAAATGCGCTCCTGCAGGATCTTTTCCGAGCGGAAGCTTTCGCGGCGGTGCACCACTGTCACCGACTTGGCGATATTGGAGAGATACAGCGCTTCCTCGACCGCAGAGTTGCCGCCGCCGACCACGATGACATCGCGGTTGCGATAGAAGAAGCCGTCACAGGTTGCGCAGGCTGAAACGCCGAAGCCCTGGAAATGCTGTTCGCTTTCAATGCCGAGCCACTTGGCTTTGGCGCCGGTGGCAATGATCAGCGTATCCGCAGTCCAGACGGCTCCGGAATCGGTCTTGACGGTGAAGGGGCGGCGGGTGGTTTCGACCTCTGTGACAAGGTCGTTCACGAGTTCCGCGCCCACATGGACCGCCTGCTTCATCATCTGGTCCATCAGCCATGGCCCCTGGATAGGGTCGGCATAGCCGGGATAGTTTTCGACATCAGTCGTGATCATCAACTGGCCGCCCTGTTCCATGCCGGCGATGAGAACGGGTTCCAGCATGGCGCGTGCCGCGTAAATCGCAGCGGTATAACCTGCAGGGCCGGAGCCGATGATGAGAACCTTGGAATGGCGGGCGGACATGGAGCGTTCCTTTCAAAACAAGGGTGTCTGGTGTTGCGGCCACCATATCGGCGCAATGGGAATACACCCCTTCGATAGTCGGTATTTAAGAGTGTCCAATGCCGATATTCAAGGGCAGCCTTGCGTTACCAACAGGGCAGAGGGGATGTACACGCAATTTTGTGTCGCGTCCGTGGACTATTATTGCGAATCCCGCGGTGTAGAGTAGAAGGAGGCATTCAAGCTTGAGCAAGGAATGCATATAGTGGCCAGCGTCGAACTCGATGCCATCGATCTCAAAATACTGCGCGAATTGCAGCGCGATGGCCGAATGACCAATGTCGATCTTGCCGATCGCGTCGGCATTTCCGCGCCTCCCTGCCTGCGCCGGGTGCGTAAGCTGGAAGATGCCGGGATCATCGAAGGCTATCACGCCATGCTCAACGCCCCGAAACTCGGCTTCGACCTCGTCGCCTTCTGCATGGTGGGCCTCAAACGTCAGTCCGAAACCAACCTAAAAGCCTTCGCCGCCGCCACCGACCGCTGGCCCCTCGTGCGCCAGGCCTGGATGGTCTCCGGTGACAGTGATTTCCTACTCCACTGCGTCGCCGAAAACCTCACCCAATTCCAGGATTTCGTCATCGAAGTGCTGACGGCGGACGAACACGTGGAAACGGTGCGCACCATGCTGACGATACGGCAGGTCAAGCGGGTGGGACTGGTGGGGGTGTGAGAGCGTTATCGCTCTTTGGCTCACTCCACTTAATCGGTGTTACGAACCCGAGATCAACGAGTTGTTGGGACCCGGCAAATTTTGTCGAGACAGCTTCGTCATAGAGATCAATCGTGCCATTCTCGTCGATTTCCTTCGACAAACGTTGATAGTGAACAGCGCCTCCGAAGTGCTGCTTTTCCTTTACGGCCTCAGCAATCTTTTCCTTGTAATTGACAAAGAACTTAAAGTGCAGAAGAGCACCCCAGTTTTTTGGAAAATTGCGATCATAGGGCAATGGGCGGTGAGGACTACTACCAAAATAGCATGAAGAGTCCCAATAGATTAAGGGATACTTCATCAGTTCATTGTCTTCATCGAACCGACGTCCTCGAGGGCCGCCTTTCACGCTTACCCCACGTTTGTCTAAAGAAACATCGTACCCGCTCGAATCGAAATGATCGGAAATTGTCCATGGAGGGTTTCGAGTTAAATTCGGGCGCACACCGGGGCCAGCATACATATCTATCATTGGGGCAGCGAGGCGTTTGTCACCTGCGCGCTCGAGTACGCCGACAAGTTCTGAGAGACTGCGTGTTTCGCAGTCCGCAAATACCAGAAACTCATCGGAATCAACGTTCACATACCACCGATCTTTTCCGTAGGCTTCGAACAATTGCTCTCGCCACTGACGCCCACGTCTCGCTTCCGAATAACGTAACGGAGACTCCCACACGTCCACGTCGTTTTGGTTCAAAAGAAATTCTCTCGTTCCATCTGTCGAAGCATCGTCAAGAACGATAAAATGGGCAGCGCCCATCGCCCGGTAGTGCAACAAGAAACTCTCAATGAGGTGAATGTCGTTGTGACATATAAACACGACATTGATGCCTTGCGAGTATTGTCGCGGCCTTCGAGTAAGTGCTGTTATTGGTATTTCTTGTCGCTTTCGCCGCTCACGCGACGACACACGAAAACTGTCATATGCTGTTCGCAGTTTTTTAAAAAAACTTCGAGAATCTTGTTTCGTGAAGAGCGCGTAAATCGACATTCCAAAGTGTTCTCAACAAATGAATCAGGTGCATTGTAACCAGTACCAACGACATTATGCCTTTTCAACGAAGCAATTTATCACGTAAAGAGCATCCAGTTCCGGCGTTATCAGTGTGATGATCACGTCGATCGGATCACGTTTTGCGTATTTTTGAACGGGCGACCTATGGACCGGTCTTTAGTTGGACTTAGAGTTATTGTCTTTGTTTTTCATTATAATCGTGGACGTTTTTTGGAAAACGCTCTTCGGTCAATAGATCTCCATATCAGAGCACCTGTGATCATTGTCGACGATGGAAGCACTGACAAGGAATCTCTTGAAATACTGGATCGTTTTTCCAAAACCTATCAGGTTTTCATTAAGCCAGCTCAGGGTTCTTCTGACCGTGTCACGGGTGGCCTTCACGCCAATATGCAGTGGGCGCTTTCGTTTGCTTCTCAGCAGGGTGCAGAGCTAGCACTTATGGTGCAGGACGACATGCAGATTGTCAGAGACGTATTGCGTGACGATATTAATGTCGTCACCAATGCATTTAACATTCCTGATGCGTCATTCGTGCTGCAGACCTGCTTTCTAAAGGCAAACAGTGCCGGACGGCTTGATGACAACACTATGCGGGAAGTGATTCCGGGAATCTATGAGCGTACAAAAACTGACGCCGGGGTACGCGCAGGGAAATGTTTTTCTTATGCCGACACTGGTTTTTTCTCGGTGCCTTTGTTTCAGAAGTTGATGGGCACGATGAAAGCAGGCGAAAAAGCGAACGAGTTGGCTGCGCACGAGAAAGGGTTGCGTTTGCGTTTCATGGCAAATCCGTTCATGCATTTTCTGCCGCTGCCAAGTGATCTGTCTAAGCGGGATCGACGTTGGCAAGACCGCTTGTCAGATTACTTGGCGGGTGCAAATATTCATCCCGTGCGCTCTATGACGGAAGAGCAGGCCACATATTTTATTGAAAGAAATAAAAGCATTATGCCATACGCAGAGGATTTTCTTGAAGTTCCAACCCTACCTCGGTGTAACTACTGGTCGCTTCGGTCAGGGCGTTCCAATCTGCACTCACGTGGTGGTTGGCGAAAAGCTTTGGCGCGTATTCTTCCCAAATGACAGGAGTAGTGATTAAGGTGGAGGCAATTTAGATGCGACCTAATGATTTGTTGCCAGCTTGGCTGTGGGCTCGCTCATTTGGAAAAATTAGAATAGGGGCAAAATGTAGAATTGAGCTCGGCGCGATACTAGATATCAGCGAAGGCGGACGAATTGTGGCAGGCACCAAATGCAGGATAAGGCGCGGGGCCATGTTGATCCCTTTCGGTGGGTTCATAAAAATCGGTGATGACTTCAGCCTCAATCCTTATTCCGTTTTGTACGGTCAGGGCGGGCTTACTATCGGAAATGACGTTCGCATCGCTGCAGGGTGCGTCATTATTCCTTCCAATCATATTTTTGATGACGTTAATAAACCCATTAGAATGCAGAAGATAAGTAAGCTTGGTGTGACAATAGAGGACGATGTCTGGATAGGCGCGAATGTCACGGTATTGGACGGTGCTCACATCGCGAAAGGTTGCGTCATCGCTGCCGGTGCTGTTGTGAGGGGACGCACTGAACCTTACGGGGTTTATGGTGGAGTACCAGCAAAGCTGATTAAAATGAGAGGGCAATAGAAGCAGCAGTGGTTTTCCTGTGAACTCAATCGTTGATGGGACGCCTAGGCAACAGTCATCTCGAATATCGTGGTAACTAGCGAAATTGTTATGAAAGTCACATCAGCCCTTGTCTTACTCCGCTTTTATCATCTGCCTTAATGAAGAGGCCTACCTCGGTAAGTGTATCGAAAGTCTTGAAGGATGCACGGAGATTATCATCGTCGATTCCGGATCCACAGATGGAACCGGGCCGCTTGTACAGTCCTACATCGACAAGGGATGGCCAATCCGATTCATGTATGAGCCGTGGCGAGGATATGCCGGCCAGAAGCAGTTCGCGCTTGAACAATGTTCTGAGCCATGGTGCCTGAATATAGACGCCGATGAGAGGTTGGACGATGCCTTGCAGTACGCTTTGCCAGATTTGCTCTCAGCGCCAGCCGAAATCGTCGGCTGGAAGCTAGCGCGCCGGCCTTATCTTATTGGTCACGGATACACGCCAGAAAATGTTCGCGAGCGAAAGAACCTCAGACTCATTCGGAATGGCAAGGGTAGCTATGACCTTTCCCAAAAGGTTCATGAGGGCATCGTGCCAACTGGACCTGTGAGGTCATCGCGAAGGGGTAGCTTGCTGCATTATCGGCCACTCATTATCGATGAGCAGATATTGAAAGAGAATAAGTATTCGACTTTGAAGGCCGATCAGCAGTTGGCGGAAGGCCGGAAAGCAAAACTTTCAAACCTTCTATTTTCACCTTGGCTATATTTTCTCCGACTCTATTTCAAAAATGGATTGTGGCGCTGCGGTATGCCAGGCTTCATTGAGGCGGCAACGGGTGGCATTTACGCATTTCTTACCCAAGCGAAGATCTATCAGCGATATGCGTTGATACGTCGGCCCAACGTGGATGACATGGATCAGGGGAGGACAAAGATATGAAGGTGCTCCATATTCATTTTGGAAAAGATGGCGGTGCGGAGCGTTTCTTCGTGAACCTCGTTAATGCTCTAGGTGAAGAGGGCGTGGAGCAGAGGGCTCTAATTCGTCCAAGTCGCAGTTGGCGGGTTGCGATTGAGCAACACGCTACGGTTTACGAAGGCGTTTTTCGTCGTATCTCACTTTCCCGCTTTGTACTAGCATGGCGGATGCGCCGGATACTGAAAGATTTCAAGCCTGATGTGATCATGACGTGGCAGTTGCGCGCTAGCCGTTTCATGCCAAACGAAAAGCGCGCGCTTCGAATTTCTCGGCTGGGGGATTATCCAGAGCATCTTGGTTACTACCGAAACTCGGAGATTCTCGTCTGCATAACGCCTGATATGGCCGATAGCGTAAGGCGATTGGGCTGGACAAGACGTATTGAAGTCATACCGAATTTTAGCAATGCGACGCCGATCTCACCTATCTCGCGCAGTGCGCTAGATACCCCGGAAGATGCATTTGTTGTTGTTGCAATGGGACGCTTCGTAAAGCGCAAGGGCTTCGCGCATCTCATTAGATCAATTAATAAAGTAGAAGGCGCGCATCTCTGGCTTTTAGGTGACGGGCCAGAGCGGGAAGATTTAGTCAAGTTGGTCGAGGAGCTTGACTTACAGGGGCGGGTAAAGCTTCCAGGTTGGAAGACAGATGCTTACGCGTATTTGGCTGCTGCGGATGTCTTTACGATCACGTCTTTGCACGAGCCACTTGGGAATGTCTGCTTTGAAGGTTGGGGGGCTGGAAAACCGACCGTCGCTTTTCGAGCTGAAGGACCATCATTCGTCATGACAAATGAGGTTGACGCCTTGATGGTAGATTGTGCAGATGAGGTTGGTTTGACGAATGCGTTGATCCGTCTGCGAGATGATCCTGAACTCGGTAAACAACTAGTGGAAGGCGGTTATGCAACGACACGCGCCCGGTTTTCCAAGGAAGCAATCACAGCCTCTTATATGAAGCTTTTTGAAGAGGCCTCGAACACTTGAAGGTCTTTCATTTTCACTTCGGAAAAGATGGCGGTGCGGAACGTTTTTTTGTTCATCTCTTCAACGCCTTCGCTGCGCGTGGGATCGAGCAGAGCTGCGTTATCCGTAAAAATCGCGTCTGGCGTAAAGATATTGAAGCGGTGGCGGACATTACAGAGAGCAATTTTCGCAATCTGTCCTTTGACAGGATCCTGCTTCCTCTGAAAGTCAGCGCAATGGCGAAGGGCCTTAAGCCTGATGCAATCATGGCTTGGGCTCCGCGTGCCAGCGAATTGATGCCCGCCTACAAAGGCTGCATCAAGATTTCGCGGCTTGGCGATTATCCTACGAAGCTGGATTACTTTAAGAACACCGATATTCTTGTCTGCAACACACCCGGTATTGGCGACCATGTGCGTGCGCTCGGTTGGACGCGTGGTGTCGAGGTCATTTCCAACTTCACGAATACGCAGCGCATCGCGCCTGTTGCCAGAGCTGAGATGGGGACGCCGCAGGATGTGCCGCTGGTTATGTCCATGGGGCGGTTTGTGAAGCGGAAGGGGTTTCATACTCTTGTTGATGCGGTGGCGAGCCTGCCCGGTGTGCATCTGTGGCTGGCGGGCGATGGCGAAGAGCGGGAGAGCCTTGAAGCCCAGGTTGTTGCGCTTGGTTTGCGCGATCGTGTTCGCTTTATTGGCTGGAAAGACGATACCCGGCCTTACGTTTCGGCTGCCGATGTTTTTGTGATGCCGTCCAGCCATGAGCCGCTGGGAAATGTAATCCTGGAAGCCTGGGCGCAGAACAAGCCGGTTGTTTCCTCAAAGTCCGAAGGACCCATGTGGTTCATGCAGGATGGGGAAAACGGGTTGCTTGCGGAGATAGGGGAGGCCGACAGTTTTGCGGCATCCATACGGCGCCTGCTGGCCGATGAGGCGCTGTCGCGGCGTGTCGCAGAGGGCGGATATAAGACATTGATGGATCAGTTTTCCGAGGAAGCCGTTGCCAGCGCCTATATGGAACTGTTCAAACGCAAGCCGTGAGCCTGTCATAGACGCGGCCAAGACTGGCCGCTTCACCCTCTATCGTGAAGTTTACCGCGACATGGTCACGTGCGGCTGACTGGGCGTTGCTGCGTTGCTCGTCATTTGCGATCCATGGTCCGGCAGTGTCTATCATTGCCGCCAGATTGTCGCGCTCCGTAATGTCGCCTGTGTGGCCCACCACCAAAAGCTCCGGGAACGCGCCGACATCCGTTGCCACCACCGGCACAGCCGATGCCATGGCTTCCAGCGGCGTCAGCCCGAAACCTTCCCATCGCTGAGGCGCGATGAAGAGATCGAGCGCACGATACCATTCGTTGATATTGGTGTGCTCGCCCACGAAAAGAATACGCTCGGAAAGGCCGGCAGCCCGGACCTTGTCCTTGAGACCATTTTCAAATTCCACATGCGGGCCGGTTGCGCGACCCGCAACAATGGCCGACCAGCCGGGATTTTGTGGAAGAAGCGAAATCATTGCATCGACAAACAGGTCCGTGCCCTTTTGACGACGCACCCGTCCGAAGCAACCCACATATTTCTGGTCGGGGTCCAGCCCCAGCACGCGCTTGGCATCGGCTTTATCCGCGGCTGGCGAAAAGCGGTCCGTATCGATGCCATGCATGATGACGTCGCTCGGCAAAGCCATATAGGATGCGGTCTTGTTGCTGGTGGAAATGATGGCATCCATTTTTGAAATCAGAAATTTCGTCCAGCCGCTATGCTTGCGCTGGGATGCCGAGGTGAAGACAAGCTTAAGCTTCATCTGCAACAGATCGCGCAGGATAATGCCGGGGAGCATTTCGATATTCCGCCGCGCGTGCCACACGCGAGGCCGCCCATCCGGGCCCGCCTGCCACAGCCGCCACAGGTCACGGAAGCGAACATGTGGCAAGCTTTCGGGCAGACCCGGCCCTATGACAGCGACCTGTTGCCCGAGCCGGTTTTGCACCGGCACGAGCTGAATGATCGTCGATGTCACGCCTGAGAGCCTGCGCTTGAAATTTGGCGCGAGCACACGGACGTTTCTCAAATCAATGTAAGGCAACTGATTGTCTCGCAGGGAGCGGGTCGATGCTCAACCCCAGTTGATGGAAAGAATTTCGTAGCCGCGTGAACCGCCAGGCGCGTTCACTTCGATACTGTCGCCAACTTCCTTGCCAATCAGGGCACGTGCAATAGGGGACGAAATGGAAATGCGGCCCTGTTTGACGTCTGCTTCCTGATCGCCCACGATCTGGTAGATTTTCTGCTCGTTGGAATCTTCGTCCACAAGCTTGATGGTCGCACCGAACTTGACTGTAGTACCGGACATCTTGGAAAGATCGATGACTTCCGCGCGCGCCGTCAAATCTTCGAGCTCTGAGATTCGGCCTTCATTGTGGCTCTGCGCTTCCTTGGCGGCGTGATATTCTGCATTTTCAGAGAGGTCACCATGGGCACGAGCTTCCGCGATTGCCTCGATGATGCGTGGGCGCTCTTCCTGCTGGCGCCAGCGAAGTTCTTCCTGCAGCTTGACGAATCCGCCCTGGGTCATCGGTACTTTTTCTACCATTTTTTTCTTCCTTCGCATTCTACCGCGGTAACCGCAGACACAAAAAGAAACAGGTTCCGGAGCAAAACTACGGAACCAGTCAAAATCACAATTCGCGAGACTATATCAGAAGTCGCAAGCCAATTGCCAGCAAATTTGAAACCATGCATTTTCTGTCATGCAGAACTTGATGATAGACAAATATTGACATGATCACCAAGAACATTTAGTGAACATGTATGAAAAAGTCCATAAAAGAACGGCTTGCAGTCCTGTCCGATGCGGCGAAATACGATGCGTCCTGCGCCTCCAGCGGCACGACGAAGCGCAATTCGTCCAATAGTGGCGGTTTGGGTTCGACAGAAGGTTCGGGCATTTGCCACGCCTATGCGCCGGATGGCAGGTGTATTTCCCTTCTGAAAATACTGCTGACCAATTTCTGCATTTATGACTGCGCCTACTGCATCAACAGATCGTCCAGCAATGTGGAGCGCGCGCGATTCTCGGTTGAGGAAGTGGTCTGGCTGACGCTGGAATTCTACAGGCGCAACTATATCGAAGGGCTTTTCCTGTCTTCGGGCATCATCCGTTCGTCAGATCACACAATGGAAGAACTGGTCCGGGTGGCGAGAGAGCTGCGGGTAACCCATGGGTTTCGCGGATATATTCACCTCAAATCCATTCCCGAGGCCTCCGCGAAACTGGTCGAAGAAGCCGGGCTTTATGCCGATCGCTTGTCGATCAACATCGAGCTTCCAACAGATAGCGGGATCGGGCGTTTTGCACCGGAAAAACAGCCGGTGAACATTCGCAAGTCCATGGCTGACATCAGGTTGAAAATCGAAGAGGCGGGCGAGCCGACCTTGAGAACGAAGCGGGTCAGGAAATTTGCGCCAGCCGGTCAGAGCACCCAAATGATCGTGGGTGCTGACGGCGCCAATGACACAACGATTCTGCAGACCAGCGCGCGTCTTTATGGCAGTTACGGCTTGCGCCGCGTTTATTACTCGGCTTTCAGCCCTATTCCGGATTCGTCGAAAAACCTGCCGCTTATCAAGCCACCCTTGATGCGGGAGCATCGGCTCTATCAGGCCGATTGGCTCTATCGCTTCTATGGTTTTGATATCAACGAGATTGCTTCCACCCAAAAGGACGGAATGCTCGATCTCGATATTGATCCGAAGCTGGCATGGGCGTTGGCCAACCGGCAGAGTTTTCCTGTTGATATCAACTCGGCAGACCGGGAGATGCTGCTGAGGGTGCCTGGCTTTGGCACCAAAACCGTCAAATCCATTCTGGCCTCCCGCCGGTTTCGGCAATTGCGTCTGGAAGATCTTGGCCGTTTCGGGGTTTCGTTGAAGAAGGTGAAGGCCTTTGTCGTTGCTGGTGGCTGGACGCCGGGCAAGCTGACGGAGCGACCCGATCTGCGCGATATGTTTGCGCCACAGCCTGAACAATTATCGCTTCTGTAATGCACAGGATATCGCTGGAGGGCCGTGGGGATTTTGACGAGTGGCGCGATGCCGCCAGAGCCTTTCTTTCTGCCGATATTGCGCCACAGAATGTGGAGTGGCAACTGCGCGGCGAGGATGCCGGTCTCTTCGGTTTTTCCGAAGAAGATCCGTTGCCGGTTTCAACGACAACAAAGAAGCTAAGCGTCCCTGCTGCTTTCATGGAGCTGGCACAGACAATTGTCTGTCACAGCGATCCGGCGCGGTTTGCGCTGCTCTATCGTCTGCTTTGGCGTCTGCAGCAGGACAAGGCGCTGCTGCAGTTCAAGGCGGATGCGGATGTGGCCGAAGCGAGGAAACTGGAAAAATCCGTTCGGCGCGATAGCCACAAGATGACGGCCTTTGTCCGTTTCAAGGAGGTGGGTCTGCAGCCGGAGCAGGCTGGTCGCCGCCGCTTCATCGCCTGGTTCGAGCCGGACCATTTCATTGTCGAGCGAAAGGCAGCTTTTTTTCAAAGACGCTTTACCGACATGGACTGGATGATTCTCACGCCAAAGGGCTCGGCCCGCTGGGATGGCGAAACACTTGAGACGTCCCGCCTTCCGGCCCAAAAGCCTGATCTTTCCGATGAGACCGATGAGCTTTGGCGCACCTATTACACCAATATTTTCAACCCGGCGCGCCTGAAGATTAAGGCGATGACGGCAGAAATGCCGAAGAAGTACTGGAAGAACCTTCCCGAGGCCGACCTCATTCCAGAGCTTGTGCTGAATGCAGAACGTCGTGTTCTGGAGATGGGGGCAAAGGCTGCGACCGAGCCACAATTGTTCCATCATCGCATTCAGGCCGCAGCGGAAAGCAGGCCCGCGCCTGCCTTGCCGGATGCGGATACATTGGCGGGTTTGAAGCATGAAGCGCAGGCCTGCACCATGTGTCCGCTTCACTGCAAAGCAACGCAGACCGTCTTTGGAGAGGGCCCAGAGGGCGCGGCAGCGATGATCGTGGGAGAGCAGCCGGGCGATTTCGAAGATCTGGCAGGGCGACCCTTTGTTGGCCCGGCGGGTAAGGTGTTCGATCAGGTAGTGGGTGAAACCGGCATAGCGCGGAAAGACCTTTATGTGACCAATGCCGTCAAGCATTTCAAATATGAGGCACGGGGCAAGAAGCGTATCCACCAGCGTCCGGATGCGGGAGAAGTGGAGCGATGCCGCTGGTGGTTGACGCGGGAAATCGAGCTTGTCCAGCCGAGGCTGATTGTCGCGATGGGAGCAACGGCTGTGTTTTCCCTGACAGGGTTGAAGGAGAAGGTTTCAGACCTGCGCGGAAAGCCGATGCCGATGGATGGCGGCAGAACACTATTGGTGACGGTTCATCCCTCGTATTTGCTGCGCATTCCAGAGGAGCGACGCAAAGCCGAAGAGTTCGAACGTTTCCGGGATGACATGCAGGCGGTGCGCAGGCTGATGGATGGGACGGGCACTGCGTCGGCAACGTCCTAGTCTGTCTGGACTGACGGTACTAGCCGAGCGCTGCGTTCATTGGCGGCCTTTACGAAATCTATGAATGCCCGCAGAGGGGCGGGCACGAGGCGTCTGCCGGGATAATACAGAAACGGTCCGGTAAAGCTTTGCCACCAAGGTTCGAGAACCGGAACAAGGCTGCCTTGTGCAAAATGCGGGCGCAGCCAGTCTTCAAACAGAAACACGATGCCGGTTCCAGCTATGGCTGCGTTGACAGCAAGATCAACCGCTCCCCCAATCCTCACGGTCAGAGGGCCATTCGGCTCGATCACGACAAGCTCACCATCCCGCTCAAATTCCCAAGGCGGCAGAAAGCCGCTGGCGAAGCGGCCGCGGATGCAGGCGTGTTCCAGAAGGTCGCGGGGATGTTGCGGATGGCCACGTCTTTCCAGATAGCCGGGCGAGGCGGCCGAGGCGATGCGTTGCACGCGAGGACCAATGGGAACGGCAATCATATCCTGTTCGAGGCGCTCGTCATAACGTATGCCCGCGTCGCAGCCAGCGGCCAGGATGTCGACGAAGCTCTCTTCGGTGATGACCTCAAGCCTGATATCCGGATAGGCCTCGAGAAAGCCGGGGACGATATCAGGAAGGACAAGACGGGCCGCGCTGACGGGAACGTTGATCCGCAGGGTGCCTGCTGGCCTGTCTCTGAAACCGTTCACGACATCAAGTGCGGCTTCAACCTCGCTCAGAGCTGGTGAAAGGCGGTGCAGCAGGCCTTGGCCCGCCTCAGTCAGCGAAACGCTGCGCGTGGTGCGGTTGAGAAGACGCACGCCAAGCTCGCTCTCCAGCCTGCGAACCGCTCCGCTCAAACCGGAAGCGCTGCCATTGCGTATGCGCGCGGCCTCACGAAACCCGCCTGCACGGGCGACGGCAACGAAGATATTCAGATCGTCCAGATTCGCCTTCATTGTTCGCTCTCTCGCACAGTCTGTATCGATTGTACCCTGTTTTGCTCAAGGGGCAAAGCCGCTAGGGTGGACGCATCACAGGAGATGATCATGAACACCATGCAAAACGCCGGTACATTCAAGCTCGGAAGCCGCTCTGTCGGGCGTCTTGGATATGGAGCCATGCAATTGGCAGGGCCGGGGGTTTTCGGACCTCCCAGGGATCACGACGCCGCAGTTGCGGTTTTGCGAGCGGCGGTGGAAGCGGGCGTCAATCACATCGATACGAGCGACTTCTATGGGCCGCATATTACCAACAGAATCATTCGTGAGGCCCTGCACCCCTATGCCGATGACCTGACCATCGTCACCAAGATCGGCGCCACGCGCGGTGCCGACAAATCATGGAACCCGGCAACTTCGCCGGAGGAACTTACACAGGCCGTGCACGATAATCTGCGCAATCTCGGGCTCGACGTTCTCGATGTCGTCAATTTGCGGATCATGTTTGATGTGCATGGTCCGGCGGAAGGTTCGATCGAGCATTTGCTGACGCCAGTTGCGGAGTTGCAGCGGCAAGGCTTGGTCCGTCATATCGGCCTTAGCAATGTCACCGCCAGCCAGATTGCCGAGGCGAGACGCATTGCTGACATCGTCTGTGTCCAAAACATGTACAATCTGGCGCATCGAAACGACGATCAACTGATTGACGATCTCGCCCGCGACGGCATTGCCTATGTACCATTCTTTCCGCTGGGTGGGTTCAGTCCGTTGCAATCCTCCACCCTGTCGGATGTCGCCCAGCGGCTTGAGGCGACGTCAATGCAGATCGCGCTTGCCTGGCTGTTGCGCCGTGCACCCAATATCCTGCTTATTCCAGGAACGTCCTCGGTGGCCCATCTGCACGAAAATCTTGGTGCCGCCGCTATCGCCCTTTCCGACGAGGTCATGGCTGAACTGGAAGGCGTTGCAGTTAACGGCTGACCGGCCCTATCGCCACATGGAGAAAAGGGCGCGTCCGAGGACGCGCCCTTTTCAATTTGAACCGAAGGTCGGCCCTGCTTATGCGAAGTAGTTCTGCAGAGGCTTTACGTCGAGGCTCCCTGCTTTCAGGGCCTTGATTGCAAGCGCGGCAGATTCGGCACCGGACATTGTGGTGTAGTATGGCACCTTCTGCATCAGTGTTGCGCGACGCAGCGACTTCGAGTCCGAGATCGCCTTGTTGCTATCGGTGGTGTTGATGACCAGCTGGACCTGACGGTTACGGATGGCGTCTTCGATATGCGGACGGCCTTCCTGTACCTTGTTGATCTTTTCGGCATCGATGCCCTGTTCTGCAAGGAAGCGCTGCGTGCCGCCGGTTGCCAGAACCTTGAAGCCGATTTCCACCAGATGACGGATGGCGGGCAGGACGCGTTGCTTGTCTTCATCGCGTACGGATACGAAGACAGCACCCGAGCGCGGCAGATCGACGCCAGCGCCAAGCTGAGACTTTGCAAAGGCCAGTGCGAAATCGCTGTCGAGGCCGATGACTTCGCCCGTGGAGCGCATTTCCGGTCCAAGCAGGATGTCGACGCCGGGGAAGCGGGCGAATGGGAAGACCGCTTCCTTGACGGCAATGTGCTTGAGATTGCGCGGATCCGGCTTTTCGCCATAAGCGGCAATCGCTGCATCCAGCTTCTCGCCGGTCATGATGCGAGCTGCGATCTTGGCAATGGGCGCGCCGATGGTCTTGGCAACGAAGGGCACGGTACGCGAGGCGCGCGGGTTGACTTCCAAAACGTAGATGGTGCCGTCCTTGATGGCATACTGAACGTTCATCAAGCCGCCAACATTGAGCGCCTTGGCCATGGCCGTCGTCTGGCGTTCAAGCTCGTCGAGCGTTTCCTTGGAAAGCGAACGAGATGGCAAAGAGCAGGCGCTGTCGCCGGAGTGAATACCAGCTTCTTCGATATGCTCCATGATGCCTGAAACGAAGACGTTCTCGCCATCGCATAGTGCATCGACGTCCACTTCGACGGCGTTGGTCAGGTAGCTATCGAACAGAAGCGGGTTCTTGCCCAGCAGCGTGTTGATCTGGCCGGTCTTGTCATTGGGGTAACGCTGCTTGATATCTTCAGGAACGAGGCCCGGAACCGTATCCAGCAGATAGGTCTGCAACTGGCCTTCGGAATGAATGATCTGCATGGCGCGACCACCCAAAACGTAGGATGGACGAACGACCAGCGGGAAGCCGATTTCGGAGGCCACGAGGCGGGCCTGCTCGACCGAATAGGCGATACCGTTGTTCGGCTGCGCCAGATCGAGCTTCATCAGAAGCTTCTGGAAGCGGTCGCGGTCTTCGGCAAGGTCGATCATGTCAGGCGCTGTGCCAAGGATCGGGATACCGTTCTTTTCCAATGCTTCGGCCAGCTTGAGCGGTGTCTGGCCGCCGAACTGCACGATGACGCCGACCAGCTCGCCGTTTTCCTGCTCCGCACGCATGATCTCGATCACGTCCTCAGCCGTCAGCGGCTCGAAATAGAGGCGGTCGGAGGTGTCGTAGTCGGTGGACACGGTTTCCGGGTTGCAGTTGATCATGATGGCTTCGAAGCCCGCATCCTTCAGCGCGAAGGCGGCGTGGCAGCAGCAATAGTCGAATTCGATACCCTGGCCGATACGGTTCGGGCCACCGCCGAGAATGACGACTTTCTTGCGATCCGAAATCTGGGCTTCAGAGCGCAGCTGACCGGCGAATGGTGTCTCGTAGGTTGAGTACATGTAGGCGGTCGGCGACGCGAATTCGGCAGCGCAGGTGTCGATGCGCTTGAAGACGGGACGAACCTCCAGGCTGTTGCGCAGCTCCGCCACTTCCTTGGGACGCTTCTTGCTCAGGCTGGCAAGACGGGCATCGGAGAAGCCCATCGCTTTCAGCGAACGGAGGTTCTCGGCATCCTGCGGCAGGCCATGCTCACGCACGCGCTCTTCCATATCCACGATGGCCTTGAACTGGGCGATGAACCAGGGATCGATCTTGCTGTTTTCATGCACTTCGGCTTCGGACATGCCCATGCGCAGGGCCTGTGCGACCATGCGCAGACGGTCAGGCGTCGGTGTGCCGATGGCGGCGCGTATGGCGTTCTTGGAGCCTTCGCCCTCTTCGTAGCCGGGGATTTCGATTTCATCGAGACCAGTAAGCCCGGTTTCCAGACCGCGCAACGCCTTCTGCAGGGATTCGGCAAAGGTACGGCCAATCGCCATGACTTCACCAACCGACTTCATGGCCGTGGTGAGGATCGGTGAAGCGCCTGGGAATTTTTCGAAGGCAAAGCGCGGGATCTTCGTGACGACATAGTCGATGGATGGTTCGAAGGATGCCGGTGTCGCGCCGCCGGTGATGTCGTTGTCCAGCTCATCCAGCGTATAGCCGACAGCGAGCTTTGCCGCGACCTTGGCAATCGGGAAGCCTGTTGCCTTGGATGCAAGAGCAGACGAGCGCGAAACGCGCGGGTTCATTTCGATGACGACCAGACGGCCATCCTTTGGGTTGACGGCGAACTGCACGTTCGAGCCGCCGGTTTCCACGCCGATTTCGCGCAGGACAGCGATCGATGCGTTGCGCATCATCTGGTATTCTTTGTCCGTCAGCGTCAGGGCTGGGGCGACAGTGATCGAGTCACCCGTGTGAACGCCCATTGGATCGATGTTTTCGATGGAGCAGATGATGATGCAGTTGTCCGCCTTGTCGCGGACGACTTCCATCTCATATTCCTTCCAGCCGAGAACCGATTCTTCGATCAGCACTTCGGTGGTTGGGGAAGCATCGAGACCGCCGCCGATGATCTCGAAGAATTCCGAGCGGTTATAGGCAATGCCGCCGCCGGTGCCGCCCATGGTGAAGGACGGACGAATGATGGCAGGAAGGCCAACCACGTCGATGGCCTGCGCTGCGATGGCCATGGCGTGGCTGATGTAGCGCTGCTTGCGGTCCGTCTCGCCAAGGTTCCACTGGTTTTCCAGATCATCCAGTGCCTTGTCGAGTTCGGCACCAGAAAGTTTGGACTTGAGGTCCGCACGCGCGGCTTCGTGGGTCTTGCGGTCGGCATCCTTGATGTCGGTGGCGTTGGCCAGCATCGACTTCGGCGTTTCCAGTCCGATGCGCTTCATGGCTTCGCGGAACAGCGCGCGATCTTCTGCCATGTCGATGGCTTCAGGCTTTGCACCGATCATCTCGACATTGTAGCGGTCCAGCACGCCCATGCGCTTGAGCGAAAGGGCCGTGTTCAGCGCGGTCTGCCCGCCCATGGTGGGCAGCAGGGCGTCCGGGCGTTCCTTGGCGATGATCTTTGCGACAACCTCGGGCGTGATCGGTTCGACGTAGGTCGCGTCCGCCAGGCCGGGGTCTGTCATGATGGTTGCAGGGTTGGAGTTGACGAGGATGACGCGGTAGCCTTCCTCTTTCAGCGCCTTGCAGGCCTGCGTGCCGGAATAGTCGAATTCACATGCCTGACCGATGACAATCGGTCCAGCGCCGATGATAAGGATGGACTTAATATCTTGGCGCTTCGGCATGGCTCTCTTCCGCTTTTGTTGTTGCGCAAAAAACGGCCATGGTGAAACTCACCGGCCGGCGTGCGCAATTCCAATCTTTTCAGGCTAGAAGCGGCTTATAGGCAAATGTTTTTGATAACGGAACCCCGAATCTTCTCTTTCTGACAGGAAAGTTCGTTCATCAGAATAGCGTGTTGCGCGCTGATCCTTTCCGCCTTTAAAAACGTATAGACATTATAAGCAATTACGTTTGTTTCCAAAGGCAGGGGCAAAGGCATAATGATTACTGTTCACTATCTCGAAAATTCTCGCGCGCACCGGATTCTCTGGCTGCTGGAAGAGCTTGAAATTCCCTATGACATCAAGACTTACAAGCGCGGGCCAGATCTTCGCGCGCCGAAGAGCCTGAAAGCCGTCCATCCGCTGGGCAAATCGCCAGTGATAGAAGATGACGGCAAGGTCTACGCAGAAAGCGGCGCGATCATCGAGTATCTGCTCGATACCTATGGAAAGGGTGCCTTCCGGCCGGAGCAGGGAACGGACGCCTACAGGCGCTACGTTTACTGGCTGCATTACTCCGAAGGCTCAGCCATGCCGCTTCTCCTGCTCAAGCTGCTGTTTTCCCGCATCCCCTCACAGGTGCCTTTCTTCCTAAAGCCTATGGCGGCGATGATCTCAAAGGGCGTGGGGAGCAAACTGGTCGATCCCCAGCTTGCCGATCACACCGCATATTGGGAAAGCGAGCTTGCGAAAGACGGTCTGTTTGCCGGGCGCGAACTGACAGGTGCTGATATCGCCATGAGTTTTCCTGTCGAGGCGGCAATGAGCCGTGCAGGCGGTATGGAAAACCGCCCGGCAATCCGACGCTATCTTGAAACGATCCGTGCCCGCCCCGCCTATCAGCGCGCGCTGAAACGCGGTGGCGCCTATATCTACGCCAATAGCTGAGGCTTCCCGGAACGCTTTCTCCCCTCAAGCGTTCAGCAAGGCACTCAAGGGGAGATAAATATGCAGTGGAGAGGGCGTCGCCAATCCGACAATATTGAAGACAGGCGCGGCATGTCGTCTGGCGGCATNNGGCGGCATTGGCATCGGCGGCCTCGTGGTCATTCTTTTGATCAGCTGGGCGCTTGGCATCAATCCGCTAACGCTTCTCTCTGGCGGCGACGTTTCCATGGATGGTGGCAGCAGCGGCCAGCAAACCACCGGAACTCGCCCGCAGGGCCAATCCTCTGACGAAACGACGGCCTTCGTCCGTACTGTTCTGGCCGAGACCGAGGACACATGGGGCAAGATCTTCAGCTCCTCCGGCGAAAGTTATGAGAAGCCTACTCTTGTGTTGTTTGCGGGCCAGGTTCGTTCAGGCTGCGGCACGGCGACCTCTGCGAGCGGCCCGTTCTACTGCCCGCAAGATCGCAAGGTTTATCTCGATACGGACTTCTTCCGCGAACTTGACAGACGTTTTGGTGCGTCGGGCGATTTCGCTCAGGCCTATGTCATCGCGCATGAAGTGGGTCATCACATCCAGAATTTGACGGGTGTACTGCCTGAGTTCAATCGTCAGCGGCAGGCCATGGACGAAACGGATGCCAACAAGATGTCCGTCCGGGTCGAGTTGCAGGCGGATTGCTATGCCGGCATCTGGGGCAAATCCACCCAGCAGAAGGGCATTCTGGAGACAGGCGATCTAGAAGAGGCGATTAACGCGGCTCATCAGATCGGCGACGATACTCTGCAGAAGAAGTCCCAAGGATATGTCGTCCCTGATAGCTTCAACCACGGTACGTCCGCACAGCGCGCCGAATGGTTCCGCAAGGGCTTCGAAAGCGGCCGCGTAGAGGACTGCGATACGTTTTCTGCAGATATCTAACGGCTCAGCAGCAGCGCTATAACGAACATGCCAAGCGCAAATACGGTGTGCGCCACAAGGTTGAGAGCGCGCACCTTCCAGGGGTTTGGCGTTTTGGATGCAGCCCAGCCGATGCCGAGGCCCGGCTGCAACAGGAACCACCCTGCCGCGACGGTGACGATACCCACCAGCCATGGAAGCATAAAGGATGGCGCCGCAAACCATTCAGGCGGCACGAGCAATGCAAGAAGGATGCCGTAGAGAATGCCGACGGCGTAATGGGAAATCCAGCCGAGTGCGTTTTCGTGTTTGTAAGGCAAGGCGCCGGCAATATTGTCATGGAACACCTTGCCCTTAGGCAGGTGCCAGAACCATCGCCCAACCGGTGCCCAGTTGGGAGCGGACTGGCCGAAGAACCGGTGCAGGATGACGGCCCAGAGGTCCATAAAGACCGTGCCGCCAATTCCCATTGCAACGCCTCGCCAGATGATGTCCGACATCATGCTCTCCCCGCTTGATTGTGTCGGCGGGCAGGGTGTCGGTTTTTCCACGCTTTAACAAGCCCACTGGGAACGCAAACCGACGGGTGGGGAGGACGTGGCCGCTGTTGCAGCCACGTCGGTCTTATCAGGCCGCGCTGCGATAGTCGGCGTTCTGGCCGAACTGTTCCTTCGCCAGCTTGAACTGAGCGATCAGTGCGTTAAGCGCTGCCGCTTCGGAAGCAAGACCGTGACTTGCCGCTGTCTGCTCTTCCACCATGGCGGCGTTTTGCTGCGTGCTTTGATCGATATTGTTGATTGCGGTGTTGATTTCCTGCAGCCCGGTAGACTGTTCCCGCGATGCAAGGACGATGGCATTGATGTGCGTGTTGATTTCCTGCACTTCCGCCACGATGGTTTCGAGCGCCTTTCCGGCATTGCCAACCAGCGAAACGCCGATTTCCACCTGACTGGTAGAAGCGCCGATCAACGCCTTGATTTCCTTTGCTGCATTGGCGGAACGCTGGGCAAGCTCGCGCACTTCCTGAGCCACGACGGCAAAGCCCTTGCCTGCTTCGCCAGCGCGAGCCGCCTCAACACCCGCATTCAGGGCAAGGAGATTGGTCTGGAAGGCAATCTCGTCGATGACGCCGATGATCTTGGAAATGCCGGACGAGGATTGCTCGATGCCTTCCATGGCCTTGACCGCATCACTGACGACAGCGCCTGATTGTTCTGCGTTGCTACGGGCGCGGGCGACAAGACGACCGACCTCTTCGGCGCGCTTGGCGGAGTCCTTCACGGTGGTGGTGACTTCTTCCAGGGCAGCTGCGGTTTCTTCCACGGATGCGGCCTGCCGTTCCGTGCGTTTGGCAAGGTCATCGGCAGAATGGCGAATTTCGTTTGCGCCTGCATCAATGGCATTTGCATTCTTGCCAACAGTGACAAGGGCGGCATTCAGCTTGGCAATCGAGGTGTTGAAGTCTTCACGCAAGCGGTCCACCCGCGGAATGAACGGTGTGTTGATACGGTGATGCATGTTGCCATTTGCAAGGTTTGCGAGACCTTCGGCCAAGGAATCGACTGCGAACTGGATGTCTGCAGCATCCTTGGCGGCGGTTTTTTCCCGCTCGTTGCGCTCCTGCTCGGAAAGCGTTCTTGTCTCCTCGGCATCGCCTTCGAGACGACGACGCTCCACGGCGTTGGTGCGGAACACGGCAACGGCAGCTGCCATTGAGCCGATCTGGTCCTTGCGTTCCTGGCCGGGAATGGTCGCGTCCAGATTGCCGTCTGCAAGCTGCTCCATCGCGAGCGTCATGCGCGTCACGGGTTTGATGACGAGGCTGTTCATGAGGAAGGCGAGGAAGGCGATCATGCCAGCGACGGCCAGAATGGTGGCGACAACGGCTGCGATGCGAAACTGCGTGATGGATGCAAACGCGGTGTTGCTGTCGATGACGAGACCCACGGACCATTCGACACCGGGAAGACCGGGGACTAGAATAAAGCTGGTCATCTTGTCAGCGTCGCCAATGCGGGTCTGCGAGACGGCTTGGGAGATTTTTGGGGTTGCGACCGGGAAGAGGTCGGTCAGCGTCTTGTTGATCATGGCTTCGTCTGGATGAATCAGGATCTTGCCATCCTTGTTGACAAGAAACGCATAGCCTCCGTCGCCCGCATCGACGGAGCCGATCATGGAAACCAATGTCGTCAACAGGAAGTCGCTGGCGGCAACCCCAACCAGCTTGCCATCGCGCTTGACGGGCAGGGCGGCGCTGACCACGAGCTTGCCGGTGGTGGCATCCGTGTAAGGCTCGGTCAGAACGGTGGAGTTGGCCTTGACCGCAGCCTGGTACCACGGACGCTGGCGTGGGTCGTAACCTTCGCGCATCTTGGTCGATGGGAAGTTGTTGAACGCACCCGTTTCATCGCCGAAATATGCGGATTTGAATTCGCGTGCAAGAACCTCATTGTGCAGGGCAAGCTCGAGCTTTTCCTGGGTCGTTGCCGTTACCATGGACGCAGCCACCATCTCGGTCATCATGACGCGGCCATTCAGCCAGTTGGCAACGCTGAGTGCCGACTGCTTGCCTGCCGCATTGATCTTGTCTTCGACGAAATGGTTTGCCGCATCACGCTGGAGCCCATCAATATAAATGGAAAATCCTACAAAAGCCGCAACGACGACGCAGGACGCCGCCACGACAATTCGCGTCATCAAATTCGATTTTCTGGACAATGTATGGACCTCAAAAAGAGACCGGTTCTTCCGGATTTGGATGGGGGACATGCCTTGGGGGCTGGTTCGGCGTGCCTCATGCAGCCAGAAAGTCGCAACTTGTTCTGTGGACCGTATCATTGTTGCATGACGAAACTTTAATAGTCGTGTCGCTCGCCAATATTTTTTTCCGGTAAGTGAATGTTTCAGTTAATCAATCTTTAACCCTGCCAAGATTTTGCGCGTCTGCCGCATTCTTGCGCATCTGTTGCGATTGTCTTATTCAGGCAATGCGCCGCTCTCCTTCTTTGCAGGACAGCGGCTTTTCTTTTTGAGGTGATGCCATGTCTTCTACGGTCGCGGGAACGAAACCCCAGGTAACTGCCGATTCCTGGAGTGCACATCTGCGCGCTACTCTGGCCCTGGGAATTCCGCTGATTGGTGCGCAGCTGGCGCAGTTGGGAATTCACACCACGGATATGGTCATCGTCGGGCAGTTGGGTGCCGAAAAGCTGGCCGCCATGGTGCTGGCCGGGCAGTTCTACTTTGTCGTCTTCATTTTCGGCTCCGGCTTCTCCGTTGCCGTCGTTCCCATGGTCGCCAATGCCTATGGGCAGGGAGATGCGACATCGGCACGCCGTTCGCTGCGCATGGGCATGTGGGTGGCAATCGTCTACTGGTTGCTGACCATGCCGCTGTTCTTCAGCGCGGAAAAGATTTTGCTGGCACTGGGGCAAAACCCTGCGGTAGCGCGGCAGACCGGGGAATATCTGGCGATAGCGCAGTTCGGTTTGCTGCCTGCACTTCTGTTCTATGTGATGCGCGGCCTCGTCAGCGCCATCGGGCGCGCCGGCATCATTCTCTACGCGACCATCGCCATGCTGCTGATAAATGGTGTTCTGGCCTATGCGCTGGTTCTCGGGCACTTCGGCTTCCCAGCCTTCGGCATGATCGGTGCCGCTTACGCTGCGGTCATCGTCAACGCCTTCAGCCTCCTGTTCATCGTCGTCTACATTCAGACGCGCGATGAAACGCGTCGCTATGAACTCTTTGTCCGTTTCTGGCGGCCTGATCTTCATGCCCTCTGGGAAGTCATCAGGCTTGGCCTGCCCATCAGCGTTACCATTCTTGCGGAAGTGACGTTGTTTTCTGCGGCCTCTATCCTGATGGGGCAGATCGGCACAATCGAACTGGCGGCGCATGGAATAGCGCTTCAGCTGGCCTCCATCGCCTTCATGATCCCGCTCGGGCTGTCACAAGCGGCAACAGTGCGGATCGGCATTGCGCATGGGCAGGGAGACTATCCGAACCTCGTTCGCGCGGCCATCACGGTTTACGCGGTCGCCTGCGTCATTGCTGCATGCGGTGGGCTGTTCTTCGCCCTCAAGCCAGAATATCTGGCCAGCTGGTTTCTTGATCCTGCGCTGCCGGGCGCGACAGACGTGCTCGCCTATGCCAGCACGCTTGTCATCATTGCCGGGGTGTTTCAGCTGGTGGATGGAATGCAGGCGGTGGCGGCCGGTCTTTTGCGTGGGCTGAAGGATGCACGGGTGCCGATGATACTGGCGCTGATTTCCTATTGGCCCATCGGCCTTGCGCTGGCCTGGATCACAGCCTTTCCTCTCGGCTTTGGCGGTCGTGGGGTGTGGTTCGGCTTTATCATGGGCCTTTCGACCGCCGCTCTCTTGTTGACGACCCGTTTCTACCTGATGGTAAAGCGCGAAATGAAAACGGCCCGATGATAAGGCGGGCCGCTAAAATCGATTGTTTCCGTTCGTTTATCAGCGCTCTGCAAGCGCCTCTTCACCCTTCTTTTCGCGAAGAAGGTTGACGAAACGGCGGAACAGATAATGGCTGTCCTGCGGGCCGGGCGAGGCTTCGGGATGGTGCTGCACGGAGAAGACCGGCTTTCCGGTAATGCGCAGGCCGCAATTGGTGCCATCGAACAGCGAAGTGTGAGTCTCTTCAACGCCTTCCGGCAGGGACTTCGTGTCCACCGCGAAGCCGTGGTTCATCGAGACGATTTCCACCTTGCCGGTCGTATAGTCCTTTACCGGATGGTTTGCACCATGGTGGCCCTGATGCATCTTTTCCGTCTTTGCGCCAACGGCAAGGCCAAGGATCTGGTGGCCAAGGCAAATGCCGAACATCGGCAATTCGGTCTTGATCAGGTCCTGAATGACTGGAACGGCGTATTTGCCCGTTGCGGCCGGATCTCCGGGGCCGTTGGACAGGAACACGCCATCCGGCTTCAGGGCCATGATGTCTTCCGCCGATGTCTGGGCGGGAACGACGGTCACCTTGCAGTCGAGGCCAGCGAAGAGACGCAGAATGTTGCGCTTGACGCCAAAGTCGATGCAGACGACGTGGTATTTCGCCGCCGTATCACCCAGCGTGCCGTAGCCCTTGTTCCATTCCCAGGGCGTTTCGTTCCAGACAGACGACTGGCCGGACGTGGCTTCGATGGCGAGGTCGAGACCTTCCAGACCGCTCCAAGCCTTTGCTTCCGCTTTCAGCGCTTCGATATCGAAAACGCCATTCGGGTCATGCGCGATGACGGCGTTCGGTGCGCCGTTTTCACGGATCCAGGCGGTCAGTGCGCGCGTATCGACGCCGCAAAGGCCGATGACGCCGCGGGTTTTCAGCCATGCATCCAGATGCTTGACGGCGCGGAAGTTGGAAGGATCGGTAATGTCAGCCTTGAAGATGACGCCGACCGCGCCGCGTCGTGCAGCGGGCGTCAGGTCTTCGATGTCTTCTTCGTTCGTGCCGACATTGCCGATATGCGGGAAGGTGAAGGTAACGATCTGGCCGAGGTAGGAAGGATCGGTCAGAATTTCCTCATAACCGGTCAATGCGGTGTTGAAGCAGACCTCCGCCTGAACCTTGCCGGTTGCGCCGATGCCGGTTCCCTCGATCACGGTGCCATCTGCCAGAACGAGCATGGCGGTGGGTTTGCGGGTGGTCCAGGGTGCTGTCTCGGTCATCTCGTTTCCGTTTCTGCCACTTGGGCCCGCCAGGAGGAAGGCAGGTGCTAAGCGGTCATCTTTTGTCGCGGATAAGGGCGCGCGAAAGCCTTCGCGTCGTAACCTTCGTTAAAAATCCTGTGCAGGTGCCGGAAAATAACGAAAGGGGTGCTGCCGGTCAACCACGGGCGCAACAATTAACCGGAATTTAAGATGAGGCAAATCAAAGCCTTAGGTAAATGATTTGCCGAGCCGCCGTTGCTCGTTTATGTCACCGGCAAATTTGTGACGGAAAAGCACGACCGGAATTTGCCGGTCCCTGCGGCTTTTCCAGGGAGAAAGCCATGATACGCGATACATTTGCCAATACGTTGAAAGAGGCCATGAAAGCCCGCGACTCGCGGCAGATTTCAACGATCCGCCTCATCCAGGCTGCCGTCAAGGATCGCGACATCGCCAATCGCGGCATCGGCAAGGATGCGGTTTCGGACGAAGAGATTTTGCAGATCCTGGCCAAGATGATCAAGCAGCGCGAGGAATCTGCAGCCATTTACGACAAGGCTGGTCGCGGCGAGCTGGCGGAGCATGAGCGCGAGGAAATCGCCATCATCAAGAGCTTCATGCCGGAAGAAATTCCCGAGGAGAAGGTTCGCTCGATCCTTGAGGGCGTGATTGCCGAGACCGAGGCCTCCGGCCTTCGTGATATGGGTAAGGTGATGGGCGTGCTCAAAGAGCGCTATCCCGGCCAGATCGATTTCGGCAAGGCTTCCGGCCTGATCAAGGAACTGCTGAAGTAGCACGAAATATGAAAAGGCAGGGCATATGTGGATACCCTGCCTTTTCATGTACGGGACGCTCACACGCTTGAAGCGCGTATCGGGCGGTCATGGGGGATGTCGCTCGATATCAGGCATCACGCATACTCGGCCTCATGCCGACGCAGCAACGATATGTCGGTGAAAGCCCGCCTTCAAATTACAAAAACATAATGTTTCGGCTTTCGGCCCTGCCTTCATTTTGCCCGAAGTTGGGGCATGTGATTTGCAATGATGGTGTCGCGCCTGTGAATATCGGGTACGGTCGGTTTCTGCGCTTGGTAAAGAAGCCAGGCTGCGCTTATATAAAGGACTGGCCGAAACAGGCGGTGATCCCAGGTAAAGATGCGCTTTTCAAACTCATTTCTCGACGAGATACGTGACCGGGTTAACATCTCCGATGTTATCGGCAGACGTGTGACGTGGGACAGGAAGAAGAGCAACGCATCCAAGGGAGACTATTGGGCCTGCTGCCCATTTCACGGCGAAAAAAGCCCAAGCTTCCACTGCGAAGATCGCAAGGGCCGTTACCACTGTTTTGGCTGTGGCGTTTCCGGCGACCATTTCCGCTTCCTGACTGACCTCGATGGCATGGGCTTTCCCGAAGCCGTCCAGCAGATTGCCGATATGGCCGGTGTGGCCATGCCGCAGCCGGATGTGCAGGCGGAAAGGCGCGAGCGTGAGCGGGCGACCTTGCAGGATGTCATGGAAATGGCGACCCTGTTCTTTCAGGATCAGTTGCAGACCGCGGCGGGCGCCAGAGCGCGGGCCTATCTGCGCGATCGCGGCCTGACGGGACGAACGATAGAAACCTTCCGCCTTGGCTTTGCGCCAGACAGTCGCAACGCGCTGAAAGAACATCTGGCGTCAAAAGGAATTGCCAGGGAGCAGATGGAAGCCTGCGGGCTGGTGGTGCATGAGAACGTGCCGGTCTCCTATGACCGTTTTCGTGATCGCATCATGTTCCCCATTCTTTCGTCGCGGGAAAAGGTGATTGCCTTTGGTGGACGCGCCATGGCCGCCGATGCCATGGCGAAATATCTCAATTCCAATGAGACGGAGCTCTTTCATAAGGGCAATGTGCTTTACAATTTTGCGCGCGCGCGTCGAGCCACGCAATCGTCGGGCACCGTCATCGCCGTGGAAGGCTATATGGACGTCATCGCCCTTTATCAGGCTGGCGTCGAAAATGCGGTGGCGCCGCTCGGCACCGCGCTGACGGAAAGCCAGCTTGATCTTCTGTGGAAGATGTCGCCGCAGCCGATCCTGTGTTTCGACGGTGACGGCGCGGGCATTCGCGCCGCAAGCCGGGCGGCCGATCTTGCACTGCCGCACATCAAGCCGGGCCGCTCCGTCAGCTTTGCGCTTCTGCCCGATGGTAAGGACCCCGACGATCTGGTCCGCCACGAGGGCAGGGCGCCATTCGACCGCGTGCTTTCCGAAGCCAAGCCTCTGGCCGCGATGATATGGAGCCGCGAAACGGCGTCGGTGACCTTCGATACGCCCGAAAAGCGCGCGGAGCTGGAAAGCCGCCTTCGCCAGATCGTCTCCGTGATTGGCGACGAAAGCGTCCGTCGGTTCTATCAGCAGGATATGCGCGACAGGCTGAATGCATTCTTTCAGCCGCAATTCCAGCGTGGTAACGCGCCTAACCGGAATTATGGCCGCGGCGATGCCGGTGCCGGGCGCGGGGGGCAGCGCGTGCCGCCCAGAGGCACGACGACCGGCTCTGGCAGCATATCGGACAGGCTCAGCCAGTCTGGACTCGTCAAGGGGTATCTGGCAACGCCAGCCCTGCGCGAAAGCGTTCTGGCGCTGACAATCGTCAATCATCCGCAGCTGTTGCTGGAGGAATATGACGAGATTGCCGCCATCGATTATGAGAACCGCGATCTGCAGAAGCTCTGGTCGCAGGTTCTGACCTACGCGGCGGAAAGCGCTGCCGGACTTTCGCGCGAGGGACTTGCATCGCGTCTTGAAGCCCAGGGTTTCGAACCGCTGGTGAAGGCCATGAACCAGCAGGTGCGAAATGCGCGGCTGTGGACCGCAACCGAGCAGGCGGCGCTTGAAGATGCGCGTGAGGGTTATACGCAGGCATTGTCTTTGCACAAGCGAACCAAGGCGCTGCGATGGCAGAAGATCGATCTGGAGCGAGAGATCGCAGAGGCTACCGAGGCTGGCGATGGCGACCGGATGGTTCAGTTGATGCGCGCGCTTTCCGAGGTCCAGCTGGAAATCGGGCGGATGGAGAATCAGGAGGCGATCATCGATGGTTTCGGTGTCATGTCCGGCAGGGTCAAGGGTCCGGCCTATAGCCACGGCTAGGCCTTTTGCGGCTGTTGAGGCTTGTCTTTTGTGCAGATAGACCTAAATAGGGGATAAGTTGGTGAGGTCCGCGAAATGTCGCTGTAATGACGGCGTTTTTAGGTTTTTAGCCCTTGGGCAGGCCATAAAGGCTTGACGTGAAGGGAAATAGCGGGAATCACCATTCCAGGAAAAGTAAGGTGGAATGGGCCTTGGCGGATCGAAACTGCATACATAAGCATTTCCGAATGCAATGTCTTGATATTCCGCCTGTGGCAGCCGTGTTTAATCGGCAATTAAAGATCATTCCGTTAGGTGTTTGACAATGATTCGCGGCCATGGCCGGTGCCCTCAGGGGTAAACGGCCTTGCGGCGAAGCGGATGTTAGCGTCAGGGAAAGCGACGAGATAAATGGCAACCAAAGTCAAAGAAAACGAAGAAGCTGAAAACGAACGCGATGGCGCGACGGATGGGCCGCTTCTCGATCTTTCGGATGACGCGGTCAAAAAGATGATCAAAGCCGCGAAAAAACGCGGCTATGTCACCATGGATGAACTGAACGAGGTTCTGCCGTCGGATCAGGTCGACCCTGACCGTATCGAAGATATCATGGCGATGCTCAGTGAAATGGGCATCAATGTCATCGAGGACGAGGACGCCGAAGAGGCGACCGCCGAAACCGAAGACGGTGACTCCGAGACTGAAGAGTCCGAAGGCGGCGAACTTGCGCCTTCCAGCGGCACGGCCCTTGCGACTGCCAAGAAGAAAGAACCGACCGACCGCACGGACGACCCGGTGCGCATGTACCTGCGCGAAATGGGCTCTGTCGAGCTGCTGTCTCGCGAAGGCGAAATCGCCATTGCAAAGCGCATCGAGGCCGGCCGCGAGACGATGATCTCCGGCCTGTGCGAAAGCCCGTTGACGTTCCAGGCGCTGATCATCTGGCGTGACGAACTCAACGAAGGCACGACGCTTTTGCGCGAGATCATCGATCTCGAAACGACCTATTCCGGTCCGGAAGCCAAGGCTGCTCCGCAGTTCCAGAGCCCCGAAAAGATCGAGGCCGACCGTAAGGCCGCCGAGGAAAAGGAAAAGGTTCGCCGTCTACGCAATCCCGGTGGCGACGATGACGTGACCAATGTCGGCGGTGAAGGCCTTCCGCATGAAGAGGAAGAGGAGGACGACGACGAGTCCAACCTGTCTCTGGCTGCGATGGAAGCCGAACTGCGCCCGCAGGTCATGGAAACGCTTGATACGATTGCCGATACCTACAAGAAGCTGCGCAAGCTTCAGGATCAGCAGGTTGAAGCACGCCTTGCTTGCACCGGCACGCTTTCTACCGGTCAGGAACGTCGCTACAAGGAACTGAAGGATCAGTTGATCACGGCTGTTAAGTCGCTTTCGCTGAACCAGAACCGCGTCGACAGCCTTGTCGAACAGCTCTACGACATTTCCAAGCGTCTGATGCAGAACGAAGGTCGTCTGCTGCGTCTGGCTGAGTCCTACGGCGTGAAGCGTGACAGCTTCCTCGAGCAGTATCATGGTGCAGAACTTGATCCGAACTGGATGAAGTCGATTGCCAATCTGGCTGCAAAGGGCTGGAAGGAATTCGCGCGCGAAGAAAACAACACGATCCGTGATATCCGTCAGGAAATCCAGAATCTTGCACAGGAAACCGGCATCTCGATTGCCGAATTCCGCCGCATCGTTTCCATGGTCCAGAAGGGTGAGCGCGAAGCGCGCATTGCCAAGAAGGAAATGGTGGAAGCGAACTTGCGTCTGGTTATCTCGATTGCCAAGAAATACACCAACCGCGGTCTGCAGTTCCTCGATCTCATTCAGGAAGGCAATATTGGCCTGATGAAGGCGGTCGACAAGTTCGAATACCGTCGCGGCTACAAGTTCTCCACCTATGCAACATGGTGGATCCGTCAGGCAATCACCCGTTCGATTGCCGACCAGGCCCGCACGATCCGTATTCCGGTGCATATGATCGAAACGATCAACAAGATTGTTCGGACATCGCGCCAGATGCTGCATGAAATTGGCCGCGAGCCGACCCCGGAAGAACTGGCTGAAAAGCTTGCCATGCCGCTGGAGAAGGTTCGCAAGGTTCTGAAGATCGCCAAGGAGCCAATCTCGCTCGAAACCCCCGTGGGTGACGAAGAGGATTCGCATCTGGGTGACTTCATCGAGGACAAGAACGCGCTTCTGCCAATCGATGCTGCCATTCAGGCCAATCTGCGCGAAACGACAACACGTGTTCTGGCTTCGCTGACGCCGCGCGAAGAACGCGTTCTTCGTATGCGCTTCGGCATTGGCATGAATACCGACCATACGCTCGAAGAGGTTGGCCAGCAGTTCTCGGTTACCCGTGAGCGTATCCGCCAGATCGAAGCCAAGGCCCTGCGCAAGCTCAAGCATCCGAGCCGTTCGCGCAAGCTGCGCTCGTTCCTCGACAGCTGAGTTTTGCCTTAGCCAGACTATCAACCCGGTCAGTTTCTGGCCGGGTTTTTCTTTTTTGGGATGGTGCTTGCGTCCAAAAGACTTATCTCTTTGCTCACGGAAAGAACACGAACGGCATCTGAATGGATATGCGTGAGCAAAGCAAAGGGCGGCAGCCGAGCTGGACAATTCCGCTCTCCGTGATCTTGCACGCGCTGATCGTCGTTGCCTTCTATCTCCAATGGCCGGGAGGGGCCGAAGCGCCCGCTGAGCCCGAGGCTGTCAATGTCGAGCTTGTAGAGCCTCCTAAGGAGGAGCCGCCAAAGCCCGAGGAAAAGAAGGCCGAAGAACCGCCGCCTGAGCAAGCCAGACCGGCAGAACCTGCTCCGCCGCCGCCACCTCCAACGCAGATGCCCAACGTCGCCATTCGCCCTGACGGCACGCAGCTTGACGCGCGTGATGACCCCGCTGTGCAGGAAGAGGCGGGTGGGAGCGAGGAACCGGAGCCGGCCAAGCAGGAAGAGACATCTCAACCGGAAAGCAAGGACTCGGCCGAGGCGCCTGAAACGGATCAGCCGCCGACGCCATCCGAAAACAAGCCGACGGCGCAAGAGGGCGAGATAGCAGCTGTGGAACCGGAGAAGCCCGTCGAGGCAGCAGATGTGGCTGTGCCTGCACCCAGGCCGACAGTGGAGCCGCAGCAAAAAGAGGATGTCGCGGCAAAGCCGGATGGTGCTGGCAAACCCGAGCTCAAGCCCGCCAAGAAGATTCTCGCGAACGCGAAGGGGCCGACGCCGATGCGCAGGCAGATACTCGGTCAGTTGCCGCCGCGCCAGCGCGTTGCACAATTGTGCATTGTCGAAGCGCTTGCCCAAATCAAGAGTGAGCGGAAGGGGCAATCACCTGCTGAGGGGCTGGAGCCGCATATCGGCAAAAACGATCCCATCGTCGGCAATGTTCTGGATGCGCAGGGTGCGTTCAATGTTGGGACGCAATGGTACCCTATCCATTATCGCTGCGAGGTCGATATGGACAAATATCTGGTGACCGACTTCCGTTATGCGATCGGTTCGAAGTTCACCGCAGAGCAGGTGAAAAAGATCGGGTTGGTTGCCGATTAGAGGCTGCGTCGCACTGCTTGCGACGCTGGCCGTTCCAGACCTTCGAAATCACTATGCGGGAACAGGCTTTCCGACCAGCTTGCCGATCGAACCCAGCAAGGAATCCTCATCGTATGGTTTGCGAACGACGGGCACATGTGCAAATTCGGGCGGGATCATGATGCCATCGGCATAGCCTGTAGCGAACATGAACGGTATGTCGCGACGAAGAAGTTCATAGGCCACCGGAATGGATGTGTCGGTGCCGAGGTTGATGTCGAGGATGGCGACATCCGGCGACAGACCCTTCAACTTGTCCAAGGCCATGGCTGACGATGTGGCGGTCTCAATGCTGGTTATGCCATGGGCTTCCAGCATATATTCAACGTCCATTGCGATCAGCATCTGATCTTCGACAAGAAATACGCGCAATGATTCCTCCGCGGCAAAAGGTTTGTAGTCCGGCTGGTCCGCTAAAATCAGTTCCTGACTGACGGGCGAAGGACCGGCGCTGACATGGCGGGCAGGCAGGATGATCTCCGCCTCGACACCGTTGGGCTGGTATGTGACCCGGCTTTTCCCGCCGAGATCATAGGGAACGCTTCGGCTGATGAGCGCAGAGCCGAATCCCGTTCTTGTTGGTGGCGTGATGGTGCTCTTCAGCAATTCGCGCCATGAGATGACGCAGTCGCCGACATCGTTTAGCTCCCAGTTGATGGAAAGCTTTCCGCCAGCCTGCGCGAGTGCACCGTATTTTGCGGCATTCGTTGCCAGCTCGTGGAGAACAAGCGCCATGACGGAGAATGCACGCGAATCCAGAAGCACATTCGGTCCATGCGCTACAATTTCGCTGTCGGGCGAGCGGTGAGGGGAAAGTTCGGCGTCGAGCAGATCCCGTAGCAGGCCGCCGCCTTCGCCACGCACCACCTGATCATGGGCGAAGGACAGGGCCTGAATACGACCCTTCAAGGCGGAGACATATTGCTCCAGCGTTCGGCCTTCCTGGGTGGGATTGCCGACAAGCGATTTGATGATGGCGAGAACATTCTTGACGCGGTGGTTCAATTCTTCATTCAGCATACGCTGACGAACTTCCGCCTGCGCGCGCTCACCGGCCATCAGCTCACTATGACGGAAGGCAACCTCGACAAGCGCAACACGTGCGGCTTCGGCAATCTGGCGGTCTTCTTCGGTCCAGGGCTGAGCCTGCTTGTGAACGGTTTCCTTCCACAACGCAAAACTTTTTCTCGGCGTCAAACGGTCACCAAGCGGACCCGTATCATATGACTTGTCCGGGTTTCCCGCCCAGTTGAGCGTTTGCACCAGCTCCCTGCGGAAGAACATCAGATAATCGTTCTTGACCTGGGAAAGCGGCACGGTGAGAAGGCCAGCAATATCTCCGCAAAGATGCTCTGCTTCTGGAAGATGATTGAACAAGGCGTGTGTTGCCCAGACGCGTCCCTCGGAAATCGAGCTGACCAGACGCCCCAGCTGTGGGGCCATCGCATCCGGCGGCACTGCGCCGACGCTGTACCAGCGTTCATTCATCCATACGCCGACGCCATCGCAGGGAAGCAGCCTGCTGAAATCAGGCAGATTTTCCACCAGCAATTCTTCAATGTTGTTGTGATGGGCAGCGAGCCGCAGGAACTTGTCCAGAGAGGCATGGGCATCCTGGGCGGTTGCCAGTTTTTTCTTCTGCTTCAAGGCCTGCAGGTGAAGAGAGAAAAACTCTCCAAACATCTCTGCCGCAATGCGCATCGGCATTGGCAAAATGCGCGGAGAATAATGGTGGCATGCAATCAGCCCCCATAATTGCCCGTCATTGATAATGGAAATGGACATGGAAGCCGCGACACCCATGTTGCGAAGATATTCGCAATGGATGGGTGAGACGCTGCGCAGATGCGAAAAGGACAGATCCAGTGGTTCGCCCGAGACATCCAGAACGGGTTCTACGGGAACCCGCGCACCGTTCGAATCCGAAATGATGCGCAATGTGTTCTTGAGATAGAGCGTCCGTGCCTGCTGCGGAATATCGCTTGCGGGAAAATACTGGCCGAGGAAGCTCTCGAGGTGAGGCTGCTTGGCCTCCGAGATAACCTTTCCGGCCCCGTCCTGCTCGAAGCGATAGATCATCACCCGATCATAGCCAAGGATTGCCTTTACAAGTCTCGTGGTGCGCGAGATCAGACTATCGACATTGTCGGCTTCGCGGATACGATCGATCATCAGCTGGGCGGTATGAAGCGGCTGTGCCTCGTTGCTTGCCGGTTCGAGCTCGATGATAGCGACCGACTTGTACCGGTGAATGGCAACGTCGAACGTCTTGCCGCCCTCCAGTTCCACCTTGGGCAGCATGGCTGGACGACTGCTGTTGGCCGTCACCGTCAGCGCGTTGCGAAGATCGTGCACCACGTCATTGCCAAGCAGTTGTTCGATGGGCTTGCCGAGAATCTCTCCTGCGATACCCAGCACAGCGCCGCAATTCAGCGAGTGACGCAGCACTGTGCGCATCGCGCTGTCGCAGGCGATGAGACAACCATGCGGTTGGATGAAACCGGGGATGTGGATAGGCTCTCGGTCGCAGTTGGTGAGATCTACCTGCTGGACTTGCGACGTCATATAGTGGTCTTTCGATAGAAAACTGAGATAGAGGTCGAGCGGTCTAATAAAGTGATTTCTGTTAAAAGTTTTCTATGGCGAAAGAGAGTCGGAACAGAGTTGCTTGCAAGGTTGCTCTGTACATCGAAATATTCGTACATTCTATAAGCTGTTCCCTTTGTGCGCCGCTTTGTCCGTCAGTAAAAGACGAAAAACGCACATAACATCGCGTGATTTCACTCAACGTGTATTGAGGCAGTTCGGTTCCCAGGAAAGTGAAATTTTAGTGCCACAAAAATTGCTGACAATAGCGACGAGAGGGCAGGGCCTCTACGAGTTCACCGAAGAAGCCAAGGCCTTTGTCAAATCATCATCCGCGAAAGAGGGCTTGTTGACGCTTTTCGTGCGGCACACATCATGTTCCCTGCTGGTGCAGGAAAACGCCGACCCGGATGTCCAGCGAGATCTGAAGACATTCTTTGCAAGGCTTGTTCCTCCCTCGAACGATCCTTCGATGGCCTGGGTTATCCACACCATGGAAGGCCCTGACGACATGCCCGCCCATATCAAATCGGCTTTGACGCAGGTTTCGATAGGCATTCCCGTTTCCAGCGGCACACTGGCCCTGGGCACCTGGCAAGGCATTTACCTCTTCGAACATAGGAACCACCCCCATGATCGCCAGATCATCATGCATCTTTCTCTGTGAATGATTGCGCGCTTATATTTCGTTTCAATCATGAACGCGGGCTGAACAATCAGTTCTGAAAACGTTCACATGACGCATCCTATCGTCTGGCCAATCGACCGGGCATTCCGGCGAATGTCGAGAAACGGAGTATGATCATGATTGGCACATTTGCAAAAGCTGGCCTTGCGGCCCTTATCGCCCTTGGCGGCATTTCTGCGACAGCTTCAACGGCTTCCGCCGGACCTGACGTTCGCTACGGCATCTACGTTCAGGACGGTTATCGCCATGGTGGTCCGGGCTGGGGTCGCCCCGGTCGTGATCGCGATCGTTGTGCTCCCTGGCTTGCAGAAGAAAAAGCCAGCCGCATGGGCCTGCGCCGGGCGCGCGTAGTGGACGTTTCCCCGCGCCGCGTTGTTGTCGCCGGTTTTGACCGCCGCGGCCGTGACCGCGTCGTTTTCGCCAATGTCCGCGGCTGCCCTGTCATCCGCCGCTAACGGTAAACCAGACCGACGTTTAGAAAAATCAATCCCCTCGCCGTGGACTTGCGGCGAGGGGATTTTTGCATTCGCTGGCGCAGGCGCCGCCGGGGCGCCTGCTTACTCTTTTATTGCTCCAGCGCGAATGTCACATTCACATTGATCTTGTAGCTGTTTTCGCCCGCTGCGACGGGAACGCTGTCAGCTTTTTCCATGGCAGCGGCGCGCATCATGGTCTGTGGCACCGGCATAGGGCGTTGCATGTTTTCGTTGATCTCCAGAATGCGGCCAAGCTTGACGCCGGCGGCTTCTGCCAATGTCTTGGCCTTGGAGATGGCGTCTGCCACCGCTGCCTTGCGGGCCTCAGTTACCGTCGCTGCCGGGTCGTCATTGGTAAAGGCTATGTCGCCGCCCTGGTTGATGCCGAGCTTTACCGAGCTGTCCATGATATCGCCAAGCTTGGCAAGGTCGCGAACCCGCACGGTCAGGCCATTCGTAACCTGATAGCCGGTAATTTCTGGCGGAACATATACGCCATCCTTGGGCTCGAACTGCTTGTAGATGGGCTGGACGGAGAAGTTGGATGTCTGCAGATCCCTGTCTGCGATGCCTGACGATTTCAACGCAGCCTGAACTTCGGTCATCGCCTTGTTGTTCTCAGCAAGAGCCGCCGCAGCCGTCTCTGCCTGCTTCATGACGCTGAAAGTCAGAACAGCCATATCGGGCGCAACCGCCGCATCGCCCTCACCGGAAACACTGATGACCGGGTCCCGTCTGGCATTTTCCTGTGCTGAAGCGGCCATCGGCAAAGCCGTCAATGCCACGAAAGCGCACAAGGCCAGAGAACGGGAGCGGGTGACTGAACCCTTTTTCGAACCACGAGAAAACAGCGAAGAGACGCCGCCTTCCGCGGCGGGGCCTTCAATTATTTCACATTTGCGGTGATTTGGCCCTGATTTTGAAGTCATTGAGTTTCCTCTTATTTAGCGTCAACGAGGCATATGTCGCAGCAGATTATGTAGCTAATGCGGCATAGTGCACAGCTCCAACGCATCGATGGCTTGTCGCCTTCAAAAAATTGCGTTAAAGCCAGTTCCGCGCCGGGTTGAACCATTGCAACCGCGCATTCCAAACAGCGTTCACGCTTCTGGAAGGGCCTGTAGCTCAATGGTTAGAGCCGGCGGCTCATAACCGCTTGGTTGGGAGTTCGAGTCTCTCCGGGCCCACCATTTATCTTGTCGGTGTCTTGGTTTTTCCAGCTATTCATGCTCTGGACGGACAAAAGATTTCCCCGCAGACGCGAGCCTTCCTTCTTCGATGCGTAAGCTTCTCCCTCGTGTTCGAAGTGACAGCACGTCTTGGTTGAGCTAAGGCGTATGGTTCCACAGGCGCCTGACCGTGGTCGGTAGAGGTTAGATGCAGGTGTATCTAGGAGTTTCTCGATGAGTGAGATGGTCGGTAGTCGCAAGGTCGGGTCCGGTGCGGTCGGGATTTTGATCGGGGTCGCCCTGGTTTCGCTGGTGGCTGTTGCCGGCCGGAACATTCCGTTGCCGGGGCTCGATGGGGCATTGGTGACGTCATGGGTGGGGCAGGGTGGCCTTCCCTCACAGCTTTCCATTCTTGCGCTGGGTGTCACGCCTATCCTTTCAGCTTTTGCACTAGGGCAGGTGATCCGTCTGCTTTTTCCCCGTACGGATGGGAGCATTATTCTTGCCGTCTGCGAGGCTGTGCTGGCAATGTTGATTGCGGTAGGGCAAGCCTACAGCGCCGCGCGTGGTCTGGATGCCATGGGGTACCTGGGAGACCAAGGCTCTTACGACTTTTTCAGCGTTATCGCAGCTTTGGTCGGGGGAGTGGCCGTGCTGCTGTTCCTGTCGAGACAGGTGGTTTTGCCGGGGTTGCTAGCGGGATTGTGGATTTTGTGGCTTCTGCCCGCCTTCCTTGACCTTCCATCCAATATTTTGGCCAGCGTTGACATGGCAAGGACGGGTGCTGCATCCGGTACGCAGTTTTTTGAGGTGCTGCTTTTCACGATTGCTGTCGCTGCTCTGAGCGCGTTTGTCGTCATGGCGGTGTTACGCCACTACCGGCATTGGGTAGCTGGTCACACGGATGCAAAGCGCTTGTTTCCTTTGGCAATTGTCGTGTGGCCACCACTTCTGGCCGCGATTGTCGGGAGCTATCTTCTTGTCCCGCTTGCCTTGTTTGCTCCGAACGCTGTTCTGCAGAGTTCGCATATGGGCGCCTATTTCACAGGTGTGACCGCAATCCTCGTGCCGCTCCTTGTCCTTGGCTACGGGTGTCTGTTTGACAGACGCGGTCTTTCTCTGCCGTCGTCATTACTGCTGCTGATTGCCGCGACGCAGATTGTCGCCATACTCGGCACCGAGTTTGCGATAAACAAGATGCTGCTGGTGTTGCCGCTGAATGGTACCACAATTCTGGTCGCTGTGGCGGTCTGCTGCGCGCTTATCGATGCCTGTTTGTCTGCACCTCATGCGGAGCGGACCGACAATCCTGCCTGATCACAGGAAGGTGTGCAAAGTTGAGGTGGGGAGGTGTCGGCAGCCGCTGCCCGCTCAGTCTTGACGTGACGCCTTGACATGACCTCTGGCCAACCGCATCTGTGAGTCTAGCACGACTGCTGGGAGGGTATCAGCTTGAAAAGACTTTTTGGCGACATAATCAGGCCGCGCCACACATGATTGTCGGCGTTGTCCTCTCCGTAGCTTTGCTTGTCTTTCTGATCATTTACCCCAGACATTTGAAGCCGGTTGTGATTGCTTTCGCTGTTATCTGGTCTGCCACGGCTGCCTGGGTGTTGTTCGACTGGCTCCGCTCTGGCGAGAGACTTGAGGCTATTGTTGCCACAGCAGCCTATGATGCCAGCTGCACCGAGCCGGGCGCTCCGCTACGGGTCACGTTCCAGAACACAAATGACGTCGCAGTTAGACGGCTGACCTACACGCTTGAGGGTTTTGAAGCTGCCTTCCGTGCCTCGGTGTCATTCGATCCTTATCAGGTCAGCGAGAGGCGGTTGGAAGCGCATGAAAGCTATGGGGCGTGTCGGCCTTTTCGGCTGCGCAACAACGAAAATGTAGACCCGAAAACGCTGGAATGGCGCGTAACGATCAATTCCGCGGAATTTGATTAATCTGACGTAAGGCCTAAAAGCGTAGTCTCTGAGGGTGGCTTCACGGTTTTTTGAAGCGCCATGGTTGATGCAGAACACACGCTAATAGGAACGGGTTTGCAGCGGCTTAAGGGGAAAGCGTACGGATTTTCCTTATTTCCGGCAGCGCTCTTACAACCTTGGAGCCATTGCATCGGTTGGATCGTAGTGCCATTTGAACGGCAATTCTTGAAATTTTCCAGAAGGTTTGCGTTTTGTTATCTGCGTCCAAAGTCCTGAAAATTGCCTTGCTTTGCTTCCTGGCGGTTCCCGCCACGGTCGGCGCGCACATGGGTATCAACCAGTTGACCGGCAACTTCCATGAAGTCCTGCCCGGGGAACTATACCGATCCGGCCAGCCGAGCGGCGCAGACATTTCCAAATATGCGCAGCAATTCGGCATCAAGACCATCATCAATCTGCGCGATGAAAAGCGTGAGGGCTGGTATAGGGAAGAGGCCGCTGCCGCCCAATCGAGCGGTGTGCAGATGATCGATTTCCCAATGAGTTCCAGCAAGAAGATGCCTCAGGATCAGGCGGAAGCGCTTGTCCGCATCATGAAGGATGCGCCCAAGCCCGTGCTGATTCATTGCGAACATGGCGCCAACCGCACAGGGCTGGCGTCCGCCATGTATGTTGGGGCAGTGGCCAATAAAAGCGAGAATGCAGCGGAATTCCAGCTGTCGCCATTTTACGGCCACGTGCCGATCCGGGGCGTTGGCCGTTATGAAATGTATCAGTCCTGGGACGATTTTGAGGAAACGCTAGGCTTCTGATTAAGCCAAGCGTTTCCTACGGATGTGTTTAGAAACGTCCGCTCTTGTCGCCAATCACTTTCGTCAGGCTGCCATCTGCCGGGAAAAGCGGAATGAGGCAGGCCTGAAGCGCGTGGTAGATGTCGCCCTTGCCGGGGAAGATCGTGTTGGCGGGAACCAGATCGTCCGTCAATTCCTCATGCCAGCCGCCATTCTCATGGTCGAGGAAGCTGTTGGCAATGGTGCTCCAGACGCGCCGATAGCTGTCTTCATAGAATTCGTCAGCGGGAAGATGCTCGTTGAGGAAGTGGGCGGCACCAGCCGCTTCGCACATCGGCCACCAGAGTTTCTCGCGCTTGGCAGGCACATTGTCCCAGCCCAGCGTGTAGAAGAAACCACCTTTTTCCCTGTCCCAGCCGAGCGACATTGACTGAACGAACAGCGATTTTGCGGCTGTCGGCATCCATTCGTGCTTGCGATCACCGAGAACCCAGAGCTGCAGGATGAGGCGCGCCCACTCCAGCCAGTGGCCGGGCGTTGAGCCAGACGGGCGGAACATTTCGTTGCCGCGATAATCCTTGTCCAGCACCCAGTTTTCATCGAAATGTTCCGGCACCCGGAAATCCAGCGCCGCTGCGGCCCGTCTGATGATGAGATCAGCGATGCGTTCTGCCTTCTGCAGGTATTCTCTGTCGCCAGTGGCTTCAAAAGCGGCCATCAACGCTTCGGTCAGATGCATGTTGGAATTCTGGCCGCGATAATTTTCGATACGCGACCAGTCTCGATAGAATTCCTCATTGATCGCGCCGAATTTCTCTTCCCAGAACTTCGTTTCGATAATCTCGGTAATATCGGCAAGCATCTTGTCGGCCAGCGGATGGCCGACGCTTTTCGCCGAGGAGGCGGCGAGCAGAACAAAGGCGTGGCCATATCCCTGCTTGCTGGCATCCACCGGACCGGTTTCATCCACCTGCCAGAAATAGCCGCCATGCTCGCCGTCACGGTGGTTGTTCCACAGATAGGTCATTCCGTGGTCGATGATATCGCCGCAGCCGGGACGGCCGAGCAGATGACCGATGGAAAAGCAATGCACCATGCGCGCTGACATATGAATGCCGCGCACGGGGTTGTCGGGTTTCAGCGGCGCGCCTTGCCGGTCGAGGTCGAAAAAACCGCCTTTGGGGTTGATGGCGCGATACTGGAAGAAGTCAAACAGACCTTCTGCCTGCTTTGCCAGCCACTGGCGATGCCAGGGCAGGGTGCTCCAGCTGGTTTTAGGGTGGTCCGCCTCGGTCATTTCAACCTCCTCATGAATGCACTGCGATGAATTCTCTATATCTTTAGGTCGTAACGGTGTCATCCATAACGAAAATTTCGTACCCTTGCGGTAGAAAGTTGTAACGCCATGGCGTCGCGGCCATATATTGACATAAAGATATCTTTATGTGACTTGGATTTGCAAATCAGCAAAGAGAATGAGGAGTGTGCCGATGTTGGATAATCTGTTTGGTCCTGTAGGGGACAAGCAAGACGGCGCGGAAATTCTGAAGGCGCTTCGTGCGGCCGCTCAGGAGCGTATCCTCATTCTCGATGGTGCCATGGGCACGCAGATCCAGGGGCTTGGTTTCAACGAAGACCATTTCCGGGGAGATCGCTTCCTTGGATGCGCCTGTCATCAGCAGGGCAACAATGACTTGCTGATCCTGACTCAGCCGGATGCCATCGAAGAAATCCATTATCGCTATGCCATGGCAGGGGCCGATATTCTCGAAACCAACACCTTCTCGTCCACGCGCATTGCGCAGGCTGATTACGAGATGGAAGGCGCTGTCTATGACATGAACCGCGAAGGTGCCTTGGTCGTTCGTCGTGCCGCCCAGCGCGCGGAGCGCGAGGATGGCCGTCGCCGTTTCGTGGCGGGCGCCATTGGGCCTACCAACCGCACAGCTTCCATTTCTCCAGATGTAAACAATCCGGGTTATCGCGCCGTCAGCTTCGATGATCTGCGGGTGGCTTATGGCGAACAGATCGACGGCCTGATTGATGGCGGTGCCGATCTCATTCTCATCGAAACCATTTTTGATACGCTGAACGCCAAGGCTGCCATCTTCGCCTGCGAAGAGCGTTTCGCGGCCAAGGGCATTCATCTGCCTGTGATGATTTCGGGCACGATTACCGACCTTTCGGGCCGCACGCTGTCTGGACAGACGCCGACCGCTTTCTGGAATTCGGTGCGCCACGCCAACCCCTTCACCATTGGCCTCAACTGTGCGCTGGGTGCCAGCGCGATGCGACCGCACCTTCAGGAATTGTCCGAGGTTGCCGATACATTCATCTGTGCTTACCCCAATGCGGGCCTGCCGAACGAATTTGGTCAGTACGACGAGACGCCCGATATGATGGCAGCGCAGGTGGAGGAATTCGCCCGCGAAGGTCTCGTCAACATCGTTGGCGGCTGCTGTGGTTCCACGCCGGAGCATATCCGCGCTATTGCCGATGCCGTTGCCGGCCACGCGCCGCGCAAGGTGCCGGAGCACCGCTCTTTCATGTCGCTGTCTGGCCTTGAGCCCTTCACGCTGACCAAGGACATTCCCTTCGTCAACGTGGGCGAGCGCACCAACGTCACCGGCTCTGCCAAGTTCCGCAAGCTCATCACGGCTGGCGACTATACGGCAGCACTTGCGGTTGCCCGCGATCAGGTGGAAAACGGTGCGCAGATCATTGACATCAACATGGATGAGGGCCTGATCGACAGCCAGAAGGCCATGGTAGAGTTCCTCAATCTCATCGCCGCCGAGCCGGATATCGCCCGCGTGCCTGTGATGATCGATAGTTCCAAGTGGGAGATCATCGAGGCTGGCCTGAAATGCGTTCAGGGCAAATCCATCGTCAACTCCATCTCGCTGAAGGAAGGCGAGGAGAAATTTCTGGAACAGGCGAGCCTCGTGCGCAATTATGGCGCGGCTGTCGTCGTTATGGCGTTTGATGAAGTGGGTCAGGCCGATACATACGAGCGCAAGGTGGAAATCTGCACCCGCGCCTATAAGCTTTTGACCGAAAAGGCAGGCATTCTGCCCGAAGATATCATCTTCGACCCCAACGTCTTTGCCGTCGCCACCGGCATTGAAGAGCACAATAATTACGGCGTGGATTTCATCAACGCCACGCGCACCATCCGCGAAACCATGCCGCTGGTGCATATTTCCGGCGGCGTTTCCAACCTGTCCTTCTCCTTCCGCGGCAATGAGCCGGTGCGCGAAGCGATGCACGCCGTGTTTCTTTACCACGCCATTCAGGTGGGCATGGATATGGGCATCGTCAATGCGGGCCAGCTGGCGGTCTATGAAAGCATCGACCCGGAACTGCGCGAAGCCTGCGAAGACGTGGTGCTGAATCGCCGTGCCGATGGCACCGAACGGCTGCTCGAAGTGGCCGAGAAATTCCGGGGCGGTCCGGGCCGTGAAGCCAAGGTGCAGGATCTGGCCTGGCGCGAATTGCCGGTTGAAAAGCGTCTCGAACATGCGCTGGTCAACGGTATCACCGAGTATATCGATGCAGACACGGAGGAAGCGCGCCTTCAGGCGGCCCGTCCTCTTCACGTCATCGAAGGTCCTTTGATGGCGGGCATGAATGTCGTGGGCGATCTCTTTGGCTCCGGCAAGATGTTCCTGCCGCAGGTGGTCAAATCCGCCCGTGTCATGAAACAGGCCGTGGCCGTTCTTCTGCCCTACATGGAAGAAGAAAAGCGCCTGAACGGCGGCGACCAGCGTCAGGCCGCAGGCAAGGTGCTGATGGCAACCGTCAAGGGCGACGTGCACGATATCGGCAAGAACATTGTCGGCGTTGTTCTCGCCTGCAACAATTACGAGATCATCGATCTCGGCGTCATGGTGCCCGCCACGAAAATTCTGGAGACGGCCATTGCCGAAAAGGTCGATGTGATCGGCCTGTCCGGCCTCATCACGCCATCTCTGGACGAGATGGTGCATATGGCCGCCGAGATGGAGCGTCAGGGCTTCAATATTCCGCTTCTGATCGGTGGCGCGACGACCAGCCGCGTCCACACGGCGGTCAAGATCCATCCGCGTTACGAGAAGGGTCAGGCGATTTACGTCACCGATGCATCGCGTGCGGTTGGCGTGGTTTCGGCCTTGCTGTCGGAAGATCAGAAGCCAGCCTATATCGAGGGCATCAGGGCAGAATATGCCAAGGTAGCCGATGCCCATGCGCGTAATGAGCGGGAAAAGCTGCGTTTGCCTTTGGCACGTGCGCGCGCCAATGCACAGAAGGTTGATTGGTCAGGATATCAACCGGTCAAGCCGCAGTTCCTTGGCACCAAGACCTTCGAGACGTATGATCTTGAGGAGCTGGCGAAATACATCGACTGGACGCCATTCTTCCAGACCTGGGAAATGAAGGGCCGTTACCCCGCCATTCTGGAGGAAGAGAAACAGGGCGAGGCGGCGCGTCAGCTCTTTGCCGATGCACAGGCCATGCTGAAGAAAATCATTGACGAACAGTGGTTCCGCCCACGTGCCGTTATCGGCTTCTGGCCTGCCAATTCTGTCGGAGATGATATCCGCCTGTTTACCGATGAAACCCGCGCGGAAGAACTCGCAACCTTCTTCACGCTTCGCCAGCAGCTGTCTAAGCGCGATGGCCGCCCCAATGTTGCGCTGTCGGATTTCGTTATGCCGCGGGATGCTGGCACCACTGACTATGTCGGCGGCTTCGTTGTCACGGCCGGTATCGAGGAAGTGGCAATCGCCGAACGGTTCGAACGCGCCAATGATGATTACTCCTCCATCCTCGTCAAGGCGCTGGCAGACCGCTTCGCCGAAGCCTTTGCCGAGCGTATGCATGAGCGGGTGCGCAAGGAATTCTGGGGCTATGCATCCGACGAGAGCTTCGGCCCGGATGACCTGATCGGCGAGGCCTATGCCGGCATTCGCCCCGCCCCGGGCTATCCGGCCCAGCCCGATCACACCGAAAAAGAAACGCTGTTCCGCCTGCTGGATGCAACGGAGCAGACGGGCGTTGTGCTGACGGAAAGCTATGCCATGTGGCCCGGCTCCTCCGTCTCCGGCCTCTATATCGGCCACCCCGAAAGCTACTATTTCGGCGTTGCCAAGGTCGAGCGTGATCAGGTTGAAGACTACGCGCAGCGTAAGGGCATGGCCGTCACAGAGATCGAACGCTGGCTGGGACCGGTGCTCAATTACGTTCCGACCGAGGCGGCAAAAGAGGTCGAGACAGCTGCGTGACAATCTGAGTCAGGTGGTTGCAGCCTTGAATCCGAAAGCTGCTCTTAGTTATTGATTATAATGAGAAAGGGCGCGGCAATCGCCGCTCTCTCTGGCTGCTAACGAAGCTCGCCTCAAGATCGATGACCCCAGGCACGTCATTCCGGCCTCGAGCCCGAATGCAGTCGCGCCGCGTCTGTGGCGCGCAAGAGACCCCCGCGATCAAAGACTTGATCTCAGTGGGAACTCCGGGACCGCGTCGCAGCGGGAGCCATGAGCGTTCGTTTTTGCCCGTTTCTGTTTCAGATTCGGCTCTCGTCAATGATCGCACAATCTGACATTCTTCAGGTTGCGATTACATTTTTGGCGGAGGATGGGACAATGACTGAACCCCAGAAGCACGATCAATTTGATGGCCCTCAGATGCAGGAAACGCATTACAAACGCGCCGATATGTCAGGCGCTCATTTCGATGGCGTAAACCTCGCAGATGCAAAGTTTTATGCCGTTTTGGCCAGGGCCCGGTTCGCTGACACCAATTTGAGCGAAGCGGTTTTTGACGATATTAATTTGGCAGATTCACGCTTCAACAACGTCAATCTATCTGGCACCGTGATCTCAAATGCGAACCTGTCCCGTTTAACGATAAGTGGCGTCACGTTGGCAGACACGGATATCAAAGATGCCGATTTAACCGGTATGCGGATCAACGGCGTTCTCGTAACCGATCTATTTATGGCCTATGATCAGGCGAAAACCTGAAGTCCATTTTCCCGACCGCAATAGTCCCGGTTAGCAACGGTTTTGCGACTAATTTGCTGACGCCACAGCTCCGTAGCCGTGACCTCACTCAAACCGGTCGATAATGCTGATGCCGCTATCGGTAAACGTGTTCATCGCGGGCAGGGCGGTGACGGCGTCTGTGAGCGTGATGTGGCGGCCGATCAGCTTTTCGGGGGAGAGCTTGCCGCTTCGGATCATGGCCAGCATGTCGTCATAGCGCCAGGCCTGCATACCGTGGCTGCCGTAGATTTCCAGCTCGTGGGCGATGACCCGCGCCATAGGGATCTGCGGCATTGAGTGGTCCGCCAGCATCAACCCCACCTGCACGTGGCGCCCCCGACGGCGCAGATTGCTGATGGAGTTGCAGCAGGTCTGGGGATGGCCGAGCGCATCGACCGAAACATGCGCGCCGCCGCCGGTGATCTCGCGCACGGCTTCGCTTACATCGGCAACCTCGCGGCTGTTGATGGTGGCGGTTGCGCCCAGTTGCCGCGCCAACGCCAGCTTGTCCTGCGCAATATCAATGGCGATGACCTGCGCGCCAAGCCCCGCGCCAATCATGATGGCGGAAAGGCCGACGCCGCCGCAGCCATGCACGGCCAGCCATTCGCCACCCTTCAGGCGGCCTTGATCGACTACGGCGCGGAAGGATGTGGCAAAGCGGCAACCGAGGCTCGCCGCCGTATCGAAACCCATGTCTTCTGGCAGATGCACGAGGTTCTGATCTGCGTATTCGATGGCGACATATTCCGCGTAGGAACCCCAATGGGTGAAGCCGGGCTGGAACTGCGTTTCGCAAACCTGCTGGTTGCCGGAGCGGCACTCCTGGCAATGGCCGCAGCCGGACACAAAGGGAACGGTGACGCGATCACCCACCTTGAACCGCATGACGTTTTTGCCGACGGCTGAAATCACGCCCGCAAATTCATGGCCCGGCACATGCGGCAGCTGAATATCGGTGTCATGGCCCATCCAGCCGTGCCAGTCGCTGCGGCAAAGGCCTGTTGCCTTCACCTCGACCACCACGCCGCCCAGTGTCGGTTCCGGGTCCGGCAGGTTGGCTATGCGAGGTGCCTCACCGAAGGTTTCGTAAAACAATGCGCGCATGACTATTCTCCTGAGACGGCGTGAGATCGCGCCCTTTTCGCTGGAAACGATCTAACCGGATTTCGGAGGACGAAACAGTGCGTCACTCTGCTACAATCATCAAATCTTCTGATGCAAATTTCAGGGTGATGCGCTCGCCAATCGCTGGCGGTGTCTTGCCGGGATCATTGAACATATCGAAGGACAGCGTTGCGCCGCCCACATCCATTCGCGTGCGGATGACCGAGCCGAGGAAGTGGCTGGAGGTCACGATACCAGAAATCGCGACATCGCCGATGCTGGCTTCGCCCAGCGAACCCGCCTCGGGGCGCAGCGCCACCGTTACCTTTTCGCCATCGGCCTTGTTCAGAGGCTTCTTCAGCGAAACCTGCTGATCGCCAATGCGGATCGTGCTGGTGGAAGCATCCACCACGGTCGCATCGATCAGGTTCAGCGTGCCGACGAAGGACGCCACGAACCGCGTTGCCGGCTTGTTGTAGATATCGAAAGGCGATCCGATCTGGTCGGCGCGTCCGGCATTCATCACCACGATGCGGTCGGAAATGGTCAGCGCCTCTTCCTGATCGTGGGTCACGAAAATGGTGGTGATCCCCAGCTTGCGCTGAATGCTGCGAATTTCTTCACGCAGCGACACGCGGATCTTGGCATCCAGCGCCGAAAGCGGCTCGTCCAGCAGCAAAACCTGCGGCTTTGGTGCCAGTGCGCGCGCCAGCGCCACGCGCTGCTGCTGGCCGCCAGACATCTGGTAGGGGTAGCGGTCCGCCAGATGTTCGAGGTGAATGATGCCAAGCATCTCCTTCACCCGTGCATCGATTTCAGCTTTCGGCTTGCCCGCGATCTTGAGGCCGAAGGCGACGTTCTCATACACATTCATGTTGGGAAACAGCGCATAGGCCTGAAACACCATGCCGATATTGCGCTGGTTGGGCTTGAGTGTCGTCTGGTTTTTGCCGTTGATAACGATGGAGCCATCGCTCGGTGTCTCGAACCCGGCAATCATGCGCAGGATCGTGGTCTTGCCGCAGCCCGATGGTCCGAGGAAGGAGACGAATTCTCCCTGCTCGATCGCCATGTTGAAATCATGGACGACCTGCACCGAGCCGAAGGATTTTCTGATGTTCTGGAGTGTCAAAAAGCTCATAAAATAAATCCTCAGGCCTTGGGAGGCGCGCCTTTTTGATAGCGCGAGACGAGTTGGATAAGGCCCAGGCAGCCCCATGTGATGCCGAAGGAAATAACGGCGAGTGCGGCGGGCTCATAGGCGCGGTTGGCACCAAGAAGCTGCATGTAAGGTCCGAAGGCTGGACGGTTGAGCAGTGCCGCCATGGTAAATTCACCTATGACAATGGCGAAGGTCAGAAACGCGCCCGAGAGCACAGCCACCAGCACATTCGGCAGAATGATGCGCGCGAGAATGGTCGTCCATCCGGCACCGAGGCTTTGCGCAGCCTCCGTCAGCGTCGTGATGTCGATGGTGCGAAGCCCGGTGTCGACGGCGCGGTACATATAGGGCAGGGCAAGGATTGTATAACCGAACATCAACAGCAGATTGGTGCCTGATGTCGTACCCGTCAGCGGCAGCCAGCTGGAGGTGTTGTAGAGCCTGATATAGCCGAAGACGATGACGATAGCGGGAATGACGAGCGGCAGCAGCGTGATGAACTCGATGACGGGGCGCAGGCCGGGCAGTTTCAGCCGCACCCAATAGGCCGTTGGCACCACAAGCACGACGCCGAAGACGATTGTGACCAGCGCCATCAGGACGGAAAAGCCGAAGGTTTCCTGAAAACGCGGATCGCTGAGAACGACGGCGTAGGCGTCGAACGAATAGACGCCCCGCCGCATCTTCAATGAAAAGTTGGTCATGCCGATGAGCGGCAGGGCGAAATAGAGCAGGCCGAACAGCAGCGCGCCCCATGCGAAGATCCGCTTCATTTCAGCCACCTTTCGCTGCGCGTGCGCATCCAGATGTAAAGCATGTTGGCAATGCAGGTCACTAGGATCATGCCGAAGGCCAGCGCGTAACCGAGGTGGGGGTTGCCCAGCACGTCACCACGGATTTGCGCAAACAGCAGAATAGGCACGATGTTGAGCGACGAGCCCGTCAGCGCTATCGCCGTTGCAACAGCACCGAAGGCATTGGCAAACAGCAGCGAGAATGTGCCGAGAATGGAGGGCAGCAGAATGGGGAATGCCACCATGCGCCAATACTGAAAGCCGCTGGCGCCCAGAATTTCGGCAGCTTCGCGCCATTCGCGCTTCAGGCCATCCAAAGCGGGCGTGATGATGAGGATCATCAGCGGGATTTGAAAGAAGAGGTAGGTAACGGTCAGGCCCCAGAAGGACAGGATGTTGAAGCCCAGAAGGCGCAGATCAAGCCCAACCTGCGTTTTCAAAAACACGGTGACGAGACCGACAGGGCCAAGTGTGGCGATGAAGGCAAAGGCCAGCGGCACGCCAGCAAATTGTGAGGCAACACCGGAGAAGGTCAAAAGCGGCGCGCGAATTCTCTCCGGCAGGCCGCCCAGCACCACGGCAGTCGCCACCCCAAAGCCGATCAGACAGCCAAGGGCTGCAGAGGCGACGCTGATCTTGATGGAAATCCAGTAGGCCGAGAGAATGGAGGCGGTGAAAAGCCCCGCGATATTTTCCAGCGTGAAGCCACCTTCCGGCGTCTGAAATGCGCCGATGACGATTTTCATCGTCGGCATGATCAAAAAGAGAAGAATAAAAATAGCAAATGGCAGAACGCCCAGCCACTCCAGCTTCAGGCGACGCCCGGCTGCTGGTCGCGATGGCGCGCCACTAATGTTTGCTGACATATCATGTTCCCAAACGCCGCGATCATTGCGGTCTTGTGTATTATAGACCATCCGCCCCGCTCTTAAGAGAAACGGGGCGGATGGTTCTATGTGTTACTTGACGTTTGCGCCGACGACCTTGTCCCAACCGCCGGTGACGGCAGCCTTGTTGGCATCGACGTCTTCCAGTGTCGGGAAGACAGCCTTTTCATAGGCTGCTGCCGGTGGCAGGGCGTCCAGAAGGTCCTTAGGGATCTTGTTTGCCTTTGCCATCGCGTTGAAGCGGATCGGGTGGCAGAAGCCCTTCAACCAGCCAAGCTGACCATCGTCGGAATAGAGGTGCTCCATCCACAGCTTCGCAGCATTTGGATGCGGAGCGTAGGCGGAGATGCCCTGCACGTAAACGCCAGCCAGAACACCGGACGAAGGCACGACGACTTCTGTCGGAGGGTTGCCGTTCAGCGTCTTTGCCCACGAAAGCGCGTTATAGTCCCAAGCAACGACGATCGGAGTTGCACCCTGTGCCAGCGTACCGGCCTTGCCGATGACGGGAACGAAGTTGCCAGCCTTGTTGAGGTCAGCGAAATATTTCAGGCCAGCTTCGCCAGCAGCCTTGCCGTCCTTGGCGCCAGTGGAAAGACCGGCGGCGAGAACACCCAGAATTGCCTGGTTGGAGGCGCGTGGATCGCCAGCAAGAGCAACCTGACCGGCATATTCAGGCTTCAGAAGGTCGGCCCAATCCTTTGGCGTGTTGGTGACCAGATCCTTGTTTACGAACAGGGACATGACGCCGTAATAATCGCCATACCAGTAGCCTTCGGCATCCTTCACATTGTCAGGAATTTCGGCCCAGGTGGAAACCTTGTAAGGCTGCAGAAGACCTTCCTTCTTGGCCTGCGGGCCGAAGGCCAGACCAACGTCGATCACGTCAGGAGCCTGTGGCCCCTTATTGTCCTTGTTGGCCTTGATAGCTTCGACTTCGTCGGCAGAGCCAGCGTCCGGGTTCAGTTCGTTGACTTGAATTTCGGGATACTTGGCCTTGAACGAGGCGATAACGTCGCCATAGCCGCACCAGTCGTGGGGCAGGGCGATGGTCGTCAACATGCCTTCCTTCTTGGCGGCAGCGATGAGTTCTTCGCTTGGGGCTGCGGAGGCGATCGCTGTCGAAGCGATGACCAAGGCTGTTGTGAGCGATAGCAGTCGGCGGCTGTGCGAGATCACGGTAGTTCTCCTCTGGTGTCTCATGCGTCTGACGACGCTGTACGTGGGTTGCATGAATGTTATGTGACGGATTTTTCCAGGTGGTTTCCCACCATCGTCATGGTCCCTGCCGTTTTCTTGCCATCATTGCGCCCTCTCGTCGCCATGATATTCGATAAACGACATAAAAAATTCCGCTTGCGCCGTTGCCGGTGTTTCCAGGCGGTACGGATTTCTAGTTTTCTCCCTTTCCTGGCTTTCTGAAAAGCCGCGTCTGTTCGAACAGGTCTTCGAGAGAGTTCATGCGCTGGCGGGTCTCGTCCCAGCCGTTGTTTTGAACTGCCTCAATGAGAGCTTCTACGACAAACAGCGTCACGACAGAGCTGTCCCACGCCGATGGTGCCTCGATGCGCACGCGAAACGTATGTTCGGCGAAGCGCGAAACAGGTGATGTCCACTGGTCGGTAAACAGGAGGATGCGCACATTGTTGTCATGCGCCACCTGCGCCAGCGTTACCATGTCCTGCTCATAGCGGCGGATATCGAACATCACGAGCACGTCGCCCGCATTCATGTTGAGCATGAATTGCGGCCAGGAACTGGAGTTGGAGGACATCAGCGCCGTCTTGGGACGGATGACCTGCATATGCGTGAAAAAATATTCCGCAATCGCCCCGGTTATGCGCCCACCGACGAAATAGATGCTTCGCTTGCGGTCTGACAGAAGCGCTGCGGCATTGTCGAAGTCGGCCGTATCGAGGTCGCTCAGCGTGTCGCGCAGATTGTTGGTGATGGCATCGGCAAAGCGGTTAAGGATGTGCAGGCCCGGCGCGTTGCTGGCCCAGCGATCATGCTTGGCAATGGGGTTGGAGATGGTGGCTTCGAGTTCCTGATGCAGCCGCGCCTGAAAATCTGGGTAGCCCTTGAACCCAAGCTTTTGCACCATGCGTGCCACGGTCGGCGTAGAAACGCCTGCATTTTCTGCAACGGTGGTGATGCTGCCGAGGCCTGAAACCGGATAATTGCCAAGAAGGCTTTCCGCCAGGCGCTTTTCCGAACGCGTCAGGCTCTCATAATGAGCCTGTATCACGTCCGAAACGGTCGCTGCCGAACTGTGCAAATTTTTCCCCTTTCCGGTCTTTTCGCCGGTCTGTTAGCGCTGATTAAGATACGGCGTGCAGACGGAGTCAATCGAAAAAATGAAGAGAAAATTTCAAAATACCGTTTGACACTTTAGGCTATGTGAAGAATTCTCTTCGTGCTGTTGGGGAGCAGCAATTGCATAGGGGATTGGCCATGACGGTGCTTTCGCAGTTTTTCACCGGTAACGAGGCAGAGCCTGTTGCGGTGGAAAACAGCTCAGGAAAAGGCAGTGTGCTGCTTGTTTGTGAACATGCTTCGCAAACATTGCCCGCTCGTTTCGGCACATTGGGTCTGGGTAGCGATGTCCTGCAAAGCCATATCGCCTGGGATCCCGGCGCGCTCGCCGTTTCCCGACTTCTGTCTGAGAGCCTGGATGCAACGCTAGTTTATCAGCGATATTCCCGCCTCGTCTATGATTGCAATCGCCCGCCGGAGTCACCTTCGGCCATGCCGGTTGTGAGCGAAATCTATGATATTCCCGGCAATGCGGATTTGAGCGATGCGGAACGTTATGCCCGCACTTCGGCTCTTTACATTCCGTTTCATGATCGCATCAGCCAGCTGATCGCAGCGCGGGATCAAACGGTTCTGGTGACAATACACAGCTTTACCCCCGTCTATCACGGTAAGCCCCGCACGGTTGAAATCGGCATTCTGCACGATGCTGATACACGGCTGGCCGATGCCATGCTGGCCCATGCAGGGGGCACGTCGTTCAAGATCGAGCGCAACACGCCCTATGGCCCTGAGGATGGTGTTACCCATACGCTGCGCCTGCATGCACTGCCGAGCGGGCTGTTGAACGTGATGATCGAGGTCAGAAACGACCTCATACAGGATGAAAAGGGGCAGCGCGCCGCTGCCGATTTTCTACATGGGCTTCTGGTGGCGGGGATTGCCGCTGAGGCCGAATAATTCGTTTCGCGGTGTTTGTTCGCGGAACAGGAATGGCGCTGCACCGTCAAGAATGCCGAATAATCGGCACGGGTGCAGCGTGGGAACAGCAGATGAGCATGGCGTGGTCGGGTTTTCCGTCACGCCGAAACTGGGGCAAAATCGGCCATTCCGGCTGACAGCCTGTTTTTCTTGATCAGGAGAGAACGGCATGGACAGTTCATCATCAGGCGTCAGCTACAAGAAGGCTGACGCATCCTATTTCGAAAAAAGAGGGCTCTCGCGTTACGCGGGCGTCTGGTCGCTCTGGGCGCTTGGCGTCGGTGCGGTCATTTCAGGGCATTTTTCCGGCTGGAACTTCGGCTTTGCCACTGGCGGCTGGGGCGGCATGCTGGTTGCGGGAATCATCATCGCCATCATGTATCTGGGGCTGACATTTTCCATCGCGGAAATGAGCCCGGCACTGCCGCACACCGGTGCGGCCTATTCCTTTGCCCGCACGGCCATGGGCCCATGGGGCGGCTTCATCACCGGGCTGTGCGAGAACGTGGAATATGTTCTCACCCCCGCCGTCATCGTCACCTTCATCACGGCCTATGTGAACTCCATTCTGGGGCTCGATCCCGTCTACTCGCCGCTCTTATGGGTGCTGTTCTACGCAATCTTCCTCGCGCTGAACGTCTACGGGCTTGAACTATCCTTCAAGGTAACGCTGGTTATCACTTTGATATCGCTAGCTGTTCTGGTCTTCTTTTGGATCAGCGCCATCCCCAACATGGATTTCTCACGCTGGGCGCTCAATATCGGCGTCGGCCCGGATGGTGCGGCGGTTGAACTTCCCGAAGGCAACGGCTCCTTCTTCCCCTTCGGCATCTCCGGCGTTCTGGCCACGCTGCCCTTTGCAGTCTGGTTGTTCCTTGCCATCGAGCAGCTTCCGCTGGCGGCTGAAGAATCTGTCGATCCCAAGCGCGATATGCCCAAGGGCATCATTCTCGGCATTATCACGCTGATGATTTCGGCCTTCATGATCGTGCTGCTCAACCCATCGCTGCCCGGCATCGGCGCGTTCCATCTCGGCTCGTCGTTGGAGCCGCTGCTGGATGGTTTCAAGGCTGTCTATGGTGATGGTGGCGTGGTTCTCCTTGGCTTCGTAGCGCTCACCGGCCTCATCGCCAGCTTCCACACCATCCTTTATGCGCAGGGTCGCCAGATCTACTCGCTCTCGCGGGCGGGCTATTTCCCGACGGTTCTGTCTGTCACGCACCCCAAGTTCAAGACGCCGCATGTGGCCATGCTCACAGGCGCGCTCATCGGTCTTGCCGTGATGATGATCATCTGGTTTGCGCTGGGTGCGACGGAAGGCGGCAGCATCATCGGCAGCGTGTTGCTCAACATGGCCGTCTTCGGCGCGATGTTCTCTTACATCATGCAGGCGATCTCCTTCATCATGCTGCGCCGGAACCTGCCGGATATCGAGCGGCCTTTCCGCTCGCCGCTCGGCATTCCCGGCGCGGTGCTCACCATCATCATTGCCGTCATAACCTTGCTCTATCAGGTGCAGGACCCGAACTTCACCAAGGGCGTCATCTGGGTGGCGCTGTGGTTTGCCGTCGCGATCGCCTATTTCGCGCTGGTTGGCCGTCATCGCCTCATCCTTTCGCCGGAAGAGGAATTTGCGCTGGAGCACAAGCAGGCCGCACTCAATGCGGCGGCATCGAAGGCTTGAACCAACTCCAAAGGGCGACCGGCAACGGTCGCCCCATTTGAACAACAGGGAACGAAAACATCATGACGACCTACACATTCGACGAATTGAAAAAGGATGTCGCTGAGCGGCGCATAGACACGGTTCTGGCATGCGTCGTGGATATGCAGGGTCGTCTGATGGGTAAACGGTTTCAGGCTGAGTTCTTCGTGGAAAGCGCCTATGAAGAAACCCATTGCTGTAACTATCTTCTGGCAACCGATATGGAGATGGAAACCGTTCCCGGTTACAAATCCGCCGGTTGGGACAAGGGCTACGGCGATTATACGCTCAAGCCCGACCTTTCCACCCTGCGGCGGGTGCCGTGGCTGGAAGGCACCGCACTTGTGCTGTGCGATGCCTATGACCACCACACCCATGCCGAAGTGGCCCATTCGCCCCGCGCCATTCTGAAGAAGCAGGTCGCACGTCTGGAGGCCATGGGCCTCAAGGCTTTCATGGCAACAGAGCTGGAATTCTTCCTCTTCGACCAGAGTTTCGAGAACGCCCGTGCTGGCGGCTACCGCGATCTGAAGCCCGCAAGCCCCTACAGCGAGGACTACCACATCTTCCAGACGACCAAGGAAGAAGAGGTGATGCGCGCTATCAGAAACAATCTGCAAGCCGCTGGTATTCCGATTGAAAATTCCAAGGGCGAAGCGTCTGCCGGTCAGGTGGAACTGAATGTGCGTTATGCCGATGCGCTTGTTATGGCCGACCGCCACGCCATCATCAAGAATGCCTGCAAGGAAATCGCCTGGTCCAAGGGCAAGGCCGTGACCTTCCTTGCCAAGTGGAATTACGAGGCCGCGGGCAGCTCCTCCCACATTCACCAGTCGCTGTGGAGCCTGGATGGCAAGACGCCCATGTTCCTCGACAAAAATGGCGAATACGGCATGTCGGATATGATGCGCCATTACGTGGCGGGGCTTCTCGCCCATGCCAGCGAAACGACCTATTTCCTGGCGCCCTATATCAACTCCTACAAGCGTTATATGGCTGGCACCTTCGCGCCGACCAAGGCCGTCTGGAGCCTGGATAACCGCACGGCGGGCTACCGCCTGTGCGGTGCAGACAGCAAGGGCATCCGCATCGAATGCCGCATTGGCGGGTCGGATATCAATCCGCATCTTGCCATGGCTGCCCTTATTGCGGCAGGTCTTGACGGCATCGAAAACAAGTTGGAACTTGAGGCCCAATTTGAAGGCGATGCCTATGGCGGCAAGAACATAAGGGAGATTCCCAAAACGCTGCGCGACGCGGCCGAACACCTCAATGGTTCAAAGATGCTGCGCAGCGCGTTCGGGGAGGATGTTGTCGATCACTATGTTCGCGCCGCAAAGTGGGAGCAGGAAGAATATGACCGCCGCATCACCGATTGGGAAGTCGCGCGCGGTTTTGAACGGGCATAACAAAATTTAAAGCTATAGAAAGAACCACCATCATGGTCATGATCCAGAATATTTCGCCGATCGACGGTTCGGTCTATGCCGAGCGCGAGGCGATGTCGCTGGACGCGGCACGGGCTGCCGTATCGAAAGTGCGCGCCGCGCAAAAATCCTGGGCGCGCCGCCCCTTGGAAGATCGCGTTCAGCTGGTGTTGAAAGGCGTAGCACGGCTGAACGAAATGGCCGCAGAGGTCGTGCCGGAACTGGCCCATATGATGGGCCGTCCGGTGCGCTACGGCGGTGAGTTCAAGGGCTTCAACGAACGCTCCAACTACGTCGCCTCTATTGCAGCCGATGCGCTGGCGCCTCTGGTCATCGAGGAAAGCGGTAATTTCGAGCGTCGCATCGAGCGTGAAGCCCATGGCGTGGTCTTTGTCATCGCACCGTGGAACTACCCCTATATGACGGCGATCAACACCATTGCGCCCGCGCTTATGGCTGGTAACACGGTTGCCATCAAGCACGCCGCGCAGACGCTTCTGGTGGGCGAGCGCATGGTGCGCGCCTTTGTGGAAGCGGGCGTGCCTGATGATGTGTTCATCAACCTCTTCCTCGACCATCAGACCACATCGGCGCTGATTTCCGAAAGCCTGTTCAACTTCGTCAACTTCACCGGTTCGGTCGAGGGCGGTCGCGCCATCGAGCGTGCCGCAGCTGGCACTTTCACCGGCCTCGGGCTGGAGCTTGGCGGCAAGGACCCCGGCTATGTCATGGAAGATGCGGATCTGGATGCGGCGGTCGATACGCTGATGGACGGCGCGACGTTCAATTCCGGGCAGTGCTGCTGCGGCATCGAACGCATCTATGTCAACGAATCCCTGTTTGATGCTTTCGTTGAAAAGTCCGTCGCCTGGGTTTCCAACTACAAGCTCGGCAATCCGCTTGAGCAGGAAACCACGCTGGGGCCGATGGCCAACAAGCGTTTTGCCAAGGTGGTGCGCCAGCAGGTGGCAGACGCCGTTGCCAAGGGCGCGAAGGCGCTGGTCGATCCAAAACTCTTTGCCGCAGATGATGGCGAAAGCGCCTATGTCGCGCCGCAGATCCTCGTTGATGTCGATCATTCCATGGAGTTCATGATGGAAGAAACCTTCGGTCCTGCCGTTGGTATCATGAAAGTCAAGAACGACGACGAAGCCATCGCGCTGATGAACGATAGCAAATACGGCCTGACCGCATCGCTGTGGACGCAGGACGCGGCAAGGGCTGGGCGCATTGGCCGCGAGATTGAAACCGGCACCGTGTTCATGAACCGTGCGGATTATCTCGATCCTGCTTTGTGCTGGACCGGCGTCAAGGAAACCGGTCGCGGCGGCTCGCTTTCGGTCATCGGTTTCCAGAACCTGACCCGTCCAAAATCCTACCATCTGAAGAAAGTCACGAAATGAATATCGTCGCAAACTGGAGCTATCCAACCCCGATCAAGATGGGACGCGGCCGCATCAAGGAACTGGCCGAGGCCTGCAAGACGCTGGGCATGAAAAAGCCGTTGCTGGTCACCGACCGTGGCCTTGCCACCATGGCCATCACCGGCCACGCGCTGGATATTCTGGAAGAGGCGGGCCTTGGCCGCGCTCTCTTTTCCGATGTCGATCCCAACCCCAACGAGATCAATCTCGAAGCGGGCGTGAAAGCATTCAAGGATGGCGGTCATGATGGCGTCGTCGCTTTCGGCGGCGGTTCGGGTCTGGATCTGGGCAAGGCCGTTGCCTTCATGGCCGGCCAGACGCGCCCTGTCTGGGATTTCGAGGATATTGGCGACTGGTGGACCCGCGCCAATTCAGATGGCATTGCGCCCATCGTGGCCGTGCCCACCACCGCAGGCACAGGCTCGGAAGTGGGACGCGCCAGCGTCATCACCAATTCCAAGACGCATGTGAAGAAGATCATCTTCCATCCGAAATTCCTGCCCGGCGTGGTGATCTGCGATCCGGAGCTAACGGTTGGAATGCCGAAGGCCATCACCGTCGGCACCGGCATGGATGCCTTTGCCCATTGCCTGGAAGCCTATTCCTCGCCCTTCTTCCACCCGATGAGTGCCGGTATCGCGCTTGAAGGCATGCGTCTGGTTAAGGAATTCCTGCCGCGCGCGCATAAGGACGGAACCGACATCGAAGCCCGCTCCAACATGATGGCGGCAGCCGCCATGGGTGCCGTGGCCTTCCAGAAGGGGCTCGGCGCCATTCATTCGCTCTCGCACCCGATCGGCGCGGTCTATAACACCCATCACGGCATGACCAACGCCGTCGTCATGCCCGCCGTTCTGCGTTTCAACCGCCCCGCAATTGAAGAAAAGATTGCCCGCGCCGCTGCCTATCTTGGCATCGAAGGTGGCTTTGATGGTTTCTACAATTATGTGCTGGAGCTGCGCCACGAACTGGGCGTTCCTGAAAACCTGACCGCGCTCGGCATCAAGCCCGACCGCGTGGACGAGCTGGCGGCAGAAGCCATCAAGGACCCAAGCTGCGGCGGCAACCCGGTGCTTATGACGCTCGAGAATACCAAGGCGCTGTTTCTGGAGTGCTTCTGAGTGTTTTGGGCGAAGCTAAGAGCGCTCTGCCCACACAATAAAGCCTGGTCCCGCGCGGAAGCGGGGCCACAACCGGCAATAAGTTGCTCCGAATATTCTCAATTCGTTAACCATATTCGTTAACAATGAGGGTGCACCATGATAGTCGCGGTGCGTTGAAGAGCGATGAATTCAGGCTCTGCATATGGGGGGCCACATGCCAGTCATTACTTTTGCAAATACCAAGGGCGGTGCGGGAAAAACGACGGCAGTTCTGCTGCTGGCGACCGAGCTTGCCCGGACCGGTCACCGGGTAACAGTGCTGGATGCCGATCCACAATTGTGGATTTCGCGCTGGGCGGACATGTCCGGCCGCGTCCGCAATCTTTCCATCATCTCGAACGTCACCATGGCATCGCTGGAGACCCACATCCGGGAAAACCGCTCCAGCACGGACTGTTTCATCATTGACCTGCCCGGTACGAAAAACCCGCTTCTAACGATGGCGCTGGGAATTTCGGACCACGTCATTATCCCGGTGCAGGGCTCCGCCATGGATGCGCGCGGCGCCGCAGAGGTGCTGGAACATATTGAATTTCTGAACGCGAAAATGGGAACGGCTATCGATCATTCCGTTGTTCTGACACGCGTCAATCCCATGGTCAGCACGCGCTCCATGTTGCTCGTAAAAGCCCTGTTGGCTGAAAAGAACGTTCGAGTTCTCAATACACCCATTGCAGAGCGTTCAGCTTTCCGTGACATTTTCAATGCTGGCGGCACCCTTGCCCAGCAGGATTGTCACAAGGTCAGCAATATCGACAAGGCAATGGAAAATGTTCGATGCTTCGCCGATGAGGTGATGCGCCTGATGCCTGCACGCGTCGTGCGCTCGGGTAACATCTTTAGAATGTTCAACCGTCGCGCTGCGTAATCTTCCAACGAGAGATGACGCCCGGTCAAAAACCGGGCGTATTTTTTGCTTGATTTGGAAACGAATGTTTTCTATATCGTGATCATGACACAGAGCCATTCCCACTCCCTGCAATCTCGCCAGCGCGGACGCCCGCGTGAATTCGAAGTTGATGCGGCCATCGACCGGGCAATCGGCGTGTTTGCCGAGCGCGGCTACCACGCGACCTCCGTTGGAGATCTGACGCAGGCGACGGGGCTGACGCAGGGCAGCCTCTACAAGGCCTTCAAGGATAAGAAAGACATCTATATCGCTGCAATTGAGCGCTACAAGCTTGTGCAGACCCGCCGTTTCGAGGCGGCGCTTGCGCCAGCACCAAACGGTCGCGAGAAGCTGCGGGCAGCCCTCGATTTTTATGCAGATGCATCCGCCGGGCAATCGGGTTCGCAGGGCTGCCTGATCGTCGGCGCTGTCGCCGATCTGGCATCTCTGGATGAAGATGTGGCGCGCGTTGTGCGTGGCTCCATGGAGGCGCGGGCGACCATTCTTGCCCGTGTGATCAGGGAAGGGCAGGCGGATGGCAGCGTCAGCACCGACATGGATGCTGTGACCTTGGCCAAAACCGCGCTTTGTATGCTTTACGGAATTCGCGTCGTCGGTAAGACAGCCCCGACGCGGGAGGAACTGGGTGCCGTGGTCGATATTGCGATGAAGCTGTTCGACTGATTTTTAAGTATTTTGGAAATGAATATTTCCAATTTGGAGATGAATATGACAGATACGGTGCTTGCCGCTGAGCCGGCGAGGGAAGAAAGCCTTCCTTCCGCAATGATTTTTCTGCTGGCGTCAGCCTGTGGACTGATTGCTGCCAACATCTATTACGCCCAGCCGCTTGCGGGGCTGATCGGCGCGGAGCTTGGCTTCTCCCCGGAAACGACAGGCCTGATCGTTACCCTGACGCAGATCGGCTACGGCCTGGGACTGCTTTTCGTGGTTCCTCTTGGCGATCTTGTTGAAAACAGGCGGCTGATCGTCACCACGGTAGCAATGGCGATCCTCGCCCTTCTCGGTGCGGCGCTGGCACCCCATGCCGGATTGTTTCTTGTCGCGGTGTTTCTGGTCGGCATCAGCTCCGTCGCGGTGCAGATGATCGTGCCAATGGCTGCGCATATGACACCAGCCGCCATGCGCGGACGCGTTGTCGGTAGCATCATGAGTGGCTTGATGGTCGGCATCATGCTGGCTCGTCCGGTGTCAAGCGTGCTTTCGGAATTCGTCACCTGGCGCGGTGTCTTCGCAATCTCTGCCGCTGTCATGGCTGTGCTGGCGGTAGTGCTGTACCGATTGATGCCACGCCGCGAACCGGACGCACGGCTTGCCTACTCCGCCCTCCTGCTTTCCATGGGCAAGCTTGCCGCCACCACGCGCTTGCTGCAAAGGCGGGCTCTGTATCAGGCCAGCATGTTTTCAGCCTTCAGCCTGTTCTGGACAGTAACGCCGCTTTATCTCAGCAGCCCGGCTTTCAATCTCTCGCAAACCGAAATCGCGCTCTTTGCGCTCGCCGGTGCTGCCGGTGCCATCGCAGCGCCAATTGCCGGACGGATGGCGGATCGCGGATGGACCCGTCCTGCAACCTTTGCTGCTCTGACGGCTGGAGCGGTTTCCTTTCTCTTGACGCATATCGCGTCTGAGGGGTCGAATCTGTCGCTGGCTTTGCTGGTTATCGCGGCCATCGTGCTCGACTTTGCGGTAACGACCAATCTCGTCTTGGGTCAACGCGCCATATTCACGCTCGGTGCGGAGTTTCGAAGCCGCCTCAACGGCATCTTCATGGCAACATTCTTCATGGGTGGTGCCGCCGGTTCTGCGCTGGGTGGCTGGGCGTATGCCCACGGTCATTGGGCCGCAGCGTCCTGGCTCGGCTTTGCCCTTCCTGCGGCAGGTCTCGCCCTCTTCCTGACAGAAAGGCGGGCCGGAAAAGCCAGCATCCGTCTTGGGTAAAACGTCTTCATCAAGAGCACTGACTGGCGCGCGAGCGCCAGTCCTGGTTTGAGCGCCGGACGCTCTTTACACGCCATCGAAAATATCAGGGTTTCGGTGACGATCAGCGGGTCAGATGGGATGCGTCGGCAAGTCCAATCACCGCCCGGCTCCGGAAAAAGTCGTCTTGACGCAAATGCGTAATGCTTCCCGATTTCGCGGGGAAGCTGACAAAGCCACAGGCTTCAATCGGTATCTTCATCCATGCAGCAATGACCATACTCAGCGTGAAGCCGTGGGTTACAATCATCTGGGTTGCGCAGGGGCGAGACACAATTGCTTCAATGCAGGGGAATACGCGGGTTGCAACGTCACGACGTGTCTCCGCACCGTCGATCCCGCAATGGTGATCCAGACGGTCATCGTCAGGTGCGGGTACGTAGCGGGCATCGAGCCATTCCTGCGGCTGTCCACCTGCTGCACCATAGCTGATTTCGCGCAAGGCTGGCGTCTCGATGACATTCAAATTCAAGCGCTGCGCAATGGCCTGCGCCGTTTGTGATGCACGACGAAGGTCGGAGCTGTGGATCTCAACCTCTCGCTCAGCCAGCACCTCCGCCAGCCGCTCGGCTGTGGCCTGCGCATCGCGCTTGCCGCGAAGGGTGAGATCGGTGTCGTACCAGCCGCCCACCTTGTTCTCTACGTGATGGATCGATTCCGTATGGGTGACGACAAAAAGCTCTTTTAAGGTTCCCATCCCGTTTCCTTTCCCGCGAAACAAGCTCTAGACGCAAAAAAGGGCTCCATACAGCGACGCGACCGAATTCAACATAGAAAAAGCCCGGCGTTTCCACCGGGCGTTTACAATTTCAAACCTGCTTATTCGGCAAATTCCACGACCACACCGGGCCTTACCATCTTGGCCAGTTCCGTTGCATCCCAGTTGGTCAGTCGGATACATCCATGGCTGTTGGTCTTGCCGATCTTGGAGGGCTCCGGCGTTCCATGAATACCGTAGGTTGGCTTCGACAGCGCAATCCAGACAGTGCCAACAGGGCCGTTCGGTCCGGGTGGTATCTGCAGGATCTGCGTGTTTTGCCCCTGCTGGAAATTGATCTTGGGGTTGTATGTATAGCCGGGATTGAGCGCGATACGCTCTACCGTATGCGTGCCGCTAGGCGATGGCGTGTCGGACGAGCCGATGGTCGCGGGATAGGCGGCAATCAGAAGACCAGCCTGGTCATATGCAAAGACCTGCTTGATGCCCTTGTGAGCAACGATACGGGCGACCTGTCCCGTCTTGACTTCGCCAGGGCTGACAACCTTGATGATCGTGCCAGGCACGGTGAAATCGACGCCCGGGTTCAGTTCCTTCAGATAGGTTTCATCCATGTGAAACCGCTCAGCCAGGGCTTCCGAGGTCGAGGTGAATGCCAGGGCAGGCAATTGTGCCTTTTCGGCATAATCATCCGGGATGGACGCCACGTAAGGCCCGGCAGCATCCGCTGCGGTGATGGTATAGTCAACGATTGCCATGCCGCCGGTGTTGCGCAGGCGCTCGAGAATATCGTCCGTGTTGTTCGGGTCCAGGCGTTCGCCGGTCATTTCTTGCCAGGCTGCAATCGCCTTGTTGACGTTGTCACCCATCTTGCCGTCGATCACGCCCGGTGAAATACCCTCGCGATCCAGAAAGACCTGCAAGGCGACGATTTCCTGACGCGACCGGTTGACCGGCGCCGTCACGGGCTGATTGCGTTCGATGAGATGGTCTGGCTGCGGCACGGCAGCAACGCTGCTCTCGCCCGGCATCGGCTGGTTCAGCGGCGCACTTTCGACGGCACCCGGGCGTGCGACCGAGCCGGTATAGACGTCCGGTTCACTGCCATCGCCTCTGAATTCGCGATAATCCTGCACATTACCATCGCCCCTGTAGCCATAATCGCGCTGAGGTTCGCGATACTGGCCGCCGGGTGCTGGCGGGTAGTAGGTTTCGTTCTGATTATAGTAGGGATCGCGATACGGATCCTGCTGCTGCGCCTGACGCCGTGGCGTTGCCCCGCGCGGCATCTCGGTTGCCACCAGATTGCCATAACGATCATAGTAGACAGTGCGGCCCATCCGGTCGCGGCTGATGACGATGTCACCGCTTTCGGGCATGAATTCGAGCACCCGCCCGTCTGGAGAGACGAGCATTGGCTGTTCACGGTAAACCTGCCCCTGCTGTGCATTGGCTTGAGTTGAAGCCATGAAGGGCGTTGCCGCAACTGCGAGGCAGAACACTGCGTTAATAAAAAGTTTCACGATTCGGCGATCCCATGGGTTCTTGCCCAACACACACACGTTAATCTTGACCCTATTGTGAAAAAGATGAATTCGGGGTTAACGCAATCTTAATTTCCTGACGTCGCGATAGCTTTTGCGTGATCGTTACGTCAACAGGGCAGTGAGGAGTCATCATGCGCGCTTTCCATTCCGGGCTTTCGCCTGTCATCCACCTTGACGAAACATCCGTCCTCGACATCGGCGCATGTGTAGTCGGTGGTGTCGATCTTGCTCCCGGTCGCGCCATACCTGACGATGGTGATCCCCGCATCGATCATTCCCTGGAGGGGTTTCTGTTTACATGTGGTCCAGACCACATTCGTCATCCCCAACCGATTGCTGGCAATGCCGAGGGCAAGAAATATCCGCTTCACGGCTCTTTCTCATCACATCCGGCAGAGATCATTGATTGGGTTTGCTCCGATGATAATGCGCGCGCCACCGCAAGGGTTCCAGTCACACTGGCAGATGGGGGGACGGCCCTTCTGGAGCGGGAATGGCGGATCGACGGATCAACGGGAGAAGTGCAACTGCACGACCGGGTGACCAACACCAGTGACCACGCGCAGCCCGTCTTCCACATGTATCACATGAATGTCGGTGCACGGTTGCTCGATGACGGTGTCCGACTTTCCGGTGCGATGTTCCAGGAGGGCGGTTTTGGCTGGCGCTTCGGGGATGAGCCGGGAAGCGTTTTTTGCGTTCCGGCTGCGCAGGAGAATAAAGGCGGGCAGGAATGGGCGGAAATGTCCCTTGGCCCGATCGCGGCTGTTGGCGGAAAGACGCTGAAAGTCGCATTCCGCACCGATACGCTGCCCTTTCTGCAGATGTGGCGAAACCAGCAGGCACCGGCTAACGTGGTGGGTATAGAGCCCGTCTCGCACCGCTGGGTGGACCGCGCCGAGCTCGAGAAATCGGGCGAATTCAACATGCTCCAGCCGGGCGAAAGCCGGACCTATGCGCTGCGCTTCCGCTTTGTCTGAAACGGCAGCAAATTGGAAAGCCGTATCATTGACGCACCGGGTTTAACCCCTTACACCGGTTTCGGATTTAAGCACGACACAGCTTTCAAGGGCCATATGTGTCGTGAATGGAGGGTATAAGATGGATATCAGGCGTATCGACGACGAATATTCCGTAACCGGCCAGATCAGCGTTGCCGACCTCGACGAGATCAAGGCGATGGGCTTCAAATCCGTTGTTTGCCACCGTCCGGATGGTGAAGAGGACGGCCAGCCGCTGTTTGCGGACATTGCCGAACGCGCGCAGGAACTGGGCATCGCCGTTGCGCATGTGCCCGTCGGCCGGTTTGGCGTCGATGCTGATGCCGTCACCGGCATGGTGGATGCGCTGGACGAGTTGCAACGCCCCATGCTGGGCTATTGCCGCTCCGGCGCGCGCTCTACAGCCATTTACGAAAAGACCCACCATCTTCGCGGATGAAGGTGGGCGTACTACCAAATTCTACTTCATGAACAGGAGTTTAGCATGAGCATCAAGCGTATCGAACCCGGCAAGCGCATGAGCGGCGCAGTCGTTCACGGCAACACCGTTTACCTCGCTGGCCAGGTTGGCGAAGGAACATCGGTAACGGAACAGAGCAAGTCTGCGCTGGCTGAAGTTGATCGCCTTCTGGCTCTGGCTGGATCGGACAAGTCCAAGGTGCTCCAGACCATCATCTACCTCTCCGACATGTCCACATTCGGCGAAATGAATGCCGTATGGGAAAGCTGGATCGACCCTGCCAACCCGCCAGCCCGCGCCACCAGCGAAGCAGCACTGGCAACGCCGGACTACAAGGTCGAGTTCATTGTGACAGCTGCTATCTGAGTGGTTTGATTGTGTTGAGAAAGCCGGTCCTTTGGGACCGGCTTTTTTGTTTTGGGGAGGCCGTACAGAGCTCACTTTCGTCATGCTCGGGCTTGTCCCTGATATCTACAGGGTTTCAATTGTGGCAATGTGGTTAGATCCTCGGGACAAGCCCGAGGATGACGAAAGTAGAGGTTTTATCCTTCGTTTTTAGCGCTTTAAGAGCTTTCGCTCGAAAGCTGATTCAACGCCTTGCCAAACTGATTCATATCAACCACGCGCTCATCGAACCACAGCCGCGCAAGATCGCTGGCGGAGGTCAGGTTGATACCGTCGGGGTCTATGGACGTGATTTTCCAAGCGCCGGATTTTTTGCCTGTGAGGGCAGCGAGACGGGAGGCTTCGCCCTTGATGGCGTTGAGGCGGGTGGTTTCGCGTTCTGCCGCCGCCATCAATTCTTCTGCGCCTGATAGATCGGTGCGTAGATCAGCCGGCGTAATGTTGCTGGCGTTACGGGCGGGGCCGCCATTGATCTGCACGCCTTCTACCTTGAGGCGGTAAAGTTGTGTATCGGGCAGGGCGAGGTAGAGCTTGGCCTTGGGGTAGCGGGCGATATAGCGCGCCTTGGCAAGCGGCACGTCTTCAGCGCCCATCAATTCGGCTGTTCCAACAAGCGTCAGTCTCGGCAGCGTCAGGGCGTCTCCCTTGGTGAAAGCGGCCAGAACCAGCGACATGCGCGCATCCGCCTCGATGTTGCGGGCATGGAGTGCCAAGCGCGCGGTGAAGAAGAAGGGTGTTCCATCCGGCTCGATGGCGATGTTGGTGGCGGTGTTGTAGGGGTAGCCGCTTTCAGGATCGAGCGTGGCAAGGCCAGCGACGCGGCAGGTGTGCAGCACATCGCGGGCTACGCGGATGGCCTCGAAGGGCGCACCGGCGGAAGGTTCGATTTTTGCGCCGCGTGGGGTGATTGCCGCCATGATGCTCTCCGTCTTCTAGCCAGAACGGTTTACATCATGGCAGCGCCATTTCCATTGCGGAATATCAGTTGCCTTCACGAATTTGCGTCAGCGTGCGGGCAGGGGTGATGGCCTCAGGATCAAGTTTGATCTCGATGATCGCAGGCTTGCCACTGGCGCGGGCGCGCTCATAGGCCGGGCCGAAATCTTCCGTCTTCTCCACAATCTCGCCGTGGCCGCCATAGGCCTTGGCGAATGCCACGAAATCAGGGTTGACGAGATCCGTGCCGCTGACGCGACCGGGATATTCCCGCTCCTGATGCATGCGGATGGTGCCATAGGTGCCGTTATTGACGAGAACGGTGATGATGGGCAGGCCGTAACGCACGGCGGTGATGAATTCCTGACCGTGCATCATGAAGCAGCCATCGCCCGCAAAGCAGACCACTTCGCGTTCCGGGAACAGATGCTTGGCGGCGACGGCGGCTGGCAGGCCATATCCCATGGAGCCGGATGTTGGGGCCGACTGCGTGTTGAAGCGGCGGAAGCGGTGGAAGCGGTGCACCCAGGTTGCGTAGTTGCCCGCGCCATTGGTGAAGATCGTATCTTCCGGCACATTGGCTTCGATCCAGTCCATGATCGGCCCCATCTGCACCGGGCCGGGGCCGGTCTTTGGCGGGGTGGACCATGTGCGATAGGTGGCGTGCATGGCCGCCGTGCGCTCTGCCCAGACGGGGTTTTCAGGCGCTTTCAGCGTTGAAAGCGCTTCCACGAATTCGCCGGGGGCGGCGCAAATGGCAAGGTCTGGCCGGTAGACGCGGCCAAGCTCTTCGGCCTGCGGGAAGATATGCACCAACGTCTGCGAAGGGTAGGGAATGTCGAGCAGCGTATAGCCCGATGACGGCATTTCCGACAGGCGGCCACCGAGCAGAATGATGAGGTCCGACTGCTTAATCTCTTTCGACAGCGCCGGATTGATGCCGATGCCGACATCGCCCGCATAGGACGGGCTCAGGTGATCAAACAGCATCTGGCGGCGGAAGGAGCAGCCGACCGGCAGCTTGAAGCGTTCCGCAAAGGTCTTGAACTGCGCGACGGATTCTTCGCTCCAGCGCGTGCCACCGAGAATGACCATGGGGCGCTGGGCGGTCGCCAGCAGCTCGGCAAGCTTTGCCATCTGCTGTGGGCCGGGGTGGTTTTCGACGGGCGTGTATGCTTTGGCCGAGGGTGCATCGACCAACTCGACCAGCATGTCCTCGGGCAGGCTGAGCACCACGGGGCCGGGGCGGCCTGATGTGGCGACGGCGAAGGCGCGGGTGACGAATTCGGGAATGCGACGGGCATCATCGATTTCACCGACCCATTTGGCGAACTCGGTAAAGGCGCGGCGATATTCGACTTCCTGAAAGGCTTCGCGCTCACGCGCATCGCGCTGGACCTGACCAATGAACAGGATCATTGGGATGGAATCCTGCATGGCGATGTGCAGACCGGCAGACGCATTGGTGGCGCCGGGGCCGCGTGTGACCATGCAGATGCCGGGTTCGCCCGTCAGCCGACCCCAGGTGTCGGCCATCATGGCCGCGCCGCCTTCCTGACGGCAGACGACGGTTTCGATGCCGCTTTCGTAAAGCGCATCCAGCACCGCCAGATAGCTTTCGCCCGGCACACAGGCCACGCGGGAAACGCCATTGGCTTTCAGGGCTTCGACAATCAATTGTCCACCGGTTCTCTTCATGGCGTCAGGTTCCTTTCAATCTCGATCAACTCGGCCAGCACTTCCTGCTGATGCTCGCCAAGGCGAGGGCTCGGGCGGTTATAATGTAGCGGCGTTTCGGATAGCACGATGGGCGTCCGCACACCCGGAATGACGGTGCCGTCTGCGGCCTCAAGGTCAACACGCAGGCCGCGTGCCTCAACCTGCGGATCGGCAAACATCTCTTCGATGGAATTGATCGGCCCGGCGGGCACGGCATTGCTCTCGCAGGCGGTCAACAGGTCGCGCTTCATCCATTTCAGCGTCTCGGTGGAAACGAGCTGCCGGACCTCGACCTTGTGGGCGACGCGCGCCTTGTTGGTGGCATAGCGTTCGTCATCGGCGACAGCATCGATGCCGAGGATTTTGCACAGGCGGCGGAACTGCCCGTCATTGCCAACAGCGAGAATGAGGAAGCCATCGGCGGTGGGCACCACCTCGTAAGGTGAAATATTGGGGTGCGCATTGCCCAGCCGCACCGGGGCATTGCCTGAGATGAGGTAGTTCATGTTCTGGTTGGCCAGCACGGCCGATTGCACATCCAGAAGCGCCATATCCACATGCTGGCCCTGACCCGTTCGCATGGCATGGATGAGGGCTGCCTGAATGGCCGTGACGGAATAGATGCCGGTGAAGATATCGGCCACCGCCACGCCCGCCTTCATCGGCTGGCCATCTGGCTCACCGGTGATGGACATGAAGCCGGACATGCCCTGCACGATGTAATCATAACCGGCGAAATCGGCGTAAGGCCCGGTCTGGCCGAAGCCGGTAATCGAGCAATAGATCAGCTTGGGGTTCAGCGCCCGCAGACTCTGGTAATCCAGCCCGTATTTCTCCAGCCCGCCACGCTTGAAATTCTCGATGACGACATCGGCGGTCTTGACCAGACGGCGCACGGTCTCGCGGCCTTCGTCGGTTTTCAGATCGACGGTGATGGAGCGTTTGCCACGGTTGGTGGAGTGGTAATAGGCGGCGGACAAGTTGTCGCCATCCTTGCTCTCCACGAAGGGTGGCCCCCATGCGCGCGTATCGTCTCCGCCATCAGGGCTTTCCACCTTGATGACGTCAGCCCCCATATCCGCAAGCATCTGGCCTGCCCATGGGCCCGCCAGAACGCGAGCAAGCTCAATCACACGAATGCCTGCAAGCGGCGGCTGTTTTTTGCTGGAAATGTCTGCCATGTTTTTCTCACATTTTCAGAAATCTATAGCCGGGCGAACTTCTGCGTGCATGTGAAATAATCTCATGGCCTTATTCCGTTTTGGAACTTCGTTCAGCTCTTCGTCTCTGTCACCTTCCGCGTCCACTCTGCAAAATCCGCAGCCGGGACTTCCCAGCCGATTTCGTTCAGGGTTTCGTGGCGCATTCCGGGGTAAATGCGGTCTGTGACGTCAGTGAAGCCTGCGGAGCGGAACTGTTGCGCTAACCAGCGGATTTCGCGGCCATTGTTTGTTGCGGCGTCTTCATCTCCGCTGACGAGGAGGATCGGCATGTCTCTGGGCAGGCGGGCCAGAAGTTTGGGCCCGCGATAGGACATATCAAACACATCCTGCCAGAGCGAGACGCTGGCTTCGAACTGGCAGAGCGGATCTTCGACATAGGCATCGACGGCGGCCTTATCGTGGCTTAGCCAATCGGCAGAGGTGCGTTTTTCCGGCATCTTGGTGTTCCAGATGCGGAAGGTGGCTTTGGGAAGAATGCCGCTCGGTACGTCCGAACCTTTCAGCATCTTTTCGATCCTCAAAATGACTTGCGCCACTCGCCCCATAAAGCCGGTGTTGAGATTGGAGTTCCAGATTGAAAGCCCGTCAAATGCGTCGGGGTGGCTGACCGCTGTGTTGAGAGCGATAAGCCCGCCCATGGAGTGACCAAAGAGAATGATGGGCAGGCCCGGGTGACGCTCTGCCGCCTTGTGCCGCATGGCCATCACATCTGCCATCACCTTCGAAGCCCCATCCTTCCATGCAAACCGCCCCAAAGGGGCATCATCTGCCCGGGTGCGGCCATGGCCGCGATGGTCATGGGCATAGACCTCGAAACCCTGTTGCGCCATCACCTGCGCAAAGCGACGATAACGACCCGCATGTTCGACAAGACCATGGCAGATCATAAGGACGCCGCGTTGCGTTCCTTTCGCGGCTTCATGCCGATAGGCGAGAGAGGCGCCTGTCGGGCTTTCGAGCCGGTTGATCGCACTAAACATGATATCGTCCATCGGTGTCTCCGGTGCTTGCTTATTCTTGGTTGGAGGTTGCTCCAAAGCCTCATTTACCCTACATAGCGGCAACTTTCCCAAACTGACGTGGAGCATTCGCTACAATGGCACGCCAATTCATCTATCACATGTCGGGGCTGAACAAGTCTTACGGCGCCAAGAAGATACTCGAGAACGTAAGCCTGTCCTTCTACCCGGATGCCAAGATCGGTATTCTCGGTCCAAACGGTGCCGGTAAGTCAACCGTGCTGCGCATTATTGCCGGTCAGGACAAGGAGTTCTCCGGTGAGGCGTGGCTGGCCGAAGGCGCCACTGTTGGCTACCTGGAACAGGAGCCGCATCTCGATCCCGCCAAGAACGCTTTCGAGAACGTCATGGAAGGCGTTGCCGACAAGCAGGCAGTTCTCGATCGCTATAACGAATTGATGATGAACTACTCCGACGAGACCGCCGACGAAGGCGCGAAGCTCCAGGACATCATCGACAGCCAGAACCTGTGGGATCTGGAGCAGCAGGTCGAAATGGCGATGGAAGCACTTCGCTGCCCGTCGAAGGATTCCGACGTAACCGTTTTGTCGGGTGGTGAGCGTCGCCGTATTGCGCTGTGCCGTCTCCTGCTGTCGCAGCCCGATCTTTTGCTGCTCGACGAACCGACCAACCATCTTGACGCCGAAACCATCGCATGGCTTGAAAAGCACCTGCGCGATTACCCCGGCGCCGTGATGATGATTACCCACGATAGATACTTCCTGGACAACGTGACCGGCTGGATTCTCGAACTCGACCGTGGCCGCGGCATTCCTTATGAAGGCAACTATTCTGCTTACCTGACGGCCAAGGCCAAGCGTATGCAGCAGGAAGCCCGCGAAGAAGCCGGTCGCCAGAAGTCCCTGTCTCGCGAGCAGGAATGGATCGCGTCCAGCCCCAAGGCCCGTCAGGCGAAATCGAAGGCCCGTATCAAGGCCTACGAACAGCTGGTGGATGCCGCTGAAAACATCCGTCCCGGCGATGCGCAGATCATCATCCCTGTCTCCGAGCGTCTGGGTCAGGTCGTTATCGAGCTGGAAGGAATCACCAAGGGCTTCGAAGGTCGCACCCTCATCAACGATCTGTCGATCAAGCTGCCGCCAGGCGGTATTGTCGGCATCATCGGTCCGAACGGTGCGGGCAAGTCCACGCTGTTCAAGATGATTACCGGTCAGGAAAAGCCGGATGCGGGCTCCATCCGTGTCGGTGATACGGTCCACCTCGGCTACGTCGACCAGAGCCGCGATGCACTGGATGGCAACAAGACCGTTTGGGAAGAAATCTCTGGCGGTGCTGAAATCATCAAGCTCGGCAAGTTCGACATGAACTCGCGCGCCTATTGCGGTGCCTTCAACTTCAAGGGTGGCGACCAGCAGCAGAAGGTTGGTAACCTCTCAGGCGGTCAGCGTAACCGCGTGCATCTGGCAAAGATGCTGAAGGCGGGCGGCAACGTCCTCCTCCTCGACGAACCGACCAACGACCTTGATACCGAAACGCTTGGCGCGCTGGAAACGGCGCTGGAAAACTTCGCCGGCTGCGCGATCATCATCAGCCACGATCGCATGTTCCTTGACCGTCTTGCCACGCATATTCTTGCCTTTGAAGGTGATGGTCATGTGGAGTGGTTCGAAGGAAACTTCGAAGATTACGAACAGGACAAGATTCGCCGCCTCGGCGCCGATGCCCTCAACCCGGGCAGCCAGGCCTATAAGCGCCTGACGCGCTAATCTGCCGGGAATAACTGCAATCAAGAAGCCGCTGCATCAAATTGATGCGGCGGCTTTTCTTTTGCGCAGGATTATACTGATTGATAATTATCAACAATCGGGACTCCGGAGTAATGCGGTAAATCTATCGAAGCAATGGGCGGCGGGCGCGGGGCGAGATCGACAATTCGACAGTCTCTTCTAGCCGAGAGGACGAGATTGGGGAGATAGAGTAAGTGTCCTAAATCTTCCGCTCTTGTGTAGTTTTGAGATAAAGCAATCTCTTTGTTTACTATTTCATGGTTAGTTAAACTCGATTTCGAGCCTTTCTTTCAGAGGGTGTAGGACGGGCAAGAGTATCTGGATTCTGTTGTAAAAAGTTCATTTTTACTTGTAATTCCATGCGTTTGGCGCAGTCCAAATGTCATGATGACATTCATCGGGGGGATCGATGTCAAAATTTTTCAGCAGTATTTCTTTTCGCGCCTTGTTGAGCGTACTTGTCATCGTTCCACTGCTTGCTGCTGTTCTGTTCGGAGCAATGTTGAGCTGGAACGCATATTCCAGCTATATTTTAACCGCGAATGCCGTGACACTGGAGCGGCTGGCGCGTTCTGGCGGAGAGTTGCAGCTGGCGATGCCGCTGGAGGGCGCGGCCCCGCCCGAGCGCCGTCCAGCGATGCGGCAAGCCTCCAACGAGGCCTATCGGACCGTCGTCGATGCCTATGAGGCGACAGTTGAGGCCGGTTATAACGATGCCACACTCGCGCAAATCAAGGCGGCACTGGATGAGCGTTTTGCTCGTCTTTCTGAATTCCGCGCCAAGGTCGATGCCGGGGAAAGTGATCCCATGCTGCCTCTGAAATATCTTCAACCGATGTCTGCGGCAGGACTGGACATCGCCGGACGCGCGGCCAACCTCGTGGTCGATCTGGAGCTGGCGCGTGGCATTCAGGGTTATTACGCCTTCCTGCAGGTCAATGATGGACACCTGGTCGCCAATCGTATTGGTCAGCAATATTGGAAGAAGGGCACGCTCACACATGATGAAGTGATGCGTTATGCCAACAGCATGGCGCCAGCCCGTCAGCAAAGCAAAATTCTGCGCGAGCTCAACCCGCCATCGATTGTCAGCCTCTATGATGCGTTCTGGCAGGGGCCTGAGGGCCTCCATATTCAGAAGAGCTTTAGTGCGATGGATGCGAACGTGACCACGACCGTGGCGCCGGGTGACCTAGATGCGTGGAGCGCGGCGATGGTCAAACGCCGCGACTATGTCGGTGGATTGTTGCGAGATACGGCCGAAAATCTGGAAATGATGGCTCAAAAGAAGGTGGATGCTGCCTGGCGGCAATTGACGTTACTGCTTATTTTGCTCGGCCTGTTTGCCGCTTTCGCAATTGTGGTTTCTGTTTCGGTAGCGCGCACTCTTTCCTCCGCGATCCGGTCGATTTCGCTGCGAATGACGAGCCTTGCGGAGGGTGATCGTGAGAGCGCCATTCCCTATACGGAGCGCCGGGACGAGATTGGCAACATGGCGCAGTCTGTCGAGATCTTCCGGCAGGCTGCAGTGCGCAACGCGCAGCTTGAGGCGGAGAGCGGTGAGGCGCGCATTCGTGCAGAAGCCGAGCGGGTGGAAATGCAGAAGCGCGCGGAAGCGGAAGCCGAAGCGCGGCTTGACGAGACGACCCGTACCTTCGCAGCTAATCTTCGTCGGCTCGCTGCAGGTGACATGCTGTGCGAGATCGAAATGCCGATGACGGCGCAGTTCGAGGCGCTTCGCTCGGACTTCAACACCTCCGTGCGCCAGTTGCGTGAAACATTGCTGAGCGTTGACCGCTCCGTCTCGACGGTGGCTAGCGGGTCTCATGAGATTTCGAGTGCCTCCGACAACTTGGCCAAGCGCACCGAGCAGCAGGCGGCTTCTCTGGAACAGACCGCGGCTGCTTTGGAGGAGATCACGTCGAACGTCGTCGCTACTTCGAAGCGCACCGCCGAAGCGCGCGACATCGTGCGTGACGCGCGGTCACGGGCTGACCAATCCGGTGTGGTGGTTCGCAATGCGGTCGCCGCAATGGAGCGTATCGAGGGTGCTTCGCGACAGATCACACAGATCATCTCCGTCATTGATGAGATTGCTTTCCAGACGAACCTTCTTGCATTGAACGCCGGTGTTGAAGCGGCCCGTGCGGGGGAGGCGGGCAAGGGCTTTGCGGTTGTTGCGCAGGAGGTGCGTGAGCTGGCGCAGCGTTCAGCCAATGCGGCCAAGGAGATCAAGGCGCTGATCAGCAATTCCGAGGCAGCGGTTTCCGAAGGCGTGAAGCTGGTAGACGAAACAGGCGAGGGGCTTACGGAAATCGAGAAACTGGTGCAGATCGTCAATTCGCACATGGATGCCATCGCCACCGCTGCGCAGGAGCAGTCTTCCGGTCTTGCGGAGGTGAATACGGCGGTGAACCACATGGACCAGGCCACACAACAGAATGCCGCCATGGTAGAGGAAATGAACGCCGCGGGTGCGTCGCTCGCCCAGGAGAGCGCTGGACTCAACGCGGTTCTGTCGCATTTCCAGCTTGGTAGCTCGAAGGGCAGCATAGTGGAAACCAACAGCCCGGTAGCCCATCATTCGTCTTCCGCCCCAGCAAGGCGTGCTGCTCCGGTGGCGCGCGGCAAAGCGGCCGTGGCCGTCTCGGCGGATTGGCAGGAGTTCTAGGTCATATCCGCTCATTTGGCGGGTTCTCGCCCTTGGCAAGCAGATTGTCCGACGCAGCGGTCATCACGTCGCGTCGGATAGTGTACGTCATCCGGCATAAGTGCCGTAAACAAGTGTCCTTCTGGCTGCATCCCGGCCCACATCGAGAAATGCAGGTGTTGTTTTTCTCTCAACATCTCTGCAGCCCATCTTGCATATCCAGCTCAATCGTATAAAGATATCTTTATATGTTGATTGGATTGAGGTGTGGTGTTGGCTCTAGGGCTCGATAATCTTGTGGGGCTGTTGAAAGCGGCGGGTGAGCCGACGCGGTTCCGTCTGCTTGCTCTTTTGTCTGCGGGTGACCTGACGGTGACGGATCTCACCGAAATACTCGGCCAGTCTCAACCTCGCATTTCCCGCCATTTGAAACTTCTGGCCGAGGAAGACCTGATTGATCGATATCAGGAGGGTGCCTGGGCATACTTCCGTTTGAAGCAGGATGGCAAGGGCGCAGAGGTCATAAAACAACTTCTCTCCGTGGCGTCTTCGACAGATGCCGTCTTACTGCGTGACTATGAACGCCTGTCTGGCGTCAAGCGTGTGCGTGCCGAGCGCGCACAGGACTATTTCAGCCGCAACGCCTCTGCCTGGGACGAACTACGCCGGCTGCATGTCAGCGATGATGCCGTTGAAGGTGCGCTGTTGAAGCTTATTGGCACCACTCCGGTGGATTCGATGCTGGATCTCGGAACGGGAACGGGCCGAATTCTTCAGTTGCTGAGTGGCATCTATCGCCGGGCCATCGGTGTCGATGCCAGCCGTGACATGCTTGCCGTCGCGCGTGCCAATCTGGACAAGGCTGGCGTTGCCCACGCATCCGTGCGTCATGGCGATATCCTGAACCTGCCTCTGGAAGGGCAGGATTTCGATCTGGTGGTCGTCCATCAGGTTCTGCATTTCCTTGACCAGCCGGAGATGGCTCTTGCCGAGGCTGCGCGCATGTTGCGCCCCAATGGCCGTCTTGTGGTGATCGATCTGGCGCCACATTCGCTTGAATATCTACGCGAGGAGCACGCCCATGTTCGATTGGGCTTCTCGCATCAAACCATGGAAGAGTGGCTGAAAAAGGCAGGACTCAATCCGGAACAGGCAGTCGATCTGCACTCCGGCAACGCATCCGCCCAGTCGCTTGACGTAACAATTTGGGTCGCACGCGATCCACGCCTGCTGATCGCCGGCGAGGAGCCGATCGAGGCACCGCTTCTATCCGCTGGGAGGGCATAATATGACGACAACCGAGGCAGGCCATCACACAACAGGAAACTTCAAGCTTTCCTTTGAGTTCTTTCCGCCCAAGAATCCCGACATGGACGTCCAGCTTTGGGAAACGGTCGAGGAACTCTCGCGCTGGAACCCGGATTTCGTTTCGGTGACCTATGGCGCAGGCGGAACGACCAAGGCGCCCACCCTGCAGGCAGTTGAGCGCATGATTTCCGTGGCGCAACTGCCGACCGCATCGCACCTAACCTGCGTCGATGCCAGCAAGCAGGAAGTGCACGATGTGGTGCGCGAATTGCGCGAGGCGGGTGTAAAGCACTTCGTGGCACTGAGAGGCGATCCTTCGACTGGTATTGGCACGGATTACAAGCCACACCCCGAAGGCTATGAAAATGCTGCTGCCCTTGTGCGTGGACTACGCGAAATCGCGGACTTCGAAATTTCCGTATCCGCCTATCCCGAAAAGCACCCGCAGAGCGAAAGCCTTGCCGTCGATATCGATATGCTCAAGCGCAAGGCGGACAATGGCGCGACTCGCGCCCTGACGCAGTTCTTCTTCGACAACGATATTTTCGAACGCTACATGGAGCGCGTCACCAAGGCAGGGATTACGATCCCCGTGGTGCCCGGCATCATGCCGATCCAGAACCTCACGCAGTTGAAGCGTTTTGCAGGGCGCTGCGGCACAAGCATTCCGGCGTTCCTGGATGAGCGTTTCGCTGGCGCCGATGAAGATCCCGTCGCGCGTGCGAGGATTGCTGCAGATGTCGCAGCAGAGCAGATTGCCGATCTGCAGAAACGTGGCGTCAATGAATTTCACCTGTATACGATGAACCGCTCTGCGCTCGTCAACGCCGTGCTGGAAAATGTTGGGTACAGGCCGGCGCGCAAATCGGCTGCTTGAGGCTGACGATCATAAGCATATGAGAACGGAAAAAGCGCAGGTTGCGAGACCTGCGCTTTTTTAATGGCTTATGAAGATCAACTCGTTTGGATGTCCGCGATACCCAATGCGCGTCAGATGAAAAGCATCACTCCGACGAACGCAAACGCCACACCCACTGCCAAGGCATTAAGAGAATTTGTAAGTCCCATGCTCTGCCTCCATTCGTTGACAGTAATCATTATGACCGTTTTGTGTCTCATGAAAAGCGAATTTTATATTGCGCCGCAAACAAAAAGGGCAATGATTTCCAATGCTTTGGCATCAAGGCTTTGAAAAACAACTTATATTACACTTTGAAACGCTCGGTGCAAAACGTAAAAAAAAGTAAACGGCCGTGGTTAATGCCACGGCCGTTCTGTCATTTTGATGCAAAGGCTGTGATTGCGAGTCTTACAGGGCGTCCAGCAGTTCACGTGTTGGCCAGCCATCTGCTGGCAGGCCGAGGCGCTGCTGTTCTCGCTGAACGGCAATGCGTGTGCCTGAGCCGAGGATGCCGTCGATCTTGCCGACATCATGCGTCTTGGCATCGAGCTTTGCCTGAAGCTCCTTCATGGCCGCATCATCGAGGCCCGGATCGGGGTTGCCCTTGTTGTAGACCGGAGCGCCCATGAAGCGTGTGGCGAAATAGGCAGCGGACGTCGTGTAGATGAAGGACTGGTTCCATTCCAGATAGATATTGAAGTTGGGGTAGGTGATGAAGGTTGGACCCTTGCGGCCTTGCGGCATGATGAGGGCTGCGGGCAGGGTGGCAAAGTTCTTGTTGCCGTCACGTGGGGCAACGCCAAGGTTGAACCAGTCACCAGCTGTCATCGTGCCGCCAAGGCCTGACTTTTCCCAAGGCAGATTTTCAGGAACGGAGACTTCCTGAATCCAGGGCTCGCCCTTTTTGAAGCCGAGATGCTGGATGAACTTGGCTGCCGTGAGGATAGCGTCCGGTGCGCTGGACTTGACGTTGATGTGGCCATCGCCATCACCATCAACGCCGAAAGCGATGATATCCTTCGGCAGCATCTGCACCTGGCCGATTTCGCCAGCCCAGGCGCCGGTGTTGGTTGCAGGATCGAGATCGCCGTGCTGAACCATTTCCGTCAGCGCGATGAGCTGCGGACGAAACAGTTCCGGGCGGCGGCAATCATGCGCAAGCGTTACAAGCGCGTTGCGGGTGTTGAAGTCGCCCTGAACAGCGCCGAAATCCGTCTCCATCGCCCAGAAGGCAGCGATCACGCCTGCGGGTACACCAAACTCGTCTTCCGCGCGCTTGAAGGCGGCAGAATATTCCTGCAGCTTCTTGCGGCCCAGATCGAGGCGGCCCTGGCTGACTGTGCGCTGGGAAAATTCCAGGAAAGTCTGGCGGAAGACGCCCTGCGCGCGGTCGCGGGAGAGAACTTTCTGGTCGATCTGCGCGCCGAAGAGCGCCTTGTCCACGGCGTCGGCAGAGATACCCTTGCCGACAGCTTCAGTTTTTACGCCTTCGAGGAAGCTTGCAAGGTCACCACCGCAGGCAACCTGCTTCGGCTCATCCGGTGAAGGCATGGGCGTTACGGCCAATGCGGATCCGCAAGACAAAGTGAAAAGGGTGGCAGCGAGTGCGAAGCTGCGTGTCGAGAAGCTGAGCATCAGAATTCCTCAAATGAACGGATGACCCTGCGTTCCGCAAGCTTTGTGGCGGAAGCGTGGGCAGACGTGGGAAAAGCGTAACCAGTCCGTTTGTTTCCAAAGGCGAGCGATTATTTCGCAGCACATCTGCCGGATTTCAAGGAAAAATCAAGCCCTGAACAAGCCTCAGCCTTTCGGCGAGCCGGCCGATGCAACCCAGCTGCGCCAGTTCTTTTCCGTGCCAGCAAAAACGTTGATATCCGTCGGCGTGCCGATGCCGGGAACGACGCCGGTTCCGGTGTACTGCCAGAACGCCCACTGACGATCGCTATAGATCTGCGCCGGGTGAGCAGCGACGGATCGAACCCAGAAATTGTAGCTCTTGAACTGCCCGACCAGATTGTCACGGTGGAAATCGACGCTGGTGTAGATGATCGGTCGCTTGCCATAATGCGTCTCGATGCGGCTGAGGAAACGCTGGATTTCCGCACGCACGACATCCGGCGCGGGGCGTGTCTTACAGGTGGGGGAGGCAGGGTTCCATTCAACATCCAGCACCGGCGGCAGCTTCATCGATTCCTTCGGGACATTACGAATGAACCAGTCGGCCTGGGCATCTGCCGGTGCGCAGAAATAGTAGAAATGGTAGGGCGCGTGCGGCACGCCCGCCGCCGCTGCCTGCCGCCAATATTCATCGAAGCGCGAATCGACGCGATCCGTTCCTTCCGTTGCCTTGATGAAGGCAAAGGACACACCGGATTTGCGAACAGTCGGCCAGTCGATATCGCCATTCCACTTGGACACGTCGATGCCATGAACGTCGTGCTTGTGGGGAGAGCGCGTGCCGAAATCCTGCGGGTCGTTGTCCTTGAAGCGAGGCTTGGCGACGGACGCGGTTTCAAGAAAATCGTAGCTGGTGGATGTGCAGCCGCTCAACAACAGAACGGTCGAAAAGAGTGCCGGAAGTAGCCGCTGCATGTTGATCCCAGTGAAATGAATGACGTCCCCGCTCCAGACATGACGAAGCGGCGTAATCTCCTGTTTACCATAACAGGGTAAACAAGCCGTTATGGCAATAGGCCTACGGAAATTCATTGGTGCAGCGGCTGGGGCGTCGGCTCTAGACTTTCGGCAGGGTCAGAACCGCCCGCCAGGCATAGCCTCGGGCGATCGGCTGGAATTCCAGTGAGGCATTATAGCTGCCAGCCAGGGCCTGTAGCACATACTTCATGTTGGCGCGCGGCGTGACGTGAAACTTCGCCAGCCATGCCTGTAGCATGGTGCGGAACCAGCGAGGCAGCTCTTCCTGTTGGCCGAAATCAACGATGTGCAACGAGCCTCCCGGCGCCAGCGAGAGGATGGCGCGTTCCACCGCCTTTTCCCAATCCGGTATCATCGATACGGCATAGGAAATCATGACCCTGTCGAAGCCTTCGGCGCGGCCAAATTCGCTAAGGCGGAAGGTTGTAGCGTCGGAAACGCGGAGAACAGGCCGCTCGCGATGGCCTGCGAAGTTTTCGGCTGCCGTGGTCAGCATCTCGGATGAAATGTCGAGGCCGTAGAGCTTGGCGGTTGGAAAGAGCTTTGAGGCGCGCAGAAGATTGCGCCCCGTGCCGCAGCCCACTTCCAGCAGGCTGCCGCCCGTCGGTACATCGAGCCTGTCGATGGTCGTGTCACGTCCCAGCAGGTAATATTTGCGCGTGATGTCGTAGATATGCCGCTGGTGGCGATACATGCGGTCCATCAGGTTCGCGTGGCCGGTATCGCCGAGGCCGATATTCTCGCCGATGCTCTTCATGCCTGTGCCCTCTGGTAAATATGGAAGCCGCCATAGATCGCAGAGCGATCGCGGGCATTCAGCTCTTGCGACCGTTCCGCCAGATAGCACCACTGGGCGCGGATGTCGGGCGAAAGACGGCCTTCAATCACGCTCTTTTCTGCGGCTGTGCGGAAAATCACGCGTGCGTCGGGTGCTGCTGTGCGGCTGATCTGCGACCAGAGTTCATTGATCTGCGTATCGCTCATCCAGTCCTGCGCATCGAGCAGAACGTAACGATCGACGCTCGATGCGGGCTTGGCAGCCAGAAGTTCCGTGAAGGTGGCGTGATGAACGTGGACCCGCGAGGCATTGTCACGAATGGCCTGGTAGTAATCATTGCGCAGGTAGTCGGGCAGATTGCCTTCCTGAGCCTGCGGGTAGCGACGCGCAAAAGCCTGCCATGCGAAGTAATTATCCTTGAGCGGAAAGTCGCAGGCGAGCTTTTCAAGGCGCTGGCGCAGCACCGGCGCGATGGTGTTGCCATCCGAAAGGCTGGCGAGTTCGTCATATTGCCGGGGAGGGATGCCAAGACCGAAAAGCGAGCTCTTGCGCTTCGTGAGCCAGCGAATCATTGGCTTGTCGAACAGCGGCGCAACCTTCTGGTCGAAGAACTGGCGCTGCTCGTCCAGCGAACGCGTCTTGGCCATCTCCTGAAGCTTGACGCCGTGCAGGCGGGCCAGAACATGGCCAGCGCCGATGAAGCGGCCCAGAAGCCCTGTGCGGTAAATATTGCGATTGAACACGGAGATGCGGCGACGTCCCGTCAACGTGCGCTTTGACCAGTAGGCACGCGTCTGCGGATCGAGGTGCGGTGCGATGAAGCGGTCATACCCGTCGCTGTTGGAGCGTACATTGGCCACACCGAACTGCCGGACAACATCGCCATGATTTGGCAGGTGGCGGAAGGCGGCGAGTTTCAGCTTGTTGAGGGCGATGTGGTGCGGGTTGAGGTCCACAACGTCAATCCGCGCCGGATTGCGGGAAAGGTAGGTCAGAACATTGCAGCCACCAGAGCCGATGGTGACGATGCTGTGCCCGTCCCGCAGTTCCATCGCCTGCATGTCGACATCCGGATCTTCCCAGATTTGCGGATAGACCAGACCCGAAAACAAAACGCCGAACAGACGCTCGGACATGCCGCTTGGGGACAGGGCCTTGTGCTGAAGCAGCGCGTTCTTGAGTTTAAGGTTTTTACTGAAACCGGTTTTCGGCGCGACACCCGTCATATGATTCCACCTCTCGTTCGGTTGAGAGGCGTTTACCGGCATGACGCAACAGTTTGATGACGGGTTAACGGCGGCTTCATCTTGCCGTCATAACGGCTCCGGCTGGGAGCAGGCAGGGACACGTCTGAGCACAATCAAGGCTCTGATCGCGCCAGGTTCGAACGGGAACCGGGATGGTAAAACGAGTTGGATTGCCGCTTACTTGCGAAGGACGTGCAGCATTCCACGGCGCTTTGCGTCGTAGTAGTAGCCACGCGCATAAAGGCGAACCGCATTGTCGCGGTTGTTGTCCGCCACCAGCCACGCACCACGCAGATACTTCACCGCATATTTCAGATTGGTTTCGGCATCGAAAAGGCCGGATGCGGGGCCATCGAAGCCCATGGAGCGGGCGGTTGCATGCTTGATCTGCATCAGGCCGAAGTGACCGCCATTGAATGCGCCGGGATTGTAGCGGCTTTCACGCTGCACGACACGGTGCACCAGATCTTCCGGCACATCATACATCGTCGCATATTTAGTAATCAGTCCGCTCAGCTTCTGACGGCCAGCCATGACCGAACCATCGGTGGTGATGCCTTCGCGGGTGCTGATCGCAGCCAGAGCCGCGTTTTGCGGAGCCGATGCATAGGCAAGCATGGCGCCCTGCGGTTTTGGAACCGGAATTACGCTTTGCTGCTTCATCATTTCTTCGGTCAGCGGAATGGGTGCTGCCGAAGGGGTGCCCGGTGCGCTTGGTGCTGGCGGGAACCCGCCCTTCAACGCAACGACCTGCGGAAGTGCTGCCGCAGAGGTGCTTGTCTGGTGGGCCACAGCGGCGACTGCCGGTGCCGTGGCGGCTGGCGCTGCGAGCGCAACCTGCTGGGCGGGCGCCTGTGGCTGTATCTGTGCGTCAATGGCGGCAGCAGCTGCTGCGGCCGCAATTTCGGAAGCGGGCGGAAGGGCTACACGTCCACCCTTGACGGCAACTGCCGACGCCATGGTCGGGCCAGCAACCTGTGCTGCTGTAGCGGTCGATGCCACGGTCGCGCCTGCCGGTGAGACGGTTGCGCCGGCAGGGGCGGCGGCTGTGCCAGCTTGCGCTGCTGCGATTTGGGCAGTTTGCGCGGCTGTGGCTTCACCGGAGTTCGCTGTTGCAGGGGTCTGTGTTGGCGTGGCGGCCACGTCGGGAGATGGTTGGGTCGTGGCAGCGAGTTTCGGCTGTTGAATATCGGCTTTTGATGCGACTTCGACGCTTGTGCACCCCGCCAAGCTCATTGCAAGGCCCATGGTTGATGACACAAGTAGAGCCGATGTTCGGCGAGAACTGCCAGGAAATTTCATGCTGCCGCCCTTGAGTGCGCCTGTCGCTCGTTACCCCCGTTTCAAGCGAAGCAGGCAGTCCCTATCCGGCGATCATTAACCTATCGTAAGGATTCCGGCAAGCGGCGACTTGTTGCTGCCGCACGTCGGCAGACGTGAGGAGCCGACCTAGCTAGTCTCATGCCTTTAGAAACAACGAGATAGGATGGTAAATTTGACATTCACCGCGATAGTAGAAGCTGTGGGTTTTCAGGCGGCGATACGGCGATATCCAGCGGTAACCGCGCGGCCAGCAATGAAGTGCGTTCTCTTCGGATTGCGCTGCTTTTTGCTGATGGACATGCGCCGCACGGACGACAGCGTCACCTGAGCGAAGACAGCTTGAGCGGTGAGGCTTGCAAAAGCGATCAGCAGGACGACAGCCTGCATCTGCGATACCATTTCAACGACGTCACGCGTGCCGTTCACAAACTGTATGAGGAAGGCAACGAAAAAGCCGAAATAGCGCAGTCGAAGGGATGCGACACTGAAGCAATCGGAAAATGTGCTGCCGAAATTCTTGCCGCGGAGATTGTCGTTGTCTGCATTGGCCTCGCGGGCCGCAGGGGTAGCAATCGTCCACAGACTGAAAAGCATGAGCCATCCCGTGCCTGCCCATTGGGCAATATACAGAACGGCAGAGGGAAGAAACTCCGCGCCCGCCACGATGATGGATGCGGCGGTGACCGTTGTGACAATGCCTGATGTCGCGCCCATGACGGCAGCAACCAGAGCTTTCTTGCCACGTATGGAGGAATAGCTCGCAACTTTGAAGGAGATAGGCGAGGGCAGCGCGAAAAGTACGGCACAGGCTATGCAAAACACTAGCCAGACTTGTGCGGACATATGCGTTCCTCCTTGCCCTCCCGACTTCATTTTCTTTGAACTTACAGCATCGACCCAGAAACCGAAACGGATTTCTGGGTCTTGTGTTCATAACGTCGAGAGCGGTGTGTTTGCGCCACAGTCTGCAGGCTTAGCCCGATATTGCGGCACAAAGATGCGTAACGGTTTTGAGGTTACGCTGCCTTGTAGGGCTGGCCGATATGATCCATGACCTCGCCGAACCACTTGGCCGAGAGGTCGAAATGCTTTCCGCCCTTGATGCGCGGGAACTCGATGGTGCGCAGCTTGCCGCCCTGATCCTCGTCATGGCCGGTAACGCCGGATACCTTGTTCAGTGCGCTTTCCACGGCCAGATCAACCATGCTCTGAATGAGTCGCAGATCTTCGCCATTGGCCGGTGCGGAGCGGGCATAATAACCGGACTTCTGCACCATTGTCCGCTCGGCACCGATAAGGCCGGCAAATTGCTTCTGGAACCAGCCGCCGACATTGATCGTGTCGATCTTGACGTGCCCGAAAGCGTCGCGCTTGATCGTGTCGCCCGCAGCTTCCCGCTCGGCAACGATGGAATCAAGACCTGCGCCTTCGGAAACGAAGAGTGTGACAAAACCGGTCTTGTCCATGATCTTCTTGAGGCGCTCGGCTTCGGCCTGGATGTCGAAGGCCATTTCAGGCAAATAAAGCCCGTCGATGCTCTTGAGCTGCTCGCCCATCAGCAGACCCTCGACATATTCGTTGCCCTTGGTCTTCTGGATGTAAGCGCGGGCGGTAGCGGCGGTCAGCCAGCCGCAATGGCGGCCCATGACCTCATGGATGACGAATGTCTTTGGCGCAGCACTCTGCTCGTTGCTGACATTGTCGAAGAAGTTCGCGCCGACCTCGGCTGCCGTCCAGGCGCCCAGAGACTGCTTGATCGGAACGACGTCATTGTCGACGGTCTTGGGAAGACCGACAACCGTCAGATCATAGCCATTTGCACCCAAATAGGCGGCAAGATCCGCTGCCGTCGTATTGGTGTCATCGCCACCGATGGTGTGAAGAATGGTGACGCCGTCCTTTGCGAGACGATCTGCTGCCACCTGAAGCGGATTCTGGCCTTCCTTGACCAAGCCGCGCTTGGCGCAATCGGCTGCGTTGGTCAATTTCACGCGGCTGTTGCCGATTGGAGATCCGCCATAATGATGCAGAAGGGGCGCTTTCTCACGCATGGCGGCGGTGATTTCAACGCTATCGCCCAAAAGCACGCCCTGATAGCCCGAGCGATAAGCCACGATGTCGATGTCAGGCGCAATGTCGCTGTAACGTTCGATCAATCCGCCCACGGCGGAAGAGAGGCAGGGCGCGAGACCGCCTGCGGTCAACATTGCGACTTTCTGTTTAGCCATCGTGGCTCTCCTTCGTGTTCATTCCAGATGTGGTGGTGGCAAATGGATGCGTGAGAGAATGTGGCATGTAAAGTGAATTTCTCAAGAAATTCGGGCATTTCGCGCCAATTTTCAAAGCGATTGAACGAGTTGGGCGATATAATCGTTTCAATCGCTCATGCGATCTTCCCGGCATTGCGAGCCTGTGGAAAACCGTTCTGAAAGGGCAGGCGGCAGCGGCTGTCGATGTGTGCAAATCTCATTCGAAGATGAATAAAAGTTAATGACATGCGACCTTTATGTATATTGCAATCAGCCAGCGGGCCCGTATGCTTGAGATCATGATGTACGATTTCGCCTGTTTGCAACTTTCATCGCTGTGGGAACGGCTGCTCGGCGCAATCGGCGACGCAGCAGGCAACGTGCTTGGACGCGTCATAGAAGCAGTGCGGACGGTGTTCGAGGGTGACCCGGAAACACGCCGGCAGGTTTCCTTTTCCGTCGCGATCATCGCGCTGTCCGCAAAGATGGCCAAGGCCGATGGCATGGTCAATGATGCCGAGGTGAAGGCCTTCCGCCAGATATTCGATTTCCCGGAAGAGGAAGCGCGAAACGTTGCGCGGCTTTATAACCTCGCGCGGCAGGATGTGGCTGGCTACGAGGCCTATGCCGAGCGCCTTGCTGGCTTGTGCGGTTCTGGTGAAAAGAACTGCGAGATGCTGGAAAGCGTCATCGACGGTCTGTTCCATATCGCCAAGGCGGACGGCCTGATCCACGAGCGCGAAATGGCGTTTCTGGGCCGAATCGCTGAAATTTTCAGAATCACCGAAGATCACTTCGAAACGATTATGGCGCGCCATGTTCACACTGATGGTCGCGACCCTTACCGCGTTCTCGGTGTTTCGCCCTCCGATGATTTTTCCGACATTCGCAAGCGGTATCGCCTGCTCGTGGCGGAGCATCATCCTGACAAGCTTATTGCCCGCGGCGTTCCCATGGAATTGCACGCGGCTGCAAATGAGCGTATGGCGGCACTCAACGCCGCCTATGCGGCAATTGAGAAAGAACGCCGCGTCGCATGAGTGATTTTCCAGCGGATTATGCGGGCGCTTCGGTTGTGCCTTCGCCGAACCATGGCGAACGCGTGGACGTTGCAGCGCCTGACACGATCATCCTTCATTACACCGGCATGGGCAGCGCAGACGCTGCTCTGGAATGGTTGTGCAACCCGCAAAGTCAGGTTTCCAGCCATTATTTCGTTTTTGAAGACGGACGTGTGATCCAGCTCGTTCCGGAAAGCCGCCGTGCCTGGCACGCCGGCAAAAGCCTATGGGCCGGCGCTGAAGACATAAACTCCCGTTCCATCGGCATCGAGATCGCCAATGCGGGGCATCCCGCTGGGCTTCCTCCTTTTCCGGAGCCACAGATTTCTGCGGTTATTGAATTGTGTCGTGATTGCGGCGCACGGTGGTCGATCGCCCCTGAACGCGTGCTTGGCCACTCCGATATCGCACCCATTCGCAAGATCGATCCGGGCGAGCGGTTCCCCTGGGACACCCTGTCGCAGAACGGTGTCGGGCACTGGGTTTCGCCCACGCCGGTTGGCGGTGGACGGTTCTTTCAGCGTGGAGACAGTGGGCAGCCGGTAGAGGCCTTGCAGTCGATGCTGTCTCTCTATGGCTACGGCATTGAAATAACGGGCATTTATTGTGAGAAAACGGAGGGCGCGGTGGCTGCCTTCCAGCGGCATTTCCGGCCCGCTCTGGTAGATGGTATCGCGGATGTTTCTACCATCGATACTTTGCATCGTCTGATTTCGAGCCTGCCGAAATTTCGGAGCGCTTGAACGCGTTTTTCAGAAAAAACGTTCCCCTTGAAACAGGTTTCGCGATCATTTTTTCTGCCTTGCCACAGTAAATCCTTATTGGCCCCCTTTATAAGCCTCACCAAACCGCGACGTGTTTCAGTTTGAGACAGAAGTCGCCAATATCAATGATGAGGACTTGAGACGGATCGTTCTGATGGACTATCCGAGTGGCTCTGCGTTGCAGATTGTGCCCGAAGTCTTCGTGTCCGGAGACACATAATACTGATGAGAAGAGTAATTTTTGCTGTTTCGGCTTGTCTTGCCATGCTCGCCGCGCAGAGTGGATTTGTTTTTGCCAAGGATGAAGTGAAAACCAAGACCGTCACCCTGGAAACCTACATTCGCAAGCCGGGCTATCCTATCCCCGAAAAGTCGCTTCCAACAAATCTCGAGAGTGATTATTCCAACCTTATCGTGAAATATGCCAAGCGTTACGGCGTCCCAACCAATCTGGCCCATGCGGTGATTTCGGTTGAGAGCCGGTTCAACCCCAAGGCCCGGGGTAGCGCCGGTGAAGTCGGTCTCATGCAGATCAAGCCTGCAACGGCGCGCATGATGGGCTACAAGGGCACGACAAAGGCGCTCTATGATCCTGAAACAAATATCCGCTGGGGAATGCAATATCTGGCAACCGCTCACCAGTTGGGCGGCGGGCAGATCTGCAGCACGATTCTGCGCTATAATGCGGGCCATGGTGCCACGCGCATGAACCCTGTCTCCAAGCGCTATTGCGGCAAGGTCCAGGCTCTGTTGCAGAGCTGATGATCGTCAAGGCAATCAGCTTTTTCCCTTCCGCCCCAACCTTGTTGAATGAAACCAGTGGACGGGAGCTGGCGCGAGGTTAAAAGAGGGCTTCACAGCCTGGGGGCAGCGGGTAGCTTTCCCGTAAGCCGCAGGCACGAACATCAGGGGCTGGCTGCATGGCGGACTTCAAATATATCGTCGTTGGTGCGGGCATGATGGGGGCTTCCGCAGCACGGCATCTCTCCGCGCAAACCGATGGTGTTGCCTTGATCGGCCCGGCAGAGCCGCATGATCGGAAGGCTCACCACGGTGTTTTCTCCAGCCACTACGATGAGGCCCGAATCACACGCGGCTTTGACGGGGACCCCGTCTGGGCAGAGCTGGCGAAACGATCCATCGCGCGTTACGGCGAGATCGAAGCCAGAAGCGGGGTCCGCTTCTATCACGAGGTGGGTTGCCTGTTTGTCGGAAACGGCAAAGGGCTGGGCGGTGATTACGTGGCGGGAGCCATGCGCGAGAAGGATCGCCTTGCGCTTGATATCGAGCTCTATGACAACGCCGCGCTGAAGCCCCGTTTTCCGATGTTTGCATTGCCTGACGATCACGACGGCTGGTTTGAGCCACGCAATGCTGGTTACGTCAATCCGCGCGCACTTGTGCGGGCGCAGGTCTCGCTTGCCGAAAGCCAGGGCGCGGCACTCATCCGCGAGACGGTGACGCGGGTTCATGACACGGCAGCGGGCGTTGAAGTCAAAACACATGAGGGCCGGTGCTATACGGGCGAAAAGGTCATCGTCGCTGCCGGTGGTTTTACCAATATGGCAGATCTTCTGCCCGCAAAGGTGGATATGGCCGCAACGGGAAGGACAATTGCCTTCTTTGAGCTGGACGAGCGCAAGCAGCAAGCGTTTTCGGCCATGCCTTCCACCATTGTGCTGGCGCAAAATGCCGATGATATCGTCTACATTCTGCCGCCGGTCCGATATCCGGATGGGAAGGTCTATCTGAAAATCGGCGGTGAGAGCGAGAAGGGCCGGTTGAACACGCTGGGTGAAGCGGTTTCCTGGTTTCATTCGGATGGTACCGGCAGCGAAGTGGAGTCCCTCGTCCGTCGCGCAATCGACATCATGCCAGAGCTTTCGGGATGCCCGGTTACCTCAGGCTCCTGCGTCGCTTCCATCACCCGCACTGGTTACCCCTATGTGGGCTACACGCAGTCTTCCAACATCGCAGTGCTGACCGGGGGCAACTTCGTTTCAGCAAAATCTTCCGATGAAATCGGCCGATTGGGTGCGGTCCTGTTGCTGGACGGGCAACTGACGGAAGCTGATTTCGCCGCTCAAATGGCACCGGTTTTCATCTGAGTGGGAGTTGGCCTGTGAAAACATTGCCAGCCCTCTGGCGGTGATTGAGCAAGTGGCTACAAATTGTTGCAATGGAAAAAGAAAAGTCGTTCGGTCATGGCAGCGCAGTTCAAATATGTCATTGTAGGGGCAGGCATGATGGGGGCATCTGCTGCCCGCCATCTGGCTGGGACGGGTGACAGCATTGCCGTCATCGGTCCGCGTGAGCCGGGCGATATTCCCAGCCATACCGGCGTTTTCGGCAGCCATTACGATGCTGCCCGCATCACGCGCACCATTGATGGCAATGCTGACTGGGCGCGTCTGGCCAACCGTTCGATTGCACGCTACGTCGAAATCGAACGCCAAAGCGACGTCAGATTCTACCACGAGGTCGGCTGCCTCATTGTCGGCAAGAAACGCGGCACGGGATCGGCCTACATCGAGAATGTGTGTGCTGCCGCCGAAACGCTGGGCGTCGAAACGGAGATTCTGGATGATGCGGCGCTTGGCGCACGCTTTCCCTATTTTGCGTTTGAGCCGGACTGCGAAGGTGTTTTCGAAGCGCGCAATGCTGGATACGTCAATCCACGTGAACTGGTGCGCGCGCAGCTCGCCGCAGCTGAGAGGAAGGGCGTTACGCGCATCGACGACATCGTCTCCAGCGTGCGGGAAGAGGGCGGCGTCGCCACCGTCATGACTGCGTCCGGCCACAGCTACACCGCGGAAAAAGTGCTTTTTGCCGCGGGCGGCTTTTCCATCGCACAGGGGCTTTTGCCGGAGGCGCTGCAGATGCAGGTCTTCGCTCGCACCGTTGCCTTTTTCGAAATCCCCGAAAGCGACCTCGACCACTATGCAGGTATGCCATCGCTGATCTACGAGCCGTCTGATCCCCGCAAGCATATTTATCTTCTGCCGCCGGTGCGATATCCGGATGGCAAGTTCTATCTGAAGATTGGCGGCGAGCCTGTTGATGTTGCGCTGGGTAGCGACCCGGAGATCCGCGCGTGGTTCCGCTCAGGTGGAAATGCCCAGGTGCGGGACAATTTCGCCGACATTATCCAGACGTTGATCCCATCGATCGACAGGAGCAGGATTTCCATGGCTGCTTGCGTCACGTCCTATACGCCCAGCGGATTTCCGGCGATTGGTTACACGACTTCGCCCGGCATTGCGGTGCTGACGGGCGGATGTGGTGCTGCTGCAAAAAGCTGCGACGAGATCGGCAGGCTGGGTGCGCAGCTTCTCACCCACGGACAGCTTGTCGAGGATGCCTACGAGACAGATTTCGCGCCGCTTTTCTGCACGGAATAAGACGTTTGCGGATTTTCCGTTGGCATTCGCCGCTGAACCCGTCTAAGGAGCCCGTGCCAGTTGGCCGGGCAGCCGCGCTTTACCAATGTCGAAAGACGGTAGGGTGAGGAAAGTCCGGGCTCCACAAAAACACGGTGCCGGATAACGTCCGGCGGGGGCGACCCTAGGGAAAGTGCCGCAGAGAGTAGACCGCCACTTTTATAGTGGTAAGGGTGAAAGGGTGGGGTAAGAGCCCACCGCGCCGCTGGTAACAGGGGTGGCAAGGTAAACCCCACCGGGAGCAAGACCGAATAGGGATAACGCGGGATGCGCGCAAGCGTATCTACAGCCGGTTTTTGGGCGAGTTATCCGGGTGGGTTGCGAGAGGCGGCGTGCAAATGCCGTCCCAGATGAATGGCTGCCACGTTCCGGGTCAAACCGGGGCCATACAGAACCCGGCTTACAGGCCAACTGGCAAATTCCTTTTTCTTTCCAAACGTTGATGCGGGTCGATCGGCTCGCGTAAGCGTTTGTTTTTCTTTATTTAATTAGATTTGATTGATGATTTTTTATTGTCTTGGCGCAAGTGCTTGAATGAACACGGTAAACCATTCGTTAAACTTAACGGGATATGAATATTCGATCCGAGGCCGGCATCGTGCGGGCTTCTCCCATTGACGCCCAAAGTGTCCCATGGTATCCCAAATGCACACCACAAAGGGTCGTGTTTTTGACCCGCAATCTCTGAAACGGAGAGGCCTGAAAAGGTCCGATGGGCATTATGTCCTGCCGGTCAGCGATATGTCGTGCGTAACGGTGTTGCCAGTTGGTGCCGGTTTTTGTTCGGCACCAGGCAGTTTTGGCGAGTTTGGCAATGGGTCGCTTTTTATCGAACGTGACGAACAGGATCGACGCCAAGGGGCGCGTTTCGGTTCCGTCCCTGTTTCGTTCGGTCCTGATGGAGCGCGGTATTCAGGAGCTTTACTGTCTCCAGGATTTCGCATTTCCAGCGATCAGCGTCGGCGGGCCGGACTTGCTGGAGCGATACGAGCGGCAGATCGCATCCATGGATGCTTTTTCGCCGGAAGCGAACGCAATGTCGCTGCTGGTTCACGGTGGCGGCGTTTTCATGAAGCTCGACGGGGAAGGGCGCTTGATGGTCACGGATTTTATCCGGGAGTTTACGGCCATCAGCACGGAAGTCACCTTTGTCGGTCGGGCGGATCATTTTCAGTTGTGGCAGCCGGAAGCGTTTCACGAGGCGCAGACGGCAGCAAGAACGGGGCGCGGTTTTTCTGCTGTTCGCCCCGGATAGGACGGGGAAACGGAATGGCGGCGAATTCTGGCGGACGATCTTCTGATGCCGGTGGCGGACCGGTTCGCCACATTCCGGTTCTTCTCCGTGAGGTCCTGACCGCGCTCGAGCCAGCGCCAGGCAAACTCATTCTCGATGGCACATTCGGCGCAGGCGGGTATACGCAAGCTATTCTCGACCAGGGTGCCGATGTCATAGCTTTGGACCGCGATCCCACCGCAATTGCAGGCGGGCAGGGCATGGTCGCCGCAAATGGCGGACGCCTTTCACTGATCCAGTCGAAGTTCTCAAATCTCGCCTCCCATGCGCCAGCGCAAGGGCTGGATGGCGTGGTGCTGGATATCGGCGTTTCCTCCATGCAGATCGACGAGGCCGAGCGCGGCTTCTCCTTCCAGAAGAATGGCCCTTTGGACATGCGCATGTCGGCCTCTGGCGTTTCTGCGGCAGATGTCGTCAACCGCGCCAAGGTGTCGGACCTCATCCGCATTTTTGGATTTCTCGGCGAAGAAAAGCAGCCGGGCCGCATTGCCCGCGCCATTGAAAAGAAGCGCGCGGAAGAGCCGTTTCGCACCACGCGCGACCTAGCCGGGCTGATTGAAATCGTCACCCCGCGCAAGGCCAAGGATAAGATCCATCCGGCAACGCGGGTGTTTCAGGCACTGCGCGTCTTCGTCAATGATGAGCTGGGAGAGCTGGCACAGGCGCTGTTTGCCGCCGAGCAGGCCTTGAAGCCCGGCGGTCGCCTCGTGGTGGTAACGTTCCACTCGCTGGAAGACCGCATCGTCAAGAAATATTTCGCCGACCGCTCAGACCGCGCCGCCGGTTCACGCCACATGCCGATGGTTGCGGCGAAGTCCGCCATTTTCGATGCCCTCGGCAAGCCGATGATTGCAGCAAGTGAAGAGGAGGCGGAGGTCAATCCGCGCGCCCGTTCGGCCAAGCTGCGTGCCGGTATTCGTACACAAGCCCCGGCTCGCCCGGCAGATTTTTCCATTTTCGAACTGCCCGATCTTGCCAGCCTTGAAAAGATGGGAGGCTGATATGCTACGGACCTTTGATTTCATTCTCATGGGCGTGATGGTGGCGGCAGCCGTCGTGACCTATTCCATCAAGCATCAGGCCGACCTGAAGCTCGATTCCGTGCGCAAGCTCGAAGCCGAGATCAAGCTTGAGAAGGATACAATCGATCTTCTGCGTGCGGACTGGGCGCTGCTGACGCAGCCAAACCGTCTGCACCGGCTTGTCAATGCTTATCAGGGCGACCTTGCGCTTGCGCCAACACAGCCCACGCAGCTGTCGCAACCCAAGGAACTGCCGATGCTGCGCTCGCAATTGCCGCAGCCGCCGGAGCCGCAGGGCATGAGCGTCGAGGATGTGATTGCCGCCGCGATGAGCGGCTCCAAGCCTGGCGCAACATTGGGTGGTGTAAAGCCGAAATCAGCGCCTGCGGGGCAAATTGCAGCGACGGGCGGTGTGCCCGTGCCGCAGCCGCGTGCGCGTGTCACACGTCAGCCAGTTCCCGCACCTGTTGTGCGTGCGCAGCCGGGTGACGAGTCTGGTGACATGGATGAAACGATAACTGGATCGGTGGACTGATGTCTTTTCTCTCCCGCGTCATGGTTCTGAAAAGCAGGGCTCATTTTTCCGCCAGCACCACCGGCTTTGCCGATCATGCTGCCTTTGAAGGTGCCCGCAAGCGCCGCGCCACGCAGGCAAAGACGCGTGTCGGTCTCCTGATCGTCGGTTTCGTTGCATTTTACGGTGTCGTCGGCGGACGTCTGGTCCAGTATGGCATGACACAGCCGGAAACCGTGTCCAGCATCGCGCCTGCCGACCGGCTGATGGCGTCGCGTCCCGATCTTCTGGACCGTAACGGTGAAGTGCTGGCAACGGATATTCGCACCGTTTCACTCTTTGCCGAACCGCATCGCATTGTCGACGTCGATGAAGCCATCGAGAAACTGCGCACCGTTCTGCCCGACCTCGACACGCGCGGAACCTACCAGAAGCTCAAATCCGAATCCCGCTTCCAGTGGCTGCGCCGTCAGTTGACGCCCAAGCAGCAGAGCCAGATTTTGGCGCTCGGCATTCCCGGCATCGGCTTCCGTCCTGAGAAGCGACGCTTCTATCCCGGCGGGCCGACCGCTGCCCACGTCGTTGGCCACGTTAACATCGACAACCGCGGCGTGGCTGGCATGGAACGGTATCTCGACAGCCAGGGCCTTGCAGACCTGACCGCGCTTGGCATGACCTCGGACCAGCCGCTGGAACCGGTCAAGCTGTCCATTGACCTGCGCGTACAGGCCATCGTGCGTGAAGTCGTGGTCAACGCAATCCAGAAGTTCGAAGCTCTTGGCGCGGGCGCTGTGGTGATCAATGTCCACACCGGCGAAATTCTCGCCATGGTGTCCGCACCGGATTACGATCCCAACAATCCCGCCGAAGGCGCCAAGGAAGGCTGGCTGAACCGCATGTCGAACGGTACGTTCGAGATGGGCTCCACCTTCAAGTCCTTCACCATTGCCATGGGTCTCGATTCCGGAAAGGTTCGCATTGGCGATACTTTCGATGCGCGTTTTCCCATCCGCATCGGTGGCTTCACCATCAAGGATTTCCACGGCAAGGGACGCGTGCTCTCGGTGCCGGAAATCTTCCAGTATTCCTCCAACATCGGTACCGCGAAGATTGCCGATACGGTTGGCATCGAGGGACACAAGGAATTCCTTACGCGTCTCGGCCTGTTGACGAAGATGCAGACAGAACTGCCTGAAGTCGCTATGCCGACGCAGCCGCGTCAATGGAAGAAGATCAACTCCGTTACAATTTCCTTCGGTCACGGCGTCTCGACGACGCCGCTGCAAACCGCCATTGCAGGTGCTGCCCTCGTCAATGGTGGCAAACTAATTGAGCCGACATTCCTGCCCCGTTCGCAGGACCAGGCCGATCAGGTGGCCAAGCAGGTGCTGCAGCCCGGCGCCAGCAAGGACATGCGGTTCCTTTTCGAGTGGAATGGCGTCAACGGCTCCGGTCGCAACGCGCGTGTTGAAGGCTTCAATGTCGGTGGCAAGACCGGCACGGCCGACAAGGTTGTCAACGGTCGCTACGTTCACGACAAGAACTTCAACGCCTTCCTCTCCGCTTTCCCGATGGACAAGCCGGAATATGTCGTTCTGTCCTTCATCGATGAGCCGAAGACGGACAAGGGTAATGGCGCAGCACTTGCCGGTTCCTCTGCGGCACCGATGGTGCACGATATCATCACCCGTTCAGCGGCAATTCTTGGTGTAAAACCCAAATTCGGTAAGGACGGTTCGGCCTTGCTGGTGTCTTATTGATTGGTACAGCTTACGACGGACCGGCGAATCACGCCGGGGGGACAAGACGGACACATTCATGAATTTGCGAGATCTATCCGGGAGCGAGTTCCCGGAACTGAATGAAATGCTTCAGGCAGACGCCGGAGCTATCGAGGTAACCGGGATCACCGCTGACAGCCGCAAGGTCCAGCCCGGATCGATCTTCGTTGCCGTGGCCGGAAGCAAGGCGGATGGCAGCGCCTTTGTGCAGGACGCGGTCGCCAAGGGTGCGGTTGCCATCGTTTCAGGTCTCGAAATCGACGCCCAGGTGCCCGTGTTGGTCGTTTCCGATCCGCGGCGCTTCCTCTCTCTTGCTGCCGCCCGCTTTTACGGAAAACAGCCTGAAACCATGATCGCGGTTACGGGTACGGCGGGCAAGACCTCGGTCGCCTCATTCGTTCGCCAGATATGGGCCTTTGCAGGCCATGCCGCAGCCCAGATCGGCACGACGGGTGTGATTGCGCCCGGTCGCGAAGATTATGGCTCTCTGACCACCCCGGACCCTGTTTCCTTACACGCGCTTCTGGCAGAACTTGCCGCAGAAGGTGTGACCCATGCGGCGATGGAGGCATCCAGCCATGGGCTGGACCAGCGTCGTCTTGATGGCGTTAAGCTTGCCGCCGCCGGATTTACCAATCTCGGCCGCGACCACATGGATTACCATCCAACGGTCGAAGACTACATGGCAGCGAAAATGCGCCTGTTCGATACGCTCCTGCCAAAGGGTTCGCCGGTTGTCATCTTCGCGGATGATCCGTGGTCGGAACGCGCGATCAAGGTGGCGACAGATGCAGGCCACGATGTCCGCACGGTCGGTCGCAAGGGTGAATATCTCGCACTGAAGCGCGTCGAGCATTTTCGCCACAAGCAGATGATCGAGGTCCATCATGAGGGCCAGATCTATGAAGTCGATATGCCGCTTGCCGGAGATTTCCAGGTTGCCAATGCGTTGGTGGCGGCAGGGCTTGCGATGTCTACCGGTGTCTCGCCTTCGGTGGCAATGAAGGCACTGGAAAAGCTGATCGGTGCTGCGGGTCGTCTGGAGCTTGTCGGCCAGACCAAGAACGGTGCATTGGCTTATGTTGACTACGCCCACAAGCCTGACGCTTTGGAAAATGTTTTGAACTCCGTTCGTCCGTTCACCTCGGGCCGCATCATTACGGTGTTTGGCTGCGGGGGAGACCGCGACAAGGGTAAGCGCCCCATCATGGGCGAAGTGGCAACGCGGCTTTCAGACGTCGTGATCGTAACGGACGATAATCCGCGCTCCGAAGAGCCGCAGACCATCCGTTCCGAAATCATGGCGGCAGCACCGGGTGCGTTGGAGATTGCAGACCGGGCAGAGGCGATCAGTCACGCCGTATCGATGCTGGGGAATGGAGATACACTGATCGTTGCGGGCAAGGGGCATGAGGAAGGTCAGATAGTCGGCAATATTACGCTGCCGTTTTCAGACCATGAACAGGTGCGTACTGCGCTGGAAGGATTGAAGATTTGAGCTGGTTATGGACAGTACCGGATATGGTCGCCGTCATGGCGGGCCGTCCGGTTGGCAATCTGCCTCAAGGCATCACAGGCATTTCCATCGACAGCCGCACGGTGCAGCCGGGCGAAGCGTTTTTCGCCATCAAGGGCGACCGTGTGGATGGCCACGATTATGCGAGCTTTGCGGTCGCCAACGGGGCGGGCCTGCTTGTCGTGTCGGAGGCGAAGCTGCCAGCGCTCGGTCGGCTAACGGTGCCAATGATCGTGGTCGAAGACGTGCTTGCGGCCATGGTCAAGCTTGGACAGGCCGCGCGTGAGCGCACATCGGCCCGCATCATTGCCATCACCGGTTCTGTCGGCAAGACGACGACAAAGGAAATGCTGCGTCAGGTTCTGGCACCGTCAGGCAAGGTCCATGCAGCCGTTTCGTCCTTCAACAATCATTGGGGCGTTCCGCTCACCCTGGCGCGTATGCCTGCCGATACGGAATACGGGATTTTCGAAATCGGCATGAACCATTCCGGCGAGATCAGTCCGCTGGTAAAGCAGGTAAAGCCGCATCTTGCCATCATCACGACAATCGCGGCTGCGCATCTCGGCAACTTCAAAAGCCTGGAAGAGATTGCTGCGGCGAAGGCCGAAATTTTCGATGGTGTTCTGCCCGGCGGCGCTGTCATCCTCAACCGCGACAATGCGCAGTTCGAGCAGCTTGAACAGGCGGCCTATAATGCAGGCATCGAGCATGTTCTGACATTCGGTCAGCACGCCAAGGCCGAGTTCCGTCTGGCCGATTATGAAAGCACACCAAACGGTTCGACCATCTGGGCGATCATCAACGGTGAAACGAGCGAGTTGCATATTGGTGCGGCTGGACGGCACATCGCTGAAAACGCCATGGCGGCCCTTGGCACGGTGGCCGTGACTGGCGCCGATCTCGACAGGGCATTTGCTGCGCTCGGCACACTGGAAGCGGTCAAGGGCAGGGGTCAGCGACATCGCCTTTCCGTTGGCGACGGCTCTTTCCTGCTTATCGATGAAAGCTACAATGCCAACCCGGCCTCCATGCGTGCGGCGATTGCGCTGCTCGCGGCGGCAGAGGTGCGTGGAAGCGGCCGTCGCGTCGCCGTGCTCGGCGATATGCTTGAGATGGGTGAATTTGCCGCCGAAGTGCACGAGGATCTTTCCGGGCCAATCCTGTCTGCGGGCATCGAGCATGTGTGGCTTGCCGGTGAGTCGATGGCGGCACTTCGCGATGCGCTTCCCGAAAGCGTCCATGTTGCATGGTTCCCCACGACTGCCGAACTCAACGAATTTGTCCTGAAATGGGTCCAGCCGGGCGATGTGGTGATGATAAAATCGTCACTTGGTGTGGGTTTTGGCAAGATCGTTGCGGCGCTTCTTGACAAGTATCCGGCATTCCCCGAGACGGAACGCCAAATCTAAAGCATTTAACCAAACGCTAAGACAGCATGTTCTGTGCGTTGGTGGTGAAACGAAAACTTGGAGCGGCACAGGACGTCCCACCGTCCGTCTGCCGCTTTAACGGCCTTTTGAAAGGGCAAATATGCTGATCTGGCTCGTTGAACTGTCGGACAAAGTTCAAATCTTCAATCTGTTCCGCTACATCACGTTCCGGGCAGGTGCTGCATTGTTCACCTCTGCCCTCATCGTATTTCTTTTCGGACCGGCAATCATCAACTCCCTGCGCATTCGCCAGGGCAAGGGTCAGCCGATCCGCGCCGATGGTCCGCAGACCCATTTCAAGAAGGCCGGCACGCCAACCATGGGCGGGCTGATGATTCTTGCGGGCATCCTCGGCGGCTCTCTGCTGTGGGGTGATCTCTCCAATGTTTATGTCGTCGCCGTTCTGATGGTGACGCTCGGCTTCGGCGCTATCGGCTTCTATGACGACTATCTGAAAGTCACAAAGCAGAGCGATAAAGGTTTTTCCGGCAAGGCACGCCTTGGTATCGAATTCCTGATTGCCGCCATCGCTGTGTTCTTCATGATGGAAGTTGCGCTGGCAACAGCGCCGCATGGCGGCACGCTTGGCAGTTCAATCGCTTTCCCGTTCTTCAAGGAATTCGTTATAGATCTCGGCTATTTCTTTGTCCTGTTTGGCGCTTTCGTCATTGTCGGCGCGGGCAATGCGGTCAACCTGACCGATGGACTGGACGGGCTTGCCATCGTGCCGGTCATGATCGCCGCCGCGACATTTGGTGTCATTTCCTATCTCGTCGGCAACGCGATCTTCGCGAATTACCTTCAGATCAATTTCGTACCCGGAACGGGCGAGCTGGCTGTCATCGTCGGTGCCGTCATCGGTGCCGGTCTCGGCTTTCTATGGTTCAATGCCCCGCCTGCGGCCATCTTCATGGGCGACACCGGCTCGCTGGCGCTCGGCGGTCTGATTGGCTCCATCGCGGTTGCGGTCAAGCATGAGATCGTCATGATCATCGTTGGCGGACTGTTCGTCATGGAAACGCTGTCGGTCATCATTCAGGTCTTCTGGTTCAAACGCACCGGACGGCGCGTCTTCCTCATGGCACCCATCCATCACCATTTCGAGAAAAAGGGATGGACCGAGAGCCAGGTGGTCATTCGTTTCTGGATCATTTCTGTCGGGCTGGCGATGCTTGGCCTTGCCACATTGAAGTTGAGGTAGCCGATGATTCCTGTCACCTCATTTGCGGGAAAGAAGGTTGCACTGTTCGGCCTTGGCGGCTCGGGCCTTGTCACGGCGCGGGCGCTGGTAGCGGGCGGTGCTGATGTGACCGCATTTGACGACAATCCCGACAGTGTTGCCAGGGCGCAGGCCGAAGGCATTCCGACCGGGGATCTTCGCACATTGGATTGGTCGAAGCTCTCGGCCTTCGTTCTCGCGCCCGGCGTGCCGCTGACCCACCCCAAGCCGCATTGGTCCGTCGATCTTGCCCGCGCCGCCGGCGTGGAGGTGATTGGCGATATCGAACTGTTTGTTCGCGAGCGCAGGGCCCATGCACCCGAATGCCCCTTCATCGCGATTACGGGCACCAATGGCAAATCCACCACCACGGCGTTGATTGCACATATTCTGACTGCCTGCGGTCGCGACACACAGCTTGGCGGCAATATCGGCACTGCTGTCCTCAGCCTCGAACCGCCGAAGGCGGAGCGCTTCTATGTGGTCGAATGCTCGTCCTATCAGATCGATCTCGCGCCGACGCTCAATCCGACAGCGGGCATCCTGCTCAACCTCACCCCTGACCATCTGGATCGTCACGGCACGATGCAGCATTACGCCGATGTCAAGGAACGTCTGGTCGCGGGCAGCGGAACGGCTGTTGTCGGCGTGGACGATAGTTTCTGCACCCTGATTGCCGATCGTCTGGAGCGGGCCGGTGTCACGGTCTCGCGGATTTCCAAGCGCAACGTGGTTGCAAATGGCCTCTATGCCGAAGGCAGCCAGATATTCAGGGCAGACGGCGGTACATCCTCGCTGCTGGTCGATCTGGACGGCATTCAGACGCTGCGTGGCAGCCACAATGCGCAGAATGCGGCGGCAGCAATTGCAGCCTGCCTTGCCGTCGGCGTTTCGGTGGATGAGGTCAAGGCGGGGTTGAACTCTTTCCCCGGTCTGAAACATCGCATGCAGCCGGTTGGGCGTCGAGGCAACGTTACCTTCGTCAATGACAGCAAGGCGACCAATGCGGATGCCGCGGCTCCCGCGCTGTCCAGCTATAACCGCATTTACTGGATCGCCGGTGGCCTGCCAAAAGCTGGCGGCATTTCAAGCCTGTCGCCGTTGTTTTCCCATATTGCCAAGGCATATCTCATTGGCGAGGCGGCGGCTGAGTTTGCGGCAACGCTTGGCGAGGCGGTGCCCTATGAAATCTCCGGCACACTCGACAAGGCTGTCGAGCACGCCGCTCGCGATGCGCAGGAAGACGGACGAGATGGAAATGTCGTCATGTTATCACCGGCTTGCGCAAGCTTCGACCAGTACAAGAACTTCGAAATTCGTGGTGATTCGTTCGTTTCTCATGTTTCAGCCCTGGCTGGCGTGACGATGTTGGTTGGCTCGGAAAAGGTGGAGTGATGAAATGGTAAGCCGTATTGACCGAGGCCCGGTCGCGGAATGGTTCTGGACCATCGACCGTTTCTTCCTGACTGCGTTCATCGCTCTCATGGGCATCGGGCTGATGCTGTCCTTTGCGGCATCGCCAGCGGTGGCTGAGCGTATCGGTCTCAACAGCTTCTTTTTCGTCGAGCGACAGGCGATGTTCATGGTGCCATCGCTGGCAATCATGATCGGCCTTTCGTTTCTCTCCCCCCGACAGGTGCGCCGCGTTGCCGTCATCATGCTCGTGGTCTCCTTGCTGATGATGATCTTTGCGCTGTTCTTCGGCATAGAGGTCAAGGGTGCCCGTCGCTGGATTTCCATCGGCAGCTTTTCCATTCAGCCTTCCGAATTCATGAAACCCGCTTTCGTGATCGTCTGCGCGTGGCTGTTTGCGGAACGGGCACGTCATCCGGAAATTCCAGGCAATCTCTTTGCCATCATCACCTTCGGCATCGTCGCCGCACTTCTCATCGCCCAGCCGGACTTCGGTCAGACCATCCTGACATCCGTTGTCTGGGGTGGAATGTTCTTCATGGCCGGCGTTCCCTGGTTCTGGATCATCATGCTGGGTGGCCTCGGGGTCGGCGGCATCATCACCGCCTATCTCATGTTGCCGCACGTGGCAGGACGTATCGACCGGTTCTGGACCGGTGAGGGCGACACGTTTCAGGTGGATACGGCGCGTGAGGCCATCATTCGCGGCAACTGGTTCGGTCAGGGCCCAGGCGAAGGCATCGTCAAGCGCATCATTCCCGACAGCCACACCGACTTTATCTTTTCCGTCGCGGCGGAAGAATTCGGCATCCTGTTCTGCATGTTGCTGGTGATGATCTTCGCCTTCATCGTGTTGCGCGGTCTGGCTCATGCCTTCAAGGAAAAGGACGACTTCGTCCGCTTTGCGGTGGCTGGTCTCGTGTTGCAGATCGGTATGCAGTCGATGATCAATATCGGCGTCAATCTTGAACTCATGCCCGCCAAGGGCATGACGCTGCCGCTGATTTCCTATGGTGGTTCCTCGATGATGGCGATCTGCGTCACAGCTGGCTTCCTTCTGGCCCTGACACGACATCGCCCCGAAAAACGGGCCCAGGAACGCAGTTTCTTCCGGGTCAATGCAGGGCTTCCTGCGGAGTAAAGAGTATGAGCAAAGGCATCGTTCTGCTAGCCGCCGGGGGAACCGGCGGCCATGTGTTTCCGGCCGAGGCATTGGCTTACGAGTTGAAGGCGCGGGGCTATTCCGTCCATCTCGTTACCGACAGCCGCGCTGAACGCTACGCGGGCACCTTCCCGGCGGATGAGATCCATGTCGTGCCGTCCGCAACCATCGGATCCAAGAACCCGATTTCCGTGGCCAAGGCGCTGCTGAAACTCTGGACCGGCCTTCGTGCCGCGCGCCGTCTGGTGACAAAGCTGAAGCCGGTTGCCGTCGTGGGTTTTGGTGGTTATCCAACCGTGCCGCCGCTTCTGGCGTCCACTGGTCTTGGCATACCGTCACTCATTCATGAGCAGAATGCCGTGATGGGCCGTGCCAACAAGGCGCTGGCGAAGAGAGTCAAGGCAATCGCAGGCGGGTTCTTGCCGGAAGGCAAGGGGCAATATGCCGACAAGACGGTGGCGACGGGCAACCCGGTGCGGCCAGCCGTGCTGTCTGCTGCCGATGTTTCCTATACCCCTTCCAACGCAGGCGAGCCGTTTCAACTGGTCGTCTTCGGCGGAAGCCAGGGCGCGCAGTTTTTCTCAGGCGCCGTGCCAGCGGCCATCTGCCTGATGCCGAACGAGATGCGCTCCCGCATCACTGTTACGCAGCAGGCAAGACCCGAAGACAAGGACAGCGTGACAGCGTCCTACGCAAAGCTCGGCGTAAAGGCGGATATATCGCCCTTCTTTGGTGATATGGCGCAGCGCATAGCAGACGCCGATCTTGTCATCAGCCGTTCAGGGGCATCCACGGTTTCGGAGCTTTCCGTCATCGGACGTCCCTCGGTTCTGGTGCCATATCCGCACGCACTCGACCACGATCAGGCCGCCAATGCTGCGGCGCTTTCGGCGGCTGGCGGCGCGAGCGTTATCAAGCAATCGGAGCTGTCACCGCAAAAGCTGTCGGCGCTGCTCAGCGATGCGATGAACGATCCGGACCGCCTGGCGCAGACGGCAGCAGCAGCCAAGGCGACCGGCAAGCCGGACGCGGCGCAGCGGCTGGCCGATCTTGTGGAGGCGATTGCCGCCGGGCAGTCCGTTCAGCAATTCAAATTGAAGAATAAAGAAGGAGTGCATCCATGAAGATGCCGAAAGCCATAGGTCTTGTCCATTTCATCGGTATAGGCGGGATCGGCATGAGCGGTATTGCCGAGGTGCTTCACAATCTCGGTCATCGCGTGCAGGGCTCCGACCAGGCAGACAGCGCCAATGTGCAGCGTCTGCGGGAGAAGGGCATCGAGGTATTCGTCGGTCAGACGGCTGAGAACCTTGGCGATGCCGAAGTTGTTGTCGTCTCCACCGCCATCAAGAAGAACAACCCGGAACTGATTGCAGCCCGCGAGAAGCATCTGCCGATCGTTCGACGTGCCGAAATGCTGGCTGAACTCATGCGCTTCCGCAACGCGATTGCCATCGGCGGCACGCATGGCAAGACGACGACCACCTCCATGGTTGCCGCATTGCTTGAGGCAGGCAATCTTGACCCCACCGTCATCAACGGCGGCATCATCAACGCCTATGGCACCAATGCCCGCATGGGCGAGGGCGAATGGATGGTTGTCGAGGCCGACGAATCGGACGGCACCTTCCTGAAGCTTCCTGCCGACGTTGCCGTCATCACCAATATCGATCCGGAACATCTGGATCATTATGGCAATTTCGATGCCGTCCGCGCCGCATTCCGTCAGTTCGTGGAAAACGTGCCCTTTTACGGTTTTGGCGTCATGTGCCTCGATCACCCTGAAGTGCAGACGCTGGTAGGCAAGATCGAGGACAGAAAGGTCATTACCTACGGCGAAAACCCGCAGGCCGATGTGCGGTTTTCCAATGTCCGAATCGATGGCGTGCGCTCCATCTTCGACGTGGAGATTCGCCGCCGCCGCACCGGCAAGATCTACAGTTTCAAGGATCTGGTCCTGCCGATGCCCGGCCGTCACAACGTTTCGAACGCGACGGCTGCCATTGCCGTGGCAAACCGTCTGGGTATCTCCGAGGACGACATCAAGAAGGGGCTGGGCTCCTTCGGTGGCGTGAAGCGTCGCTTCACCCTGACGGGCGAGTCCAACGGTGTTCAGGTCTTTGACGATTACGGACACCACCCCGTCGAGATCAAGGCAGTGCTCAAGGCGGCCCGCGAGGCTTGCAGCGGGCGCATCATTGCCGTGCATCAGCCGCATCGCTACTCGCGGCTTGCCAGTCTGTTTGAAGATTTTGCGCATTGTTTCAACGATGCGGACACAATTCTTCTTGCTCCGGTTTATGCCGCAGGCGAAGATGCAATCGATGGGGTGAATTCCGAAACGCTCGTTTCAGCCACAAAGGCTGCCGGACATCGGGACGCGCGTCATCTCGCCTCTCGCGACGATCTGGCAAGAACCGTCGCAGCCATTGCAAATCCCGGTGATTTCGTGGTTCTGTTGGGCGCTGGTAATATTACGCAGTGGGCGGCAGCGCTGCCCTCGGAATTGGATAGCATTTCAGGAAAGTCTGCATGAGACAGGTGGATGGGGTAAAGTTGCTGGAGAGGTTCGGCGACGGAGTAAAGGAACTCAGAGGACGTTTGACGCCGGACAGTCCCATGGACCGCGTGACGTGGTTCAGAGCAGGTGGCCTGGCGGAGCTGATGTTCCAGCCCCATGATACCGACGATCTCGTTGCCTTCCTTAAAATTCTGCCGGAAGACGTTCCGCTGACGGTTGTCGGTGTTGGCTCGAACCTTCTGGTGCGCGATGGCGGTATTCCAGGCGTGGTCGTGCGTCTTTCTGCCAAGGGTTTTGGCCAGGTGGAACTGGCAGGTGAAAACCGCATCAAGGCTGGTGCGATCTGCCCGGACAAGCATATTGCAGCCATGGCCATGGATAACGGCATTGGCGGCTTTCACTTCTATTACGGCATTCCCGGTTCCATCGGTGGCGCTCTGCGCATGAATGCTGGCGCAAATGGCGGCGAAACGCGCGAGCGCGTGGTGGAAGTGTATGCGGTGGATCGGCAGGGCAATGCCCATGTCCTCTCCAACGCTGATATGGGCTATAGCTACCGCCATTCGGAAGCGTCGAAGGATCTGATCTTCACGGGCGCTCTGTTTGAGGGCTATCCCGAAGACCGTGCGAAAATCCGCGCCGACATGGATGCGGTTCGTCATCATCGCGAAACGGTTCAGCCAATTCGCGAGCAGACCGGCGGTTCGACATTCAAGAACCCGGAGGGACATTCCGCCTGGAGCCTCATTGACGAGGCTGGTGGTCGTGGCATGGTCATTGGCGGTGCGCAGATGTCATCGCTGCATTGCAATTTCATGATCAACACGGGCCATGCCACCGGTTACGATCTTGAATATCTTGGGGAAGCTGTTCGCAAGCGCGTCTTCGAACATTCCGGCATTCGCCTGGAATGGGAAATCAAGCGTCTGGGATTGTTCATGCGCGGTCGTGAGGTCGAGCCGTTTCTCGGGGCATAGGAACCAGATTTCCCGAAATCGTCATTTTTAGAAAGAACAAAAAAGCCCGCGAAGCCAATGACTTCGCGGGCTTTTCTCTGTGTTTGATTCCGGCTCAGACTTCGTTTTTGCCGGACATGAAGATGCAGGCGAGCGTGATGAGCGCGGCGACGCAGAGATAGTAACCGACATAGCTCATGCCGTAATTCACCTGCAGCGAAGTGGCGATGTAGGGCGCAAGCGACGCACCGAAAATGCCAGCCATGTTGAAGGTGATGGACGAACCCGTGTAGCGCACGGATGTCGGGAAGGGGGCGGCCAGAGCCGTTCCGATCAAGCCATATGTCATGCCCATGAGAGCCATGGAGAGGGCTGCGAAGATGAAGATGGAGCCTTCGCCGCGTGTCATAAGGCTCGGCAGCAGGAAGGAGAAGGCAGCGATCAATACGGTCGTTGCAATCAGGACTTCACGACGGCCGAAGCGTTCTGCCAGCTTTCCAGCGATGGGAATGAAGATGCCGAAGAGGATGGAGCCCAGGATCTGCACTTCCAGCGCATCAAGGAAGGGAATCTTCAGGACCTTGACGTTGTAGGAAAGCAGATAGGCTGTGCCGATGTAGAACAGCACGAAGGTGGCCAGAGCAACGAATGTGCCAAGCGCGAGGCTGCGCTTGTGATTGCGGAAAAGCTCCGCAACAGGCACTGCAACGCGTTCCTGCTTGTCGATTGCTTTCTGGAAGGCCGGTGTTTCGGTGATGGAAAGACGCACCCAAAGGCCGACAGCGATCAGGATGATCGATGCGACGAAGGGAATGCGCCATCCCCAGCTGAGCAGGGCTTCCTGAGACATGAAGTGCAGCAGGATCCAAAAGACGCCGGAAGAGAGAAAGAGACCAAGCGGCGCGCCCAGCTGCGGGAACATGCCGTACCAGCTGCGCTTGCCCGGAGGTGCATTTTCCGTTGCCAGCAGAACCGCGCCACCCCATTCACCCCCAAGGCCGAAGCCCTGACCGAAGCGGCAAAGTGCCAGCAGCAGAGGTGCCATCACGCCAACAGTCTCATAGGTCGGCAGCAGGCCGATGATGACGGTGGAAACGCCCATGGTCAGCAGTGCTGCGACGAGCGTTGTCTTGCGCCCGATGCGGTCGCCATAATGGCCGAATACGACGGCCCCGAGTGGACGTGCGAAGAAGGCGATGGAGAAAGTCGCAAATGACGCAAGAAGCGCGGTCATCGGATCGTTGTTGGGGAAGAACAACGTCGGGAACACGAGCACTGCTGCGGTCGCATAAACATAGAAATCGAAAAACTCGATGGTCGTGCCGACCACGCTGGCAGTAAGAACTCGTGCAGGCGAATTTGTCTTTACATCGTTCGCATTGTCAGCGGGCGGCGATACGGGAGATATCGCGTCGGTCATCATCTGGGTTCCATTGTTAAGTAACACTTATCACTCTTGGAAGAGATTGTGCTGCGTTAACGCAATTTTCAGACGTTTGAAACGCCTTAAGCGCAATAATTTGTAAAAAATGACGGGTTCTAGCGGCGAAATGCATTGGAAGGCAGAGCTCTGGTCTGTTTTTCCGGGAAACAGCGGCAGCCTTTCAAAGAGGTTTTCTGACCCAAAATTGGTTGGGGAGAAATGCCGTCCGTTAACGAATCAGCCTTGCTTTTCTCCGGGTGGCTTTGCGCCCGCGCAAGAATTTTATTTCGCCTGCCTGCAATTCTGAATCTTGCATTGGCTGCAACTCTCTGATTCCAAGGAAGGAATCCGGGCCTCATGTGATTCTTTAAGAAAAATCGCATCATGGGCGCCACTGGTTAACGAAAGTAAACACTTCATTAACCTTAATGGCGCTTAGTGAATGGTAACGGAGCGGGCGAGAGAATCGCAGGGCTGACGAATGTTCTGCTGATCTCGTTCATGTGATTTTTGTGTCAGAGGTTTTCATGAGCGGCAAACACGTAGCTGTTCTTATGGGTGGGTTTTCTTCGGAGCGGCCGGTCAGCCTCTCATCGGGAGAGGCTTGCGCATCGGCTCTCGAAGGTGAGGGCTACAAGGTTACGCGTGTCGATGTGGATCGCAATATCGCCGCAACGCTGGCCGCCTTGCGTCCCGATGTCGTTTTCAATGCCCTCCACGGCCCCTATGGGGAAGATGGCACCATCCAGGGTATCCTCGAATATCTCGAAATTCCCTATACCCATTCCGGCGTTCTTGCCTCTTCGCTGGCGATGAACAAGTCGCTCGCGAAGAAGATTGCGGCGGCAGCAGGCATTCCCGTTGCGCCAGAGAAAATCCTTAATCGTTTCGATATCGGCAACAAGCATCCGCTTGATCCGCCTTACGTCGTCAAGCCTGTGCGCGAAGGCTCCAGCTTCGGTGTCGTCATCGTCAAGGAAGACCAGTCTCATCCGCCACAGATTTTGGGATCTGCGGAATGGCGCTATGGCGACGAGGTCATGGCCGAGCGCTACATTGCCGGACGCGAGTTTACCTGCGGCGTCATGAATGGCGAAGCCTTGGGCGTGACCGAGGTTTTGCCGATGGGTCACGCCTTTTATGATTATGATGCGAAATACGCCAAAGGTGGTTCAAAACACATCATTCCGGCGGAAATTTCACCGAAAATTTACCAAAAAATCCAATCATTGGCGGTCATGGCGCATCAGGTGATTGGCTGCCGTGGCGTGAGCCGTTCCGACTTCCGCTACGACGATCGTTTCTCAGAAGAAGGCGAACTTATCTGGCTGGAGGTCAATACTCAGCCAGGCATGACGCCAACCTCCCTTGTGCCGGAAATGGCAGCTCATGCAGGACGCTCCTTCGGTGAGCTGGTCCGCTGGATGGTGGAGGACGCTTCGTGTTCGCGATAGCAGGCAAAAAGTCGGCAGCAAGAAAGCGCGAGCAATTCGCCTCGGGATCCACTGACGAGCGGATGGTTCTGCCACGCCCGTTTCGCAAGGGCTTTCGCTTCATCGTTTCGCTGGCGACCGGGCGTATTCACATTCCCGCCCACACGGGAACGCTTGCCACCGTTGGCTTCTTTTCCGTGATCGGTCTCTATGGTATGTCTCTGGGCGGCCATACGGATGTCGTTGCGCAGGCGACAACATCGGCTGCCGGGTTTGCCATTGAAGACGTCAAGGTTTCCGGCAACATCCAGACATCTGAAATCGATGTCTTCCAGCTGCTCGGGCTGGATGGCGCAACCTCGTTGATCGCGCTTGATGTCAATGCTGCCCGCAAGAAGCTGACCGAGCTTCCCTGGGTGGAGGACGTCGATGTTCGCAAGATCTACCCGAAGACGATTGAGGTTCGCTTGAAGGAGCGGCAGGCTTTCGGCATCTGGCAGCACGGTTCGGAACTGTCGCTCATTGAAAAGAGCGGCAGCGTGATCGCTCCGCTGCGCGATAACAAATATGCCGGATTGCCGCTGTTTGTCGGTCGCGATGCCGAAACAGGTGCCGCAGGCTTCGTTGATGAACTGGCCGACTGGCCTGAAATCCGCAACCGCGTGCGGGCCTATGTCCGCATCGCCGGACGCCGCTGGGATTTGCATCTGGACAACGGCATCGTGGTCAAGCTGCCGGAAGAAAACGTGCCGAAGGCGCTGCAACTGCTTTCTCGCATGGACATGGAAGAAAAGGTTCTTTCGCGTGATGTCGCGGCGGTTGATCTGCGCCTGCCGGACCGCACCACGGTTCAATTGACCGAAGGTGCGGCAGAGCGCCGCCAGAAGGCGGTCGAAGCACGTTCGAAGGCACTCAAGGCTGCGGAGAAGAACACATGAGCTTTTTCGGTTCTTCCCATTTCGGCCTTCCGCGCCTGAAGCCTTTGTCTTCGAAGCGCAGTCATGTGGTGTCGGTCCTCGATATCGGCTCGACAAAGGTCGTTTGCATGATCGGTCGTCTCACTCCGCGTGAGGAAACCGAAGTTCTGCCGGGCCGCACGCACAAGGTCGAGGTCATCGGCATTGGCCACCAGCGTTCGCGCGGTGTGAAGTCCGGCGTCATTGCCGATCTGGATGCGCTGGAAGGCGTCATTCGTCTGGCTGTTGATGCAGCCGAGCGCATGGCGGGCCTGACTGTTGACAGCCTGATCGTGAATGTCTCCGCGGGCCGTCTGGCCAGCGACATCTATACGGCCAGCATCGATCTGGGCGGCCAGGAAGTCGAATCGGGCGATCTCCGCAAGGTTCTGATTGCTGCAAGCCAGCAATCGCTGCGGCAGGATCGCGCCATTCTGCACTCGCTGCCAACCGGCTATTCGCTGGATGGCGAGCGCGGCATTCGTGATCCGCTTTCCATGTATGGCGATATGCTGGGCGTGGACATGCATGTGGTGACAGCCGAGCGCACCGCGCTGAAGAACCTGGAATTGTGCATCAACCGCGCGCATCTTTCGGTGGAGGGCATTGTTGCAACGCCTTACGCCAGCGGCCTTGCCGCACTTGTTGACGATGAGGTCGAGCTGGGCTGTGCTGCCATCGACATGGGCGGCGGCACGACGACGATTTCGGTTTTTGCCGAAGGACGTCTTGTCCATACCGACGCCATCGGTCTTGGCGGTCATCATGTCACCACGGATCTGGCGCGTGGTCTGTCCACGCGTATCGAAGATGCCGAGCGTTTGAAGGTGGTGCACGGCTCTGCACTCGCCAACGGAGCGGATGATCGCGATCTGATCGCCGTGCCGCCGATCGGAGAGGACGACCGCGACCAGCCTTCGCAGGTTTCGCGGGCGCTTGTCAGCCGCATCGTTCGGGCACGAATCGAAGAAACATTGGAACTCATTCGCGACCGTATCCAGAAATCGGGATTCAGCCCGATTGTCGGCAAGCGTGTGGTTCTGACGGGTGGCGCCAGCCAGCTGACCGGTCTGCCTGAAACGGCGCGGCGCATTCTGGCCCGCAATGTACGTATCGGCCGCCCGATGGGCGTGTCCGGTCTGCCGGTCGCGGCCAAGGGCCCGGCCTTTTCTACAGCCTGCGGGCTGATGATTTATCCGCAGATCGCGGACATCGAAATCCATGCGGCGCAGAGCGGAATGTTCTCGCCGTTCGGAACGGGTAGCGGCCGGATTGCCCGCGTAGGGCAATGGCTGAAGGAAAGTTTCTGACCTCTGTCTCGAGTAACCGACAGAGGACTGAGTGAAGTTTGATTAAGAATTGGCCTGCGGGGCGATGCGGCCAGAGAAAGAAGGAATGTTATTATGACGATACAGCTGCAAAAGCCGGATATCACCGAGCTGAAGCCACGCATCACCGTTTTCGGCGTTGGCGGTGGCGGCGGTAACGCTGTCAACAACATGATCACGGCTGGCCTCCAGGGCGTCGACTTCGTCGTTGCCAACACGGATGCACAGGCTCTGACGATGACGAAGGCAGACCGGGTCATCCAGCTCGGCGTCAACGTCACCGAAGGTCTCGGCGCCGGTTCCCAGCCTGAAGTCGGTCGCGCTGCTGCCGAAGAGTGCATCGATGAAATCATCGACCACCTGAACGGCACGCATATGTGCTTCGTCACCGCCGGCATGGGTGGTGGTACCGGCACCGGTGCTGCTCCAGTCGTTGCACAGGCTGCCCGCAACAAGGGCATTCTGACGGTTGGCGTCGTGACCAAGCCTTTCCACTTTGAAGGCGGTCGCCGTATGCGTCTGGCCGAACAGGGCATCGAGGAGCTGCAGAAGTCCGTCGATACGCTGATCGTCATTCCAAACCAGAACCTCTTCCGTATTGCCAACGACAAGACGACCTTTGCCGATGCCTTCGCAATGGCTGACCAGGTTCTCTACTCGGGCGTTGCCTGCATCACCGATCTGATGGTGAAGGAAGGTCTTATCAACCTCGACTTCGCCGACGTCCGCTCGGTCATGCGCGAAATGGGCCGTGCAATGATGGGTACCGGCGAGGCTTCCGGCCAGGGCCGTGCAATGCAGGCTGCCGAAGCCGCGATTGCAAACCCGCTGCTGGACGAAACATCGATGAAGGGTGCGCAGGGCCTCCTGATCTCCATCACCGGTGGTCGCGACATGACCCTGTTCGAAGTCGACGAAGCCGCGACACGTATTCGCGAAGAAGTCGATCCGGATGCGAACATCATCCTCGGCGCGACCTTCGATGAAGCTCTCGAAGGCCTCATCCGCGTCTCCGTCGTTGCCACCGGCATCGACCGTGTACCTGGCCAGATGGAACAGAACATCGCGGAAATGCGTGCTGCTGCCGCTGCAAAGCCAGTTATCCGTCCTTCCGCGGCCGTTGCTTCTGCTCCGGCCGCAGTTCAGCCTGCCGCAGTCTCGCAGGCACCAAAGACCGTAGACCCTATCGCCCAGACCATCCGTTCGGCTGAAGTCGAAATGGAACGGGAGCTGGCACTGGCCGCTGCTGAACAGCAGCTTCGTCAGGCCCAGGCAGAAGCCGAATTCCGTCCCCAGAGCAAGCTGTTCGCTTCTGCTCCAGCGGAAGCACCGGTTGCTGCTCGCCCCGCAGCACCGGTGCACGCCGCCCCGGCGCCTGCCTATCATGCCCCGGAACAGGTCGCAGCACCTGCTCCACGTATGCAGCAGGCCCCGGCGCCGGTTTACCACGAGCCCGCTCCAGTCGCCCGTGCGCCTGAGCCAGTCCGTATGCCCAAGGTCGAGGATTTTCCTCCAGTCGTGAAGGCTGAGATGGATCACCGCGCCCACCCGGCCTCTGCGGTTCCGGAAGAGCGTGGCCCGATGGGTCTTCTCAAGCGGATCACCAACTCGCTTGGCCGTCGTGAAGAAGAGGAATCCGTTCCTTCCGACATGATGGACGCGCCGAGCATGGCTCCACAGCAGCGCCGTCCGCTGTCGCAAGAGGCAAGCCTCTATGCACCACGCCGCGGCAATCTGGATGATCATGGCCGTCAGACGCCATCTTCCGCCAGCCAGCACGAAGACGATCAGCTGGAAATTCCAGCCTTCCTTCGCCGCCAGTCGAACTGATGGCATAAACAGAGTCGTGACTTTGCACGATGTGGTACCCGGGCTCGAAAGCGCCCGGGTATTTCAGTTTCATGACATCTGCCACGCTGCTTTTCCACAAGCTTTTTCAATGCGTTGTGTCTGTTACAAAGCGACATTAACAGTGATTTGAGATGGCCACGAACAGTGCGTATGTATGAGCATGAGACGAGGATGGAACACGGCACGGCTCGTGTTTATTTCCCTCGGTTGAAATTCGGATCGCGCCGGTGTAGCAGGCAGGTCCGCACGAAAAGGCTATACTCGCATGACCATCGGACTGCTCGGTTTCCAGACAACTATCGCCAATCCTGTTCAGCTCAAGGGCATTGGCGTTCATTCGGGCAATCCGGTGTCCATGACCTTCCAGCCAGCGGAAGCGGGTACAGGCATCGTTTTCAGCCGCCAGTATGAAAATGGAACCTCGGTCGAGCTCAAGGCCGTATCCGCCAATGTCGGCAATACGGATCTCTGCACGGTTATCGGTCGGTCGCTCCCTGAGTCGATCGCCACCGTCGAGCACGTCATGGCCGGCATCTATGCAATGGGTATCGACAATCTCATTGTTGAAGTCGATGGTCCCGAAGTTCCGATCATGGACGGCAGCTCTGCACCTTTCATCGAAGCCATCGAATCGGTTGGCATCAAGAACCTTGGCGTGAAGCGTCGCTACATCAGGGTGACCAAGCCGGTGCGCATCGAAGCCGGTGCCTCCTGGGCTGAATTCCGCCCCTATGACGGCACGCGGTTCGAGGTCGAGATCGATTTCGACACGCCGCTGATCGGCCGCCAGATCTGGCAGGGTGATCTTACTGCCGAGACCTTCAAGAACGAGCTGTCGCGTGCACGCACCTTCGGCTTCATGCGGGATGTTGAACGTCTGTGGGCTGCCGGTTACGCGCTTGGCTCTGCGCTTGAGAATTCCGTCGTCATTTCCGATGATCACACGGTCATTAACATGGAAGGCCTGCGTTACGAGAAGGACGAGTTCGTCCGTCACAAGACGCTGGATGCCGTTGGCGACCTGGCGCTTGCGGGAGCGCAGTTCATCGGTTGCTACCGTTCCTATCGCGGGGGTCACAAGGTCAATGCCAATGCATTGAAGGCGTTGCTGAGCGATCCAACGGCTTATGAAATTGTTGAGGCACCTGCTGCCCGTCATCCCGTTGTCCGGGCTCGGGAATTCGTAGCTGTCCAGCAGACTGAGTTTGCGCCCTGGTCTGCGTAATCAAGATAATCTGGAAATTGAAAGCCGTCCTTCCGGGCGGCTTTTTTGCATGTCGATGAATAGGTTTAAGCGAGTAACAGAGGCAAAAACGCGCTCTTGGGGCAGAGATAATCATCAGCTTCAGGTCGCCATGCCATAAAAATGCGTTATTGCGTCATCATTGCGTTGCCCTGCAGACGCTTTTATGGCTAGAAACGCCACTGGAAAAGCCGATGTTCTGTATTTACGCAGGAAGTGGGAACTGACGAATGAAGCGTGTAGTGTCTGGTGCGATGAATGGTACGGTGCGGGGAGCTCTCGTATCGCTGATGCTGATTGGCGCCGGAACGCTGGTAACATCCTGCCAGTCTGATCCCGATATCGACATCACCAAGCTTGGCGTTGAGACCGATCCGCCGGACGTTCTTTACAAGCAGGGTCTTGCCAACATGAATGCTGGCAACATGACCGAGGCTGGTCGCAAGTTCTCCGCTATCGACAAGCAGTATCCCTTCACGGAGTGGGGCCAGAAGGCTCTCGTGATGAACACGTTCATCGCAACCCGCCAGAACAAGAATGATGTGGCGATCTCGTCCGGTACGCGCTTTCTCAAGCAGTATCCGCGGGCAAAAGACGCCGCCTATGTTCAGTATATGATCGGTCTTGCCTATTCCAAGCAGATCGCCGACGTCACGCAGGATCAGCGCGCTGCACAGCGCACGATCGAAGCGATGAACAAGGTGGTCACCGATTACCCTGATTCGGAATATGTCGCCGATGCGCAGGCAAAAATCCGCTTTGCGCGTGACCAGCTCGCAGGTCGCGAAATGCAGGTCGGCCGTTATTACCTTGAGCGCAAGGAATATCTGGCAGCTGTTTCCCGCTTCCGCATCGTTGTGGAGCAGTACCAGAATACCAACCAGATCGAAGAAGCCCTGGCACGTCTGACCGAAGCCTATTATGCAATGGGTCTGGCAGACGAAGCACAGACGGCAGCGGCGGTTCTCGGCAACAACTACCCTGACAGCGAATGGTATCAAGACTCGTACAAGCTCCTCAAGGGGCAGGGGCTTGAGCCTCGCGAGAACAAGGAATCCTGGATTTCCCGCGCCGGTAAAAAACTGGTGGGAGCCTGAGGACAGAGCGTAAGCCATGCTGGTCCAGCTATCGATCCGCGATATCGTTCTGATCGAACGGCTCGACCTTGGGTTCGAGGCCGGCCTTTCCGTGCTGACTGGTGAGACGGGCGCCGGCAAATCCATTCTTCTCGATAGCCTGTCGCTTGCCCTTGGTGGACGCGGTGACGGTGGCCTTGTTCGCCATGGTGAGGACAAGGGCCAGGTTACCGCGACTTTCGAAGTCGGCATGGATCACCCCGCGCGCGCGCTGCTTCGCGAAAATGCACTTGATGACGATGGCGACCTGATCTTTCGCCGTGTCCAATCTGCCGATGGCCGGACCAAAGCCTACATCAATGACCAGGCCGTTTCCGTGCAGCTCATGCGCCAGCTTGGGCAACACATGGTCGAAATCCATGGCCAGCATGATGACCGGGCGCTGGTCGATACAAATGCCCACCGGACGCTTCTGGATGCCTTTGCGGGGCTCACGGATGAGGTTGCCTCAGTGCAGTCACTCTACCGCATCTGGAAGGATGCGGAGCGCGGCCTGAAAACGCACCGCGCCAAGGTGGAGGCTGCGGCCCGCGAAGCGGATTATCTCAGGTCTTCCGTCGAGGAGCTTGAGGTGCTGTCGCCACGCGATGGCGAAGAGGATGAGCTTGCCGAGCGCCGGGCCGTGATGCAGAAGTCTGAACGCATTGCTGGCGATATCGCCGAGGCGAGTGAATTTCTAAACGGCAATGCCTCGCCCGTTCCGATGATTGCTTCGATGATGCGGCGTCTTGAGCGCAAGAGCCATGAAGCTCCGGGCTTGCTGGAAGAAACCGTTCAACTGCTGGACGCCGCGCTGGACAACCTTTCCAATGCCCAGATGGAAGTAGAAAGTGCGCTTCGCCGAACCGAGTTCGATCCGCGTGAGCTGGAGCGCGTGGAAGAGCGGCTCTTTGCACTGCGTGCGGCTGCTCGAAAATATTCCGTACCGGTCACAGAGCTTCCGGCGCTTGCAGAGCGCATGGTGGCGGATCTTGCGGATCTGGATGCGGGTGAGGAAAAGCTGGCGCAGCTCGAAAAGCATCTTGGCGTCGTAAAGTCCGATTTTGATCGCGCCTCTCAATCGCTTTCGGAGAAGCGTCAGAATGCGGCCTCGGCTCTTTCCGATGCGGTCATGGCGGAATTGCCGGCATTGAAGCTTGAGCGCGCCCGTTTCACTGTCGAGGTCACCAGCGATCCGTCCGCTGCCACGGCCGATGGTATTGATGTGGTCGAATTCCACGTCCAGACAAACCCGGGCACGCGTCCCGGCCCCATCATGAAAGTGGCCTCCGGTGGCGAGCTTTCGCGCTTCCTGCTGGCGCTCAAGGTGGCCCTTGCCGACCGAGGCTCAGCCCCTACGCTGGTCTTTGATGAAATCGACACCGGTGTTGGTGGCGCGGTGGCGGATGCTATCGGCCAGCGCCTGAAGCGCCTGTCGAAAACCGTGCAGGTTCTTTCCGTTACCCATGCGCCGCAGGTGGCTGCGCGCGCCGGTACCCATCTGCTGATTTCCAAAGGGCCGTCCGGCGATGGCACGGAGCGTATTGCCACCCGCGTCGCCACCATGCAGCCTGAGCATCGCACCGAAGAGATTGCCCGTATGCTGGCCGGTGCTTCGGTGACGGATGAGGCGAGGGCGGCGGCAGCCAAGCTGCTCGCAGCGCAGGATTAAAGCGTTTCCGTTTTAAAAAAGGAAACGCCCTAGCGGCTGACGGCAACTGCCACGCCTGAACCGATCATCACGCCTCCTGCCGTGCGGTTGACCCGCCGCACGATTTTTTCCGAGCGCAACAAACTGCGGGCTCTGACGGCAAGCGCGACATGGCCGCCGATGACGATGACTTCAACAGACAGAATAACGCCCGCCAGCACAGCCAGATGATCGACCGTCAACGATGCTCCGACAACATTGGGCAGAAGCGCAACATAGAAGAGTGGCATTTTGGGATTGCCCAGATTGAGCGCCATCCCCGTCATGAAGATCGATAACAGGTTGCCCCGCGCTTTCAGGGCATGCAATTCCGGCACGACCGGTTCCGCCGTCCACAATTTGATGCCCATCCAGATCAGGTAGGCTGCTCCCGCATAGCGCAGCACAGCCATCACCGTGCCCATCTCGGCTGCCAGAACCGAGAGGCCGACGGCGGCGAGCGCGAGAAAGATGAGGATGCCGGCAACCGTACCGGCACCATAGGCAAGGCCGGACGCCGCACCGTGAGTAATGGTCCGCGCGACAATGGTCATATTGTCAGGGCCAGGGCTGGCTGCAAAAACGAAGAAGGCGGCGGCGAATGCAATAAGCGTCGTAAAGTCCATGGTCACACCCCTTGCTACTCACTCCCGGAAATCAGATTACGCGAAAGCTTGCCGTTGAAAAGTGGGCAGGCTGCGGTAAAAACAATTTCGATTCCTGCACGAGGCCTGCTCCATGTCCCAAGATCAAATCCCGGTGGAAAAACTGTCCGAGCTTGAGGCGTCTGCCGAGCTTGCCTTTCTTGCGGCAGAGCTAGCGCGGCATGATGCGCTCTACCATGGCAAGGACGCACCGGAGGTTTCGGATGCAGAGTATGACGCGCTAAAGCGCCGCAACGATGCCATCGAGGCCGCTTTTCCCGATCTGGTGCGTGCAGACAGCCCTTCCAAGAAGGTCGGCTTTGCGCCGCTGCCAACTTTCGCGCCCATCGTCCATGCGCGGCCCATGCTTTCGCTCGACAATACGTTTTCCGATGATGACGTGCGGGATTTCGTGGCTTCGGTCTATCGCTTCCTCGGCAACATGCCTGACGACTCGATTGCCTTTACCGCGGAGCCCAAGATCGATGGCCTCTCCATGTCTATCCGGTATGAGGCGGGACGGTTGACGACGGCTGCCACGCGCGGCGATGGCACCACGGGGGAGAATGTCACGGCCAATATCCTCACCATCAAGGAAATTCCCAACACCCTGCCAAAGGGGGTGCCTGATGTGGTGGAGGTGCGTGGCGAGGTCTATATGGCAAAGAGCGACTTTCTGGCGCTGAATGCGCAGATGGAAGCCGAGGGCAAACAGACTTACGTAAACCCGCGAAACACCGCCTCCGGCTCTCTGCGGCAGCTGGACGCGACTGTGACCGCGCGGCGCAAGTTGCGCTTCTTTGCCTATGCCCTCGGTGAAGTGTCCAATGGCGGGCAATCTACGCGCATTGCCGACACTCAGTTTGGTATTGTCGAAAAGTTTCGGGAATGGGGATTTCCGGTCAACCCGTTCATGAAGAGATTCACGTCCGGCCAGCAACTGATTGAACATTATCAGGAAATCGGCATTGCGCGGCCTGACCTCGATTACGATATCGATGGTGTCGTCTACAAGGTCGACCGGCTGGACCTGCAGGAACGGCTCGGCTTCCGTTCGCGCAGTCCTCGCTGGGCAACAGCACACAAGTTCCCGGCGGAGCAGGCTTTCACGACGGTTGAGAAGATCGAAATACAGGTAGGCCGCACCGGCGCGCTGACGCCCGTTGCACGCCTGACCCCGATTACCGTTGGTGGTGTGGTCGTGACCAACGCCACGCTGCACAATGCCGATTACATCGAGGGTATCGGCAACAATGGCGAGCGGATCCGCCCGGAAGAGCATGACATCCGTGTTGGCGATACCGTCATCGTGCAGCGGGCGGGCGATGTCATTCCGCAGGTGCTGGATGTGCTGCTGGAAAAGCGCGATGCCGGTTCGAAGCGATATGAGTTTCCCAAGCAATGCCCGGTCTGCGGCAGTCACGCGGTGCGCGAGCGCAACGAAAAAACCGGCAAGCTCGACTCCGTCACCCGCTGTACCGGCGGTTTTGCCTGTTCTGCACAGGCAAAAGAGCACCTCAAGCACTTCGTCTCGCGCAATGCCTTCGATATCGAGGGGCTCGGTACCAAGCAGATCGATTTCTTTTTCGAAAGCGAAGACCCGGCTTTGTCCATCAAGACTGCGCCTGACATCTTCACATTGAAGGCGAGGCAGGAAAAGTCGCTTGCCAAGCTGGAGAATATCGATGGCTTCGGTAAGGTCAGCGTGAGAAAACTCTTCGATGCCATCGATGCGCGGCGAGAGATCGATCTCCATCGGCTGATTTTCGCGCTCGGTATCCGCCATGTGGGGGAAACGACAGCCAAGCTTCTGGCGCGCACCTACGGTACCTATGAGCACTTCGAAGAGGCCATGAAAGCTGCTGCCGATCCGGCCGGTGATGCCTGGGCCGAACTCAATAGTGTCGAGGGCATTGGCGAGGTCATGGCCCGCGCTATCGTGGAATTCTACAGGGAACCGCGCAATCTCGACGTCATCGACCGGCTGATGAAGGAACTGAGGCCGAAAGAGGCTGAAAAGCCAACGACAGATGGCAGCCCTGTGGCGGGCAAGACGGTGGTCTTCACCGGTTCGCTGGAGAAGTTCACCCGTGATGAGGCAAAGGCGCGCGCTGAAAGTCTGGGTGCCAAGGTGGCCGGTTCCGTCTCCAAGAAAACCGATTACGTGGTTGCCGGGCCGGGCGCTGGCTCCAAGCTGGACAAGGCGCGGGAACTCGGTGTGCAGACAATGGATGAGGATGAGTGGCTGGCGCTGATCGGCGGGTGAGACCGGTTATTGCGCTGCCTGTTTTCTGCGAAACAGCCGGCCGTCCATCGCCAGCAATCCGGCAGCAATCATCGCCATTCCGATGAAATGCTTTGCCTCCAGCTGTTCGCCAAGCACCAGAGATCCCATCAGGATTGCGCTCACCGGGATGAGGAAGGTGACGAGAGCAAGGTTTGTGGCACCGGCCGAGGAGAGGATGCGGAAGAAGATCAGGTAGGCCAGCGCCGTCGAAAGCAGCGCTATTCCAAACAGCGCGCCCCAGGCAGCACCGCTTGGTATCGGCAGCAGCCAGGGCTTGTCGATGATGAGCGCAATGGGAATGAGAACGAGGGACGAGGCTGAGATTTGCCCTGTGGCGGTGACGATTGGCGCAACGCCCATGGCCTTGAAGCGGCGACCGAAAATGCCAGCGAAAGAATAGGAAACTGCTGCTCCCAGAATGGCGAGTTGGCCCCAAAGGCTGGAGCTTTCGCCGGTCAGGGCGGCAGGACCGATCATGGTTGCGACGCCTACAAAGCCCATGACGATGCCTGCGAATTTGTTGACCGAAATCTTTTCGTCTGACGTCAGCAGGTGGGCTACGATGACGGTAAAGAGCGGCGTGGTGGCATTGAGAATGGAAGCGACGCCGCTGGCAATATGGGTTTGGCCCCAGACGATGAGGCTGAAGGGTATGATGTTGTTGAGAAGCCCCATGCCAAAGAAGGCGCGGATGACACCAGGCGTTTTCGGCAGCCGGTATCCCATGACCTTGCAGACGGCCAAAAGGGCGAGTGCGGCGATGGATACGCGCAGCATCACAATGGTCAGCGGCGGTAGTTCCTTGACAGCAATTCCAACGAAAAAGAAGGATCCACCCCACAGCAGGGACAGGAAGACGAGCATCGCCCATTCTCTTGCATTCATCTGCTGTTGCACGGCCATGTCGGGTTCTCCCATTTGCGGCGAATGAGAAGCCTCTAACGGCTGCTCTGGCCCCGTTCCACCCGAATCCGGCTCGCCTGTTCATTTTTTCTCGGGTTTGTTCTATGCCGTGCAAGCAACCAACGGGAATCGCTACTTGAAAACCATCGCCATCGATTTCGAAACCGCCAATGAAGAGCGCGGAAGCGCCTGTTCCGTCGGGCTTGCATGGATCGAGAACGGACAAATCGTGCGGGTCGAGGAAAGACTGATTCGGCCCAGGGATATGCGCTTCTCCCCCTTTAACATCGCGGTTCATGGCATTCGTCCGCACGATGTGGAAGATGCGCCTGAGTTTCCCGAAGTGATGGACGAGTTTGCCGACGATCTGCGCGACTCGACGATGATCGCCCATAATGCGGCCTTCGATTTCAGCGTGATGCGGGCAAGCTTCGACAAGTACCGACAGAGCTACCCGCAGCTCTCCTATCTGTGCAGCGTGAAGATGTCGCAGAAGGTCTGGCCATCCCTGCCATCGCACAAGCTCAACATCATCGCGCATCATCTGCAACTGCGCTTCGTGCACCACAATGCGGCGGAAGATGCGGTCGTCTGTGCGGCTGCATCGATTGCTGCGGCAAAGGCCCTTGCAGTGGACCACATCCATCACATTCCGGAAAAGATCGGAATGGTGGCCGGCAGGCTCCACGCCACGGGCTATGCGCCCTGCACAATGAGAAAACGCTAGGCTCAAGCCTTGTTGTGCAGCCGCACAGACCTATCTCTATGTCAGTTCATCAAGGGGATAAGGGTAATGGCTAAAGCGTTTCGTTCCATGCTGGCTGCGGGTCTTGGTCTGTTGCCGTTTGCCGCACAGGCGCAGGTGGTTGGCCAGGTTGGCGTAGACTGGACAGGCAACGACATCGTCGTAGAGGCGATTGCCGATCCTCAGGTCAAGGGCGTGACCTGCCACATAACCTATTTCGACAGAGGCGTGATCGATCGTCTCAAGAACGGAAACTGGTTCGAGGATCCGTCCAATAACACGATTTCCTGCAGTCAGACAGGTCCGGTCGAGATCGGCGATATCGAACTCGGCAAGAAGGGCGAGGAAGTCTTTCGCCAAGGCATGTCCCTGGTCTGGAAGAAAATGGTCGTCAACCGCATCTACGACAAAGCCAATGATACGCTGATCTACCTGGTCCACACGCGGGAACTGACGGATGGTTCGGCCAAGATGGCGATTTCAACGGTCCCGCTCTATGGGCAGACGGTGACGTGGAAGAACGGAAAACCATAAGTTTTCAGGTGCTTCCGCCACTTTGTTAAGCTGCTGCGCCGCGCCTGGCGTGATCATTCCCTGCTTCAAATACCAAAACGGCGAGCTCTGAAGCTCGCCGTTTTTCGTAATGCATATTGAATTGGACTAGCCTCAAGCGGCTTCGCGCGAAAGCTCGTCAGCGATGACTGTGTCGAGGTTGAGGAAGCAGACCATGCTCTTTTCTAGCGCCACGATGCCGCGGCAGAAATTGCGCTGCTCTTCTGGAATGATTTCCGGTGCTGGCTGGAGGTCTTCGGAGCGAATCGTCATCATGTCGGAAACCTGTTCAACCAGCAGGCCAACGAGCTTGCCGCCGATATCTGTGACGATGATTGCGGAACGCTCGGACGGTTCCGTCATCTTCATGCCCAGACGGCACGCCATATCGATGACTGGAATAACGGCGCCGCGCAAGTTGATCAGGCCCAGGACGTAAGGTGGTGTGTGGGGCATCGGCGTGACGGGTGCCCAGCCGCGAATTTCGCGGATCACCATGATATCGATACAAAATTCCTGATCGCCGAGATGGAAGGAAACGATTTCAAGATATGCGCCGGATTGTTTGATGGCGTTCGACATGGTCGCAACTTTTCCTGACGGCTCTCTTGGCTGGCCGAATTAGATTTGGAAGGTGATGCGGAGCCGGACATATGCCCGTTGACGTCATGTCGTGCGCTCAAAGCGAACCGCTGGTGAGCATCATGCTCAAAAACAATTTAAACTTTTCCTAACGCCGGACTGTAAACTACCGCAGGTGCGGGTATTTCGTTGTTTCACCTGCCAGGCTTTTGCAGTATATTTGCGGCATGAAAGTCTTAAGCAACGGTCCGATGAAATTTCTTGCTGCCGCACTGGCAACCGCGACGGCGTTGTTTCTCGTTGTTTTGACGTTTCAGGGCTGGATGCGGCACGGCACGGACATATTTCTGTCGGCCATGCAAAGCGGCATCGCCTGGTGTCTCTGAGCTACTTCATCTGCATTTTGAGACAAATCAGCGCGGTTCGCTGGGTGAACCTTTTCTTGAATTGCTGAAATGACGTGGCTTGGGCTAGAAGCACTGAGATGCTGGCTCTAGGCTGATCGGAAAATGCCATGAAGAATATTCGAATCGCTCTTTGGGGTGCTGTCCTCGTCCTTCTCGGTGTCATGGGCTGGTTGACGATGGAACTGACTAAAAGCCGTGATCAAATGGTCGAAGAGGTCTATGGCGTTCCGTTCCAGCTTGTTGCGCAAAACGGTCAGCCGATCACCGAAAAGGCATTTCAAGGCAAGCCGACCGCCCTGTTCTTTGGCTTCACACACTGCCCCGAAGTCTGCCCCACAACGCTGTTCGAGTTGAATGGCTGGATGGAGAAGATCGATCCCGCCGGTGACAAGATGCAGGCCTATTTCGTTTCCGTGGATCCCGAGCGCGATACGCCCGAGATCCTCAATCAGTATGTCTCCAACGTATCGAAGCGTATTACCGGCATTACCGGTACGCCGGACAAGATTGCGGATACGCTCAAGGGCTATCGCATCTACGCCAAGAAGGTGCCGGTGGATGAAAAGGACCCGAACGGCGATTACACCATGGATCACACGGCCTCCGTCATTCTGCTGGATGCCAAGGGCCGGTTCGCCGGAACCATTGCCTATGGCGAAAATCCTGATGTCGCGGTGCAAAAGCTGCAAAATCTTACCAAGAGCTGATCTTGGCTCAACAATCTCGCGCCATGTCCATTGGACTGCATGGAGATTTGTGGCAAAGGCTGACGGCTGAAACCGATGCAAGGAAGCGTAAGCCGTGAGCGAGATTCGTCTTTTTGTAACCACCACCGAAGCGCAGGCCGGAGAAGTGCTGGATCTTCTTTCGGAGGTGTTTGGAGAAGAAGACGTCGCCATTGCCACGACCGAGGTGGATGAGAGGAAGGATATCTGGGAAGCCTCGATCTACCTTCTTGCTGCCGAGGAAGAGGATGTGCGCAGCCGCTTCGAAGAGGCGTTGAAGGTCAGCTATCCCCATTTGAGCCTTGAACGTGAAATCATTCCCGATGTCGACTGGATTGCAAAATCGCTTGAGGGGCTGACGCCCGTCCGGGCAGGGCGCTTTCTCGTGCATGGTTCCCACGACCGCGACAAGGTTCGCATCAACGATCTCGCCATCGAAATCGAAGCGGGTCAGGCTTTCGGCACCGGGCACCACGGCACCACGGCCGGTTGTCTGGAGATGATCGAGCAGGTCCTGCGGTCTCGCACCATTCGCAACGCGCTGGATCTCGGTACGGGCAGTGGCGTCCTCGCAATCGCTGTGGCCAAGATGCGGCCGGTGCCGGTATTGGCAACCGATATCGATCCTGTTGCCATCAAGGTCGCGAAGGAAAATGCCAAGCTCAACGGCATCGTATCGGGAATGTCACTGGAAACCGCGCCCGGCTTCCATTCGGATTCCTTCCGCAAGCACGGACCATTCGATCTTATCATCGCGAATATCCTTGCCCGCCCATTGATAAAGATGGCGCCGCAACTGGTGACGCATCTGGCGCCGGGCGGAACCGTCATTCTGTCGGGCATTCTTGCTTCGCAGCGGTGGAAGGTGCTGTCCGCTTATAATGGAATGCATCTCAGCCATGTCAGAACCATCTGGCGCAATGGCTGGGTAACAATCCACCTGCGCAAAGACTGACGACCGGTTGATCTAACCGAAATCGCTTCACAGTTTTTGTTCACATGCTTATGGTCTGCACCGAAATCAGCATTCGGAAAGCAGTTCATGTTCCAGTCATTCGATAACAAGTCCACTCCGCAATTTGGCAAGGCCCGCGTCGAGGCCCTGCGCGCAACATTCGATGCGCTTGGCATTGACGGCTTTCTGGTGCCCCGCGCTGACGAGTATCAGGGCGAATATGTTCCCGAATGTGCCGAGCGGCTGTCATGGCTGACCGGCTTTACCGGTTCTGCGGGGATTGTGCTCGTCACCCGCACGCAAGCGATCGTCTTCGTCGATGGTCGTTATACCACGCAGTTGGCGTCGCAGGTGGACCAGTCGGTCTTTACCGGTGGTGATCTGGTGGGTGCTCCCCCGGCAAAATGGCTGTCGGACAATGCGCCTGAGGGCTTCCGCCTGGGTATCGATCCATGGCTGCACACGGGTGCAGAGCTGAAGCGGCTGGAAAAGGCCCTTGCGGAGAAAAGCGGCTCGGTCGTTCTTCTTGAGAGCAATCCGTTGGATCCCCTCTGGCTTGATCGTCCTCAAGAGCCCATGGAGCCCGTCAGCATCCAGCCGGATCATGTTACCGGAACGCCTGCCCAGCTCAAGATTGCGACGATCGGGGAGATCGTTGCCGCGCGACAGGCCAATGCGGTCCTGATTACCGATCCATCTTCTATCGCATGGATATTCAATATTCGTGGCAATGATGTACCGCATACGCCGCATCCGCTGGCGCGCGCCATTATCTATGCCGATGGCAAGGCAGATCTGTTTCTCGATGAACGCAAGACAGGCGACGAGGTGAAGGCCTATCTTTCGCAACTCGCCACCCAATTGCCGCCTGAGGACATAGAGGCGCGGCTGCATGCCATTGCCAGCGCCGCATGCCGTGTGCTTGCCGATGTCGATGTGACACCGGTCGCATTGACGCTTTCCATTGTTGAAGCGGGCGGTGAGGTGATCGAAGCTGCCGATCCCGTAAAGCTGCCGCGCGCCTGCAAGAACAAGGCGGAGCTTGATGGTTCTGCCGCCGCGCATGTTCAGGACGGTGCCGCGATGGTGGAGTACCTGGCATGGCTGGATGCTCAGGCACCCGGCAGCGTCACCGAGATTGCCGCGGTAAAGGCTCTGGAAGCGACACGTGCGCGGGTGGGGCAGGCGATGCAGAACCCGCTCAAGGATATTTCCTTCGATACGATTTCCGGTGCGGGGCCCAACGCCGCCATCATTCACTACCGGGTCACGACCGACAGCGATCGCACCCTTGGTGACGGCGAGATGTTTCTGGTCGATTCTGGCGCACAATATGTCAATGGAACCACTGATATCACCCGCACCGTTGCCATCGGCAATGTGCCGGAAGAACAGAAGCGGTTCTTCACCCTCGTGCTGAAGGGCGTAATCGCCATCAGCGCGGCCCGTTTCCCGAAGGGCACACGCGGCTGCGACCTCGACCCGCTTGCCCGTATCGCCTTGTGGAAAGCAGGTGCCGACTACGGACACGGGACGGGTCACGGCGTTGGTTCCTACCTTTCCGTGCATGAGGGGCCGCAGCGGATTTCACGCGTTTCCCAGCAGGAAATCCTGCCCGGCATGATCCTGTCCAACGAGCCCGGCTACTACCGCCCCGGCGAATTCGGCATCCGCATTGAAAACCTGATCTATGTGCGTGAGGCAGAAGCCATCGATGGCGGCGATCAGCCCATGCTGTCGTTCGAGACCCTGACGTGGTGCCCCATTGATCGGCGCTTGATCGTCGTTTCTCTTTTGACGGATGAAGAGTTGCACTGGCTCAATGCCTATCACGCCACCGTGCGGGAGAAGCTGATGCCATTGATCTCTGACGCGGACGTGCAGCGGTGGCTGACCGCTGCAACGGAAAGCCTTACGCGATAGAGAAATAGCGCATGGCCACAACAAGCGCCCAGCCTGATATGAGCATGATCAGGCCGGGAAAGCGCAGGCCAATGACAAGCGCAAACACCATTGCCAGCTTGACCTCATAGCCGCCCTCGAAGAAAGCGGGCGCAACAAGCGTGGTCAGAACCGCGACGGGGACGGCATTCAGCCCGGCCTCGACACGGGGCGGGATGGTCTTCATGCGCACCATAAGCACATAGCCACCAACACGGGTAAGATAGGTGGCGATAGCGCCGGCGATGATAATGCAGAGGGTCTGGGGATCGAAAAGTGCGTCCATCATGCGTGCTCCCCGGAAGCTTCCGTCACCTCGGTTTCAGGCCGGGCAGGTGGCAGAATGACAGCAAGCAGGATGCCCGTCATCGCGCCTATGCTGACATGCCAGGGCGAGCCGACGAAATGGAATGCGGCGATTGCCCCGATGGCACTGGCAAGCATGACGGGGTAGAAATTTCCGCGTTTTCGAAAGCCCATGACCATTCCCATGAAATAGACGGGCAATAGCACATCAAATCCGGCCGCCTTGGGATCACCGATGAGATTGCCGAGTGAAGCCCCGGCGACGGTGGAAATCATCCAGCCGGTATAAACGATCAGCGCATAGCCCATGTACCAGGCAAAGCCGACCTTTCCGTGCATTTCCTTTTCCCGCACGGCTTCGGCAAATTGCGGATCGACCATGAAAAAGAAGCCGACCGCCTTCTTGGCGACCGACCAATCCGGCACGATGCGCACCATGGCTGCGGAATAGAGCACGTGGCGGAAATTGACCGCGAAGATGGACAGGATAACGAGCCAGGCAGGCAGGTTCTGGTTGAACAGCTCGATGCCGACAAGCTGGCTTGCCCCTGCATAGAGCGTGCCGCTCATCAAGACGGCTTCGGCTATTGTCAGGCCGTTATCGATCGCAACAGCGCCAAACAATGCGCCGAACGGAATGACGGAAAGAGTGACGGGTAGCCCGCGTTTGACGCCTGACCGGAATGTGGAAACTGACATATGTTAGTGGCTCCGAATTTCTCCTGCTCCTAGCGCCACAATTGCGCAATGACAAACGAATTGCTGGAATAGATCGGATTGATTCCGTTGAACCATGGATTACGATCACAGCGAAACAGGGGGCATTGAATGAAGGATCTGAAGCTGGAAAAACAGCAAAAGACCGATATGGTTCTGGCATTGCGCCATTATCTTACCCACGAGCTTGATGTCGAGATCGGCTCGCTTCAGGTCGAAATTCTGGTTGACCATCTGGCGGAGGTGATAGGCCCGGTCTTTTACAACAAGGGTCTGCGTGACGCCCATGAGGCGGTGCTGCAACGTATGGAATATGCCGCTGCCGATATCGATCTGCTGGAACGTTCAATTCCTCGCCGGTAACGTGGCTGCGAATCAATCGCTCAATATGTCGGTGCTGTTGACGATGCCTGCGCCCTTTGCGCGCATAAGCGAGATGGCGTTTCTGATACCCTCCGGGTCGATGCCACGGCTTGCATCCTCGATGAAGCGAACCTTGACGCCGGGCAGCATTTCCATCGCATCCAGCACGGAAAAGCTGACGCAATAGTCGGTGGCCAAGCCACAGACATCCAGATCGGTCACCCCCTGGCGCTGGAGATACTCGCCAAGCCCTGTCGTTGCGAGGTGGTCATTGTCGCGGAAGGCGGAATAGCTGTCGACAGCTGCGTTCTCACCCTTTTGCTGCACATAGTCGAAAGCCTGCACATTCAGGTCGGGGTGAAAATCGGCATCCGCGGTTTCCTGCACGCAGTGATCCGGCCAAAGGACTTGCGGTTTTCCGGAGAGTTCGCCCATTTCGAAAGGCTTTTTCCCGGGATGCCGTGAAGCAAAGCTGCCATGATCGGCAGGGTGCCAATCCTGCGAGGCGACGATGAGGTCGTATCCGCCATTGTCTATCAGCGCGTTGGCAATGGGGACGATCTTGTCGCCATCCGGTACTGGCAAGTTTCCGCCCGGGCAGAACCCGTTCTGGATATCGACCAACAACAATGCCTTCATGATGCTTCCTCCAGTCATCGTGACAGGATGCCAAGCGAGCGACGATGGATCAAGGGGAAAGGATCGAGATCGTTGCTGCAGCTTCTCATCTGCCGTAACACCGCCGCATTTGTAGCCAAATTTCGGCAAAGTCGGCATTTAGGGGAGCGGTGTCGATTGGGAGAATCATTCAGCATCCAAATCGAATCTCAAACAGCGCTCATTCCGGATTTCCTGTGTAACATCGTTACGTGTGGCGCCCGGTGCTGTTGCAGAGAAACATGCAAGCTTGAAAGAACTGCGTTTTCAGGGGACTTGTAAAGACTTTGGTTACCATAATTCGTCATGCTTTGAACCAGTCAGCCAGAGGACCAGCGCAAGCAAGGCGCGGTGCTCTTTGCATCAACACGGTAGCCGGTCATGCCCGGTTTTGCGTAAACGGTTCGAGTAACGAGTATCATGGCGTCATCAGTCGTGGCCTATAGAGATGCGCGCATCGGCGCGTCCCTTACCAGAAAACCAAAGAGCTTCGGCATCTCAGGCCTTTCCGCCATGCTTGGCGGCGGGGTTCTGGCAAGCATCTGTGCGGTGACGGCCTTTGCTTCGCTGCACGGCATGGCGCAGGCCTCTCACGGCACCGGACGGTTCGAAACGATGCTGGTCTCCAACCTGGCAAGGCTGGAGCAGGGGGGCGTCGACGCTACCGGGCGCAATGTCCATATCCGCAAATTCTCCCGCCTTTCCGAAGGCGGCCATGCCGGTAGCCAGAAAGCCATGCGGCTTGCTGCCGAGCATCACATTGGCGCCAAGGCTTTCACCGAGCGATTCGGAGCAGCTGCTGCCATCAACGCCCATGAGAAGGCGACGATCGAGGCCTTGGCCGCTTTGCGCCCATCGGCCATTGTCGATTCCGCTCTTGGACGTTCGGGTGACAATCCCGAGCTGGCAATGCTGGAAACGCAGGCGCGCGAGCATCCGGCATTTGAAGTGGCGCTCGGCAAGCCGCAGACCACCACTGACGATGAAATAGATCTTCTGCCCGAAACCGTTCCGCTGCCAAGCTTCCGGCCACAGATCGCGCGGGCAGTGGACGTCGAGCCGACACCCCGCCCTGGCAATCCCTCATCTTCTGAAAAGCAGCTTGCCGCTATCCCGGCACAGGTGCCCACCCGCCCGGCAGCGCCACAAGCGCCTGCGACCAATACGATGGTGGCATTTGCGCGTCCCGACAATCCCATGCGGGAAACCAAAATGGACGCGGTTCCATGGCCTGACCGGGGCAACGGCACCGCAATCTACGATATTTCGGCAGGCGTCGTTCACATGCCAAGCGGTGAAAAGCTGGAAGCGCATTCGGGCATCGGCAAGATGCGCGACAATCCGGATTTCGTGCACGTCAAGATGCGCGGCGCTACTCCGCCATCCAGCTACAAGCTGACCATGCGCGAATCGCTCTTTCATGGCGTTGAGGCGATCCGTCTGACGCCGGAAAGCGGAATCAAGCCGCATGGCCGCGATGGTCTGCTTGCGCATACCTACATGCTGGCCCGGCGTGGCGAATCCAACGGCTGCGTGGTCTTCAAGGATTACCCACGCTTCCTGGCCGCCTTCAAGCGCGGAGAAGTCAAGCGTATCGTCGTTGTTCCCAAGCTTTCCGGTCGGCCTGCCATGACGGCTGGCGGCACGAAGAGTGGCGGCAAGACCCTGTTCGGCATGTTGTCCGGGCGCGGTACGGACTCCTGATCCTGCCTATTTTCGGCGCTGCGTCAGCAGCATTCCGCCGAGGATCAGCAGAACGCCGAGAGCACTTGCCCAGAGCTTCGGCGGCTGGTCGCTGAAAAGGTCGAGCACCACTCCGGACACCATCTGGCCGCTGATGACCAGAAGTGCCGTATTGACGGCACCGATGCGCGGGATCAGCCAGCTGCCGGAAGCGATGAAAATCACCCCTATCGGTCCGCCAATATAGGCGTACCAGGGCGCATCCGCTGCGCCTGATGGCAGCAGGCCGCCAACCAGAAGTCCGAGGATCGTCAGCACGACAAAGCCGACAAGGTGGTTCCACAGCGATGCGATCAGGGGCGAGTTGGACAGGCTGAGCCGCCCGTTGACCTGCCGGCTGAGAGAAACGAGTACGCCGCCCAGAAACGCCATTGCAATCCAGAGGGTCATGCGGTTCTCCCGACCAGAATGATGAGCGCGCTGCCCGTGAGAATAAGGGCGATGGCGGTCATATCGCGGCCATCCGGCCGGCGTTTCGGCAAGCCGAACAGGCCCCAGGCATCTGCAGCGAGGCTGAATATGACCTGTCCGCCAAGGCCAAGAGCAAGCGTACCGGAGAGTGCAAGTGGCGAGTTGACGGCAGTGGAGGTGAGCATCACGATGGCTGCGCCGATGACGCCGCCGCAATAGGCCCAGACCGGTGCCTTTGGTTTGGGCGCTACATTCGCACTTTTTGGCTTTCTATACAGAAGTGCAAGATAGATGAGTGCGGCGACGGTGCCTGTGCCATGTGCCGTCCAAGAGGAAAACAGGGCGCTACCGAAATGCGCGAGCATACCGTTGAAATGCACCATGAGTGTCAGAAGGCAACCGCTTGCAAATGCCGCAGCAAGGTGAAGCGGATTGAGGCTCGTCGATGGATTGTTTTTCATGTGTGGCCAAAAATTGAGGAAGCGAGGCAGCACTAGCCCATATGGCTTTGGAACGAAATTGATTTCCGACAAAAAGGCAATCATGAGCCAAAGGTCATGCCATTTTATCGGAACCAAAAACCGGTTGGAAGGTTATTGGGCCATGAAGAAAACGACCCGCAAACCTCTGAACCGCATGACGCTTTTCGTCATCTCGATTTTCGTCCTCGCCATCATCGTGGCCGCGATTTACCTCATAGGCTTCACACCAGGCGAGACCCAGGTGTAGTGTCCGATAGCTCGCCTTCGCTGACCTGCGCCTGCGCTTTAGCCTCGCGATCACTGCCCGGCGATAGCAATCCGTATTTCACTTTGTAAAAGCCGAGCAATGCGCTGCGACAGATGAACCGCGATGTTTCAAGAAATGCGCGGTAGGGCAATACCGTCAGGTACCGCCAGCGTGGCAGGCGGTAGTTGCGGATATCGATCTGTATCTGGCTTTCGTGCTCCAGATAGGCGTCCTGAGTGGCGCAGATCGGATAAACGAACGCGGCCATCAGACCAGTGAAAAACTCAAGATCGTAGGCGATATCATAGGCAAGCCGCATCGGCAGCAATCTGTTCGCAATCCAGTCTGCGGACTTTCTGTTGATGATATAAGCGCCTGCGCCTTTCTCCCGTGTCAACGCGATGGCCAGCTGCCGGTCTGGTGAAATGGTTTTGAAGGGAAACTTTCGGCCCCGGTTGACGGTCGTCAGCCGCAGAATATCCCAGTCCTGCGCATGACAGATGGCGTCATCGATTGTTTGCAGGAAGTCATCTGCGAATATGACGTCGTCTTCCAGAATAAGCGCAAAATCGGCATCCCCCTTCAGAAAGGTCTTAGCGCATTCGACATGGCTGAGATAACAGCCGACTTCCGGCGGGCAGGTGCGGCGGCCGTGCAGGGCGCCATAGGACAATGCGCAGAAATCGGGCGTGGGGAATGACAGCAGTCTGCCATCGATGGCAGCGATGCGCTGCGCTGAAAGGCCTGCCTCAGCCAGCTTCGAAAGCATCGCATCGCGTCGCGTTTCAGCCCGGTCCAGATTGATCAGATATACGTCAAGACGAGCGTTTGATGCTTTCAATAAGTGCACAGAAATCCCCAGAGACGGTGTCGCGACGTGTATTGCACAGGTCACGGGGCCGAGGAAACATCAAGTTGTATCGGCGAAAAATTTCCCGCAATGTGTTGCACTGGAGAAACGGTTGTTCAGCCGACGGGCTCGACAAATCCATCCAGGACTTTTTTCTGACCGGCACGATCAAAGTCGATGGTCAGCTTGTTGCCTTCGACACTCGCCACATTGCCGTTCCCGAATTTGATATGGAAGACGCGGTCGCCGATATTGTATTTGGAAGGCGTATCGGCAACAGACTTGGCAACCAGTTCACCATCGATGGTGCGGGTCTTAGGTCCGCTTTCGCCATAACCAATCCGCTCGACCGAATGTCCCGATCGCGTACCCCAATTGTCGCGTGTGGCGTCTGACTTGTTGGCCTGGGCGCGCTTCCACCCCGGGGTGGAATAGGTGTTGGTGAAGGGGTCGGCCTTGTCGAAACGGGATTGTCCATAACCGCCGCGCCCGCCATAGCCACCATAATTGCTTTCCGAAGCCGACACTTCCACGTGGGAAGGCGGCAACTCATCGAGGAAGCGGGAGGGCAGGGTGGATTGCCACAGGCCGTGAATACGGCGGTTGGAGACGAACCAGATATGGCACCGGCGTTTTGCGCGGGTAATGCCGACATAGGCAAGGCGGCGTTCTTCTTCCAGCCCGGAGCGACCGCCCTCATCAAGCGAGCGTTGATGGGGAAACAGGCCTTCCTCCCAGCCGGGAAGAAATACGGTTTCGAACTCCAGCCCTTTTGCCGAGTGCAGTGTCATGATGGATACCGCATCCAGCTCTTCGTTCTGTTCGGCGTCCATCACCAGCGCGACATGTTCCAGAAAGCCGCGCATGCTTTCAAAGGACTCCATGGAGCGCACGAGTTCCTTGAGGTTTTCCAGGCGGCCCGGTGCTTCGGCGGATTTGTCGGCCTGCCACATGGCGGTATAGCCGCTTTCGTCAAGAATCTGCTCGGCCAGCACCGTATGTTCGGTGTTCTCCAGCAGGTTCTGCCAGCGCCGGAAATCCTGCACCACATCAAACAGTGCCTTGCGTGCCTTTGGCTTCAACTCGTCCGTTTCAACGATGTCGGCTGCAGCTGCGAGCATGGGAATGTCGCGCGCACGTGCGTAATCATGCAGGTTGCGAACTGTCGTGTCGCCTAGGCCGCGCTTGGGCGTATTGACGATGCGCTCGAAGGCCAGATCGTCCGCCGGTTGGCAGACGAGACGAAAATAGGCCATGGCATCGCGTATTTCGAGCCGCTCATAGAACCGCGGTCCGCCAATGACGCGGTAGTTCAGGCCAAGTGTGACGAAGCGATCTTCGAACTCACGCATCTGGAAAGACGCGCGCACGAGAATGGCCATGTTGTTGAGCGGATGCTTGATCCGCTGCAACTGCTCGATTTCTTCACCGACGGCGCGGGCTTCCTCTTCCGAATCCCAGGCCGCGTGAACGACGACCTTTTCGTCATTCGGATCAACACGGTCGGTAAACAGCGTCTTGCCGAGACGACCTTCATTATGGGCGATCAGGTGGCCAGCAGCGCCGAGAATATGCTCGGTGGAGCGATAATTGCGCTCCAGCTTGATGACTTTCGCGCCCGGAAAATCCTTGTCGAACCGCAGGATGTTATCGACCTCGGCTCCGCGCCAGCCATAGATCGACTGGTCGTCATCGCCAACGCAGCAGACATTTTGCGGCTCGCCCTTGGGGCGCTGTGCCAGAAGCCGCAGCCACATATATTGGCAGGTATTGGTGTCCTGATACTCGTCCACCAGAATATAGCGGAACTTCTGGTGATACTCCTTGAGAATATCCGGGTGCTTGCGGAAAATGGTGATCGGGTGCAGCAACAGGTCGCCGAAGTCGCAGGCATTCAGCGTCTTCAGACGTGCCTGATAGGCGGCATAGAGCTCGCGCCCCTTGCCATTGGCAAAGGCACGACTGTCGCCTTCTGGAATTTCGGATGGGGTGAGCCCCTTGTTCTTCCAGCCATCGATCATTCCAGCGAACTGCTTGGCGGGCCAGCGTTTGTCATCCAGACCTTCTGCCTGGATCAGCTGCTTTATCAGCCGCACCACGTCGTCCATGTCGAGAATGGTGAAGTCCGACTTCAGTCCCATCAACTCGGCATGCCTGCGCAACAGCTTGACGCCGATGGAGTGGAACGTGCCGAGCCATGGCATTCCTTCAACCGCACCACCCACGAGAACGCCGATACGTTCCTTCATTTCGCGAGCGGCCTTGTTGGTGAAGGTCACAGCCAGAATCTGGCTGGGATAGACGCGGCCAGTTGCAAGAATATGGGCGATACGGGTGGTCAGCACGCGCGTCTTGCCGGTTCCGGCACCGGCCAGAACAAGGACGGGACCTTCAAGTGTCTCGACGGCTTCGCGCTGCTCGGGGTTCAGCCCGGCCAGATAATCAGGCGCAGAACGAGACTGGTCGCGTGCCGCCATCGCACGCGCGGCAATGCCCAGGCCGCCCTCAGCGGGAGGGGCAACCGGCTGGCGGCGAGGCTCGGAAGGTTCCTCATCGAAGAACGGCATATCGTCGAAACTGTTACTCATGCGGCCCAATGTAGTGATTCGGGGCAGAAAGGCCAGAACCGTGTTCTGCTTTTATTCCGGTATTAACCGTCAAAACGCCTATTCCAAGGCATTTCTATGCTGACTTGTCATCCGCATTGAAAGCGGCATCGACGGGAAGTTGCAGCGCTGTGGCGAGCTGGTTGGTCTTTCCGGCCAGTGCAATGACCCGCATCAGGTCGGCATGTTGTTCACCCGTCATGCCCTTGGCCTTTGCCGCAGCCGTATGTGAATGGGCGCAATAGGAGCAGGCATTGGTCACCGACACGGCAATATAGATCATCTCCTTGACCAGCGGGTCCAATGCGGATGGTGTCGCCATGACGCTTTTGACCTCTGCCCAGGTCTTCTCCAGAAGGTCGGGATCAAAGGCTAGATAGAGCCACATATTGTTGATGAAATCGGATTTTCTGGTGGCACGAATGTCGTCGAAAACTCCCTTGACGCGTGGGTCGGCTTCCGGATTGTCCGGCTTTGCAACGGTGCTCATGATTGCTCCTCCTCGGCCTGCCTTTCGAGACTGGATCACAAGCGGATCATGCTGGCAACAGTCTCGCGTGAGGCTAATGTGACATTATGTTTGCCGGTTTTTAGAAAAACGTCGCAAATTACAAATATGTAAGAAACGGATTTGTGCGTTGCGTTGTTCTAGCTCGGCTAACATACTGCCGGCCAATCCATAAAGCGGCTGTATCTTACTTTAACGCAGCCGTTGCGCTGTTCATTCGGAGATGTATATGCAGGTTTGGAAGCAGGTTGGTGTCAGTCTTGCTATTGTGGGCGCAGGTGCCTGTCTGTGGGCTTATACCTCACAGGATGGTAGAACTCTGCTTGCAAAAGCTGGTCTCGTCAGCGCCGAAAAGCCAGCAGTTGCAGCATCTGGAGCAGGCGCAGCGGCGCCGCGCGGCGGGCAGGGCGGTGGCCGAGGCAACAGCGCCACGTTAGTTTCCCTGGCAAACGTCAAATCCGGCACCGTCAACGACCGCATGAACGCCATTGGCAACGGTGAGGCGATCCAGTCCGTGGTGGTCACGCCGCAGGCCTCGGGCCTTATTTCGGAAATCCTCGTCTCATCCGGTCAGACCGTGAAGAAGGGCGATGTGCTTGCGCGGCTGGATGACGATGAACAGGTCATCGAGCGAGAAAAGGCCCAGGTTGCGCTCAAAAGTGCCGTCGAGAAATCGACCTCCTACAGAAATCTGAGGTCTGTGGCGCGTCTCGACGTTCTGGACGCGCAGATTGCCGAGGAATCTGCAAAGCTTGCGCTCAGCACGGCAGAACTCAATCTCAAGCGCCGTGATATCGTGGCTCCCATTGATGGCATTGCCGGCATTGTCGCAATCAACATTGGCGATAACGCAACAACGCAGACCAGCATCGTCAGCATTGACGATCGCTCGAAGATTCTCGTGAATTTCTGGGCGCCGGAGCGTTTCACGACCGCCATCAAGCTTGGAATGCCAGTCGAAGCGACGTCGATCTCGCGACCCGGCGAAACATTCAGCGGCAAGGTCGAGGCAGTCGATAACCGCGTGGACGAGGCGAGCCGAACCGTCCGCGTCCGGGCTGTCTTCGACAACGCCAATGACGAGTTGCGCGCGGGCATGTCCTTTGCCGTGACCATGGCTTTCACAGGCGAAAATTACCCTTCTGTCGATCCCCTGGCGGTACAGTGGGATGCCGAGGGCTCCTATGTCTGGCGCGTCAAGGATGATAAATCCCACAAGGTGCGTGTTCAGGTGGTTCAGCGCAATCCGGACTCCGTGCTCGTCAAGGCCGAACTTGCGCAAGGCGAGCCTGTCGTGATCGAAGGCCTGCAGCGCGTGCGCGAAGGCGGTGCCGTTCGCACGGCGGGCCAGCAGAAGACGCCAGAGGTTGCCAGCCGATGACAGCACAGACACCTCCTGCCGGTAACGATTCCAAGCTGGCCTTTACCGCTCTTTTCGTGCGCCGTCCCATTCTGGCCGCGGTCATTAATACGCTTCTGGTCGTTGCCGGTCTGGCAGCCCTTGTTGGCGTTGATGTGCGCGAATTGCCTGACGTCGACCGGCCCGTCATCACCGTTCGCACCACCTATGACGGTGCATCGCCGCAAACCATTGACCAGGAAGTAACCCAGACTATCGAGGGTGCCGTCGCGCGCGTCAGCGGCGTCAAGTCCATATCCTCGGCATCGCAATTCGGCACGAGCCGCGTGACGATGGAGTTTAATGACAGCGTCGACATCGCGGTTGCCTCGAACGATGTGAGAGACGCGATTGGCCGTATCACCAACCAGATGCCTGATGATGCGGATGAACCGCAGATCATCAAGGCCGACTCCGATAGCCAGCCCATCATGCGCCTCGCCGTCACCTCTTCCAGCCTCAGCATGGAAGACCTGACAAAGCTGGTTGACGACGAGGTGATCGACCGTCTGGCCGCCGTGGATGGCGTTGCAGATGTGGAACTCTACGGCGATCAGGAGAAGGTGTTCCGCATCGATCTCGATCAGGGTGCGCTGGCAAGCCGTGGCCTGACGGTAACGGATGTTTCCAATGCGCTGTCGACTGCCGCGCTCGATGTTCCCGCAGGGTCGCTCAAAAGCTCGACGCAGGACATCGTCGTGCGTGCCACCGCCAATCTGACGACGCCTGCCGAGTTTGAAAACCTCATCGTGAAGGACCGTGTACGCCTGCGCGATGTTGCCAGTGTCATGCTCGGTGCCAATGACGAGACCACGTCGCTGCGCTCCAACGGCGTGCAGGGCGTGGGTCTCGGCGTTATCCGTCAGGCGCAATCCAACACACTCAACATTTCGACGGGCGTGAAGGCGGCGGTTGCTGCGATGGTGCCGAACCTGCCCGAAAACACCCGTATCGTTATTACCAGCGATGATGCGGTGTTCATCGAGGGCGCATTGCATGAGGTCGAGCTTGCGCTTGGTCTTTCGGCGCTCATCGTCGTCGTGGTCCTCTATCTTTTCTTCCGCGATTGGCGTGCCACACTCATTCCGGCCATCACCATGCCGGTTGCGCTCATTGGCACTATCGTGGCCATCTATATGGTCGGTTTCTCGGTCAATATTCTCACGCTGCTTGCCATCGTTCTTGCCACCGGTCTGGTGGTGGATGATGCCATCGTGGTTCTGGAAAACATCGTGCGCCGCCGCTCCGAGGGCATGGGCCCGCGCGCCGCCGCCGTTCTGGGCACGCAGGAGGTTTTCTTCGCGGTCATCGCAACGACAGCTACGCTTGCTGCGGTTTTTATTCCGCTCTCCTTCCTTCCCGGCCAGCTGGGCGGCCTGTTCCGCGAATTCGGCTTCGTGCTGGCATTTGCCGTGGGACTGTCTTCCATTGTGGCGCTCACGCTCTGTCCAATGCTGGCATCGCGTATGCTCAAGAACGCTACCAAGGAACAGACGGGCCCTCTTGCCTGGCTCGGCAATGTCTTTGCATCCACCTACAAATCGACCCTTTCCGCCTGTCTCAACAACCCGTTGATCGTGGTCATGGTCGCGCTGGTCTTTGCGGGCATGTCATGGATCGCTTTCGGCATGGTTCAGAACGAGCTGACACCGCGCGAAGATCGGTCCTCCGTCATGATGCGCGTGACCGCACCTCAGGGCGTCAGTCTGGAATATACGCGCGATCAGCTGCAGCGCATCGAGGAAAACCTGCAGCCGCTGCGCGACAGCGGAGAGATTCAGAATATTTATTCCATTACTGGAATGAACGGTTCATCCAATACCGGTTTCGTGGTGCTGACCCTGGCACCCTGGGCTGACCGCGAACGCACGCAGAACCAGATTGCGCAGGATATCAACGCCGCCGCCCAGACGGTGCCCGGTCTTCGCGCCACGGCCTCGCAGCCCAACAGCCTGCGCATCCGCGGCGCAGGCAATGGCCTCAGCATGGCGATGATTGGCTCCAACTATCAGGCACTGACCGAGTCCACGCAAAAACTGCTGCTTGCGATGGAGGAAAGCGGGATGTTCGATACGCCCCGCTTCGACAACGAGCCCAATCAGGCGCAATTGTCGGTCTCCATCAACCGTGAACGCGCATCCGACCTTGGCATCGACATTACGGGCCTCTCCCAGGCCATGCAGTCCCTGCTGGAAGGACGCTCCGTTCTGGATGTCTTTGTCGATGGTGACGCCGTTCCCGTCAGGCTCCTGTCGTCGACACGGCCAATCAACGATCCGACCGATCTTGAAAACATCTTCCTGAAGGCGAAAGATGGACGCATGGTGCCGATGTCCGTCATCGCCACTTTGAAAGAGACCGCCGTTGCACCGCAGCTCAACCGCGAACAACAATTGCCATCGGTCGGCTTTACGGCAAACCTTAGGGAAGGCGTTTCGCTTGGCGATGCTGTTGCAAAGGTAGACGAGCTTGCATCGTCTATCATGCCGGCCGGTGCGCGTCTTTTACCGCTGGGCGAAGCTGCGACATTGCAGGAAAATTCAAGCGGGATGCTGCTGACCTTCGGCTTTGCGATTGCCATCATCTTTCTCGTGCTTGCGGCCCAGTTCGAGAGTGTGCTGAGTTCCGTCATCATCATGTCTACCGTGCCGCTGGGGCTCGCCTGCGCCGTCATTGCACTGCTGGCGACCGGATCGAGCCTCAACGTGTATAGTCAGATCGGACTTGTGCTTCTGGTGGGCGTGATGGCCAAGAACGGCATTCTCATCGTGGAATTTGCCAACCACCTGCGCGATCAGGGAGCCACGGTGCGCGAAGCCATCGAGAAGGCCTGCACCATCCGTCTTCGCCCTGTCATGATGACGATGATCGCCACGATCCTCGGCGGTGTGCCGCTGGTCATGGCGCAGGGGGCGGGTGCGGAAGCACGTATTGCGCTCGGCTGGGTAATCGTGGGTGGCCTTGGCTTTGCGACGCTGGTCACGCTCTACATCACGCCGGTCTCTTACCTGCTGATTGCCCGCTTTGCCAAGCCGCAGGCGGATGCCGAAGTGCGGTTGCATCGCGAGCTGGAAACCGCCATTCGCCGCCGCGCGATTGAAGAAGACAAGCCACTGCTGGCAGCGGAGTAAGGCTGCAGCGCGAAAAAGCAGTCATCCGCAGGAATGCTGGACAAACACAGTCTGCTGTCACATACCAACCGGGCTTGCCGTAAAAGGTGAGTCCGGTTTTGCATTGCGTGGGAGAAATACATGGCGTTGAAGGATGTGATCGCGGGCCCAAGAAACGAGGCGGGCATTCTGGCCGTGTTGGACCTGTTGCGCCTGCAGCTCGGCGAAAAGCTCCAGACCGGACAGTCCTTTCGTGAGCAGCACGCGCACACCACGACCTATCTCACCACGCAATTGCCCGATGGCGTTGTGTTTGCCGAAAGCTCCGATGACGTCAAAACCGTTGTAAAAGCCTGCGCGCAGCACAAGGTGCCCATCATTCCCTTCGGTGTCGGCTCCTCGCTCGAAGGGCAGGTCAATGCGCCCAGCGGCGGCATTTCCATTGATTTTACGCGGATGAACCGCATCATCTCCGTCAATGCCGAAGATCTGGATGTGACGGTTGAGCCGGGTGTGACGCGTGAGCAGCTGAACACCTATCTGCGTGATACCGGCCTGTTCTTCCCGATAGATCCCGGCGCGAATGCATCCATCGGCGGCATGGCGGCAACCCGCGCTTCGGGCACCAATGCGGTACGCTACGGCACCATGAAGGATAATGTGCTGGCGCTGACAGTCGTGACGGCCAAGGGCGAGGAAATCCTGACCGGACGGCGGGCACGCAAATCTTCCGCCGGCTATGATCTGACGCGGCTTTTCGTCGGCTCGGAAGGCACGCTTGGCGTCATCACGTCTGTCACGCTGCGGCTTCAGGGTATACCTGAGAAAATAACAGGCGGCGTGTGCACCTTCGATACGATAAAGCAGGCATGTGATGCGGTGATCATGACCGTGCAGATGGGCGTTCCGGTTGCGCGGATAGAATTGCTCGATGAGGTTCAGATCAGGGCTTGCAACGCCTATTCCGGTCTTTCCTATGAGGAAAAGCCTACGCTGTTTCTGGAGTTTCACGGCACCGAGGAAACGACGGCGCTGCAATCCCGGCAGTTTGCCGAGATCGTGGAGGAGTGCGGTGGCGGCGAGTTCCGCTGGACGGGCGACGCCCAGGAACGGGCGAAGTTGTGGAAGGCGCGCCACGATGCCTATTGGGCATCCAAGGCGCTCGCACCGCATCTCGACGCGCTTTCGACCGATGTCTGCGTGCCCATTTCGCGCTTTGCGGAGTGCGTCACGGAAACGCAGCAGGACATTATCGACAACAGGATGCTGGCCCCCATCGTCGGCCATGCGGGTGACGGGAACTTCCACGTGCTTGTCTTGTTTGATGGCAAGGATGCCCGCAGCGTGGCCGATACCGAAGCCTTTGTGGCGAGGTTGAACAGGCGGGCCATTTCTATGGATGGAACCTGTACGGGTGAGCATGGCATTGGACAGGGCAAGATGAGCTTTCTCGCAGAGGAGGCGGGCAATGCCCTGGATGTGATGATTGCCATCAAGCGGTCACTCGATCCCGATAACATCTTTAATCCAGGCAAGCTTTTTCGCTTTGATCCGGTGTGACCAGTCGGGCGAAAAAGGCGGAAATGGTGCTTGCTCTGGCAGCAAAAAGAGTTAGTTTTCATCGTTAGTTAAGGGAGACGTCGGGTCGTGCTCGGACGCATATTGGTATTTCTGGGCGGACTGCTGGTCGTGGCGTTGTTTGCGGCGCTTCTCATCCCCTATTTCATCGACTGGACTGACTTTCGCCGCGATTTCGAGGATCAGGCCAGCCGTATTCTTGGCAAGAAGGTCGTCGTGCATGGCCGGGTTGAAGCAAGGCTTCTGCCGTTCCCTTCCGTTACGTTGCATGATGTGCGCGCGGGAATGGATGCCGATGGCTCGCCGCAAATTCAGGTCGCCCGCTTTTCCATGGATGCGGAACTGGCGCCGTTTCTTTCCGGCGAGGCGCGGATCTTCGACATGCGTATCGAAGAGCCGAAGGCCCGCATTCGGCTGTTGAAGGACGGTACGCTGGACTGGACGCGTGGCAGCCGTGCGGTCATTCCTGCAAAAACAGTCGTTCTTGAAAATGTCAGCATCGCAGGCGGGCAGATCGATTTCATCGACGAGCAGTCTGGCCGCAATCGCGTGGTGACCGGGCTGAACGCAGAGATGTCTGCCAAGTCTCTGGCGGGCCCATGGCGGGCCGAGGGCAGGGCGGCGGTCGATGGTCATGCAGGCTCGTTTTCGCTTTCCAGCGGTGAACCTGATCCCACAGTCGGGCGCATGGGACTTCGCCTGCGTATGCTGCCGGATGAACACCCTGTCGAAATCGATCTCGACGGGGCCATCGCCGCTACCGAAGGACGCCCTGTCTATAGCGGCTCCTTCACCTTCAATTTCCGTCAGGACGAAAAGCAGAAACAGCAGACGGCCCAATCCAATTTCTCCGCACCCCGCACGCGCGGCAGCTTTGAGCTGACGAACGGGCGAGTTCGCGTTCCCAGCTATCGCATGGAACTTGGCGGCGTCGAGAACCCCTATATCATCACCGGTGAGGCAACCCTCGATACCGGGACGGCTCCTGAATTTCTGCTGACGGCCGATGGCCAGCAGATTGATTTCAATCGCTTTGCGCCCGCGCCGGTGCAGACCGGCAAGACATCGCGCGTGCCCACCGTTCCGGTTCGCCAGCGCATTGAAGCCTTTGCTAGCCTGATTGCCCGTATTCCGGTGCCGCAGGTTCCGGGCAAGGCCAGTATCCGCCTTCCGGCCCTTGTTTCCGACGACACGACAATCCGCGATATCAGGCTCGATGTGCGCCCCAACGGTGCCGGTTGGCAGGTTGAGAACGCCGTTGCCGTGCTTCCCGGTCGTACCCAGCTGGAGGCCAAGGGCGCATTGACGCTGACGGGCGGCCCGGCTTTCAACGGTGATCTTCTGGTTGCCTCCAATCAGCCATCAGGCCTTGCCAACTGGTTGTCGGGGACGGTTGACCCGGCCATCCGGCAGCTGAATGCCGCTGGCTTTTCCTCGACAGTTTCGCTGACAACCAAAAGCCAGCGCTTCGAAAATCTTGAGCTTGCCATCGGCCCGGCCTCGCTTCGCGGCCGCCTCGCGCGACAGGCGGAAGACAAGGGTGCCAGCATTGACATCGACCTGTCCGGCGATGAAATCGATCTCGATGCGCTACGGGCGCTTGGCGGGCTGGTGCTGGGCGATCAGGTTGGCAGCAGCGTGCTGGACCATCGCATCACCGCCAAGTTCAAGGCCGACCGGTTCAACATGGCTGGGGTAACCGCCAATCGTGTCGATACCGCCTTCTCCATGGCCAATGGCGTGGTTACGCTCGATAGCCTGACGGCGGGCGACATTGCGGGTGCCGAGCTGCGGGCAAAGGGCCAGTTGAAGGGTACAGTTCAGGACTTCGCAGGCAAGGGCACCTTCAATCTCCACGCTGTCGACATGCAGCCGCTTCTTGATCTCCTGAAGCAGAAATTGCCGCACCACCCGCTCATCGACCGGCTGGTGCGCAGCGCGCCCTGGTACGCGAATTCCGATATTGCCGTTGACCTTTCTGTCGACAAGAACAATGGCGGGGCCAATGCGGCCGTATCCGGCACCATCAATGGCAGCCGCGTGTCTGCCGTTGCCAAGATGCCGGATGTGCTTTCCGACTCGGACGACACGGCGCTCACTCTCGAAGCTGTTCTGAAGAACCAATCCACTGCCATCCTTTTCGGTCAGGCCGGGCTTGATCCTCTCCCCTTCGATGCCGATGGAGAGGGCCTTCTGTCCGTCAAGCTGAACGGCACGCTCGGATCCCCTGTGTCGACGGACTTCCGGTTTTCAACGGAAAGAACGCATTTTTCCGCCAATGGCAGCTTTTCGCTGGCGTCCGAAAGCTTTGGACAGGGCAGCGCCGATGTTGCGCTCGAGAGCGCCGACATCGAGCCCTATCTCATCATGAATGCCGTCGGGCTGCCGCAGCTGGGCGGTGGCATGTCGACAAAGGTCAATGGCAAGCTTTCGGTCGACAAGGACAAGGCGACGGTGTCTGCCCTTGCTGGCCAGGCTGGCGGCAATGGCTTTTCCGGCAATCTCTCTGTTTTGAGGGTAGCGCCCTACAAGGTGACCGGCGACCTTGCCTTGAATACCGTCGATCTCGCATGGCTGGGTGACACGATTTATGGTCCGGTCATCGACCCGGAATCCGGTGCTCTCAGCGCAAAGCCTGTGTCTCTTCCAGCGTTCCCGAAACTCGATGCGTCGCTCGCAATCAAGGCGGCGACGTTCCAGACCGGCACTTTTGGGGATGTTAACGGTCTGTCTTTCGTCTTCAATCACGCCAACGGAACACTGTCGCTGGATGACATGACGGGCGACTGGATGGGTGGCAAGGTCTCCGGCCGCTTGTCCATGGCAACCGGCGATGGCGCGGGCATATTCCGCACAAAAATCGCCGTTTCGGGCGCAAATCCGGAAAGCGTGATGTGGAAAAGCGGCGAAACACCGGTTGCAAGCGGACGCTTCGCCATTGATCTGAGCGCGGAGGCGACCGGCAAGAGCGTTGCCGAATTGTTGTCCAACGCCGGTGGCTCCGGCCAGATCCGCACGGGCGGGCTTGTTCTGCGCGGATTGAACCAGGCCGCATTCCAGCCATGGCTTGAGGCTGCGAATGCGCTTCAGGGCACTATCGATGCGGCCAAGATACGGCCTTTGGTCGATGCGCAGCTGTGGAAGGGCGAGATTCCGCTGGGCGAGGTGGCGATGCCCTTCACCATCAATGACGGCAGTCTGCGTATGCAGAACGTTGCCGCAGCAACGCCTCAGCTGGCATTCGATGGCAACCTCCTGCTGGACATTGCTGACCAGACGCTGACGGGCGGCATCGAGCTTCGCTACAATGCCGGAAACGAAGAGCTTGCCGGTGCCGAGCCAACCATTACCCTGAATTACACCGGACCACTTGCGCAGCCCGCATTGACCACCGATGTCTCGGGGCTGACCGGCTATCTCTCCCTGCGTGCCTTCGAGCGCGAACGCCGCCGCGTAGAGGCGCTTCAGGCCAGCATCATGGAAAAGCAGCGCCTGCGCCGCGAAGTCGCGCTTTATCGCTTCGCGGCTGCTGAACGTCAGGCCGCGCTGGAGCGCCAGAAGGCTGCTGAGGAAGCGCGCAGGCAGGAGGAGGAACGCCTCCGAAATTTGGCGCAGGAGCGTCTTCAGGCGGAGAAAGCCGAGCAGGACAGGCTGCAACGCCAGCAGGACAATCAAGCCAGACCGCAGACGCCCACGCTGACCGTGCCACCGACAGAGGAAAACATCCGCTAGACCTGCACGATGTCTGGCCGCTCGGTCTAGGAAGCGGAGCCGTATGCTTCCCGGTCGGCCCTTAGTGTCCAAGCTTCCCCATCAGAAAACGGCCCGCGTCAGTGTAGGCGCTGCGAGCATCAACGCTGTCCGGTTTTAAAAAGAAGTCATGCCTTGCGCCTTCGTAAAGATTGATCGAGGCAATCGCGCCCGCACCTTTTGCTAGTGTCACAAATCGCTGTGCTTTCGGCAGAGGATAGACGTTGTCTGCTGTGCCCCACATGAGATGCAAGGGTGGTGTCTGCTTCTCGAAACGAATGGTTGCTGAGGGCACACCAGCGACCAGCACCGCTGCGTCCACGGACAGTCCCTCCGATATCGCAATTGCAGCGGTCTCAGCGCCCAGCGAAATCCCGAGGAGGCCCGTCTTTGCGTGATGTTCCTGATGCCGAATGTGGTGAACGACGCCTGCGAGCCTTGCTAGCCAATCGTGCCGCCGCTTTTCATAATAGGCAATGCGGGCGCGGCTGTCTTTTGCAGCCTGGATGGACTTGAGATCGTCCTGCGATAGGAGATGGGCAAGATAGACGTCGAGACCAGCGTCCACAAGGGAGGCGGCAATTTCATCATAGGCCAGAGGTTTAAAGCCCCTACTGCCGCTGAGAGTAATGACTGCTGGTCGTCCTGTTTCTTGCTTTCGGGCAAAGACGTCCACAGAAACTACGTCTGCGCCTATGTTCACGTTGAATGCTTCGCGCGCATCAGCCTTTGCTGCGCCGGAAATGAGGAGGGCCAGCGCAACCAGTGGCCAGGTTTTCATTGTAGGTCCGCTTCTACGATTGGCTTTTCAACCAATTTAAAACATAGACGCGCAATGCGGAAGAGAGGTTGCTGTCTTCGCTGCGGTTATCGTCGATCTCGGCGAGAAGGGCGGCAAAACTCATTTTTCGTTTTTCCGCGATGGTGCGAAGTTCGTCCCAGAACGCGTCCTCTAGTGAGATGCTCGTGCGGTGACCGTGAAGTGTGGTGGAGTGCTTGCGGATCAAATTTGTGGCTTTCCAAACTGATTCAACGCGCTGCCAAGCCGATTCACATTCCGCGCGTAAGCTTATGATTTTGAAATCGTTTCATTCCGGTGGCGTGCAATAACGTCCTTTGTGGAACGGAAGTTCCGCGCTCTCGTCATCTTGTGATTGTTCTTCATGAACAGCTGTGGCGGGGAGCGCTGGATATACCCCGCCAGGGGGCAAGGCGATATTTGGACGCCTTGCCTGTTTTGTTTCTATTCGAGAGGCACTGCAACGAAGCGCAGATTGCCTTGTGCGTCGGCTACCATCATGTGGGCATTCTTGCGCCCTGCGGATTTCAGGCCGTTTACACGCACCATCACATCGCCGGGAACCTCCATGAAGTCTTGGCCGACCTCAACGATAACGTCTCCAGCTTTCACGCCCTTTTGTTCGGCGGGTGAGCCTGCCTCGACACTGGCAACGAAAACGCCTTCGACGCTTTCGGCAATGCCCTTTTCACTGCGCAGCTCGTCCGTCAACGCAACGAGGTTCATGCCAAGCACGGTCTGGGGTGCCTCGCGCTGCTCCGGCGCCTGTTGCTGCGTCTGATCGCCGTCCTTGTCATCGGGAACGGTCATTTCGTTGCCTTCGCCATCGCCATCATCCGGCGTCGCTTCTTCATTGGTGGCACCGGGCTGCTGATCTTCTGCCGTATCCTGCAACTGGCCGAGCTTGACTTTCAGGGTCTGCTCCTTGCCGTCGCGCAACACCACAACGTCGACTTCCTTGCCGACAGGGCTTTCGGCCACGACGCGAGGAAGATCACGCATTTCCTGGATGTTCTTGCCATCGAAGGTCAAGACGACGTCGCCGGGCTGGATCGGTCCGTTTTCGACAGGGCCGCCTTTGACGACGCCGGAAATCAGCGCGCCGCGCGCCGTCTCCATGCCGAGGCTTGCGGCGATGTCTTCAGTTACGGGCTGCACGCGCACGCCGAGCCAGCCGCGTCTGGTCTCGCCGAATTCGATCAGCTGCTGAACGATGTTCTGTGCAAGTTCGGTCGGAACGGAAAAACCGATACCGATCGAGCCGCCGCTTGGCGAGATAATGGCGGTATTGATGCCGATCACTTCGCCCTTCATGTTGAACAGGGGGCCACCGGAATTGCCTTTATTAATGGCGGCATCGGTCTGGATGAAATTGTCATAGGGACCGGCATTGATATTGCGGCCCCGCGCCGAAACGACACCGACGCTCAAGGAGCCGCCTAGCCCGAACGGGTTGCCGATGGCCATGACCCAGTCCCCGATGCGCATGGCGCGCGAGTCACCGAACTTTACGGCCTTGAGCGGTGTCTTGGGCTCGACTTTCAATACGGAAAGGTCGGTTTTCGTATCCGTGCCGACCAGCTTGGCCTTGAGCTTGTTGCCGTTTGGAAAAATGACTTCGATATCGTCAGCGCCTTCGATGACGTGATTGTTGGTCACCACATAGCCTGCGGGATCAATGACGAAACCGGAACCGAGCGAGCTGACCTTGCCGCCGCTTTCCGGCGTCTGGTTATCGAAGTAGTCCTTGAAGAACTCCTGGAAAGGAGAGCCCTCGGGAATGCGTGGCGGGGTGGGGCCCTTGCCCTCGGATTTCACGCTCTGCGAGGTGGAGATGTTCACCACCGCATCCAGCAGGGGCGCAGCCAGATCTGCCACGGATGCCGGACCGTTCGTTTGCGCCATTGCGCTGCCGGGAACGGTGATTGCGCCTGCTATCAAGGCAAATCCCGCCACGGCGGCAATGCCGCTGCGGAGTGGCGACAGAGTGGTAACGGGCATACAGCGTCCTCGCATCTTGCAAAACCTGGAGCTAGCTTAATAGCCAAGCATAAGGCGGAATGATGAAGTGTAAAAATACCTTTTCGTGAATAGCCGCGAATCCATTGCTCATCCACTGCAATCAAAGGCGTATATGAAAGTGGTTGCCACGCAAGAGTTTCGCCTCAATCCACAATAAACAATTTTGCCCCCGTGGCAGTCGAGGAGCGGTGCGGTTCTGCATTGTCTGCCACCTGGTAGCTCATGCCCGCTTTTAAGAGAAATGTCCGGCCATCTTCCAGCTCGGTGTGCAATTCGCCTTCAAGGCATAGAAGAATATGACCCTTGCTGCACCAGTGATCGGCCAGATATCCGGGCGTATACTCCACCATACGCACACGGATGTTGCCGAAGTGGCGGGTGCGCCACATGGCCTTTCCCGTCACCCCGGCATGTTGCGTTTCCTCGATTTGCGACCAGTCCGTAATGCCAAAGGCAATGTCTTGTATATTCAACGTCATCCCCGGTGTTTCTCAAGTCGATCATTTATGGCGCGACCGGCCCGTCCTTGCCCAGTGGAAAAAGCTTCGAAACGGAAAAGGGGCCGATGTTTCCACCGGCCCCTTTCTGTTTTCTATGGTTGCGAAATCAGTTCGCAGGTGCTGCCGGTGCCGCAGGCGCGGTTGCCGGTGCTGGTGGCTGTCCAGACGGCTGCGTCAGCGTACCTTCGATATTGTTGAAATACCGGAAGAAGGTCGAATCTGGCGAAAGCACCAGCGTCGTGCCATTGCCGTTCAACGCGCTGGCATAAGCACCCATTGAGCGGTAGAACTCGAAGAAGCTTGGGTCGCGCTGGAAGGCTTCACCGAAGATGCGGTTGCGCTCGGCATCGCCTTCACCGCGCAGCACTTCGGACTGACGACGCGCGTCGGATTCGAACTCGACGACCTGACGATCCGCAATGGCGCGGCGACGCTGGCCTTCTTCATTACCGCGAGCGCGGATGAGTTCGGCTTCTGCCAGACGTTCCGACTTCATGCGTTCGAAGGTCTGCTGCGAGACTTCCTGCGTGAGATCCGTTCTGCGGATGCGAACGTCGACGATGCTCACACCAAGAGATTCCGCATCAGGACGCAGATCGTCACGAACTTCCTGCATCATGGACGCGCGTGCGTCAGACAGGGCCGATTCGAAGCCACGCAGACCGTAGACCCGGCGCAGAGAGGCGTCGAGGCGGGTGCGAAGACGCATTTCGGCAGACAACTGATCACCTGACACTGTCTGGCGGAAGCGGCGGGCGTCTGTAATGCGGTAGACCACGAAGGCATCGACTTCGTAGAACTTGCCGCCAGATACCTGAACGCGGATGTTGTCATGGTCAAAACGCAGAGCGCGGTTTTCGACATACTGGACACGGTCGGCGTCCATGAAGGCGAATGGCAGCTTGAAGTAGAGGCCAGGCTCGGTCTTCACATCCTGGATCTGACCGAAGCGCACAACAATTGCCTGCTGGCGCTCATTGACCACGAAGAACGAGGAATAGACGAAGAACAGGATGACGGCGAGGCCGACGAGGATAGCGGTTAGACGATTACCCATATCAGTTGCCTCCCTGCTGTGCTGCGCCGGTGTTGCCGCGCATGATTTCGTTCAGAGGCAGATACGGTACCACTCCCTGCTTTTCATCGATGATGATCTTGTTGGAGCCCTTGAGAACCTGTTCCATCGTTTCGATGAACATGCGCTCACGCGTGACTTCCGGTGCTGTGCGATACTGGTCGTAGATCGAGATGAAGCGCTGTGCCTCACCCTGTGCTTCGTTGACAACACGGCTCTTGTAAGCGCTCGCCTCTTCGACGATCTGCGCAGCCTGACCGCGCGCGGCACCGAGTTTCTGGTTGGCGTACTGGTTGGCTTCCTGAACGAAACGGTCTTCGTCCTGTTCAGCGCGCTGCACTTCGTCAAACGCATCGGCGACTTCGCGCGGCGGAGCCGCATCTTCGATCGCAACCGCATTGATGGAAATGCCGGCGCCATAGCCATCCATGGTGGCCTGGATAATGCCGCGCACGTCTGCCGCTATTGCCTGGCGATTATCGCGGAAAATGTCCTGGGCAGGACGGCGACCGACAACCTCACGCATGGCGCTTTCGGAAACCTGCTGAAGGGTTTCGGCAGGAGCATCTACGTTGAAGAGGTACGATTTGGGGTCGGAGACCGTGTAAAGAACGGAGAACTGAACATTGACGATATTCTGGTCGCCCGTCAGCATCACGCCGGTTGCTGCCGATGTGGATGTAGCGCGAGCGCCGATGTTCTGCTGCTGCTCTGTGACCTTGACGATCTCGACCGTCTCAATGGGCCAGAAATGGAAGTGAAGCCCCGGCATCGAAATCTCGTCCTTGGGCTTGCCAAAGCGAAGTTCCACGCCGCGTTCATCCGGCTGGACGGTGTAAATGGACTGGATGCCGACAAAGGCAAGGATGACCAGAACGAGGATGGCAATGACGCCGCCGTTGAAGCCACCGGGCAGGATGTTCTTGAAGCGGTCCTGACTGCGACGGATGATCTCTTCCAGATCGGGAGGTCCGCCATTGCCTCCACCACCGCCACCGCGTGGGCGGTTCGGTCCCTGTCCCCAAGGCCCGCCTTGGTTGTTTCCACCGCCGCCGCCGCCGTTACCGCCGCCACCCCACGGGCCGCCGCCGCCATTCTGATTGCTCCAGGGCATCCATACCTCTTATGCTAAAAACTCTCCCGCTCCCTCTTGAACAGGCTTGCGCATGTCAGGCGGGAATATGGTCTAAGTTATAAGTAGGAGGAGGGTCCGTTTCAACGCGGAGGCGGTAACTTAATACCCAATCACGGTAAATAGTTCGCACAATTCACTAACGTCGGCGATATCTCGCGAATCTGACTGGAAAATCGTCCTTTTCGCCTGCCGGAGCGGCGGTTTCCTCGAATTTTTCGAAGAGCTCAGGGTCGATCTGCGGAAAAAAAGTGTCGCCTTCCAGCGAAACGTCCACATGGGTGACGGAAAGTTGATCGGCAAAGGGCATGGCCTGACGGTAGATCTCGCCGCCACCTGCAACAAAAACCTCATCGACACCAAGCGTTTGGGCCAGGTGACGACCCAGATCAAGCGCGTCTTCCAGCGATGACACGACATTAACGCCATCGGGCCGATAGTCCGCGTTACGGCTGATGATAATGTGTGGCCGACCGGGGAGGGGCCGTTCCCCGACCGATAGGAACGTCTTGCGGCCCATGATCAAAGGCTTGCCCATAGTCGCCGCCTTGAAGTGCTTCAGGTCGGTGGAAAGTTTCCAGGGCATGTCGAGATCGCGCCCGATGACGCCATTTTCAGCCACAGCGGCAATAAGAGTGATGCGCGGCTGCATCATACCGCAATCGGTGCCTTGATGGAGGCGTCGGCCTCGTAATTTTCCAGCGTGAAATCTTCAAACTTGAAGTCGAACAGGCTTTTGACATCGGGGTTGAGGCGCATGGTGGGCAGAGCTTTCGGCTTGCGCTGCATCTGCAACGCGGCCTGCTCGAAATGGTTGGCGTAGATATGCGCATCGCCCAGCGTATGAACGAAATCGCCCGGTTTCAGGCCTGTGACCTGCGCCACCATGAGTGTCAAAAGCGCGTAGGATGCGATATTGAAGGGTACGCCGAGGAAGATATCCGCCGAACGCTGGTAAAGCTGGCAGGACAATTTGCCGTCAGAGACATAGAACTGGAACAGGCAGTGGCAGGGCGGCAGCGCCATGTCATCCACCAGCGCGGGGTTCCAGGCCGAAACGATGTGGCGGCGGGAATTCGGGTTGGTCTTCAGGCTTTCGAGCAGAAGCGCGATCTGGTCTATGTGGCGGCCATCGGGTGCCGGCCAGGAGCGCCACTGTGCACCGTAGACCGGGCCAAGATTGCCATTCTCATCGGCCCATTCATCCCAGATGGAAACGCCGTTCTCCTTGAGATAGGCAATATTGGTATCGCCCTTCAAGAACCAAAGAAGCTCATGGATAATGGAGCGCAGGTGCAATTTCTTGGTGGTGAGAACCGGAAAGCCTTGCGAGAGGTCGAAACGCATCTGGTATCCGAACACGGAACGTGTGCCGGTGCCGGTGCGGTCGCCCCGATCGGTCCCCGTTTTCATCACATGTTCAAGAAGGTCCAGATATTGCTTCATCTCAGTCCGCCGCCGATTCTTCCAATGCCGTATTATAGGCCTTTGCGGCGGCGGAACCAGTGTCGGCAATAGCCTCGCCCACAGGAAATCAGAGCGTTTCGAGTTTCCCGAGATGTTTGGCAACGAGATAATAGAAGGTCACGCGCGATTTGGTGCGGTCGCCTTTCATCGCGGCAATCGTTTCTTCCATCGCCTTGTCGGCGTCCGGCCCCGTCACACCCAGCTTCTTGCCAATCCAGTTCGTCTTTACCCGCGCCAGCTCGTTTGGATCGGAGGTAGAAACCATGGCCGAATCCCGGTCGCGTAATGCGATGCCCAGGTGCTTGACGATTTTATTGACGGTCGCCTCGTCAGCGCCAGCATCATAAATTTTCACATCCGCAAGATAGTCCATCATGTCCTCTCCTCCATCTGTTGAGCAGTGTAAATAAGTCCCCACTTATAAAGAAGAATGTTTCAAGTGCGCGGCGCCGTCAAGAATTGCGCGCAACCTTTCATCGAAATGTCACGCAGCCTCTTTTCTCCTGCGTATGAAACGCCTATATGAGCCTTGCCGGGTGCAAATCCGGCTATGGCGATAAACGGTCGATGGAATAAGCCTATTGGACCCGGGGGCGGTACCCGGCGCCTCCACCAAAAACCGACGCTTCGAAGGAAGACGTCGGCTTTTGATGGGGGCGAAATAGGATCGACAAGGGTGTAAAGATCGAACTTTTGCTCGGCATGATACCGCCGTTATCGGGTCACAAGTGTAGTTGCAAATGACAACAACGCTAAGGAATACGCTCTCGCTGCCTAATGGCGGTGCGGGAATTCCGCTCTAAGTCCTTACGGTTAGCCCCGTAAGGCGGGGTTCGGAGGTACCTGGCAACAGAAACCTCCACCTTCTCTATTTCGCCGGAATTGTTTATATGATGATATGACTCGGGCAGAGCGGGGCTTTTCCGTTGCTGCGTTGTAAGACATTGCGTATACTTGGTTAAAAGACGTTCGAATAAGGAAAGACAGGACCGCATGGGGCAGGATCATATCCGTTACGACATTCTCGCACAGGATGCCCTTCGCGGCGTTATTCGCAAGGTATTGAGCGAAGTCGCGGCCACCAGCAGGCTGCCGGGTGACCATCACTTCTTCATCACGTTCCTCACCGGCGCGCCGGGCGTGCGCATTTCCCAGCATCTCAAGGCTAAGTATGCCGAGCAGATGACCATCGTTATCCAGCACCAGTTCTGGGACATGAAGGTCACTGAAACACAGTTCGAGATCGGTCTGTCCTTCTCCGACACGCCGGAAAAGCTGGTCATCCCGTTCAATGCGATTCGCGGCTTCTACGATCCTTCGGTCAATTTCGAACTCGAATTCGATGTGCCGATGGCCGAAGAGGAAGAAGTCGTAGAGGCGGAAATCACCGCTTACCCCGTGCCTGCGGAAAACAAGACAGCGTCTTCCGAAGAAAAGCCTGACGAAGAAAAGAAGGCCGGTTCGGTCGTTTCATTGGATGCATTCCGCAAGAACAAGTGATGTTTCTGCAGGCTGGCGCGAACAGGAGATGGTCTTGACGGGCGATGTCGTAAATCTGCGCCAGTTTCGCAAACAGAAAGCGCGTTCCGAAAAAGAAAAGCAGGCGGAGCAAAACCGCCTGACATTCGGTCGCACAAAGGCCGAGAAAAACCTCACCTCTGCCTTGAATGAGAAGGCCGAGCGTTTGCTGGATCAGGGCAAACTTGAGAAGGGTGAGGGAGACGACGCTTAGCGCCCGCTACGCGGCCCATAAGAGTTATCTCTTTTTAAAAACAGAACGCGGGCTCAACCGGAGTGTCGGATCACACCGGTCTTTGTGATTCGTGCGTTGGTTTGGCTTGAAGTGAGCCGATGTGTTGTTGTGATGCTGCTGCCATTCGCGAGCGTTCCATACCCTTAGGCGACCTCTGCGCGCTTCGTTTTTTGTATTGAAAACAACGCGTTGCGGTGCAAACTTAATGCTGTGGCCATCAAGCTCGGACCCCGGTAACACGGTTGTCGCTCAATCCCCCTTCCACCGCTCCATGGTCAGCGCGTAGGTCACATGCTGCTTGAGGTGCGCTTGGGTATCCGGCACGCGCGGGTGCTGAAAGTCGCGGGTGGCGTCGCGGATGAGGCCGATGCGTTTCATCACGGCAATGGAGCGAAGATTGTCTTGCACTGCGAAAGAGACGATTTCGGGCAGCTTCTTTTCGTCAAACGCCATCGATAGCAGCGCTTTTGCCGCTTCCGTGACATATCCTTGGCCCCAATAGCGCGTGGCTAGCCGCCAGCCGATTTCCATTGTCCCGGCCGGGAAAATTCCTTCGAGATTGGCGGGTGCTATCCCGCAGAATCCGAGGGGTTCTCCCGTCTCGCGTAGCTCCATGGCATAAAATCCATAGCCGGAAGCATGGATCATGTCGTTGACGCGCTCCATGGTGGCATCCGATTCGGCATGGCTGCGCGTATGGGGAAAGAACTCCATCACGTCAGGATCGGCATTGACCTCTCGAAACAGATCGCGGTCGCTGTCCTTCCAATCCCGCAGGATCAGCCTTTGCGTTCCACTGATAATCATGCGCTGACGAAGTCGGATTTTCGGTAACCCTGAAGGTAGAGAAGGGCGGTCAGATCGCTGTGATCGATGCGGATTTTTGCCTCTGCCGCGACCGCGGGCTTGGCGTGAAGTGCCACGCCGGCGCCTGCCAGATGCAACATGCCAAGGTCGTTTGCGCCATCGCCCACAGCCATCGCGTCTTGCGGCGAGATGCCAAGCCGTTGCGCGATGTCGTTGAGAGCATCGACCTTGGCCTGCTTGCCGAGAATCGGTTCGGCTACGGTGCCATCAAGCAGCCCGTCCTTTTCACCAAGAATGTTGGCGCGGTTTTCGTCGAAGTCCAACATTGCAGCGATGCGGCTGGTGAAGACGGTGAAGCCGCCGGAAACGAGCGCGGTATAATGCCCCTTCGCCTTCATGGTGGCGATGAGTTCCATGCCACCGGGGGTGAGCGTAATGCGTTTTTCGATCACCTCATCCACCACCGAAATCGGCAGACCCTTCAACAGCGCCACACGCTCACGAAGTGCAGGCTCAAAATCGATCTCGCCGTTCATCGCTCTTGCCGTGATGGCGGAGACCTTTTCCTTCAGCCCCACCTCTGCTGCCAATTCATCGATGCATTCCTGGCCGATCATGGTAGAATCCATGTCTGCAATCAGAATTTTCTTGCGACGTGCATCCTGCTCCTGAATGGCCATGTCGATGGGCAGATCGCCAATGGTTTGGCGCAAGATCCCCTCGGCCTCGGCCGCCTGCGTCCCGTCGCGCAGCACCAGGTCACAGGCGATGCCATCTGCCAGCCAATAAAGCCCGGATGCCTTCAGTGCTTCCGCTGCGGCCTCCGCAAGGGTGGTAGACAGAACAGGATTTGACGGATTGGCGATAAGCGTGGCAACGAGAGCCATGATGAAAAACCTTGATGACGAATTCGATGCGACCCTGATAACCGGCCCGACGGCAAGCGGCAAGTCCGCGCTTGCGCTTCGTCTGGCGGGGGAGAGAAATGGTGTCGTCATCAACGCCGATAGCATGCAGGTTTACGATACTCTGCAGGTCTTGACCGCGCGGCCTGGCCTCGCCGAAATGGAAGGGGTGCCGCATCTGCTTTACGGCCATGTGCACCCTGCACAACCCTATTCCACAGGTGAGTGGTTGCGGCAGATCACAGCTCTTCTTGAAACACTGCGCGGCGAGGGACGTCACCCCGTTATCGTCGGCGGCACCGGGCTCTATTTCAAGGCGTTGACTGGCGGCTTGTCCAACATGCCCGCGGTGCCGGGAGATATTCGTGAGCGTTACCGAACGCGTCTGCTGGAAGAGGGCGCAGAGGTGCTTCACAGCGAATTGTCGCAGCGCGACCCGCAGATGGCATCAAGCCTGAGGCTCGCGGATGGACAGCGCATCGTCAGGGCACTGGAGGTGCTGGAAGCAACCGGGCAGTCGATCAGAGATTTCCAGACGGTCAGTGGGCCTGTCATCGTGGACCCCGCACGCGCGCGCAAATATGTGGTGCTGCCGGAGCGCGCCGTGCTTCACGACCGCATCAACAGACGGTTTGCGGGTATGATGCAAAGCGGCGCGGTGGAGGAAGTCGAGGCGCTGCTGGCGCTTGATCTGCCCGGGGACGCCACCGTAATGAAGGCCATCGGCGTGACGCAGATTGCAGAGATGCTGGCAGGACGGATGAGCCAGGCGGATGTCATCGAAAAAGCTGCAGCAGCGACCCGCCAATATGCCAAGCGGCAAATGACATGGTTCCGCAATCAGATGGGGGAAGACTGGCAAAGGCTGGTGCCTTAGCATCCTTGCCGCCATTCCCGCCATTGGCCATTGTACGGCAGCATCGCTCGTGCAGCGCGGGCAGTCTTTTACGATGGAGGGATCAAAGCCCTCGCACCTCACTCGTCGCGATACAGGCTTCCCAGTGGCTTCCTCAGCAAACTTTCTCGAAGCGAAGATCTCTGCTCGTCGCCGGCAGGGGCGCGTGTTGGCGCCCTCGGGAAGGTGTCGCGGGCAGGCGTTGAGCCGGAAAGGCTGGGCATCTGCGCCGTTGAGGAAAAGACAGAGCTTCGCGGCAACATTTCAGGGCGATAGGGCTCAATGCCGCCGCTCTCGTTGAATTCCTGTTTCCAGTTTTCCAGTTCCTCGTCGTCAGCATCCTGGGCAATCTTGGCGTCGTAACTCTGGCGGAAGCCGGAGATATCGGGACCGGTGACCGCGCGCATACGCTTGACGATGGAGCGAAGGTCAACAGTATCAGGCGTATCTTCAACGACAGATGGCGCGATGCCGTTGGCCTTCGGCAGGATGTGCGAAGGCACGCGGTTGAAGCGGATGCGCATGGGAACGCTGATCGCCTCACCAAACGCAATGGCTTCGCCGTTGCCGATGGATGACAGAAAGCTGGTGGTGGAGACGGATGAATTGGGAATGGCGGAGCGAATGATGTTCTGGTCGTTTTCGTTGGAAAGCCGCATGGCAAACACGGTAGAGCACTGGGAGAGGATCGTCTGATCCAACTCTCCCGGACGCTGCGTGATGATGCCAAGCGAAGCACCATATTTGCGTCCTTCCTTGGCAATGCGGGCAATGGCCTGTCGTGTCGGGAAAAAGCCAAGCGCAGGATCTGCCGGGATGTAGCGGTGCGCCTCTTCGCAGACGACAAGCGTATGAATGGCGCCCTGGCTCCACAAGGCCAGCTCAAAGGCCATTCGGCACAGAACGGAAGCGACGGAGTTCACCACCTCTGACGGAATCCCGGCAAGCTGGAACACGGAGATCGGCTTGCCTTCTCCCGGCACCCGGAAAATATGCGCGACGGTTTCCATGATCGTGTCGCTGATGGTGCTGTTGGAGAACATGAAATGGTAACGCGGATCGTTGATCGCAGCCATGATGCGCATCTTTAGCGTCCGCAGGGCTGGCTTCTCTTCGCGCCCTTCCAGCCGCCCGATGCGTTCGTCTATCAATGCCAACAGGTCGGCGATGCGATATGGAACTGGCGTATCCGACGTCAGCGACGATTTTTCAGAAGCCCGGCGCATGACGGAATTTTCGGAGCCACGGAAGGCGCGTTTTGCCTCCGGGATGAGGTCACGAAGTACGTCGAGCTCTTCGGATACCGCATGGCGTCCGCGATAGAGAACTTCGGTGAATTCCTCAAGCTTCATCAGCCAGAAGGGAAGGTCGAGCGTGTCTGTGTCGATGACGACGGAGGTCATGGGGAAGGCGGCCGCAAACTCATTGTGCGGATCGAGAATGAGCACACGCAGCTTGGGGTCCTGCTGTATCGCCTTGTTCAGAAGCAGGGAGACCGCTGTCGATTTTCCGACGCCGGTGGAGCCGAGCACGGCGAAGTGCTTTGAAAGCATCTGCGGGATGCTGATGGTTGCATCGACAGTATCATCCTGCGTCAGCTTGCCGACAACGCAGGCGCCGCCTCCGCCGGTCTCGTAGATGCGCATGAGATCGCTGGCGCGAATGCGATGCGCGACGGCGCCAAGATAGGGATAGCGGGAGATGCCGGTCGAGAACCGTTCTGCGCCATCAGGGTCGCGGTGAATTTCACCCAGAAGCTCAACGTCGACCAGAAGCGTGTTGCTGCGGCTGGACGACCACTCCGCCTGGCCGGTCTTCATTGCATAGGTGAGGGCGGCGACACGGGTTTCTCCAAGGTCGATGGAGATCAGCCTGCCGACAGACCATAGTTCCGCAAGGTCTGTCTTGCCGGGTTCGATGGTGGCTGCAATCGTCGCGTGGGAGCCGGTGCAGGAGATGACGTGGCCGAGTTGCCGATTGCCGGCTGCGGTTTCGGTGCGGCGTTCATGTTCGCCTGCTTTTGCCGATTTGCGAAGGTCGTCGTTGAACACGTCTCGCCCCTGTCATGCATCTTGTCGGCCCGTTGGTGGCCGCGCACGGGTTGATCCCGTTGGTTGGCGGCAGTCTAATCGATTGCCTTTAACAACTCGTGTAACGACCGCGCATTTATATTTCTTCCGGATGTCTCTTTTCGCAACAAAAGGAAACGCGCGCCGATTTTTTCCGCAATATGCGTTGACGGACCAGGGTTTTCTGTCTAACACTCCGGCCCATGAAAAATCTTAACGTACTTATCGTGGTGGGACGGCGCATGGGCAGGATGGTGTAACCATCCGGCGAAAGCACCCATGCGCTGAACGAGGCTCCTCAAGGGGCCTTTTTTTATGTCTTCACTTGGGCCAAACGGCTCCGCGATATCCAAAGCCAAATCGGGATGGAACAGGCAATGACGGATAAGGACAATACGGAAAACAGCAACACCATGACGGGCGCGGAAATCGTTCTGCGTGCGTTGAAGGATAACGGCGTCGAGCATATTTTCGGCTATCCGGGCGGTGCTGTTCTGCCGATCTATGACGAGATTTTCCAGCAGGACGACATCCAGCATATTCTGGTTCGTCACGAGCAGGGTGCAGGCCACGCCGCTGAGGGTTACGCCCGTTCCACCGGCAAGGTCGGCGTCATGCTGGTTACATCCGGTCCTGGTGCCACCAATGCCGTTACGCCTCTGCAGGATGCGTTGATGGACAGCATCCCGCTGGTCTGCATTTCCGGTCAGGTTCCGACATCGCTCATTGGCTCCGATGCTTTCCAGGAGTGCGACACCGTTGGCATTACGCGCCCCTGCACCAAGCACAACTGGCTGGTAAAGGATGTCAACGAGCTGGCTGGCATCATCCACGAAGCTTTCCGCATTGCCCAGACAGGACGTCCCGGTCCCGTTGTTGTCGATGTTCCCAAGGATATCCAGTTCGCGACCGGCACCTACACGCCGCCATCTGCTGCCATTCAGCAGAAGAGCTACAAGCCGAAGGTTCAGGGTGATCTCAACGCCGTTCATGCTGCCATCGAACTGATGTCGAAGGCGCGTCGCCCTGTTCTTTATACGGGTGGTGGCGTTATCAACTCCGGTCCAGAGGCTACCCGCCTGCTGCGCGAACTGGTTGAGCTGACAGGCTTCCCGATTACCTCGACCCTCATGGGCCTTGGCTGCTATCCCGCATCCGGTGACAAGTGGCTGGGTATGCTGGGTATGCACGGTTCCTACGAAGCCAACATGGCCATGCATGATTGCGATGTCATGGTCTGTATCGGCGCCCGGTTTGATGACCGTATTACCGGTCGTCTGAACGCATTCGCTCCCAATTCCAAGAAGATCCACATCGATATCGATCCGTCTTCGATCAACAAGAATGTTCGCGTCGATATTCCAATCGTTGGCGATGTCGGTCGCGTTCTGGAAGACATGGTTCGCCTGTGGCGGGCTCTGCCGAAGCGTCCTGAAAAGGCGCAGACGGAAGAGTGGCACCAGCAGATCGACCGCTGGCGGGCGCGCAAGTCCTTTGCCTACAAGAACTCCAACGACGTCATCATGCCGCAATACGCCATTCAGCGGCTGTATGAGGCATCCAAGGGTCGCGAAACCTACATCACGACGGAAGTCGGTCAGCACCAGATGTGGGCTGCGCAGTTCTTCGGCTTTGAGGAGCCAAACCGCTGGATGACGTCGGGCGGTCTCGGCACCATGGGGTATGGCCTGCCTGCTGCCATCGGCGTTCAGGTTGCGCATCCGGAAGCACTGGTCATCGACATCGCCGGTGACGCCTCGATCCAGATGTGCATTCAGGAAATGTCCTGCGCAATCCAGTATAGCCTGCCGGTCAAGATCTTCATTCTCAACAACCAGTATATGGGCATGGTACGCCAGTGGCAGCAGTTGCTGCATGGTAACCGCCTGTCCAACTCCTATACGGAAGCCATGCCTGACTTCGTCAAGCTGGCGGAAGCTTACGGCGCGGTCGGCATGTATTGCGATGACCCGAAGGAACTGGATGGCAAGATTGCCGAGATGATTGCCGTCGACAAACCGGTCATCTTCGATTGCCGCGTGGCCAATCTCGCCAACTGCTTCCCGATGATCCCATCGGGCAAGGCGCATAATGAAATGCTTCTGCCGGATGAAGCCACCGACGAAGCCGTTGCAAACGCTATCGATGCCAAGGGCCGTCAGCTCGTCTGAGAACTGGAAAGGAATACGGATATGAACGCACATCTACAGCCTACCGGTTCGGCCTACTTCATTCAGAAGGAAACGGAAACCGTCGAGAACCACACGCTATCGGTCCTCGTTGCCAATGAGCCGGGCGTTCTCGCCCGCGTCATCGGCCTGTTTTCCGGGCGCGGTTACAACATTGAAAGTCTGACGGTATCTGAAACGGAGCATGAGGCGCACCTGTCGCGCATCACCATCGTCACCCGCGGAACGCCGGGTGTTCTCGAGCAGATCAAGGCGCAGCTGGAACGCATCGTTCCGGTTCACCGCGTCGTGGACCTGACCGTACGCGCCCGCCAGAACGGGCAGGACCGGCCGATCGAACGCGAAGTCGCGCTCATCAAGGTGGCAGGACGCGGTGAAGATCGCGCTGAAACGCTTCGTCTGGCCGATGCTTTCCATGCCAAGGTGGTGGATGCGACGCTGGAGCATTTCATCTTTGAGATCACCGGCAAGTCCTCCAAGATCGACCAGTTCCTGTCCATCATCAAGCCACTGGGTCTGCTTGAAGTTTGCCGCACCGGCATCGCTGCAATGAACCGCGGTCCACAGGGAATGTAATCTCTAAAGCCATCACGGACGACAATGCCCGCTGCATCTGCTGCGGGCATTTTTGTTTCTCGTTAGGTCCGGTGGGTTGAGGCACGGCCTGATTACGGGTAGATGTGCAAGTGCTAAGGATGCCAATGAGGGACATTTTGCATTGAAGGAGTACTTCATCCTGTCGGCCGGCGCCGCTGTCGTGCTGGCAATATCCTTTCACCTGATCATGTTTGTCCGCCTTGGGCGTCGAGAAGATTTTGGAGCGCTTTGGGAGCGTGATCTGTTTTCACAAGGTCGCAAAGATGGGCATGACAGGGTGTTGCTGAAGATCCGTATTTATGGCGCGGAAGCAAAACAGTATTTCTCCACCGTTCCCGGACTTGCCCATCTCATCCTGTTTTCTTCCGCCGCTGTTGCAGCGCTTGCCTTCGGCATCGGCTGGAGATTTTTTTACCGGGAGCCAATGTGAACCGAAAATCACGCGAAACATGGGCTTTGTACTGCAGAAGTTATCTCCTCACAGTCGGCCTTCTGCTCATGGCGGGATCGCTTTTTTCGCTCTATCTCGTCCATTATGGTTCGATTGTCTGGCCGTGGTGGGGCTTTGCCCTCGCTATCGCTGTGGCCGGTTGCGGAGCCGCGTTTTTCGGCGTGGGGCTTTTTGGCAGTCATTCACGTCTTGATAAGTGGGCCGACGCAGCCTCCACCCATGAGGCGAGCATCTTCCTGATGGCAATTTCATACCCGACCTACCTGATCCTGCAGCAGTTTTATCACCGGCGGTGACGCCGGTGTAAGATCGATGGAGCGGGCGCGCTGGCATTATAGCATTGCCAGCGCAGTCTTTTTTACCGGCGGCGGGAAGGCGGCATCCAGTGCGGCCCAGTCCTCGTCGGTTATCTCCAGCTCGGGCGCGCCGCGATTTTCCGTCACCCGCTCAGCATTCGACGATTTCGGGATAGGCATCACGCCATCGCGTTCCAGAAGGAAGGCAAGAGCGACCTGTGCAGGCGTTGCCTGATAGGCCTTGGCGATGCGGATGAGTTCATGATTGGAGAGAATGCGGCCCTGTTCTATGGGCGAATATGCCATGAGGGGAACGCCATGGCTTTGGCACCAGGGCAGAAGATCATACTCGGGTCCGCGGCGTGACAGATTGTAGAGCACCTGATTGGCCGCGCAATTGCTGCCGTTTTCTACCGAAAACAGTTCTTCCATGTCATCGGTATCGAAGTTGGAAACACCCCAGTCTCTGATCTTGCCATCGTCCTTCAGCTTTTCGAAGGCGCTCACGGTCTCCTTGAGCGGATAGGAGCCGCGCCAATGCAGCAGGTAGAGGTCCAGGCAGTCTGTTCCTAACCGCTTGAGGCTGCGCTCGCAGGCCTCGATGGTGCCCTGGGCGCTGGCATTGTGTGGATAGACCTTGCTGACAAGGAACACGTCATCGCGCAAGGTCTTGATCGCCTCGCCAACGACTTCCTCCGAGCGGCCATCGGCATACATCTCAGCCGTATCGACCACCGTCATGCCGAGTTCAATGGCCTTGCGGATGGCGGCGATCTCCTTTGGCATTTCATTTTTGGAATCGCCCATGTTCCAGGTTCCAATTCCCAAAGCCGGAACGGATTTGCCGGATGGCAGGGTGACGGTTGGGATATCATCAAACATAGGTTTCTCCTGTTTTGCAGTCACACCGATAACCACCGAGACGACTGGATGATCCATCAAAACTTGTGGGCAGTTCCATTCGCGCCCATGGCTGGTCTTTGAAAGGGAGCGCGACTAGATTTCCGTCTCAAGGGGAATGCCATGACAATCGACACCTTTATAGCGCTTCTGCTTTTTGCTTTCACGACGTCCATAACGCCGGGACCAAACAATATGATGCTGTTTGCATCGGGCGTGAATTTCGGTTTTCGGCGTACGGTCCCTCACATGCTCGGAATAGGCGCGGGTTTCCTGTCTCTATTGATCGGTGTGGGGCTGGGGCTTGGCGCACTCTTACATGCAATCCCGGTTCTTTATACGCTTCTCAAATTTGCGGGCGGCGCCTATCTTCTGTGGATGGCCTGGAAGATAGGCATGTCCCGATCCCTGGCCGACGGCAGGATCGGCGCGCAACCCATGACATTTATCGGGGCTGCGGCATTTCAATGGGTCAATCCGAAGGCCTGGGTCATGGCCGTGACCGCCATGGCAACCTATACGGATGACAGCCAATATTATTTCACGGTGATGCTGGTCGGGCTGGCTTTTGCGGCGGTCAATCTTCCAAGTGTGTCGACATGGGCAGGGTTTGGCTCTGCGCTTCGGGAATGGTTATCGGTGCCAGCGCGGTTGAAATGGTTCAACATCACCATGGCCGTGCTTCTGGTTATCAGCTTGTGGCCGATGTTGAAGTGATCGCGCGTCAGCTGGCAAGCGAGGAATAGGCACAAAAAAGCCCGGGATCTCCCCGGGCTCCGTTTGCGTGTTCGGGCTCGACGCCTGGGATCAGAACTCTTCCCAGGAGCTGTCGGCTGCTGCGGCGGCGGAACCGCCACCGAAGGCGCCTGCCACCTTGCGCATCAACTGGCGCGTCGGGGAAGCGACGGGAGCCGAAGCGGCTGTCGCCACCTGAACAGGGCGCGCGGATGTGCCACTGCCATTACCGAGGTTGAACTGGTTGAGCAACTGGTTCAGCGATGCCGCTTCCTTGGCAAGGCTGTGGCTGGCCGCTGTCGACTGCTCGACCATGGCCGCGTTCTGCTGCGTGCCCTGATCCATGGTGTTGACGGCGGTGTTAATTTCCTGAAGTCCAACCGACTGTTCGCGCGACGATTCGACGATCGCATGGATATGACGGTTGATTTCCTGCACTTCGGAAACAATGACCTCGAGCGCACGACCGGTTTCACCGACTAGCTCCACGCCGGAGCGAACATGTTCGCCGGAAGTGGTGATCAACGCCTTGATTTCCTTGGCGGCCTTTGCGGAACGCTGCGCCAGTTCGCGCACTTCCTGGGCAACAACGGCAAAGCCCTTGCCAGCTTCACCGGCACGTGCAGCTTCAACACCGGCGTTCAAGGCGAGCAGGTTGGTCTGGAAGGCGATTTCATCGATCACGCTGATGATGTTGGTGATCTCGCCTGAAGAGCGCTCGATTTCGTTCATGGCAGTCACGGCCTGCCGAACGACGTCGCCGGATTTTTCCGCACCCTGACGGGCCTTGGCAACAAGGCCGCCCACTTCTTCGGCGCGACGGCTGGAATCCTTCACCGTGGTGGTGATTTCTTCCAGAGCAGCTGCCGTTTCTTCGACGGATGCGGCCTGCTGTTCGGTGCGCTTGGAAAGATCGTCCGCGGCGGAGCGGATCTCGTTTGCGCCGGCATCGATGCCACGGGCATTCTGGCCTACGGAAATGAGTGCTTCGTGAAGCTTGCCGACGGAGTTGTTGTAATCGGCTCTCAAGCGGTCAAGATGGGCTACGAACGGCGTGTTGATGCGGTGGGCGACGTTGCCGTCTGCCAGCTGGCCGAGGCCCTGTGCGAGTGCATCGACTGCGAACTGGATGTCTGCTGCTTCCTTGGCCTTTTGAGCTTCGCGCTCCTGGCGTTCCTTCTCGGACATGGAGCGGTTGGCATCGGCTTCACGTTCCATCTGAACTTTGGCGATGGCGTTTTTCTTGAAGACCTGAACGGTCTCGGCCATCTGGCCGATTTCGTCCTTGCGACCAACGCCAGGGATTTCGAGCTGCGTCTCCCCATTGGCGAGGCGCTTCATGGCCGATGTCATCGCCAGAAGCGGCTTGGCAATACCGGAACCAATCATCAGACCGACGACGAGCGCCAGGATGACCGCTGCTGCAAGGCTGCCCCAGATCATATTGATGGAGGACGAAGTGGCTGCTTCGCTTGCCGCAGAACGTTTGGTGAGGAGAGCCTGTTCATCGGCCTGCAGGTCCTTGATGGAACTGCGGAGACTATCGAAATAGGCCTTGCCTTGTGTGGCGTCGAGTTTCTGGTTCAATTCGCCAACGGATACGGTGTCTGCGAATGTGGCGCGCGCCTTGATCTGCGGCTCGGCGAAATTCTTCTGCCAGTCGCCAATTGCGGTACGGATTTTCTCCAGGCGGCCAACCTGCGTGGAGTTGTCGCTGACCGTGTTCTTCAGTTCGTCGATGAGCTTGTAGATCGACTGTTCACCCTGTCGGTACGGTTCCAGGAAGTTCTGCTTACCGGTGATGATAAAGCCGCGCATGCCCGTTTCCATATCGACGGCAGCCGCGGTAATGGAATCTGCTTTCTGAAGCACCTTATGGGTATGCTCGACCCATCCGTTGCTTTCGATCATGGACCATATACTGTTGAGTGCAATGACGCCGATGGCAATTGCGAGTAAGACCGGTGCAGACGTACCTGAAACGACCTTTGATTTTGTGGAAAGGTTCTTGAACGAGAACATGTTTCCCCGACCCCTAGTTTAACAAGTTTTACATTAGTGATGAGCATGGCGTTGCTCTGAACAACTTGTTCTTCCGGGGTTTCTTGCGGAACTCCATCTTGTCGTTCTGATCCGTTTCATGGCAGGAAAGATGTCCCTAATATCTAATCCATACATGTAGGACACTATTTATCATCGATTGATTGTTGGTTAAGATCGTCATCATCATAAATAATAATTATGTACTTCCTTGATGTTTCTGTCTCATTCCTGAGCTTTACGCCATTGACAGTCAGCGCGCACAATTCCGGCTCATCATTATTCTTTCGTTTTCTGTTGCGCTTTCCGTTCGAATCCTGCGAAGAGAGCTCATGCAATTTTCACCGCAACAGGATGAAGCCCTTAAGGCTGTTTCGCGCTGGCTGAAGGAAGGGCGCTCACAGGTCTTCCGGCTGTTCGGCTATGCCGGAACGGGCAAGACGACGCTTGCCAAATATTTCGCCGAACATGTTGACGGCGAAGTGCTGTTTGCCGCCTTTACGGGAAAGGCCGCGCAGGTCTTGAGATCGCGCGGTGCGACCAATGCGCGGACCATCCATTCCTTGATCTACCGCCCCAGAGGCGAAGAGGCGGTGGAGGATGAGGAAACCGGCAAAACGTCGATTGCGCCGATGTTTTCCATCAACCGCCAGAGCCCTCTGGCGAAAGCGGCTCTCATCATCATTGACGAGTGCTCCATGGTGGATGAGGCTCTCGGGCGCGACCTGATGAGCTTCAGCACACCCATTCTCGTTCTCGGCGACCCCGGTCAGTTGCCGCCGGTTTCCGGCGGTGGTTTCTTTACCGAGCAGGAGCCTGATTTTCTGTTGTCGGAAATTCATCGCCAGGCGAAGGACAATCCCATTATCCAGCTGGCGATGGATGTACGCGAAGGAAAGGAGATCATGCGTGGCAATTACGGCGCTGCGCAGGTGATTTCCAAGAGCGAAGTAACGCAGGGGCTGGTGCTGGACGCAGATCAGGTGCTGGTTGGCACCAACCGCACGCGTCGTCGCTATAATCAGCGCCTTCGGGAGCTGAAGGGGTTCAGCGCGGATTACCCGCAATCCGGTGACAAGCTCGTCTGCCTTCGCAACGATCCTGCCAAAGGACTTCTGAATGGCTCTCTGTGGCAGGTCATGAGTTCATCGCGGGAAACGGTGAAGCCTGGTATCAACCTGATGATCCGCCCGGAAGACGACGACATGGATCGGGGAGCGGCCAAGATCAAGCTGCTCAAGGCGGCCTTTGAAGAGACCGAGACGGAGATACCGTGGACGACACGCAAACGCTATGACGAGTTTGACTACGGCTATGCTTTGACCGTTCATAAGGCGCAGGGCTCACAGTGGAACAACGTGGTGCTGTTTGACGAGAGCTTCGCGTTTCGCGATTCGCGGGAGCGCTGGCTCTATACAGCCATCACCCGGGCCGCCGAGACGCTCACGATCGTTCGCTGAAAACACGCCCCTATCGCAATAAACCGCACGGATATTGCGACAGGATATTCTTGTCAGGCGTTCCGGTCAGATCTTGTCTGCGCCTTGTCCTGCGAAATGACGCCCATCATGTAGGCCTTTGCGACAGCCTGAAAGCGATTGCTGGCACTGACCTTGTCCATCACGCAGGCTTCCAGCTTCTGCAGTTCCTCTGGCGTCACATCCAGTGTGCGTGCCAGCCGGACCGGTGCGTAACCTTCCGCCATCAACTCGAGGCAGCGGCGTTCCTGACCCGTCAGTTCAACAGATGCGTCATCGAAAGGGCGTTCAGCCAGGGTCTGTGCGTTGTCGTCGGTGAGAATGTCGCTGATCTGCTGGATCTGGCGGCGAACGGTCGACACTTCTTCCGCAAGTTCCAGCTTGCGGGCATTGAGCAGATCCTGAAAAATCGTATCTGCATCTTCCTGACAGGTGGCATCCGCAAGTTTCTGCATGATGTCCTGAATGGTCGCAACCGGAATGCCGATTTCGCGGAAGAAATTGATGACGGCCATGCGGCGCACATCCTGATGCGAGTAGATGCGCATAAGGCCGGCACGTCTGGAGGAAATGATGCCTTTTTCTTCGTAGAAGTGAAGGGTGCGGTGGGTGACCCCGAACATGTTGGCCATATCGGCGATAGCAACGGGTTCAGGGGGGAGATTGGATGGGAGGGAAACTTCCGGAAGAAATGACGCCCGCGCCGTAAGGGGCTTGTCTCTGGCTGGAGACATCTTCGAATTCTCGGCGTCGCGCATAGGGTTAGCCCTCCACCGGGCTTCATTGCGCGCTCTTCCATGATTGGACCGTCGCGTGGCTGGTTCTTCGTTCAGGAAATCATCCATTCCGGCCTCGGTCGCAATGCCCGGATTCGACTGCACGTCGAGTTGCACTTCTGAGAAAAAATATTCGTTTGCCATTGTCACCCCATTCCCCAATGCGCCCTTGAATGCGAATTCGCTGATTTGGTTCCAAAAGTTTCTGAAATAATTTTTCTGCTGAGCTTGCGGTGTGCTCCATAGTGCGGGAAACAAGGCTCTCCTAATCGAACGCAAGCGGTCCCGATCATGCCAACGAAACTCTCCGTCAACCTCAATGCCATCGCCATGCTTCGCAATCGCCGCGACCTGCCGTGGCCCGATGTCGCGCATTTCGGTCGTATCGCGCTGAAAGCCGGAGCCAGCGGGCTCACGGTTCACCCAAGGCCCGATCAGCGCCATATCCGCTTTTCGGACCTTCCGGTTTTAAGAGCCCTGATCGATGACGAGTTCCCACAGGCCGAGTTCAATATTGAGGGATATCCGAGCGAAGATTTTCTCTTGCTGTGCGAGGAAGCGCAGCCGGAGCAGGTAACACTCGTCCCCGATGATCCATCGCAGGCAACCTCGGACCATGGCTGGGATTTTCGCACGCACGCGGTCTTTCTCAAGGAAACCGTTTCGCGTCTGACCTCTGGCGGAATGCGGGTTTCGCTGTTTGCTGATGGCGACGGTGACCGGGATGCAATTGACCATGCCGCGGAAACACGGGCTTCGCGCATCGAGCTTTACACCGGTCCCTATGGCGGTTGCTACGACAGTGCCGAGCGGGCGCAAGAGTGGATCGAAAAGCTTGGCGTGACGGCGGACCATGCGCGTTCGCTCGGACTTGAGGTCAATGCCGGTCATGATTTGACGGTTGCCAACCTGCCAGCGCTCGTAAGCCGCATTCCTTATCTGGCTGAGGTTTCCATCGGCCACGGGCTGACTGCAGATGCCCTGGAATATGGAATGGAAGAGACGGTACGGCGTTTTTGTCGCGCCTGCGGTCAGGCAATTTCATAACTAACGTCAATTTTTCCCTCTATATTGAAGCCGCGCACCAAATGCGCGGCTTATTTATTTGAGAAGGACATTCCCATGCAGGAGCATCACGTTGTCGTCGTTGGGGGAGGCTTCGGCGGGCTGCAGGTCGTTCATGGACTGAAAGATACACCGGTCCGGATCACGCTGATCGATCGGCGAAATCACCATCTTTTTCAGCCGCTTTTGTATCAGGTCGCGACCACGGCGTTGGCCACATCTGAAATCGCCTGGCCAATCCGTCGCCTGTATCGTGACCGCCCCGAGGTCACGACGCTGTTGTCGGAGGTTGGCGGTGTGGATCGCGACAACCGACAGGTCATTCTCAAGTCCGGTGAGACCATTGGGTTTGATACGCTCGTTCTCGCGACGGGTGCTCGTCACGCCTATTTCGGCAATGATGCATGGGAGAAACACGCACCTGGGCTGAAGACGCTCGAAGATGCGACAACCATTCGCCGCCGCCTGTTGCTGGCTTTCGAACGTGCGGAACTGGCCCAGACCGAGGAAGAGAAGCAGGCGTTTCTGACCTTCGTGGTCATCGGTGCTGGTCCCACCGGCGTCGAGATGGCGGGGATGATTTCTGACCTTGCCAACAAGGTTCTCCCGCCTGAATTCCGCAATGTCGATACGCGCAAGACCCGGGTTCTTCTTGTGGAGGCGGGGCCACGTGTGCTTCCGGCCTTCACTGATGACCTCTCTGCTTATACCAAGCGTGCGCTGGAGCGGCTGGGTGTGGAGGTCTTACTGGGAACGCCTGTGACGGCCTGCACGGAGGATGGTGTCACCGTCGGTGACACGTATTTTCCGGCAAGAACGATTGTATGGGCGGCAGGCGTTCAGGCCTCGCCAGCCGCGCAATGGCTCGGCATTTCTGCAGACAGGGCAGGGCGGGCAGAAGTCGGGCCGCAACTGAATATCCCCGATGATCCCAACATCTTCGTCATTGGAGACACCGCGTCCGTCATGCAGGAAAATGGCAAGCCGGTGCCGGGTGTTGCGCCCGCTGCCAAGCAACAGGGTGCCTATGTGGCTGGTGTCATCAAGGCAAGAGTTACGGGCAAGGCCGAGCAACCGGCGTTCCGCTATCGTCACCAGGGCAATCTGGCGACCATCGGTCAGAGCGCGGCGGTCGCGGATTTCGGCAAGATCAAGCTGACCGGCGTCCTGGCATGGTGGATCTGGGGACTTGCCCATATCTACTTCCTGATTGGAACACGCTCACGCCTTGCCGTCGCCTGGAGCTGGCTGTGGATTTACCTCAGCGGCCAGCATAGTGCGCGGCTGATTACTCAGAAAGAGACGTTGAAGGACGAGGGCTGACAGGCCGACAGGCTCATCCTCGTAATGTCATTCCCGGCGATTTGCCGGGAATGATCCTGATCTTCGAGGCGCCTTCGGGCAACCGGAATGGTGCGGTGCTCCTCTCAGCGCTGCTGACCATATTTACGCCGATAGAAGCGCCGCTTTATGTGCCTGCATGAAGGCTTCGGTCGTCTGCGGCTTCTCACCAGTCAGTGTTTCGTAGTCGTTCGTGACTTCATCGAAATTGCCAGCTGCAATGTTTGCATCGGCCGACGCCACCATTTCAGCAACGAAGGAGGGCAGGCCTGCGCTCTCGATGCCTTTTTGCAGATCGGATGGCGAGACCTTGATCACCGAAAGTGGCTTGCCCGCAGCGGTGGAAACGATCGTGGCAATTTCATCGGCAGTGCACGACTTGCTGCCAGTAATGTTATAGATCTTGCTGTCGCCCTTGGCATTGGCAAGGGCCGCTGCCACTGCGCGTGCGCAGTCGTCACGCGAGACATTCGGCACCCGTCCGTCACCCATGGCGGTATACCATTGCCCACGCTTGAGGTTTGCCGGCATGGAGAGGAGGTAGTTGTCGTTGTACCAGGCATTCCGCAGGATTGTGTAGGGAATGCCGCTCGCCTTGATAGCTTCTTCCGTGCCCAGATGATCGGGCGCGAAGGTAACGAGCGACTTGCCCGGATTTTGCATTGACGTGTAGGCGATGTGCTTGACGCCCGCCTTGACGGCTGCCGCGACCGCAGCCTGGTGCTGTTTGAGGCGCTGGCCCGGGACAGCGAGTGCGTCCGTGGAAATGATGAGGGCGGTATCTATTCCAGCAAAGGCGGCGTCCAGCTTCGGAGCATCATCGAAGTCAGCCTTGCGAACCTCGACGCCCTTGTCGGCAACAGCTGAAAGTTTATTCGTGTCGCGTGTCGCGGCCACGATATTTCCGGCTGGAACCTTGTAAGTCTCCAGGAGATGCCGCAGTACCGCCTGGCCCAGATGGCCGGAAGCGCCTGTCACGAGAATCTTGCTCATCGATATTCCTTTTCCTGATGGTCTCAAAAAGAGAGTAAGGGTAGAATAGGAATTGACGAGCAGGTGTAAAGAAGGCAGTTTTTCGGCTCTACGTTACCAAAAGGGAACCACCATGAATGCGACCGTTTCGCGATTGAAGCCTGCATCGCTCCCCACGCTGGGGGACGTTTCTCATTTCAATTTCGACAATTGCCCGGTACGGGATCTGCTCAGCCAGATCGGCGGAAAGTGGTCCACCCTTCTGTTGCAGGCGCTGTCGGAGCGCCCCTATCGATTTGGCGAGCTTCGCCGAATGGTACCGGATATCTCCCAGCGTATGCTGACGCAGACTTTGCGGGACCTGCAGCGTGACGGCTATGTTCATCGCGAGGTCTATCCAACCAAGCCCCCGAGCGTCGAGTATAGCATGACGCCGTTGGGACGGTCGCTCTATCGTCCCTTGTCGGAAGTCGTCCGTTGGGCGCTGGACAATCATGAGGCAGTCAAGACGGCTCGCGATCGTTTCGAGGCCGAGGCTTGATGCGTTCGTCGTAGCGCCTTTATCGCCTTGATGCTGCGCAGTTTCGTAGATGCTCATGTTGCGCTGCGTCAATTGTTGCGTGTCCTTCAAAAAAACTCTTGACCCATTTCACGGCTCATCTTAAACAACACTCGAACCGTACCGTACGGTACATTATATCTCAGGTGGAGTGGACAAGGTGGGGACCGATCCGATCACAGCGCAGGAATTTTCGCCGCGTCAGAACGCTGTTCTGGAGCAGGCGTTGCGTCTTCTGGTCGAGGGCGGCGAAAAAGCCCTGACAACGTCGGGTCTGGCGCGTGCCGCCAACTGTTCCAAGGAAAGCCTCTATAAATGGTTTGGCGATCGCGACGGGCTTCTCGCTGCGATGATCACCTTTCAGCAGAGCAAGGTTCGCACTTTCGAAAAGGCGGGAGATCGCGTTTCCGCGCCACAGCTGACTGACCACCTGGAAGTTTTCGCGCATGATCTGCTCGATGTTCTCGCGGGCGATGTGTCGCTGGCATTGAACCGTCTGGCAATAGGTCAGGCCAGCCGGGATGGCTCCAAGCTCGGCAACCTGCTTCTCGAGCGTGGGCGTCGCCAGATCGACAAGCGTGCCCGCGGCTTGATCGAGGCGGGACGCCGCTCCGGCTATCTGCGTTTCGATGATCTCGAAGACGCCTATCGCAGCTTTTACGGCCTGATCGTTTCAGACCTGCACGTCCGTATGCTTCTGGGTGAAGCGCAACAGGCCAAGGATTTTTCTGCCCGGGCGCGCAAGGCCGTATCGGCCTTTCTGGCGCTCTACGGCACGGAAAAGATACATTCGGAAACCGGTGGAAAGGTCGCCTGAATTTCCGTTCGCAACAACGTCAATATCCAAGGAAGGACTACCGAAATGCGCGTCTATTACGATCGTGATGCCGATCTCAATCTCATCAAGGCGAAGAATGTCGCCATCGTCGGTTATGGTTCCCAGGGTCGCGCGCATGCGCTGAACCTGAAGGACAGCGGTGCGACTGGCGTCGTCATCGCGCTGAAGGCCGGTTCGCCGACCATCAAGAAGGCCGAAGCCGACGGCTTCAAGGTCATGACCGTTGCCGAAGCTGCAAAGTGGGCCGACCTCTTGATGATGGCCACGCCTGACGAACTTCAGGCCGACATCTACAAGGCAGAAATTGCCGATAACATTCGTGATGGTGCTGCCATTGCATTCGCCCACGGCCTCAACGTTCACTTCGGCCTCATCGAGCCAAAGGCTTCGCTCGACGTCGTCATGATTGCACCGAAGGGCCCTGGCCACACGGTTCGTGGCGAATACCAGAAGGGCGGCGGCGTACCTTGCCTCGTTGCCGTTCACCAGAACGCTTCCGGCAATGCGCTTGAAGTTGCCCTTTCCTACGCTTGCGGCGTTGGCGGCGGTCGTTCCGGCATCATCGAGACCAACTTCAAGGAAGAGTGCGAAACCGACCTCTTCGGCGAACAGGTCGTTCTGTGCGGCGGTCTGGTCGAGCTGATCCGCGCGGGTTTCGAAACGCTGGTCGAAGGCGGTTATGCGCCTGAAATGGCTTATTTCGAGTGCCTGCACGAAGTAAAGCTGATCGTGGACCTGATCTACGAAGGCGGCATCGCCAACATGAACTACTCCATCTCCAACACCGCAGAATGGGGCGAATACGTCACCGGCCCGCGCATCATCACCGCTGAAACAAAGGCTGAAATGAAGCGCGTTCTGCACGACATTCAGACCGGCAAGTTCACCTCCGACTGGATGCAGGAATACCGCTCCGGTGCTGCCCGCTTCAAGGGCATCCGCCGCATGAACGACGTTCACCAGATCGAAGAAGTCGGCGCAAAGCTTCGCGGCATGATGCCATGGATCGGCAAGAACAAGCTGGTCGACAAGTCCGTCAACTAAGCATCGGTTTATGACTGAATGAATAAAGGCCGGGGCGAAAGCTCCGGCCTTTTGGCGTTCAGGCGCCATGTGTTCTACAACCAGATGCAACCTAAGGTGTGAATAACTTTTTTTCTAACTTTTCATCGCCGGACGTCGCAACTAATGGATTGGTAAATTTTTAGTAAATACCAAGGGTTGTAACGTGGGTCATGAAGCGACAATCTGGCTTGAGGCCAAAGCCTGCATATTTCGCAGCGCGGATCCGGGGTCGATCGGGATTTCATCCGGTCACTGGGAATTTATCCAAGAGGTCATGTGATGGCGCATGATCAAGCACGCGGCAAACGCATTCGCGAAGCCATCGCCAGCCATAAGGTTCGCAAAATTCACGCTCTTGCTGCGGAACTCAATGTCTCCGTTGCAGCCGTTTCCCGCTGGCAGAATGGCGGGCACACGTCACTGGAAAATGTCTGCTCCCTTGCGGAGCTGCTTGATGTGTCACTGGACTGGCTCTTGCTGGGCAGGGGTACGATGAACTGGCATAGCGACAAGTCCATTTCGGCCACCGAGCTGCAAAGTGTCCTGCTGCTGCGCAACCGATCGAAGGTACTCCAGGCCCGTCTTCTCGCATTGCTTGAGGCCATCTCTCTCGAGCATGGACAACGCTGAGCGTAATTTTACAGGAAGATTTACGCACAGATTAACAACTCAAGGTTGATATAAGCGTTGGGTGTAGAGATATTCGAGCTCAGGGACGCTGAGTTGAACCGGCACAAAACGGAATGTCACAAGGCCGGTCAGGCAGCTCCCTGAATTCACTCTCAACACGCAAGGATTGCTATCCATGTCTACTCTTTTGACCATCAACGTCAAAAACCTGCAGTCGCAGACACAGAAATTCTTCTTCTTCCAGGAGCCTGCTGTCTATTCGGGCGGAGGCGACGTCTACTCGAACTCACTCTACAGTCAGTCACTCGGCAACTACAATGATACTGGCGGAGAGCTGACATTCCAGGTCAACCTTCAGTATTATGCAGGTATCCAGGAAGCCAGTTCGGTGCCTGTGGTTGGCAACTCTTCCGGATACTCCTCTGCTTGGCGTGCCATCGATCTTGCACCCGCTTCCGGGAGCACATCGCAGCCTAGCGATTGCACCACTGCGACAATTTCGCCGCTGGGACTTGGCGCGGCGCAATACAAAGAGGGTGTTGAGGAAGGCGCATTTCGTGTCATCACGCCAAGCTTCAACGCGCCGCCCTACTACAATGTCGGCTCTGCGGTGAGCGTCAATGGCACCATCGTTCTATCCAACTTCGTCCAGGCGAACCCGATGAACAACACGGATTGCCAGCCAATCCTCAAATACTACGTTCAGACGGGCACGTACACGCAGGGTACTGTCATGAACTTCACAGCTTCCAGCACGAATTCTGCGCTGGCAGATTTCACTGGCGGTTACACCGTTTGCAACGTCAGCTTGAACGCGGATGGCTCCTGGAGCACCCAGCTTCAGTAGTCCTGATGTTGCAGGGTAGCTGAGAGGCGCGGCGGACAGCCGGTGCCAGAAGCCCGAACAATGTCCGCCATCCTTACGGGTGGCGGACAGCCGGGATCCAAAACGAAATAGTTGGTCCGCCATGAGCAGCAGTTACTACATGATCACCGTTCAGAACTTGTCTGCTACGACTCAATACTTCTACGTCTTTCAACAGCAGGCTACGTTTACTCCCACTGTGGCAGCGTCGTCGATCTATTCAAGCAGTCTCGGTTGCCAGATGATTGGAAATTACGCAGAGACAGGCGCTTCGATCAATTTTGAAATGGGTGCCCAGATCTATGCGGGGGCCATCAGTACCGCTCCTGCGGTCTCCCCATTGGAAGCTTCCGCAATGGTCCAGACTGCCAGCACCAACGTTGTGCGGGCCATAGAGCTTGCCTCTGCATCGACCACCGCGTTGGACTGCACGACCTTGAGCATCAGTCCGCTTGGCATGTCGAGCCCTGTCAATCAGACCGGAATAACCACAGGCGCGTTTGGCGTGAACGTGCCTTCCTATACGCCGACACCGGATCCGCAGCTTTTCTGCGGCCTGGCGACGATTAATGGCGATGGTACCGTTCTTTTGTCGAGCTACGTCGCGCCATCACCCAATGTGCGCATGACCTGTACACCCAAGCAGATCTTCTACGTCAAGACAGGTTACATGGCCGATGGAGAGGTCGTTTCTTATGACACGAGCAACGCCGCGACCTGTGATTTCACCACCGGTTATACGCGTGTCACCGTCACCTATAATGCCGATGGGACCTTTTCAACACAAGGTGGGTCATGAACAGCACCACCATATGTTTCTTAGGCGCAGCCTGCAGGTTGGCTGAGGCAACGACGACCACCTAACCAAACCGGTCCCACGATCTTCCACCCCTCATAGCTGGCGGGAAACCGCCCGCACCACCCGGATCCGTCGGCACATGCCGCCGGTCAACGCTCTTCGCATGGTGCGAGGAGTGATTGTCTCTCCATGGAAAAGGAAAAGCCATGAAAATACAACTTCGCAACCGCATCTTGTCCATGAGCGTTGCCGCATTGGCATTCGGTGCGGTCAGTCCAGCCTATGCCTATTCCGTCTATCGCAGCGTGACGGCGAACCCCGCAACCGGTGTGGTTATCTGGAACAAGGACAACTTTGGTGTCAGTGGTAATCCTCCCACACTGTCATTCTTCTATTTTGAAACTGATGATGCAGCCCGGGCCGGGCTTCCTAATGCGCAATGCTTCGTCAAGGTGGATCTCCCTGACGCGGATGCCCCAGAGCCAGGTGCCGAGGCCAATGTCGGCAATGCCGATATCTCCGTCAACGCGCAACCGGGTGACTTGCCGAAGCCTTTCCCCTGGGTCATTACATTCGACAACGATCCTGCCGGTCACTGGAGCATCGCCAGAAGCCAGATCACGGACGCCACCACCAATGCGGCCGCAAGCCGGGTTGCTGCGTCTGGCTTCCAGAGCCTTGCAACAACTGTCGGCTCCTATGTCGGCGTCATAGCAGGAACGCTCGCCACCTGCGCAGCACAATAGACTCTTCATCGGAAGTCTCTAATGTTCTAGTCAAGCGGATGTCGCCACCGACTTGTTTCGGGTTGGTGGCGATTTGAGGAGTTCAGAAATGGCAGTGCTACATCACGCGTTTCGCTGTGCCGTGACACCCGAATTCGAAGCCGATGTCCAAGAGCTTATGCGGCAATGGATCTCTGGAGATCGCGCGGCCTTTGCGGCAGCGGCGAAGGCGCGATATGGTGGCCTTGCATCGTTGCAAGACATCGAAACGGCATTTTATCTGGGACCTGACGGCGCAGCGCCATCTTGGCTGGACCCTGCCTTTATCAGCCCGGGTCTTGCAGCTCTCGTGATGCTTGCTCCGCATTTCACCAGAGTTTCCTCGCTGAGTGAAAGCCATGATACAAACCACGACTTGCTCGCGCGACAACTGCCGGCGCTCGGCTGGCCGGAAGACGAGGTGCGATCCCTCACTCATGGCTGGCCGATCGAAACCATGTTGCAACGATATGCCAATGATGCAGCCGTCGTGATGCCGGGAGGCTTTGCCCATACCGGAGGCTGGACACCGCCCGGTATGGTCCCTCTATTAAGGGAACGGCTCGACAAGCTGGCACTGGCGCCGCCAGCCAAGTCTCACAAATTGGCGCAGGAGGCGTGGCATAGGCTGGCGGAGCGTAACGCGTTTCAAGACGCACAGGCCATGCTCGCCGATCTGGGCGACCGTGACTGGCTCGTCATGGCCATAACCCACTGACGGGCGCTGTCAGCTTCCAGGGGCAATCACACCCTTGGTCAGGATGAAGCAGCCGTAGAACCGCGTCTCACCGGTGGTGATGATGCAGTAGGCGTCCTTTGCCTCTTCGTAAAAGGCAAAGCGCTCAATGCCATACATGGGGGCTGACTGGCCTTCCGCGGCATCGATTTCCGCTTGCACCTCTGCCTGTACCGGCTCGATCTGGTCAGGCGCGCCCATGACTTCCATGCGACCGACGGAGGGTTGGATGGGTGTATCAAGCGGGAAGACGGAAAGGATTGCCTTCATGGCGCGGGCGGCCGAGATGTTTTCCATGCGCAGAACCTGGCCTACGACAGTGTGCTGAGCGATGCTGTCTGACGGAAAATTGGTATCCGTCAGGACCAGCTTGTCCGCATGACCCATCGCGCGCAGCGCGTGCAGCACATCGGCATTGAGTGCCGGATCGATATTCTTGAGCATTCTTTACTCCTCCATGCATCAAATCAGTTGGCTGCAATCGACCTGTAATTTGCATCGGCGTCAATCCATCGTGATGGCGATTGTAGACTCCAGGCCGAAGATGTATTGCCTATGCACCATCCGGGAGGTTGCGCAGAAAATGCAAAACAGTACCGAAAACCGATAAGTCAGTATTGCTGACCTATCGCGGTTTCTGTACATATATGCGCAAGAAACGAACAAAAGAGGAAACGGCCCATGCTTGACTGGGAACAAATTTTCGCCACGCGCTCTTCGCGTATGAAAGCTTCGGAAATCCGTGAATTGCTGAAGCTGCTGGAGCAGCCGGATATCATTTCCTTCGCTGGCGGCATTCCCGATCCGGCGCTGTTTCCCGATGAGGAATTCAAGCAGGCTTACGCGGATATCTTCTCCGGCCCGCAGGTCAACTCCGCCCTGCAATATTCCGTCAGCGAAGGTTACAAGCCGCTGCGGGAATGGATCGTGAAGGATATGGCCAAGATCGGCATCGAATGCTCGGTCGACAACGTTTTCATCACGTCCGGTTCTCAGCAGGCTCTGGATTATCTCGGCAAGCTGTTCCTGTCTCCCAACGATACGGCACTGGTGACATGGCCGACCTATCTCGGCGCTCTCTCGGCCTTCAACGCCTATGAGCCGACCTATGACCAGTTGAACCCTGGCGGTAACCGCACGCCGCAGACCTATCGTGATGCCGCAGCGAAGGCTGGCGGGGCTGTAAAGTTTGCCTATCTCTCGGCTGACTTCTCCAACCCGACTGGCGAAACGGTCGATCTGGCTGGCCGCAAGAAGTTGCTGGAACTTGCCGACGAGCTCGATATCGCTGTTCTCGAAGATGCCGCCTATCAGAACCTGCGTTTCGATGGCGAACCTGTCGCACCGATCCTTTCGCTGGATATTGCCCGCAGTGGCTCTATCGAAAAGACCCGGACCATCTATTCCGGCAGCTTCTCCAAGACGCTGGCTCCGGGGCTGCGCGTCGGTTTCGTGGTTGCGGCCATGCCGGTCATTCGCAAGCTGGTGCTGATGAAGCAGGCGGCAGACCTGCATTCCTCGACCATCAACCAGATGGCTATTGAGCATGTCGCTTCGCGCGGTTTCGACAAACAGGTTGCGAAGATCAAGGCCGCCTATAGCGCGCGGCGTGATGCGATGCTGGCTGCTCTCGACAAGTACATGCCGAAATTTGCGAGCTGGACAAAGCCGGAGGGCGGCATGTTCGTCTGGGTCACCCTGCCGGAGGGCATGGATGGCGCGGAGCTTCTGGCAAAATCGCTGTCGACGGAACGGGTTGCCTTCGTGCCGGGCAAGGCATTTTTTGCCGATGGTTCCGGTGCCAACACGCTGCGCATCAGCTTCTCCTGCGCCAATGAGCAGATGATCGAAGAGGGCATCAAGCGCCTCGGTCGCCTGATTGCCGGTGCTGAGACGACATCGAATGCGACGATGCCGCTGGTTTAAGCGGCTACGTTTTTACGTCATCCTCGGGCTTGTCCCGAGGATCTGACGCATCCCCGACATCAAACGTGGTTAGACCTTTGGGACAAGCCCGGGGGTGACGAACACTTTTGTCCTCTCATCCCGCGAAAGGGTTCCCCCATGACCAGCCAGCATGCATTTCAGCAAGTCGACGTCTTCTCGGCAGAGCCGCTCAAGGGCAATCCTCTCGCCGTTGTTTGCGATGCGGATGATCTTACGGACGAGCAGATGGCAGCCTTTGCCAACTGGACCAATCTGAGCGAAACGACATTTCTGTTGAAGCCGACCTCGCCCGATGCGGATTACCGCGTGCGGATTTTTACGCCTTACGAAGAATTGCCTTTTGCCGGTCATCCAACGCTTGGCACATGCCACGTCTGGCTGTCCCGTCAGCAGGGTACGGACAAGGCCGAAGTGGTGCAGGAGTGCGCATTCGGCCTCGTTCGCATCAGGGTATCGGATGGCAAGCTTGCTTTCGCGGCCCCGCCCTTGCGCAAATCCGGTGCGGTGGATGCTGAAACGCTGTCAGAAGTTGCGGTGGCGCTTGAGCTCTCTCCAGACGCCATCGTCAATGCGAGCTGGACGGATAATGGTCCCGGCTGGGTTTCGCTGCTGTTGCGCTCACGGTCAGATGTCTTGAATATCAAGCCGAATTATCAGCGCCTTGGCGGGCTCAAGGTTGGCATCGTCGGTCCCTGCGATGCAAATGACAACGTGGATTCCGATTTCGAGCTGAGAGCCTTCGCCGATGGTTATGAGGACCCGGTGACGGGCAGCCTGAATGCCGGCATTGCGCAATGGCTGATTGGTGCCGGAATTGCTCCGCAGAATTATATTGCCAGCCAGGGCACGGTTCTGGGGCGGGCAGGGCGCGTGAGCGTCGACAAGATTGGCGATGATATCTGGATTGGCGGTGCGGTGACTGTTTTGATCGAGGGGACTGTCACCCTGTAGTGGCGGGTTTAGGTCTTTCCGGCTCTGTCGGAAACCTGCCTGTCACATACATGTTATGGACATGTGTTTTAGCGGTGCCATCTCACAACAGGGACCGCACACATGAAAACCCTTCTTTCAGCCTTCACCGCCATTGTTTCTCTTGGCATTCTGGCTGGCAGCGCCAACGCTGCCGATCTGGTTCTCTATACCAGCCAGCCAAACGAGGATGCGCAGGCAACCGTCGATGGTTTCAAGTCTGCCAATCCCGGTATCGACATTCAGTGGGTGCGGGATGGAACGCCGAAGATCATGGCAAAGCTGATGGCCGAGATCGAAGCGGGCAATCCTGTTGCCGATGTGCTGCTGATCGCCGATACTGTGACGCTGGAGCGGATGAAGCAGAACAAACAGCTGATGGCCTACAAGTCGCCGGAAGCTGTCAATTATGACGCTGCGCTTTATGATGCCGATGGCTTTTACTACTCCACCAAGCTCATCACGACAGGCATCATGTATAACACTCAGGGCTCGATGAAGCCTACGAGCTGGAAGGATCTGACAAAGCCTGAAGCAAAGGGCCTGGTGACGATGCCAAGCCCGCTGACATCCGGTGCAGCTCTCATCCACGCACAGACGCTGGCCGGCGTCAGCAGCCTAGGCTGGGACTACTACAAGGCACTGAAGGAAAATGGCGCGATTGCCGCCGGTGGCAATGGTGCTGTCTTGAAGTCTGTCGCTTCGGGCGAGAAGGCCTATGGCGTGGTGGTGGACTACATGCCGATCCGCGAAAAGGCCAAGGGCGCTCCGGTCGAGTTCGTCTTCCCGGAAGAAGGTGTTTCTGCGGTGACCGAGCCGGTTGGTATTCTGGCTAGCACCAAGCACGCCGATGCCGCCAAGAAGTTCGTGGACTACGTGCTTTCCGTCAAGGGACAGGAAGGTTTCGTCAAGCTCGGTTACATTCCGGCCCGCAACGATGTTGCGCTGCCTGAAGGTTTCCCTGCGCGCGACAAGATCAAGGTGCTGCCGATCAACGCTGCCGAGGCGCTGAAGAACTCGGAAAAGGACATCAAGACCTTCTCCGATATCTTTGAATCCAAGGGCTGATCTGCATTCATGCACATGCTCTCGAATTCAGGAAACAGTCAGCCTCGCTGGCTGTTTCCCTTTGTGGTTTCGGTCGTCTTTCTGCTCAGCGCCCTGCCGCTGGGGCGGCTTGCCTATACGGGCATCTTGTCGTCACTGAGAGGTGATATCTGGTCCCTGCTGAATGATCCTGCGCTTTGGCAGGCGGTGCTCAACACGCTTTCCACCTCATTTTTCGGAATGGTGATCTCGCTGCTGATCGGTGGCGGTTTTGCGCTGACGCTGACCCTGTGCGACATCAGGGGCAAATCCGTGCTCAGCTTCCTGTTCATGCTGCCAATGATGATCCCGCCACAGGTAACAGCCCTGTCGTGGATCGGCATGACCGGCCCGTCCAGTACGCTGTTGAAGGCGATTGGCCTTGCGCCGCCGCTGGGTTCGCCGCAGCCGCTTTATTCCGTTGCAGGTATCGCCCTTCTGTTTGGCGTACAGCATGCGCCGCTGGTCTTCCTTTCACTGCGGTCCGGTCTTTTGGCGCTACCTCAGGATGGGATAGAGGCCGCAAAGCTTTCTGGAGCGTCCTCCTGGCAGGTGTTGAACCACATCATTCTGCCGCTGGCCATGCCGGGCCTGATTGCGGGTGCTGCCATCGCCTTCGTGTCCGGCGTCGGCAATTTCGGCATTCCCGCCATATTGGGCATTCCCGCGTCTATCTTCACTTTGCCCACGCTGATTTATAACCGCTTTTCCAGTTTCGGCAGCAGCACCTTTGGCGATATCGCCATGTTGTCCGGCATGATTGCCATCATCTCCGTTGTTGGTCTTGCCATACAGGAGCGGGCGATGAAGGGCCGGGACTATCGTATCATCGGTTTTTCGGGAAAGGCTGCGACGTTCAGGCTCGGAACCTGGCGAATGGTGGCGGAGCTTGCTCTGTGGATTGCGATATTCTTCATGCTGGTGGCACCGCTGACAGCGCTTGTCGTCAGCTCGCTTGCTCCGGCCTATGGCGTGCCGCTCAGCTTCAAGACCGCCACTCTGCACGCCTATGAGGAAATTCTGTTTCGACAGGCGGTGACGCGGACGGCGTTTGCCAATTCGCTGTTTCTTGCCACTGCAACATCTCTATGTCTCCTTGCGGTGACAATATTGACGGCCTATTTTCTGGTCCGTGGAAAAAGCCGTTTCATGTTCCTGCTATCGGCGCTGGTGGATATTCCCTATGCCTTGCCGGGCGTTGTCATTTCCGTGTCCTACGTGCTGCTTTTTGCGGCCCCCATTCCGCTGCTGGGTGTCACGCTTTACGGGACGCTCTGGATCATTTTGCTGGCCTATTTCTCCTCCTTTTTCGCCGTCAGTCTCAAGCCGATGGTCTCTGCCTTCACGCAGTTCGATCCCGCACTGGAAGAGGCGGCACGTCTGGCCGGTGCCGGTTTCTGGCGCCGTATGTTCGATATCATCCTGCCGCTTGTCGGGCCTGCGGCAGGGGCGTCCGTCATCCTCGTCTTTCTCATTGCCTGCAATGAACTGACGGTATCAGCGTTGCTGTGGTCGGCGGGAACGCAGACGCTGGGCGTTGTCATTTATAATCTCGACGATAGCGGCAGCTTTGATCTTGCTTCCGCGCTTTCGGTGCTGGTGGTGGCAATGGTCGTCATCCTCATGCTGCTTCTGGAAGTGCTTGGACGAAAACTGCCAAAGGGAGTTGTGCCTTGGCGAAACTGATATTGAACCGGCTGTCCAAGAGCTTTGGCGGCGCAAAGCCCGCAGTCAACGATGTGTCCATGACCATACGCGAAGGCGGTTTTCTGGCGCTTCTTGGACCATCCGGTTGCGGCAAGACCACGGTCCTGCGCATGATTGCGGGTTTCGAGCAGCCCACGGATGGTGCAATCCTGCTGGGAGAGCGCGTGCTGGCTGATGCTGGCAGCATGGTGCCGCCTGAACGTCGCAACATGGCGATGGTCTTCCAGTCCTATGCGCTATGGCCACACATGACTGTGGCCGACAATGCCGGATATCCCCTCAAGGTCCGTGGCATTTCCGGCGAGACCTACAGACGCAAGGTTGCCGACGCGCTTGCGACCGTGCGGCTGGAGGCTTATGCGGAGCGGCGTCCCTCAGAGCTTTCGGGCGGCCAAAGGCAGCGTGTGGCGCTTGCACGCTGCCTGGTGACGGAGCCGGACGTGGTGCTGCTGGACGAGCCTCTGGCCAATCTGGATCGGCATCTGCGCCAGGAGATGGAAGAAACGTTCCGCGAATTCCATGCGACATCAGGCGCGACCATGGTCTATGTCACCCATGACCAGGCCGAGGCCATGGCCTTGGCAACGGATGTTGCCGTCATGTCCGAAGGCAGGCTTCTGCAAATGGCTGCACCTGCCGAACTCTATGCCAGACCGGAGGGAAGGCTTGTCGGCGGATTGGTGGGGCAGGGCGCCATTCTCTCCTTGCCCTGTTTTCAGGAGATGCCGCGTGCGCTGGACTGGAGCCTGTTGCGCCCGATGATGGAAGGCGGTGCAGCCGCTTCACCGCATGGTGACATCCTCGTGCGGCCGCAGGATGTGATCCATGACGCCGACGGCATCATGTGTCGCGTTTCGACCATTCACTATGAGGGTGAACGATATTCCCTGCGTCTGACGCTGCCTGACGGGCAAGTCCTGCGCGCCTATTGCCGCGAGCCTGCGCCTGTCGGTTCGTTTTATCCCGTGGCAATTCGCGCCGCCTGGCGGCTGTGACGCATCCTTGGCAATTGACCGGCGAAGTGGATAGTCTCGAAGACCAGACCAACCGGGAATGATTCATGTCGCTTCGGCTCGCCACCTTCAACATCGAAAACCTTATGACGCGTTTCGATTATACGGGCTTTCGCAACCAGACGCGACGTGACAGGGCCATGCAGCTCTATGATGTCAGGGACGAGGCGGCCTATCAGGCGCTGGAAAGCGCAAGGATGCTGGCCTTGACGGATGATACGCGCCAGCTGACGGCACTCGCGATTGCCGATGCCGACGCCGATATTCTCTGCCTTCAGGAGGTGGACAATATGGCGGCGCTGCAGGCCTTCGAATATGGCTATCTCTACCGCATGATGGGGAATGGCTATCGCCAGAAGTTCCTGATCGAGGGCAATGACAGCAGAGGCATCGATGTTGCTGTCGTCATGCGGGAGGAAACGCAGGACGGCGAGAAAATCGAGCTTGTGGACATTACAAGCCATGCTGCGGTTACCTACCGTGATCTTGGGCTTTTCACGCCAGAACTGGCGCTCAACAACCGCATCGACGACAAGATCTTCAAACGCGATTGTCTTGAGCTTGAGTTGCGCATCGGCGGAAAACCGCTGACGCTCTTCGTGACGCATCTTAAATCCATGACCAATGGCCGGGAAAATGGTGATGGCCGGATGGGCACGATGCCGGTGCGAAGGGCGGAGGTGCAGGCGATAAGGCGCATCATCGAGAACCGTTTTGGGGTCGAAGGCGCACGTTCAGCTTCCTTCGCAATTTGCGGCGATATGAATGATTACCAGGAGCGGGTCGTCATATCCGGCAATCGGCGCCTTGGTCACAGCTTCACACCCGTTACCCAGGAAACCAGCGCGCTTGATATTCTCAGCGAGGACGATTTTGCCGTAAATCCGGTTTTGCGGCGTGACGTGATGGACCGGTGGACGCTCTACCATTCGCGCGGGCCGCAGGAACAGCACCTGTGTCAGCTGGACTATATCTGGCTTTCAAAGAGGTTGGCGGACATGAACGCCGAAAGCGTTCCCGAAATCATCCGTGCTGGTCAGCCCTTCCGCACGCCTTTCCCCGCGGGTCAGGAAGTGGACCGCTATCCAAGAACGGGATGGGACCGGCCCAAGGCTTCCGATCATTGCCCCGTCGTCATGTCGCTCGATCTGCAATAGAGCAATACAGGTTCACGCACCTTGCCCGCTTGCCCGACATTGAAAAAGCCCCCGATATCGGCGGGGGCTTCGTATATACGCGTGCCACTACAGATTTTCAGCTTCGGCCTGGCTTTAAGACCTTAGTGCATGTTGAGCACATGGGCGTGGTTGCTTGCGATCAGGAATGATTCGCGTGCGGTTTCCAGGTCGCATTGGCCTGCAATTGCCTTCAGGCAGTTGCGTCTTGCAGCTTCATATTCTGGTCCATGGTCTTCCGGCCAGCGGTACATCAGCATGTCCAGCGCGATCAGCGGACTGTAGATTTCCAGCGCAGGACAAAGCGGCAAATGTATCGCTACAGGCTTGATCCATTGGGCATGATGGCATGGTTGTGTGCGGTTGATAAGCATTGGGATCCTCCTTCCCAGTCTCCACCGCGCTAACCGCCCAATCACGCTGATGTTCCCTTTCACGAAAAAAGTGAACACATTAGGGGTTTCTTTTTTTCAAGATGAATGGAAGATGAACAAATAAATGAACCGAAGATGAACGAAAACACCACTCGGGCGTTAATCGCTCATGATGAAGGAGGTCCGATCATGTTCAACCTATCTGGAATTCAGGAAAGCTTTTTCGGTGAACGTATGGCCGGTGTGTGCCAGGCAATCACCTCTGCACTCGCATTCGAATCGGGTTTGGAAAAGTCCAGTATTCTGGCGACCGTAGAGAATGACGTGATCTATCTCGAGGGCACCGCCGATTCTGTCGAAGCAATCGACATCGCGATCAATCTTGCCTCATCGATCTCGAACTGCCGGATCCTCAGCCACATCGAGCCTTGCTATTAATGAAGTGAGGCGGTCGGGCGTTTCTCGCCCGGCCTTTGCAGTTAGTCGGCGTTGCCGATCTGCTTGCTGCGCACTGTCGCGCCGCTCTCTATGCCGAGTTCGCGCGTCTGACCGCCGTTTAGCTCCAGCACGTAACGAACAGCTCCTTTCGAGCTGATGATGTCTTCTGAATGCGGCACTGCATTGCGATGCACATGCGTGACGCGTCCGGCCTTCGAAATGAAGACCATATCCAGCGGGATGAGCGTGTTTCTCATCCACATCGTCACTTCCCGGTCCATCTTGAAATCGAACAGCATCCCGTGGTCGGCTGCCATTGACTTGCGGAACATCAGTCCCTGCTGTCTCTGGCCATCAGTCAATGCCAGTTCCGCAGTGAATGTGTGCGACTTTCCGTCAGCCGTCTCAATTGTGAGAGGCTCAGACGCGAACTTTTCCTGCGCGGAAACAGCTCCTGCAGATGATGCCACAAGAACTGCGCAAAAAGCGGCTGTTTTGCAAGCCGTGGCCAGTGAGGACGCGACACTCATCAATGCGACATACCGATCGGAGCTGGATTGTCCGGGTGTATTTCCGCTGCCATCAATCCCTTGTCGCCATCCCCGAAACGAACGAGAACGACCTGACCCGGGCGCAATTCGGCAAGGCCGAAGCGGCGAAGCGTTTCCATGTGGATGAAAATGTCTTCCGTGCCTTCGCCGCGGGTCAAAAAGCCGAAGCCCTTGGTGCGGTTGAACCACTTGACGATGGCGCGCTCCAGGCCGCTGGATGGCGTAACCTGGACATGGGTGCGAACGGGGGGCAGTTGTGACGGGTGAACCGCAGTGGACTGGTCCATCGAAAGAATGCGGAAGGTCTGGTATCCACGATCGCGGCGCTGGACCAGCGCAACAATGCGGGTTCCTTCAAGAATTGTCTGATAACCATCGCGGCGCAGGCAAGAAACGTGTAGAAGGACATCCTGCATACCGTTATCCGGTACGATAAAGCCGAAACCCTTGGCAACGTCGAACCATTTCACGACACCGGTGATCTCTACGAGATCGACCGCTTCGCTAGAAAGGTCTTCAAAATCGGCTACATTCTTAGACGACATCCTATCAGCCATTTCCGCCCAGCCCCTCTACGCACTTACCATTACCGGTCAACTGATTCCCTGGAATTAGATTAACATCTTGGTAACGGTTTCGCGCAAGCCCTAGTTTCTGATTTATCCACCTGCTTTTATGTCTTTGGGCTTGCTCAAGGCTGACTTGCCTGACGTAACGGCAGGAATAATACAATGAGGAGAAGTAAATGCGTTATCTGCACACGATGGTCCGTGTAAAAGACCTTGATAAATCCCTGGAATTCTACGTCAACATGTTCGGACTTCAGGAAGTTCGCCGCATCGAAAACGAGAAGGGTCGCTTTACCCTCGTGTTTCTTGCGGCAGCCGAGGATGTCGCGACCGCACAGGAGCACAAGGCCCCACTTCTGGAGCTGACCTACAATTGGGACAGCGAAGATTATGCCGGCGGACGCAATTTCGGCCATCTGGCCTATGAGGTCAACGATATCTACGAAATCTGCGCAAAATTGCAGGCGGCGGGCGTAACGATCAATCGGCCCCCACGCGACGGCCACATGGCCTTCGTCCGCTCTCCGGATGGCATTTCCATTGAGATATTGCAGAAAGGCGCAAGCCTTGCACCAGCCGAACCGTGGATATCCATGGAGAATACCGGCTCCTGGTGAGATGATTCCTTTTTTGAGGTGATATCTCTCCGCTCTCCCGTGTTGCCCGATGACCGGTCTCGTTGTCGAGATCTGTCATCGGTCCAATAGACGCCGGGGACGGGCCGAACGTGTCGAAAAGCGCCTGCGGAGGCTTTGCCTTGAAACTTGTCACCCGTTCATCGTCACATGCGTCAGCACGCTGTCTTGCCGCTGTGTTTATGCTGGCGCTATCAGGCTGCGTGACCGCAGGTTCCGACAAGACACTTTCGCAGGCCCAACCCGCTGCCACACCGGCGGCCGATGCCTCGGCGGCGCAGGTTGCAAGCACCGATCAAGCGCCCGCGATGGCAAGAAACCCGAATGGCGGCTATGTCGACCCGGCCTTGGTGTCGGCGTCTTCGAGACAGGCTGCCCCCCACGCTTCTGCTGTGCCAGGCCAGCCACAGCCGCCGTCCGCCTATGGTCAGGAAGCGCAGATATCAGGTCTGGTTACCCAGCCCACCGGCATTTCTGCCAGCTCACTCAGCATTTACGCCAATTCCCAACCCAATGCGGTGGCTATAAAACCCGATGGCGTTCCGGCGGACCCGGCTGCCAGTGCGGGCGCTAACGCCTATGCGCCTGCAGCCAAAATTTCTCCGGCACTCAACAGCGTCTATTCCGCGCCTGCGGCGGGCCAGCCAAGGCCGGTTTTGCCGCCTGAGGCGCAGACATCGCAGCAGCATTCCATGTACTCGTCGCCGAACTCTCCTGCCGATGCCGGTCAGGCACTGGCGGCGCAACCGGTAAAGCAGGGCCAGCCGCAGCCGGGGGGAGAGGGCTCTGTCCCTGTTGCAGCTTTCGTTGCCGGTGCCGTCAAGAAGCGTGGGGCTGGCGCTTCCACCGGACTGACGCAGATGGCCGCCTTGCCGCTGACGGCAAACCGCAATGCCGCTCACGTCGGCTCCAATGGCCGGGTGAGCATGACCGACGAGTTCGATGACAGCGATAGCGACAAGCCAGCCGGTCTGATGAAGCTGGCGTCGCTCTCCGGTCTCAGCCGGGTCGCGCCAAACGGATTGCTGCTTCAGACGGAGAATGTAAATGTCGGCTGTTTCAAGCCGGAAATGATAAGGCGGATAAAGGAAGTCGAAGCGCATTACGGGCGCCGAGCGATGGTCACCTCAGGCTATAGGCCGCCCAAGGCAACGACGCAGGGTTCCAAACACTACACATGCGATGCCGCAGATATTCAGGTCAGCGGTGTATCGAAGTGGGAGCTTGCCAGCTATCTGCGCTCCCTGCCTGATCGGGGTGGCGTGGGCACCTATTGCCACACCGAATCTGTCCACATGGATATTGGCGAACCGAGAGACTGGAACTGGCGATGCCGCCGGACATCGAGCAGTCTTTAAGCGCGTTCGTGCGACGCCTGGTCATGTGAGCATCCAGCACTCTTGGGCTCGCCGTGGCAGGCGCTCTCCGACCTCTATTCGCCCGATAGGCTTTTCCCCTGCCAGAGGCTGAAGCCGCCGCAAAAATGTGAATCCCTAAAGGGTGGAGGAGGGGTTTCATCTGCACCCCACCTTTTTTCGTCAAGCCAGACCGAAGCACATGCCCGCCGGCGTCAGGCGTTTATGGCGTCGACTGGTTTTGCGCGGGCGCATTGGGTGCCGGCGTTGAAGGCGCTGGCGTTGCGGGCTGTGTCGATGTTGCTGGCGGCGGGCTGGCGGGTGACGAGGTCGTCCCGGTTGGACTTGTGCCGCCCATAAAATACGCCACCGCCGAAAGAATGACGATCGCTGCAATAACGATGATGACAGTACGGTTATTCATGTGCGCTCCTCCCAGAGTGACAACAATGCCGACATCGGCACTGGTATCAGCACACAAAAATGTGTTTTCAGCGTGATCTCGTCCTGCGACGCAGATTTCATCGCGATGGGCGATCCATCCGGCGTGGGGCAGTGGCGCGCCAATAGGCGACCAGGATAGACCTGTCGATGGTAAGTTCAGGCTTTGGCGATAGGCTTCGGCTTGCCCTCGTCATCCATCGCTACCATGATAAACGTGCCTGCGGTTACTTTTTCCAGCGCATCGTAGCGCGAGCGCTGCGCCCATGCTTCAACCGTAAGCGTGATGGATGTGCGGCCCACACGCGCAATATCGGTGTAGATGGACAGGGTGTCGCCGATTTTCACGGGCAGATCGAATGCCATTTCCTTGACCGCAGCCGTTACCACGCGACAGCGTGCCCGTTCTGCGGCGCGAATGCCACTTGCCAAGTCCATCTGTGACATGACCCAACCACCAAAGATATCTCCGGCGGGATTGGCATCCGCAGGCATGGCCAGCGTGCGAAGTGTCAGTTCACCGGTTGGTTTGATCTGGTCTGGCATTGTGGCTCCCATAAAGGCGTGACAAATTCGAGAAACTATTTCTTTTTAAGAAATTGCTGCGTCGCGTAAAGCGCAATGGCGGCAGCGTTGGAGACGTTGAGTGATTTTATCTCTCCCGGCATGTCCAGCCTTGCCAATGCTGTGACGGTCTCGCGGGTCTTCTGCCGCAATCCCTTGCCTTCAGCCCCCAGAACGAGCGCAATCTTCTCACCCGAAAAGGTCTGCTCAATCGGCGCAGGTCCCTCGGAATCGAGCCCGATGGACGTAAAGCCCAGCTTGTGCAACTCACCAAGCGCATCTGCCAGATTGGTGATCTGGATATAGGGAATCATTTCCAGCGCGCCCGAGGCGGACTTGGCCAGCACGCCAGATTCGGTCGGGCTGTGGCGCATGGTCGTGATGAGAGCGCCCGCATTAAACGCCACCGCAGACCGCATCACGGCGCCGACATTGTGCGGATCTGTCACCTGATCCAACACCAGGATGAGAGGGCTGTCTTTCAGTGCAGACAATTTGCGCACCGGAAGCGGCTTTGTTTCCAGCATGACGCCCTGATGGATGGCATCCGGACCCAGGACCTTGTCGATATCCTGAGGCGAGACCATCTCGACAGGGAAAGGCTGTTCTTCGGCCGTGCCGATTTCCAGGCGTGAAAGCGCATTCATCGTCACGGACAGCTTGACGATCTGCCGCTCCTTGTTGGCCAGGGCTGCGCGTACGGTATGCAAACCATAGAGGTGCACCTGATCCGGCGCGAGTTGCGGCGGCTTCCAGTCGTCGGCCGCCCTCGGCTTGCGCTTCTGAAAGGCGGGGGTCGGGATTTCACCACGCTCCCGCTTGGCATCGCGCACAGCGCGGCGCAGCGTTGCATAGTGAGTATCGCGGGTGGATTTTTCGTTCTGATCGTCTTTGCTCATGGGGCCTTATATCTTCCGCGTAGGTTTAGCACCAGTACCCCGGCCCAAAGCTGAGCTGAACAGGAGCAGTTTTTTGATCTCGTCCTGTGTAAGGCCGGGAACAGATGTTGCGGCGCATGGACGTAATCCACAGGCCTATGACTCTGTTCGAATTTTTCACATATTTTCGTCATACATCGTGTTGACAGAAGCGGCGAGGGCAGTCATATACGCGGCCACAGACGACGAAACGGCAACGCTCCGGGACGGACATCTGGTTAAGCTTGGTTGCTTGATCCTCGCAGAATACTGGAGGAATGCCCGAGTGGTTAAAGGGGACGGACTGTAAATCCGTTGGCTCAGCCTACGTTGGTTCAAATCCAACTTCCTCCACCATTCTGCACGGATCAGACCAGCGCCGCGGGTATAGCTCAATGGTAGAGCAGCAGCCTTCCAAGCTGAATACGCGGGTTCGATTCCCGCTACCCGCTCCAAAATTTCACTCCCGAAACTGTCACGCTTCCAAACTGATTGCCATCGCATGTTTCCGCATTCATGGCGGCTCATGCAGTCGGCGGCTGTATAAATTTGGGACGGTGCCTGTGCCGCCTCAGGATAGTTGCAGTGATATTTTGGTGTGTTTTGACATTGTCATAACCTGTGATGGAAGGTCGCAGATTAATTTAAGCAATTAGAATAACTAAATATTTTCAAATCTCTCTGCTTTATGTAGTCTCTTGCAAACTTCTACTCGGCAAAAATCATGTCAGGATTGGCTATGCCTGAAAATGCGCGCCTTCAACGCTACGTTGCCATGAATCTGGGCGGATTTTATGCCTGGGACGTAGTGCAAAATCTGTTTTGGGCGGACGAGGTCTTCGGTCGCATCATGGGCTTTTCCATCGATGAATTGAACGGCGGGCTGCCCGCTGAAAGCATGATGGAGCGGATACACGAAGACGACAGGCCCTACGTGGTCGAGGGCATTCAGGATTCCGTTCTGTCTGGGCAATCCTTCGAAATGGTCTACCGCGTTCGGCGAGGTGAGAGTTTCGTCAAGGTGACTGAAGTCGGAAAATGCTACCGATATATCGATGGTGTTGCGACGCTGTTCTCAGGCGTTGTTTTTGAAAGCTGCCCGCACGGCGGAGAGCCTGTTCCATCGAACCTCAATGCGCCTCACGCGGTTGATTAAGCGTTATCCCAATCCGTAGAAGAAAAATCCGAAATAGAATTGCCCAATGAGGGCGGCGAGCGCCAATGCCCCGATGGTCGCGCCAAGCTTTACGCGCCTTGAACGGCGAGTTCGTCCACCAGACCAATCGTAAGCCATTGTTCAGATTGCCTCTGTAGTTATTTCTTATATCTAAATTAGTGACTCTTTTAGCTTGCGCGAGGCTTACGGCAATCGTCATTTCGAACCGGCAATTTCTTTGAGTTGCCGCTTGCGCCCTGATTCCCTTTTGTCGATGAGAATCAATGCGGTGAATTATGCGCATGAAAAAAGCCCCGAGGTTTCCCCCCGGGGCTTGGTGGTATTGGCAGTGTTTTTAGATCAGCCGAAATAGGGCTGGATATATGGCCAGACCTCGAGGAAGCCGTGGTAGAGCATGTTTGCCGCAACGTAGACGATAACGAGCAGGCCGATATAGGAAATCCAGCGGTAGCGATGCAGCAGCTTGGCAACGAAGTTGGCCGCAAGACCCATCAGCGCGATCGAGAAGACGAGGCCGATGATGAGAACCGTGACATGGTCCTGTGCGGCGCCAGCGACGGCAAGAACATTGTCCAGCGACATGGAAACATCGGCAATGACAATCTGCGTGGCGGCCTGGAAGAAGGTCTTCTGGCCCTTGGTCAGATCGGCATTCTCGTCTTCGACCTCATCCATGGAGCCATTTTGCTCACGCAATTCGGTCCACATCTTCCAGCATACCCATGCCAGAAGAAGGCCGCCGAAAAGCTGAAGGCCGACAATGGCCAGGAGCTGCACCGTAAGCGCCGCAAAGGCGATACGCAGAACTGTTGCAGCGATGATGCCGACAAGGATGGCTTTGCGACGCAGTTCTGCGGGCAGGCCCGCAGCGGCAAGGCCGATAACGATAGCGTTATCACCCGCGAGCACGAGATCTATTGCTATGACCTGAAGAAATGCCGTAAAACCGGCGGCGGTAAAAATTTCCATGGCAGATCCTGAAAGGGACAAGAATTGGTGCCGTGGGAGAGAGCGGCTTAAAGGCGAGCATTATCATACGGGCATTGGTGCGCCGTTCGCCGGTCTCCTGCCGGCAGTGGACCCGCAATATGCCATTAATCATGTACTCGTAAAGAGCGTGCGGCCGATTATCCCATATATTGGAAGCCGTGTGTGCGTTGACACTCCGAATTGTCGGCACCATATGGTGGCTATCCTGTCGCTTTTGGCTGCGCAACGGGCGCGGCGACAATTAAGTCTTGCGCATTCGCTTGCAAAGCCTTAAACGGCGACACCAAACCGGTTCGCCGGGAAAACTACTTCACGTTCACAGGAAGCAATTCACATGGCAAAGAGCAAGTTTGA
>UBTF01000022.1 GCA_900468285.1 Hyphomicrobiales bacterium | reverse complement strand
AAATCCTGCCCCCGCAACCACTGAAACTTGTAACCGCTTCCATTCAGCCTCCGCCTCTGCGATTACGGCACGGCAGCGTTCAAGATACGCCACCATCTCACACTGATTATCGAACTCACCCGCCCTGACCCGGCGGGCGAACTCGTTTCTATGCCGCTCTGTGAGACCGGCACTATATTCCTGAGCCGCCTGCATCGAAGCACGGATAGCAGCAAGTTGGCCGTAAATTGTCAGCTCCGTCGACTTGCCGTCGGAGGTGGGCGAGATGACGGCCTTCTGAATAAGCTGCCTCAGGAAGTTAAAATGTCGCTGAACTGTATCACCTTGGCTAGCACCAGTGCGGACAACTCTGGTGAGCGCACCGATGACCGCGTTATACATCGCTGGATTGATGATGAACGTCTTTGGAGGACCTTTCGTCTTTCCGGTGTTCATCGCGAGATTGGCTTCAGTCTCATCGTGCTGGTTCCTTAGGTCATCGAGCATCTTATTGAACGCTTCGATCTGCGGCTGGAGAATTAAGCGGTGTGGCGCATTGCGTTGGCGAAATACTTGAAACGCAGTAAAGCACCTTGAGCTGTGCTAAAGCGATCCAATTTGCGCCGAACACTCGCCAGAAAATGACCATGATGACCGCGAGATGCGCGGAGCGGCTTGCCACGCCTGTCTTTTGGTACCGGAAACCACGTGCGAAGCGCGGAATACCAGGCTCGACAAGGGGACTGCTGATCCGACGGTAGTCGTGAGCATGCCTCGTTGAACTAATCCATTTTGAAGTAAGCTCTGCCCATCGGGAGGACCAGAGAATGAGGCGCAACCTTTTAGTAGACGAGCAGATCATCGGGATATTGAATGGGCATGAAGCAGGCATGCCGCTCTCGGAGCTTTGCTGCAGGCATGGCGTCAGCGATGCCAGCATCTACAAATGGAAGGCCAAATTTGGCGGCATGGACGTATCCGAAGCTAAGCGGCTGAAGACTCTTGAAGATCAGAACACCAAGCTGAAGCGGCTCCCGGCGGACGCGATGCTAGACAATGCAGCTTTGAAAGAACCTTTTGGGAAAGAACGTATGGTCCGCCCGTCCGTGCAAGGGTTCGCGACATCGTAAATGACGATTCCAGTTGCATAAATGTATCCGGCCTCTCGCGAGTGGGCTGCGGTTGCAGCCAGGCCATGATGAGATCCGCACACGCCGTTCCCAATAAATGGTCCGGGCACGAAGCCCGCTTTTTTGCACAGGACTTACGGCATGTTGATCCACTGTTTCGTCATCACTATTCCCGAGCCTTGCAATCGAGCCAGGAGCGTCAGATGAATGCAGGGTCTCTGCATTCGTAGAGCGCTCCGGGCTTGGTCAGAACGACCCAGACAATCCGGGCCATCTTAGCGGCAAGTGCGACAACAGCTTTGTTGGGGTGCATAAGGGCTTGGAGGCTATCCAGCCAACTCCCCAATCGATCCTTTGTTCGGTCGAGGTGCCGAAAGCACGATCGAGCGCCATGCACGAGAAGTTTGCGAACATAGCGGTTTCCCCGCTTGCTGATGCCGAGAAGCTTTTGCTTTCCGCCGGTCGAGTATTCCCGCGGCACGAGGCCGAACCACGCGGCCAGATCGCGGGCTTTTTGGAATTACCGTCCACTGCCAATCGCTGCAAGAAGTGCAGTCGCCCCCAATGCTCCGATGCCGGGGATCGTCATGAGCCGTCGAGCCACATCCTCTCGACTAGCTATAGCTTCGGTCTCACGTGTGACGTCGCCAATGCGTTGCCCCAATTGCCGTAGATCGGCGAACAGATATGCGAGCAGCTTCCGCATCGCCGACGAAAGATCATTCGATTGGTCTTCGAGAACCTGTGGCAGGTCGAGCTAGAACAGACCCGCGCCCTGGCGCAGGGCAATCCCGTATTCCAGGCAGAAGGCTCGCATTTGATTGATCAGGCGCGTTCTCGTTCCGATCATCTGGTCTCGCACCCTGTGCAAAGCCTGAAAATCGGCTTGTTCTTCGCTCTTGAGTGCAGCAAACAGCATCGTAGCCCGCGTAGCTGCCTCAGCGATCGCCTCCGCATCAATAATGTCGGTCTTGTTCGATTTTACGTAGGGCTTCACAAACTGCGCGGGGATCAAGCGCACCTTATGTCCGAGCGGCTGTATCTTCCTGGCAATCCATTGAGAGCCAGCGCTTCCATCCCTACGATCGCCGGCGCTGCTCGCTCAAAGAATTGCAGCAGCGTGTCGCGTCGGAAACGAACCTTCTGAACTGGCACGCCGTCGCTTCCGAGGCCGACGACGTGGAAGATGTTCTTACCAATATCAATTCCGTAGACAGCCGCTGAACGCGGCATATTGCGTTGTGGCATTGCAACCTCTTTCGGTTTGACAGCCTCATAATGCTACGGGAGGACGAGGCGGACCATCCCATTAGTGGTGACGCTCGCAGCCAGGCGGATAGCTGTTGCGCATTTGATGGGTCACCCACCAGATGAGCAAGCATTGCCTGGCAGGCGGTGTTTACACCGCTGAGAGGGGCGGGCGCGTAAAGCCGTCGGCTTATGCCGGATGACGATCCGTTACGAAACCAGTCGCAGCGATAACCATGACCTTCGCGAGCGGATGAAGGCGTTGGCGCATGAACGCCGCCGCTTCGGATATCGACTCATTCATGTGCTGCTCCGGCGGGAGGGGCACGTTGTGAACCGCAAAAGGCTCTTCCGGCTCTACAGGAGGAGAAGCTGACTGTGCGCAAGCGCTGCGGTTGAAAGCGAGCGATCGGCACGCGAGCACCGATGCTGGTCCCGATGGCGACCAATGATCGTTGGTCGCTGGACTACGCGCTGGATCGACTCACCGATGGCCGCAGGTTCCAAGTGCTGATGATCGTCGATGATTGCAGCAGAAAATGCCCGGGCTTTTCGCCGACACATCCCTTTCCGGTCTGCGCGTTGCTCGTGAGCTGGACCGGATCATCGAGGAGCGCGGCAAGCCGAAGACGATTGTCAGCGACAACGGCAGCGAGTTCACAAGCAACGCGATCCTGCAATGGACAGATCGGACTAAGGTGGAATGGCATTACATTGCACCTGGCAAGCCTATCCAGAATGCCTCCATCGAAATCTTCAACTGACGGCTGCGCGAAGAGTTCTTGAATGAAACGCTGTCTCGTCGCTTGCTCGTGCCCAGTCTGCACTTTCAAACTGGCGTAGCGATTACAACGAGCAACGCCCGCATTTAGGCCTTGGCCGGCTGACACCGGCCGAATTCGCTCAGACAATCAACCCGTGACGTGGCGCGGTACTGCGCAGCCGGAACGGCACCGCAACCCGCTGCCACCGCCCAAAATACAATAACCCAAAACCGCTGGAGCGAACTCAAAACTGGATAAAACTTCGGGCAAGGTCACTCCTGACATCCGCGCGTGAGAACGTATGATCCACGGACGGCCGAGCAGCACTAGTTCTCCATGCCCTTGAATTCGCGCTCGAGAAGCTCCTGAGGTACTTCCACTGCCTTCCAACCGTTACCGTCGAACGTTTGGATGCCGTGTTTGGAGTCGAAGTAGTACAGTATGTCGCCCACCGCTTGCACCTTAAGAGGCGTTGGAATGCTCTTGTTAATGTTCGGGTCAAGGACGGGTTTGAGTGGGGTAAGTATGTGTCCGTCGAACCAGTGCAGAGCATAGTCCGAGGCGATGACCATCCGATCACGGAATTTAGTGATCGAACGCAGGTTCTCATCGTTCCCGTTAAATGAAATGTCCTGAAATCCGTCGCGTGCGTTGCCGAAGAGAATCACACCGTTGTTTCCGACTGCCCAAACTCGATCCTTGTTCTCGATCAGAATATCCGAAAGAACTGCTGGCTCAGAATAAAATTTCCCCGAACGCGGCGTTGCCACGACGCGCCATTCATTGCCGTCCCAGTGATGGAGGCGACCTTCGTTAACGCGTGTCTGGCCTTCCTTCGTGGACTCCTCCAAGTCAAGCGCCTCTTCGTAGCGTCCTTCTTTAATCAGTTCACTTCGCCGTTTTTTCTCCTCGTCCGTCAGGCCTCTAGCGGAATTTTCCGGAAAGTAGACAACACTCATGTACGTATCGGTGTCGGTGGTGCCACGTACCGTGCCGAAAGCAAGGTATTCGAAGCCCTGAGGGGCTGAAGGCAGCTTCTCCTTATGAAACCATTCGGTCTTTTCTCCGGCGATACGATAGAGTTGGGAATGATAACCAGCTACCAAGATCATATCATCAACGAGGGTCGCCGAGTTAATGTACCCTAACCCGGTCGCATCCTCGGAATACACACCAGCACCGATAATCTTCATGTGTTGAGAAGCTTTGCCCGGCCAAATCGTATAAACATCCCCTTCCTCACTAACAGCGTAAATGACGGGACGACCTTCGCCATCGAGTTTTCCGGTCAACCCGTCGATCTTGCGAGGGACGTCCGCCCGTGACCAAGGCTGTTCGAGATTCCCCTCATATGTGAGGATGTAAGAGTAAGAATCGTCGCTGTCGTTTCCACTAAATACGGCACAGAACGTCTCACTGTCGAATGCAATTGCCGCTTCTAATCGAATGATCTTATCCAATGTGGCCACTCCTCACTTCAGTAACTCCCCGCTTGTAATCTATCTATTACGTCCTTGCCTCCTGGCAACTGCGGAGGCCGAATAGTCGTTCTACCGGGCTGCTCCTCATTTTGTCCCACCTGGGCCATCGCCGCCAGCTTTGCCATTCTCTTGCACTTTTCCGGTAATTCGGGAACGCGATCTATCGCCTTGTTGACCTCTCCTCTAATTTCGCCAAGTGGTGCCGTTCCTTGTGGTGTATAGCGCAGACCGAGCGCTGAGAGTGCGGGATTAAGGGACTTATGGACCGCGTCATCGTCGGTTCGGTGCATCCCGGTCGTAAGACAAATTGCCTGTCCTTCGTTATAAGTCGGAGAATTCTTGATACGCCCAGCTTTCGAATTCTTTTCCACCTCATTGGTAGGCGCGTTGCCAATGCGATAGACCATGTCGGGTATGATGTGGTGCGCCTCACCAGGGCAGACCATTTTGACGTATTTGTAAGGCCCAACGACACATGGCCATTCGTCCTTGTTCGAAGTGTCGATCCTCACCCCCTCTTTCAGAGCGGTCGCCAGCCGCCTCGATCGATCAATCTTTAGATGTTGCTCGAGATATTTCCGTTCCTGTTCGATGTAATTTTCGTCGGGACTGCTAAACGGGTCATTGTAGGCATCGTATATATGTGTCGAAATACGCTGCTTCGTTGCGTCGTACAGAGCTTTTTCCTCTGTACCAAGCGGACTTATTCCCTCCAGAGCCCTGCTAGCGGCATTGTCCGCCAAAATTGCTGTGTCCAGATCAGGCGTTCCGCCGCTCGTAATGAGCGCCATAGGTGCAGCCACGCTGCCCAAAACCCTGCCGAAGATTCCAAGCCTCTGTAAAATCGTGCTGGTCCCCGACGGCGGCGGCGTCGGAATCTTAGGTAGCGAACTGGGTTTCGCAGGATTATCGCGCATCAGTTCTCTAAGAAGCCGTCGGCCTTCCGGCGAGCTCGTGTCCAACGCGACCTCGATTGGCTTTGTCTGCGCTCTCAAAGACCCTCTTATTGGATCATTCTCTTTCGGGGGATCGAAGGTCTGGGTGCTGCGAACGAAAATCGCTTCGCCTTGGGTATTCTTGCTGTTCATGTAAAAACGGTCGAGGTGACGAATGACGTGCGAACCTTCGGCGCGAACCTGATCGGCGTGCCCTATTGGTTCACAGATGCTCTCGACTGTACCGGACTTTCGACCCTTGCGGATTCCGGGCTTGTCACCATGGACATGTGTGGTGCACGAGCGCATCACCATCGCCTTCTTTCGCGTGAAGCGGACCGAAGGCGTGTAGTTCTTGTCATGACCGCAGAAGTCTACGACCGGGTACGGAATGGGTACTACCGAGGACCCGAGGGGGGTCCAGCATACATCTGGTGCCAGCGATACAATCCGGGCTTCGTCGATGGCGCGCAAACCCTCACGTGGCTTATTGGTTGTCCAAGGCTCGGGATATTGCGGCTCGCCAGCATAGTCACGAGGGATGCTCATGCCATCTCTCCCTCATTGGCCTTGGCAGTCTCGACTTCCGGCGGTTTTAACCGGACACGGGTCAAAGTGAGGGTGGTCTCGCCCGCGTCTGGCAACGGAAACCTCGCGCGCCACGTCAGCAGGACCCTTCCGTCGTCGCGCCAGTCGAACTGGACACCATCGAGTTCGAGCACGTGCCAGTCGTCTCGATCTTCGCGAGCACAATGAACGCCGAGCGTGAGACCGGGCAGCTTGCCTCGGGCGACCGAGTGGTGAGGATGCAGGTTTGAGAGCTCATATGCTTCATCACCCCGAAGATACGGAGCCGCGATCAGGTCGGGATGTGCAGCATGCCAGAAGCGACGATCGAAATCGCGCGGCAAGAGAGGATGACGTTTCTCCACCCATTCGTCGTCGTAGGTTCCCGCGTGTAGCTGTCGCGAACGCCACCACGGCGACATGAGACCCAGCCCTTGAGGCTCTGGCGTTTGCCGCCAGTCCAGCGGCTCATTGGGTGCGGTGATCTGGGGCGCGGGTACGGGGTGGGTGTCGGATGGCATATCGAGGTTGACGATGCCGCATCCAAGCGGGTTCCTGCGTTCAACGTCAACAGGTGTCTCCGTTTCGAGATCACCAGTGCCGGGGACCGCTCCGCCGTAGGCGTTGCGCCAGCAGACTCTGACGCTTCTTGCTGGTTCGGGTTCCGTCAGCGTCCAGTCTGCGATGACACGCTTTGGCTCCTTCGCGGAAAACCCGGCCCACTTCTCCTTGATCACAGGCTCCCAGAAGCGCGGCCCGGAAACGTCGATCTCCTTGAACACCAGTCCCAGCTTCAACGATGCTCGCCAGAACTTCTCGGGCTCTCCCGAAGGAGACCAGGCATGTCCGAGAAACGTGACGTCAGTTCCAGGTTTGTCGGGGGTAAGATCGCTCTGGCGCAGAAGAACGGTTTGATGCGGATCGCCCTCGTAGGCGTCCTCCCACTGGAAGCTTTCCTGCTTCTCGGCGATCTCAAGCATACCGTCCTGAACATGCATGAATGTCGCGCGGACGGAGACGACACAATCCAGTTCGCCCTCAGTGTCGAACTGACGAAAGGCCATGGCGGGAAACGGAAGTCTATTATCAAGCTCCATGGGCCAGCCCCCTTATCAGTTCAGATCGATCGGCTTGCCGCGAAGCTGGAAATGATCGGTCGCCACGAAGTTGAACGTCTTGCCGAGGATGATGACCTCGCCGTTGGACTTCATGATGAACTTGGAATCGCCGCACTCGATGACGAACTCCTCACCGACCGCGATCTTCTTGAACTTGCCTACGCTTTCCAGCGAAGTCTGACCGACATTCGTGACCTTGCTGACTCCGATCTGTTCAGCATGCGCGACACCCACGCTGTCTGACTTGAAGGTGCTGACGATCGTGTTCATGATGCCGGGGAGCGGGAAGAGACCGGAAGCATCTGTGCCGACACCCGTACCTGAGCCTGCAAGCGCTGTGCCTGCATCGGAACGTGGGCTTGGTCCTGAGACCACACCTTCACGAGACGACATGCCGCCAGCCCCGAGGAACCCCAGGGCGGAAGACGCGAGTGTCGTGGCGAAGGCCGCCACACCGGGTCCGCCACCGCCTGCAATCTGAGCTGCCTGCGACAGCAGTCCGGCCGTATGACCAGATAACGCTTGTACACCTGCCATGGCCATCATCGCCATCGGCCCTGTGCCGCCAACGACTGTGTTTACCGATCCGCCGATCTCATGTTTCTGGTTGCCAGACACTTCGACCGCGCGGTTGCCGCCAACCGAAGCTACCTCATGACGATCAATGCGCTTAGTACGGTCGTTGAGAACGCGTGTCGTCTGGTCCTTCTGGGCATGGAAGAACTGGTTCTCCTTGCCTGCTTCGTCCTCAAACGTGATTTCGTTGAAGCCATCGCCCTTATGGGTATTGGAGCGCAAAACCATGCGGGTCTTGTTGGCGGGGAGATCATAGGGGACAGAATTTTTCGGGTTATTCACGACACCTGTCACCAGCGGTCTGTCCGGATCACCGTCCACAAAGGCGACCATCACCTCCATGCCGATGCGCGGAATGACCTGCGCACCCCACGTGCCTCCACCCCATGCCTGACTGACCCGCACCCAGCAGGTATCAGTTCCGTCCTTCCTGGCCTTGCGGTCCCACGGGAACCACAGCTTGATCCGGCCATATTGGTCCGGGTGGATTTCCTCTCCGTCTGGACCCGCAACTATGGCAACCTGCGTTCCCTCAATCTTCGGGCGCTTGGTCGTACGATGTGGGGTGAGGGGGACGCGGGCGGGGATGGCTTCGAAGGTGTTGCGGTATTCAGGTTCGTTGCTGTTGGTCTCATAAGAGCGATCCACAATGGTGTGGCTCGCCTTGATGATCACATGCTCTTCATATTCATGCTCGGGATGGGCAACCTCATAAGGGGTGAAGCGACGACCGGCTTCAAGGATACGGGACGTCGATCCGCCGAAGACGCGGTCGTGGTCGGATTCGATGGATTGCGCACGCAGCTTTTGGGCACGCTCTGCCTCTTCCACTGTCTTGATGCGGGCGGGGTATTCGTAGAGTTCGCGTTTGGTCGCGTCCGGCATCTGCACCAGTGATGGTGTCATATTGCTGGGCACCATGCCCGGTGTCTCGAAGTTCCAGTCGGCACCGGCGCGCTGGCCTGGCACATAGGAAAACCGGCGAGCCCAGTCATTGATGTGGTTGCGATCCGAAGAACCCTGTGCCAATCTCACCTTACTTTCACCCTGTGCTGAAGGCGAGGGTCCGAGCCAGCCATTGGCGGTATCGGCCACATGCAGCTTGTGAGAACCGTCTTCATGGCTAAACCAGTAGAACAGTCCGTCCTCTTCGAAACGCCGTAGCAGATAGTCGAGGTCCGTCTCGTTGAACTGGACGCTGTAGTGCTGCGGTGGTGGAACCTTGATGATGCCGGATGTATCCGGGGCTGGAATGCCGTGTTCGGAAAACAGCGTTTCGGCGATCTCGATGGATGTCTTGTCCATCCAGATGCGGCAGTCTGAACGGCGGGAGAGCAACCACATTTGCGGGCGGATGGTCATGGCGTAGGAGCGCAGCCCGCGGGTAATCGGTGGGCCTTCATGAAGATCGGTCACCAGGCCGTTGAAGGGGCGGCGGATGCCGCTACCCTCTTCGCCATCACCTTGGCTCACCTCGATTGACACATCGACCAGACGTCCGATCAGCTCTTCCGGCTTGACCGCTTCCTTCTTGGCGCGGACGCTCAGCTGTATTTCAAAGAGCTGAGACACGCCTTCATTGATCACGATCCGCTCGGGCAGCAACTGGTCTTCGCCCAAGGGAGACTTGACCTTCAAAACACGGCTGGCCTGAATGAAATCGGATGACGATGGCTGCTCGGTCATGGGGAACCCCGGTGATCGGATTGGAAAAATATCAATCAGCTGTCAAATTCAGGCCCAAATGCAATCAATCATTGTGGCGAAAGGATGGACTGCTGGTCATGTTTGCAAGCAAAGGCTCATATTGCGTGGCATCCCAAACTCGCCGGCATCTTAAGACCGGACTGTCTGAGAGGTAAAACAGAGCAAGCGCACGTGGCACTGGAAGCCTATTTGAAGCAGCCGAATGAGAGTTATCAATCCTTGGACTGCCTAGGCCTTTGGAATTACCGGCAGCTGTTTCGAGCTTATTATGGGCGTAAAGGGTCCAGTTTCATCTCCTGAGATTGTATTTGTTGCTCCCGCGCCCTTCATCCAAATTTCCGGATATTTGGACGCACGCTTTATCTGCCGCAACTTTCAACTCTCCGGTTCAGCGATACGGGCGCGAACAATATTTCGCTCACCTTCACAAAGTCGTGAAACCTTTCCCATTGCCGCTCGTTCAGCGCCCATGAAAAACAATCAAGTAGAACCGGTCAATGGTGCCGACGCAACTGGAACCGAAGCCGCATCCTCGCAAGATGTTCATGACAATGCTGAAGAGCTTCCCCCAGAGGAAGTGGAGCCCGATGCGGGTTTGACGCCGGAGGAGGCTGAGGAAGCGCGGCGAAAATATCTGCTGAAACGATTCTGGATCAGCGCGCGGGGCTTCTGGAGCCGCCGGGGCGATAAGTTGGCATGGCTATTTACGCTTGGCCTACTGGCGATGATCGGAATCAATGTGGCAATCCAGTACGGGGTCAACGTCTGGAACCGCGGGATTTTCGACGCTATCGAAAAACGGGATGCGTCCACTGTCTATTCCCTTGCCTCCATATTTCCGCTTCTGGTTCTGGGAAGTGTATTCATCGTCACCTCGCAGGTTTATGTCAGAATGCGCATTCAGCGGCGCTGGCGCTCATGGTTGACCAAGATAACGGTGGGTAGATGGATTGCAAACGGTCGCTACTACCAGCTCAACCTGATTGATGGCGACCACAAGAACCCGGAAGCAAGGCTCTCGGAGGATATGCGCATCGCCACCGAGGCGCCGGTCGATTTCGTGTCCGGCGTCATCTCCGCTTTCGTATCCGCCTCCACCTTCATCGTGGTTCTCTGGACTATTGGTGGAGCGCTCACACTGTCAATCGGCGGCGTTTGGGTCACCATTCCTGGCTTTCTCGTGATAGCGGCCATCATTTACGCTGCAGTCACCTCCACTTCCATCGCGTTCATCGCCCGAAACTTCGTCAAGGTTTCCGAAGTTAAAAATCAGGTGGAAGCGGAATACCGCTATACGCTGACACGCGTCAGGGAAAATGGTGAGAGCATTGCCTTGCTTGGCGGGGAAGAGGAGGAGCGTAGCGATCTAGACAAAAGATTTGGAAATGTCCGGCGGCAATGGCGGTTGATGGCGCAGCAATACATGCGGACCACCGTCGTCTCCAACGGCTCGGTACTGATTGCTCCAGTCGTGCCACTTCTGCTCTGTGCACCGAAGTTTCTCGATGGCAGCATGTCACTTGGCGAGGTCATGCAGGCAGCGTCCGCTTTCACCATTGTTCAGTCCGCCTTTGGATGGCTCGTTGATAACTATCCGCGCTTGGCCGACTGGAACGCCTGCGCGCGACGCGTGGCCTCCCTGATGATGTCGCTTGATGGTCTCGAGCGCGCCGAAAGAAGCGAGACTTTCGGACGCATTATTCGCGGCGAAACCGAGGGCGAAACCATGCTGAGCCTCAAGGACGTATCCGTATCACTCGGTGATGGAACTGCGGTGGTGAAGGAGACCGATGTCGAAATCGGGGCAGGCGAGAGAGTGCTCGTTTCAGGAGAATCCGGCTCGGGCAAGAGCACGCTGGTTCGTGCCATTTCCGGCCTCTGGCCTTGGGGTGGGGGTAGCGTCAATTTCCGCGCCGGGAGCCAGTTGTTCATGCTGCCGCAGCGACCATACATTCCGGCAGGCACGCTTCGCCGCGCGGTCTCTTATCCGGAACCTGCCGAAAGCTGGACGGCAGAAGAGATCGGCATTGCTTTAGATAAGGTTGGTCTTGGCCAACTCAAAGACAAGATCGAAGACGATGCGCCCTGGGACCAGACCTTGTCAGGCGGAGAAAAACAGCGGCTTACCTTTGCACGCCTGCTTCTCAACGCCCCGGATATTATCGTGATGGACGAGGCGACCGCAGCGCTGGACGAAAAAAGTCAGGACAAGATGATGCAGATCGTTATCGATGAGCTACCCGACGCCACAATTATCAGCGTGGCGCATCGTGCTGAGCTTGAAGCATTTCACAGCCGCAAGATTACTCTTGAGCGCCGAGACGGAGGCGCAAAGCTCGTTAGCGATATCGAGCTTATTCCGCGTAAATCCAGAGCTCGGTCTATGCTTCGGCGGGTGGTGAAGCGAAGGTGATTTGTGTCTGCGTTCAACGCCAGAGGTGAGGTGGCGCACTTACTGCTGTCAGTGGGCGCCGCCGCTCATTTTAATCGTGGATGTAATCGAGAATGACGTTTCCTTATGCCGCTTAGCTGCTTGGTTATTTAAAAAGAACAAACACCAAAAGCATCAGCCGTCGCTTATGAAATGCCGCTGCCTGGCGCCCATGTTTTTTAAGGCGAATGTCGCGCGTCCCCACTTGGTCGCATGTTCGTATGCGACTCTACCCTTTATATCCCGTTGCACATTCCGTCAGAAGCGAATCATTGCGGTGCCGAAAGAGCGGGAGTTTTGCGAAGGCCGCTGATCTTTGCCGCACACATGGGAGCTCCGATGCGACCTTTGGTAATTGGGACGCTAAATATGGCGGCTTAGAGATGTGGAGTATAAACACACCGTGGCCCTAACCACAGCCGGATATAGCGTCAGTGGCAGGTCCCAACCTCTACACCGATGGGCTGACAATGATCGTTCTTGTATCGCGGGCACAACAGCCGATGATCTGGTCCACCATACGCGCAGCCTGATTGGCAATTTCAGGAACGCCTGTAAGCTCGCCGAACGCCGGGCGGG
>UBTF01000007.1 GCA_900468285.1 Hyphomicrobiales bacterium | reverse complement strand
TCCTCCGTCGGCGCTTCGGTAGCGGCAAGCACCAGGGCGTGCCGCTCACGCGTGACTCCACTCCATCCAGTCCGTCAGGATCGCAACGCTCGGGCGGCCTTCGTCATACCGGTACCGGATCTGCCGCATCGGAGCGGTTTCTGTTCATTTGATTTTTGAATGTGTCGATTCATTTAATCGGGTGGGTCACGGATCGCTTATGTTCTTGCCGCCCTATGTTTTAGAGAGTGTTCGGTATGTTCGATGATAGGTCATCTTGAACAAGGCGCAGGTACGCTAAGTCGGATCGTCAACTCCCAGCTTAGAGCGGCGAACCAGTGCTCTTGAGGAAGCTGAGCCGACCCGGACATCTGACGGACCCTCAAGAAGCGTGGAAAGAGCCGACGTGAGTCCTATGGCCCGCGATGAAAACAGCGCTGCGATCTTAGGGGTGTCTGATGGTTTATAAAGAGTGCAAGCCCGGCCGGGTTCACCAGTGATCCTATCCAAGCTACCGCAGTTTCGCTTTCAGGGTAGAATCAGGGAAGCAGGTTGGTTCAAGCCCATTCTTGGACTGCCAGTCACCTATCGAGCGTCTGGTCTTGAAGCCCGCAAGGCCGTCGGGTTTGCCGACATCATAGCCCTTGTTAATCAGCGCCTTTTGCATCGCCAGGACATCGGACCGCAACATGGAACCGACATCGTCCCATTTTGCTTCAAATGGTCCTGCATTGTATGCGATGCGATCTGCAAGATTGCCGATGAAAAGAGCATAGAGATCTGAGTTGTTATATTCCTTGATGACGTAAAAATTGGGTGTCACCACGAATTCTGGTCCGTGCCGGCCGGCTGGAACCAGCATCATTCCATCCGCACTGACATCGTTGGACGGAAAGGCTTTTCCCGAGATCCGCTTGATGCCAAGACGGGCCCAGTCGGCCACTGGGCGGGCGAGATCTGGGCCTTCCTGGGCACAGGAAACATCGCTTGGTATGGAAACTTCAAAGCCCCAATCGCGATTGCGTTGCCAACCGCGCTTTGAAAGATAGTTGGCGATGGATGCCAGTGCGTCGGGCACGGAATTCCATATATCGCTGTGACCATCGCCATCGAAATCGACGGCATATTTCAGATAGCTTGACGGCATGAATTGCGGTTGGCCGAGCGCACCGGCCCACGATCCCATCATCTGGGATGGAGAGATGTCGCCTCTTTCGATGATCTTCAACGCATCGATCAACTCGTCGCGGAACATGTCCTTGCGAGTTGACGCATAAGCCTTCGTAGCCAGGACGTCGATGACGGCATTCGGCAATTTCGCCCGTCCAAAGCCTGACTCGCGACCCCAGATCGCAACCACGATATTTCCTGGAACGCCGTAGGTCGCTTCGATCCGCTTGAGGGTCGCAGCATGAGTGGCTGCGAGCGAGCGCCCCGTGGCAGCAAGTCCCTGCAGGCGGTTTTCCGCAAAATAGGCGCCGGGGGATGAGAACTCAGCCTGGCTTTGCGCCTGTTCCTGCGGCGGCTTCTGACCGGGTACGATGAGGTCAGGGAGCCTCCAGTTTATCGTCAGGCCTGTAAGACTTGCCTCGAGCGTCTTTTCGGATATCCCGGCCTTTCGCGCTTCGGGCCAAATCTCCTTCTTCAGCCATGTATTGAAATCGGCGTCATATCTGGCGGCAGCTGCACCTGTCGGAACAGACTGGGCAAAGCTCGCAACAGGAGACAGCAGCGAGACCGTCGCTGCGAGGAGGAGGCCGATGGTCTTGGAGGGCATTCGGTTTCCTTTACAAGGCTTGATTCATTTGCGCAGAAGGGCGGCGGTCATGCGTCAGATGGCTGTCCGCGCGCGCAGGGCGGCGGTCAGCGTGCCCTCGTCGAGGTAATCAAGTTCCCCACCAACAGGCACGCCATGCGCCAGCCGCGTGATCTTGACATCAAGATCCTGAAGGCGATCGGTGATGTAATGCGCTGTGGCCTGCCCCTCGACCGTGGCGTTTACAGCGATAATCAGTTCACGGATGCCACCGGCGCTGACGCGGTCTATGAGCCCCTTGATATTGAGATCTTCCGGCCCGACGCCATCGAGCGGGGATAGGGTGCCACCAAGGACATGATAGGCGGTGTTCATTGCGCCTGCCCGTTCAAGGGCCCACAAATCGGATACATCTTCCACAACGATGATGACTGTCTGGTCCCGTCGCTCGTCGGAGCATACGGTACAGGGATCAATCGTATCCACATTGCCGCAGCAGGAGCAGATTTTGACCTTTTGATAGGCTTCTTCCATGGCCAGACCAAGTGGCCCGAGAAGCTGTTCCTTCTTCTTGATGAGATGCAGTGCCGCACGTCGGGCCGAGCGGGGCCCAAGGCCCGGCACTTTCGCCAGAAGCTGGATCAGTTTTTCGATTTCAGGACCGGTGACTCGTTTTGCCATTCGGTGCTTTTAGCCCATATGAGTACAAAACGGAATCATTTGAGGAGTTCCAAGCGATGAAACTTCACGCGGTATGTGCAGGACGAGCCGAAAAGCTACCCGGCAAGAGCTACAAGACCGGCATTTTCAAAATGCCGCTTACTGGCCGCGTGCTGATCGACGCCGAAGGCATCGTCGGCGATGCCATCTGCAACACCAAGCACCATGGAGGTGTAGATCAGGCCGTTTATGTCGAAGGGCTGCTGACGCTGAACTGGTGGAGCGAAACACTCGGCAGGCCGGTCGCTCTCGGCACGTTCGGTGAAAACCTTGTGCTGACGGATCTGGACAACAGGGATGTCCATGTGGGGGATCGTTTCGTCATCGGCGGGGTAACGCTCGAAGCGACATCTGCACGAATTCCCTGTGCGACATTCAGCGCGCGCATGGGCGATCCACACTTTGCCCGGACTTACAGCGCAGCGGCTCGTCCCGGCATCTATTGTCGTGTCATATCAGGTGGAGATGTCGGAGAGGGAGACGCTGTCTCTTTTGAGGCCTTCGAAGGCGAAAGAGTGTCGATTGCTGAAACCATGGCAGCATTTGGCAAGCGTCTGGATGAAAAAACGAGGCAGCGATTTCTCGCCGCCCCAATACACTACAAACTGCGACGCAGTCTCGATCTCGGTTAGAAGGGAAGCTTCATACCGGGTGGAATTGGCAGTCCGGCCGTGAGATCGCGGGTTTTTTCGGCTGTGATGGTTTCGGCGCGCTGCTTGGCGTCGTTGTGGGCGGCAACCAGCAGGTCTTCGAGAATCTCGACCTCTTCTTCCTTCAGAAGCGAGGGATCGATCTTGACGCCGAGGAGGGAGCCTTTGCCGCTCATACGCACGGTCACGAGGCCGCCGCCTGATTTTCCCTCGATCTCGAGCGCAGCAATTTCTTCCTGCATCTTCTCCATCTTGGCCTGCATTTCTTTGACCTTGCCCATCATGCCCATGATGTCGCGCATGTCGAAACTCCTGTTTTTTCCTAGAATTCTATGTCGTCGCCCGGAAGAATGTCGCCTTCGCTCGATTCGGCAACAGAGGGCGGCACGATGACCTCCAGATCGTCAGGCACCGCTGTACGGATGCGCACGTCGGTGATCTTCGCGCCGGGGAACTGTGCCAGAATAGCGGCAACGTCGGGATCCTGCCGGGCATCAACGAGCCGGGCGTCGCGGGCATTGCCTTCCGCTTCGACAAGCGTTGGCGACCCTTCTTCCTTGCTCAAGCTGACCAGCCAGTGAATACCGGTCCATTCCTTCAATCTCACGCCAAGTTCACCGGGCAGGGAGCCGGGGGCTCCTTCGCTGAGGCGCATGTCGAGCCGGCCTGGCTCAAGCCGCACAAGCCGCACGAAATTGCGCACCAGCGCCTTCATGCGCGGATCGCGGTTCTTGGTGCAAAGCTCAACGACATCTTCAAGCGAGTTGACCGGGACTTTTGGCTCCGGCTTTTCCTCGGGCCTGGGGGCAGAGATTGCTGCATCCTGCGGTCGGCTGTCGGGCACGGCACGAAGCATGGCTGTCGGCTGCGGCGTGGACTGGCGTTGCGGTGAAGCGTAAGCCGTCTGTGCGGATGCGACGGCCTGCGTCGACGCATAAGCCCGCGCGCCGCCGCCATTGCCGCCACCGGATGGCGCCCCATTTGCATTGCCTCCCTCACCATTTGCCATTTCCAGCAAACGGCGGGCCGCATCTTCAGGCGCGGGCAAATTGGCGGCGTGAGATAGCCGGATGAGAACCATCTCGGCAGCACCCGCCGGGCGGGATGCATTTTCGGTTTCAGGAATGCCCTTCAGAAGCATCTGCCATATGCGGGACAAGGCGGAGACAGCGATGCTGTCGGCAAATTCCGCACCCCTGACACGCTCGACTTCCGAAAGAGACGGATCGTCTGCGGCATCCGGGACATATTTCATGCGGGTGACGAGATGCGTAAAATCGGCAAGATCGTTCAACACGACGACCGGGTTGGCGCCAGCCTCATATTGTCCGGTAAATTCGGCAAGAGCTGCGGCAACATCGCCCTTTGCGACGTGATGAAACAGGTCGACGATACGGGCACGGTCGGCGAGGCCCAGCATTCCGCGAACCGCTTCGGCTTCAACGCGCCCGCCGCCATGGGCAATGGCCTGATCAAGCAGGGAGAGACCGTCTCGCGCAGAACCTTCTGCCGCACGAGCGATCATCGCCAGTGCCTGCGGTTCGGCCTCGAAGCCTTCCTTCGCGGCGATAGCCGTAAACAGCCCGACCAGATCCGCGGCGCTGATCCGGCGCAGATCGAAACGCTGGCAGCGCGATAGAACGGTAATCGGTACCTTCCGGATTTCCGTCGTGGCGAAAATGAATTTCACATGTTCCGGCGGCTCTTCCAAGGTCTTCAAAAGACCGTTGAAAGCCTGCGTCGAGAGCATGTGGACTTCGTCGATGATGTAGACCTTGTACCGGGCCGACACCGGACGATAGCGCACCTGCTCTATAATTTCTCTGATGTCATCGATACCGGTATGGGACGCGGCATCCATCTCGATGACGTCGACATGACGTCCTTCCATGATCGCCTGGCAATGCTCGCCGGGAATGCGCAGATCGATGGTTGGCTTGTCTATCTCGTCGGTCTTGTAATTGAGTGCCCGGGCGAGAATGCGGGCGGTGGTCGTCTTTCCGACTCCGCGTACGCCCGTCAGCATGTAGGCTTGCGCAATTCGCCCCGTCTCGAACGCATTGGTCAGCGTCCGAACCATCGGCTCCTGACCAACCATCAGATCGGAAAAATCTTTCGGGCGGTACTTGCGCGCCAGCACCCGGTAACCTGTACCCTGCTCTTTGGTCTGGGGCGTATTGGTTCCGGTTTCGCTCATTGCCTCGCCAGTCGTTAGAACATATCGCATGTCTTGGTCGCAAAACCGCTACACACTTTTGCGAGACATGCTTTGGGTGGTGCCCGCTTTCAGGCCGAACTGGCCCGGCGAAACCTGAGCACGTCTTCAAAAAGAAAAGGTGGGAGGCTGGCACGGCGACCCGTGCCTGGCTCGTTAGGGCTGCTTCCTTCCGGACCTGACCCGGTTGGCGAGTGGCTCGTCCACCACCAACCTCCCGAAGGCACATATCGGCAATAATAAAAGCAAATGCAAGCCAAGCCTTCAAAAAACTGCTATCAACCGAAAAACAAATTGGGAGGACGCCTTGGACACATTCCAGCTTGACGAGAGACTGGCGCGCGACAGCGTGCTTATTACCAAGCTTGGACTGTGCCAGCTGCGCCTGCAAAACGACAGTCGTTGGCCATGGCTCGTGCTGGTACCGCAGCGCGCGAAGATGAGCGAATTGTTCGATCTGACGCCGCTTGATCAGGCGGTGCTTACATTCGAAACCAATCAGGTCGCCTCTGCCTTGAAGGAATTGACGGGCGCTACCAAAATAAATGTCGGAACGCTTGGCAATATCGTGCGGCAACTCCACATTCACGTCATTGCCCGCAGTGAAGGCGATGACTGCTGGCCGGGCCCGATCTGGGGGCAGGGAACACCTGTTCCCTACAAGGACGAAGACAGAAGCAATTTCATGAAAAAACTGGCTGGCGCACTCTGATGATCTCAAGCAGCATATTCGATACCAACTCCCCACATCCCGAACCCAGCACCCTTACCGCCTTTGCCCAGAACGGTCTTGACCGTCTGGCCGAAAAACGGACCGACGACTGCGTCGTCAAGGCCCTGAAGGTGGAGGGCACCCATCTGCTGGCGTTTTCCGGCGCGAAGCTGGTGCTGAAGCATGAGGATCAAATCCTTGATCCTCTCTTCTCCACCTATGAACTCGCCGAACTCTCGCCGGACTTCGATAATGCCATACTGCTGGGCTACAAGGAAAATGGCGAGCCGCGCGTTGCGGTCCCATTAGGCGTCGCGCAGGACGATCTCGCCAGCCATTACAAGCCGGTGGATGCCCGCACGCTGTATCGCGATCAGTTGATTGGCGAGGAGCTGTTGGGAGAGGTTGCGCAGGCCGTATCGTTGCTCAACTGGAATGCGGACAACCGCTTTTGTGGCCGGTGCGGTGGGACGATGGAGCTGCGGATCGGCGGTTACAAGCGCATCTGTGCGGCCTGCGAGCACACGATCTTTCCGCGGACGGATCCTGTCGTAATCATGCTGACGATCGATCTGGAGCGCGAATTATGCCTTCTAGGTCGTGGACCGCATTTTGCTCCCGGCATGTATTCCTGCCTCGCAGGATTTCTTGAGCCGGGTGAGACCATAGAGGACGCGGTCCGTCGCGAGACTCACGAAGAAGCAAACATCGATGTCGGACGTGTGCGCTATCATGCCTCACAGCCTTGGCCCATGCCGCATACCCTGATGATCGGCTGCTATGCGGAAGCGCTGTCGTCAGAGATTACCCGCGACGAAGCGGAGCTTGAAGATTGCCGCTGGTTCACGCGCCAGGAAGTGGCCACCCTTCTGGAAGCGAGCAACGCCAATGGCACCTTGCCCCCACCAAGGGGCGCAATCGCGCACCGGCTCATGCGCGACTGGATCGAGTGGGGGAAATCCGAGTAGGGGCCAGCCCCCGGCTCAGATATTGTTGAGTTTGCGCCGCATGGGATGGCCTTGGTAAACGCCGAGAATCCGAACTTTTTCAGAGAAGAACCGCAGTTCCTCAAGCGCGTGCCTGACGGAATCGTCTTCAGGATGACCTTCGATATCGGCATAAAACTGGGTGGCGACAAATTTGCCGCCCAGCTGATAGCTTTCCAGCTTGGTCATGTTGATGCCATTCGTCGCAAAGCCGCCCATGGCCTTGTAGAGCGCTGCAGGAATGTTGCGCACATTGAAGACGAATGTCGTGACGATCACCTCATCTGCCGAGGTGCGCTTGGCCCAATCCTCATCGCGGGAAAGAACGACGAAACGCGTGACGTTGTTCTCGGAGTCTTCCACATTCTCCGCAAGAATATCCAGCCCATAGAGCTCTGAGGCGAGCCGTGGTGCCAATGCGGCCATGCTACGGTCTCCGCGCTCGGATACCTGCTTTGCAGCGCCGGCGGTGTCGCCCGCAACAACCGGCTTCCAGCCATTGGAGCGGATGATCTTGCGGCACTGCCCCAGCGCATGAATATGGCTGTGAACCGTCTTGATTTCGTCCTTCGCGACACCCGGAAGCACCATCAGCTGGAACCGGATTGGCATGAAATATTCGCCAATGATGTGCAGTCTGGATTCGGGCAGCAGGTGGTGAATGTCGGCCACACGGCCAGCCAGCGTATTTTCGATCGGTATCATCGCAAGATCCGCTTCGCCGTTCTCCAGCGCATTGAAAGCGTCCTCGAATGTCGGGCAGGGTAGCGGGTCCATAGTCGGAAACACGTCCCGGCAGGCCATATCGGAGTTTGCGCCGAAATCTCCCTGGAAGGCGATGCGGTTGCTGCTCATGTGATTACCATCAATTCTGTTGGGAGAGGATCTGGCGGGCTCTTTCGAGTTGCGCGGGTGTATCGACGCCAAGCGGAACCGAATTGACGATCTCCGCGTCGATTCTCATTCCGGCTTCAAGCGCGCGCAATTGCTCTAGGCTTTCTCGAAGCTCCAATGCGGAAGGTTTCAAGCTTACGAACTTTTCCAGCGCGGCGCGTCTGTATGTGTAGAGCCCGATGTGGTGGTAGAGAGGCCCCTGACCGTAAGGCGCGGTCGCACGGGTAAAGTAGAGCGCCCGCAGCCGTGTGTCCGAGATCGGACTGCCAACGATCTTCACGACGCTGGGGTTGGTCTTTTCGTCTTCGTCTGTGATTTCCACGGTCAAGGTCGAAATATCGGTCGAGGCATTTTCCATGGGCCGCAAAGAGGCGCGAATCGTTTCGGCTTCAATGGTCGGAAGATCGCCCTGCACGTTGATGACGAACTCGGCGTTGCCATGAGGATCGGCTTTCTGAAGGGCTTCATAGATGCGATCGGAGCCAGACTGGTGGTCCTGGCGGGTCATCATGACGTCGAAACCGGCATTCCTGACAGCATCGTAAACCTGCGTATCGTCAACAGCGACGACGATTCGCTCTGCACCAGCTTCGCGGGCGCGCATTGCAACCTGAACAATCATCGGCTTGCCCGCAATATCCGCCAGAGGCTTGCCCGGAAGGCGGGTAGAGGCCATTCGTGCCGGAATAAGCACAACAGCCTTTTCGAAATACCGATTATTCATCCAACACCCTTCAAATCCCGCAATAAAAGTGGCAATACGTCACGGTGCGGGGAGCATATTCAAGTTGCGCAGGCTGTGCAAAAGCCATAGCTTTCGAGCAATTTCAAGATGTCCGTTTATGCGAACGGTTGTGAGGGAGCGCAAATAAATGAATTCACAGGTTAACATGGCAGTCGGTGCGCTTCTGGGCACGATATTCGTGCTGATGTCGGTGTCCATTGCATCGGAAGGTATTTTCCATGCGCCAGCACCTGAGAAAGAAGGCTATGCCATTGTTGCAGAGGCCGGTGGTGCGGAAAGTGCAAGCGGTGAACCCGAGGCCGCGGCAACGCCAATCGCCAAGCTTCTGGCGAGCGCCGACGCCGCAAAGGGTGAGACTGTTTTCAAGAAATGTGCGAGCTGTCACACCGGGGACAGCGGCGGCCCCAATAAAGTCGGCCCAAATCTCTATGACGTCGTCAACCGCCCGATCGCCAGCCACGAAGGCTTCAGCTATTCGGCAGGCATGAAGGACTTCTCCAAGGGCGGTGAAGTGAAATGGGATTACGATCATCTCAGCTACTTCATCGAAGCGCCAAAGAAGCATGTCCCTGGCACAGCCATGGGCTTTGCCGGCATCAAGAAAGAGACCGAACGCGCCGACCTCATCGCCTATCTGCGCACACTGTCGGCCAATCCGGCTCCTTTGCCTGATCCGAACGCGCCCGCCGAAAAGATCAACTGATCATACGATAAAAGCCCGGTTTGACCGGGCTTTTTCATTTTCACGGATAACGCGGCTGCATATCTGTCGTTGCTCCAGCCGCTCACGGCATCAGCCTTGAGCGACGCTTAGTTCCCCATCAGGACATCGAACAATGTTGTTTGTTTCTGTGCCGGGCGTCGAGGCTCGGCACCGCCGCCGCCGACGTCGGCGGGCGGCACTGGCCCACCGCCATATTGCTGCTGCGGAAACTGCTGGACGGGAACATCGGCAGGCGGATAGGCGGGAGTGGATGCCGTCTGATCGCGACTGACGGGTGCTGGCGGGTAATCTGTCGGCAGGGGTGCCTTGCTCTCGCCCAATGCACTGGAAATGAGATCGCTGAGCGACTGCGGCAGGGCCGTAGGCACTTCAGTCGCAGGCTGCGCTGTCTCTGGCGCGCCATACTCACCGAGACCGAAGAGCGGTGAGGGCGTCAGACCGGAATGCGCCGCGGTCATGAATTCCTTCCAGGCTTTTGCGGGCAGCCCGCCGCCGGTGACCTTCTTCATGGAGGTGCCGTCATCATTGCCGAACCAGACGCCCGTGGTCAGGGTGCTGGTATAGCCCACGAACAGCGCGTCGCGGAAGGACTGGGTCGTTCCGGATTTACCGGCTGCCTGCCAGCCTTTCAGCCGCGCGGCCTTTCCGGTGCCCTCGTTGATGACGCCGGTCAACATGCTGTTCATCGTGGCCGCTATGCCTTCGCTCAGCACCCGCGGCGGATTATCATATTTGTTTTCGTAGAGGACCTTGCCGTCCGGGTCGGTGATGCGCTTGACGATGTGCGGGGTCGCCTTGAAGCCGCCATTCATCATGGGCGCATAGGCCGAAGTCAGCTCCAGCAGGGACACTTCCGAGGTGCCGAGGGCGATGGACGCATTGGCCTGAAGGTCGGATTCGATCCCCATGCGATGTGCCACCTGCGCCACGCGTTCAGGCCCGACTTCCACCACGAGCTGGGCGGCGATGGTGTTCAGCGAGTTGGCCAGTGCCGTGGCAAGTGTCACCTCGCCGCGATATTTCTGGTCGTAATTTTCAGGCGTCCATTTGCCGATCTTCACCGGGGCGTCGTTGCGCACCGAGTTTGGCGTCAAACCGTTTTCAAGCGCAGCAATGTAGACGAAGGGTTTGAAGGCCGAGCCCGGTTGGCGTTTTGCCTTCGAGGCACGGTTGAACTGGCTCTCGGTGTAATCGGCGCCGCCGACAATCGCGCGGATCGCGCCAGTCCCATCGATGGATGCCAATGCCGCCTGAGACGCGCCGAGCTTCTTGCCTTCGCTTTTCAGCACGCTGGAAAGCGCCTTTTCGGCTTCCTTTTCCAGGTCGAGATCAATTGTCGTGTCAACGACGAGGTCCTGCTTCACCTCTCCAATCAGGCCGCGAACCTCATCCAGGACCATGTCGGCGGCATAGTGTTCCGCCCCCGACCAGAAGCGCTTTGCCTTCGTCGGTGGCTGCGACATGGCGGTCTTGATCTCGTCTTCGTTGATAAAGCCCACGTCCTGCATGGACTGCAGGACGACCTGGGCTCGCTCCTCCGCCGCCTGTGGATCGCGTGCTGGCGACAGACGGGATGGCGCTTTCAAAAGCCCCGCCAGAAGTGCTGCCTCGCCAAGATTGACGTCGCGGGCCGACTTGTTGAAATAACGCTGGGATGCCGCCTCGACGCCATAGGCATTCGAACCGAAATAGACCCGGTTCAGATACATCGCAAGGATCTGGTCCTTGGTGTATTTCTGCTCCAGCCAGAAAGATAGCAACACTTCCTGGATCTTGCGTTCGATTGTTCTGTCGGGAGAAAGAAACAGGTTTTTCGCCAGCTGCTGCGTCAGTGTCGAGCCGCCCTGCACGGTGCGGCCGCTGACGACATTGGTGACGATGGCGCGGGCAAGGCCGAGCGGGTCTATGCCGAAGTGGGAATAGAAGCGTCTGTCTTCGATGGCGATTACCGCTTGCGGAAGATAGGGCGACATGTCTTCCAGCGACAGCGCCTCTCCGCCGGTCGTGCCGCGGTTGGCAAGCACGGAACCATCGACGGCCACGATCTTCAGGTTGGGCGGGCGTTCCGGTATCGACCAGGTGCTGGCACTCGGCATTCGCGCCGCGTAATAGACAACAATCCCTGTCACAGCGATGCCGCCCCAGATACCGAGCACGATGCACCAGTAGAACAAGGCGCGGACGAAGCCTGTTATACCGCCTGCACGATCACCCTTGCGATCCCGCCTGCTGGCGGCTTTGCTTGTCCGCGCACGTTTCTGCTGTTTTGGCGCTTCAGAGGCATCAGCTTTTTTTCGAGCACCGCGGGTACCGGTAATGCGGTCGGTTTCGTCGAGGCGCAGGTCATCGCCGGATTCGTGGAAATCCCCGAAAGAAGGTTCTACGCGCTGGCGTGATTTGCCATTACCTGCCATCTCGGGAAAATTGCTCCTTGCATGCGGCGCAACAGCACGCTGCTTTTGATCATCTTTTGATGCGGATGAAGCTTAAATGCGGCGATTTAAGGTGGGGTTAAGGGTGCAGGCGCTTCACGATCCCGTCAATCGCAGACGTCTACCCACTCGGCGCCAGTCAGTTGCACCATCAAGTCAGGAGAAATGCGAACAGCCGCGTTGGTAGCGCCCGCAGCGGGCAGAACCTCGCTGAAGTCTCTCAACGATATGTCGCAATAGACAGGCAGCGGAGAGGGCAGGCCAAAAGGGCATACACCGCCAATTGGGTGGCTGGTGGCCGAAACCACGTCGTCTGCACCAAGCATTCGCGGCTTGGTACCGAAACGGTCCCGAAATTTCCGATTGTCCAGCCGCTTCGTTCCGGCCGCGACCACTAGAATAACGGTTTCTCCGGCTCTCAGGCAGATTGTCTTGGCAATCTGGGCCGGTTCGACCCCGTGAGCCGCAGCCGCAAGTTCTACGGTCGCAGAACTTTCCTCCGTCACCATGATGGGGACTTCAGGTGCGTGGCTGGAAAAGAATGCCCGGACAGATTCGATGCTCATGCGTATTCTTTAGGCGATCATGTGCAAATCAGCAAGTGTGCACGTACGAGGTATGCGTTTTGCGCAATGCTGCGGTGCAATGTTCTGACTTTTCACCATCGAGAAATACTGTATTTTCAGCTCATCGAAGCGACGCACTCCTCCTCCCAGCGTCGCCCGATTTGGACTGGCAACACTCCTCCTCCCAGTTGTCAGTCAGTATCAAGAGCCCGGCGCACCTCCTCCCGCGCCGGGTTTTTGCATTCCGGGCCTTCCGCAAATCCCGCATCGGGTTGAGCAATGACATGTTCCGGCAGGGACGGATGTCAGCTCGCTTTTTTTGTTCTTGTTCAAACAAACTTGACTTATCGGTGTCTCCACCTTAGGTGTTTCGCCATCGATATTTGTTTGACGACCAGAGCTTCGGCGTCTTTTAGACGCAAACGACGATCTTTCCTTCAAATTCGAGAACACCCGCGCTGAATTTCAGCGCAAAAGTAATTTGCCAACGGAAGGAACATCGTTATGGCGACTGGTACAGTAAAGTGGTTCAACGCAACCAAGGGCTACGGCTTCATTCAGCCTGATGATGGCGCACAGGACGTTTTCGTTCACATCTCCGCAGTTGAGCGCGCTGGCCTGAACGGCCTCAAGGATGGTCAGAAGATCACCTACGAACTCGTTCAGGACCGTCGTTCTGGCAAGATGTCTGCAGACAGCATCGTCGCTGCTTAATATTGGCTTTGGTCGGCCATTGCGCCGATCCGGGTTATTTGAAAGGCCGGGTTCACCCGGCCTTTTTTCGTTTTCAGCGCCGGTCAAGAGTTAAATCGGCCCCTGGTCTTGAAACATCCGTACCGGCTACCAATATAGGGTTCATCGGTGTTTCGGAAATCTCTTGAGAAAGAGCGGAAACCAAAGTGATCGCGGCCTTTGTGTTAATTGTATTTTAACCAAATTGGAGCAATCATGTTTCTGAAGACGCGAGCGACAGCAAATATGTTGGCGCCGCGCTGAAACACCAGACCGTTTTACGCGCTTTGACCACGGATGTACTGGCACTGCTGCTGAAACGGAATGAAAGGTCGGGCTTGCCCGGCCTTTTTGTTTTTCCAGCCCCTATTTAAAAAAAGCGCCACCCGGATAAGGGATGGCGCTTTTGGCTGGCTCAGCTCATTTCTGAGCAAGGGCAGACAAGATCCGCACCCAGGACCTGATTCCTTTATGGAAAGACTGCAAATCGTATTTCTCGTTGGGGGAATGAATGCGGTCGTCCGTCAGACCGAAGCCAATCATCAGCGAGTCCATGCCGAGCAGTTTCTGGAAATCTCCGACAATGGGGATGGAGCCGCCCATGCCGATAACCACAGCTGGCTTAGCCCATTCGTCTGACAATGCTGCCTTTGCCTTGGTGAGCGCTGGCGAATCATAGGAAAGCTGAATGGCTGGCGAACCACCATGCTCATGGAATTCCACAGAGCAGTCGGCTGGAATGCGGGACCGGACATAGGCGCGGAAGCTTTCCCTGATCGCGGCGGGGTCCTGTTTTCCCACCAGACGGAAAGAAACCTTCGCAGAGGCCTTGGCGGCAATGACCGTCTTGAAACCCTCGCCGGTGTAACCGCCGATGATACCGTTGATTTCTGCGGTTGGTCTTGCCCAGGTCAGCTCCAGAACCGAGCGACCCTTTTCTCCTGACGGAATGGACAGGCCGACTTCACCCAGGAAGGACTCGGCGGTGCGGCCAAGGCTATCCCAGGAAGCCTTGATGTTGGTGGGTGTTTCCTCCACGCCATCGTAAAAGCCGTGCAGCGTAACGCGGCCCGTCTCATCATGCAGGCCCGCCAGAATGGCCGAGAGAATGTGGATGGGATTGGCAGCTGCGCCACCGAAGAGCCCGGAATGCAGATCGCGATCCGCAGCAGTCACGACGATTTCTTCACCGACGAGACCACGCAGCGCCGCAGCGATTGCAGGCGTTTCGCGATCCCACATGCTGGTATCGCAGACCAGCGCATAATCCGCCTTCAACTCTTCTGCATTGGCATCGAGGAAAGGCTTCAGGGAAGGAGACCCTGACTCCTCTTCACCTTCGAAGAGAATGGTGACGCGAATCGGCAGAGCGCCATGGACTTGGACGTAAGCGCGGCAGGCTTCGACAAAGGTCATCAACTGACCCTTGTCATCGGAGGTGCCGCGACCAGTGATCACCTGCCTGCCTTCGCCGAGATCCTTCAATGCGGGAGCAAAGGGCTCATTGTCCCAAAGCTCGATCGGGTCAACCGGCTGTACGTCGTAATGGCCGTAAAACAACACATGCGGCGCATCCGGTGTCGCGCCGTCGTGATGGGCAACGACCATGGGGTGCCCTTCGGTATCGCGAATGGAAGCATCAAAACCGATACCGTTGAGGTCACGAACGAGCCACTCCGCAGCCTTGCGGCATTCGGCCTTGTAGGCTGGGTCCGTGGAAATGGATTTGACGCGAACGAGTTCGAAGAGTCTTTCGAGGCTGGCTTTGAGGTTGTCGTCAACCGCCGAAAGAACGGGGGATATGTCTGTCATTACGCGATCCTGTCATGCTGAGAATGGCTCAGGATAGAGCAAAGACAGATCGGTTTCGAGCCGGAAATTGGCTTCAGCTCTTCTGTTCAGAGACTTTTGCGTTGTCTATGGCCCGCGTCATGTATTCGATAAGCAGGCAACGCTCGAATTTCAAAAGCCCTGCAAGCATTGCATCATCGGTTGCCTGCGATGCCGATATCGCCCGCGTTTCGAGTTCTCGCGCCCTCTCCGTCAGCTCGATGATCTGCGCGCGTCGATCCTTGGGATGCGGCCTGCGTTCGATGAGGCCGTCGCGTTCCATGCGTGCGAGAGTGTTTGCCAGCGTTGCCTGTTCGACATCCACCCGGTCCAGCAACTGACGCTGGGTCAGCCCGTCTTCGTTCCAGAGCTCAAGCAATATGGGAAACTGGCCCGGCGAAAAGCCAAGGGCTGCAGCACGTTTGTTCAGCGCCTTGGAGAAGGTCTTTGCCAGTTGAGCGGCAAGATAGGTGGCCGAATCGTTTCGCGAAAAACGCATCTCATCCTTTTCCTGACGGTACGGCGGAAGGCCGGGGCATCTTGCACCCAAGCTGCATAAGCCTGCTGGCTTTCGCGAAGCATGTGCCAGCCGAAGATCGTCAGGGGCCAGACGCAAAAACGCCATGGCCGGGAGGGGACGGCCATGGCGCTTATATTGAGGGACAAAGGCCCGGAGAGGGGGGTAGGCCTTTGTCCGGTCTGACGCGGCGGGGGACGAGCCTGCAATCAGACTACGGCGTGATCAGTCGCCGTCCTCAAAGAAATGAGGCTGCAAATGCGGCTTTTCAAGGGAAGCCCGGATTACAAATTTGTAACGTTCTGGTGAGCGGCAAAAGGCCAGTCCTGCGCTTCCACCAGCCGCCTCAAATCCTGTGTCGCAGCGCCCAGATCAACGCAATCGGGTCTGCGCCAGCACGCTTGACATCTGGGCCGAGGAACCTCGCGATCAAACCTGTTGGAAGGGGCAGGGCGCTGTCAAAGCCAATGAAGAATGTTGCTGCCCGGGCCATCGCGGCGATAGACCTTTTCGCCATTGCGCGCTATCCATGCTTCCCATGAAAAAAGGCGATCATCTCTTCCTCGTAGACGGCTCAGGGTTCATTTTCCGGGCGTTCCATGCCATTCCAGCGCTCAACCGCAAATCGGATGGACTGCCGGTCAATGCCGTGTCCGGTTTCTGCAACATGCTGTGGAAGCTGTTGAAGGACGCGCGAAACACCGACGTCGGGGTGACGCCAACACATTTTGCGGTCATTTTCGACTATTCCTCGAAAACCTTCCGCAACGAGCTTTACGATCTCTACAAGGCCAATCGCTCCGCACCGCCGGAAGATCTGGTGCCGCAGTTTGGCTTGATCCGCCACGCCACGCGCGCCTTCAACCTGCCCTGCATCGAAACGGAAGGCTTTGAAGCCGACGATATCATCGCGACCTATGCCCGGCAGGCCGAGGCTGTTGGTGCTGATGTAACCATCATCTCGTCAGACAAGGACCTGATGCAGCTCGTGACTGCCAATGTCCACATGTATGACGCGATGAAGGACAAGCAGATCAGCATCCCCGACGTTGTCGAAAAATGGGGTGTCGCGCCTGAAAAGATGATCGATCTGCAGGCCATGACCGGCGATTCCACCGACAATATTCCCGGCATTCCGGGCATCGGTCCCAAAACCGCGGCGCAATTGCTCAATGAATATGGCGATCTCGACACGCTGCTTGCGCGGGCTGGTGAAATCAAGCAGCAGAAACGGCGCGAGAACATCATTGCCAATGCAGAGCTCGCGCGGCTTTCGCGGCAACTCGTGGCGCTGAGAACGGATGTCCCGCTGGAGATGCCGCTCGATGCGCTGGTGCTTGAGCCGCAGGACGGCCCGAAACTGATCGCGTTCCTCAAGGCGATGGAATTTACCACGCTCACGCGCAGGGTGGCCGAAACGACGGGTGCCGACGCTGCGGTGATCGATGCGGCCCATGTGCCGGTCGAGCGTGGGGCAGCGGCTCACGGACCCGATCTGGAAGCCGCGACAGATCTTGCAGGCCGAAAGACCATGCCGCTGGATGAGAGCGCTGTCGAAAACGCGTCAGCCGTTGCTTCGCAACTGGAAGGCACGACGCCCGCCGGGCTTGCGTCCAGCAGGGAAGCCATCTTCTCGGCAGACAAGATTGACACCACCAGCTATCAAACCATCCGCACCATCGAGGAACTGGACAGATGGATTGCCATGGCCCGTGAAACGGGTCTCGTGGCATTCGATACGGAAACGACGTCGCTTGATCCGATGCAGGCTGAACTCGTCGGTTTTTCCCTTGCCATCGCCAATAACGGCAAGGATGCGAGCGGTCAGCAGATCATTGCGGCCTATGTGCCGATTGCCCACAAGACAGGGTCCGGCGGCGATCTCTTCAGCGATGGCATCAAGCTTGCCCCAGACCAGATCCCCGCCCGCGAAGCAATTGACCGGTTAAAGGCGCTTCTCGAAGATCCCACTGTCCTCAAGGTCGCGCAGAACCTGAAGTATGATTATCTGCTGGTGAAGCGGCTCGGCATTGTCATGCAGAGCTTCGATGACACCATGCTGATGTCCTATGTGCTGGAAGCCGGCAAAGGATTGCATGGAATGGACGCGCTGTCCGAGAGGTGGCTCGGGCACACGCCCATCGCCTATAAGGACGTGGCCGGTTCCGGAAAATCGGGCGTGACCTTCGATTTCGTCGATATCGACAAGGCGACCGCTTACGCCGCAGAAGATGCGGATGTGACCTTGCGGCTCTGGATGGTCTTGAAGCCGCGGCTTGCCGCGGACCGCCTGCTTTCCGTCTACGAGAAACTGGAACGCCCGCTGCTGCCGGTCCTTGCCCGCATGGAAGAGCGCGGCATCACGGTTGATCGCCAGATTCTCTCACGCCTTTCCGGAGAGCTTGCACAGAAGGCCGCCGCTTTCGAGGAAGAAATTTACGAGCTTGCTGGCGAGAAATTCAACATCGGCTCGCCGAAGCAGCTGGGCGATATCCTCTTCGGCAGGATGGGCTTGCCCGGTGGCTCCAAGACCAAGACCGGGCAATGGTCCACCTCGGCCCAGGTGCTGGAAGACCTGGCCGCCGAGGGCGTCGAGCTGCCGCGCAAGATCGTGGACTGGCGCCAGCTGACCAAGCTGAAATCCACCTATACGGATGCGCTTCCGGGCTACGTCCACGCCGATACGAAACGGGTTCACACCTCCTATTCGCTGGCGTCAACGACGACAGGACGCCTGTCATCGTCCGAGCCGAATCTTCAGAACATCCCGGTCAGGACAGCAGAAGGGCGAAAGATCCGCACGGCCTTCATATCGACTCCGGGTAACAAGCTTCTGTCTGCGGACTATAGCCAGATCGAATTGCGCGTCCTTGCCCATGTTGCCGATATTCCGCAGCTGAGAAACGCGTTCGAGAACGGTATCGACATTCACGCCATGACGGCCTCCGAAATGTTCGGCGTTCCCGTCGAAGGAATGCCGTCCGAGGTTCGGCGCCGCGCCAAGGCCATCAATTTCGGTATCATCTACGGGATTTCGTCCTTCGGGCTCGCCAACCAGCTGAGTATTGGAAGGTCCGAGGCCGGGGAGTACATCAAGAAATATTTCGAGCGCTTCCCGGGCATCCGAGACTATATGGAAAACACCAAGGCCTTTGCGCGTGACAAGGGCTATGTCGAAACCATCTTCGGTCGCCGCATCAATTATCCGGAGATCAAGTCGTCCAACCCTTCGGTGCGTGCCTTTAACGAGCGCGCCGCCATCAATGCGCCGATTCAGGGCTCCGCCGCCGATATCATCCGTCGTGCGATGATCCGTGTCGAACCCGCATTGGAAGATGGCAACCTCTCGGCCCGGATGCTCCTGCAGGTGCATGACGAACTGATCTTCGAAGTCGCCGAAGAAGAGATCGACAAGACACTGTCGCTTGTCGTTTCCATCATGGAGAATGCGGCCATGCCCGCTGTGGACATGAGGGTGCCGCTGAAGGTCGACGCAAGGGCCGCGGACAACTGGGACGAGGTTCACTAGAGCCTCTTCCTTTCACAGGGAAACGCTTGATTGTCCCGATCCGGTTTTTATGTCATCCAAGTGTCGCCGGACGGGCGTAGGAGGTGTCCAGTTTCAGGAGCCTTCGCACCATGCACGCGCCAGCCGTAAGACCTCATCTCGCCGCTTATTCCGCTGCAAACAACGATAAGCCCCCGCGCCACCTCGGTGTTCGCTACAATCTGAATGCCGAGTTTCTGCACGAGCCGGGAAACACGGTCGTCTGCCATCTGGCGGAAGGCTCTCGCACGCAATGCGCAGTTGTCAGGACACGCCAAAAGCTTCTGGATTTGCCAGAGGCTAGAGCACATCTGGCCTTCACCCCCGTCTCCAGCCTGCATATGACAGTCTTTCAAGGCATTATCGAATATCGCCGTGACTGGCCCTACTGGCCCAAGGATATGCCGAGCGACACGCCGATTGCCGGGATGACGGATTTCTATCTCGAGAAATTGCAGCGATTTCCCGATCTCCCGCCTTTTGCGATGCAGGTGATACGCGTGACGCCCATCGGCCTGACGCTTAAGGGAGCAACCGCTGAGGATGACCGCACGGTGGCGCACTGGCGCGATGCCTTTGCGGACCTGTTCGGTTATCGGCACCCGGACCACGATAGCTACGAATTCCACATCACCTTCGCTTATCTGATGCGCTGGTTTGAACCGGCTTTTCTGCCGCGCTTGCAAAGAATGCTCGATGAAAGCCTTGAGGAATTGCGCGCGGCCGTGCCCGTTCTGGAATTGCGTCCCCCAGCATTCTGTGAATTTAGCGATATGAAGCATTTTGAGGAATTGATCGTTTTCGATCCGGTCTGATACGGATTGCCGGCGGCGTTGGCTTCAAATCGCGCCAGTGATTCGGCTGTTCTTGAAAAAATGTGTGCCGGGGCTGGTCAAAGCCCTGAGAGGCATGTATAAGCGCGCCAAATTTCCGAATAAAGAAACATGAGACATCAGGCCTTGGTTCTGGCTGATTACCGTGTTTCCCCGCTGAATTGGAGTTACACAAATGGCAGTACCTAAGAGAAAAACAAGCCCGTCCAAGCGCGGCATGCGTCGTTCGGCCGATGGCCTGAAGTCTGCAACCTACGTTGAAGATAAGAACTCCGGCGAACTTCGCCGCCCACACCACATCGACCTGAAGACAGGCATGTACCGTGGCCGTCAGGTTCTGACGCCGAAGGAAAGCGCATAATTTCTGCGCATTCTACAGTTTTCGAGAAAGCCGGCCTTTGGGTCGGCTTTTTTGTTTTTGCCCGTGCTGACCTCTCGCGCCGACAAAAATATGCGCGGTCCGATGTTTCCATTTGCGCCTGAATGGCTCTAGACTTCTGCGTGGGAGCAGGCTCGATAAGTCTGGCATGTGGAGGGGATAGACCGGTGAAATATCGCTGGATCGGCATTGTGCTTGTATGCCTCAGCCTTGGTGGCATTGCCTTGACCCGCGGAAGCGATCTGGTTGCAGAAAGCTATTTCGATGAGGTGGCGGCACAGGGCGGCACGACGCTGCGGTTGGCGGTCTCGGCACTTGGCGGACATCTGAGCCGCTACGAACCCTTGCCCGCGCTAATGGCCGATCATGATGATATCGAGGAGCTGGTGGCGCACCCCGATGATCAGAACTTGCGTCTTCGCGCCAATATCTACCTAAAGTCCATCAACGATCTGCTGAAGTCATCCGATATCTACATCATGACGCTGGATGGCGAGACGATTGCGGCCAGCAATTATGATGGGCCCGCAAGCTTCGTTGGCCAGAACTTCAGCTATCGCCCGTATTTTCAGGATGCCGCAAAAGGCCAGCAATCGAAGTTCTTTGCTCTCGGAACCACCTCCCACAAGCGCGGCTATTATTTTGCCTCTCCCATCCTGTTCAACGGCGACATCAAGGGCGTCATCGTCTTCAAGGTGGATATCGAAGGCATCGAAGCATCTTTCGGCAACGGCGAGAACCGGATTTTCGTCAACGACCCGGAAGGCATCATCTTCATGACGGGCACGCCGGAATGGCTTTATGCCGCCATCCAGCCGCTGACGCCGGAACGCATCGCCCGGACGGAGAGCTCAAGGCGTTACTCCGACGCCAACCTGAAACAGTTGGCAGTGACGCATGGCACCTTTGGCGCCCAGACTTTGATGACCATTCAGGAAGGGCAGCAGGAACGCGAGTATATTTCCCTGTCGCAGGCCATGCCCGAGGCCGGCTGGACCGTTAATGTGCTCATTGATACCAGCTCCATCCGCACGCAGGTGAAAACGACGATGGTCGCCATCGTGCTTTGCCTGTGTCTGGTCGGCGCGCTGATTGCGGCCATGCTGCAGCGGCGCAGGAGGCTGCGGGAGCGACTGGTTCATCAGGCAGAGGCGCAGGCTGAGTTGGAAAGACGTGTCGAGGAGCGCACAGCCGATCTCGCCCGGGTCAATCGCGATATCAAGCATGAGATTGCCGAGCGCCGGCAGACAGAGAAGCGATTGCGCAAGACCCAGAAGGACTTGATCCAGGCTGGCAAGCTTGCAGCACTCGGCCAGATGTCTGCGGCCCTTTCCCACGAGTTCAACCAGCCGCTGGCGGCGGCCAAGACCTATGCAGAAAGTGCTTCGCTGCTGATAGAACGTGGTCGCGTGGAAGAGGCGTCGGATAATCTCAAACGCATTTCGGCCTTGATTGACCGGATGGCTGCCATCGGCAAGCATTTGCGCAACTTCGCCAGAAAACCCAATGAGAAGCTGGGGCCAGTTTCGGTCGAGAGCGTGGTCAGCGATACGCTGGAAATCGTCAATGCCAGATTGAGGGCGGCGGACGCCCGGCTCCTCATGGATCTCGGCGCGATGCCTCTGCTGGTTAAGGCTGGACCGGTCCGGCTGCAGCAGGTTCTCGTCAACATCATTTCCAATGCCGCCGATGCCGTTCAGGGGCAGGAAGATCGCCGCATTGAACTCACGGCTCGCCAGCAGGGAGATAAGGTCACATTGTCGGTCCGCGATTACGGTCCCGGCGTCCCGCCCGCCATCATGGAGCGCATATTTGATCCGTTCTTTTCCACCAAGGGTGTCGGCAAGGGGCTTGGTCTCGGGCTGTCCATCTCCTACAACATCGTCAAGGATTTCGGCGGGCGGCTCAGCGTCACGAACCTGCCGGAGGGCGGTGCCCGCTTTGACATTGAACTGGATGCCGACGTGCCGGTGGAGATTGCTGCCGAATGAATGCCTCACGGGTTTTACTGATCGACGACGAGGAAGATCTCAGGCTGTCCACGGCCCAGGCCCTCGAGCTTGCCGGACTTGATGTCGTCACCGTCGATCATGCCGATCATGTGTTCGAGTTGATTGGCTATAGTTTCGATGGCGTCATCGTCAGCGACATCAGAATGCCCGGTATGGACGGCATGACCCTGCTGCAAAAGGTGCGGGAGCTGGATGCGGAAATTCCCGTCATTCTGGTCACCGGCCATGGCGATGTGCAGCTGGCCGTCAGCGCCATGCGAAATGGAGCCTATGACTTCATCGAAAAGCCCTTCAGCGTCCAGTATCTCGCAGGCATCATCAAACGCGCCATAGACCGGCGCTCGCTGGTTCTGGAAAACCGCCGCCTTCGCGCGGTCGCCGGTAAACGGGATGATCTCGAGACCCGCTTGCCCGGCCGCACACAGGCAATGGTGGATCTGCGCTATCGGATCCGCGCAATCGGCGCTGCCGATGCCGATACGCTGATCATCGGCGATACCGGTGTCGGCAAGGAAGTGGTCGCCCGGGCGCTGCACGATGTCAGCGCACGGGCGGATCGACCCTTCGTTGCCATCAATTGCGCGGCATTGCCGCAGCATCTCATCGAAAGCGAACTGTTCGGTCATGAGGCGGGTGCGTTTCCCGGCGCGCTACGTCCACGTTACGGCAAATTCGAACATGCCCGCGGCGGAACCGTCCTGCTGGATGAGATCGGCTCGATGCCCTTCGACATGCAGGGCAAGCTGTTGCGGGTGCTGCAGGAGCGTACGATCACCCGCCTTGGCTCAAACGAGACCGTGGAGCTCGATGTGCGCTTCATCGCCACCAGCAAGGCGGATCTTGCAAAGGAGGCGCTGGCGGGCCGTTTCCGGCAGGATTTGCTCTACCGGCTGAATGTCGCAACGGTTCACGTCCCGTCTCTGGCCCAGCGTCGGTCCGATATCCCCATTCTCTTCCTGCAGCTGGTCAGGGAAGCATCGGCGCGCTATGGCCGTGATGACATCGATGTGCCGCCGAATTTCGTCTCTGCGCTGGCGTTGCAGGACTGGCCGGGCAATGTGCGCGAACTTAGAAATGCCGCCGACAGGCTGGTTCTGGGTCTGGACGGCCGCTCGGGCGAGGAGGCACCAGATGTGGACGCAGGCTCTTCCAACCTCGCTGCAAAGGTGTCGGAGTTCGAGAAGTCAGTCCTCGCGCAGGCGATTGCGCTGCACCGGGGCAATCTGAAAGCCGTTTATGAAACACTCGGGATTTCCCGAAAGACGCTTTATGAAAAAATGCAGAAATATGCATTGAGAAAGGATGAGCTCTCGGGAAGTGACCTGAAACGTCCGGGCTAAGTCTTTTGCAATGCTGTCGCATGGGTGGATTTCCACCCATGTTTTGCTGCAATGTTTCGATTTCCACCCATTCTTGGCATGACTATGCCCCTTTTCCTCCGCTTGGCTTTTCTTGACGTTGCTCAAAGGCGCCAGGCAATTGCAAATAGCGTCACCCCGACCGAGACAATAGGAGTGTTTCGGTCGATGAGGCCATATTTCATCGGGAGGAAATGATGAAAATTCTCAAGACCGTCACAGGTGCCGTGGCTGCCGCTGCCGTGTCCCTCTTTGCCCTGTCCGCCTCGGCGCAGACCTATCCGCAGCGCAACATCACCATGGTCGTTCCCTTCTCCGCAGGTGGTCCGACCGATACCGTTGCACGCCTCGTTGCCGAATCCATGTCGAAGGACCTGGGTCAGCAGATCATCGTCGAAAATGTCGGCGGTGCCGGTGGAACGCTGGGAGCAGGCCGCGTCGCATCCGCTGACAAGGATGGATACACCATCCTTCTTCACCACATAGGCATGGCCACGAGCGCCACGCTTTACCGTAAGCTCGCCTATAATACGCTGGAAGCTTTCGACTATGTGGGTCTCGTCACGGAAGTCCCGATGACGATCCTGTCGCGCAAGACCCTCGAAACCAATGACCTCAAAGGCCTTATCGAATACGCAAAGGCAAACAAGGATACGGTAACGGTTGCCAATGCCGGCATTGGTGCGGCATCACATCTGTGCGGTATGCTGTTCATGAGTGCCATCGAAACGCCGCTGGTCACGGTTCCCTACAAGGGTACGGGTCCGGCGATGACCGATCTTCTGGGTGGACAGGTCGATATCATGTGCGACCAGACGACGAACACGACGAAACAGATCCAGGGCGGCACGGTAAAGGCTTACGCGGTAACGACGCCAAAGCGCCTCGACGTCCTTCCGAACGTCCCGACATCTGCGGAGGCTGGCTTGCCCAACTTCGAAGTCGGTGTCTGGCACGGCATCTACACACCCAAGGGCACGCCTGCTGAGGTCAATGAGCGCCTTTCCAAGTCGCTTCAGGTCGCCCTGAAGGATCCAAATGTTGCCGCTCGCTTCGCGGAACTCGGAACCGTGCCTTCTGCGGAAAAGGACGGCACGCCTGCGGCTCTCAAGGCAAAGCTTGAAAGCGAAATCACCCGTTGGAAAACGGTGATCGAGGCTGCGGGCCAGTACGCCGACTAAGCCGGAAACACAATCGGGGCCGACGATTCAAGCGGATCGTCGGCTTTCGGCTAGGATGCAGCGCGCGTGCCAACTGTTCTGGCATGTGTCAGCCTTGGCACATGAAAGCGCGTCTGCCTTCAAGACCATGACATGGTGCTTTCGATGATCAGCCTGACGAGGCCTCATCCGCCAGCGGGGAAACAAAAGATGAAATCACTTTCTTTCGATGCCACGGAAGCAATCTGCGGGGCGTTTTTCATTGCGCTCGGCGTCTTCTTCGCCTGGCAATCATATGGGCTGGAACTCGGGACGGCGTTTCGCATGGGCCCGGGCTATTTTCCACTCCTGCTTTCCATCGTGCTCATTGTGCTGGGCGCGTTCATCTTCGTTCGCGCCGGAAAAGTCAGCGGCGAACCGTTGGGACCGATCGCCTGGCGCGGGATCTTTTTCATTCTGCCAGCCCCCATCTTCTTCGGCATGACCGTCCGGGGGCTTGGCTTCGTCCCGGCACTGTTCTTCACGTCGCTGATCGCATCCTTTGCGTCCCAAAGGATGAAGCCTTGGATGGCACTTGCGCTGTCTGTGGGCATAACCGTCTTTTCGGTTGCGGTCTTTGATTATGGCCTGGGCCTGCCCTTCCAGCGCTTTGGCCCCTGGCTCAATTTCTGAGGTGGATGATGGAACTGTTCAGCAATCTCGCACTTGGTTTTTCCACCGCAACCTCCATCGACAATCTGTTCTTCTGCCTCATCGGCGTTCTGCTCGGAACGTTGATCGGGGTGTTGCCCGGCATCGGGGCAACTGCAACGATTGCCATGTTGCTTCCGATCACCTTCCAGCTTGAGCCGGTGTCCTCGCTCATCATGCTGGCAGGCATTTACTACGGCGCCCAGTATGGTGGATCGACCACCGCCATTCTGATCAACATGCCGGGCGAATCATCCTCTGCCGTCACCGCCATCGATGGCTACCAGATGGCGCGCAAGGGCAAGGCCGGTGTGGCTCTTTCCATCGCCGCGCTGGGCTCTTTCTTTGCCGGCACCGTTTCGACCTTCCTCGTCGCGGTCTTTGCCCCGCCACTGACGGCCATCGCGCTGGAGTTCGGTGCTGCCGAATACTTCTCGCTCATGGTCGTCGGTCTGGTTTCGTCCATCGCACTGGCGCACGGCTCCATCATCAAGGCATTGGCGATGGTCGTTCTGGGCCTGCTTCTGGGTCTGGTCGGCACTGATATCTACAGCGGCACACCGCGTTTCACGCTGGGTATCCGTGAATATGCCGATGGTCTCAACTTCGTTGCCGTTGCCGTGGGCGTTTTCGGGATCGCCGAAATCCTGCGCAATCTGGAAAGCGAAAAGACCCGTTCGGTCTTGATGGCCAAGGTCAGCGGGCTACTTCCCAGCAAGGAAGATTTCAAGAAGATGGTCGGCCCCGTTCTGCGCGGCACGGCAATCGGTTCGGCTCTCGGTATTCTGCCGGGCGGCGGTGCCATTCTTGCGGCATTCGCATCCTATACGGTCGAAAAGCGTGTCTCGAAAAACCCTGAAGAGTTCGGCCACGGTGCAATTGCCGGTGTCGCCGGGCCAGAGTCGGCCAACAATGCCGGCGCGCAGACCTCGTTCATTCCGCTGCTGACGCTGGGCATCCCCGCCAACCCTGTTATGGCGCTGATGATCGGTGCAATGATCATTCAGGGCATCGTACCGGGTCCGAATGTTGCCACGGAGCAACCGGCATTGTTCTGGGGCATCATCGCCTCGATGTGGATCGGCAACCTGATGCTGGTCGTGCTGAACCTGCCGCTGATCGGCCTGTGGGTGAAGCTGCTGACGGTGCCCTATTACGTGCTCTTCCCGATCATCATGGCGTTCTGCTCGATCGGGGTCTACAGCGTCAATTCCAACGTCTACGATCTCTATGCTGTCGCCTTTTTCGGGCTTATCGGTTACGCGCTCGTCAAGCTTCGTTGTGAACCGGCGCCATTGCTGCTCGGCTTTGTGCTCGGTCCGCTTCTGGAGGAAAACCTTCGCCGCGCCATGATCCTGTCGCGCGGCGATGCCACGACATTCTTTACCCGGCCAATCAGTGCGACCCTGTTGCTGATTGCGCTCGCTGTCCTCGTCGTGGTGTTCCTTCCAAGCGTCAAGAAAAAGCGCGAAGAGGTTTTCCAGGAAGAAGACTGATCGTCTCCGACTGAGAAACCATTCAGGGCCGGGCGTCTCGTCCGGCCTTTACTTGTCTTGACGCCGCAAAGGTGGCAAAGCGGAGCATCCAAGGAGACGCTCATGGCTGACGACAGCGAAAACCGTATCATTGCCCTCGAAGAGACCGTGGCGCATCAGGCAAAGACCATTGAGGAATTGTCCGACCAGCTCACGGAGCAGTGGAGAGTGGTCGAGCAGGTCCGTGCGAAGCTGGACAGGCTGACCGAGCGGTTTCTCAATCTGGAGGAACAGTCTCTCGAGGCACCCGCCATCACCAAGCCACCGCATTATTGAGACCACGACCATGACCGCAAACACCATTACAATATCGGCCTCAGACGTCCTGTCATTCTGGCAGGCGGCGGGTCCGGAAAAATGGTTCGACAAGAACGCGGAATTCGACGCGGCTTTCCACGATAGGTTCCGCGACCTGCATTTTGCCGCTGCCAGACGCGAGCTCGAAAGCTGGCTCGATAGGCCGGAGACCAGTCTGGCCCTGCTCCTGCTGCTCGACCAGTTTCCACGAAACTGTTTCCGCAACACGGCGCACATGTATGCGACGGACCCTCTCGCGCTCCACTATGCACGCGAGGCCATCTCTCGCCAGCACGACATGGCAAGCGGGGACGAACTTCGTATCTTCTTCTACCTGCCTCTGATGCATTCGGAGACGCTGGAAGACCAGGAGCTTTGCTGCAAATTATGCGACCCGTTGGGTGAGCGTTTCCTTCCCTTTGCAATTGAGCACCGCGACATCGTCAAGCGCTTCGGCCGCTTCCCGCATCGCAACGAGATCCTGCTGCGGGAAAGCAGTGAGGAGGAGAGGCGCTTTCTGGAAGAGGGCGGCTTTGCGGGCTGATCGTCGGGGTAGACTTGACCGAAATCAAGTCGTTGGCGCCATCATGGATTATATCTCCGGTATCAACGGAGCGTGGACATGGCAAACCTTCTGGAATTTACAGGCGTCATCCTCTTGCTGCTGCTCACACCGGGGCCGACGAATACCCTCATGGCGCTCTGTGGCTATTCCCGCGGCATTGTCCGCGCGTTGCCGTTGATCCTGGGTGAGCTTTGCGGGTATCTGGCGATCATCGTCCCGGTCGCCGTCCTTGCGGCACCTTATCTCGCGGCCCATCCCGGATTGTCGCTTGCTGCAAAGGTCGCAGCCTGCCTGTGGGTGCTCTTCCTGGCTTGCCGTCTGTGGTTCAGGCAGGAGGCTGAGGGGAAGGCGCGGGAGGTCACGGTCATGGATATCATGGTGACCACCATGCTCAATCCGAAAGCCTTGATCATCGCCGTGGTCGTGATGCCGAGCGGCACGTTCAGCGAACTCCTGCCGTGGCTGTCGCTGTTTTCGGGCCTCGTTGTCTTCGCGGCCTGTGGCTGGATTACCCTCGGCTGCAGTCTTTCCAAAGGAAAAAGCATCGCCTTGACGCCGCAGGCAATCCAGAAGATCGCTGCGACTTTCCTGCTTTTGTTTGCCGCGATCCTGGCCACGTCCACCCTGCGCGCGCTCGCATGAAAAAACCGCGCCCCTCTTTCGAGGGCGCGGTTTTTCTCAGCTCAATCCTGGCACGGTTCAGCCGTCGAAGAATTCCTTCATCCGGGCAAAGAAGCCCGTCGATTCCGGATTGTTCTCCTTGGAAGACAATTGCTCGAATTCCTGCAGCAATTCGCGCTGACGCTTTGTCAGCTTCTGCGGTGTCTCGATCTGGATCTGGATATAGAGGTCACCCAGCTGGGCAGATCGCAGCACAGGCATTCCCTTGCCCTTGAGACGGAACTGCTTTCCGGCCTGAGTGCCTTCGGGAACCGTCACACGCGATTTCGTGCCGTCCAGCGTCGTCACATCGAATGTACCGCCAAGCGCCGCCGTCGTCATGGAAATGGGGACGGCGCAATAGAGGTCTGCCCCATCGCGCTGGAAGAACTCGTGCGGACGGACCGACAGGAAGATGTAGAGGTCACCCGATGGTCCCCCGCGCATTCCTGCCTCGCCTTCGCCCTGCAGGCGAATGCGCGTACCGTCTTCAATACCCGCCGGAATGTTGACGGACAGGGAACGTTCTTCCGTCACGCGCCCCTGACCATGACACTTCGTGCACGGGTCAGTGATTGTCTGGCCACGGCCATGGCAGGTCGGGCAGGTGCGCTCCACGGAGAAGAAGCCCTGAGCAGCACGAACGCGGCCCGAACCCTGGCAGGTGGCGCAGGTCTTCGGCTGCGTGCCGGGCTTCGCGCCCGATCCGGTGCAAACGTCGCAAGTGATGGAGGTGGGAACGCGGATCTGGGCAGTCTTGCCCGCAAAGGCTTCCTCAAGCGAGATTTCCATATTGTAGCGAAGATCGGCACCGCGCTCGCGGCCGCCGCTGGAGCGGCGTGCACGACCGCCACCCATCATCTCGCCGAATATGTCCTCGAAGATGTCAGAGAATCCGCCGCTGCCGCCACCGAAACCGCCGCCAGCATTGCCCATGCCGCCCTGCTCGAAGGCTGCGTGACCGAAACGGTCATAAGCCGCGCGCTTCTGGGGATCTTTCAGCGTCTCGTAAGCTTCGTTGAGCTCCTTGAATTTCTTCTCGGACTCCGCGTCACCAGGATTCTTGTCGGGATGATACTTCATCGCGAGTTTGCGGAAGGCGCTTTTCAGCTCTTTTTCGTCGGCGGATCGGCCGACGCCAAGTGTTTCGTAAAAGTCTGCTTTCGCCATTAATGAACAAGCCCCGGAAATGGATTTCCGGCTGCACGAGGCAGCCGGATTTCAGTCAAGCGTCAATTGGGATTTCAATTCGTTCGCCGTTAGGCGGACTTCTTGTCGTCCTTGATTTCCTCATAGTCGGCATCGACGATGTCGTCCTTGCCGCCCTCAGTAGCACCTTCGCCACCTTCAGCCTGCTGGGCTTCGTAGATCGCCTGACCAAGCTTCATGGAAACTTCCATCAGGGTCTGCGTCTTGGCCTGGATATCGTCTGCGTCAGGCTCGGATGCTTCCACAGCCGTCTTCAGGGCAGCGATAGCATCTTCGATAGCCTTGCGGTCCGTCTCGGAAACCTTGTCGCCATATTCACTCACCGACTTTTCAGTGGAGTGGATAAGGCTTTCGGCCTGGTTCTTGGCTTCGACAGCAGCGCGACGCTTCTTGTCGGCTTCGGCATTGGCTTCAGCGTCCTTGACCATCTTTTCGATGTCGGCGTCGGACAGACCACCAGATGCCTGAATGCGGATCTGCTGTTCCTTGCCGGTGCCCTTGTCCTTGGCGGAAACCTGCACGATGCCGTTGGCGTCGATATCGAAGGTAACTTCGATCTGCGGAACGCCGCGTGGCGATGGTGGCAGGCCGACGAGGTCGAACTGGCCGAGAAGCTTGTTGTCCTGCGCCATTTCGCGCTCACCCTGCGAAACGCGGATGGTCACGGCAGACTGGTTGTCTTCTGCGGTAGAGAAGGTCTGGCTCTTCTTGGTCGGGATCGTCGTATTACGGTCGATCAGACGTGTGAAGACGCCACCGAGCGTTTCGATGCCGAGCGACAGAGGTGTCACGTCGAGAAGCAGAACATCCTTGACGTCGCCCTGCAGAACGCCAGCCTGAATGGCTGCGCCCATGGCAACGACTTCGTCCGGGTTGACGCCCTTGTGAGGCTCCTTGCCAAACAGCTGCTTTACGACTTCCTGGACCTTCGGCATACGGCTCATGCCGCCGACGAGAACCACTTCATCGATCTCTGCAGCGGTAACGCCCGCATCTTTCAGCGCTGCCTTGCACGGTGCAACGGTGCGCTGAACCAGATCGTCCACCAGGCTCTCGAACTTGGAGCGCGTCAGCTTCAGCGTCAGGTGCTTAGGACCGGTCGCATCTGCCGTGATGAAGGGCAGGTTGATTTCGGTCTGCTGCGAAGACGAAAGCTCGATCTTTGCCTTTTCGGCAGCTTCCTTCAGGCGCTGAAGCGCAAGCTTGTCGCCCTTAAGGTCGATGCCCTGATCCTTCTTGAATTCACCGGCCAGATATTCGACCAGACGCATGTCGAAGTCTTCACCGCCGAGGAAGGTATCGCCATTGGTCGACTTCACTTCGAAGACGCCGTCGCCGATTTCCAGAACGGAAATATCGAAGGTACCGCCGCCCAAGTCGTAAACAGCAATCGTCTTGCCGTCCTTCTTGTCGAGGCCATAAGCAAGGGCCGCAGCAGTCGGCTCGTTGATGATGCGCAGGACTTCAAGACCGGCAATGCGGCCAGCATCCTTGGTTGCCTGACGCTGGGCGTCGTTGAAGTAAGCGGGAACCGTGATGACGGCCTTCTCAACCTTTTCGCCGAGGTAGGACTCAGCGGTTTCCTTCATCTTCTGAAGGATCATGGCCGAAATCTGCGAAGGGGAGTAGCCCTTGCCCTGTGCCTGAACCCACGCGTCGCCATTGTCGCCCTTGACGATCTCGAACGGAACGAGGCCCTTGTCCTTTTCGACGGTCGGGTCTTCGTAACGGCGACCGATCAGGCGCTTGACGGCGAACAATGTGTTGGTCGGGTTGGTGACGGCCTGACGCTTGGCGGGCTGGCCAACCAGACGCTCGCCATCGTCGCTGAATGCGACCATGGAAGGGGTCGTCCGCGCGCCTTCTGCGTTTTCAATAACTTTAGTGTCCTTGCCGTCCATCACTGCGACGCAGGAATTGGTCGTGCCAAGGTCGATACCGATTACTTTTGCCATTCTCTTCTCTCCTTGAAGCGAGCTGTCGGAACCCCGGGAGGCATTCCATTGACAACTCCTTGACTTGGATGGTCTTCCGGTTAGTGCAGCATCTGCCGCTGTCTGGGGGGTATATAAGGAGCGATTTTTCCCGCTGCAAGGCGGATCAAGGTCTCGATCGCACCAAAAAACGAAGAAATAAGACTTGCAAAAAACAGATATTGCTCGCTCACCGCTTTTCTAGGGCAGCAGAATATAAATCGCCCGGTTGTATTGCGCGCGCATGATTCGCGCCGATCGTCATTTCCCTGTCATGCAGGGTGCCTATAGGCGAGGTGCTTTTCATCAAAACATCTCATTTCGAGGTTCTCCATGCGCAAACTCATCGCCGCACTCGTTGCCACCACCATGCTTGCCGGTGCCGCACAGGCCGCAACCGTCTATCCTCTTGATCGTGCGACGATTCTCAGCGGTTCTCCTTTTGACTTCAAGGTCGAGTTCAAGGGCGTCGTGAAGCCGGAAGACGTCAAGATCACGGTCAACGGCCAGGATTACAAGACCGTCTTCGGTTCCGACGTAACCTTCACGGCGGAAGAAAAGGGCAAGGAAGACAAGGTGCTCGGTTCTGCCGTGACGCTCCGCGGCCTCAAGATTGCCAAGCCTGGCGATTACAAGGTCGAGGTTTCCGCCGGTTCTGAAACAAAGAGCGTCAACTGGACCGTCTATGGCACAAGCGAAAAGCCGAAGGCCAAGAATGTCATCTTCCTGCTGGGCGACGGTCTTTCTGTCGCGCACCGCACCGCAGCCCGCATCATGTCCAAGGGCATGACGGAAGGCAAGGCGAACGGTCGCCTGAACATGGACGAAATGGACCGCATGGCCTTCATCGGCACGTCTTCGACAGAAGCCATCGCTACCGATAGCGCCAACACCATGTCCGCTTACATGACCGGCCACAAGGCTCCGGTAAACGCTCTGGGCGTTTACGGCGACCGCACGCCTTCCAGCCTCGACGACCCGAAGGTCGAAACGCTGGGTGAGGCTCTGCGCCGCCAGACGAAGAAGTCCATCGGCATCGTGACGACCTCCGAATTGCAGGATGCGACACCTGCGGCCATCGTTTCCCATACCCGCAAGCGCGCCGATAAGGCCGAAATCACCGGCATGATGCTGGATGTAAAGCCTGATGTCGTCCTGGGCGGCGGCTCTGCCTATTTCCTTGGCAAGGACACACCCGGTTCCAAGCGCAAGGATGACAAGGACTATATCAAGCTGTTCAAGGATGCGGGCTACACGCTGGCAACCGACAAGAGCGAGCTCGAAAAGGCTGAAGGTTCGAACACCGGCAAGCTTCTCGGCCTCTTCCATACCGGCAACATGGACACGCTTCTCGACCGTAACTTCCTGAAGAAGGGCACCGTCGACAAGTTCCCGAACCAGCCGGGTCTCGTTGACATGACGACCGCAGCGCTCGGCGAGCTTTCGAAGAACCCTGAAGGCTTTTTCCTGATGGTTGAAGCCGCCAACATCGACAAGATGTCCCACCCGCTGGATTGGGATCGTGCCGTTGTCGAAACCATCGAATTCGACAAGGCCGTTGGCGTTGCCCGCGAATTTGCTGCCAAGAACCCTGACACGCTGATCGTCGTGACCGGCGACCATACCCACGGCGTTTCCATCATCGGCACCGTCGATGACGAAAAGCCCGGCGATGAGATGCGCGCCAAGGTCGGCACCTATGCCGAAGCCGGCTTCCCGAACTACGAAGACAAGGATGGCGATGGTTATCCAGACCGGATCGATGTCAGCCGCCGTCTGTTCCTGAATGCCAATAATGGTCCTGACCATTACGAAACATTCCGCCCGAAGATGGACGGTCCTTTCGTTCCGGCAATCCAGAACGAGAAGAAGGAATACATCGCCAACGAAGCCTACAAGAATGTACCCGGCGCCGTCTTCGTGCAGGGCAACATCCCCAAGGATGGCGACAGCGGCGTTCACGCGGTTGACGATATCGTTCTGCAGTCCACAGGCCCCGGTTCCGAAGAGTTCAAGGGCTACATGGAACAGAGCGACGTATACCGCGTGCTGGCCGATGCTTTCGCGCTCGGCGCAAAGCAGACGCAGTAAGCAAAAACGTCAAGAGATGTTCCGACCCGCCATCGGCGGGTCGGAATTGTCGTTTCAGGCCAAATACAATAGCAAAAAAACGGAGACCGTCATGGTGTACCGGCCAGACAAGCTGACACGCAGACAGGCGCTGACACTTGCCAGCATCGCTCTCGCCAGCTTTCCAAGCCTCGTGCGCGAGGCTTCTGCATCGGCTGTGCCGCTTAGCTTCGACGAGATGTACGGCAAGGTCGGCGTTCTCGGACTGGAGTTTTCCGAGAAACTGAAGCAGTTGTCCGGCAGGCAGATCCGCATGAAGGGCTTCATGGCGCCGCCGCTGAAGGCGGAAGCAGCCTTCTTCGTGCTGACGGAAATTCCCATGGCGCTCTGCCCGTTCTGCTCTTCGGATTCGGACTGGCCCGATAACATCGTGGTCGTCTATCTCTCGGAGAAACAGACCTTTGTGCAGCCAAGCACCACCATCGAGGTAACCGGTGTGCTGGAACATGGCTCCTGGACCGATCCGGAAACCGGCTTTGTCAGCCTGGTGCGGATCCGAGACGCCGAATACGCGGTATCCTGATCATGCTTGCATTGAAAATTTCAGATCTTTCCGTTTCCTATCCGGGACTTGCCGCGCCCGTTCTTTTTCTTGATGAATTTGGCGTTGCTGCAGGGGAAAAAATCGCGATCACCGGTGCGTCGGGGTCCGGCAAGAGCACCTTTGTCAATGTCATTACCGGTTTGGTGCGTCCGAACACCGGACATATCCTGTGGCGCGATCAGGATATTGCCGCCTATTCCGAAACGAAGAGAGACCAGTGGCGGGGAGGCAATGTCGGCCTCGTCATGCAGGAGTTTCACCTGCTGCCCGGTCTTTCCGCCATGGAAAATATATTGCTGCCCGCCCGCCTGTCGCGGGTCATGTCCCCGCAGCATGCCGAGCGCGCAGCATCATTGCTGGAGAAGACGGGGCTTCGTCGGCCAGACCAGAAAATCGACACCATGTCGCGCGGCGAGATGCAGCGGGTCGCCATTGCCCGCGCCCTGCTGAGAAAGCCCGGCGTAATCGTAGCGGACGAGCCGACCGCAAGCCTCGATCCTGAAAACGGAAAAGCCATCGGCAGGCTGCTGGTGGATCTGGCGCGGGTCGAGGGATCGACGCTCATCATCATCACCCATGACATGCTCCTGGCCGACCAGCTCGATCGACGGATCGAGCTGGTCAATGGCCGGGTTGGCGCAGATACCGCACGGACAAAATAAGATGATACGCTTTATTATGTCGGACCTCAGACGACTCTGGTCCGGATCTGTCGTGGTGATCCTGCTTGTCGCCATGGCAACCGCTCTTGGTGTTACCGTCACCCTGCAGGAGCGGGCTCTTCGATTGGGCACGGCGCGGGCCGCAGACAAGTTCGATCTTGTCATCGGCGCAGCGGGCAGCGAAACCCAGCTTGTGCTGTCGTCCGTCTTTCTGCAAGCCGCTCCTCTCCCCCTTGTCGGCGGCGAAACGCTGGCCGCACTCTCCAAGGATCCACGGGTGGCATGGGCCGGGCCGGTTGGCTTCGGAGATTCATTTGCCGGCTATCCAATCGTCGGCACGACGAATTCGCTGATCGAGAATACGTCCGGAGGATTTACCGAAGGCAGCGGCCTGAAAGACGCGACAGATGCGGTTATCGGTTCGGCCGTCGATCTCCCGCTTGGCGCAGACATCAAGCCGATGCATGGCGCAGCGGAAGAGGGCGGTCACACCCATACGGAGATCACCTATCACGTTGAAGGTCGCCTGAAGCAGACGGGCACCCCGTGGGATCGTGCCATTCTGGTGCCGATCACGTCTGTCTGGCATCTCCACGGCATGGGCGGTGGCGAGCATGATCATGACCACGATCATGGGGCCGAGGGCGAGATAAAGCATGACGAACACGATCATGGGAAAGACCCTCAACACGAACACGAACACGAACACGAACACGAACACGAACACGAACACGAAGAAGGGCAAGGGCAAGGGCACGAAGAAGGGCACGAGCACGAGCATGGGCCGGAATCCGGTCTGGTCGAAACATTCGACGCCGAAACGCCAGGTGTGCCAGCCATTCTGGTAAAGCCGAAGTCGATTGCCGATGCGTACAAGCTGCGCCAGCAGTACCGGCAGGGAAATACGCTCGCTGTCTTCCCGGGAGAGGTCCTGACCAAACTCTATGCGACGCTTGGGGATGCGCGCGAGGTGCTGTCGGTCGTTGCCATCGGCGCGCAACTGCTTGTGGCTGCGTCTCTTATTCTCGTCACCTTGACCCATGTCGTCCAGCGGCGCAGGCATATTGGAGCGCTGCGCGCGCTCGGGGCGCCGCGTTCGTCCATATCACTCATTGTTTGGGTAGAACTCTTCACACTCTTTGCAAGCGGCATAGCTCTTGGCTTTGCGATCGGCTTTGCTGCCGCCAAAACCATCACCGCTCATCTGGTCGTGAAAAGCGGCGTTGCCATGCCCGTCGAATTCGCGCGATCCGACCTGTTGCAGCTGTCTGTCCTCCTGGCAGTCGCGGCGGTTCTGGCAATTCTGCCGGCGTGGCTTGCCTACAGACAATCGCCTGTCGAAGCGCTGCGCAGCTGATCAGAGCGACGCCCTCCAAGGGATCTTGACCAGACATTCAGGCCGCAGGCTAACTCTTGCGGCCTTCTCTTTTGACCTTTTCGCTCAGGGAGGGTCGATATGCGCCTTGTGGAAGATGTCATCCTGGGGCGGAATGGCCTGCCGCTCGATCATGCGGTGGACACGCGGGCGCGTATCGCCACGATGAAGTTTGAGAATGCCGTCCCAGCTCTCCGCATCGGCCTGGGTTCGCCGTTGATTGTGCCGCACATATTCCACCCAGGTCGGAACATGGTAGATTTCCGTCCAGATGTCAGGATTTTCAAGGTCGCGCATCAACGTCCAGTTCTGCGCTCCGTCCCGCAGGCGGATGCGCCGGCGTTCCACCATCAGCGTCATGAACTCCGCCAGATCGGAATCGTCGATTTCATAGTCGACCATGATGGCGATGGGACCGCTTCTCGGTTTGATATCGAGGCGAAGATTGGGCTCGACGAAACGGTTCAGCGGGTCGAGATTGAGCGACGCGAAGGCAGGCATGGCCAATTTGAACCCGACCACGACGCCGAACAGCATCAGCACGCACGAACAGAGCAGGGAGTAGGACAGGCCGTAATTTTCTGCCAGCGAGCCCCAGAGCCAGCTGCCCACGGCTATGCCGCCAAATGTCAGGGTCTGGTAGAGCGAGAGCGCTCTGCCGACCACCCAACGGGGGGTGGAAAGCTGCACGATGGTGTTGAAGAGGGAAAGTGCCAGAACCCAGCTTGCGCCGGAGACCGTCAGCACAAGGGCGGTCAAGATCGCGTTGGTGCTGACTGCGGTGACTGCGGCACTCAAGGCAAAGCCGAGAAATGCCACGCGAACGATCCATTCGCTGCTTAGCGCTTCCCGCAGGCGGGCGCTGATCAAGGCACCGCCGATGGCGCCGACGCCGAAGGCTCCCAGCATGATGCCGTAGGTCAGCGGTCCACCCTGCACCAGATCGCGGGCAACGAGCGGCATCAAAGCCAGAATGGCGCTGGCTGAAAGGCCAAAAAGAAAGCCGCGCACCAATACCTTGCCGATATTGGGCGACATGGCCACGTAGCGCATCCCCGCGGAAATGGCCGCCAGCAGCTGTTCACGCGGAAGCGTCGAGGTATTCTTCGGCGGCTGCCATTTGATCAGCGCGTAGATGAGCGTGAAATAGCTGAAGGTATTGACGAGAAATGCGGCTGCAGCACCCGCTATGGCAACAATCACGCCGCCGATGGCCGGGCCGACGCTGCGGGTGATGTTGAACCCGACGCTGTTGAGCGTCACCGCTGCCGGCAAATCCTCGCGCGGCACCATTTCCCCGACAGAGGCCTGCCATGAGGGATTGTTAAGTGCTGTTCCGCATCCGATCATGAAGGTGAAAAACAGCAGCAGCCACGGCGATAACCAGTCGGACCATGCAAAAACGGTCAGCATGACGGACGCGGTCAGCATTAGCAGCTGGGCCGAAATCATGATGCGACGCCTGTCGAAACTGTCGGCGAGCGCACCGGAAACGAGCGAAAACAGCATGATCGGCAGGGAGGTCGATGCCTGCACCAGCGCAATCATGTTTTCCGAAGACGACAGCGCCGTCATCATCCATGCCGCACCGACCGCCTGGATCAGCCCGCCGAAGTTCGAGGCGATGCTTGCAAACCATATCGTTCGGTAGGTTTGATGCTTGAGCGGTGCAAGGGGAGATTTTCTATCGGGCACGGGCAGTCCAATGATGCAATTGCTGGTGATCCGGCTGACACTATAGACGCCGTTTGGAAGGATGCCACTGTTTCAGCCCGTGCCGCGGTAAAATTGTGACGAAAGGCAATTTCGCTGCATGTCAGCGCCATCCTTGCATTGTCGGCGATTAGGGTTTATACCGTCTTTCAAATTCTTGATCGTCTGATGAAGAGTGGGGCCGCAAGGCTCCGCTCTTTTTCGTTAGGCGCCCCATTAACCGGGACAAAGCGTTCCGGTTGCAGACAAAAGACCGGAAGGCCAGAATGGCAGACGCCGAACCAAGACTGATAACCGAAACAGGCATCGACCAGCGGATCGCGGAAATTATCGAGCCGGTTCTGACCGGAATGGGCTTTCTGCTGGTTCGCGTGCGCCTATCCAGTCAGAACGGTTCGACATTGCAGATCATGGCCGAGCGTGAAGACGGCACCATGACCGTGCAGGACTGCGAAGCGCTGTCCATGGCGATTTCTCCTGTTCTGGATGTGGAAGATCCCGTCGAGAAGGCGTATCATCTGGAAGTGTCATCGCCCGGCATTGACCGGCCAATGGTGCGAAAGATGGATTTTGTTCGCTGGCAGGGCCATATCGTTAAGGTCGAGACATCGATCCTGGTTGATAACCGGAAGCGTTTTCGCGGCAAGATCGCCAGCGTGGAGGCCGATGGCTTCAAGCTTGAGCGCGATCAGATTGCATACGGCGAGGAGCCGGTGGTCACCATACCATTCAATACGCTTTCCGACGCGAAGCTCATTCTGACGGACGATCTTATTCGTGACGCCCTGAAGGCGGACAAGCTGGCCAAGGCCGCTGCCGCCAATCAGAACGAAGAAGCAGACGAAGACTAAATCCAACGTAAGCCCTGACAACGCGGGCAAAACGACTGACGGAGACACAAAAAATGGCAGTAAGTGCTAACCGGCTTGAGCTTCTGCAGATCGCCGATGCTGTGGCGCGCGAAAAGGTCATCGACCGAGAAATCGTGCTGGCCGCAATGGCCGACGCTATCCAGAAGGCTGCCCGCTCGCGTTATGGTTCCGAGACCAATATCCGCGCAGACATCAACTCGAAGACCGGTGAAATCCGTCTGCAGCGTCTGCTCGAAGTTGTTGAAAAGGCCGAAGACTACGGCACGCAGATCCCGCTGGAACTGGCGCGCGACCGCAACGTCGATGCCAAGATCGGCGATTACATCGCTGATCCGCTGCCGCCAATGGATTTCGGCCGTATCGCTGCCCAGTCCGCCAAGCAGGTCATCGTCCAGAAGGTTCGCGAAGCTGAGCGTGACCGCCAGTACGACGAATTCAAGGATCGCATCGGCGAAATCATCAACGGTACCGTCAAGCGCGTCGAATATGGCAATGTCATTGTCGACCTCGGCCGTGGCGAAGGCATCATCCGTCGTGACGAGATGATTCCACGCGAAAACCTGCGTTACGGTGATCGCGTTCGCGCCTTCGTTTACGACGTGCGCCGCGAACAGCGTGGTCCGCAGATCTTCCTGTCGCGTACCCATCCGCAGTTCATGGTCAAGCTCTTCACCATGGAAGTGCCTGAAATCTATGACGGGATCATCCAGATCAAGTCGGTTGCCCGTGATCCGGGTTCGCGCGCCAAGATCGCCGTGATCTCCAACGATAGCTCCATCGATCCCGTCGGCGCCTGCGTCGGTATGCGCGGTTCGCGCGTCCAGGCGGTTGTCGGCGAGCTTCAGGGCGAAAAGATCGACATCATTCCATGGAGCCAGGATCCTGCTTCCTTCATCGTCAACGCCCTTCAGCCGGCGGAAGTCGCCAAGGTCGTTCTGGATGAAGAAGCCGAGCGTATCGAAGTCGTGGTGCCGGATGAGCAGCTGTCGCTGGCCATTGGTCGTCGCGGTCAGAACGTGCGTCTGGCATCGCAGCTGACCGGCTGGGATATCGACATCATGACGGAGCAGGAAGAATCCGAGCGCCGCCAGAAGGAATTCAACGAACGCACCGGCATCTTCATGGAGGCGCTGGATGTGGACGAAATGGTTGGTCAGGTTCTGGCTTCGGAAGGCTTTGCGCAGGTTGAAGAACTTGCTTACGTCGATCTGAGCGAAATTTCCTCCATCGACGGTTTCGACGAGGATACCGCTGTCGAAATTCAGACTCGTGCCAAGGAATATCTTGAGCGTATCGAGACTGAAATGGATGCCAAGCGCAAGGAACTCGGCGTTTCCGACGAGCTGCGCCAGATCGAAGGCCTGACATCGCAGATGATGGTGGCCCTCGGTGAGGAAGGCGTGAAGAACATCGAAGATCTCGCCGGCTGCGCGGCCGACGACCTCGTTGGCTGGAGCGAACGCAAGGACGGCGAAACCAAGAAGTTCGACGGCATCTTCTCCAAGCTCGACGTTTCGCGCGTCGAAGCCGAGAACATGGTCGTTCAGGCCCGCCTTCTGGCTGGCTGGATTACCGCTGAAGATCTTGCTGCAGAGCAGGAAGAGGCAGCGACCGAGGAGGCGGATACCGCCGATCAGGAATGATTTCGCAAGCGCATGAGCCCGATGACCTGCTGGACGATGAGCGGCGGGTCGAAGGTACAGGCAGCGAGCGGACGTGCATTGTAACGCGGCAGATTGGAACACCCGACGAGTTGGTCCGTTTTGTCGCAGGCCCGGACAAAAGCGTTGTGCCGGACCTGAAACGCCAATTGCCAGGGCGCGGATGCTGGGTCACCCCCGAGCGCGCCCTGATAGAAAAGGCCATTGCGAAGAAGCTTTTCGCACGTGCCTTGAAGACAGATGTGAAGGCTGGACCTGAACTCCTGGAGTTGATGGACCGGCTTCTGGCGCAGCAACTGGCCGGTATGATGAACATGGCGCGCAAGGCGGGCCAGTTCATCAGCGGGGCCACCAAGGTGGATGCGGCTGTCCGTTCCGGAAATACCCTTGCGGTGTTCCATGCCACGGATGCTGCCGCCGATGGCGTCAGAAAGATAAACCAGGCCCGAAAGGCCTGGACCCTCGGTTCAGGAACCGAGACAGAAATACCGTCCTTTCATCTGTTCAGTGAGCAGGAAATGGACGAACTGATGGGCCAGAATGCTTTTATCCATGCCTGCGCGCTTGCGGGACAGGCGGGTGAGGGTGTAGTGAAGCGCGCAAAGATGCTTGAGCGGTATCGCCATGGCGAGAAACCTCAAGGCGAAATTGACGCTGCCCGGACGGAAAGACAATGACGCGGTTATCGGACATGACCGTCTGCCGCGTTCGGATACAGCAATTGTAGAGACTAGAGTCTGGTGACGTCATCCGGCTCTCGTCTGAAGGAACGGGAACGGAATGACCGATAACAACGACGACAAGACACTCAACGCACCAGCCAAGAAGACCCTCACCCTCAAGCCGGGTGGAGCGTCTCAGGGGACTGTGCGTCAAGATATGGGTCGAGGTCGCACGAACGCGGTTGTGGTGGAAACACGCAAGCGCCGTCCCTTGCGTCCTGAAGACGAAAAGCATGTTGTGACGCCGATTACACCACAGCCACGCCCGGCGGCACCTGCCGCCGCCGCCGCGCCTGCTGCTGCACGTCCGCAGCAGCCACAGCAGCGCGTCCACCAGTCCGGCAACCAGCAGCGTCAGCAGCCATCGCAGCAGCAGCCTCGCCAGCCTGAGCGTCCGCGCGGAAACGTGCTGCACGATCTGTCTGCCGGTGAGATGGATGCCCGCCGCCGTGCGCTCGCAGAAGCGCAGGCCCGCGACATCGTCGAAGCCAAGCAGCGCGCTGAAGACGAAGCCCGTCGCAAGGTAGAAGAAGAAGCGCGCCTTGCCGCCGAAAAGGCAGAAGCGGAACGCCGCGCGAAGGAAGAAGCCGAAGCCGCAAAGCTCGCTGCTTCCCAGCCGCAGACGGAAGAAAAGGTCGAGCGTCCGGTTGAAAGACCTGCCGCTGCCGCTGCTGCCCAGCCTGCCCGCCAGGATGGACGTCCGCAGTCTACGACCCGCACAGCTGCGCCAACGCCAGCCGCACCGCTGCCGCTTCCGGCTCGTGGTGCTCCAGGCGCTCGCCGCGTTGAAAAGGATGATGATGACGATCGCGGTCCACGCCGTGGCAACCTGCCGGTTCGTGGCAAGGTCGCAGCACCCGCACCGGCAAAGCCTGCTGCCCGTCTGAAGACGGAAGAAGAGCGTCGCCGTGGCAAGCTCACCGTCACATCCAACCTTGAGGAAGATGGCAGCCCACGTGGCCGTTCGCTTTCCGCCATGCGCCGTCGTCAGGAAAAATTCCGTCGTGGCCAGATGCAGGAAACCCGCGAAAAGGTCATGCGCGAAGTCATTCTGCCTGAGACCATCACCATTCAGGAACTGTCGCAGCGTATGTCCGAACGGGCTGTCGATGTGATCAAGTATCTGATGAAGGAAGGCCAGATGATGAAGCCGGGCGACGTCATCGACGCCGATCTGGCTGAACTGATCGCTGGCGAATTCGGCCACACCGTCAAGCGTGTTTCCGAATCCGACGTCGAAGAAGGCATCTTCAACATCTCCGACGACGATGGCGGCGAACTCGTGTCGCGTCCTCCTGTCGTTACCATCATGGGTCACGTCGACCACGGCAAGACATCGCTGCTCGACGCCATCCGCCAGACGAGCGTTGTCTCCGGTGAAGCCGGTGGCATCACCCAGCATATCGGTGCCTATCAGGTCGAGAAGAACGGTCACAAGATCACCTTCATCGACACCCCCGGCCACGCCGCCTTTACGGCCATGCGTGCTCGTGGTGCACAGGCAACCGACATCGCCATTCTGGTGGTCGCAGCCGATGACAGCGTGATGCCGCAGACGATTGAATCGATCAACCACGCCAAGGCGGCCAATGTGCCGATCATCGTGGCGATCAACAAGATCGACAAGCACGAGGCAAACCCCGAAAAGGTTCGCCAGCAGCTTCTGCAGCACGAAGTCTTCGTGGAATCCATGGGTGGTGAAGTTCTTGATGTCGAAGTCTCGGCCAAGAACAAGCTCAACCTCGACAAGCTGCTCGAAGCCGTTCTGCTTCAGGCCGAAATTCTCGACCTGAAGGCCAATGTCAACCGCACTGCGGAAGGCACGGTCATCGAAGCCCAGCTCGATCGCGGTCGTGGTGCCGTTGCAACGGTTCTCGTCCAGAAGGGCACTCTGCGTCCGGGCCAGATCATCGTGGCCGGCGACCAGTGGGGCCGTGTGCGCGCGCTTGTCAACGACAAGGGTGACCACGTCAAGGAAGCCGGTCCGGCCATGCCGGTCGAGGTTCTCGGTCTTTCGGGTACGCCATCTGCCGGTGATCGCTTCGCGGTCGTCGAAAATGAAAGCCGTGCCCGCGAGATTTCCGAGTACCGTCAGCGTCTGGCCCGTGACAAGGCCGTGGCACGTCAGACTGGCCAGCGCGGTTCGCTGGAACAGATGATGAGCCAGCTACAGACCTCCGGTCGCAAGGACTTCCCGCTGCTCATCAAGGGCGACGTGCAGGGTTCGATCGAAGCCATTGCCGGTGCATTGGAAAAGCTGGGTACGGACGAAGTTCGCGCACGCATCATCCATTCGGGTGCCGGTGGTATCACCGAGTCGGATATCTCGCTTGCGGAAGCATCAAACGCAGCCATCATCGGCTTCAACGTTCGTGCCAATGCACAGGCGCGTACCGCTGCCGAGCGGGCTGGCATCGAAATTCGCTACTACAACATCATCTACGATCTGGTGGATGACGTGAAGTCTGCGATGTCGGGCCTTCTGTCTCCGGAGCGTCGCGAAACCTTCCTCGGCAACGCGGAAATCCTCGAAGTCTTCAACATCACCAAGGTCGGCAAGGTCGCCGGTTGCCGTGTGGTCGAAGGTAAGGTGGAACGTGGTGCAGGCGTTCGTCTGGTGCGCGACAATGTCGTCATCCACGAGGGCAAGCTCAAGACGCTCAAGCGCTTCAAGGACGAAGTCTCTGAAGTGCCAGTCGGTCAGGAGTGCGGTATGGCGTTCGAGAACTACGAAGACATCCGCGCTGGCGACACGATCGAGTGCTTCCGCGTAGAGCACATCACCAGAACGCTCTAAGCGTTTCGCCACAACGAAAATAGAACTGTCGGGCGCCGGCTTATACTGACCGGCGCTCGCTCTGTTTGAGGCAATGACATTATGGTAAAAGCAACATCATCCGCGCCTTCGCAACGCATGCTGCGTGTTGGCGAGCAGGTGCGCGCTGCGGTGACCCAGATTTTGCAACGCGGCGAAGTCCGTGACGATCTGATCGAAAAGACGGTGATTTCCATTTCCGAGGTGCGCATGTCGCCGGATTTGAAGATCGCGACCGCCTATGTGACGCCGCTTGGCGTTGCCGACCACACCGATACGATTGCTGCGCTGAACCGCCACGCAAAATATCTGCGCGGTCGCTTGGGTCCGCATCTGCGGCAGATGAAATATGTGCCGGAACTCCGCTTCCGCGACGATACGAGCTTCGACAATTACAAGAAGATCGACGCGCTGCTGCGCTCGCCGGAGGTGCAGCGCGATCTGGGACCTTCAAACGAAAAAGACGACGAACAGAACTGAAGCATGTCCAAACCACGCAAACAGCAGAACCGTAAGCCAAAGGGCCGGCCGATTTCCGGCTGGCTCATTCTCGACAAGCCCTTCGACTTCGGCTCCACAGAAGCCGTATCGAAGATCAAATGGCTGTTCAATGCCCAGAAGGCCGGTCACGCCGGTACGCTTGATCCGCTTGCGTCAGGCATGTTGCCGATTGCGCTGGGCGATGCCACCAAGACCGTTCCCTATGTGATGGACGGGCGCAAGATATACGAATTTGCCGTCACCTGGGGTGAAGAGCGCACCACCGACGACATGGAAGGCGAGGTTCTCAACACCTCCACTAATCGTCCAAATGAACAGGCGATCCGCGATCTTCTGCCGAACTATACCGGCACGATCATGCAGATCCCGCCGCAGTTCTCGGCCATCAAGATCGCCGGTGAGCGGGCCTATGATATTGCCCGTGGCGGCGAAGAGGTGGAGATTCCGGCTCGTGAAGTCGAAATTCATCGCATCACCCTGATTGCCTGCCCGGATGAGAACACCGCGCATTTCGAAGTGGAATGCGGCAAGGGCACCTATGTCCGTGCTCTCGCCCGCGACATGGGCCGCGATCTCGGCTGCTATGGCTTTATTTCGCAGCTGCGCCGCTCCATGGTCGCGCCGTTTTCGGAAGAAGCAATGGTGCCGCTTGCAAAGCTGGTGGAATTCGAGGCCATCGAAGATCGCGATGAGCGTCTGGCGGCGCTCGATGCCTATCTTATCGATACGTCGGAAGCCCTGTCGTCGCTTCCGCACCTCATCATCAATGATGATCAGGCCCATCGCCTGAAAATGGGCAACCCTATCCTTCTGCGCGGGCGTGATGCGCCCACCCAGGAAAGCGATGCCTATGCCACTGCCCGCGGCAAGTTGATAGCCATCGGCGAGATTGCGGAAGGCGAGTTCCGTCCCAAGCGCGTTTTCGGCTAAAACAGGTCGAAGACAACGATATTCTGGCGCTCTTTTGCCAGATGGAGCAAAAGAGGCGGTGGCAATCGCCTCTTTCCTTTATGGGCCAATTGGTTTATAGGCAGCGGCAGCTTGGGCAGAGCCCGCGCTAATACATGGCCAGTGCTGGACGACATCCCGGCGCTTGGCGTCCCGTTTTTCCTTAAAATAGAAAGGATCGTCCGATGTCGATTACTGCAGAGCGCAAAGCCGCCCTTATCAAGGAATATGCCACCAAGGAAGGTGATACCGGTTCGCCGGAAGTTCAGGTCGCAATTTTGACCGAACGGATCAACAACCTGACGGGCCACTTCAAGGATCACAAGAAGGACAACCACTCGCGTCGTGGCCTTCTGACCCTGGTTTCCAGCCGCCGTTCGCTTCTCGACTATCTGAAGAAGAAGGACGAAGGCCGTTACACCAAGTTGATCGGTGCCCTCGGCATTCGCCGCTAAAATTGCAATTCCGGCGGGGTTTTTTAAAGAAATTCCCGCCGGTTTTCTTCCGGCCACATGCTGGAATAGACTATTGGCAGTCCAAGTGACGCCAACAATAAGAGACGGGCCGGATGGGCCGGTGCCGTCTGATATAACCGATGACCTGTCATGGGGCAGGATTGCCGGATGCTTTTACAACACTGCGGTGTTGTCGTGTTTTAAGGGAACATGTGCTGGAGCCTCCCGCTGTCTTGCCCGTGATACGTTCTGTTCCCGCGTTTTCGTTTTGAAAACCGGGACGATATTTGAGGACAAGATATGTTCAATCAACATTCCGTGGAAATCGAATGGGCAGGCCGCCCGCTCAAGCTTGAAACGGGCAAGGTTGCCCGTCAGGCGGACGGCGCCGTCATTGCCACCTATGGCGAGACCATGGTTCTGGCCACCGTCGTTTCCGCAAAGGCACCGAAGCCCGGTCAGGACTTCTTCCCGCTGACCGTCAACTACCAGGAAAAGACCTATGCCGCCGGCAAGATCCCTGGTGGTTACTTCAAGCGCGAAGGCCGTCCTTCTGAAAACGAAACGCTGGTTTCGCGCCTGATCGACCGTCCAATCCGCCCGCTGTTCCCTGAAGGCTACAAGAACGACACGCAGGTTGTCGTCACTGTCATTCAGCATGATCTGGAAAACAACCCGGACGTTCTGTCGATGGTTGCCGCTTCGGCTGCGCTGACGCTGTCTGGCGTTCCTTTCATGGGCCCGGTCGGTGGCGCACGCGTTGGCTACATCAACGGCGAATATGTTCTGAACCCGCATCTCGACGAGATGGACGAATCGGTACTCGACCTCGTCGTTGCCGGTACGCAGGACGCCGTTCTGATGGTTGAGTCCGAAGCCAAGGAACTCAACGAAGAAATCATGCTCGGTGCCGTCATGTTCGGTCACCGCGGTTTCCAGCCGGTCATCGACGCGATCATCAAGCTCGCTGAAGTTGCCGCCAAGGAGCCACGCGAATTCGAACCGGAAGATTTCTCCGCTCTCGAAGCTGAAATGCTCGGCATCGCCGAAGCTGAACTGCGCGACGCTTACAAGATCACCGAAAAGGCTGCCCGCTACAACGCGGTTGACGCCGTAAAGGCCAAGGTCAAGGCTCACTTCCTGCCGGAAGATGGCGAAGCCAAGTACACGGCTGAAGAAATCGGCGCGACCTTCAAGCACCTGCAGGCGAAGATCGTTCGCTGGAACATTCTGGACACCAAGAGCCGCATCGACGGCCGCGACCTGTCCACCGTCCGTCCGATCATCTCGGAAGTCGGCCTTCTGCCACGCACGCACGGCTCGGCGCTGTTCACACGCGGTGAAACCCAGGCCATCGTCGTTGCCACGCTCGGCACCGGTGAAGACGAGCAGTATGTCGACAGCCTCACAGGCATGTACAAGGAACGCTTCCTTCTGCATTACAACTTCCCTCCCTACTCGGTTGGTGAAACAGGCCGCATGGGCTCCCCGGGTCGCCGCGAAATCGGTCACGGCAAGCTGGCATGGCGCGCAATCCGCCCGATGCTGCCAACGCCTGAGCAGTTCCCATACACCCTGCGCGTCGTCTCCGAGATCACCGAGTCCAACGGCTCGTCCTCCATGGCAACCGTCTGCGGCACCTCGCTCGCTCTGATGGACGCAGGCGTTCCTCTGGCAAAGCCGGTTGCCGGTATCGCCATGGGCCTTATCCTTGAAGGCGAACGCTTTGCCGTTCTGTCTGATATCCTTGGCGATGAAGATCACCTTGGCGACATGGACTTCAAGGTTGCCGGTACAGCTGACGGCATCACCTCGCTTCAGATGGACATCAAGATCGCCGGTATTACCGAAGAGATCATGAAGGTCGCGCTGGAACAGGCTCAGGGTGGACGCAAGCACATCCTCAACGAGATGGCCAACGCCATCACGGAAAGCCGTGGCCAGCTTGGCGAGTTCGCACCACGCATCGAAGTCATGAACATCCCGGTCGACAAGATCCGTGAAGTCATCGGCTCCGGCGGCAAGGTCATCCGCGAAATCGTCGAAAAGACCGGCGCGAAGATCAACATCGAAGATGACGGCACCGTCAAGATCGCCTCGTCCTCGGGCAAGGAAATCGAAGCCGCTCGCAAGTGGATCCACTCCATCGTTGCCGAGCCTGAAGTTGGCCAGATCTACGAAGGCACGGTCGTCAAGACCGCCGACTTCGGCGCATTCGTCAACTTCTTCGGCGCCCGTGACGGCCTCGTTCACATCTCGCAGCTGGCTTCCGAGCGCGTTGCCAAGACCTCCGACGTCGTCAAGGAAGGCGACAAGGTTTGGGTCAAGCTGATGGGCTTCGATGAGCGCGGCAAGGTTCGCCTGTCCATGAAGGTTGTCGACCAGACAACCGGCAAGGAAGTGGCTGCTGAAAAGAAGAGCGAAGGCGAAGCTGCCGAATAAGGTCGCCTGCGCTTAATTCTATTGAGGCGCGGGATTTTACCCGCGCCTTTTTTCTATTGTTAGAGCGTGCTGGCTTCCCAGAAAGCACACAAACGCTCGATGTCTGTTTTAACGCATGGTCCGTACGCCAAAGCGCCTCGCGCTCTTGCCGGACATGCTCCGAAGGATGCTCCGATGAGCCGTGACGCTGTCAAAACCCTGTTCCACCCCTTTGCCGCAGATATGCTGGCTGCGCCCAAGGCAGGCGAGCGTGTCCTGTTTCTGGGTGCGGAAGCCGGCGCCCCGCGTCTGGATGGTTTCGACGCAGAGATCGTCTCGGTTCAGAACCTGCGCCCGCTTTACCGCGCATTGCAGGCGCAAGGGTCTGAGGTCACCCATGACCTCTCCGGCGAAGACTATGATGCGGCCCTTATCTTGTGCGGCAAGCATCGCGGTGAAAATGAGAACCGCCTTGCGGAAGCGCTGACCCGTGTCAAGGCTGGCGGTCTGATTGTCGCTGCCGGTTCCAAGGAAGACGGCATCGTTACGCTGCGCAAGACGCTTTCAAAGCTCGGCATCGAAGCGGAATCGACACCGAAATATCATGGCGTTGCCATCTGGTTCGGACGTCCCGAGGATGTCACCACTGCCGTTTCCAAGCTCAAGCAGGACGCTGTTACCATCGAGCGGCGCTTCACCGCCATGCCGGGCATGTTCTCGCATGATCGCATCGATGGCGGTTCGGAACTTCTGGCCTCGCGCCTGCCGACGGATTTCGATGGCAATGCTGCGGATTTCGGCGCTGGCTGGGGCTACCTCTCCATCATGTTGGCCGAAAAATCTCCGCGCACCGCTCGTATCGACCTGTTCGAAGCGGACTGGAACGCGCTGGAATTTGCCAAGACCAATCTTCTGGAAAACTGCCCGCGCCTGACGACTCGCTTCTTCTGGCAGGATCTGGCCGCAGAACCGCCGAAGGAAAAATACGATCTCATCATCATGAACCCGCCCTTCCATGCGGGCGGACAGGCAGCAGAGCCTGCGCTCGGCCAGGCACTGATCAAGACGGCTGCAACGGCGCTTCGCAGCGGCGGCAAGCTGCTCATGGTCGCCAATCGCGGCCTTCCCTATGAGACTGTTCTGTCGACCGAGTTTCGCAAGAGCGAAGAAGTCTGCCGCAACTCCCGCTTCAAGATTCTAAGCGCGCAGAAGTGATGGGTTTTACGGTCTACGCAGACTAACTCAGCAACCATGCCCATGCGGAAACGGTCAGCACGCCGAACAGCGTCGAGATGCTGATCGTGGATGCAGCAACGCTGTGGCCTATGCCGAAACGGTTGGCCAGCAGCCATGAATTGATGCCTGTCGGCACGCATGAGGTGAGGACAAGCGCGGCGGTCCATGCCGGGCTAAGGCCAAGGGCATGGGCAGCGACCCACACGCAGGCTGGCAACAGGATGAGCTTGAAGGCTGTCATCGTGACAGCAATGCGCAGGTTGCCCCGAATGGGGTATTTGGTCAGGGCCATGCCGAGGGAAATCAGGGCGGTCGGCCCGGCAATTGCAGATATCTGATCGATGACCGTCATCATCACCAGTGGCATGGGCAATCCGGACAGGTTGAAGCAGAGACCCAAAACCACCGCAATGACCAGCGGGTTCTGCACCAGATTGCGCCCCACCTGACGAAGCACGGCAAGCGTTCCGCGCTTTTCACCACCCGTGACCTTGTGTGACGCATTCTCCATCAGAATGGTTCCGGCAATCATCATGATGGGAAGGTGGACCGCAAGCAGAATGGAAATGGCAACGATTCCATCGCTGCCAACTGAGCGACCGACCAAGGGAAGCCCGATGAAGATGTTGTTGGCAAATGCCGACGATATGCCGGCGATCACGCCGATCCGCAATTCCTGTTTGAACACGTGCCGCGTCACGAGTTGGCCCGCCGCCCAGGTTATCGCGACCCCGGTGAAATAGGTAAGCCAGAGCTTGAATGGCGAGGCGCCATGGAAATCGGCTGTCGCAAGCGTGCGGAAAATCAATGCGGGAACTGCAATCTTGAAGACGAAGTCGCTGAGGACATCGCCCGCCTCCCCCTTGAACAGCTTCACCTTCACCGTCATCCAGCCAATGAGGATGAGAAGAAAGATCGGCGCGACATTAACGGCGACAGCATACATTACGGAAAGGACTTTCGCGGAGCCTGAAGAGGCTTCCGGTCTAAAGCATATGCGCCGCTCAAACAAACTAATTTGCTGCAGGTCAGGAAATTGCAGCAGGCCTGACCGGACAAGAAAAAAGCGGGGTCGCCCCCGCCTTGATCCGCTCACTGCGTCAGTACATCCGTGACGAAGCGATGCGCATTCTATAGCAAGGCTTCGTGACAGGCACATGACGTGTATTTTTCACGTCAGAAGTGTTGTCAGCGCCCGTCACGGCGCGGTTTTGGCTTTTCTTAGTCGCAGAAATCTTTAAGACCGAGTTCCGGATAACGCATCCGTCGATGCGGTTCGGACAAGAGGCTCATGACAAAATTCGACGTACTGACCGTTGGCAATGCCATCGTGGACATCATCTCCCGCTGCGATGATCGCTTTCTCACCGACAACGCCATTACCAAGGGCGCCATGAACCTGATCGACGCCGAGCGCGCCGAGCTGCTCTATTCGCTGATGGGCCCGGCTCTGGAAGCATCCGGCGGAAGCGCTGGCAATACGGCAGCGGGCATTGCCAATTTCGGCGGACGCGCCGCCTATTTTGGCAAGGTGGCAGAAGATCAGCTGGGCGAGATTTTCCAGCACGATATCCGCGCCCAGGGCGTCCATTTCGAAACGGCACCACGCGGCACATTTCCGCCAACGGCCCGCTCGATGATCTTCGTCACCGAAGATGGCGAGCGCTCGATGAACACCTATCTCGGCGCCTGCGTCGAGCTTGGCCCCGAGGATGTCGAGCCTGCCGTCGTCGCTGAATCGAAAGTGACCTATTTCGAGGGCTATCTGTGGGACCCACCGCGCGCAAAGGATGCGATCCGCGATTGCGCCCGCATTGCCCATGAAAACGGCCGTGAAGTGTCCATGACGCTCTCAGACAGCTTCTGCGTCGGTCGTTACCGCGAGGAGTTTCTGGAGCTGATGCGCTCAGGTACCGTCGATATCGTTTTCGCCAACAAGCAGGAAGCGCTCTCGCTGTACGAGACGGACGACTTCGAGCTGGCTTTGACGAAAATTGCCGCAGACTGCAAGCTTGCCGCGGTCACGATGAGCGAAGAGGGCGCAACCATCCTTCGTGGTTCGGAGCGGGTCAAGGTCGATGCCTATCCCGTCCACGATGTCGTCGACACGACGGGAGCGGGAGACCTTTTCGCGTCAGGCTTCCTGTATGGATATACGCAGGGCCGTTCTCTGGAAGAGTCCGGCAAGCTTGGATGCCTTGCGGCGGCCGCTGTCATTCAGCAGGTTGGGCCGCGCCCGATGTCATCGCTGCAGGCGCTTGCAAAGAAGCACGGCCTTATTTGAACGCCTCGCCGGGATAGGCGCCCCAGATCTCGCTTTGAGAAACCCAGCCGGTCACCTGACCGGCCTGGGCCTTGCACCAGTCACCATTGCACTCACCAATGCCGATCTGAACGCCCGGCTCAAGTTTCGCCACAACGGGCGCTCCGGACTGTGCCTCGCGGCGCATGTTGACATAGACATCCTTGCCCTTGCCGCGCATCCACGGGGCCGCCACGGCGGTTCTTTCACCCGAGAGCAGCGCCTGGTTGACCCAGCCTTCCGTGCCATCGGCATCACGGATGCGCCGCCAGTTCTCATATTCCTGGATGATTTCCACCGGCATTCCCGATTTCATGTACATCCAGGACACCGCGTAATCGGTGCTGGGGCCGATACGCATGTTGACGCGCTTTGATTTCAGGCTGACGAAGCGTGGCAATGGCAGGCCGCTGGCACCCTTGGCGGCGCCCTGCGCAAGCGCCGGTACGCTTGCGGCGTTGAGAAAACCCAGCGACAATGCAATGCAGACAATAGAAACAATGCTACGCATGTCGGTTTCCGTTTCCTTGCGGTTTGGTAGTTGAGGCGGCAGTCAGGCCTACCATTTCCGAAGTCGATGACGACAACATGCGAGATTTGTTTGTCTTCGCCGGCGGGTCTGGTAGAAACGCCCCTGGTGAAGGAAATTATCGCTCTTTTTGGTTAACGACCTCTGAACAAGGTGCCTGCTGACAATGACGAATAAGAAGAGACCGACCGTCTATTTGACACGCAAACTGCCGGATCTGGTCGAAACCCGTATGCGCGAGCTGTTCGATGCGGAACTCAACATAGAGGACGCTCCCCGAACGACTGCCGAACTTGTCGGCGCCATGCAGCGGGTGGATGTGCTGGTGCCAACCGTGACCGATCGAATCACGGCTGACATGATCGAGCAGGCGGGCCCGCAATTGAAGCTGATTGCCGGATTTTCAAACGGCATCGACCACATCGATGTGGATGCGGCGGCCCGCAAGGGCATCACCGTCACCAACACGCCAAATGTGCTGACCGAAGACAGCGCCGACATGACCATGGCCCTTGTTCTGGCCGTTCCACGGCGGCTGGTGGAGGGCACGCGTGTTCTCGCCAATGGATCGGACGAATGGCGCGGCTGGTCGCCCACATGGATGCTGGGACGGCGTCTGTCGGGCAAGCGCATCGGCATCGTCGGCATGGGCCGCATCGGCACGGCGGTTGCCCGCCGCGCCAAGGCTTTTGGCCTGTCGATCCATTATCATAACCGCAAGCGCGTCAATCCGGCCACCGAGGCGGAGCTGGAGGCGACCTATTGGGACAGCCTCGATCAGATGCTGGCCCGTGTCGATATTGTCTCGGTCAACTGCCCCTCGACGCCTGCCACCTATCACCTCATTTCCGCCCGGCACCTGGCGCTGATGCAGCCCACGAGCTACATCGTCAACACCGCGCGTGGCGACATCATCGATGAGGCGGCGTTGATCCGTTGCCTGATGGATGGCAAGATCGCGGGCGCAGGTCTGGACGTCTTCGAAAACGAGCCGGTGGTGAACCCCAAGCTCATCAAGCTGGCCAAGGAGGGCAAGGTTGTCCTCCTGCCGCATATGAGCTCCGCCACCATCGAAGGCCGGATCGATATGGGCGACAAGGTCATCATCAACATCCGCGCCTTCTATGACGGCCACCGCCCGCCCAACCGGGTGCTACCCGGCAGGAGCTGATCAGGCGAGGTGCTTCATCATCTCGATCGAGGTCACGCGCGTAAAGCCGGGATGGGAGTTTTCTGCCGTCTTCGAAAAGCCCCAGGCAGAAAACCGGCGATGGTTGCCCGTAAGCTCGATCCGCGTTTCCAGTCGCAGCGTCGCAAGACCCAGAGTGCCGGCAAGCTCCTCTGCCTTTTGCAGCAGGGCAAAGCCAACACCCTTGCCCTGCGAAGAGGGCGAGACGGCGAGCTTGCCGATGTAAAGGCGTGACGCCTCCGGCCTGCAAAAAATACATCCCGCCAGATCGTCGCCAACAAGCGCGACAAAGGCAATCTCGTCTCTGGCTTTCTGCGCCAGATTGTCCAGCGTCAGCCGGTGCGCAGATGAGGGGGGATCGATAACCCCGTCCATATAAGAAAATGCAGATAATATCAGTGCCAGCAGGTCTTCGAATTGTTTAAAGTCTTTATCAATACGGCGAATCTCGATCATTTTTTCCCTTCGCGTCTCTTGTAACGAACTGTTTCAAAACGGGCTGCCAGCGCATCATAGAGCAGCAGTCGCCCGATCAGCGGCTCACCGGTCTGCGTGATGACCTTGATCGCCTCCATCGCCATGATCGTGCCGATCACGCCCGTAAGCGCGCCGATAATGCCGGTTTCCGCGCAGGATGGCACGACGCCCGCAGGCGGCGGGGCGGGGAAAAGATCTCGGTAGCGGGGAAGCAAGGTGCCATCGGGACCGGTTTCATAGGGCTTCAGCACGGTCACGGACCCGTCGAAACGGCCAACGGCCCCCGTCACCAGTGGCACCTTCGCTGCCTCGGCCGCGTCCGCCGCGGCATAGCGCGTGTCGAAATTGTCGGAGCCATCAATGACGAGATCGAAGCCCTTCAGATGGTCATGCGCCCAGACGAGGGAGAAGCGCTCCTCGAAATGCATCGTGCGCACATGCGGGTTCAGCCGTGCGATGGAGCGGCGGGCGCTTTCGGTTTTCAGCTCACCGATGGTGCCGGTATCGTGGATCACCTGACGCTGCAGATTGGAAAGCGACACCACATCGTCATCGATAATGCCAAGCGTGCCGACACCCGCCGCCGCCAGATAATACAGCACCGGTGCGCCAAGCCCGCCAGCGCCAATGACCAGCACCTTGGCAGCCTTCAGGCGCTGCTGGCCGGTGCCGCCGATTTCCGGCAGCAGGATATGGCGCTTGTAACGTTCGATTTCCTCTGGCGTCAGGGCATCCAAAGTCGATTCTCCGCTCATGCTCAACAGGCGATAAGCACTATCACTCGACGCTGCCGTGGGAAACATTGAAAAATTGCGCCCGGTCTCCCAAACCCGCAAACATCGCGGCATCCGTCCCGGTCATGAAGCTCTGGCCGCCCAGCGCGTGGATGAGATCAAACAGGGCAGCTCGCCGCCCTTCATCCAGATGGGCCGCGATTTCATCCAGCAGCAGCACTGGCGCATAGCCCGTCATATTGGCGGTCAGCTGCGCATGGGCGAGGATCAGACCCACCAGAAGCGCCTTTTGTTCGCCGGTGGAGCAGCGGCCTGCATCCATGTCCTTTTCCGCGTGGCGCACGAAAAGGTCGGCGCGGTGCGGCCCTTCCAGCGTGCGTCCGGCGCCAGCATCGCGGTAGCGATTGTCCCGTAAAGTCGCGAGATACTCGTCTTCGAGATCGACCGCCGGACGGTGAAATTCCCCGTCCATAAAGCCGGAAAGCGTCAGCGAAGCGGTCGGAAAATTCGCATCATTGCTGCGGCTGTCAATCAGCGCGCGCAACAGCCCCAGCATCTCGTAGCGGGCAACGGCCATGGCAATGCCAAGCTCCGCCATCTGCTTTTCGATACCGTCCAGCCAGACCGGATCAAAGCGGCCGTCGGATAGAAGGCGGTTGCGGCCGCGCATCGCCTTTTCAAAATCACTTGCCCTGCGGCCATGGCCGGGGTCGAGCGACAGAACGAGCCGGTCCAGAAAGCGGCGGCGGTCTGAGGAGGAGCCGGTAAACAGGCCATCCATGGCCGGCGTCAGCCACAAGACGCGCAGATGGTCGGTCAGTTCATCGACGGATTTGACCGAGGTGCCATTCAGCCGCAGGCGGCGCGATAGCGTTTCGCCTTCACCCTCCAGCCCCGTGCCGATGGCGACCTCGCCATCCATGCCATTGACTTCGGCGAAAATGGAAAAGCCCGCAGCCTCAGTCCCCACCCGCGTCACATCGGAAAGCGTCGCACGCCGCAACCCGCGCCCCGGAGACAGGAAGGAGATGGCTTCCAGCAGGTTGGTCTTGCCTGATCCATTGTCGCCGGTCAGCACCACGTGCCGCGCATCAAGGCGCAGGGCAACCTCCGCATAATTGCGAAACTCGCTCAGTTTCAGCCGGGAGAGGAAAACCTTGGCAGTCATGCCGCATCCAGAATCGTCATGGTTTCATGACCTACAACATGCGCTCGAAAATCGGAAAGGATTTTGAGAAAAAGCGCGCGCGCTTCCACCATCGGCCGTGACCGTGCCGCCGCAATCCGGTCGTCGCGCGTCTGCGCGGCGCAGGTGCCTTTCCAGAAGGGGTGTGTAACCGGCTGGATGGTGTGAGGGAACTAGTGCCAGATATCGACGCTGAGGTCGGCAGCAGCGGAGTGCTGCACCACGCGTTTGCCGTTCGGCAGATCATTGTCATAGAGCTTGGCAAGGATCGCTGCCTCGTCCAGACCATAACCGACCCACCGGTCCCGCAGCCTCTGTTCCAGAACCTCGAACGATGGACCAACGAAGATCGTAAAGTCGAAGCTGGCTTTCAGCCGCGCCCACGGCTCTTCATTCAGCAGCAGATAGTTTCCTTCCGCCAGAATGAACCGTGTGTCTGCGGCAATGGCGCGGGCTGAGGCAATCGCGATTTCCCGGGAGCGGTCAAAGACCGGCACCAGCACCTCCTGATCCGCCCTGCGGACAGCTGCCAGAATGTCTGAGAAACCGCGCACGTCGAACGTCTCCGGCGCGCCCTTGCGGGCAAACAGGCCGCGATGTTGCAGAATGCCGTTATCCATGTGGAACCCGTCCATGGGCAGGACTTCGGCCTTTTCACCGCGCCGTGTGAGCTCGTCCCGCAATGCATCCGCCAAAGTGGATTTGCCGGCCCCGGGGGGACCGGCAATGCCGATAATGAAGCGGGCACTGTCTGACGCGCGGGCAAGGATCTCGCCCGCTATCGCATCAAGCGTCATCGTCATGCGGCGAGCGTCTCTCTCGGCGGTTCCTTGGCACCAGTCATGAAGGCCACCGCGTCAGACATGGTGTATTCCTTCGGATTGATGACGCAGAGCCGCTTTCCAAGCCGGTGGATATGGATACGGTCGGCCACTTCGAACACATGCGGCATGTTGTGCGAGATCAGCACGATCGGCAGGCCGCGGGAGCGAACGTCGAGAATAAGCTCCAGCACGCGCCGGCTTTCCTTGACGCCAAGTGCGGCTGTCGGCTCATCCAGAATGACGACCTTGGAGCCAAAGGCTGCGGCGCGTGCCACGGCCACGCCCTGACGCTGGCCGCCGGAGAGGGTCTCCACCGACTGGTTGATGTTCTGGATGGTCATCAGCCCCAGTTCGGAAAGCTTGGAGCGGGCAAACTTGTCCATGGCGGAGTGGTCGAGCTTGCGGAAAACGGAGCCCATGATGCCCGGCTTTCTCAATTCGCGACCGAGGAACATGTTGTCGGTGATCGACAGGGCAGGCGACAGAGCAAGGTTCTGGTAGACGGTCTCGATCCCGGCATCGCGGGCTTCGAGCGGCGTCTTGAACTGCACCGGCTTGCCTTCCAGACGGATCTCGCCTTCATCCGGGCGTATGGCGCCCGAAAGAGCCTTGATCAGAGAGGACTTGCCCGCACCATTGTCGCCGATGACGGCAAGGATTTCTCCCGGATAGAGATCGAAATCCGCATTGTCGAGGGCAGTCACGCGGCCATAGCGCTTGACGAGGCCATGGGCGGAAAGAATGGGTTGCCTTGTGGTATCCGTCATCACACGCCTGCCTTTCTGATCCACTGGTCGATTGCGACGGCGGCGATGATGAGCCAGCCGGTCAGCATGACCTTCCATTGCGGGTCCGCACCCAGCATGTTGAGACCCATGGAAACGACACCCACGAGCATGGCGCCGAACAGGGTTCCGAGGATGGAGCCGCGTCCGCCGAAGAGCGAGATGCCACCTATAACGGTCGCGGTAATGGCCTGAAGGTTATAGTCGGTCACGGCTGCGGAGGGTGAGATGGAGCCGTTACGACCGATGGCCACCCATGCCGCAAAGGCAGCGATGATGCCTGCGACCGTATAGACGCTCAACAGAACCTTGCGGGTCTGAATGCCGGAAAGCTTTGCAGCTTCCGGGTCATCGCCAACGGCGTAGACGTGGCGGCCCCAGGCCGTGTGGTTGAGGATGTACCAGAGCAGCGCGACCAGAAGAACCATGGCAATCACGCCAAGGGTCAGAATGGCACTGCCCATACGGAAATTCGTGGCGAAGATCTGCAGCAGAGGCGCGTTTTGCGACACATCGGCATCGCGGATCGTCTGGTTGGCCGAATAGATGAAATTCGTCGCCATGACGATGTTCCAGGAACCGAGCGTCACGATGAACGGAGGCAGCTTGACCACGGCGACAAGGAAGCCGTTGAACAGTCCGCACAGACCGCCGACCACGAAGCCCGCAAGGACAGCGACGCCGCTCGGCAGGCCATAATTCACGGCAACATTGCCCATGACGACGGAGGAAATCACCATCACCACGCCGATCGAAAGGTCGATACCGGCGGTCAGGATGATCAGTGTCTGCGCTGAACCGAGAATGCCGACAACGGCGATCTGCTGGAGGATCAGCGTCAATGTATAGGACGAAAAGAAGCGTCCGCCGATGGTCAGGCCGAAGATCGCGATCGACAGGATCAGCACGATCAGTGGCACCGCCGCGGGCGTCGAGTGCAGGAAGTGCTGCGCGCGCTTCAAGGGTGAAATCTTTTGATGTTCGAAAGAAGCGACGTTCTTGTCGCTACCATCGAGCACCTGCTCAAATTCCTGTATTCCGCTCATGGTTTCTCCTCCCGCTCGCCAGCCCAAGCCATCCAAGGCGCCCGATTTTTAGCCGGATAATCTGACAGCGAAGTCTTTTGGGCGACGCGGGCCGGGCATTGAGCCCGACCCGCATGAATGCATCACAATGAAGGGATCAACCCCAGCACTTGGCAAGGCCTTCCTTGACGCTGATCGAAGGCACGCCGGAAACCGGCTTGTCGGTTACGAGCGATACGCCTGTGTCGAAGAAGGACTTGCCTTCAGTCGGCTTTGGCTTTTCGCCTGTGTCGGCAAACTTCTTGATTGCCTCGACACCAAGGGCTGCCATCATCAGCGGGTACTGCTGCGATGTCGCGCCGATGACGCCTTCTTCAACGGATTTCACGCCGGGGCAACCGCCGTCAACCGAGACGATCAGCACATTCTTTTCCATGCCGACGGCCTTCAGCGCCTGATAGGCACCAACGGCTGCAGGCTCGTTGATGGTGTGGATGACGTTGATGCCCGGGTCCTTCTGGAGAAGGTTTTCCATGGCCTTGCGGCCGCCTTCTTCATTGCCGTTCGTCACGTCATGGCCAACGATGCGCTTGTCGTCTTCGTCGCCAATCTTGGTTGCGTCCTTGGGGTCGATGCCGAAGCCCATCATGAAGCCCTGGTCGCGAAGAACGTCGACGCTCGGCTGGTCAGGGGTCAGGTCGAGGAAGCCGACCTTGGCATCCTTTGCCTTGTCGCCCATGGTGCCCTTGGCCCACTGGCCGATCAGCTTGCCCGCCAGCAGGTTGTCGGTCGCGAATGTGGCATCGGCAGCGTCGACCGGGTCGAGCGGCGTGTCGAGAGCGATGACGAGAACGCCTGCGTCACGTGCCTTCTTGATGGTGGGAACGATGCCCTTGGTATCGGATGCGGTGATCAGGATACCCTTTGCGCCATCGGCGATGCAGGATTCGATGGCAGCCACCTGGCTTTCGGAGTCGCCGTCGATCTTGCCAGCATAGGACTTCAGCGTAACGCCGACTTCCTTGGCCTTGGCGGTAGCGCCTTCCTTCATCTTGACGAAGAAGGGATTGGTATCGGTCTTGGTGATGAGGCAAACCGATGTGTCGGCAGCCGAAGCGACAGATGCGAAAGAAACGCCAAGCGCAAGCGCGCCGAGAAAGGCGGAAACGGTGCTCTTCATGTAGTCCTCCCAATGGTGAGACAAGTGCTTCTTCTGAAGCGACTGTTGCGGCCCTTCTCCTCCAAGATCCGGTGCCACTGGCGCAGATGGAAACACCAAATTGGCGGCCTGTCAATAAATAAATCCAATTGAATTATTAATTCCTTGTGGCATTTTATGAATTCCGTAAGCATTGGGAAATGCGGTGAGAGGACGCCGTTTTTCCCGCCATTCAGGCTTGCGGAGCATTGGCGCAGGCGGCATAGACGCGCGCTGGCCGGGGAGGAAAATGCGAATGACACGCTCAGCGGAGCCGATACAGCACGCGACCGCAAACGCGCCCGATTTGAGCGGTGGCGCCAATCAGGTTCGCGTTCGCGCCTATAATGAGCGCCTCGTTCTGTCACTGGTGCGCCGCCACAGCGGCCTCTCGAAAGCGGAGATTGCGCGCAGAAGCGGGCTCTCGGCGCAGACGGTATCCGTCATCATGCGTTCTTTGGAAAATGACGGGCTTCTCATTCGCGGCCAGCCCCTGCGAGGCAAGGTCGGCCAGCCCTCGACGCCGATGCGGCTCAATCCGGATGCGGTGTTCTCCTTCGGCGTCAAGATCGGACGGCGCAGCGTCGATCTGGTCCTGATGGATTTCGTCGGGCGCATTCGGCTCAAGCTGCGCAACACCTATCCCTATCCCATGCCCGAATGGATCCTGCCCTTCGTCATCAACGGCATTGCCGAACTGGAAGAGAAATTGTCGCCGGGCGAGCGGCAGAAAATAGCCGGCATCGGCGTTGCCGCGCCCTTCGAACTCTGGAGCTGGGCGCAGGAGGTGGGGGCCCCACAGACGGAGATGGATCGCTGGCGCGGCGTCGATCTGCGGGCGGAAATATCAGGACAGGTTCATTATCCCGTCTTCCTGCAAAATGATGCGACCAGTGCCTGCGGTGCCGAACTGGTCTTCGGCGCAGGCCAGAACTATCCGGATTTTCTCTATGTCTTCATCGGCTCCTTCATCGGCGGCGGCGTGGTGCTCAATTCAGCCCTCTTTTCCGGGCGCACGGGAACCGCCGGGTCGATTGGCCCGCTGCCGGTGCAGGGCCGCGATGGCTCGACCGTTCAGCTTCTGAAGATCGCATCGATTTTCAAGCTGGAAGACATGCTGCGGGAAAGCAATATCGATCCAAAGCCGCTGTGGTTCTCGCCCGATGACTGGGTGGATTTCGGCGAGCCGCTGGAGCGCTGGATACAGAACACCGCCGCAGCCCTTGCTCAAGCCGTCATCGCCGCAGCCTCCATCATCGATTTCGCCTCTGTCATCATCGATGGCGGTTTTCCCGCCTGGGTTCGCGCCCGAATTGCCGCTGCCACCCGCAAGGCGCTTGATCTGCACGATCTCCAGGGCGTCGCCGTTCCCGAGATCGTCGAAGGCGCGGTCGGCAGCCAGGCCCGCGCCATCGGCGGCGCAAGCCTGCCGCTGTTTTCACGCTATCTGCTCGATCAGAACGTGCTGTTCAAGGAAGCTGCCGGTTGAGTTGAAGCGCTGCCGTTGCGTGGTTTCGTCTTTCCGGGGCCTCATGTATAAGGTTGGAAATCGTCAAGCAGGGCCGCTGCAGAGCATATTCATGACACTAAGCAGAGAATCCGTCCTCGAACCAAGGCGCAAACCGTTACAGGCGCGCTCTCGGGTCACCGTAGGCGCGATCCTGCAAGCTTCTGCCCGCATCCTGCTTGCGGAGAGTCGCGCAAGTTTCACCACCAACCGGGTGGCTGAAGTCGCGGGCGTCAGCATCGGTACGCTCTACGGATATTTTCCAGACAAGGAGTCAATCTGTATCGCCCTTGCGCGGCAGATCCTTGATGATGACCGCAGGCTTTTGATGGAGGCCGTTGATGCCGCTCGCAGCGAAGATGCTCTCCGGGTTCTCATCCACACGCTGTTTTCGCGCCACCGCGCCGAGCGAGAGCTGCGGCGCACGGTCATGAGTTTCTACATCGCTTCCGGCTTTGGCCCTGAGCATGATCGTTTGTTCGATGACGTCGTCGGCTCGCTTGCCAGAAAAGCGAGCCATCTACTGGGTCCGGATGCCCCATCGATCAACCCAATCCGCCTGTTTACCGTGTCACGCGCCGTCTTCGGCGTTGCCCGTGCCATGGCCGAACAGGGTGAAGCCAGCGACCTGCCGCTTGAGCCGCTGGTAGATGAAATGGTTGACTTTGTCCGCGCCTATCTGCTCGGTTTTCCGCAGCCGTCCAATCCGAGCAAATTTGTGGATTGCCTTTCCTGATCGGCAATATTTACTTGTTCTTTCAATTGCTTGCGTCCGCGTAGCTGCCCGCGCCAAAGCCGAGTAGAAGAAGGCGAGATTTTCTCGCATCATGCCGCGTGTGCTCGAATATGGGAGGGCACCTGCAAAGCGATGCGAGGTCAACATGAACGGCAATAGGGATTATGATCCTGAGGTGAAAGGCCAGATACCGCGACGGAGCCTCTTGAAGAGAGGTATGGCTGCGCCACTTGCCCTGGCGGCGACGACGTTCTCCGCCAACGGCGTGGCTGCAGCCCGTTCAGCCTCACTCAAACGCGCATCGACGCCGACACCTGCCGCCAACACCCTGCCTGTCGAAGCGCCATCGGCGCTGGGCATCGATGCAAAGGTGCTGCAGTCCATATTGGACGATGTTCAAGGTGGCGGGCATAATATTCACAGTGTGCTCGTTCTCAGACACGGAAAACTGGCGGCGGAACTGTACCGTCGAGGCTCGGATCGCTCTCTTTACAGCCTGTGGTCCTCGCGTCGTCAGTTCACGCGGGCAGACCTGCATGACATGCGCTCTGTCAGCAAAGGCATTGTCGGGCTTTTATACGGTATCCTGCTTCATCAGGGCGCCGTGCCTGCTATCGACACCCCGGTTTCGTCGCTCTACCCGCAAGTTCGTGCCCTGAACGACGACGCTCGGCAAGCGATCTGCATTCGCCACCTGCTGACCATGACGGCCGGGCTGGAGTGGACCGAACCATCGCCTGTTCGCCGGGCATCGTGGACTGACGAGATAGGCCTTGCCGTCAGCCCATCTGCCTATAGATGCGTGTTCCAGCGCGACGTGGTCGCCAAGCCAGGTTCTGTGTTTACCTATAGCGGCGGGCTTACGGCTGTCCTTGCCGAAATCATGGAGCGAAGCACCCAACGCCCACTCCACCAGATTGCTCGGGAAAGCCTGTTCGAGCCCTTGGGCATCAGCGATTTTGAATGGATCGCGGACGTGACCGGCAAGCCAATGGCTGCGGCTGGATTGAGGTTGCGGCCGAGGGATCTGATAACGATTGGGGCGATGATGTTGAAAGGTGGCGAATGGCAGGGACGGCAAATCGTTCCTGCCGAATGGATTGCCCAATCGACAACACCACACATCAAGACTGCGCCGGTCGGCGGCTATGGCTACCAATGGTGGTCCATGACGACGCAATGGAAGGGCAAGGACCTGGTTGTCGCTGCGGCGATCGGAAATGGTGGCCAGCGGCTTTTTCTTGTGCCGCATCTGGATCTCGCCCTTGTCTCCACGGCCGGCGACTATGGCGATCCTGCGATCGCCGCACCTTTGAATGCCATTCTTCATTCAGTCGTCAAAGCAGTGACAGTGTGACTGCACTGCCTCCTGACTGCTGTGAAGCTTCGGGCCAGAAGCCAGAATAGCCAGTTGGGACCATGCCTTGTGAAGCAGGGGGGTGGACGGCGTCCGATATAGGGAGAGTCAGGGAAAAGGATGGCGGACAGGGTGGGATTCGAACCCACGGTACGCTTTCACGCACACACGCGTTCCAGGCGTGCGCCTTAAACCACTCGGCCACCTGTCCGTCTAAACGTCTGCATGTTTGGGAAAACTGCAAATCACTGGAACGGCGCGATATATACCGATGAATTCGCGGCGATCAACCCGAATCTGAGAGTTTTTTTATTTGTGCAATAAATCCTTCATGTGGGCGCGATTGCAAAGCGTCGTTCAGCGCTTTATCCAACGGTCATGATGCGGGCGCAAATGATGCGTTCCTTAAGGCATCAAGCTGCGCAGAAATCGGGAGAATGTGTTGTGAAAGCTGTATTCCGGTTCATCAGTTTCGTCTTTCTGGCTGCGGCCGTCGGTGTCGGCGTTCTGGATTCGGTGCGTTCGGTCTCCACCTCGTCTGTCGATTTGCTGAGTGTGCAGGATGTCTGGGCGAAAATTTTTCCTGCGTCGCCTGCCATGGCAGAAGGGCTTGTCGCTCACTATATTCATCCCGAAGCGTGGCGTTGGGTCGAAATTGCCCTGTCTGCGGTTCCCGCCTTCGCACTTCTGCTGGCCCTTTCCCTCCTGTGCTGGATGGTCGGGTACAGGAAGCGCAGGGTCATGGGCCGCTTTTCCGCCTGATACCATTCCGTCACGCGCATGATGCAGAAACCAGATGGCGGTCTGATGCGGGCCGCAAGGAGAATGCAATGTTCGGATTTGATACCCTGTCCAAGAAAACCACCATGCCGACGCCGCAAACCGCCTATCCCGGCCGGGATGAGGCGCTGCCCGTTCCGGAATACCACTTCGTAAACGGCAATCCGCTGAAAGGCCCCTATGCCGACAATCTCGAGACGATCTATCTCGGCATGGGTTGCTTCTGGGGAGCCGAGCGCCTGTTCTGGCAGACGCCGGGCGTCTTTGTCACGGCTGTTGGATATTCCGGTGGCATCACCCGCAACCCGACCTATCAGGAAACCACCACGGGACTGACCGGTCATGCGGAAGTGGTCAAGGTCGTCTATGACCCCGCCAAGGTCTCTCTCGCCGCGCTGCTCAAGACCTTCTTCGAAGAGCATGATCCCACGCAGGGCATGCGCCAGGGCAATGATGTCGGCACCACATATCGGTCGGTGATCTACACCACCAGCGATGCCCAGCTTATCGAAGCCAAGGCGGCGCGGGACACGTTCCAGCAGGCGCTGAAGGCCGCAGGCCACCGCCCGGACATCACCACGGAAATCGAGCCGCTCGATATCTTCTATTACGCCGAAGATTATCATCAGCAATATCTGGCGAAAAATCCCGGTGGTTACTGCGGCCTGCGGGGTACCGGCGTCAGCTGCAATATCGGCTGAACGTTCGCACGCTTAAGATAGACCCTGCAACGCCCGCTCATCTTGAAAGATGGCGGGCGTTGTTTTGCATTTTCCTGCGGCGTTTGCCTGCTGATCGTAGTCGCACTTGCCGCAAAATTGCGCAGTTCACAGTTTTTCCACCGGGTCAAAAAAACCGGGTGAATTTTTCTTGCAGCCGTGCAAGGATATCCTTACGCACAGTCTGGAAAAGGCTGGCAGTTCCGCAGACATGCCCGTAGCAGGGCTTGCGGGAGGACCCTTTTAAAAAATCAAACTGTAACAACAGGGCTGCACAATGAAAAAATCCCTTCTGACGCTTTTCGCGCTTGCCGCGATGTCGGCTTCCGCTTTGGCTGCGGATATCAAGCCTGCGCTGGTCTACGGCACGGGTGGCAAGTTCGATAAATCGTTCAACGAGGCCGCTGCCGCAGGCGCCGAGAAGTTCAAGGCAGAAACGGGCACCGAATATCGCGATTTCGAGCCGACCAGCGATACGCAGGGCGAGCAGGCGATCCGCAACTTCGCAAGCCGTGGTTTCAACCCGGTTGTCGCAGTCTCCTTCGCCTGGACGTCGGCCATGGAAAAGGTCGCAGCAGAATTCCCTGACACCAAGTTCGTCATTGTCGACTCCGTCGTTGAGCTGCCGAATGTGCGCTCCGTCGTCTACAAGGAAGAAGAAGGTTCCTACCTCGTCGGTCTTCTGGCTGGCATGGCATCCAAGACCGGCAAGGTCGGCTTCATCGGCGGCATGGACATTCCGCTCATCCGCAAGTTCGCCTGCGGCTACGCCCAGGGCGCCAAGGCTGCAAACGCCAAGATCGAAGTCTTCCAGAACATGACCGGCACAACCGGCGCTGCATGGAACGACCCGGTTCGCGGTGGTGAGCTGACCAAGAACCAGCTCGATCAGGGCGCAGACGTCATTTACGCGGCAGCAGGCGCAACCGGCCTCGGCGTTCTCCAGACCGCCGCCGACAACAAGAAATTCTCCATCGGCGTGGATTCCAACCAGAACCACCTGCATCCAGGCTCGGTACTGACCTCCATGGTCAAGCGTGTTGATCTCGCCGTTTACAACGCCTTCAAGGATACCAAGGACGACAAGTTCACCGGTGGCGTCACGTCGCTGGGCGTCAAGGAAGACGGCGTTGCCTATGCGCTCGACGACAACAACAAGGCGCTGATCACGCCGGAAATGATGGCTGCTGTTGACAAGGCAAAGGCTGACATCGTTGCTGGTACGGTCAAGGTCCACGACTATATGTCGGACAATTCTTGCCCAAAGTGATGTGATTTATGGATCAGGGCGCATCGCGAATTTCGCGTTGCGCCCTTTTCATATCCAGCCTCCGGAGAGTTTGGGTTGACGATGGAACCTGCAATCGAGCTTGTCGGTATCGATAAAAAATTCGGCACCGTGCACGCCAACAAGAATATCAATCTCACCGTTGCCAAGGGCACCATCCACGGCATCATCGGGGAAAACGGGGCGGGGAAATCGACCTTGATGTCGATCCTCTACGGCTTCTATCAGGCCGATTCCGGTGAAATCCGCATTGATGGCAAGCCCGTCAACATCAAGGATAGCCAGGCCGCCATCGATGCCGGCATCGGCATGGTGCATCAGCACTTCATGCTGGTCGAGAATTTCTCGGTGCTGGAAAACATCATGCTGGGTGCCGAAGGTGGCGCGCTGTTGGCCAAGGGCACAGCTGCGACCCGTAAGGAACTGAAGCGGCTGGAAGATGAATATGGCCTTGAGGTCAACCCCGATGCCATCATCGAGGATCTGCCCGTTGGCCTGCAGCAGCGCGTGGAAATTCTCAAAGCCATGTATCGCGGCGCTGAAATCCTCATTCTGGATGAGCCCACCGGCGTTTTGACGCCCGCCGAAGCCGATCACCTGTTCAAGATCCTCAGCGTTCTCAGGGATCAGGGCAAGACCGTCATTCTCATCACCCACAAGCTGCGCGAAATCATGGCCATTACCGATGAAGTCTCGGTCATGCGCCGCGGCGAAATGGTGGCGACCCGCAAGACGTCTGAAACGACAGTCGAGGAACTGGCCGAACTGATGGTCGGTCGCCGCGTGCTTCTGCGCGTGGAAAAGGGCGAAGCCAATCCGGGCGAGGTGCTGTTTTCGGTCCGCAACCTCACCGTCAAGGACAGCCGTGGCGTGACCATGGTGGATGACGTGTCCTTTGATGTGCGCGCAGGCGAAATCGTCGGCATTGCGGGCGTTGCCGGCAACGGCCAGTCGGAACTGCTGGAAGCCATTGCGGGCATTCGCAAGCCCCATTCCGGGGAAATCCTCATGGGCGGCAAGACGGTCGATAAGGTCGATCCCGCCATCCTGCGCAAGCTCGGCCTTGCCCATATTCCCGAAGACCGCCACCATATGGGGCTGGTCCTGAAGTTTGAGGAATATGAGAACTCCATTCTCGGCTATCACCGCGATGACCGCTACGGCAAAGGCATGTTCCTCAGCCCCGAAGCCATCCGCAAGGATGCCATCGAGAAGATCGAGAAGTATGATATTCGCCCGCCCAATGCCCGTCTGAAGACCGCCAATTTCTCCGGTGGCAATCAGCAGAAGATCGTCGTTGCGCGTGAAATCGAACGCGATCCCAAGATGCTGATCATCGGCCAGCCGACGCGCGGCGTGGATATCGGCGCCATCGAATTCATCCATCGCCGCATCATCGAGATGCGCGATGCGGGCAAGGCCATTCTGCTGGTTTCGGTGGAGCTCGATGAAATCCGCTCGCTGTCGGACCGCATTCTGGTCATGTTCGCGGGCCGCGTCGTCGGAGAAAAAACGGCGGAAGCCGAAGAACAAACGCTTGGCCTGATGATGGCCGGCATCGCCGCATAAGGCAAAGGCTTAAAAGCTCATGAGTACAGCTTCCGTCCCCCTTCCCAACTGGATCAGCTACGGCCTTCTGCCGTTCCTGAACATCGTCACCGCCTTTTTCATCTCCGGCCTTGTCGTGTGGGGTATTGGCGAAAATCCTTTTGCAGCATTGCGGCTTTTGATCGAGGGTTCGCTGGGCCGAGGTGACGCCATTGGCTTTACCCTGTTTTACACCACCAGCTTTATTTTCACCGGCCTGTCGGTGGCGGTCGCCTTTCATGCGGGCCTCTTCAATATCGGCTCAGAAGGTCAGGCCTATATTGGCGGCCTTGGCGCTGCCATGGTGGCGCTGGCGCTGGATCGTTACGTGCCGTGGTATGTCACCATGCCCTTCGCCGTCATCGGCGCGGCGCTCTTTGGGGCGGCATGGGCCTTCATTCCGGGCTGGCTTCAGGCAAAACGGGGCAGCCACGTCGTCATCACCACCATCATGTTCAACTTCATCGCAGCCGCCTTGATGGTCTACCTGCTGGTCAACGTCTTCATCGTGCCCGGCAAAATGGCGCCGGAAACCCGCACCTTCCTGCCCGGCGGCCAATTGCCCAAGCTGGACTGGTTGATGGCGATGTTCGGCCTCAAGCTCGGTCCGGCACCGTTCAACGTCTCCTTCATCATCGCGCTGGTTGCTGCCTTTCTCGTCTGGGTGCTCATCTGGCGCACGAAGCTCGGTTATGAGATGCGCACGCTCGGCATCAGCCCGTCAGCTGCGGTCTATGCCGGCATTCCCTATTCGCGCACCGTCATCATCGCCATGCTGATTTCAGGCGGTCTGGCGGGCATGATGGCGCTGAACCCGGTCATGGGGGCATCGGCACGGTTGCAGGTGGAATTTGTCGGCGGTGCAGGCTTCGTCGGCATTGCCGTGTCGCTCATGGGCCGCAGCCATCCGCTCGGCATCGTCTTTGCGGCGCTTCTCTTCGGCATTCTCTATCAGGGCGGTGCCGATCTTTCGTTCGAAATGCCCAATATCACCCGCGAAATGATCGTCGTGATCCAAGGTCTCGTCATCCTGTTTGCAGGCGCGCTCGAATATATGTACCGCCCCGCCGTGGTGCGGATCTACCAACAATTTGTGAAGAGGTAAGGCCCATGGAAACCTTCGATATGCTGGTCAGCATTCTCGGTTCGACCGTGCGCCTGACCATTCCGCTGCTGTTTACAGCTCTAGCCGGTCTGTTTTCGGAACGTGCCGGTGTGTTCGACATCGGCCTTGAAGGCAAAATGCTGGCCGCTGCCTTCGCATCCGCCTGCGTGGCCTACATCACGGCTGATCCATGGGCAGGTCTTGCCGCCGGTATCGGCGTGTCCATTTTCTTTTCGCTGGTGCATGGCTTTGCCGTCATCACCAATCGCGGCAACCAGATCGTCTCCGGCGTTGCGCTCAATTTCGTCGCCGCCGGTCTCACCGTCGTGCTGGGTCAGGCATGGTTCGGGCAGGGCGGACGCACACCGCAGATACCCGGACAGGGCCGCTTCACGCCCATCATTCTGCCGGGCGTGGATGCCATGCGCGAGATACCCTTCATCGGCCCGCTCTATGCCAATGTCATCTCCGGCAACAATATCCTCACCTATCTCGCCTTCATCGCCGTGCCGATTTCCTGGTGGGTTCTCTACCGCACACGCTTTGGCCTTCGCCTGCGCGCCGTGGGTGAAAATCCGGGCGCTGTCGATACCGCAGGCATTTCGGTGACATGGATGCGCTTCCGCGCCGTTATCGTCGCCGGTTTCCTCTGCGGCTTTGCTGGAACCTATCTGGCTGTTGCACAGTCTGCAGCCTTCATCGCCAACATGTCGGCGGGAAAGGGCTATATCGCGCTCGCGGCCCTGATCTTTGCCAAATGGAAGCCGGTGCCGGTCATGTTCGCCTGCCTGCTCTTCGGTTTTCTGGATGCGGTCGCCAACTTCATGCAGGGCAAGGCCATTCCCGGCATCGGTGAAGTGCCGGTGCAGATTTTCCAGGCGCTGCCCTATATCCTCACCTGCATCCTGCTTGCCGGTTTCATCGGCGTTGCCAAGCCGCCAAAGGCCGGTGGCGTTGCCTATACGAAGGAGCGTTAAACCATGTCGCACGAATTGTTCGAGGCAGCCCGCGAGGCCATGGCCTTTGCCCATGCTCCCTATTCCAAATTCCCAGTGGGTGCTGCCATCCGCGCTGAAGACGGCAAAATCTACAAGGGCGCCAATATCGAGAACCTGTCCTTTCCTCAAGGGTGGTGCGCGGAGCCTTCCGCCATCAGCGCCATGATCATGGGCGGGGCAAAAAAGATCACCGAACTCGCCGTCATCGCCGAAAAGCTGGCGCTCTGCCCGCCCTGCGGCGGTTGCCGCCAGAAGATTGCGGAATTCGCCTCCGCCGATACCAAGATTTACCTCTGCGACGAGGCAGGCGTGCAGAAGGTCATGACCATGGACGAGCTTTTGCCCTTCAGCTTCAAGACAGAGTTACCTTGATGGATCATGCGATCATCGACGTCCTCGTGGACAGGCTGAACGGGCTCATGCCACGCACCGCCATCGTGCTGGGCTCCGGCCTCGGCTCGCTGGTGGATGAGGTGACGGACCCGATCCGCATTCCCTATGCCGAGATCCCCGGCTTTCCCGCAAGCGCCGTTTCCGGCCATGCGGGAGAGGTGGTCGCAGGCTATCTTGGCGGACAGCCCATTCTCATGCTCGCCGGTCGCGTCCATTATTACGAGCAGGGCAATGCAAATGCCATGCGCCCTGCCATCGAGGCACTGGCCGGGATCGGCGTGCAGTCGCTGATTCTCACAAACGCTGCAGGCTCGGTGCGGCAGGACATGCCACCCGGCTCGGTCATGCAGATCACCGATCACATCAACTATTCCGGCATGAACCCGCTGATCGGCGAAGAAAGCGACAAACGCTTCGTCGGCATGACCAGCGCCTATGATGCGGATCTGTCGATTGCGATGCGCAATGCCGCCATCCGCGCCACGGTGCCGCTGTTTTCAGGCGTCTATATGTGGTTCTCGGGCCCAAGCTTTGAAACACCGGCGGAAATCCGCATGGCGCGGACCCTTGGCGCAGATGCCGTGGGCATGTCCACGGTGCCGGAAGTTATCCTTGCGCGCTTTTTCGGGATGCGCGTTGCCGCCGCTTCCGTTATTACAAATTACGGTGCCGGAATGACGGGTGCCGAACTGAGCCATGAAGAAACCAAAGACATGGCGCCCATAGGCGGCAAGAGACTGGCCGCGATTTTAACGGAAATGATTTCTGGAGGAAATTGAGCATGGAACTTCAGCGCCCGCGCGAAGCCGCCGCTCTCGCCTTGTCCTTGCTGGACCTGACGAATCTAAAGGAAGACTGCACGGCGGAGCAGATTGCCGCCCTGTGCCAGAAAGCCCATACGCAATACGGCACAACAGCCGCCATCTGCATCTGGCCGCGCTTCGTAGCTCAGGCCCGCGCCGCCTTTGGCAATAGCCGTTCGGTCCGCATCGCAACCGTGGTCAATTTCCCCTCGGGCGATCTGGATGTGGCAACCGTGGTTGGCGAAACCGAACGCGCCATTGCCGATGGTGCCGATGAAATCGATCTTGTCATTCCCTATAGAAAATTCATCGCAGGCGATGAAAATGCTGTCAGCGAAATGGTCGCTGCGGTTCGCAAGGCCTGCGTCGCGCCTGTTCTCTTAAAAGTCATCATCGAAACCGGCGAGTTGAAGGACAAGGCGCTGATCCGCCGCGCATCCGAAATCGCCATTGCCGAGGGTGCGGATTTCATCAAGACCTCCACCGGCAAGGTCGCGGTCAATGCCACGCTGGAGGCTGCAGATATCATGCTGCAGGCTATCAGAGACAGCAAGAAGAAGGTCGGCTTCAAGCCCGCAGGTGGCATCGGCACGGTTGCAGATGCGACGCTTTATCTGCGTCTGGCGGAAACCATCATGCAGCCCAACTGGGCCATGCCCTCCACCTTCCGCTTCGGTGCATCCGGCATTCTCGATGACATTATGAATGTGCTGGCTGGCGGCGAGCCGGCCAAGTCCGCCAGCGGCTATTGATCCGCCATGATCCCGCAGGAAATCATCCGCCGCAAACGTGACGGCCAGGTTCTGACGGCGGACGAGATTTCCGTCTTTATATCCGGTCTCTCCAGCGGCGCGATTTCCGAGGGGCAGGCTGCGGCCTTTGCCATGGCGGTCTTCTTTCGCGGCATGAGTCGGGATGAGACGGTGGCGCTGACACTCGCCATGCGCGACAGCGGCGATGTTCTTTCCTGGGCTGATATCGGCAGACCCATTGCCGACAAACATTCCACCGGCGGCGTCGGCGACAATGTCTCGCTCATGCTTGCCCCCATCGTCGCCGCCTGCGGTGTGGCCGTGCCGATGATCTCAGGCAAAGGTCTTGGCCATACGGGCGGCACGCTGGACAAGCTCGAATCCATCGCAGGCTATGATATCATGCCTGACGAAGTTCTCTTTCGCCGGACGGTCAAGCATGTCGGCTGCGCCATTATCGGCCAGACGGGCGATCTCGCCCCCGCCGATAAGCGGCTCTATGCCATCAGGGACGTCACCGCTACGGTGGACTCGGTCCCGCTCATCACTGCCTCCATTCTCTCGAAGAAACTCGCCGCCGGTTTGGAAACGCTGGTGCTGGATGTGAAATTTGGCAATGGCGCCTTCATGCAGGGTGCCGAGGAAGCCGAAGCGCTCGCCCGGTCACTGGTCGAGGTCGCCAACGGCGCGGGCGTAAGAACCTCCGCGCTCATCACCGACATGAACCAGCCCCTGGCCGATGCCGCAGGCAACGCACTGGAAATCATCCATTGTCTGGATTTCCTGTCGGGCAAGAAAAGCGGAACCCGTATTGAAACGCTGGTTCTCGCCTTCGCCGCTGAAATGCTTCTCCAGTCCGGCTCTGTTGCCAGCCTGTCGGAAGGCGAAGCCTTGGCCCGTGAGGCGCTTGCAACAGGTGCCGCCATGGAACGTTTCGGCCAGATGATCTCAGCTCTCGGCGGTCCCTCGGATTTCATTGAAAAGCCCGGCCATTATCTCAAGCCCGCCCTTCACATCGCGCCGGTTCTGGCAGCCGAGGACGGGTTTCTATCCTCCTGCCAGACACGCGATCTCGGAATGGTCGTGGTCGCCCTCGGCGGCGGCCGTCGCCATCCCGGCGATGCCATCGATCATCGTGTGGGCCTTTCGGATATTCTGCCCTTGGGCATGCGGGTGAAAAAGGGCCAGCCAATCGCCATGGTTCATGCGGCAACTGAAGAGAGCCTGAGCGTCGCACTTCAGGCCGTGTCGGAAGCCTGTAGCATCTCGCAGGACGCGCCCGCAAATCAGCCGATCATTCTCTCGCGCATTGGTGCCTGAAGGCTAACGCGTCAGAATAAGCCTGCCGTTTTCCGATTTGAAGGATTTCAGCTGCTTGAGAAAGGTCATGCCGATCAGCACTGTGTCCAAGGCGCCGTCCTTTGATACGGCTGCCTGCACGTTGCGGGCAACGATATTGCCGAGCTCGACCCTCTCAAGCGTGATCACGGCGATGGATTTGACACCGTTTGCCGTCGAGGTCTGATATTTGTAGTCGCTGTCTTTGAGCACATAGCCCAACCGCCGGGCCGTGCTCTCATTGAGAGAAACCAGGGATGCGCCGGTATCGATCAGCCCTTCGATCTGCTTGCCATTGATTTTCAGCTTGGCGGCATAGTGGCCACGCCTATCCGCATTCAGCGTTACCGTGCCAGCACTTGGCGGTGTTGCAAGGGCACCGGCTTTGGCCACGGGTTCGGCAGGGCTTGTCACCTTCGCCTCGGAAGGCTGGGAGAGATAGGTTTCAAGGTATTGAGGGGCGGCAACTGCCAGCATGATGATGCCGCCTGCCGCGAAAAGAAATCCTCGTGACATCATGTTCGCCAGACCCTCCCCCTGCAAACCACCCTGGGACGTATGATGTGGTGAGAATGCGTGAAAAAGTTGCTAATGCAGCACTGAAAACCAGCGCAGAGACAGGCCCTGATGGCTCAAAGGCGCGATGTGCCTAACCAAGAGTTCAAACTCAGGCTTCCTGCGTCTCAAATCCGAACAGCCAACCGCAGGCGTGATTGTCTTGCGAAAAATAAAAATATTATAATTCAATGGTTTGATGGAAATTCGAAAAAAACTTTCTACATTTCATTCACACCCTGCGAATCGGCCGCACACTGTTTGCACTTTCGCCACCCGCATGTTTCGCGAGACATGATGGCGGCGAAGGCTGGTGGTTGGGCGCAGACGTGCGGCCAGACATCAGGAATACCATGTCAGGGCAAGCCCGGCGGACCCGACGATCTCGACGCGAAAGACCATTCACGGCTTTCGGCAAGAGCGAGGCAGGACGGTCTGGCGGAAACTGCCTGTCACGCTCAGCCCGGAGTTATTCACGCTCCGGTCTGGGCAAGACATGGCCTGCAAGACCGGAAGACCGAAGGCCACGCAAATGCGGACGCCAGCGATACCCATACCAGAGACCTACCCGCATTTGCGTGTGTTCTCCGGCTCAAGACAAAACATGCCACGGGTGCATCGCACCGCGTGAACGGCGAAGCGCATCCTGAAGGATGGCTCGAGGTTCACGCGGTTGCGGTTGAGAGCCAGCGGCAGGGGCGCTTTCCTTCGGCACGGAAAGGCTCTAGTTTCCCGTCAAACAGGAATTCGGTCGGCATCATGGCACTTTCAGGCAAGCACATTCTCCTCATCATCTCCGGCGGCATTGCGGCCTATAAGAGCCTAGATCTCATTCGCCGCCTGAAAGAGCGCGGCGCGAAGGTGACGCCCGTGATGACCAGGGGAGCGCAGGAATTCGTCACGCCGCTTGCCGTCGGCGCTCTTTCGGCCACCCACGTCTTTACCGAATTGTTTTCCCGTCAGGATGAGCAGGATGTCGGCCATATCAGGCTGGCGCGCGATTGTGATCTCATCCTTGTCGCCCCTGCCACCGCCGATCTCATGGCGAAGATGGCGAATGGCCTTGCCGATGATCTCGCCTCCTCCATATTGCTGGCCACGGACCGCAAGGTGCTCGTCGCACCCGCCATGAACCCCAAAATGTGGAACGCAAGGGCGACCCAGCGCAACATTGCGACGCTCAAAGCCGATGGCATTCATTTCATAGGCCCCATGGCGGGCGAGATGGCGGAAAAGGGCGAGGCGGGCCTTGGGCGCATGGCAGAACCCTTGCAGATCGCCGAAGCCGCCCAGAGCCTTCTCGATGACCGGCCAAAGCCGCTTACAGGCAAAAAAGCCATCGTCACATCGGGCCCGACCCATGAGCCGATCGATCCCGTCCGCTACATCGCCAACCGCTCCTCCGGCAAGCAGGGCCACGCCATTGCAGCAGCGCTGGCGCAACTGGGGGCCGACGTCACGCTCGTCTCAGGCCCGGTGACGATTGCCGATCCCGCAGGCGTCAAGACCATCCATGTCGAACGGGCCGAAGAGATGCGTGACGCCGTGCTGTCGCATCTGCCCGCCGATATCGCCGTCATGGTCGCCGCAGTTGCCGACTGGCGCGTCGCAAGCGCCGTGGATCAGAAGATCAAGAAACAGCCGGGCGATCAGCCTCCGGTGCTGCAGATGGTTGAGAACCCGGATATTCTCAAGACCGTCGGCCATCACGCGCAAAGGCCGCAGATCGTCGTTGGCTTCGCAGCGGAAACGCAGGATGTCGAAACCAATGGCTTCGCCAAGCTGGAGCGAAAGGGCGCCGATATCATCGTCGCCAATGATGTTTCGGCTGAAACCGGCATCATGGGCGGCAATCGCAACAGCGTAAAGATCATATCGCGCGACGGCATCGATGCATGGCCCGATCTCGACAAGACGGACGTTGCCCAACGCCTGGCAGCCCTCATTGCGGAGCGTCTGGCGTGAGCCTGTTCGAGCGCAACGGTTTCGACAAGAGCTTAAGTGAATGGCCCGGCGTGACCTTCGTCGACCAATGGGACTCCCATGTCGCCAAGGTGGGGCCCAAGGTTTTTGCCGTTCTGGGCGAACGGGACAACTGGCGCCTCGTTCTCAAATGCTCGGAAGAAAGCTTCGAGATCCTCACCGCACTCGACGGTATTGCCCAGGCACCCTATTTCGCCAGGCGCAAATGGATATCGATCTCGGACCACTCGCCTCTGGAGGCCGATGATTTGCAGCACTACCTGCGCCGATCCTACGAACTGGTTGCAGCGGGCCTGACGAGGAAGCTTCGGGCGGAGCTGGGGATTGATTTGCGGCCATGATTCTTAGTTTTCGCAGCGCGTTTGGATGAACGCTATAGTGTGCCGCATGTCTGATTCCCCATCACAGATTTTGTCAGCCACTATGAGAGATTGCATTGCCTGTTACCTTAAACCTCTACCTTGACGATTCCGGCACCAGACATCCTTCTCATAAAGTCGGCAAGAAACCGGCGCATGGTTACGACTGGTTCGCGCTCGGGGGAATTTTAGTCAGGAGCGATGAAGAAGAATCCGCCCGTGAATTACATTCGAAGTTTTGCGAAAAATGGGAAATCGTGGCGCCTTTACACTCCTCTGAAATCAGATCGCAAAACGAGAATTTCGAGTTTCTGCGGCGGTGGGACAAGGAGAAGCTCGAAGCATTTTACGATGAGCTTTACGGCCTTATGCGGGAGGCGCCCGTGATGGGTATTGCGTGTACGGTTGATCGCCCAGGATACAATGGTCGATACCTTGAGCAGTACAAACAGAATCCATGGATGCTCTGCAAAACCGCATTTACGGTGGTGGTAGAAAGGGCGGCGAAATACGCTATTGGCCAGAATATGAAGCTAAGGGTGCATCCGGAACGTTGCAACAAGACGGAAGATGCGAGCCTGGAGGGCTACTATAAAGCTCTTAAGTCGGAAGGAATGCCATTTGCGAAAGACAATTCCGATAAATATCGACCACTTTCTCCTGAGCAATTGAACCAAACACTCTACGAGTTCAAGACGAAAAACAAGACGTCGCCAATGGCGCAACTGGCGGATTTGTATCTCTGGCCCATCTGTATGGGTGGCTATAACATGAGCAATCGTCCCTACCAGCGCTTGATGGAGGACGGAAAACTTATCGACTGCCACATAGAAGAAAATGAGCGCCCGACGCTCGGCTGCAAATACAGCTGCTTTGAAAATGTACAAAGAAAAGCCTAAAAACTCAAAAAGCCTCCGACATTTCTGTCGAGGCTTTTGGGCGACCGCAGAGGCGATCTCGTGGGCCAGGCCCGACTGAATAATTACTCTACCCATTGACGGGTTGCAAGGGATTTCTGGGTAAGCCGATTTTGTACGTTTGTCTTACCGCCATCACAGCAGAAGCCGTCGCTCTTTGCGCATTGGGTCTTTCTGAAAGCCCGCTACAGTTTCTGTAAGCTACCCTAGCTAATCCGCACCGCAATATAGACCAGCACCAGTGCAATCACCCAAAGCGCAATCCGTCCCCAGCGGGTGTGTCGGGCCTCGGCCTTTCCGATGGCTTCTGCCGTGCTGGCGTCGAAGCGCAGGCCGTGTTCGCTCATATAGACGAGATCGGCGTGGAGCTTTTCGGTCTTGGCGGCGATTTCGGGGGCGGCTTCGGCGAGTTTCACGGCGGCTTTCAGGCCGTCCTTCAGGTCGGTCACGATGCGCTTGGGGCCGAGATTGTCGCGGATCCAGCTGCTGACGACGGGGTCTGCGGCTTTCCACATGTTGAAGCGCGGATTGAGAATGCGCGATACGCCTTCCACCACCACCATGGTCTTTTGCAGCATCACCAGTTCGGGGCGCGTTTCCATGTCGAAAAGCTCCGTGACTTCAAAGAGAAGCGTCAGAAGCTTGCCCATGGAAATGGTTTCGGCAGGCTGGCCGTGGATCGGCTCGCCGATGGCCCGGATGGCCTGGGCGAAGCTGGCAATATCATGGTGGCTGGGAACATAGCCTGCTTCGAAATGCACTTCCGCAACCCGCATATAGTCGCGGGTGATGAAGCCATAGAGGATCTCTGCGAGGAAGCGGCGTTCCTTTTTGCCCAGACGCCCGGCAATGCCCATATCGACGGCGACGATCATGCCCTTGGGATCAACGAAGAGGTTGCCCGGGTGCATGTCTGCGTGGAAGAAGCCGTCCCGTAGCGTATGGCGAAGGAAGGACTGGATCAGCGTATCGGCGAGCGCATTGAGGTCGTGACCGGCAGCCTTCAGCGCCGCAACATCAGACATCTTGATGCCGTCGATCCATTCCATGGTGACGACATCGCGGCCCGTGCGTTCCCAGTCCACTTCCGGGACACGAAAGCCCGGGTCGTCCTTTGTGTTTTCCGCAAGTTCGGAGAGGGCTGCGGCTTCAAGCCTCAAATCCATCTCGATCTTGGTCGTCTGCTCCAGCGCCCGCGTCACTTCGACCGGACGCAGACGGCGTGCCGAACGAATGAAACGCTGTTGAAGATCGGCAATCAGATACATGGCTTCCAGATCGTTCTGGAAACGCTGCCTCACGCCGGGGCGGATAACCTTGACGGCCACCTTTTTTGGTCCCGACGCGCTTTGCACCATCGCCGGATGCACCTGCGCGATGGAGGCCGCCGCGATGGGATTGCCGAGTTCAAGATAGAGCTCGGAAACGGGACGGCCGAGTGAGCCCTCGATATTCGCCTTTGCTGCCGCATTGGGGAAGAAGGCCATGCGGTCCTGCAGCCGGGAGAGATCCTCGGCAAAATCCGCGCCGACCACATCCGGGCGGGTGGCCAGAAACTGGCCCATCTTGACGTAGGATGGCCCAAGACGCTCGACCGCAGTTGCCAGACGGTCGCGCCGATCGGAATGTTTTGCCCGGTTGCGGGCTAGCGGCTTCAAAAGCGCCTTGGCAAATTTCGCCGTGGCGGGAAGCTCGTCGGAGGGTAGAGCAAGCACCACGCCCTCACGCACGAGAACCCAGCCGACCTTTGCAAGCCGGAAATATGCGCCAAGCGTACTCATGCGAATGCCTTCTTCCTGCCCTTGCCTGCCATAAGTCTCAGAGCTTCCAGCCGGAATGCAGCGCGGCGATACCGCCGGTGTAATTGGTATAGGTCACGCGCGAGAAGCCGGCAGTACGGATCATCGCGGCAAAGTCTTCCTGATTGGGGAACTTGCGGATCGATTCGACCAGATACTGATAGGGCTCGGCGTCGCCGGTGATCATCTTGCCGAAGCGGGGAATGGCATTGAAGGACCATGCGTCGTAGAACCGGTCCAGCAGAGGCATCTCCACCTCGGAAAACTCCAGCACCAGGAGGCGTCCGCCACGCTTGAGCACGCGGTGTGCTTCCTTCAGCGCCACATCGATGCGCGGCACGTTGCGAATGCCGAAGGCCACCGTATAGGCATCGAAGCTGTTGTCCTCGAAGGGCAGCTCCTCGGCATTGGCTTCCACGAAGGTCAGATTGTCGGAAAGCCTCTTCTTGGCCGCCCGCTCTTCACCGACAGCCAGCATCGAACCGTTGATGTCGAGAACGGTGGAATGCGCCAGCCGATTGGAGGCCTCGATGATGCGGAATGCGATGTCGCCCGTGCCGCCCGCAACATCCAGCGTCCGGTAGGACGGGTCCTTGCGCGGATTGAGCGCTGCAATCATCGCATCCTTCCAGACGCGGTGCATACCGGCGGACATCACATCATTCATGATGTCGTAACGCTTGGCGACCTTGTGGAAGACCTCGTTGACCATGCCCTGCTTTTGACCTTCATCGACCTTGTGAAAGCCATAGGAGGTTTCCATGCCGCCTTGTGCGGTGGTGCGAGCTTCGGTCATCGGTGGTCTCCATCTTTAATTGCGGTGCGGACCATAGCGGAAAGGCGATTGCAACGCTATCTGTTGCGACAACAAGTGCCTGCGACATGTATGCCCGCAGGCTGCCAATCACAAGACCGTTGCGGTAACATGTGGGATAAACTCCATGCCAGAACTGCCCGAAGTAGAAACCGTCCGACGTGGCCTTGCCCCGACCATGGAAGGCGCCATCCTTGAAAGGGCGGTGCTTGCGCGGCCTGACCTGCGCTTTCCATTCCCGGAAGGCTTCGCCGGATTGGTGGAAGGCAAGCGCATCATCTCGCTGGGTCGCCGGGCGAAATATCTGCTGATCGAACTGGAGGACGGGCTTACCATCATCGCCCATCTCGGCATGTCCGGCTCTTTCCGCATCGAGGAACAGCCAGGTACAGCCGAAACGCCGGGTGATTTCCACCATGCGCGCTCCAAGGATGGCAAGCACGACCATGTCGTGTTCCACCTGCAACGGCAGGGGAGGGGCCCAGCGCAGGTCATATATAACGACCCGCGCCGTTTCGGCTTCATGCATTTGGTAGAGCGCGCCAATATCGATCTCTACCCCGCCTTTACGGATCTCGGACCGGAGCCGACGGGGAATGCGTTGAGTGCCGAGTATCTGGCAGGCCGCTTTCAAGGCAAGAGCCAGCCGCTGAAAAGCACGCTGCTGGACCAGAAGGTCATCGCGGGTCTTGGCAATATCTATGTCTGCGAAGCGATGTGGCGCGCGCATCTGTCGCCGTTGAGAGCGGCGGGAACGCTGGTGACAAAAACCGGCAAGCCCAGGGCGCAGCTCGTCGATCTGACGCAGAAGATCCGCGAGGTCATTGCCGATGCGATCGCGGCTGGCGGCTCGTCCCTGCGCGACCATATCCAGACAGACGGCCAGCTCGGCTACTTCCAGCATTCCTTTTCGGTCTATGACCGGCAGGGCCATGCTTGCCCCACACCCGGTTGCGGGGGTACGGTTGAGCGGATCGTGCAGGCCGGTCGCTCTACATTCTATTGTGCCGCTTGCCAGAAGTGATGGAGAGGATAACAGCCATGGACTACGAAACGCTGATCGTTGAAAAGCGTGATGACGTGGGCGTCATTACGCTCAATCGCCCGCAGGCCCTGAATGCGCTGAATTCGACCCTGCTGAAGGAGCTGCGCCACATTCTGGCGTCCTTCTCCAGGGACGAGTCGATTGGAGCCATCGTCATCACCGGTTCGCCGAAGGCTTTTGCTGCTGGCGCAGATATCAAGGAAATGCAGTCGCTGGATTTCGTCGATGCCTATCTCGGCGATTTCCTGGGCGGCTGGGACGATGTGGCCTCGACGCGCAAGCCCGTCATTGCCGCAGTCTCCGGCTTTGCTTTGGGCGGTGGATGTGAACTCGCCATGATGTGCGATTTCATCATCGCATCGGAAACGGCAAAATTCGGCCAGCCGGAAATCACGCTGGGCGTCATTCCCGGCATGGGCGGCTCGCAGCGCCTGACACGCGCGGTGGGCAAGGCCAAGGCCATGGATCTGGTATTGACGGGCCGCAAGATGGATGCCGCCGAGGCCGAACGGTCAGGGCTGGTGTCGAGGGTCGTGCCGCAGGAGCGCCTGATGGATGAAGCCATCGAGGCGGCAACCACCATAGCGTCCCTGTCGCGTGCCTCGGTGATGATGGCAAAGGAAAGCGTCGAGAGATCCTTCGAGGTTTCATTGAGCGAAGGTCTGCGGTTCGAACGCCGCCTGTTCCAGGCGCTTTTTGCGACCGAGGACCAGAAGGAAGGCATGGCGGCTTTTGTGGAGAAGAGAAAGCCGGTCTTCACAAATCGCTGATGGATCGCTAAAGCGGGGAGGCGGCAAAGACCTGACCTATTTTGCCATCCGCCCGCTCCAAGGATTCGGAATATCAGCGTTTTTGCTGAAAATGCGCGTTGACGGGCACCCGCTTTAAGGTTATATGCCCGGCCACGGTTAGGAAAAGCCATCCGGCTTATTCCAATTACTCCCGCATCTTTTGGAAAGCGAGGTCTTCGAAAGACCTGATCCTGTGGTTGCGGATTTTGGTTTGAATTCGAAGAGAGGCATACATGGCCAATACAACTTCGGCGAAAAAGGCGACTCGCAAGATCGCTCGCCGTACTGCAGTCAACAAGGCTCGCCGTTCGCGTGTTCGCGGTTTCATCCGCAAGGTCGAAGAGGCCATCGCAACGGGCGATCTCGCAGTCGCAACAGAAGCACTCAAGGCAGCTCAGCCGGAGATCCAGCGCGCAGCCACTCGCGGCGTCCTGCACGGCAACACAGCGTCCCGCAAAGTGTCGCGTCTGGCACAGCGCGTGAAGGCACTTTCCGCCTGATCTGACGAATGCAAATTTATTTGAAAAAGCCTGGTCGTTCGACCGGGCTTTTTCTGTTTCTAACAACTTGTTAACGATTGATTGTCTAGCATGACAGTTCCACGTCAATGCGATGACGGAAAAACACCAATAAATTCAATCGCTTGGGGAAGGTGGCTAAAAATTTCCTTTCCTCCCCCTGCGGAAGGTTGGCCGAGAGTAGAGTCAAGAGAATTTTTATTTTTCTGCGAAAAGCCGCTTTAAAAATAGCGCAAAAATGAATCTCATTGATTCATAAGAGATTCTCCAAACGCCTATTCAATCGATGCAAAACGGCCTTAACGAGTCAATGGCCGATCTTCTTTTTTGGAGAAAAATCGCCATTGATCTCCACCCCCGATCCTGCCTAAATGCATCTCGACAAGGGGCAAGGATTTCTATCCACAAGCTATCTCGATCCTTGAGTATCGAAGGTACATGCTTCTTGCGGACGAGTTCTGTTTGAGTTCGTTTTTTCAAGTATCGGGGCCGGATTGGCCGCAATCTCAAAGGTTGCGGAAATGCTGATCTTTGCCTTCGAGCGACATATGTTGAAGTTGTGTTGTGGGAGTAGATGTTGAGTAATCGCAGGCCTCTCCATGATGTAGAGGGAAATGGGATAACCGGCTCGCGGTGATACAAATGGCTTGAGGACAGGTCTTTCGAGGGGAGTGTCCGCAAGTAAAAATAACGAGGGGTATCCCTGATGGGCGTTTGCCTGTCAGGCTATGATTGGCAATTTGAAAGGCGGCAATATGCAATTGAATTTGGTGATGGGTGCGGTGGCAAACGGGGACCGCACGCCAAAGGCATGTGATGCAGCTGGTACTGATGCGGCAGGGGACAAGCAGGATATGAAGCACGACGCGCTGTTCGAGCGTTTTAGCGCGCGGCTGAAGGCACAGGTTGGACCAGAGGTTTACGCAAGCTGGTTTGCACGTCTCAAGCTCCATTCGGTTTCCAAAAGTGTTGTACGGTTTACGGTTCCTACGACGTTTCTCAAATCGTGGATCAACAATCGCTATATCGATCTCATCACCACGCTCATCCAGAGCGAGGATGCAGATGTTCTCAAGGTGGAAATTCTGGTGCGCTCCGCCAGCCGTCCGGTTCGCCCGGCCCAGGTAGAAGAGCGTACGCTGCCGGCGCCTGACATGAGCACCGCCGCACAGCGGGCAAAGCCATTCATTCCGCCGCAGCCGATGAGCAGCGCACAGCCATCCGGCATGTCGCCATCGGCACCGGTCACACGCCATTCGGGTTCCGGTCCGTTCTTCGGTTCGCCGCTGGACAGCCGCTTTACCTTCGATACCTTCGTTGAAGGCTCGTCCAACCGCGTGGCGCTTGCCGCCGCAAAGACGATTGCCGAGGCTGGAGCAGGCGCGGTGCGTTTCAATCCGCTCTTCATCCATGCGGGTGTCGGCCTTGGAAAGACGCATCTTCTGCAGGCCATTGCCAATGCGGCCATCGACAGCCCGCGCAATCCGCGCGTCGTCTATCTCACAGCCGAATACTTCATGTGGCGCTTCGCAACCGCGATCCGTGACAATGATGCGCTGACGCTGAAGGACACGCTGCGCAATATCGACCTTCTGGTCATCGACGACATGCAGTTCCTGCAGGGCAAGATGATCCAGCACGAGTTCTGCCACCTGCTCAACATGCTGCTCGACAGTGCCAAGCAGGTTGTGGTGGCCGCAGACCGCGCGCCTTGGGAACTGGAATCGCTCGATCCGCGTGTGCGTTCGCGCCTTCAGGGTGGCATGGCCATCGAAATCGAAGGCCCGGATTATGAAATGCGCTACGAAATGCTGACCCAGCGTATCGCAGCCGCCCGTCAGGAAGATCCGAGCTTCGACATTCCCGAAGAAATCGTCTCCCATGTCGCCCGCAGCGTGACCGCCAGCGGCCGTGAACTGGAAGGCGCCTTCAACCAGCTGATCTTCCGCCGCTCTTTCGAGCCGAACCTTTCGGTCGAGCGCGTGGACGAGCTTCTGGCACATCTGGTCGGCACCGGCGAAGCCAAGCGTGTGCGCATTGAAGACATCCAGCGCATCGTCGCCAGACACTACAATGTCTCGCGTCAGGAACTGGTCTCCAACCGCCGCACCCGCGTCATCGTCAAGCCGCGCCAGGTTGCCATGTATCTCGCAAAGATGCTGACACCGCGCTCCTTCCCTGAAATCGGCCGCCGCTTCGGCGGACGCGATCACACCACGGTCCTTCATGCCGTGCGCAAGATCGAAGAACTGATCGGCGGAGACAGCAAGCTCGGCCACGAGGTGGAGCTTTTGAAGCGGCTGATCAACGAAAACAACGCTTGATATCCGTTAAGGTGGTCCAACCGCCAAGACGAATTCTTCCATACTGATCAGAGACCGGCTGCGTTCGTAAAAGACGACAGCCGGTTTTTTTTATTCTCTATGGCTTTGTTTATCTTCGGACGGACGCGTTTTTCGACCCAGTCTCAATTCAACGTCAGACGGGGGTTGGGTTGTTTTAGTCCTGATGTTCTTGCCGTTGATTTTCGTCTTCAAGTCACCTTCGACCGGGCCGAACAGGCGATCGTCTGGTACTGCGCACCGGGCCGCGACGAGACCTGATTTACATCGGAACTGAACAAGTTTGCGTTGCCGATAACGTGGCGGGATATCTACGCATGACAACCCACAAATGCGTGACGGGGATCAGAAGTGTTCCGCCGCCGATAATGGCAAAAGGCAAACCGGCCCAACCGCTGTCGCTGACACCAATGGCCCCCATTACTGTCGTGGTAAAAATGATCGGCGCGATCCCGCAGTAAAAGCCGATCCTGAAATCTCTGCGGTGCGTCGATAGCGCATAGGCGCCCTTGAAAAGATAGATATGCGAGAGTTTTGCCAGCTTCCATAGGGCGATCAAACCGGTTACGGACAGCGCTGCGGCCAAGATGACGATCACTCCGATGCTGAGGACAGGCGCTGCATCTCCGTTCGCACCGCCCAGATAAGCGAAGATCCAGACAGGACTGAACAGCATGAGCGATCCAGCATAGGGCGCACTGATGACGGCCAGAAGCCCATAGGTCAGATAAAAGGGTGCAGCGAAAACCAGTATTTCCGCGAGGTATATGACGCGCGCGATGATCTGCGATGTCTTGCGCTCGGTCATTGCAGGGCCTCCGGTGTCTGATCCGTACTTTGTGTTTCGCTGCTCAACCGGCGCCAGTTTTTAGAGGCATAACGATGCGCTTGTTTCAGGGCGATCCAAAGCGCGAGCTGCTTGACGGGTGCCAGCCATCCCTTCGCGACGAACTCGCTGCGTCGCTCGACACGCGTCACGTTCGGCCCCATGGGAACGAGTGTGAATTCGTCTTCGAGATTGCCGATCCAGTCCTTGCACCACACAGTGCTGCCAACCATGCGGTAGCGCAACTTTCGATCGGGGACGTAATCGAGAATACGTTGATCAATGGTACCGCGATCCGTGGTGCACTGGCGGGTGTTGCCTGTCGCCCCATAACCTTCCAGAACCTTGCAGCTGACCGGCTTGGGAATGCCGAAACGAAACAGAAGAGGCTTTGAGTTGTCCATCTTGGCATGAAGAAAATGCGGCCAGATGTGGTGCGGGGCGCTGTTGAAAATCCAGTGCGAGTGAATTTGCATGATCTGATCTCCTTCATTTCTACAATTAGGTAATCAACTAATTATAATCCTGTCAACAGTTAGTTGATTGTCTAATTAATTAATGGTAGAAAGAACCATGTCCATTCAGTTGATTTTCGAGGCCTTGGCCTCCCCCGTCAGGCGCAAAATCCTCGCCTATGTCGCCCATCACGAGATGAATGCGGGCGATATCGCAGCGCGGTTCGAAATGTCGAAGCCGTCGATCTCGCAGCATTTACAATTGCTTGAACATGCGGGCCTGGTGTCTTCGGAAAAGCGAGGAAAATATGTCTATTACCGGCAGGTGTCCGACACACTGGCCAATAGCCTGACCGGTTTCGTGCAGGATATATGCCCTATCGGAGGGCCTATTCGGCGTGAAAGCGCGGAGAATGCGCGAAAAGCGAGAGAGCCAGACGCGCTGCCGGAGTAGACGTCATGTCAAAACGCCAGATCGGCCACCACTGAATCGAGTATCAGCATGCCCGCAGGTGTGCAGCGCAGGCGGGAATTGCCGATGCGCTCGATGAAGCCGTGCTGGAGGAGGAATTCTTCCTTGTCGGGGTCGAGATCGCGGCCGGAGAGGTCGCTCCAGCGGGCAAGGTCTACGCCTTCGCGCAGGCGAAGGCCCATCAGCAACAGCTCGTCGGACTGTTCTTCGACACCAAGCATTTCCTGATCCACGATACCGTGGCCGTCGCGCTCGACCGCATCGAGCCATGTCTCGGGCTGGCGCTCGGTGGCGGTGGCAAGCTTTGCGCCGCCTTTGGTCAGGCGTCCATGCGCGCCGGGGCCGATGCCGGCGTAATCGCCGTAGCGCCAATAGGTCAGGTTATGACGGCTCTCGGCGCCGGGCCTGGCATGGTTGGAAACTTCATAGGCGGGCATGCCGTTCCGGGCGGTAATCTCCTGCGTTGCCTCGTAGAGCAAGGCGGATTGATCACCATCCGGCACGATTAGCTTGCCTGCCTTGTGCAGCCCGTAAAAGGCCGTGCCTTCTTCGATGGTCAACTGGTAGAGCGAGAGGTGATCGACGGCATAGGACATGGCTTCGACCAGTTCCTTTTCCCACTCTTCGACCGTCTGGTTCGGGCGGGCATAGATTAGATCGAAGGACATGCGCGGGAAGATTTCGCGCGCCAGCCTGATCGCTTTCAGCGCGTCCGCCACATCATGCAGACGGCCCAGAAATTTCAGGTCGCGGTCATTCAGCGCCTGCACGCCCATGGAGACGCGGTTGACGCCAGCGGCCCGGTAGCCGCGAAAACGCTCCGCCTCCACGCTGGACGGGTTGGCTTCCATGGTGATTTCAATACCATCTGGCACATGCCAGAAGCGGGCGATGCCATCCAGAATGGCGCCCACCGTCTGAGGGTCCATCAGCGAGGGCGTGCCGCCGCCCATGAAGATGCTGGTGACCACCTTTGCGCCGCTTAAGCTTCGCATGGTCTGCATTTCCTTGAGGAAGGCAGCAACGAAGCGCTCCTGATCCACCGGCTTGTGGCGGACATGGCTGTTGAAATCGCAATAGGGGCATTTGGCCGCGCAGAAGGGCCAGTGCACATAGATGCCGAAACCGGGATCACCGGTATCGGGCGCAATCGTCATATTGGGGGCAGGGGAGAACCTGCTCCCAAGATCGGTCATCATGCGTCCAGACAGGTTTCGACGAATGTCTTGAAGGCGCGGGCGCGGTGGGACAGCGCCTGCGGGTCGCCAGGCTTCCAGCCGTGTTTTTCCTCGGCGCTCATTTCACCGAAGGTCGTCTCATAGCCTTCCGGCTGGAAGACGGGGTCGTAGCCGAAGCCGCTTTCACCGCGCGGGGGCCATGCAACCATGCCTTCGATTTCGCCGCGGAAGAATTCCGTATGGCCATCGGGCCATGCAAGGCAGAGCACGCTGACGAAGCGGGCCGTGCGGGCAGAAGGCTCGGTCGCACCACGTTCGCGAAGCGCATCTTCGACCTTCTGCATCGCCATGGCAAAATCGCGCGTGCCGTCAGCGGTCTCTGCCCAGTTGGCGGTATAGACACCGGGCGCGCCGTCCAGCGCGTCGATGACCAGACCGGAATCGTCAGACAGCGCTGGCAGGCCGGAGGCCTTCGCCGAGGCGAGCGCCTTGATCGCGGCATTTTCCTCGAAGGTCGTGCCGGTCTCGTCGGGCTCTGCGAAATTCAGCTCGGCCGCAGACTTGGCGGAAAAGCCGAGAGGACCGATCAGGTCGGCAATCTCGGCGATCTTGCCCTTGTTGTGGCTGGCAACGACAATGGTGCGTGTCTCGAGTTTGCGCATGGTGGTTTGCTCCGGATCAGGCGATTGCCTGCTTCTGCATCTCAACGAGCTCCGCGCAGCCGGTCTTGGCAAGGCCGAGCAGCGTCAGGAATTCCTCTTCCGAGAAGGGTGCGCCTTCTGCCGTGCCCTGGATTTCGACAATGCCGCCGGAACCGGTGATGACGAAATTCGCATCGGTTTCAGCCGAGGAATCTTCGAGATAATCGAGATCGATCACCGGCTGGCTGGCGAAGATGCCGCAGGAAATGGCGGCGATATGGTCTTTCAGGACCTTCTCAACCTTGATCATGTTGCGGCTTTCCATCCACTTCAGGCAGTCATGAAGGGCAATCCATGCGCCGGTGATGGAAGCGGTGCGGGTGCCGCCATCGGCCTGGATGACGTCGCAGTCGATGCTGATCTGGCGCTCGCCGAGCGCCTGCAGATCGACAACGGCACGAAGAGAACGGCCAATCAGCCGCTGGATTTCCTGGGTTCTGCCACCCTGCTTGCCAGACGCGGCTTCACGCTTCATGCGCTCATGGGTGGAGCGGGGCAGCATGCCGTACTCGGCGGTGACCCAGCCCTTGCCGCTGTTGCGCAGCCATGGTGGCGTCTTTTCTTCAAGGCTTGCGGTAACGAGCACATGCGTGTCACCGAACTTGACCAGACAGGAACCCTCTGCGTGCTTGGAGAAATTGCGCTCAAAGGAAACTTTGCGCATCTGATCGGTTTTTCTGCCTGAAGGCCGCATATGGTTCTTCTCCATTTTGATTTCCGCCTTCTAAGGCTGCCTCGGCCTTTTTGCAAAGGAAAAGCGGGCTGCAGCTTAACCCTGCGCGGAATTTCCGATTTCACTTAAGGCCGTGAGCGACTATATTCGCGATGTTGCTGACATAATGAAGAGTGGGCGAATGGGCGTTTCTCCTCCGATCGGAAAAGAACCGGGTGCGCTGCTGGATGATCGCTCACGCGAGATCTTTCGGCGCATTGTCGAGGGATATCTGGAAAATGGCGAGCCGCTGGGGTCGCGCAATCTCTCACGCCTGTTGCCGATGTCGCTTTCCCCGGCCTCCGTGCGCAATGTCATGAGCGACCTGGAAGAGCTCGGGCTCATCTACTCGCCCCATATCAGCGCCGGCAGACTGCCCACGCAGACGGGGCTGCGATTCTTCGTGGACGCCTTCATGCAGGTGGGGGACCTACCCGCAGAGCAGCGCGAGAGCATCGATCGCCAGATTGGCCCCGTCTCCGGACGCGAACAGCCAATTGAGGGCTTGCTGACCGAAGCGAGCCGCATGTTGTCAGGCATGTCGCGCGGCGCAGGACTTGTGCTGACCACGAAAAGCGATGCCGTTCTCAAGCATGTCGAATTCATCCGTCTGGAGCCGACCAAGGGCCTCGCCATTCTTGTCGGCGATAACAATCAGGTTGAAAACCGGATCATCGACCTGCCAGCTGGCATCACCTCCTCGCAACTCACCGAGGCCGCCAACTTCATCAATGCGCATCTGTCGGGCCAAACGCTGCCAGAACTCAGATCGCAGCTTTTGCAGCAGAAATCGGAGCTGCAGTCCGCCCTCAGCACACTTGCACAGGATCTGGTCACGCGCGGTCTAGCGGTCTGGTCGGGGGACAATGAGGAAGGCAAGCTTGGACGGCTCATTGTGCGCGGGCGCTCCAATCTGCTGGAAGGCTTGGCCGGCGAGGAGGATATTGATCGTGTCCGCCTGCTTTTCGATGATCTGGAGCGCAAGGACAATCTCATCGAGGTTCTGAACCTCGCCGAAACCGGCTCGGGTGTCAGAATTTTCATCGGCTCGGAGAACAAGCTGTTTTCGCTTTCAGGCTCATCGCTCATCGTTGCGCCCTACAGGGACGATGAGAACCGCGTGGTGGGCGCTGTCGGCGTTATCGGGCCAACGCGTCTCAACTACTCCCGCATCGTGCCGATGGTCGATTACACGGCCCAGATCATGGCCCGTCTTTCCAGCCAAAGACGCTGATATCGAAAAGACATCATTCAATAATAGATGGTTTTGCTCGCAAGCCTTGATTTTTGCTTGGCAAAGCTCGATATCGGGCGCAACCCCATGAACACATGTGAAGCTGGAGACCGTCATGACCGATGACACCAAAAAAGCCGGACCTGACGCAGACGTCGTAGACGAGGCGGCCGAAGCGGAAGCGGCAGAAAACGCCGTGCCTGAGCAGGCAGAGCCCGATCCGATTGATGTGCTGAAGGCCGAAAACGCCGATCTGCGCGACAAATTCCTGCGCCTTGCAGCCGAGATGGACAATCTGCGCCGCCGCACCGAGCGTGAAGTCAAGGATGCCAAGGCCTATTCCGTCGCAGGCTTCGCCCGCGACATGCTCGCCGTTTCCGATAATCTTCGCCGCGCGCTGGAAGCCATTCCTGCCGAGCTGAAGACAAACTCGGAAGCCGGTATTTCAGGCCTCATCGAAGGCGTGGACATGACCGAACGCGCGATGCTGTCTGCGCTCGAGCGCCATGGCGTTCGCAAGATCGACGCAGAAGGAGAGAAGTTCGACCCGAACTTCCATCAGGCGATGTTCGAAATCCCCAATACCGCCGTTCCCAACAACACCGTCGTGCAGGTGGTGCAGGCTGGCTTCACGATTGGTGAGCGTGTTCTGCGCCCGGCAATGGTCGGTGTCGCCAAGGGCGGCCCCAAGGGCGATGCGCCGGTCTCTGCAGAGCCGGGCACAAGCACCGTCAACGAAAAAGACGCTTAACCCAAATCGACCGCCGTCGCCCCGGACCTGCCGGGGCGGCGCACAACACCGCGCTTGGCAATGTCGCTGACCGTACCCGGACCATGTCTTCGCAGGGGCTGGTTTTCAAAGCCGCTCTCCGCACGCATTCCCAACGGCTGAAATCTCAAGCCCCGAATCCCTCAAGTCCCAGACAGCTGAACCCTGCGCTTGCAAGGCGTAGCGGCCTGCAACGCATCCTGTGCGCGGGGCACGCGGGTCAGTCAGCCGCGAGATTTCATCGTGTCAGATGGGAGAGCTCAGGCGGCGTTGGCCTGTTCCTGATTGAGGAAGGTGTAGATGGCGGTATCCGATTCCGTGGCGCGCAGTTTCGCAACCAGTTCGGGATCGCGAAGAACGCGGGCAATACGCGACAGCGCCTTCAGGTGGTCAGCACCGGCACCCTCGGGTGCGAGCAGAAGAAAGACGAGATCGACGGGCTGATCGTCCAACGCTTCGAAATCGACCGCATTTTCAAGACGGGCGAACACGCCGACGATCTTGTCGATGCTGGCGAGTTTCCCATGGGGAATGGCGATACCGTGGCCGACACCGGTCGAACCGAGCCGTTCGCGCTGCAAGATGACGTCGAATACTTCCCGCTCAGCCACGCCGGTGATTCTGGAGGCCCTCGCCGCCAGTTCCTGAAGGAGCTGCTTTTTGGAGTTGACCTTGAGGGCGGGAATAATCGCATCTTGTTGCAGCAAATCTGCCAACGCCATTCTCTTTATCCTTCATGCCGTCGAGACAGGAAGCGCAACGTGCGGGACGCTGCGCTTCCAGTGTCTTTTCAGACTATTCAGTTCTTGATCGTCGCCGCGTCAATCCAGCCGATGTTGCCATCGTTGCGACGGTAGACGATATTCAGTTCCTTGCCGGGGCTGCGAAACAGCAAAACCGGCTCATCCGTCATGTCCAGCGCCATGACTGCGCTTGCGACCGTCATCGTTTTGACCTGCTTGGATGTCTCCGCCACGATGGTCGGAGCGAAATCTTCAGGCAGTTCCTCATCTTCATCAGGTACGGCATCCATGACTGTGTATGGAAATTCTTCCATCATGCCATTTGCCGAAGCACCGTTGTGATGGTCCTTCAATTTTCTCTTGTATCTGCGCAGCCGCTTTTCGATGCGTGCGGCAGCAGCATCAAAGCTTGCCTGCGGATCATTCGCCTGTCCGGCGGCATGCAGGACAATGCCGGTATCGAGATGTATCTTGCAGTCTGCGTCGAAACGCGCGCCGGATTTCTCGACCGTTACTTGACCAGAATACCCCCCATCAAAGTATTTGGTAATCGCCAGGCTAATGTTGTCCTCGATCCTCTGACGGAACGATTCGCCGATATCCATATGTTTACCAGATACACGCACACTCATGGAAATTTTCCTTTTTCAGTGATTTGCGTGTAGCAGCTTACGTCAACCTAAGCGCTCATCCAAGCGTTTCGAGAGTCTTTCGATCTCATTCCTTTGTCGCACCGTCACAAGCCGTGCAATTCTTCGTTGAACGGGCCCCTCTTCTCCGTGCGGCGAGCTTCTAGCCTCCGCGACATGAAGAGTCAATTAACATTATTAACGTTTTGAGATATATGAATATTTCGTTACGCAGTGGCGATTTTCGCCTGCGCCTTCTTCTCTCTTCGCCGCTGTACGGAGGAGGGAATATTCATCGCTTCACGATATTTTGCGACGGTTCGTCGCGCCAGTTCGACGCCATTTTTTTTCAGAATATCAACGATATCGTCATCCGATAGGACGGCCTCCGGCGCTTCCTGGGCGATCATTGCCTTGATGCGGTAGCGTACGGCCTCCGCCGAGTGACTGTCGCCGCCCTCAACGGCGCCAATCGACACGCTGAAGAAATATTTGAGTTCGAAAAGGCCACGCGGTGTCAGCATGTATTTGCGGGAGGTGACGCGACTTACGGTTGACTCGTGCATCTTGATCGCATCGGCAACCTGCCTGAGATTGAGCGGGCGCAAATGGTCGACGCCGTGGAGCAGGAAGGCATCCTGCTGGCGCACGATTTCGCTGGCAACCTTCATGATCGTTTTGGCGCGCTGGTCGAGGCTGCGCGTCAGCCAGTTGGCCGTCTGCATGCATTCGGCAATAAATTCGCCGTCTTCACCTTCACGCGTTCTGGTCTTGGAGACCTGTGCGAAATAGGTCTGGTTGACCAGCACCCGGGGCAGGGTCTCAGGGTTCAGCTCAATCGCCCATCCGCCCTCGTTCGAGGGACGGACGATGATGTCGGGTATGATCGTTTCGGACAGTCCGGTTTCAAAACCGGCGCCAGGCCGGGGATTGAGACCACGTATTTCCGAGAGCATGTCGAGAAGGTCTTCCTCGCCAACACCGCAGATCTTCTTCAACGACAGGAAATCCCGTTTTGCCAGAAGCTCCAGATTGTTGACGAATGCCCGCATCGCAGGGTCGAGGCGATCTCTCTGGGCAAGCTGGATGGACAGGCACTCGCTAAGCGACCGGGCAAATACGCCTGGAGGATCCATGGTCTGCAGGCAGGCCAGAATGGCCTCGATTTCGCCGGTCTGCATGGTCAGCCGCTCTGCGATATCGGGTACCGCTTCCTGCGGCAGATAGCCGGTCTCATCGAGGTGGTCGAGCAGGGCGTCGGCAATGATGCGCTCGCGCGGCAATGTTACCGTAAAGGGCATCTGTTGCAGCAGATGTTCGCGCAGACTTGGCTTTCCGGCGACGAAATCATCGAGATCGTAGCCTTCCGACGCCTCGGCGCCCGGCATCGACTTCCATTGCCCCGCAAGTTCGGGAGCATCCGCCTTCAGCTGCGTCGTGTCGTCCGGAAAGACATTCTCCAAACCGGTGTCGAGCTGTTCGTTGAGGCTCGCTGCACGGTCTCCGTACCATTCGTCAGCGTCGCCAGCGGTTTCAGACGCGTGGTCCTCGATGGAAACGGTGCTGTCGGCCCTGTCATCGCCGAAGTCATGATCGCTGCCCAAATCGCTGTCGTTTGCCGCAATTTCAAGCAGAGGATTTTTCTCAACCTCCTGTGCGATGAATTGCGTGAGTTCAACATGCGTCATCTGAAGCAGCTGGATCGACTGCATCAGTTGCGGGGTCATTACCAGAGACTGGCTTTGACGCAGCTGAAGACTGGCGGACAAGGCCATGGTGAACGCTAAACTCCCATAAAGCCCTCTGTCGCAGCAGATTTGAAGAATTTTGAGCGACAAGGTCTGACTTGGCCCAAAAATTGCTTTTTATTGAAGTTTGGTCAAGCGCAACTGTGGGCCGCCGTGAAGAATCTTCATTCACGGGCCGCAGAAATCGTTCATTTTCTGGAACTGGCTTACTAAAGACTGAAGTTGTTGCCGAGGTAAAGCCTGCGAACATCGGCGTTATCGACGATTTCGGACGCTCTGCCATGCGTGAGCACTTCGCCAGCGTGGATGATATAGGCGCGGTCGATCAGACCCAGTGTCTCACGGACATTGTGGTCGGTGATCAGCACGCCGATACCGCGCGCCGTCAGATGGCGCACCAGATTCTGGATATCGCTGACCGAAATGGGGTCGACGCCCGCAAAGGGTTCGTCCAGCAGCATGAATGTCGGATCGGTGGCCAGAGCGCGAGCGATTTCCAGACGTCTGCGTTCGCCTCCCGAAAGGGCCACGGCAGGCGACTTGCGAAGCTGGGAAATATGAAACTCTTCCAGCAGCTCATCGAGCTTGCGATTGCGCTTCTTTTCGTCGCGCTCATGCACTTCCAGAACAGCACGGATGTTTTCTTCGACCGTCAGACCGCGAAAAATCGATGCTTCCTGCGGCAGATAGCCCACGCCAAGACGTGAGCGACGATACATGGGCATACTCGTCACATCGTTGCCATTGATGGCGATCTTGCCCGAATCGACCGGAACGAGGCCCGTGATCATGTAGAAACAGGTCGTCTTGCCAGCACCGTTCGGGCCAAGCAGACCCACGGCCTCTCCGCGTCGCACGACAAGCGAGACACCGTTGACAACACGGCGCGTGTTGTAGGTCTTCGTCAGCCCGTGGGCGATCAAAGTACCTTCATAACGGGTCTTATCTCCAGAGGCGCTATCGACCTCCGGTGCAGGTTGGGAACCGGCACCAAACAGCTTTGAAATCAAGGGAATCTTCACCGGATCGGGACTATTGCTTTTTCTGTGTTTTCGGGTCGAGCATGATGCGAACCGGACCGCCACAGCTTTCCAGCTTCGCCTGGCCGGTTTCCATGAACACCGTCAGCTTGCAGCCCGTAAACACGTTGGTTTCCTGAGAGAGCACGACCTGCTTGCCGGACAGAATGAAGGTCTGCGCCGCCATGTCGAACTCGCCCTTGTCGGCCGTCGCCTTCTGGGTGCCGGAGCTGAGATACACGGAGTTGTCGACGAAAATCTTGTCGATGTCTGCACCGCCGCTTGTGATGGACGAGTTGGCCGCCGCGCCATCGCCCTTGCTCTTGTAGAGCACGGTCATCTTGCCGGCCTGCAGCGTTGTCGTGCCCTGCACGACCTTAACATTGCCGGTGAAATAGGCCTTGTGTTCCTGATCCCGCACTTCGAGCTGGTCGCTTTCGATCGCGATCGGCTGGTCGTTGGAAAGCTTCAGGCCCTCCATGCTGCTCGTCGTGCTCTGGGCGGCAACGGGGCCCGCTGCGGAAACCAAGGCGAGCGCAGCAGCGAAGTAAACGGCGTTCATGCAACGATAGGGGCGCGAAATCTGCATCATATGGGTCGGGCTCTCACTTGCCTGCGTTCTGAATTGTGGATGCAGCTATACGAGCTCGTACCTGCCCCGAAAATGTAATCGTTTTGCCATTATCTGCTATGTGCATACTTTCTGCAATAATCGAGCCGTCCTTTGTGGTGATGGAGACCGGTTTGGCCGTATCCATCGTCCCGGCTTTCAGATCGACATTTGCAGACTGGAACTTCGCTTGTATGCCATTGGTGAGATTGATGTCAAAGGGTGCCGTCATTTGCAGCCGGTTGGTCGCCCGGTCGAAAATGCCTTCCTGCGCAATCACCTGAGCGACGATATCGTTCATGGGAACCGCAGCCATCACTTTTTCAAGCGTCATCAGATTTGGGCTGGCAATGTCCTGCAAGGCCCGCTCGGCATTCATGGAATAATCGAAGCCCTTGTTGTTGCGGCCCGCAAGGGCTGGCTTTTCCATGACGATCTTGCCATTTTCAACCGTTGCGCTTTCCAGCGAAACCTCATCCGGCAACCAGGTGCGCGCAAGCGACACGCCGATAAAGGCGAGCGCGATGACGGCAGCCCCAAGCGGGAGAATGACCTTGAGCCTCTTGACGCGGCGGGAATGGCGCTGCGCCATGGCATAGGCCTTCTCATGTCCACCGGACATGGGGAAACCGGGCGCTGGGTGGCTCATTCGTTCAAGCATCTCTTAAGTCCAGGGCGGCATCGTCGCAATCCGCCAATGGCAGGGCGACGTTATCCAAGGTTGCAGTTGTATTTGGCATGGTAGCCTAGCTCTGCCAATATGGTTTTTCTCTGAAGGAGCGCAAGGGTGACGATATTTTTATCAAAACGATGCTTTCCCGTTTGTTTCCGCGCATTAGGTGTTTACAAGGCTGGCTGTGCACCAGCACGCATGACCGATCTTAGTCGAAGGTGATTGAATGGATCAGATGGCAATCGCAGATCGCAGGCAGTTGCGACGCAAGCTGACGTTCTGGCGCGTAGCCGCCATTCTGCTGCTGGCGGCGGGATGTTTCGCCGTCTATCGCTTTGCCTTCACCGAGCCGACCACCAGCGTGCGGCCGCATCTGGCGCGGGTCGAAATAAGCGGCCTTATCCAGGATGACACCGAATTGCTGGAACGTCTCCAGAAGATTGCCGACAGCGACAGCGCCAAGGGCCTGATCGTTTCCATTTCCTCTCCCGGCGGCACGACCTATGGCGGCGAGCGGATTTTCAAGGCAATCCGCGCCATAGCCGAAAAGAAGCCTGTCGTTTCCGACGTGCGAACACTGGCTGCTTCGGCGGGCTACATGATTGCTGCCGCAGGCGACACGATCATCGCCGGCGATACCTCGATCACCGGGTCGATAGGCGTTATCTTCCAGTATCCGCAGGTCAAGCCGTTGCTGGACAAGCTGGGCGTGTCGCTGCAGGAAATCAAATCATCGCCGATGAAGGCCGAGCCATCGCCCTTCCATGAGCCACCGGAAGAATCCAAGACCATGATCCGCAATATGGTCATGGACAGCTACAACTGGTTCGTCGATCTTGTCGCAGAACGCCGCAAGCTGCCGCGTGAAGAAGTCCTGAAGCTCGCCGATGGTTCGATTTTCACCGGACGCCAGGCCGTTGCCGCCAAGCTGGTCGATACGCTCGGGGGCGAAAAGGAAATTCGCAGCTATTTCGAAACGAGACAGGTTGCGAAGGATCTGCCGATTGTCGAATGGACGGCACCTCCCAAGCGCTCGGCTTTTTCGCTTTTCAGCCTCGCAGGCATTGCACAGCTGCTGGGATATGATGCAGGACTGCCATTCAATACGCCTTCCCAACTGGGCACCGACAAGTTGTTTCTTGACGGTCTTGTTTCGGTTTGGCAGGTTGGTGAGCGTTAAAAATCCAATTTATTCAGGGGGCAACCGTGATTAAGTCTGAACTGGTGCAGATTGTGGCTGCGCATAACCCGCACCTTTATCACCGCGACGTCGAAAATATCGTCAATGCGGTTCTCGATGAAATCACCGATGCACTGGCTGCGGGAAACCGCGTGGAACTGCGCGGATTTGGCGCCTTTTCGGTGAAAAATCGTCCATCCCGGTCGGGGCGGAACCCGCGCACGGGTGAATCCGTTTTCGTCGAGGAAAAATGGGTTCCCTTCTTCAAGACCGGCAAGGAGTTGAGAGAACGCCTGAATCCCGGAATGAATGACGTCGAAGACGAGGATTGAGAGCGGGAGTTTTCCCGCTTATTCGCCACTGCCCCTTGTCGAAACAGTTGAGGCCGGGTGATCGGGCTCCTATGTGACGTCCATGCAGGTTTGTCTGAAGGCCCCTAAAGACGGAGTATCGTTGGATGTCAAAAAAGATCGTCAATCTTGTTGTGCTTTTGCCGCTGGCCATCATCCTGGTGGTTCTTTGCGTGGCCAACCGACAGGAAGTCACGCTGGCGCTCAATCCTTTCCGGCCTGACGACAGTCTGATGTCGTTTTCAGCGCCATTTTTTGTCTTCATTTTTCTCGCAACCATTTTTGGTGTCCTGCTGGGCTCTCTGGTGACATGGTTCACGCAGGGCAAATATCGCAAGCGTGCCCGCACCGAGGCCAAGGAAGCCGTTCGCTGGCATGACGAGGCCACCCGGCATAAAGCTGCGGCCAATGCGGTTGTTATCGCTCCATCTGCCGATGCTCGCATCGCTGCCAAGTAAGTTCTCCACGACGTGATGGGTGTTGAAACCGCAGCCCTTTGATAATATTGCGACGTGATGCTATTCGCTGTCGCATGAGAGTCTGTTTGGAAACTCGGCGGCGGAGAACCGGCGGGTGATTTTTGTGGCTGACAAGGAGAAGATCGTAGGCGATATCGTGTGATATCGGCAAGATTTTCGACGCAGTCAGGCGCAAAAAGCGCCGCCGGGTCAACCCGTCCGATGTTTTCAAACAGACTCTAGAATGCGGTCAGACCTGGAAAGAACCCCGTTGAAGAAAAAAGAAAACCGCCCGGGCGCCAAGTCGCGCGCGGGGCAGGAAGCCCGGCAAAGAGGGCCCGTAAAGTCTGCCAAGGCAAAAGACGCAGGTCAGCGCAACCGTGCGCCTGATTATGTCCGGCCTGCGTCCAATCCGGCTGCGAAGCCATCGGCCAAGGACGACGGGCGGACGAAAGATCAGGCTGCCTCCAAGGTCAAGGTGGCCCCGCAAGAGGTGGAGCAGGCGCCCCCTCGACCGCTGAAACAGCGTAGCGGGGAATTGCCGAGCGAAAATGTGCCGGTCATTCTTGAATCACTGGGTGCCGGTGATTTCCATCTCGTCGACAGCGGCAACGGGCTCAAGCTGGAGCAATACGGCAATTACCGCATCGTTCGCCCTGAGGCGCAGGCCCTGTGGCGTCCGACGCTTGCCGAGCGGGTGTGGGAAAATGCCGATTCGATATTTACCGGCGATACCGATGAAGACGGCATGGGGCGCTGGCGTTTTCCGAAGGAAGCGCTGGGCGAAACATGGCCGCTCTCTCTGCTGGGCATCAATTTTCTGGGTCGCTTCACCGCTTTCCGCCATGTCGGCGTCTTCCCCGAGCAGATCGTCCACTGGGAATGGCTCAAAGCACAGATCGAAGCATCGGATCGCCCGCTGAAAGTGCTCAACCTGTTCGGCTATACCGGCGTTGCCTCGCTGGTGGCTGCCGCTGCCGGAGCCGAGGTGACGCATGTGGATGCATCCAAGAAGGCCATCGGCTGGGCGCGTGAGAACCAGGCGCTGGCGGGGCTTGAAAACGCGCCGATCCGCTGGATTTGCGAAGACGCGATGAAGTTCATTCTGCGTGAAGAGCGCCGCGGCAATACCTATGACATCATCCTCACCGATCCGCCGAAATTCGGGCGTGGCACCCATGGCGAGGTTTGGGAACTGTTCGAGCATCTTCCGCTGATGCTGGATGTCTGCCGCGAGATCCTTTCACCCAAAGCCCTTGGGCTGGTTCTGACTGCCTATTCCATCCGGGCAAGCTTCTACTCCATCCATGAGCTGATGCGCGAAACCATGCGTGGCGCGGGGGGTGAAGTGGCATCCGGCGAACTCGTCATCCGCGAGGCGGGTCTCGACGGCAAGACGCCGGGACGGGCGCTTTCCACCTCACTTTTCAGCCGCTGGGTACCGAAATGATTGATGACCGCCGTGAAAATCGACCGGGCCGGGTGGGGCAGGTCAAGGAAGTAACAAGCCTTGCCAATCCCATCATCAAGGACATCAAGAACCTGACCCAGAAAAAGGGCCGGGAGGAAACCGGCACCTTCATGGCCGAAGGTCTGAAGCTCGTCATCGACGCGCTGGAGCTGGGCTGGACGATCCGCACACTGGTCTATGCCAAGAATGCCAAGGGCAAGCCGCTGGTCGAGCAGGTCGCGACAAAGACCGTCGCATCCGGCGGGCTGGTTCTGGAAGTGACCGAAAAGGTCATTTCCTCAATCACGCGGCGCGACAATCCGCAGATGGTCGTCGGTATCTTCGATCAGAAATGGACACCGCTGCGCGACATCCATCCGCAGGAAGGGCAGACCTATATCGCGCTGGACCGCGTGCGCGATCCCGGCAATCTCGGCACCATCATTCGCACCGCAGATGCTGCGGGCGCCTCCGGCGTAATCCTTGTCGGCGATTGCACCGATCCGTTCTCCTTGGAAACGGTGCGTGCCACCATGGGCTCGGTCTTTGCCACGCCTGTTGCTCGCGCGACAGTGGATGAATTTCTGGCGTGGAAGAAATCCGCCGGGGTCAGCGTCGTCGCAACCCATCTGGCGGGGTCGGTCGATTACCGGACCATCGATTACAAGCGCAAGCCAACCGTTATCCTGATGGGCAATGAGCAATCCGGCCTGCCGCCGGAACTGGCAGCCAAGGCAGACCAGCTTGCGCGCATTCCCCAGCAGGGGCGCGCCGATTCTCTCAATCTGGCCATTGCAACGGCTGTCATGCTGTTTGAAGCGCGCCGCCATCTTCTCGAACTCGCACCGGTGAAATGATGGCAAAGACCGCATTGTTCTCCAAGCCTGTCCCGGCAATCGCGCTGATTGTCGTTGCGCTGATAGCCGACCAGATCATCAAGCTTCTGGTGGAAGCCTATCTGCCCTTGCAGGAAATGGTGCCGGTCATGCCCTTCTGGGCACTATACCGAACCTATAATCTGGGCGTCGCCTTCTCCATGCTCTCGGGCATGGAGGGCTGGTTCATCGTCACCATGCGGCTGGCAATCGTCGGCTTCGTTATCTGGCTGTGGCGCAAGACGGACAAGGACCGCACCTTCGCGCATCTGGGCTTTGCGCTGATTATCGCAGGGGCGGCCGGAAACATATTCGACCGTTTCCTCTACGGCCACGTCATCGACTATATCCTCTTCCACACCGACACATGGTCGTTCGCTGTTTTCAACCTTGCCGATTCCTTCATTACCATCGGTGCCGGTTGCGTCATTCTGGATGAAGTCCTGCACGCCATGGCATCGCGTCGTAAAGCCTGAGGGCGTTATAGCCGGCCTGCCGCGAAACAGCGAAATGCTAAAAGTTTAGCGTTCAGCCCAAGCCAATCAAAACCGATCGCGTGTTAGCGGTTGTAGCATGAGCGAACCGGCGAAACTGAAACAGCAGCTTTTCGAAGCTTTCGGCCCAAGCGAGGCTGAAGGCGGCTTGCCGACGATGGCAAAGTCTCTCGGCAAGCGGCAGGAGCCGGATCAGCGGCTAGGGGCGCAACCACGATCCGGTTGGTTTTTGCCTGTCGTGGCCGGTGTAGGCCTTGCTTTTGTCGTCGCCGCTGCGGCAGGCGAATATGCCTCGCTTTTCATTGCGGTCGTCTGTTGCGCCATCTGCGTCTGCAGTGGTGTCTGGATGGGCATTCGGTCGGCTTCTTTGAGACGGGCTGACAATGTCGAGGCGCAGATCGTTGAGGCGCGGCAGACACAGAATGCCGCCCTGATGGCTGAAATCCACGAGGCGATGGGCGATCTCGTCGTGACGCGGGATCTCGAACGACGAATTCTGCACGCGAATGTCGCCTTTTGCGAAATGACCGGCTGCGCCACACCGCAGGGACGAAGCTGCGAGGAAATCGGCATCGCTTTCCGCCCGGGCGGAAAGGCGCATTGTTACGATGTGGAGATTGCGACACCTTACGGCCAGCGTATCTTTACCTGGCATGATGTCGTCACCAACGATCCGACCAGCAGCCGTCTCGTGATCAGCAGTCTTGCCCGTGATGTGACCGATGAGCGGGCGGCGCTCGTGGCCCGTGAAGATGCACGATTGCGGGCAGAAAGCGCAAATGCCGCCAAAGGCAGGCTGCTGGCAACCGTCAGCCACGAAATCCGCCTTCCGCTTTCAGGCATTCTTGGCATGAACCACCTTCTGTCGCAGACGAAGCTCAGCCGTGAGCAGCGAAACTATCTCGACAGCATGAAGCAGTCCGGTCAGGCGCTGGTGCAGCTCGTCGAGGACCTGCTCGACTTTTCCACCATGGAAGCCGGGCGCTTCAAGCTCAATCCAAGGGCGGAAAATCTTCGGCAGCTGATCGAGAGCGTCGTGGAAATGCTCGCGCATCGCGCCCATGAAAAAGGAATCGAAATCGCGTCCATCGTAACGCCTGACGTTCCCGACTATCTGGACTTCGATCCCGCGCGCCTCCGTCAGGTTTTGTTCAACCTCATCGGCAATGCCGTCAAGTTCACCGAACGGGGTGGCGTGCTCGTCAAGGCGTCGATGGTGGGGCAGGCGCTGTCTATTGCCGTTTCCGATACAGGGCCCGGCATGACCAAGGCCGACCAGTCGCGGGTATTCGGAGAGTTCGAGCAGGCGGGCGCAGCCTCACAGCGCAGCGCAGGCACGGGGCTTGGCCTTGCAATCTCCGCCCGCATCGTTCGCGAATTTGGCGGGCAACTGACCGTGGAAAGCCGGAAAGGAAAGGGTAGCACCTTTACGCTCACCTTCACGCCAGCCGGTGTGACCGCTCCGCTCGGCGGCGCCGCCCGCGCGGGTGTCCTCACCAGTTCCACCGTTCTGCTTCTCGCCCCATCCGGCACCGCCGCCTTTGCCACGGTGGCAGCGATAGAGGCTCTCGGTGGCCGATGCATCCATGTTTCGACACCGGACGATCTTCAAAGACTGGAAGCCGGACACCCCGCCGATATCGATGCCTTGACGGACGTCATCATAGACCACCGGGTAGCATCAGCATTCGATGCTCGTCTCAAGAGCTGGGCCAGCGCGGACAGAAAGCTGCGGCGTATCCTGCTGGTCAATCCGGAAGAGCGCGCGTCGCAGCCGCAGGAGGCATTCGACGCATGGCTGATCCGGCCTCTCAGGGAGAAATCGCTGGTGGATGTGCTGTGCGGCCGCTTGCGCGGTATGGAGCGGCGTGACGCCATCAACGACAACCGCCACCCCGGCTTCGGTTTTCTGCCCTTACTGGAAAAGCGATCGGGCGATCTGGAGGTGCTGGTCGCCGAGGATGATCCGGTCAATGCCCGCATCGTTAGGGCTGTGCTGGAAAAGTCCGGCTGCTCGGTCCGGCTGGTCGATAATTTTGGCGCGCTTGCGCTTGCCCTGTCCAGCGACACCGCCAGCCTGCCGGATCTCGTCATCTCCGATCTTCAGATGCCCGGCGGTGATGGGCTGGAAATATTGCCGCGCCTGTTTGCGACGCTGAAGGCCAGAAAGACCGTGCCTTTCATGGTGCTGAGCGGAGATACGACTCCGGATACCAAATCCGTTCTGCAGGCGGGCGGCATCGTCTGCGTGCTGGCAAAACCGCTGGAACCCAAGCGCCTCATCGAGGAGGTTCTTCGGCTGTTTCCCCAAAAAGGCAACAGCCGGTTGGAGATTTGAAACCTGCGGCCTTTGCGCGGCTAACTGTCACTGTTTTGTCGTCAAGAAGTGATTTATGACAGCCAGAACCAAACGGTGGTGGGGCGATTCTCCATGGTCACGGAAATTCTCGAACACGACATTCGCGAGCGAAATGTCATCAGCGTCCGGCCTGCCTTGCAGACGCGCAATGATGACGTCTTTGGCCGCATCGGATCTCTGGAAACCCGGCTTGCCCGAAACGAGCGTGAAATCGATGCCGCACAGCATGTGCGCTTTCGCGTCTTTGTCGAGGAGATGGGCGCGCGCCTTCCCGCAGATGCCATGCGCCGCAGCCGCGACGCCGACGCCTTCGACGCGGTCTGCGATCACCTGCTGGTCCTGGATAACTCGATAGAGGGTGACACCGAAGACCAGATCGTCGGTACGTACCGTCTGCTGCGGCAGGAAACGGCCTTTGCCCATAACGGTTTTTATTCGGCCAGCGAATTCGATATCGAAGGGCTGATTGCCCGCCATCCCGGCAAGCGGTTCATGGAGCTTGGACGCTCCTGCGTGCTGCCGGAATATCGTACCAAGAGAACGGTGGAACTGCTGTGGCAGGGCAACTGGGCCTATGCCGTGCGCCACCGTATGGATGCCATGATCGGTTGCGCGTCCTTCCCCGGTGTTCAGCCTGAGGCCCATGCGCTGGCGCTCTCCTTCCTGCACCACACCTGCGGCGCCAAGGGTGACTGGGCAGCTTCCGCACTGCCGGACCTCTACCGCGAAATGGACATGATGCCGATGGAGGCGATCAATCCGCGCAAGGCGCTGAGCGGAATGCCGCCGCTGATCAAGGGCTATATGCGCCTCGGCGCCATGTTCGGCTCAGGCGCCGTCGTCGATCACGCCTTCAACACCACGGATGTCCTCGTCATCCTGCCGGTCTCCTCGATTGCGGGTCGCTACATCAATTATTACGGCGGCGAATCCTATCGTTTCAACGGCTAGTCCAGCTGCATTCAACTGGAAAGCACGGTGCCGTCAGGCCGCAAGCTTCCTGTGGGCAGCGGGCTTCTGGCTGTTGTGGTGAAGGGGCGGGGCCGTTAGTCTCTGGCCTCGTTTCCCGCAACACACAGCGATATTGAAAAGCCATTGACGGACGTACACTCCACTGCCTCGCTCATTTCGCAGGAGAGCCGCGCCTCGGCCACTCCGATGATGGAGCAATATATCGAGATCAAGGCGAACAATCCCGGTTCGCTGCTGTTCTATCGCATGGGAGACTTCTACGAGCTTTTCTTTGACGATGCCTCGGAAGCCTCGCGGGCACTGGGCATTACGCTGACCAAGCGCGGCCAGCATCTGGGGCAGGACATTCCCATGTGCGGCGTGCCGGTTCATGCAGCCGATGACTATCTGCAAAAGCTGATCCTGCGCGGCTACCGGGTGGCCGTTTGCGAACAGGTCGAAGACCCCACTGAAGCCAAGAAGCGCGGTTCGAAATCCGTCGTGCGCCGCGATGTTGTGCGGCTGGTCACGCCCGGAACGCTGACGGAAGAAAAGCTTCTGTCGCCAACGGAATCGAACTACCTGATGGCGCTTGCCCGCATCCGCGGCAGCGCGGAGGCGCAGTTTGCGCTGGCCTGGATCGACATATCCACCGGCGTCTTCCGGCTGGCCGAGACGACGCTGACCCGGCTTCTTGCCGATATCTGGCGGATCGATCCGCGCGAGGTCATCGTTGCCGACAGCCTGTTCCATGATGAAGAGCTGAAGGCGGTTTTCGACGTGCTGGGCCGGGTGGCCGTGCCGCAACCTGCCGTTCTCTTCGACAGCGCCACCGCAGAGGGCCGCGTCGCCCGCTATTTTGGTGTCAGCACGCTGGATGGCTTCGGCACGTTTTCACGGGTCGAGATGGCGGCTGCTGCCGCAGCCGTTGCCTATGTGGAGAAGACTCAGATTGCCGAACGCCCGCCTCTGGGGTTGCCGGAGCGGGAAAGTGCGGCATCCACGCTTTTCATCGACCCCGCCACGCGGGCCAATCTGGAACTGACGAAGACTCTGTCTGGCGAGCGCGACGGTTCGCTTCTTCATGCCATCAACCGCACCGTGACGGGCGGGGGAGCGCGCCTGCTTGCCGAGCGTCTGATGTCGCCGTTGACCGATCCAGCCAAGATCAACGCCCGCCTGGATGCCGTATCCTACCTGCTGGATGACGTTGCCCTTTCGGATGGATTACGCGACGCCTTAAAACAGGTGGCCGACATGCCGCGCGCCCTGTCGCGTCTTGCGCTGGATCGCGGAGGACCGAGGGATCTGGGAGCGCTGCGGCTTGGGCTTGCCGCAGCGGCTGATGTGGCCGAGCTGCTCGACCGCGGCCTGCTGCCGGATGAACTGGCAGACGCGCTTGCCGATCTCAAAGCCCTGCCTGCCACCCTGTGTGCAATGCTGGGCGCAACGCTTGCCGACGAGCTTCCGCTGCTCAAGCGCGACGGCGGCTTCGTGCGGGATGGTTTCGATCCAGAACTGGACGAGATAAGGGCGCTGAGAGACCAGTCGCGCCGGGTCATTGCCGGGCTTCAGCTTCAATATTCAGAGGAAACCGGGATAAAATCGCTGAAGATCAAGCACAACAATGTGCTTGGCTATTTCATCGAGGTTTCCGCTGGCAATGCCGATGTCATGATGGCGGGCGATGAGGCAAAGGCGCGCTTCATTCATCGCCAGACCATGGCGGGCGCCATGCGCTTCACCACCACGGAGCTTGCCGATCTGGAAAGCCGGATCGCCAATGCCGCCGCACAGGCGCTGTCCATGGAATTGCAGGCTTTCGACAGGATGGTTCAGGCCGTTGTCGCGCAAGCCGAAGTGATCAAGGCGGGCGCCCTGGCGCTGGCGCGGATCGATGTTGCCGCAAGCCTGGCCTATCTCGCCGCCGAGCAGGCCTATTGCCGACCCGTCATCGACGATTCCATGATGTTCAGGATCAAGGGCGGACGGCATCCGGTCGTCGAGCAGGCGCTGCGCCGCCAGTCCACCGGCCCCTTCATTGCCAATGACTGCGATCTGTCGGCTGCGATTGGTGACAGAAATGGTGCCATCTGGCTGCTGACCGGTCCCAACATGGGCGGTAAATCGACATTCCTGCGCCAGAATGCCCTGATCGCCATTCTGGGCCAGATCGGTTCCTTCGTTCCGGCAGGTTCAGCGCATATCGGCATCGTCGATCGCCTGTTCTCGCGCGTTGGTGCATCGGATGATCTGGCGCGCGGTCGCTCGACCTTCATGGTTGAAATGGTTGAGACAGCCGCCATTCTCAATCAGGCCACGGATCGCTCGCTGGTCATTCTGGATGAGATCGGGCGCGGAACGGCGACCTTTGACGGGCTTTCCATCGCCTGGGCTGCGGTGGAGCATCTTCACGAGGCCAACCGGTGCCGGGGGCTGTTCGCCACCCATTTCCATGAACTGACCGTTCTTTCGGAAAAGCTGCCGCGTCTTTCCAATGCGACCATGAAGGTGCGCGAATGGGAAGGCGATGTGATCTTTTTGCACGAGGTTGGGCCCGGTGCGGCTGACAGGTCCTACGGCATTCAGGTCGCCCGCCTTGCCGGACTTCCGGCCTCGGTGGTGGAGCGGGCGAAGGATGTGCTGACGAAGCTGGAAGATGCGGACCGCAAGAACCCGGCAAGCCAGCTGATCGATGACCTGCCGCTGTTCCAGATTGCGGTGCGTCGCGAGGAAAAGCGCAGCCTTGGAAATTCGAAGGTGGACGAAGCCCTCAAGGCGCTCAATCCCGACGAGATGACCCCGCGCGAGGCGCTGGATGCCCTTTATTCTCTCAAGAAACAACTTGGCAACGCTTGAGATTTACAGTGCCTGTCCATCACGCCTAAAAAACGCTATAGGGCTGTGCCAAAGGCAAAGCCAGTAGAAATGGATGTCGGCTCAATGGCCATCAAGGACCTGGATTTTTCCGCGATACTGGATGTTGCGGCGCTCAAGCACGAATGCGACGCAGTGTTCAAGCAGGACGGAAAACGCGTATCCGATGTGCGCGCCGACCTCTTGCCGATCTTCAAGAAAGCCAGCGGGCAGGGACGCGACAAGGCGCGCGAACTGCTTGACACCGAAGGCGGCGGCATTGATTGCGCCCGCCGGATTTCCTGGTTGCAGGACCGGCTGATCGAAGTCCTCTACGATCTGACATGCACCTATGTCTATCCGCAGGATGCCCCGCAGGTGGCGATCACGGCTGTCGGCGGATATGGACGCGGCACGCTTGCGCCGGGATCGGATATCGATCTCCTGTTCCTGCTTCCGCCCAAGGCCACGCCTGACATGAACAAGGCCATCGAGTTCGTTCTCTATATTCTCTGGGATGTCGGCTTCAAGGTCGGCCACGCCACGCGTTCCGTGGATGAATGCATCCGTCTTTCCAAGGCGGACATGACCATCCGCACGGCCATTCTGGAAATGCGCGCCATCTGCGGCAAGCAGGCGCTTGCCGATGAGCTGGAGCGGCGCTTCGAAACCGAGGTGGTGACCAGCAGCGGACCGGAATTCATTGCCGCCAAGCTTGCCGAGCGCGACCAGCGCCACCGCAAGGCGGGCGATACGCGCTATCTGGTCGAGCCGAATGTCAAGGAAGGCAAGGGCGGCCTGCGCGACCTGCACACGCTGTTCTGGATCGCCAAATATTATTACCACGTTCGCGACACGGCGGAACTCGTCAAGCTGGGCGTCTTGTCCCGGCGCGAATTGAAGCTGTTTGAAAAGGCGGACGACTTTCTCTGGACCGTCCGGTGCCAGATGCATTTCATCACGGGCAAGGCGGAAGAACGCCTGTCCTTCGATATCCAGCGCGAAATCGCGGCCGCCCTGAACTATCAGCCCCGCCCCGGTCTTTCGGCGGTGGAGCGGTTCATGAAGCACTATTTCCTCGTCGCCAAGGATGTCGGAGACCTGACACGCATTTTGTGCGCGGCGCTGGAAGACAAGCAGGCCAAGGACGTGCCCGGGCTTTCCGGGGTCTTCAGCCGCTTTGCCCATCGTCTGCGCAAGATCCCTGGTTCGGATGAATTCGTGGAAGATCGCGGCCGCATTGCGCTTGCCAATGCCGAAGTGTTCCGCAGGGACCCGGTCAGCATCATCAGACTGTTCCACGTTGCCGACATCAACAATCTCGAGCTTCACCCGGACGCGCTTCGCGTTGTCACCCGTTCGCTGGCGCTCATCAATCACGAGCTTCGCGAAAACGAGGAGGCCAACCGGCTCTTCCTGTCCATCCTGACCTCAAGACGCGACCCGGCACTGACCCTGCGGCGGATGAACGAGGCCGGTGTACTCGGCAAGTTCATTCCTGAATTCGGCAAGATCGTCGCCATGATGCAGTTCAACATGTATCACCACTATACGGTGGATGAGCATCTGATCCGCTCTGTCGCCGTTTTGTCCGAGATCGACAAGGGGCAGGCGATCGATACCCATCCGTTGGTCAATCAGCTGATGCCGGCTATCGAAGACCGGGATGCGCTTTATCTGGCCGTCTTGCTGCACGATGTTGCCAAGGGACGACAGGAAGACCATTCCATTGCCGGGGCCCGCGTGGCGCGCAAGCTGTGCCAGCGTTTCCGCTTGAGCAACAAGCAGACCGAAACCGTGGTCTGGCTGATCGAGCAACACCTGCTGATGTCGATGGTTGCCCAGACGCGAGACCTGCACGACCGCAAGACCATCACCGATTTTGCCGACAAGGTGCAGTCCATGGAGCGGCTGAAAATGCTGCTCATTCTGACGGTCTGCGACATCAGGGCCGTGGGGCCGGATGTGTGGAACGGCTGGAAGGGCCAGCTGCTGCGCACGCTCTATTATGAGACCGAGCTTCTTCTGTCCGGCGGCTTTTCGGAAACATCGCGCAAGGAACGCGCCAAGATTGCCCGGCAGGCACTTTACGATGCGCTGACCGACTGGGGCCAGAAGGCACGTCGCAAATACACCGGCCTGCACTACGAGCCCTATCTGCTCTCGGTCGATCTGCAGGACCAGATCCGCCACACTCGCTTTCTCAGAGAGTCGGACAAGCGCGAAACGGCGCTTTCGACGATGGTGCGGACCCATTCCTTCCACGCCATTACCGAGATCACGATCCTTGCGCCCGACCATCCCCGCCTGTTGTCCATCATAACAGGCGCCTGTGCCGCTGCCGGTGCCAATATCGCGGATGCGCAGATCTTCACCACTTCGGATGGCCGCGCGCTCGATACGATCCTCATCAACCGGGAATTTCCGATCGATGAGGACGAGACACGGCGCGCCAACAATATCGGCAAGCTGATCGAAGAGGTTCTGGCGGGCAAGAAGCGCATTCCAGAAATGATTGCGACCCGCACCAAGAGCCGCAAGAAAAGCAAGACCTTCAACATTCCGCCGTCCGTTACCATTTCGAACGGGCTGTCCAACAAGTTTACGGTCATCGAGGTGGAATGCCTCGACAGGCCCGGCCTTCTGGCGGATATGACGGCGGTGCTTGCGGATCTTTCGCTGGATATCACCTCCGCACGGATTACCACTTTTGGCGAAAAGGTCATCGATACCTTCTATGTGACCGACCTGTTCGGCCAGAAGGTGATGACGGATAACCGCCAGGCGAGTATCGCCTCCCGGCTCAAGGCTGTGATGGCCGAGCAGGAAGATGAATTGCGAGATCGGATGCCGCCCGGCATCATCGCCCATCCCGATGTTGCGGCTCTGCCCGCCGCACGCACTGCGAAAGCTTGAGATAGACAATGGGCCTCATCGCCAAATTTGCAACCGTCGGCACCGCCACACTCGGTAGCCGTCTCTTCGGTTTCGTCCGCGAAATGCTCATGGCGGCGGCTGTGGGCACCGGGCCGGTGGCGGATGCCTTCAACGCCGCATTCCGTTTTCCCAACACGTTTCGTCGGCTGTTTGCCGAGGGCGCATTCAACTCCGCCTTCGTGCCGCTGTTTGCCAAGGAAATCGAAGCCAACGGCATGGAAGGCGCCAGACGCTTTTCGGAAGAAGTCTTCGGCGTTCTCTTTACCGTCCTGATGGTCCTGACGATCATCATGGAGCTTTCGATGCCGCTCATCGTGCGAACGGTGATCGCGCCTGGCTTCGTCAATGATGCCGTCAAGTTCGACAACACGGTCCAGCTGGCAACCATCATGTTCCCCTATCTGGCCTGCATGTCGCTGGCCGCCATGATGGGCGGCATGTTGAATTCGCTGCACCGTTATTTCGCCGCAGCAATCGCCCCGGTCTTTCTCAACATCATCCTCATCGGCGTGCTGGGCGCGGCCTGGTGGAAGAATTTCGATCCCTTGCAGGTGGGCTATGCGCTGTCCTGGGGTGTCATGGCCGCAGGCTTCGTACAGCTGGCCATCGTCTGGATTGCCGTGCGCCATGCCGGCATCAAGATCGGCTTTCGCCGTCCAAAAATGACGCCAAACGTCAAGCGCCTGCTGATCCTCGCCTTGCCCGCCGCCATCACGGGCGGAATTACCCAGATCAATCTGCTGATTAATACCAATATCGCGTCCGGTGGCGATGGCGTCATCTCGTCGCTGGCCTATGCGGACCGCATCTACCAGCTTCCCCTCGGCGTCGTCGGCATCGCGGTGGCGACGGTGCTCTTGCCGGAGCTTGCACGGGCGCTTAGGGGCGGTCATCAGGTCGAGGCGGCAAATCTGCAGAACCGTTCGGTCGAATTCGTGATGTTTCTGACGCTGCCAGCAGCGGCGGCGCTGCTCGTCATGGCAGAGCCGATTGTGCGGTTTCTCTATGAGCGCGGAAATTTCTCGCCATCGGCAACGGTAACGGTCGCACAGATCCTTGGCGTCTATGGTCTGGGCCTGCCCGCCTTCGTGCTCATCAAGGCCTTCATTCCCGGCTTCTTCGCACGCGAAGACACGCGCACGCCGATGATATTTGCCGCCATTTCCGTGGTCGTGAACATCTCTCTGGCGCTGACATTGTTCCCGCTCTATGGCGGCATCGGCATCGCGACGGCAGAAATCACGGCTGGATGGGTCAATGCGGCACTGCTGTTCGGTATGCTGATGTGGCGGGGACACTGGCAGCTGGATATTCCACTCCTGACCCGCATTCCGCGATTGATCATCTGCGCGGCGGCAATGGCGGCTGTGATCTACTATGCGCTTGGCCATCTGCAATATGAACTGTCGTCTTCTGCTTCCGTCATCATGCGGGTCGGTACGCTCGCTGGCCTCGTTCTGGCGTCCATGATCCTCTATTTCGGCCTGGCCTTCCTTTCGGGCGGTGCCAATCTGGCCATGATCAAGCGAGGATTGAAGCGCCGCAAGGCGAAGCAGGAAACTCAGACGCAGACCACCGATGACGCTTGATTGCGCGCTGTTGTGGGTGCATAAGCGCGGCCAATTTGAAACCCAATCTGAAACATGGGGCGAGGCCCTCCACCAGCCTTTTCGAGGATGAACATGAACGCATTCAAGCCGCTGGTTTTTTCGGGTGTCCAGCCCACGGGAAACCTCCATCTCGGTAACTATCTCGGGGCTATCCGCAAGTTCGTGGCGCTGCAGGAAGACAATGACTGCATCTATTGCGTTGTCGACATGCACGCGATTACCGCCCAGCTCGTCCATAGCGACCTCAAGGCACAGACGCGCTCGATTGCTGCCGCCTTCATCGCGGCGGGCATCGATCCGGTCAAGCACATCGTCTTCAACCAGTCGGCTGTTCCGCAACATGCCGAGCTGGCATGGGTGTTCAACTGCGTTGCGCGCATCGGCTGGATGGAGCGCATGACCCAGTTCAAGGACAAGTCGGGCAAGAACACCGAGCAGGTTTCGCTTGGTCTTCTGGCTTACCCAAGCCTGATGGCCGCAGACATTCTGGTTTACCGCGCCACGCATGTTCCCGTTGGCGACGACCAGAAACAGCATCTTGAGCTTGCGCGCGATATCGCCCAGAAATTCAACATCGATTTCGGCAATCATATCCGCACCACGGGCCTCGGCGTCGATATCAAGGTGGGCGATGAGCCCGTACACGCCTATTTCCCGATGGTGGAGCCGCTGATCGGCGGGCCTGCACCGCGCGTGATGTCCCTCAAGGACGGCACGAAGAAGATGTCGAAGTCGGACCCATCCGATCTGTCGCGCATCAATCTGATGGACGATGTCGATGCGATCTCCAGAAAGATCAAGAAGGCAAAGACAGACCCGGATGCGCTGCCAAGCGAAGTCGATGGCCTGAAGGGCCGCGCGGAAGCGGAAAATCTCGTCGGCATCTATGCCGCGCTCTCCGACAAGACCAAGGCAGACGTGCTCTCGGAATTCGGTGGCCAGCAATTCTCTGCCTTCAAGCCCGCGCTGGTGGATCTGGCCGTGACGGTACTTGCGCCCATCAACGCAGAAATGCGACGCCTGCTGGACGATGTCAGCCATATCGACGCAATCCTCAAGGATGGCGGCGAGCGGGCGGGCAGCATTGCCGAGAAAACCATGAACGAGGTCAGGGACATCATCGGCTTCCTGCGCTGATCACCTGTGAATGCGGGCGAGAGAGCATTTTTGAATCGCGGAAATTGATATAAGGTCCGCCCGAACCGTCGGGCGGCTTTTGCCGTAACGGCGAAAACAGGAGTACGCCATGGTATCGAAACGCCTTTCGCGCCTTGAAGGACACCGACGCAAGTTTCTGGCGGTGATAGACGGCACACCCGAATGCGAAAGGGCGGTTCATTATGCCGGACGCCGCGCCAAGAATTCGAATGGTGCCCTGATCCTTCTCTATGTCATTCCCGAAGGCGATTTTCAGCAGTGGCTCGGTGTCGAGCAGATCATGCGCGCGGAAGCCCGCGAAGAGGCCGAAGCATCGCTGGCCAAGGTTGCCCAGCGCATCCGTGAAACTGTGGGCATAGAGCCGGAAGCGGTCATCCGCGAAGGCAATGCTGCAGAGCAGATCCATGGTCTGATCGAAGAGGACCGTGATATCGCAATTCTGGTGCTTGCGGCGGGATCGACCAAGGATGGCCCTGGACCGCTGGTTTCCTCGATTGCCGGACGCGGCGCGGCCTTCCCCATTCCGGTCACGGTTCTGCCCGATACATTGACCGACGAGGAAATCGACGCATTGTGTTGAGGCAAGGACCTGCCAGCCCGCTGGCGCGGATTTCTTGAATGGCGCAGTCATGTAAGGGCTTGAAGTCAGGCTCCGTCCGACGTATTTTGGAAGTATTCTAAATTCCGGGATGTCCAATGACGGTCCCGAAGGAGATTGAAATGTTCATTCAGACGGAAACCACGCCAAACCCGGCCACGCTCAAGTTTCTCCCGGGCAAGGTTGTTCTGGAAAGCGGAACGGCGGAGTTCCTGAATGCCTCGCAGGCGCAGGCGTCACCGCTGGCGGCTGTCCTGTTCGAGATACCGGGTGTGACGGGCGTCTATTACGGCTTTGATTTCATCACCGTCACGAAGGATGGTGCGGAGTGGCAGCACCTCAAGCCCGCCATTCTCGGCTCGATCATGGAGCATTTCATGTCCGGGCGTCCCTTGATGGGCACAGCCGTGGCCGCCGAGATTTCCGATGAAGAAGAGGAATTCTTCGAAGCGGGCGACGAAACCATCGTTGCAACGATCAAGGAACTGCTTGAAACGCGCGTTCGCCCTGCCGTGGCGCAGGATGGTGGCGACATCACCTTCCGCGGTTTCCGCGATGGCACGGTCTTCCTCAACATGAAGGGCGCCTGCTCCGGTTGCCCGTCGTCGACGGCAACCCTGAAGCACGGCGTACAGAACCTGCTGCGTCACTTCGTGCCTGAGGTTCAGGAGGTCGAGGCCGTCTGACGGGCTCATCCTTCATGATCATTCTTGCCATCGATACATCCGGTGTGGATTGCTCGGCCTGTCTTTATGACAGCGAGGAGGGCGTCGCACTGGGTCAGGTTACGCAAAATATCGGCAAAGGTCATGCGGAACTGCTGATGGGCATCATCGACGATGCCCTGTCGCAGTCGTCGCTTGCGCTGGGCGATGTCGAACGGATCGCGGTCACCATCGGTCCCGGTTCCTTTACCGGAATTCGCGTTGGTGTCGCAGCCGCGCGCGGCTTTGCGCTGTCGCTCGGCGTCGAGGCCGTCGGTGTAACGACGCTGGAGACTCTGGCAGAGCAGCACCTGCGGGATAACCCCGGCCAAGCAGTCGCGGTTGCGCTGGATGCGAAGCGGCAGGAGACCTATGTCCAGCTTTTCGCAGATAGCGGAACGCCCTCCACCGACGCAGCGCTCGTGTCGCTCGACGAGGCGCGGTCGATGCTGGTCAATTTCGATGGAGCAATCATCGGGTCTGCGGCCCCTCTTCTGGCGGGTGGCGATGCAGGGTCCGGTCCGGATCGGTTTCCCATCGATATCGTCGCCCGTATCGGTGCGCAAAAGCCGCGTGGTATGCCCAAGCCTGCGCCACTGTATCTGCGTGGACCGGATGCCAAGATACAGTCAGGATTTGCACTGGAACGCAGGCCGGTTGCCTGATACGGGGCCATTCATGCTTTGAATGCGGATGATTCCCTGCGATGTTTGACGATTACCTCAGCTGGAAGCCCTATTTTGAGATCGTTCCCATGGTGCACGCCGATTGCGCCGATGTGTCGGAACTGCACGGCCAGCGTTTCTCGCATAAATGGGGTGACGGAGAGTTTTCCGGGCTCCTGAGCCAGCCAAGTGTCTTTGGCGTGGTTGCGCGACAGACCAACGCCTTTTTCAGCAAGCCTTTGGGCGGCTTTGTTCTGGCCCGGGAAGCGGGAGGGGAGGCCGAGATTCTGACAATAGCGGTAGGCGAAAAATTTGCCGGGTCCGGGCTGGGCTGGCGGCTGATGCTGGCAGCCATGCGCGAGGCGGATATGCGCGGCGCCGAAACCATGTTTCTGGAGGTCGATGGTGCGAATGCATCGGCCATACGGCTCTACCGGAAGCTTGGTTTTGAAACGGTTGCGGAGCGGCAGGCCTATTACACCGACAAGAATGGTACGAAGTCGACGGCGCTTGTCATGCGGCGTGATCTTCGTTAGTTCCTGTAGGAATGCAACGCGCCGCGGCGCCTCGAAACGGAAGCATCTGAAAGCCTGACGACGTGATTGACCTTTCAAAAACCCTGGAAGAACTATGTGCCGAGCGCGGAATGCGGATGACCGATCAGCGTCGTGTGATCGCCCGCGTGCTCCAGGAATCTGCCGATCATCCCGATGTCGAGGAGCTTTACCGCCGGTCGTCCGCCGTTGATCCGCGCATCTCGATCTCGACCGTCTACAGGACCGTCAAGCTGTTCGAAGATGCCGGGATCATCGAGAGACACGATTTCCGCGATGGCCGGTCGCGCTACGAGACGATGCCGGAAGAGCACCATGATCACCTGATCGATCTCAAGCACGGCGTGGTGATCGAGTTTCACTCCCCGGAAATCGAGGCGTTGCAGGAAAAGATTGCCCGTGAGCACGGCTTCAAGCTGGTGGACCACAGGCTTGAACTCTACGGTGTTCCCCTCAAATCGGAAGACCACTGAGTGCAAGGTGCCACGGAGCGAATGAAGCGATGACGTGGCTGCGAATCTTCTATCTGGTTGTCATTCTGGCTTTGGTAACGCTGGTGCTGCTCCCGGCGCAGTTGATCTGTCTTGGTCTCGATTTACCCTTGAGACGCCGCTTGCCGAGACTGTGGCACCGGGTTGCGTGCCACGCGCTCGGCATCAAGGTGCATGTCCACGGCTCGGTCGAGGCGGCAAAGCCGCTGCTTCTGGTGGTCAATCACGTGTCCTGGAAGGATATCATGATCCTGGGCAGCGTCGTGGATGTGGCTTTCATCGCAAAGAACGAAGTTCGCAACTGGCCCATCTTCGGCCTTCTCTCCCGTTTGCAGAAAACCGTCTTCGTTGCCCGTGAGGACAAGCGCAAGGCCGGGGCGCAGGTCAATGAGATTGCGCAACGCCTGGCAGGTGGGGAAATCATCGTTCTGTTTCCCGAAGGCACGACGTCTGACGGCAACCGCCTTCTGCCCGTCAAATCATCACTGTTCGGCGCTGCATCGAGTGCTGCCGACCAGGTGCCCGGACAGATGGTCAATGTCCAGCCGGTCGCCATCGCCTATACCGGCATTCAGGGCATGGCCATGGGGCGCTATCACCGCAGCGTTGCGGCATGGCCCGGCACAATCGAGCTTCTCCCCTCGCTGATGGGCCTGATGCGCGCCGGTAACATCGATGTCGACCTGTGTTTCGGCGAAACGATTCCCTTCCATCGCGGCGACAATCGCAAGGCATTGAGCATGAGCGCGACGACGGCCATACGCGACATGTTGAATTTCGCTTTGCGCGGCGGGTGGCGAAAGTCTCGCTGACAACGCATTTTTCTGTTTAATATGGCTCTCAAAATCATTAGATAGCGGCCATGACCCAGGAAACGATCGGCCTTGAGGCCCCAATTTCTCTTCGCGAAGGCGCAAACAGCCGCAAGGTCTTCATCAAGACCTATGGCTGTCAGATGAATGTCTACGACTCCGTGCGCATGAGCGATGCTCTGGCAAAGGATGGTTACGTCCAGACCGAAGACATGGGCGAGGCGGATCTGGTTCTTCTCAACACCTGTCACATCCGGGAAAAGGCCGCCGAAAAAGTCTATTCCGCACTGGGCCGCCTGCGTGACATGAAGAAATCCCGCGAAGAGCAGGGGCGCGAATTCATGATCGGCGTGGCCGGTTGTGTAGCGCAGGCCGAAGGCGAGGAAATCCTGCGCCGTGCACCGGCCGTGGATGTCGTGATCGGACCGCAGACCTATCACCGTTTGCCCGAAGCCTTGAAGCGCGTGCGCGGCGGCGAGCGCGTGATCGAAACCGAATATGCCGTCGAGGACAAGTTCGACCATTTGCCGGTTGCTGAAAAGTCAAAGCTGCGTGCGCGTGGCGTGACCGCATTCCTGACGGTGCAGGAAGGTTGCGACAAGTTCTGCACCTTCTGCGTGGTGCCTTATACACGCGGTTCGGAAGTTTCCCGACCCGTCCACCAGATTGTCGATGAAGCCATGAAGCTGGCCGATGCCGGTGTGCGCGAGATCACGCTGCTGGGCCAGAACGTCAACGCCTGGCGCGGAACCGGCGCCAATGGCGAGCAGTGGGGCCTTGCCGATCTGCTCTACCGGCTGGCCGAAATACCCGGTCTTGCCCGCCTGCGATACACGACCAGCCATCCGCGCGATATGGATGATCGTCTGATCGGCGCCCATCGCGACCTGCGCAATCTCATGCCCTATCTTCATCTGCCGGTGCAGTCGGGCTCGGATCGCATTCTCAAAGCCATGAACCGTCGCCATACGGGCGATGAATATATTAGACTTATCGAAAAGATTCGTGCCGTCCGCCCTGATATTGCCATGTCCGGGGACTTTATTGTCGGTTTCCCCGGTGAGACGGATCAGGATTTCGAAGATACGCTCGCAATTGTGGAAAAGGTTAATTATGCGCAGGCCTTTTCGTTCAAATATTCGACACGCCCCGGCACGCCCGGTGCAGATTTGACCGATCAGGTTCCAGAAGACGTCAAGGCCGAAAGGCTGGAGCGACTACAGGCTTTGTTGTTGAAACAACAGCATGATTTTGCCGCATCGCTGGTCGGCAGGACCATGGATATTCTGCTCGAAAAGCCAGGGAGAATGCCGGGACAGTTGATTGGAAGATCTCCTTGGCTTCAATCTGTGAATGTTAATGCAAAAGACATGAAAATCGGCGACATTATTCATGTACGAATCACCGCAACGGGTCCAAACAGCTTGTTTGCCGAGGTGGCATCGAGCTAGAGTGAGGAACCCACACTGATTAGGACGGGAGCCTGACCGCTTGAACGCACACGAATTGGTATCACCCTCATCGCGCCAGCCACGCCCAGCCGCGACCGACGCCAATCACTTCGTCCTCACGTTCGAGAATAACAGGATAGCGGGAGAGCTATTCGGTCAGTTCGATCAAAACCTGAAATTGCTGGAACAGCGACTGAACATCGATGCGCGCCCGCGCGGCAACTCCGTTGCCATTACCGGTGAGCTGGTCGCGACCAACCAGGCACGCAGGGCGCTGGATTTCCTCTATCAACGCCTGTTAAAGGGCGGAAGCGTCGAGGAGTCCGATGTCGAAGGCGCCATCCGCATGGCGGTTGCGGCCGACGACCAGCTGACGCTGCCGACCATGGAGCGCAAGGCAAAGATTTCCATGGCCCAGATTTCCACCCGAAAGAAGACGATTGCGGCGCGCACGCCGACGCAGGACGTCTATATGCGGGCGCTGGAGCAATCGGAACTCGTCTTCGGTGTCGGTCCTGCCGGTACGGGCAAGACCTATCTGGCCGTGGCGCACGCCGCACAGCTTCTGGAGCGCGGTGTGGTCGATCGCATCATCCTGTCCCGTCCAGCCGTTGAAGCGGGCGAGCGTCTGGGCTTCCTGCCCGGCGACATGAAGGAAAAGGTCGATCCTTACCTCCGCCCGCTCTATGACGCGCTCTACGACATGATGCCGGGTGACAAGGTGGAGCGTGCCATTCAGGCGGGCGTCATCGAAATTGCGCCACTGGCCTTCATGCGCGGCCGCACGCTCGCCAATGCCGCCGTCATTCTCGATGAGGCCCAGAACACCACGACGATGCAGATGAAGATGTTTCTGACACGTCTGGGCGAGAATGGTCGCATGATCGTGACGGGTGACCCGAGCCAGGTGGACTTGCCACGCGGCATGAAATCGGGCCTCGTTGAGGCGCTGCAAATCCTTCCCGATGTCGAGGGCGTGTCCATCGTCCGCTTCAAGGATGTGGATGTGGTTCGTCATCCCATGGTCGCTCGCATCGTTCGTGCCTATGAAGCGCAGACGGCAGTGCCGGATGAAAGCCTGCCAAGAGGCATGTGACAGACGAATGACCGCATTGGATATTCAGGTCAGCGTCGAAGCCGACCGCTGGCCTTCAGAAGATGAATTGCTGGCATTCAGCAGCCGGGTCCTTGATCCGGCTGTCGAGTTTCTGAAAACGGAAGAGAAGCAGCCCTTTCCGAAGGTGCCGACCGAGCTGTCGCTGGTCTTCACCAATGATGAAGCCATCCGGGAAATCAACGCCGAATGGCGCGACAAGGACAAGCCGACCAATGTCCTTTCCTTCCCGGCCTATCCAATCGAGCCGGGCGACATGCCAGGCCCCATGCTGGGCGACATCGTGATCGCGCGTGAAACGGTGGAGCGCGAAGCACTTGATCTGGAGAAGAGTTTCGAGGATCATTTGACGCATCTTCTGGTGCATGGCTTTCTGCACCTCATCGGTTACGACCACATCGAAACCGATGAAGCAGAAGAAATGGAAGGGCTTGAGACTCGCATTTTGGCCAAGCTTGGTCTATCTGATCCCTATGCGGGACAGGAACCGCTTTGATTTGACAGTTTGGGACAATGAACGAACATTCTGCAAGACCGCCCGCAGAGGGCAAGGACACAGGGGAACAATCCTCATCGGAGGAGGGCAGTAGTCCCTTACGTCAGGATTATCAGGCCAAGCCGCGGGCAAGCCTCTGGTCGCGCATAGCGCGGCTGTTGAAGCCCTCTCAGGGCGAGCGTCTCAGAGAAGACATTACCGACGCCCTGATGACCGACACCGAGATCGGTGCCGCGTTCACGCCCGAAGAGCGGGCAATGCTCAACAACATCCTGCGTTTCCGGGAAGTCCGGGTCGAAGACATCATGATCCCGCGCGTCGATATTGACGGGCTCGATCAGGACATGACCATTGGCGAGGCGATGATCCTGTTTGAAGAAACGGGACGTTCGCGTATGCCCGTCTATGATGAGACGCTGGACAATCCCAAGGGCATGATCCACATCCGCGATCTTCTGTCCTTTATCGGCAGGCAGGCCAGAAACAAGCGCCGTGCCGGCTCGAGAGTGTCTCCGGGTGGCGAAGCCAAGGCAGCGAAATCGCCGCGGGCGAATTTCGATCTGGCACGGGTCGATCTGGAAAAGACGCTGGCAGAAGCGGGCATCATCCGCAAAATCCTGTTTGCGCCGCCGTCCATGCTTGCCTCAACGCTTCTGAAAACAATGCAGGCGCAACGCACCCAGTTGGCCCTCGTCATCGATGAGTATGGCGGCACCGACGGTCTGGTCAGCCACGAAGATATCGTTGAAATGGTGGTTGGCGACATCGACGACGAGCACGACAAGGATGAGACGATGTTCTCGCGCCTGTCTGCGGATGTGTTGATTGCCGATGCGCGCGCCGAGTTGACCGAACTTGCAGAAGCAATCGGACCGGATTTCGACGTGCGGGAGCATATCGAGGAACTCGATACCCTTGGCGGACTGATCTTCTTTGCCCTTGGCCGTATCCCGGTCAAGGGAGAGGTCGTCAGGGCTGTGTCCGGCTTCGAATTTCATATTCTCGATGCCGATTCCAGACGCATCAAGGGTGTTCGCATCGTGCGCAACCAGTCGTCTTCCGGTGAGGACGATCAGGCTCCGGCCGATGCCGCCAGCACGGTGATGATGACGCTTGCCTCCCCGGAAAACAGAACCGACAACGCTTCGGTCTAGGGCTGGGAGCCCTGGCCCAAAGCTGCGGAATAATGTCCGCAGCTTTCAGGTCGCGGAGGTAGGGTCTGCCGGGGGCGCTGCTCGATGCGGTGGACGTTCCCTTCATTTTAAAGTAAGTCCGATCAAAGAGACAGTGTCGCCTGCTATGTCACGTGTCGGACGGTGCCTTGTAAGGTGGAGACTGCATGGAGCGGCTGGCTGGCAAAATCATGTTGAGCAATGGTTTTGGCCGCGTAGCGATTGCCGTGCTTGCCGGTGCAATCGGAGCGCTTGCGCTGCCGCCTGTCGGTTTCTTCGCCGCGATGTTTGTCTCCTTCACACTGCTGGTCTGGTTGATCGATGGCACTACGGGCGGCCCGAACGGTGGGGGCTGGTCTCGCGGCTGGAGAACCTTCCTTATCGGCTGGCTGTTCGGTCTGGGTTATTTCGTTGCCGGTCTGTGGTGGCTTGGCAATGCCCTGCTTCTGGAGGCGGATGAATTCGCCTGGGCCCTGCCGCTCGCCATGCTGGGTCTTCCCGCCTGCCTGGCCATTTTTTACGGGCTTGCGACCATGCTTGCCAATCTCCTCTGGTCGGATGGCTGGGGAAGAATTGCAGCCCTGTCTGCGTCTTTCGGCCTGATCGAGTGGCTGCGAAGCTTCGTGCTGACCGGCTTTCCCTGGAATGCGGTCGGTTACGGCCTGATGCCGGTTCCCCTGATGATGCAGACGTCCAATCTCGTCGGCATTTTCGGCATGTCCGTCATAGCGGTGTTCCTGTTTTCCAGCCCCGCCCTGATCGGGACGAAAAAGGGCCTCATCCCCGGGATTGCTCTGGCTGCCCTGATGCTGGCGTTTCACCTCGGCTATGGGGCCTATCGCCTGTCGCTGCCGCTCTCCGATGCCGCTGTCGCCACGACGGTCCGGATTGTCCAGCCCAGCATCGACCAGTCGAGGAAGATGCTGAACGAGGATCGGCTGGAGATTTTCCGGGAACATCTGCGTCTCTCCGCACTGCCGCCGCAGCCTGGCCAGAAACGGCCTGATCTGATCGTCTGGCCGGAAACCTCCGTGCCCTTCATTCTGAGCCAGAACCCGGATGCCCTGCAAGACATCGCCAATACGCTTGAGGACGGGCAGATTCTGCTCACCGGCGCTGTTCGCATGGAAAATGCCGGTGCCGGCCAGGCGCCGCGCTACTATAATTCCGTCTACGCCATCGATAGTCAGGGCCAGATCATAGGCGCGACCGACAAGGTTCATCTTGTCCCCTTTGGCGAATATGTCCCCTTCGAAGACTTCCTGCGGCACTGGGGGATCAACAATCTCGTCAGCCTGCCGGGTGGATTTTCCGCTGCGGCAAGCCGGGAGGCGATCACCCTTCCTTCGGGCCAGTCGCTGACGTCCTTCATCTGCTACGAGATCATTTTCCCCGGCGAAGTCCCTGCTGACATCGGAAACTCGGCTGCGATTGTCAACGTGACCAATGACGGATGGTTCGGCGATACGCCCGGTCCATATCAGCATTTCCAGCAGGCAAGGCTGAGGGCAGTCGAGACCGGGATGCCTGTGATTCGCGCGGCCAATACGGGTATTTCGGCGGTTATAGACCCTGTGGGGCGAATTGTCGCAGGGTTGGACTACGGTCAAGTCGGAATAATCGATTCCACCCTGGGTGGCCACGCCGCTGGCGTTGTTACCGCAGATATGCGACAGATACACTTTTGGTTGTTGTTTTTGGTATTGCTCGTTGTATCGTTGTTTTCGCGAATGGGTTTGATGAAACGGAAGAATTGACCAAAAACCCCTAAAATTGCATAGTGAACTTGTCAGGTTGCACAACGCTCATGATATATTCTGTTGCGCAACAATCTAATAGTTCAGGATCTGCACAGGCGTGTAGTCGACAACCCGAAGAAATTGAATGTCAGGATCCCCGTAAATGACAGAAAACAAGAAGAAGCCGAACCCGATTGACATTCACGTCGGGAGCCGTATCCGCCTCCGACGCACGATGTTGGGTATGAGCCAGGAAAAGCTGGGTGAAAGCCTGGGAATCACATTTCAGCAAATCCAGAAGTACGAAAAAGGTACAAACCGGGTCGGCGCGAGCCGTCTGCAGAACATTTCCGGAATTCTGAACGTTCCCGTCTCCTTCTTCTTCGAAGATGCACCTGGCGATCAGGCCGTGGGCGCCTCTGGAATGGCAGAAGCAAGCAGCTCGAACTACGTGGTTGATTTCCTGTCATCCTCCGAAGGACTTCAGTTGAACCGCGCCTTCGTCAAGATCAGCGACCCCAAGGTTCGTCGCCGTATCGTCGACCTCGTCAAGGCGCTGGCCGCCGAAGGCGACGCCGAGTAAGCCTCGGTTTAACGCATTGTGAACCTTGATAACGGCCCTTCGGGGCCGTTTTTTATTGCGTAAGGATGGGTTAGGAATTCTCATATAAAGATATATTTATGTCGTTGTGTCCTTGTTTTTTGCGAGCAAAATGACTAACAAAACGGTAGACACTTCTTTGAGGGGAATCCCGAATGCGCGCCAATTACCTGTTCACCAGCGAGTCTGTAGCTGAAGGTCACCCTGACAAGGTTTGTGACCGCATTTCCGACGAAATCGTCGATCTCATCTATCGTGAAGCCGCCAAGACCGGCGTTGATCCGTGGACCGTGCGCATCGCATGTGAAACGCTTGCGACAACCAACCGTGTCGTCATCGCCGGTGAGGTGCGCGTGCCCGATACGCTGCTGAAGAAGGACAAGGAAGGCAACGTCCTCAAGGACGCCGCTGGCCACCCCATGATCAACCCCGCCAAGTTCAAGGCCGCCGCCCGCAAGGCGATCAGGGATATCGGCTACGAGCAGGACGGCTTCCATTGGAAGACGGCCAAGATCGACGTGCTGTTGCACCCGCAGTCTGCCGACATTGCGCAGGGCGTGGACAATGCTTCGGACAAGCAGGGCGACGAAGGCGCTGGCGACCAGGGCATCATGTTCGGTTATGCCTGCAAGGAAACGCCTGACCTGATGCCGGCTCCGATCTATTATTCCCACCGCATTCTTCAGCTTCTCGCCACCGCCCGCAAGAGCGGCGAAGGCGAAGCGGCAAAGCTCGGACCCGATGCAAAGAGCCAGGTGACCGTGCGTTACGTCGATGGCAAGGCTTCAGAAGCTGTGTCCATCGTGCTTTCCACGCAGCATCTGGACCCAAGCTGGGACTCCAAGAAGGTGCGTTCGGTTGTTGAACCCTACATCCGCGAGGCACTGGGCGACCTCAAGATCGCCAATGATTGCCAGTGGTACATCAACCCGACCGGCAAGTTCGTGATCGGTGGTCCCGATGGCGATGCGGGCCTGACGGGCCGCAAGATCATCGTCGACACCTATGGTGGCGCAGCCCCGCATGGCGGCGGTGCATTCTCCGGCAAGGACACGACGAAGGTCGACCGTTCCGCAGCCTATGCAGCCCGCTACATCGCCAAGAACGTCGTGGCCGCTGGCCTGGCAGAACGCTGCACGATCCAGCTGTCCTACGCTATCGGCGTTGCGCAGCCACTGTCGGTCTATGTCGATCTGCACCAGACCGGCAAGCTGAGCGAAGACGAAGTCGAAGCCGCGATCCGCAAGGTCATGGACCTGTCTCCGTCCGGCATCCGCCGTCACCTCGACCTCAACAAGCCGATCTATGCCAAGACATCCTCCTACGGCCATTTCGGTCGCAAGGCCGGTCGTGACGGTTCCTTCTCCTGGGAGAAGCTGGATCTGGTCAAGCCGCTCAAGGATGCTTTGAAGGCTGCCTGAGCATCTGGCCGATAGCCCGATTGGTATTCGGTCACTCGATGCCGGGATGAAAATTGGAGCAGGCATGCGCGTCCACCCGGGCGCGCATTGCCATCCAAGGCTTGTCAATCAGCGTCGATTGAGAGATACGGTCTGAACGTTTTGAACCCGCACGGCGCGAAAAACAGGCGCCGTGCGGGTTATCCATTTGTCTGAGAGTGTTGGAAATGACGGAAGAGCGGCGTTCACGCGCAACGGAAGCGTTTTTTGGAAGGCGTAAGGGCAAGCCGCTGCGCAACCAGCAGGTCGATACCATCGAGACCCTTCTGCCGCTTTTGAAGGTGGACCTGGCGACGCAGCCGCCCAAGAACCTCGCCGCTCTCTTTCCCGCCGATGTGAAATCCATTCGCCTCGAAATCGGCTTTGGCGGCGGCGAACATCTGGTTCACCGCGCCTCTGAAACCCCCTCAACCGGCTTTATCGGCGTCGAGCCCTTCGTCAATTCCATGGCAAAGCTTCTTGGCAGCGTGCGTGAGCGCGAGCTGATGAACATCCGCCTTTACGATGATGATGCGACGCAGCTTCTGGACTGGCTGCCGGATGCCTGCATTGACCATATCGATCTGCTCTATCCGGATCCATGGCCGAAGAAGAAGCACTGGAAGCGGCGCTTCGTCTCTGACGTCAATCTGGCCCGCTTTCATCGTGTGCTGAAACCCGGCGGCAAATTCTGCTTCGCGTCAGACATCGACACCTACATCAACTGGACGCTGCAGCATTGCGCCGCGCATGGCGGTTTCGAGTGGACAGCGCAGGTGTCTGCCGACTGGACGACGCCGTTCGATACATGGCCGGGCACGCGCTATGAGAACAAGGCGAAGCGCGAGGGTCGCAGCTCCGCCTATCTCACATTCATCCGACGCTGAGCGTCAGATTTTCGCATCCACCTCTGATGCGACCGGAATGGATGGCTGTGCGCCTTCCCGCGTGCAGGCAAGCGATCCGGCGACGGCTGCGCGGCGAAGCGCCGCCTCGAAATCGAGACCTGCATCGAGGCTGGCGGCGAGATAGCCGCAGAATGTATCACCCGCACCCACGGTATCGACCGGCTCGATCTTCAGGCCCTTGGCCCGGACCAGCTTGCCATTGCGGATGGCGATGACGCCTTCTGCTCCCAGCGTGACGATAAGCGTCTGACCGGTCTCGTCATGAAGGGCGGCAAGTTCTTTCTCTCGCTCACCGGACGACAGGTCGCTCTTGCCGATCAGCAGTTCGAATTCGGTTTCGTTGGCAATCACGATATCAGCCATCCGTGACAGACGCTGAGCCTGCGACGTCAGCGGTGCCGTGTTGATGATGGTCGTCACACGCTTTGCCTTGGCGGCTTTCAAGGCAGCTTCGATGGCCTGTGCCGGTATTTCAAATTGCAGCATCAGAATATCGCCAGCCGCCATTTCAGAGACGGCCCGGTCGGCATCGCTCTCCGAGACCTCGCCATTGGCCGCGGGAATGACCGAAATCATGTTCTCGCCGCCCTCACCGATGAGGATGACGGCGGTGCCGGTGGGCTCGGCGACGGTCTTGACGAGTGCGAGATCGGCCCGCGCGTCCCGCAGCAATGTGAGGGCGGGTGCGGCAAAAGCATCGTCGCCGATGGCGCCCGCCATCTTCACGGTAGCGCCGGCACGCCGCGCAGCCAGCGCCTGGTTTGCGCCCTTGCCGCCTGCGGCGGTGGAGAAGGTCTTGCCCGTCACGGTCTCACCGGGCTTCGGCAGGCGGTCGGAAATGGCAACGAGGTCCATGTTGATGGAGCCGAAAACTGTGATCATGCGGGTTGTTCCGAAATAAGGATTAAGCGAGTTGGAATGAGCGCAGACTTTGCCGAGTGGATCACTCGTCGTCAACCACTCTCAGCTTCGCCACATTGGAGCGGCCCTCGGCCAGACGGCGCAGCTGCTCGGCCTCGATATGGGCGATTTCCTTCTGGGATGGCGAAAAATCAAGGCTCTCGATTTTCACGCCGCGTGCCAGAACCTTTTCCGAAGAGGTCAGCATCATATCCACGTCCTTCTGCGCCAGCCCGAAATGGGCTTGCAGCTTGCGGGTCCGCTCATCCAGACGGCGTACATCATCCATCAAAAGCGCGACTTCGCCCTGAATGAGATGCGCCTGCTCGCGCATTCTCTGGTCTTTCAGAACGGACTGAATGACCTGTACCGACAGCATCAGCAGGGAGGGGGACACGATGACGACGCGGGAGCGGTGCGCGCGCTGCACCAGCGGCTCGAAATGCTGGTGGATGTCGGCAAAGATGGATTCCGATGGCACGAAGATGAAGGCCGTATCCTGTGTCTCGCCGGAAATCAGATATTTCTCAGCCACATCGCGGATATGCACTTCCATGTCTCGACGGAACTGCTGTGTGGCCGCACGCTTGGCCTCGGGCGCATCGTCGGCCTTCAACGCATTCCATGCCTCGAGCGGAAATTTCGCGTCTATGACGAGCGGAGGCGCGTTGTTGGGCATCCTAATGGTGCAATCGGGCCGGAAGCCGTTGGAGAGGGTCGGCTGCAACTGATAGGACCCTGACGGCAGGGCATCGGCAATAAGGGCTTCCATGCGCGCCTGCCCGAACGCGCCCCGCGTCTGCTTGTTGGAGAGAATGGCCTGCAGCCCGATCACGTCCTTGGCGAGATCCTGAATATTGCCCTGCGCGGCATCGATGACCGCGAGCCTCTCCTGCAGCTTGCTGAGGTTCTCATGCGTGGAGCGCGTCTGTTCCGTCAAAGTTGAGCCGATCCGCTGCGACATGCCATCGAGCCGCTCGTTCAACGTCTGGCTCATTTCGTTCTGGCGCGCGCTCAAGGTTTCGGTCATCGCGGCGATACGACCGTGAAGCTCTGACTGCGTTCTCAAGAGTTCGGTAATCTCGTCGCGGGATTGATCGACCGGCGGCGGTTGGCGGCGCCAGGCGAAGATTGCGGCGACAAGACAGCCCGCCACGACGATGCCGAGCAAAGCACCGACCGATATCTGGAGGTTACCGAGACTGAAAGCTGTGGTACCGAATGCGGCAAGATCAATGTTCATGAGCAAATCTAACAGATTTCCGGTGATTCGTAAGATCAAACCAAGAACATTTATCGGGCCGAAATGAGTCCTGACCTGCCTGTAAAACAGGATCTCCAGGCCTCTATTTTTTGTTTCCTAGAAAGATGAGATGGGTTATGGGAAGCCATGACCATCAAACCGCTCATTATTCTGCCTGATCCTCTGTTGCGCGAGAAATCCAAGCCTGTCGAACAGGTGGATGCCGAGATCGTGCGTCTTGCCGACGATATGCTGGAAACCATGTATGATGCGCCCGGTATTGGCTTGGCTGCCATCCAGATCGGCGTTCCCCGCCGTATGCTGGTCATCGACATTTCCCGCGAAGACGAGGAAAGAAAGCCGGTTGTCTTCATCAATCCGGAAATCCTCAAAGTCTCCGATGATGTTTCGACCTATGAGGAGGGCTGTCTTTCCATTCCCGACTATTATGCCGAGGTGGAACGCCCTGCCGCACTGACCGTTGAATATATCGACCGGGACGGCAAGAAGCAGACAGTAGAAGCAGACGGCCTGCTGGCCACCTGCCTCCAGCATGAGATCGACCATCTCAATGGCGTCCTGTTCATCGATCATATTTCCCGGTTGAAGCGGGATATGGTCATCAAGAAATTCACCAAAGCGGCCCGCGCAAAAATCTAGGTCTCCGGCTAAAGGTTGGACGTGCGGCCGGCAGGGCAGGGGACGAACATGTCATTGCGCATCATTTTCATGGGCACACCGGAATTCTCCGTTCCCACCCTGCGCGCACTCGTCGATGCGGGTCATGACATCGCCGCTGTCTATACGCAGCCACCAAGGCCCGGTGGACGTCGCGGACTGGATCTGCAGAAATCTCCCGTTCATCAGGCTGCCGAATTGCTCGGCCTTCCCGTTCTGACGCCCCTCAATTTCAAGGCGGAAGAAGACAGAGCGGAATTCAAGGCATTCAACGCGGATGTCGCGGTGGTTGTCGCCTATGGGCTGCTGCTGCCCGAAGCGATTTTGAGCGGAACGCGCCTTGGGTGCTACAACGGCCATGCATCACTCCTGCCGCGCTGGCGCGGCGCTGCTCCCATTCAACGCGCCATCATGGCAGGCGATACCGAAACCGGCATGATGGTGATGCAGATGGAAAAGGGGCTGGATACCGGCCCCGTTGCGCTGACCGCGCATGTCGCCATCGAGCCGAACATGACGGCTGGCGAATTGCATGACAGCCTGATGCTGGCAGGTGCGCGGCTGATGCGTGAAGCCATGCTGAAACTGGAAGATGGCGATCTGCCGCTGACACCCCAGGCGGAAGACGGCGTTCTCTACGCTGCCAAGATCGACAAGGCCGAAACGCGCATCCAGTTTTCCCGGTCAAGCCAGGATGTGCACAATCATATTCGTGGCCTCTCGCCCTTTCCGGGCGCTTGGTTCGAGATGGAGATTGGCGGCAAGCCGGAGCGGGTCAAAGTTCTGGCAACGGAGATGGCGAGCGGCATGGGTGAAGCCGGTTCCGTGCTGGATGATGCGCTCACCATCGCTTGCGCAAGCGGGGCGGTGCGGCTTCTGCGGCTGCAAAAGGCAGGCGGCAAGCCGATGCTGGCTGCAGATTTCCTGCGCGGCACGCCCGTCTCCGTCGGAACGAGGCTCGGCTGATGCCACGCTTTCGCATGACTGTCGAATATGATGGCTCGCCCTATTTCGGCTGGCAGAGGCAGAGCAATGGGCCATCGGTTCAGGGTGCGCTCGAAGCTGCCGTTTTGTCGCTGACGAAGGAAAGCGTCAGCTTTCGCGGTGCTGGCCGTACCGATTCCGGTGTCCATGCGAAAGGGCAGGTCACGCATGTCGATCTGTCGCGGGATTGGGAACCCTACAAGCTGCGCAATGCGCTGAATGCCCATCTTGCCATGGCGGGTGAGGCCATATCGGTGCTGGATGTCGACGCCGTGACGGAGGATTTCGACGCGCGTTTTTCCGCCCTGCGCCGTCACTATCTCTACCGGATCATCTGCCGCAAATCACGGCTGGCGCTGGAACACAAGCGGGCCTGGTGGGTATCGAAAGACCTCGATCATATCAGGATGCATGAGGCGGCCCAGGTGCTTGTCGGGCGGCATGATTTCACCACCTTCCGTTCCGTGCATTGCCAGGCCAACAGCCCTATAAGGACGCTCGACCGTCTGGATGTGACCCGCGACGGCGACCTGATCGAGATACGCGCGACGGCGCAAAGCTTTCTGCATAACCAGATCCGGTCTTTTGCCGGCACGCTGAAGCTTGCGGGTGAGGGAGCGATGAGTGTCGATGACGTCGCAGCAGCGCTGGAAGCCCGCGACCGCAAGGCCTGCGGTCCGGTGGCGCCACCGGATGGGCTCTATTTCATGCAGGTGGATTATCCCGACGTGATACCGCAGCGTCTGCCAAAAACGGAGACGGCGGTTGCGGATGACGATCTGTGATGATCGCGCCCGTGTAAGCTTCAGCTCGGATAGACGCCAAGGAAGCGTTGCAGCAGTTCCGACAGGATCATGCCGGGAATGAGCAGCGTCATGACGACGGCGGCGACCAGCAACGGCTGATCGCGTATGAAGAACTTGACGATGCGCGAAAAGCTGAAGACCAGCATCAGCAACAGGGCAAACCACAGGATCGCAACGATGCCCTGCAAACGCGGCAGGAACAGCGCAATCAGGATCAATGTTGCATAGCCGTAGGAAAAGGGAAGCGACAGCCAGTTGGCGACCACGACCAGCGCGTTGAACTTCTGCTTTGCGCCATAGGCAAGCAACAAAATTCCGATCAGGATCAGCGGCACCATCCAGCAGATGGCCTCGACCATGGCAAGGCGCAGGAAAAAGATTCCGCCGGTTCCAAGACCTCGCGGCAGCGTCGCGACATAGGCTTCATGCCACCAGTACCAGGACAGCGCCATGGACGGCAGGCACCAGAGCGCGGCGTAGAAGGAGCGGAACATGCCGCGTTCCGTCAGGTCGAGCAGGCGTCCGCCTGCGGGATCTCCCAGGAACAGCAGCCATAATCCCCGAAGATAGAGAGAGACTTCACTAGCTGACGGCATGGTCGAACCAACGCTCGATGAAGGTTTGATAGATGCGGGTCAGCGTTTCCAGGTCTTCAACGGCCACGCGCTCATCCACCATATGCATGGTCTGGCCGACAAGGCCGAATTCCACCACAGGGCAATAATCCTTGATGAAACGCGCATCCGATGTGCCGCCCGTTGTGGACAGCTTCGGCTCTTTGCCAGTCACGGCAGCCACGGCGCCGGACAGGGACGAGATCAGGGCATTGTTGCGCGTGAGGAAAACATGCGATGGCCGATCCGCCCAGACCAGATCATATCTGACGGGAGAACGGTCCGGCCGCAGGTCGCCTGTGGCGGCGGCTTCATCGAGACGGCGGATGATTTCCGCACGCAGGGTCTCCGCCGTCCATGTGTCGTTGAAGCGAATGTTGAAGGCAGCGGTTGCTCTGGCGGGAATGACGTTGGTCGCCGCATTGCCGGTATCGACCGTCGTTACCTCCAGATTGGACGGCTGGAAGTTGTCCGTGCCATGGTCGAAGGCCGGGCTCATCAATGCATGGGTCAATTGCAGCAATCCGCGCACGGGATTGTCGGCAAGGTGCGGATAGGCCGCATGGCCCTGAACGCCGTGAACCGTGATGTGTCCCGAGAGCGATCCACGCCGGCCGATCTTGATCATGTCACCGAGCTGATCGGGATTGGTCGGTTCGCCAACCACGCAGGCATCCCAGGTCTCACCTTTGGCGGCGGCCCATTCAAGCAGCTTGGAGGTGCCGTTGATGGACGGGCCCTCCTCGTCGCCGGTAATCAGGAAGGACATCGAACCCTTCGGCTGCCCGTGTTTTTCGATATGGCGGGCAATGGCTGCGACGAAGCAGGCGATACCGCCCTTCATGTCGACGGCGCCGCGTCCGAACATGTCTCCGCCAGCGATCTCTGCCGCGAAAGGCGGGTGGCTCCAGGCCGCCTCATCCCCCACGGGCACCACGTCGGTATGGCCCGCAAACATGAGGTGCGGACCTTCGCTGCCGATGCGGGCGTAGAGATTTTCGACGTCGGGCGTGCCTTCCTCCGTCGCCGTCATGCGCTCAACGGCAAAGCCGAGGGGAGTGAGCAGGCTCTCGAGCAAAGCAAGCGCGCCACCCTCTGCGGGCGTTACCGAGGGGCAACGAATGAGAGCGGCCAGATTGGCGACGGGATCGGTGGCATTCATGCGTCGGTCTACTTCCCTTAGTCGCGCAGCAACTCGTTGATGGCGGTCTTGGAACGCGTCTTCTCATCGACGGTCTTGACGATGACGGCGCAGTAGAGGCTTGGGCCCATTTCGCCATTCGGGAAGGGCTTGCCGGGCATGGTGCCAGCGACGACCACGGAATAGGGCGGCACTTCGCCATAGGTAATGGAGCCGGTGGCGCGATCGACGATCTTGGTGGACTTGCCGATGAAGACGCCCATGCCGAGAACGGCACCTTCGCGAATGATGCAGCCTTCAACCACTTCGGAGCGTGCGCCGATGAAGCAATTGTCCTCGATGATGGTCGGGCCCGCCTGAAGCGGCTCCAGAACGCCACCAATGCCGACGCCGCCGGACAGGTGAACATGCTTGCCGATCTGTGCGCAGGAGCCAACGGTCGCCCAGGTATCGACCATGGTACCTTCACCCACATAGGCGCCGAGATTGACGAAGGATGGCATCAGCACGACATTCTTGCCGATATAGGCCGAGCGGCGAACGACAGCATTGGGCACGGCCCGGAAACCTGCGCCGCGGAACTGGTTTTCGCCCCAGTTCTCGAATTTGGAAGGCACCTTGTCCCACCATGTGGATTCGCCGGGGCCGCCGGTCACGATTTCCATGTCGTTGAGACGGAAGGACAGAAGCACGGCCTTTTTCAGCCATTGATTGACCTTCCAGCTACCATCGGCCTGCCGTTCGGCAACGCGTGCTTCGCCGGTATCGAGAAGGTTCAGAGATGTTTCGACGGCATCCCGAATTTCACCCTTGGTCGAGAGATTGACGCTATCACGATTATCGAATGCGGTTTCGATGATGCTTTCAAGGGAGCCATGTTCCAGGTTGCTCATGAGAATTCCTTAAACTTCGATGACTATCGTCAATGCTGGGAAACATCCGCACCGCTGGCCGGACATGGCCAACTGCTCTAAGCGAGTGTTCGAAGGGCGTCAATGTGATTTGGCGCGGGCATATGAAAGGCATGACGATGGCGAAATTGAAAAACGGCAAATTGCGGCGCAAGGACGGTGTCTGGGATCCGTTGAAGCGCAGTTCCGACGACAAGCAGAGCGCTGAAGGCATTCCCAAGACGCCACAATCGGATTCGCCATCCTATCGTCTTGCCTTCAACGATCCCGATTTCCTCTGCCGCGAGGAATTGCGTCCGGTCAGGCTGCAGCTGGAGCTTCTGAAAACGGAAATGATGCTGGCCGAAAGGGGCATCAAATCGACCGTGGTCATGTTCGGCGGTGCCCGCATTCCCCAGCCCGGCGGCGAGGCTTGGGCGGCGCGCAATGAAACGCAGCGCAAGAACCTTGAAGCTGCTTCCGTCTATTATGATGAGGCCCGCAAATTCGCCAAGCTCTGCGCAACCGAAGCGCAGAAATACGACCACCGCGAATATGTCGTTGTGACCGGCGGCGGCCCGGGCGTCATGGAAGCGGGCAATCGCGGTGCATCGGAGGCGGGCGCGCCATCAATCGGCCTTAACATCCTGCTGCCGCATGAGCAGGCGCCTAATCCCTATGTCACGCCGGAACTCAGCTTCAACTTCCACTATTTCGCCATCCGCAAGATGCATTTTCTCATGCGCGCAAAGGCCATCGTGGTCTTCCCCGGCGGGTTTGGCACAATGGATGAGCTGTTCGAAGCGCTGACGCTGATCCAGACCAAGCGCATGGCGCCCATTCCGCTGGTCCTGTTCGGAGAAGCCTTCTGGCGCTCCGTCATCAACTTCAAGGCGCTGGCCGATTTCGGAACCATTGCGCCTGAGGACATGGAGCTCCTGCATTTTGCCGAAACGGCTGATGATGCATGGAAGGTGGTTGCCGATTTTTATGAGCTTTGAGTGAGGCGCTCCTTTGCCTCCCTCAACCAGCACATGACCGCAATGGACCCCGGCCCAAGGCCGGGGTGACGCGACAAGAATCAGATCCGCGCAAAACGCTCCGTCAGAAGCGCAAAGAAGCCATCGGCATTGACATCCCGCATCACGCGGGCATTCGGTTTGCGGCCCGTTACCTTCCACCAGTCGACAACCGTCATGCCGATGGTGAGCTCAGAGTTCACCTCGATCTCGACATTGCAATCGCGACCATCGAACAGGTCTGGCTTGATGAGATAGGCAATGACGGTGGGGTCATGCAGCGGACCGCCATCCGAGCCGTATTTTTCGATGTCGAAACGCTCGAAGAATTCCAGCATCTCGGCCATGGCAATGGCCGGACGGGTGCCGATATCGCGAATGGCTGCCACGCGGGTCTTGGTGGTCAAGAGCTTGTGGGTCACGTCGAGCGGCATCATGACCAGCGGAATGCCGGAACGGAACACGATATCTGCGGCCTGCGGATCGACATAGATGTTGAATTCGGCAGCGGGCGTGATGTTTCCGCCCTCGAAAAAGCCGCCGCCCATCAGCACGAGTTCCTTGACGCGCGGGGCAATATCGGGTGCCTTCTGCAGGGCGGTCGCGATATTGGTCAGGGCACCCAGCGTGCAGAGCGTGATCGTGCCTTCGGGTTCGCGACGCAGGGTTTCGATGATGAAGTCAACGGCGTGTTGGCCCTGAGCCGTCATTGTCGGCTCAGGCAGGACAGGGCCATCGAGACCAGTGCTGCCGTGCACATGTTCCGCCGTGATCGGATCCCGCACCAGCGGGCGCGCGCAGCCTTCATAGACAGGGATTTCGGTGCGGCCGCACAGTTCCAGAACGATGCGGATATTGCGGCTTGTCAGCTTCAGCGGCACGTTGCCAGCGACCGCGCAAAGACCGAGGATCTCGATCTCTTCCGGACTGCCGAGCGCCAGCATGATGGCAGCCGCGTCATCCTGACCTGGGTCGGTGTCGATAATGATTTTTCGTCGCTCGGTCATGATTTTCCCGTTTCTGATGAACTGCCTTTTCAGGCTTGTTTTTAGAGCTTGTCAAGCTTGCGGCCATGGCAACTTTTCGCACGCCCGCATTCTTGCGCTGCAAAATTTGCGTTACCATATTCAGGAAAGCTGCCGCAAACGGGGCTGACGATCGTCGCTTGGATACAAGGACTGCGATATATGAGCCGCATGACACCCTTCACACACCCGCTGATGCTGGGTTTCGACGCCATGGAAAAAACGCTGGAGCGAATGGCCAAGGCGAATGATGGCTATCCTCCCTATAATATCGAGCGTCTTGCAGCCGAGGGTGACAGCCCTGAGCGCTTGCGCATTACCATCGCGGTCGCCGGTTTTTCCGAAGAGGATCTGGAAGTAACGACAGCCGACAACCAGCTGGTCATTCGTGGACGCCAGCAGGAACAGGATGCCCGTGACTATCTCTACAGGGGCATCGCTGCGCGGCAGTTTCAACGCGTCTTCGTTCTGGCTGATGGTATGCAGGTCAATGATGCGCGTCTGCGCAACGGCCTGCTGTCCATCGATCTGACGCGGCCAGAAATCTCCAACGTAGTGAAGAAAATTAACATTTCCGTCTCACACTAGGATTCTGCAGGCAAGTGCCGCATCGCGGCGCAGCGGCTGATGAATGTGGAGGCTGAAATGCTTTTAAAAGAAGCGCATGCGCGTTTGACCAAATCCCAGTTGGCTCATATCGGGGCAGGTGAAGTCGGATATATCCGGAAAATGCGCGCCGAAGAAGTGAACCGCTGTTTTCCCGAAGCGCCCAATATCGATCCGGGTCTTGATCTCTGGGCCCTGTTCGGCGCGGATGGCACGCCAATTCTGCTGACGGATAATCGGTCGAGCACCTTCTTCAAGGCCGCCGAAGACGAGCTGCGGACCATCAGCGTCCATTGATGGCGCTACCAGCGCAAGATGCCCGCCACGTCGGGCGGCAGCGCGCAAAAATCGATGTTTTCAAGAAAGGCGCCGAAGGGCGCCTTTTGCATTTTCATCACATGACATCTTCCGGCGGCCTGCCGGGGCGGGCCCGATAGCGCGGGAAGGTCCAGCCGAAGATCAGCGCACCGCTTCTGATGGCGAATGCGGTCAGAACACCTGCTGCTGAAGCAATCAGAAGCGGCAGGCCGATGGCATGGGCGGCGGTAAAGACGCAGGCCCCCATCAGGGCGCAGCTGATATAGACCTCGGGCCTGAGGAGAACGGATGGTTCACCGGCAAGAATGTCGCGCAACACCCCTCCGAATGTGGCTGTCATCGTGCCGGTGACGATGGCGACGGTGGGCGAGCCCGTAACGGCAAGCCCCTTGGCTGCGCCCATGACGCAATAGGCCGAAAGGCCGATGGCATCGAGCCAGATCAGCAGGCGGTAGCGGGATTCGAGAAGGTGGGCCGTCAGATAGACCAGCCCTGCAATAGCAACGCACACCAGAATATAGGTTGGATTGACCACCCAGAAAACCGGCGCGCGCCCGAGAACGAGGTCACGCAGCGTGCCGCCGCCAATGCCGGTGACGGCTGCAAAGAACAGGAAGCCGATGAGGTCGAGCTGTTTACGCGACGCGGCAAGCGCGCCCGTTGCGGCAAATACCGCCACTCCGGCATAATCGAGAAAGGCCAGAAGGGTCACGAAAGGCACTCCTCGAAAGTTGCCGCGCGGTCAGTGCCGCGCAAGGGCCAGAACTTAATGTCCATTGCCGGTTCAATATATGTCGTTGCTCATGCTTCGGCATCCATAGCGGAAACAGTCCCAAAGGAAAATGCCGTGAAACGCCTTCTCATCACAACACTCCAGGCTCTGGTGTTTCTTGCCGTGCCTGTCGTCTCTCTGGCCCAGCAACAGCTGGTGACCGATCCTGAGATCTATGAGAAGGACCATTTCCGCTCCGAGTGCAAGGTTGCTGAATTCGGCGAAGGCTTTCTGACGCGGCTGGACATCAACAATGATGGCCTGATGGATGCGGTCACCAATCGCGGCGAACTGACCTGCGATGGCGAAAAGGCCCGCAGCTGCAACGAAGACGGCTGCCCCTTCAATTTTTATGTGCAGGTCAAGGAAGGCGGTTATCTCATGATCGCGACCGCCACGATCTACAGCTATGACTTCGTTCAGCGGTTCGGCAATATGGTCTTCGTCCTGAAAATGCATCCCCGCTATTGCGAACGCACCGACAGCGCGCCTTGCGAGATGACAGTCCGCGTTCGCGGGACCAACTTCGTGACGATTTCCAAGAAATAGCGTGGCAGAAGGGTCAGTTCACCCGTCTGATGGTGACGTTCTGATTGTACCTGCGCCGCAGTGAGCGGGGCATGAAACCGGTGGCAGCGGCGACGGCAAACACCGCTGCGCTGACGGCGGCAAGAGCGACCGCCGGGTAACTGCGTGCCACGATAGCGCCGCACACCGCACCCGTGATCATGCCGAGCCATGGCACGATCTGTATCGTCCAGTCGATTTTTCTTTCGCCGAGCATGAAGCGGCCAATTCCGCGTCCGAAACGGGAGAGCGCACCGGTGACGTAGGTCAGGCCGATCGGCAGTCCTTCGATATGCTCCACGGCAGCGTTGATCATGCCCATGGCAAAGACGACGATACAGAACTGGATGATGCTCATATCCGTCTGCTGCAGAAGGGCGGCGAGGCCGAGCAGAGCGCCAACTGCGCACAACACGTTGAAAATGCGCCGGTAACTCCTGTGGGCGATGACGATGCCGCCTGCATTTCCCGCGACAAAAGCAAAGATCGCCGCAAACAATGTCGCGGCGTGGGTATAATCTCCCGATTGGAGCGACAGCGCAGCGCGGGTGGTGTTTCCGGTCATGAAGGACACGAAATCTCCTGACATGGTGAGGCCGATGGCATCCGTCATTCCCGCGATAAAGGAGATGGCCGCCACCAGAGCAATGCCGGTCGCGGTGCGCCTTGCGCGAATGATCTTGCGCCGTTTCTGTCTCGTCATCGAAATCCCGCATTCTGGCTCAGCCCGTATACCGGATTGTAGGCCTGCCAGATTTCCGCCCCGTTAAGACGACGGCTGCAGGACGCCATATGGCTATGCGCTGTTGAGGGTGATATCACGCCCGGCAGGAAACAGGATGAGCACCATGGACAAAGCCCCGCGCGTTCAGGAGAAATCGCTGCATGAGCGTATTCTCGGAGACATCGAAGGCCGTATTCTGTCCGGCGAGTGGGCCCCGGGCCACCGCATTCCCTTTGAGCATGAACTGACGCAGGAATATGCGTGTTCGCGCATGACGGTGAACAAGGCGATGGGCGAACTCGTCAAAAGAGGCTTGATCGAACGCCGTCGCCGTTCCGGCAGTTTTGTCACCCAGCCGCACGCTCAATCCGCCGTGCTCGAGATTCATGATATCCAGCGCGAGGTCCAGGCGCTTGGCCTCAAATATCTCTACCGGCTGGACAATCGGCAACTGCGCAAGGCAACGGCGGACGACAGACGCCTGCTGGAGATCAAGCCGAATGCGCCTGTTCTTTCGCTTCTGTGCCGCCATTATGCGGCCGACGTTCCCTTTTGCCTGGAAGAACGCATCATCAATGTCGCGACCGTGCCGGAGGCCAGTGATGCTGATTTCTCCGAGGTCGGGCCGGGGTCTTGGCTGCTGAAGATGGTGCCGTGGAGCGCCGCAGAGCATCGCATTCGCGCCGTAGCGGCAGACAAGAGCGTCGCCGAGGCGCTTGCCATACCGACCGGCTCGGCCTGTCTGGTCATCGAGCGGCGGACCTGGAACGGGCAGAACTACATTACCCATGTTACCGTGACATATCCGGGCGATCGCCACGAACTGGTGGCGCAATTCATGCCATCACAGCAGATGTGATCCCCTCCGTAAACTTTCTGCCTAAAAGAAGAGTTTACAGCACATGTTTTTTGCGGTGTATTAGTTGCCAATCTAACTCAACTTTGTTAGCGGCTGTCAACAAGCGCGATCCGATCAAGATTGCGAGCTTTGGCCGCAGAAGATCGGCACCTTGTTACGGACATCCGGGAATAGCATGATGGCAACTGAAAATCTCACCCTTTCGTTGAACAAGCTGAGTGTGCAAGGCAACCGGCGCAGGGGAAAAACAATTCTGCTGTCACTGGCTCTGAGCATGTACGCAGCAGGTGCCTTTGCTCAGGCAACGTCCGCTCCGCAAGGCCAGACCGCGCCCGCCACACAGGAGGCTGCCCCGCAAGGCCAGGCCGCGCCTGCCACGCAGGAGGTTGCCCCGGCTGCGCCCGTCCAGCCGCAGCAACCGGCCGCCGCACCTTCCGCAACCGATACGCAGACCCAGCCACCCGCTCCCCCAAGCAGCACGACGCCAGCAGAACAGCCGGCGCCCGTTGTCGAGAACCAGCAGCCCGTTCAGCCAAGCCTTGCAACTGCAGAGGAGCAAGCATCCGGCAGCCCGCAGCAACGGACGGATATTCCCCATAACCTGTCCCCCTGGGGCATGTTCATGGCAGCCGACTGGGTGGTCAAGGGTGTCATGATCGGGCTTGCGTTTGCCTCGCTCATCACCTGGACCGTCTGGGTGGCAAAAACGATTGAGCTGGCTGGCGCGCGCATTCGTGCTGGCTCGACATTGAAGATCGTCCACAAGGCGAAAACATTGTCCGAAGCGACGGATGCCGTCGAGAAAAAGGGCGGACCTGCGGCTCTCATGCTGCGCATGGCGACCCACGAGATGCACCTGTCCGATGCTGTTGTCGACCATACCGACGGTGGCGGCATCAAGGAGCGTGTTTCCTCCGTTCTGTCGCGCATCGAAACCCATGCGGGCCGCCGCATGTCCCGTGGCACGGGTGCTCTTGCAACAATCGGTTCAACGGCACCCTTCGTCGGTCTGTTCGGTACGGTCTGGGGTATCATGAACTCCTTCATCAGCATTTCCGAATCGCAGACGACCAATCTGGCGGTTGTTGCCCCCGGCATCGCCGAAGCGCTGCTGGCAACCGCCATCGGTCTTGTCGCGGCCATTCCTGCCGTGGTCATCTATAACGTTTTTGCGCGGTCCATCACCGGCTACCGGCATCTGCTGGCCGATGTCGCGGCAGGCGTCGAGCGTCTTGTCAGCCGTGACCTCGATTTTCGCCGTATTCCGCCGGGAACATCCGTTAAGCCAGCCGTTTCGCTTTTGGGACGCTGATCATGGCGGGTGGAATTCGCGAAAGCGGTGGGGACGAACTGTCTGAAAACCACGAAATCAACGTCACGCCTTTCATCGATGTCATGCTGGTTCTGCTGATCATTTTCATGGTCGCTGCACCATTGGCGACGGTCGACGTGAACGTCGATCTGCCGGCCTCCTCCGCAAAGCCGGCGGAACGGCCGGATGAGCCGCTCTACCTGACGGTCAAGAACGACCTGTCGCTCAACATCGGCAATGACCCGGTGGCACGGGAGGCGCTGGGAGCACGTCTCGATGCGCAGACTGGCGGCAACAAGGATACACGCATTTTCCTGCGGGCCGACAAGGCCGTCGATTACGGGCATTTCATGGAAATCATGAACATGCTGCGTGACAACGGCTATCTCAAGATTGCGCTGGTCGGTCTTGAGAATGCAGCAGCGGCCAATCCGTCCGCGACGCCATCCTCAACCGTTCCTGCGACCGCCCCCGCCCCTGTCGGAGCGACGCCATGACCGAGGCCTCTTTTCCCCGTTCCGGTCGCTCCCGGTTGGGAGAAGTTGCACTCTGGACGGTGGCCGGTGTTCTTACCCTGTCCGTCCATGCGGGCGCCGCCTATTACCTGATGCAGGAGCCACCCGTGCCCGAAGCCGATGGTGGCCCGCCTGCCGCCATCATGATCGAGCTCGCCGCCCTTCCAGAAGCTGTCGAAACCGAGGAAACGGTAGAAACAACCGATCTGGAAGACGCTCAGGAGGTCAAGAGTGAGGTTCAGGAGAAGGTGGAAGAGGTTCCGCCGGAGGAAACGCCGCAGCCAGAACCCGTGGTCGAAGAAACACCGCCGGAGCCCGAACCCCTGCCTGAACCACCGCAGGAGGTTGTCGAACCTCTGCCTGAGGAGGTGCCTGAACCGATAGAGGAAATCGATCCTATTCAGGAGCAGCAGATGGCGGCGCTTGAAAATGTCGAGGTTCCACTTCCTGTCCTGCGTCCACCGCCGCCTCCGGCTGAGAAAAAAGTGGAGAAGAAGGACGAGCCTGAAAAGAAAAAGGTAGAGCGTCCAAAGCAGACCGCACAGCCGCAATCGCCCTCGATGGAAAAGGCAAAGGTCGAAACGACGCAGTCGAACCGTACCGCTGCCGCGCGCACCAGTTCGGGCTTTTTCTCGTCATCCATGACGCCAGCGAAATGGGAATCGAGACTGGTTTCCCATATCAGGCGCAAGAAGCCCCGCGAGATACGTGGAAACGATGCCAGGATCACCGTCGCATTTCGGGTCAGCGATAATGGATCCCTGAATTCCATCCGGCTTTTGAGGTCGACTGGAGACGCATCGCTCGACCAGCAGATCGTCGCGTGGATCGAGCGGGCCTCTCCGGTTCCTGCACCGCCTCCCGAGGCCAGCCGAAGCGTGACCCTGCCGATTGAGATCAAGTAGAATACGGGACTTCTAATTAAAAACCGTTTCTATTGAATGCTGCCCGCGCTATGGCTGGATTTTACCCATCATAGGTCAGATCAGGCATGAAATTCACGATTGAACAGGCAGAAGATTTCGTCGCGTCCATCTTCGAGAAAAACGGTGTCCTGCCGAAAAGTGCACGCTCGACGGCGCGTGCGCTGGTAGCGGCAGAGGCCGCCGGGCAGGGCGGCCACGGTTTTCGACGCATCGCGGCCTATATCAACCAGCTGCATGTCGGCAAAATCGATGGAAAGGCGACGCCCTCTGCAAAGACCCTTCGCCCCGGCGTGCTGTGCGTCGATGCTGGTCACGGCTATGCTTATCCGGCTATCGATCTTGCAATCGAGCTCCTGCCTGCCATGGCGCGCGTCCAGGGTATCGCACTTGGCCTCATCAACCGCTCGCATCATGCCGGCGTGATGGCCCTGACGGTCGAGCGACTTGCCGAGCAAGGGCTGGTTGCCTTCATGGTCGCAAATGCCCCGGCCTCCATGGCCCCCTGGGGAGGCATCAAACCGCTCTACGGCACAAATCCGATTGCCTTTGCAGCGCCGGTGGCCGATGCCGACCCGCTGGTCATCGACCTTGCCCTGTCAAAGGTCGCGCGCGGCAAGATCATGGCGGCGCGCCAGAAGGGCGAGACTATTCCTGATGACTGGGCACTGGATGCGCAAGGCAGGCCCACCACCGACCCGAACGAGGCGATCAATGGCACCATGGTGCCTGCGGGTGACGCCAAGGGAGCGGCTCTGGCCTTGATGGTCGAGGTCATGGCGGCGGGCCTGACGGGCGGCAATTTCGGTTTTCAGGCGTCTTCCCTGCTGGATGACACGGGCACGGCTCCGTCGCTGGGGCATACGATCATCGCAATCGATCCCGATATTGCAGGCAATGACGCCTTTGCAACGCGCCTCCGCCTGATGGCGAATGAAATCGAAGGGCAGGAAAATGCGCGCCTGCCCGGACGCCGCAGTCAGGGTGTGCGTAAACATGCCCTGGAACATGGCATCGTCATGGATGATGACATATTGGCCGAGATTTCGAAGCTTTAACGCCTCCGGCTGGCGAGCTGATCGCGCAGGAAGTCTGCGAAGATCGCACCGGATAGCTCCAGAGCGCCGCTATTGTCGATTGTCGTGACATCGAATTCGCCGCAGACCTCCAGCGAACTGCGCTGGAGGCGAAGCACGATGTCATCGAGGCTTTCGCGTCCTCGGGCTTCCAGTCGCGCGGTCAGCACATCAGGGGTTGCCACGACATTGACGACTTTCAGCTTCGCAAAAGCTTGCCGGAAGAGGGGAAGCGCGGACCGTGACCCATTGACGACGACGATGTCTCCGTCACGCAATCTTGCCTGCACCGTTGCCGGAATGGCGTAGCTGAGGCCGTGTGCCTGCCACGAGACGCAAAAGTCGCCCTTAGCGAGACGACGGTCGAACTCCGCCTGGGTTACGGCTGCGTGGTCCTCGCCTCCGGCATCCCGGTGTCTGGTAATCACCCGCTGCGCAAAGTGAATGCGCTGTTGCTGACCAAGGCGGGCGGCAGCGAAGCCCATGAGCGTGTCCTTGCCGGCGCCGCTTGGGCCGACGACCACGATCATCACCCCGGATTTTTCGCTGTGCGGGCCGGCACGTCCAGGTGATAGCTCACTCATGCGACACGCCGCCCTTGCCGCCAGACCGAGCGGACGATGGGGACGTCGCTTGATCGGTGGACCCGTATGAGGTCGGCACGGAGACCGGGCGCTATACGGCCGCGGTCCGAAAGTCCAACGGTGCGGGCCGGTGTTGCCGTGACCATGGCAAGCGCCTTGGGCAAGCTCATCGACTCGATCTGGTCGGCCAGCAGAAAGGGCGCGCAGAGCAGGCTGAACGGGACATAATCGGAAGACAGGACATCCAGAACGTCGCGTTCGGCAAGATCCCGTGCGGCAATGTTGCCGGAGTGAGATTTGCCACGCACGATATTCGGCGCGCCCATCAGAACGCTCATTCCCGCCTGGTGGGATGCCTGCGCCGCCTCAATGCTTGTCGGGAACTCGGCGAGTTTGACGCCGTGGCCAATCGCCTCCTCGACATGGGCATGGGTCGCGTCGTCGTGGCTGGCAATGGTGATGCCGCGCTCAAGGCAGCGGGCGGAAAGATAATCACGGTTCTTGGCGGAGTATTTCGCAGACGCCTCGATGCGGCGGTCCACGAAGGCCTTGAAGACCTCATCGCTGAGACCACGCTTCTTCTGGTAGAAGACGATATATTGATCCATTGTCTGAAACTGGCGCTGCCCCGGCGAATGGTCCATCAGCGATATCAGTTTGACATGCGGGTCGTTTTCGAAATCCTCGAAGTGATCCAGCACATCCGCAGCCGCCACTTCACAGCGCAGATGCAGCAGGTGGTCGGCGCGCAGGCGCCCGTCCGTCTGGGCCTGTTCGATGGCATCTGCCATGTCACGCATTTCCCCACGGGCAAAGCCGCCGTCTTCGTCGGAGCCCAGTCTCAAACAGTCGAAGACAGTCGTGATGCCCGAGGATGCGACTTGCGCATCATGTGCCTGAATGGCGGCAATCTTGTTCCAGGTCACGCCGGGGCGGGGCGCGTAGTGCTGCTCCAGATGGTCCGTGTGCAACTCAACGAGGCCAGCGATCAGATAGTCACCGGCAAAGTCCTCGCCAACCCGCATCGTGCCCTCGCTGATATCAGCGATAAGACCGTCCCGGATCAGCACCGATCCGTGTATGACATCGTCATCCAGGACGATGCGCGCATTCGACAATATTTGCTCGGTCATTCCAGTCATTCTTTCATATCGGTGGGACCGGGCGCAGCCAGTGGCAGCCAGGTATGGATCTTGAAATCGTCGCCCCGGGCAGGCTCGATGAAAAGCGAAAGGCCGGAGATGGTCAGCGGTCGGTCTGTAAAATCCGAAAATTCGGTCGAAAGCACGTCGGCCATCTGGTTCCGCCGATCTTCTCCGACGGGTCCCGTCAACGTCATGTGGAAACGGAAGTCTTCCATCACATGCGGATAGCCCCAGCGGGAGAGGTTTTGCCGTTGCCGCTCCGTCAGGTTCTGCGGCTTGCGTCTGGCAATGTCATGCTCCGACAATGGCGCGCGGAACGGCTCGAAATAGTCGACAACCTCTGCCGCAAACTCCTGCAAGGGTTGGTGAGTGTGCTCTGGCACCAGCGCGAAGAAAGGCCCAAGCGAACCGATGACGAGTTTTGGTATATCAAAGACTTGCTGCTTCGCGCAGAACGCCTCGAATGACGCGAGAAGCTCCCCTTCGCTTGTATCGTCGGAAAGTTCAAACGGTGCCTTCAATGTGGCGTGAAAACCGTATCGGCGCGGATCTGCTGTGATCTCGGCATAGTCGCGATGATCCTGATAGTGATCGCAGGAAAACGCGTCTCGACCCAGCCACCGCGACGCCTTTCTGGTCAGGGCATCATCTTCGGCGGGTGTGAAATAAATCGCATAGCGCACTGTGTCGCACTTTCAGTCTTCAAGCAGGTCTCGATTACGGGCCAGATTCTCTGGCGCGGATCAAGCGAATTAACGCGCCCGCATGACGGAATGATGATCGCGCGGAAAAAAGCTACAGCGCGCTGTCGAAGTATTAACTCGGGAGATGCAAAGATAGCTGGCACGGAAGTGAAGAACGGAAAATGAAACTTCCTGCTGCATCGTGCGTTGTCACTGCAGGAAAGTTAAAGTCTGAAGGAGCTAGAGCTCATGGAAATCGGAATTCTGATCACACTGTTTTTCACAGTATTTGCCGCTTCCAGCGTATTTTGTGCTTACTGGTTCGGCGAACACCGCAACTTCTGACCTGATAATCGGGCAGTCGTTACCTTCTGATGACGACGTTACTCCCCGAAAACATGCGCCGCCCCTTTGACGAAACGGCGCATATTGATCCGGTCAATGAGCGGCGGACATATCGCCCAGAACTTCTTTAGAAGAAACCGTCGAGTCTGCATTAAGCTTGTAGACCATCGGCACGCCGGTCGCGAGGTTGAGCTTCAGAATCTCTTCCTTGCTCAGCTTGTCCAGAACCATGACCAGTGATCGAAGCGAGTTGCCGTGAGCGGCAACAAGAACCTTCTCGCCGCGAAGAACGCGCGGTAGAATTTCAGTCAGGTAATAGGGCCACACGCGGGCACCTGTGTCGCGAAGGCTTTCACCGCCTGGGGGCGGGATGTCGTATGAGCGACGCCAGATATGTACCTGCTCCTCACCCCATTTTTCGCGGGCATCGTCCTTGTTGAGACCGGACAGATCGCCGTAGTCGCGTTCATTGAGCGCCTCGTTGCGGATCGTCGTCAGGTCAGACTGGCCGACATTGTCGAGAATCATCTGGCATGTTTTCTGCGCGCGAATGAGCGAGGAGGTAAAGGCAACATCGAACTTGATGCCGTAATCCGCCAGCGCCTTGCCGCCTGCATTGGCTTCCTGCACGCCAAGCTCTGTCAGGTCGGGGTCGCGCCAGCCGGTGAAGAGGTTTTTGAGGTTCCAGTCACTTTGGCCGTGACGGACGAGGACAAGGGTTCCACTCATATTATGTACTGCTCTCCAGTTGATTACTGATCTTTCGCCAGACCCAGAACGTCCAGCATGGAATAGAGGCCCGGCTTTTCGTCGCGAGCCCAGAGTGCTGCCGCGACGGCGCCGCGCGCAAATATCGAGCGATCGGCCGCGTGGTGAGACAGCGTCACCTGTTCGCCTTCGCCAGCGAAAATCACCGAGTGATCGCCGACCACAGAACCGCCGCGCAGCGTGGCAAAGCCAATCGTGCCTTCTTCGCGCGCTCCCGTGTGCCCGTCGCGCACGCGAACGGACTTCGCGGCAAGGTCGATGCCCCGACCAGCCGCAGCCGCTTGCCCTAGAAGCAGAGCGGTGCCGGACGGCGCATCCACCTTGTGCTTGTGGTGCATTTCCAGAATTTCGATATCCCAGCCGATAGCGCCCAGGGCCGTTGCCGTCTGGCGCGTCAGAACGCTCAACAGATTGACGCCGAGGCTCATATTGCCGGATTTGACGATACGCGCATGGCGGGAAGCGGCGTCGATCTTTTCGTCATCCGCAACGGAGCAGCCGGTTGTTCCGACCACGTGCACGATACGGGCCTGCGCCGCGAGACCGGCAAAGACCACAGTTGAGGCAGGTGAGGTGAAATCGATGACGCCATCGGCGTGAAGGAAGGCGGTCAGCGCATCGCTGGTGACGGTAACGCCGGTTTTGCCAAGGCCTGCGAGCTCACCGGCATCGGTGCCGATAAAGCGCGAACCTTCGCGCGCCAAAGCTGCATGTAGTTCGACGCCCGGAGTTTCGTCGATGATGCGGATCAGGGCCTGACCCATTTTCCCCGCTGCGCCGACCACCACCAGTTTCATCTTATTGTCGTCGCTCATCTTGTCCTACTTGTGCTCGTCAAAGTCCGCGAACGCCGGTCGCCTGCAAATTGTTGAGGCGAGCGTAAAGGCCATCTTCCTGCCGCGCAAGCGTCTCGTGGACACCTTCCTCGACAACATTGCCCTCATTCATCACGACAATCTTGTCTGCCTTGACGACGGTCGACAGCCGGTGCGCGATGACGATGACCGTACGTCCTGTCATGGCAGTATCCAGCGCCTTCTGAACGACGGCTTCCGATTCGGTATCGAGCGCGGAGGTCGCCTCATCGAGCAGCAGGATCGGCGCATTGCGAACCAGAGCGCGGGCAATGGACAGGCGTTGCCGTTGCCCGCCGGAAAGGGTCATGCCGTTTTCGCCCACCGGCGTATCGTAGCCCTGCGGTTGCGCGAGGATGAAATCATGCGCAAAGGCGAGGCGTGCAGCTTCCTCGATCTCGGCATCCGTGGCCTCCGGCCTGCCATAGCGGATGTTGTCCCGGATCGTTCCCTCGAACAGATAGGGCTGCTGGGAAACATAGGCGAGGTTCTGGCGCAGCGAGAGGGTGGTGATGTCGGCAATGTTCTGGCCATCGATGAAGATGGCACCCGCAGTCGGATCATAAAATCTCGGCACAAGGTTGATGATGGTCGATTTGCCTGCACCGGACGGGCCGACAAGGGCTGTGGTCTTGCCGCCTTCTGCAATGAAGCTGACGCCCTTCAGGATCGGGCCACCATCCTTGTAGGAAAACTCCACATCGCGCAGTTCGACCGTCGCATTTGCCACCGTGAGCGGCTTTGCGTCGGGCTTCTGACGTTGCACCGGCTCCATGTCGAGAATGTCATAGATCATCTGGGCGTTGACGACGGCGCGCTCGAGCGAAATCTGAACGCGGGCAAGCCGTCGCGCCGGGTCATAGGCCAAAAGCAGGGCGGTTACGAATGCGAAGAATGCGCCGGGCGGCACATTGTCGTAAATCGCGCGGTAGGCCGCATAGGCCAGCACGCCCGACACCGCCAGACCGGCAATGGTTTCGGTCAGCGGGGCGCTTTTTTCCGTCAGCCTTGCAATGCGGTTGGCGCGCCACTCGGCAGCGTCGATGACCTTGTCGACGCGGGTCTCCAACTGCTTTTCCATCGTGAATGCCTTGACGATGGCGATGCCCTGCAAGGTCTCCTGCATGGCACCCAGAACGCGGCTGTTGAGAACAACGGCATCACGGGTGGCGCTGCGCAGACGGCGCGAAATATAGCGCAATCCCAGAACAAGCGGCGGTACGATGAAGACGATGACAATCGAAAGAACCGGGTCCTTGATGATCATCACGGAAACCAGCGCGATGAATGTCAGAAGATCGCGCGCGACCGTGGTGACAGTCAGGTTCATGACATCCCTGATACCGCCAATGTTCTGGCTGACCTGGGCTGCCAGATGCGCCGAGCGGGACTCGCTGAGATAGCCGACCGAAAGGGTCATGAGATGCGAGTAGAGCCGCTTCTGATAGCGGGCAACGATGTTGTTGCCGATCTTCGACAGCGCGACGGACTGTCCATAGGTCGCAATACCGCGAATGAAGAATGCGGCAAAGATGGACGCGCAGATCAGCCAGACGAGATCGGCCCGCCGGTTGACGAAGGCTTCGTTGATGATCGAATCCATGATCCAGGCCGTAAAGGCCGTGGTGCCTGCCACAGTCAGAAGGCAGAAGATTGCGAAGGCATAGCCGGGAATATGGTCGCGGGCATTTTCGGCGAAAATGCGCTTCAGGACAGCGGTAATCGTATCGGTATCCACGGGATTCCGTTTTTTGGCGGTCGTCAAATCTTCATCCACCTTGCGTGTTTAAAGCGGACGAGCCGCTTTATTTAATCGGCTCCTATAGCCACTAAGGCGGGTTTTGGCCAGTACCGAGTTCCGCTTAGGCCTGCCAGCGCCGTCCCTCGAGCGTCAGGCCGAACTCTGCGGGTCTGCGGGCATAGCTCGAAAGACCGGCCAGGGCGGCCTGCGGATGGGTCACGACGTGGGTTGGAATGCTGCGCATGAGGGCGCTGTGCGGAGCCTTGTCTTCGAAGGCGGCGCGGAACTCCGGCAGCTTCAATGCGGGAATGATCTTCTGGGAGATGCCGCCCGCAAGATAAACGCCACCCCGCGCCATGAAGATCAAGGCAAGGTCGCCCGCCACGCGTCCCAGATAGGTGCTGAACAACGACAGGGTTTCTGCGGCTTCGCGGTTATCGCCGCTCAGTCCGTTTGCCGTGATGTCGGCAGGATCGGAAAAGGCCGGCGCGATGCCGTCTGCCTTGCAGATGGCGCGGTAGAGGTTCACAAGACCGCGTCCGCAGAGGATCTGTTCACCGGCGACCCGGCCTTCGATGGTCTCGATATGCGGAAAAACCTGATAGTCGCGCGGGGTGCGCGGACCGATATCGACATGGCCACCTTCGCCCGGAACCGGAAACCACATGCCGCGAGCATGGACCAGTCCCGCAACCCCAAGACCGGTGCCCGGCCCCAGCACGACGCGTGATGCCACCATGTCCGGCCGCTTGGGGCCGATGGTCTCGCGATTGTCGTCTCCCAGCGATGCGATTGCCAGAGCCTGTGCCTCGAAATCGTTGATGACGATCACGTCCTGCAGCCTGAGATTGACCAGCATTTCCCTCGGCTTGACCACCCAATGGCAGTTGGTCAACGGGATTTCATCCGCCTCGATTGGCCCGGCAACGGCCAGAATGGTCGATACGGGCACGAGCGATGTCTTGTCGAGAATGGCGAGCTGGATCGCCTCATCGATATTCTTGAAATCAGCCGTCTTGACGCTGGTCAGCTGCACGGGATCGGCATCTGCATCCGGAAGAATGCAGAACCGGGCATTGGTGCCGCCGATATCGCCAATGAGAATGGGAAAGGAAAGGGTGTCGTTCTGGTTGGGCATTGCTGCTCCTGGATCTCGGGATATCACTATTCAACAGAAGTCTGACAGCATCTCGGCGGTCGCGCGATTGAGAGCCATCGGAATGTCGTAGACGGTCGCAAGTCTCGTCAATGCCTTGACGTCCACATCATGCGGCAGCGAGGTCAGCGGATCGATAAAGAAGATCAGCATATGCACTTCGCCCGTGGCGATCATCGCGCCGATCTGCTGATCGCCGCCCAGCGGGCCGCTTTTCAGCCTGATCACGCTCAGATCGGGGCAGGCTTCCTGTACGCGCCCACCGGTGGTGCCGGTCGCGACGATGCGAAACTGCGACAGGGCCTGCTGATGTTCGCGAGCGAAATCCGCCATGTCGTCCTTTTTCAGGTCATGTGCAATCAGTGCGATACAGCGTTGCCCGGCCATGTTTCTTCCTGCTGCCAGCGCCAATGGATGGCCAATTTTAAATCGATTTGAAGCCTTCTATATCAGGTCGGCGGGCTTTGAAAAGCCGCGTATTCCCTATCAATTCAATGAAGGCCGGGAAGAGGGGCGGGGAATATCGGCGGGCGGCATCAGGGCATTCGGGGTGACGGAAGGCGTAGTTGTGTCCATCTCCGGCTGCGCAGCGGGCATCGCCGGTGCCTCTCTGTTGCGAATGAGGGTGGCTCCGGCAGAGGCCGACTGCGCACTGGCAATGGCTGCACAGGCTCTGGGCAGATCCGAGACCATGACGGGACGCGGCGGCTTTGGCGGCTTGGCGTTGGGGTCTTTCTTCGGTGCTGCCCATGGTTCCTTGGAGAACCACCAGGCCAACGACTTGTCGCAGCCATCACCAGCGCCCACGGCTGCCTGCGGTTTGCAGTTGGGTGCGCCGGGAGGGCATTCGAGGCGAACGTGGAAATGTTCGTCATGTCCGTAGATGGGCCGGATCTTGCCCATATAGGTTCGGTCGCCCTTCCATGTCTGGCAAAGCTTCTGCTTGATTGCGGGGTTGACGAAAATACGCTCCACCTGCGGATAGCTTGCCGCCAGCATGACCAGCTTGGCATTGAGGGGAGACCATTTGCGATCATCCACCGTCAGGAACTTGCTCTTGTCGAGCATGGAAATGAAGGGTGTGCTTTCGCGCTGATCGGCGCTCATGACGCGGTCCGGCATGGGACGCCACCAGATATCGGCATCAAGACCGATCTGGTGCGATGCATGGCCGGTCAGCATGGGGCCGCCGCGCGGCTGCGATATATCGCCGATCAGCAGGCCCGGCCAGCCGATTTTCTGGGCATCCTGCGCGAAACGTTCGATAAAGGCTATCATCTGCGGCTGGCCCCAGCGGCGATTGCGCGAAAGACGCATGGCCTGGAAACCCTGTCCTTCGGTCGGAAGCGCGACTGCCCCCGATTGGCAGCCTTTGGCGTAGGACCCATAGGACGCGGACGGACCGGCGGATGGCAGCGCGATATTGCCGAAGACCTGTTTGGCCGGAGCGTCCTGCGCAAAAGCGGAATACCCATCCATGGCCAGTATGGACATTACCGATAGTGCCAGGAGTGATGCCTTGCCCACGCCTTTTGCCTGTTTTCCCATGTCGTCCGCCGCCTGGATGCTTGAAATGATTCTCTTGGAAATATTACGCTGGAATGCGATTTTGGTGAAAGCATGTTTGCCTCATATCTGCGGCATAAACTGCTTGTGAGCCAAAACCCCTATATTTTGCCAATCTTTGTCTTATGGTGCGCCGTAATGAAAACCAAAAAGGATCGTCGCTTCATGACATTGGCAAGGTTGAAATCCAGCTTGTTGGCTCTGGCTGCAGCATCTCTCGTGCTCGCACCCATCGCGGCATCCGCTGCTGATGGCGACAACTGGCGCAGCGGGATTTCGACGGTCGGTGAGTTGAAGCATCCAGACGGTTTCGAGCGTTTCGACTATGTAAACCCGGACGCGCCCAAGGGCGGGACGCTGCGGATGTCGACGACCGGAACCTACGATACGGTCAACCCGCTTCTCGCCAAGGGTGAACTTGCGACAGGGCTTGGTCTGGTCTTCGACACGCTGATGAAACCTTCGGAAGAAGAGCTTTCGTCATCTTATGGTCTTCTGGCCGAGGCGGTCAGCTTTCCCGAGGATATTTCCAGGGCCAGTTTCCGGCTGCGAAAAGAAGCGAAGTGGGCAGACGGGCAACCGGTAACGCCGGAAGACGTCGTCTTCAGCTTCGAAAAATCGAAGGACCTGAATCCGCAGCTGGCAAGCTATTACACCCATGTCACCAAGGCGGAAGTCACCGGCGAGCGGGAAGTTACCTTCACCTTCGACGAGAAGAACAACAAGGAACTGCCGCAGATCGTGGGCCAGCTTCTCATCGTGCCGAAACACTGGTGGGAGGCCAAGGGCGCGGACGGCAAGCCTCGCGACATCTCGCGCGGGACGCTTGAGCCAGTCATGGGTTCGGGCCCCTACAAGATTGCCTCCATCGCGCCCGGTTCGACCATAAGCTACGAGCGGCGCGACGATTATTGGGGCAAGGACGTCAACGTCAATGTCGGCTTGTATAATTTCAAAACCGTGACCTACACTTTCTACGCGGATCGAGACGTCGAGTTTCAGGCCTTCAAGGCGGGAAATACGGATTTCTGGCAGGAAAATTCTGCTTCGCGCTGGGCGACGGGATATGATTTTCCCGCGGTCAAGGACGGTCGCATAAAGCGGGAAGAACTTCCCAACATCTACCGCTCTGTCGGCATCATGCAGGCCTTCGTGCCCAATGGGCGCAGAGACAAGTTCAAGGACCCGAAGGTGCGTCTGGCCTTGAACTACGCCTTCGATTTCGAGGAAATGAACCGCACGCTGTTCTATAACCAGTATCAGCGCATCAACAGCTTCTTCATGGGTAGCGATCTGGCCTCTTCCGGCTTGCCGCAGGGCAAGGAGCTGGAAATTCTCAACGGCATCAAAGATCAGATTCCGCCGGAGGTGTTTACGAAGGAATATCGAAATCCGATGGGTGGCGATCCTGCAAAGCAGCGGGATAATCTCCGCGAGGCCGTCAGGCTGATGAAGGATGCCGGATATGAACTGCGCGGCAACCGCATGGTCAATGTCTCGACAGGCAAGCCCTTCGAGTTCGAAATCCTTGTCGATTCCGCCGCCATGGAACGTGTCGCCGTGCCCTACAGCCAGAACCTGAAAAGAATCGGCATAGGCGCAACGGTACGGCTGGTGGATACGTCACAGTATACAAACCGCACCCGCTCCTTCGACTTCGACATGGTCGTCAATCTCTGGGCCCAGAGTTCGAACCCCGGCAACGAGCAGGCTGACTACTGGGGTTCCAAATCCGTTGACCGCCAGGGCTCCAAGAATTTTGCGGGTATCAAGAGCCCGGCCATCGATGTGCTCGTCAACAAGATCATTTTTGCCAAGGATCGCGACGATCAGGTGGCAGCGGTCAAGGCGCTGGACCGGGTGCTGCTGGCGGGCAACTACGTCATCCCGCAATTCTATCGCGGGGAAATGACGCTCGCCTATTGGAACACGCTGGTTCAGCCGAAAGAGCTTCCACGCTACGGCATCGGTTTTCCCGAGGCCTGGTGGTCTGCAAGTGCCGGAAAATGACCTTGGCCTTGCTTTATGAGCCAAGCCTTGATTCACATGAGCCATAACGAATCACGCCGCCTGCGGTATTGTCCGCAGGCCCGAAAGGAAACGGTTTGACGAAACCGATGATGACCGAACCTCTTGCCGTGCAGGGACGTGCCTGATGGGAGCCTATATTCTGCGGCGTCTGGCCCTTATGATTCCGACCATCATCGGCATCATGGGCATTTCTTTTCTCGTCATCCAGTTTGCGCCCGGTGGCCCGGTCGAGCAGGTTGTCGCGCAGCTTTCCGGCTCCGGTGACAGCGCCTCCGACCGGCTCTCCGGCGGCGGCGATCTGATGGGCGGTGGGCTTGATGAAAGCGGTTCGAAATATCGTGGCGCCCAAGGGCTCGACCCGGAGCTGATCGCCAAGCTGGAAAAGCAGTTCGGTTTCGACAAGCCGCCGCTGACCCGCTTTCTCGACATGATGTGGAACTACATCCGCTTCGATTTCGGCGACAGTTTCTTTCGCAATTCCTCTGTGATCGACCTCATCATCGACAAGCTGCCGGTCTCGATCTCGCTCGGTTTCTGGATTCTCATCATTTCCTATGCGATTTCCATTCCGCTCGGCATCAAGAAGGCGGTGTCCGACGGATCGACATTCGATGTCTGGACATCGGGCATCATCATCGTCGGTTATGCGGTGCCGAGCTTCCTTTTCGGCATCCTGCTGATCGTGGTTTTTGCCGGTGGATCCTTCTTCGACTGGTTCCCGCTGCGCGGTCTTGTATCCGACAATTTCGCCGAGCTGACATGGTGGCAGAAGGTCATCGACTATTTCTGGCATCTCGCCCTGCCGCTGACGGCGCTCATTCTGTCTGCCTTTGCGACCACGACATTGCTGACCAAGAACTCCTTCATCGATGAGATCAAGAAGCAATATGTGGTCACCGCGCGTGCGAAAGGTCTTTCGGAAAGCAAGGTGCTCTACGGCCACGTCTTCCGCAATGCCATGCTGATCGTCATTGCCGGTTTTCCCGGTGCCTTCATCTCGGCCTTCTTTACCGGATCGCTGCTGATCGAGAATATCTTCTCGCTGGATGGCCTCGGCCGGCTGGGCTATCTCTCCGTGGTCAACAGAGACTACCCGATCGTGTTTGGAACCCTGTTCATCTTCTCGCTCATGGGTCTCGTCGTCAGCCTCATCTCCGACCTTATCTATACGTGGATCGATCCGCGCATCGACTTTGAACGGAGGGATGTGTGATGTCGACATCGTCACCCGCCGTTGAAGCTGCGCCCAAGCCGCAAAAGCGTCCGTTCTTTTCTCCCACCAGCGTCCGGCGCTGGCAGAACTTCAAGGCAAACCGCCGGGGCTACTGGTCCTTCTGGCTTTTCCTGCTGCTGTTCGGGCTCAGCCTGTTTGCGGAGTTTATCGCCAATGACAAACCGATCCTTGCCTCTTACAAGGGCGAGCTTCTGGTGCCGGTCATGGTGGATTATCCGGAAGAAAAGTTTGGCGGCTTCCTGGCGCAGACGGACTACAAGTCTTCCTTCATTCAGGATGAGATCAAGGCAAATGGCTGGATGATCTGGCCGCCGATCCGCTACTCCTATCAGACGGTCAATTCCAATATTCCGCATTCCGCGCCAACAGCGCCCTTCTGGCTGATGGATGCGCAGGAGCGTTGCTCCGGCTACCCGCAGGGAGCGGAGGACCCAGGCTGCACGCTTGGCAACCTCAACTGGCTGGGCACGGACAATCAGGCTCGCGACGTGGCGGCACGCGTCATCTACGGTTTCCGTATCTCCGTGCTGTTCGGGCTTGCGCTGACCATCGCCTCGGCGGTTGTCGGTGTCACCGCCGGTGCCGTGCAGGGCTATTTCGGTGGCTGGACCGACCTTTTGATGCAGCGCTTCATCGAGATATGGTCATCGATGCCGGTGCTTTACATCCTCCTCATCATCGCAGCCATTCTGCCGCCCGGCTTCTTCGTTCTTCTGGGCATCATGCTGCTGTTTTCGTGGGTGGGCTTTGTGGGTGTGGTGCGAGCGGAATTCCTGCGCGCCCGAAACTTCGAATATGTCAATGCCGCACGCGCGCTTGGGGTTGGCAACGGCACGATCATGTATCGGCATCTTTTGCCCAATGCGATGGTGGCGACGCTGACATTCCTGCCGTTCATCCTGTCGGGTTCGATCACGACCTTGACGTCGCTGGACTTCCTGGGCTTCGGAATGCCGCCCGGTTCACCGTCTCTCGGCGAACTGATTGCGCAGGGCAAGAACAATCTTCAGGCGCCATGGCTCGGCCTTACCGCGTTTTTCACCATGTCGATCATGCTCTCTCTGCTGATCTTCGTCGGTGAAGCGGTGCGCGATGCCTTCGATCCGAGAAAGACATTCCGATGAGTGCCATGAAGGATACCAATACAGCTCCCCTTCTTGCGGTGCGCGACCTCTCCGTCGCCTTTCATCAGGGCGGCCAGCAAACCACTGCGGTCGATCATGTCTCCTTCGACATCATGCCGGGCGAGGTGGTGGCGCTGGTCGGCGAGTCGGGTTCCGGCAAGTCGGTTACGGCAAACTCCATCCTGAAACTTCTGCCCTATCCTGCCGCCAGCCATCCCTCTGGCCGGATTGTGTTCGATGGCAAGGATTTGCTCGACGCTTCGATAAGCGAACTGCGCTCCGTGCGCGGCAATGACATCACGATGATCTTTCAGGAGCCGATGACATCGCTCAATCCGCTGCACAGCATCGAGCGGCAGATTGGCGAGATCCTCGAATTGCACCAGGCCATCACGGGCGCAGAAGCGCGAAAGCGCATTCTGGAGCTGCTTTTGCAGGTCGGCATTCGTGAGCCGGAAAAGAGGCTGAAAGCCTATCCGCACGAATTGTCCGGCGGGCAGCGACAGCGCGTCATGATCGCCATGGCATTGGCGAACAGGCCAAAGCTCTTGATTGCCGACGAACCGACGACGGCGCTGGATGTGACGGTGCAGGCGCAGATCCTCGAGCTTTTGAGCGACCTGAAAAACCAGCATGGCATGTCCATGCTGTTCATTACCCATGATCTCGGCATCGTGCGCAAATTCGCCGACCGAGTCTGCGTCATGACCAAGGGCAAGATCGTGGAAACAGGCACGGTGGAGCAGGTCTTCAACAGCCCGCAGCATGCCTATACCCGCCACCTTCTCGCAGCCGAACCAAAGGGCGAGCCGCCGCTTTCCGATACCAGCAAGCCTGTCGTGATGCAGGGCAACGACATCAAGGTCTGGTTTCCCATCAAGGCCGGCCTCATGCGCAAGGTGGTGGATCACGTCAAGGCGGTGGATGGCATCGACATCACTCTGCGGTCCGGGCAGACGGTCGGCGTCGTTGGCGAATCCGGCTCAGGCAAGACGACGCTCGGCCTTGCCCTGTCCCGGCTGATTTCGTCCAAGGGACGCATCAGCTTCATCGGCCAATCCATCGACGCCTATTCCTACGCCATGATGAAGCCGTTGAGAAACCGGCTGCAGGTCGTGTTTCAGGACCCTTACGGCTCGCTTAGCCCACGCATGTCGGTGGGTGAAATCATCGCTGAAGGCCTCAAGGTGCATGAAAGATCGCTGTCGGCAGATGAGCGCGACCGCCGCGTCGCGCAGGCGCTGGACGAGGTCGGTCTCGATCCGGCCACGCGCTGGCGCTATCCGCATGAATTTTCCGGAGGGCAGAGGCAGCGCATAGCAATTGCGCGCGCCATGGTGCTGAAGCCCCGTTTCGTGATGCTGGATGAACCGACCTCGGCGCTTGATATGAGCGTGCAGGCGCAGGTGGTCGACCTGTTGCGGGACCTGCAGGCCAAGCACGATCTGGCTTATCTCTTCATCAGTCACGACCTCAAGGTGGTCAAGGCGCTGGCCAATGAGGTGATTGTCATGCGTCACGGCAAGGTCGTGGAAAGCGGCCCGGCAAAGGCGATCTTCGATGCGCCGACGCAGGATTACACCAAAGCCCTGATGGCCGCAGCCTTCAACATAGAAGCGGTCAAGACGACGGCAATCAGTCAATAGAGTTTCCGAAGGTCTCAAAGCACTGGATTAAGCAATGGCAGCGGATGTGATCGTCCTGGGTGCAGGGATCGTCGGAGTGTCGGTGGCGCTGCAGCTGGCAAGGCGCGGCACGTCTGTCGTGCTGGTCGATCGGCGCGGCCCCGGCGAGGAGACGTCGTTCGGAAATGCCGGTCTCATTCAGCGGGAAGGCGTGGTTCCCTACGGCTTTCCCCAGGATCTGGCATTGCTTGCAAAATATGCGCTGAACAACCGGGTCGATGCCCATTATCATGCTGGTGCTCTTCCGGGGATTGCTCCCTTCCTGGCGCGCTACTGGTACCATTCGCGACCGGTACGGCATCAGGCCATTGCGCGCGCTTATGCCCCGTTGATCGAGAACTCCCTGTCCGAACACGATATTCTGGTGCGCGAGGCGGGTGCAGACGACCTCATCGCCAGGCAAGGCTGGATTGAGCTCTATCGCAGCCACGCCAAGCGTGATGCGAATTATGCCGCAGCGGAGACAGTCGAGAAGAACCATGGACTTCACCACGTCAAGCTTGACGCCAAGGCCTTGGCCGCCGCAGAACCGAACCTGAGCTATCCTTTTACAGGGGCTCTGCAATGGACCGACCCATGGGGGGTGAAAGATCCACATGCCCTGACACTTGCCTATGTGCAATTGTTCGAAAGCCTTGGTGGCACCTTCGTCAAGGGCGATGCTTCGACGTTGAGCCAGACCGCGAGCGGCTGGAAGGTCAAGACGCGGGATGGGGAGATGGAAGCCGAGAGCGCGGTCGTGGCGCTGGGCCCCTGGTCGGACGTTTTGACATCGCGCCTGGGCTACCGTTTTCCGCTGGGCGTCAAGCGTGGCTACCATATGCATTACGCAGCGCAGAACGGCACGACGTTGAACAACTGGCTGCTCGATGCCGAGCGCGGCTATCTTCTGGCGCCCATGAACAAGGGGATCAGGCTGACAACGGGTGCGGAGTTTACCCACCGCGATGCACCGAAATCACCTGTTCAGGTGGACCGTGCCGAGAGGGTTGCGCGCACCATCATTCCACTCGGTAACCGACTGGATGCGGAGCCGTGGATGGGTGCGCGGCCCTGTACGCCGGACATGATGCCGATCATCGGCAAGGCGCCCCGCCACTCCGGGCTCTGGTTTTCCTTCGGGCATGCTCATCACGGCCTGACGCTTGGGCCCATAACCGGGCGCATCCTGGCCGAGACCATGCTGGGTGAGGCGCCGGTCATTTCCATCGATGCCTACAGGCCCGAGCGCTTCAATCCCTGATGGCGAAAAACAGGCTGGCCTTATCCGCCAAGCCAACGTAACATGGGGCGGGGAATATTGAGAACTGCGGGGCATGATGTCATCATGACGGCTCGATATCTGATCTATCAGCAGCAGGATGCTTTTCGTTAGCAGCACTTGTGCCGCACCCAAAACGAAACAAACATTCTGGTGAGTGATGGCCGATATTGAATACGCAAAGACCTTTTTCGAACAAAATCCCGATATCGAAATTCTCGAAGCCTTCGTCATTGACGTGAATGGCGTGCCGCGCGGCAAATGGATTCCGCGCGAAAGAGCCATCGACGTTCTGGAAAAAGGCATGGCCCTGCCGCGCTCCGTCTATGCGCTGGATATCTGGGGGCGAGACGTCAATGCCGCCGGTCTTGCCGAGGGTACCGGCGATCCCGATGGCCTGTGTTTTCCCGTGCCGGGGACATTGTCACGCGTCACGTGGCTTGGTCGCCCAACGGCGCAGGTGCTTCTGGCCATGCAGGACCCGAACGGGAACGGCTTTTATGCCGACCCGCGCAACGTGCTGGCCCAGGTCCTCAATGGATATACCAAGCGTGGCCTGACGCCTGTCGTGGCAACCGAACTGGAATTTTATCTGATCGATCCGGTACGCTCGGCGCTGGACCCGGTGCGGCCGCCCCGCAGTCGCGAAGGGCGCTGGCACACCGGCCAGACCCAGGTCCTGTCGATTTCCGAATTGCAGGATTTCGAAGAGGTCTTTCACGACATCGCCACAGCCTGCCGGGCGCAGAACGTGGCTGCGGATACGACCCTTCGCGAAAACGGTCCGGGTCAGTACGAAATCAACCTCAACCATGTGCCGGATGCTCTTCAGGCCGCCGACTTTGCCGTGTTCCTCAAGCGCATCGTCAAGGGCGTTGCGCGCAGACACGATCTCGATGCGACCTTCATGGCAAAGCCCTACGGTATGCAGGCGGGCAATGGAATGCACGTCCATTTCTCCATTCTGGATCGGGACGGCAGGAACATCTATGTCGGCGACGACGGGCCGTCCGAGGCGCTGATGCATTCCGTTGGCGGACTGCTGGAAAACATGGGGGAAAGCATGGCGGTCTTTGCGCCCCATGCCAATTCCTACCGGCGCCTGCGCCCCAGTGAACATGCGCCGACCTATGCATCCTGGGGGGTGGATAACCGGTCTGCCGCCGTTCGTGTGATTACGGCAAGCAGGCCCGCAACCCGCATCGAACACCGTGTTGCTGGTGCGGATGCCAATCCCTATCTCGTGCTGGCGATGATCCTCAGCGCTGCGCTGGCGGGCATGAAGGAAAAGCGCCAACCCGGCGGTGCGATCTCCGGCGACAGCCATGCAATCAATCACGAGCCGTTGCCGACCAATTGGGATTATGCCTTGCAGCAATTTACGCGGTCCAGCTTCGCCTACGCGACCTTCGGGCAAAAATATCGTACGCTATATTCAACGTGCAAGATGCAGGAGCTTTCCGAGTTTGCCTTGCGCGTGACAGATGTTGAATATGACGCCTATATCAGGACGGTGTGAGATGGCCAAGGTAACGAACTCTCCCAATCCCGGCCACACCTCCTCGTGGTATGCTGCCTCCGCCAACGACAAGAGGGTGAGACCATCGCTGGAAGGCGAGGAGACCGCCGACATATGCATCATCGGTGCCGGCTTTACAGGGCTGTCGGCCGCACTTGAAATGGCAGAGCAGGGCTTTTCCGTCATCGTTCTTGAAGGCGTGCGCATCGGTTTCGGCGCTTCGGGGCGAAATGGCGGCCAGATCGTCAACGGTTACAGCCGCGATCTGGAAACGATTGCGGGCCGTTACGGGCGGGAAAAAGCGGTCCAACTGGGCGAGATGTCGCTGGAGGGCGGAGAGATCATCCGGCAGCGCGTTCGCAAATACGGGATCGATTGCGATCTGGTCGATGGCGGCTTCTTTGCCGCATTCACCTCGAAACAGATCAAGGAAATGGAAACCAACAAGAACAACTGGGAAAAGCACGGCCATTCCGGGCTTGAGATGGTTTCAAAAGCCGAGGTCGGCAAATATGTGAAATCTGACCGCTATGCGGGCGGCATGATCGACCGGTTCGGCGGCCATATCCACCCCCTAAACTACGTGCTCGGCGAAGCATCCGCCATTGAAAGCCTCAATGGTCGCATCTTTGAAAATTCGAGGGTTGTCTCCGTCGAAAAAGGCGCGCAGGTAACGGTTCGCACAGACCGTGGTTCGGTAAAGGCAAAATATCTTCTTGTCTGCGGTAACGCCTATCTTGGCGGTCTGCTGCCGGAAATCGGAGAGCGGATGATGCCGGTTTCCAGCCAGGTCATGGCAACGGAGCCCTTGGACCAGGGATTGATCGAAGATCTTCTGCCGGCCAACTATTGCGTCGAGGATGCCAATTACATTCTCGACTACTACCGGCGCACATCCGACAACCGGCTGCTTTATGGCGGTGGTATCGGATATGGCGGCAGCGATCCCGCCGACCTGACCGGCGTCATTCGTCCCAACATGCTCAAGACATTTCCGCAGCTGAAAAACACCAGGATCGATTTTGCCTGGAGCGGTAATTTCGCGCTGACGCTGACGCGTGTTCCGCACATTGGACGACTGTCGGAGAATATCTACTTCTCCCATGGCGATAGCGGCCACGGGGTTACGACCACCCAGCTTCTGGGCAAGATACTGGGCGAGGCAGTGGCGGGGCACGCCGGTCGTTTCGACGTCTGGTCGTCACTGCCCAACTACCCCTTCCCGGGCGGCAAGACATTTCGCGTGCCGCTCACCGTGCTGGGCGCCTGGTGGTATGGTCTGCGCGACAGGCTTGGTGTCTGACAAGCCCGGCGCTCAGCGTTCAGAGCGCCGACAGCCCCTTGAAGGCATTGTCGACGATGGCTTGAGGCGTCGCATCGATGTTGACGGTCACAACGCCGTCCTCCCCGGATGGCGCTTCGAGCGTGGCCAACTGGGTCTTCAGCAGGGACAGAGGCATGAAGTGTCCGGTGCGCGCGCCCATGCGCTCGGTCAGAAGCGCTTCGCTACCTTCAAGATAGACAAATGCCAGTGGTCCGCCGCAGGCCTGGCGCAGCCGATCACGGTAGATCTTCTTCAGTGCAGAGCACGAGACGACAATGCCGCCTGCCTCGTAACCCTTGCGCAGTTCTGCGCCAACGAGATCGAGCCACGGCCAGCGGTCGTCATCGTCAAGCGGCGTGCCTGCGGCCATTTTCGCAACATTGGCGGCTGGGTGCAGCTTGTCCCCCTCCATGAAAGGGATGCCAAGTCTGCCTGCGAGTTCTTCCCCGACGGTCGACTTGCCACAGCCGCTCACACCCATGACGATAATTGCTTTTTTCACGAAAAACTCCACATTCCCGGATCATCTTCCGTTGCATAGCGTATCAGCGTCATGATCGGAAATGGTTTTGCCCAGTTGTTCAACTTACAGGGCGACCCGACGGGCTGCCTTCGCCTCCAGCATCGATAGGGCGCTATGGATAAGAACCGCCAGCCCCGCCACGATTAGCCCTCCCTGCAGAATGAAGGCGAGATTGTTGGACTGGAGCCCTGCAATGATGACTTCGCCAAGTGTGCGGGCCGCAACCGTTGAACCGATGGTGGCTGTCGAAAGGCTGATGACGGCCGATAGCCTGATACCCGCCAGAATGGACGGCAAGGCGAGCGGAAGCTCTATTCGCCAAAGTCTCTGCAGCCCGGTCATTCCGGCGCCACGCGCTGCCTCGCTCACAGGCGATGGAATGGTCGTGAGGCCCGTGACGGTATTTTCGAAAATGGGCAGCAGAGCATATAAAAACAGCGCAATCAGCGTCGGTTTCTGGCCAAAGCCGATGATCGGGACGGCAAGTGCAAGCACGGCGACAGGTGGGAACGTCTGGCCGATATTCACAATGCTGCGTGAGAGGGGCAGGAACTCCGAGCCAAAGGGTCTGGTCACGAGGATTGCCAGGCTCCCGGCAATCAGGATTGCGGCGCCGGTCGCCATGGCGACAATCGACAGATGCGACAGCGTCAGCGCCAGCAGGCTGGCCTGCGTGTAGATTGCGGGTGCATTGGTCTGGACCAGCGGTTTGAAGAGCGGCTCGAACAGTTCGGGAAAACCGATGAAGGCGACGAGGGCTGCACAAAGTGCCGTCAGCAGAATGGGCGCTATCGGGCTCTTCATACCTGTCCCGCCGCCCTGCTCAGCAAGGTGTCGCGCCGTATCAGCCCGGCCTTTTGACCGTCGGGCCGGATGACGGGAAGTGTCTCCCTGCCGGTCCACAACATCGCCGAGAGGGCATCGCGTTGGCTCATCGTCGTTTGCAGGGGCTCGCCCTCGGCATCGCCGGTTTCCACAATGTCTGCAACGGTGCCGACCGACAGGAGGCGCAAGGGTCTTTCCCGCTCGCCGATCATGGTTCGGACGAAATCCGATGCCGGTTTCAGCACCAGTTCGGCAGGCTTGCCATATTGGACAATCCTGCCCTGGTCCATGACGGCAATGCGATCCGCAAGGTGGAAGGCTTCATCCATGTCGTGCGTGACCAGCACGATGGTAACACCGAGCTTTCGTTGAATGGCAAGAAGATCGTCCTGCGCCTTTGCGCGAATGATGGGGTCGAGCGCACCGAATGGCTCATCCATCAGGAGAATATTGGGCTCTGCGGCGAGCGCTCTTGCGACGCCAACGCGCTGCTGCTGGCCGCCGGAAAGTTCGCCCGGGAAACGATTGGCGTAAAGGGACGGATCGAGCTGGAAAAGCTCGAGCAGGGCGGAAACCTTCGACTGGACGCGCTGCGCATCCCATCCGACAAGCTCCGGCACGGTTGCGATGTTCTGGGCGACGGTTCGATGCGGGAAGAGCCCGTGACCCTGGATCGCGTAACCAATGCTGCGCCGAAGCTTGTAGCCCTGCATTTCGAGGATATTCTGCCCGTCGATGCGGATCGTCCCGGAGGTTGGTTCGACCAGACGGTTGATCATGCGCAGAAGCGTGGTTTTGCCCGATCCCGATGTGCCGACGATAACGGTGATGCTGCGCGCTTCCATCGTCAGCGATACATTGTCGACGACCCTGTTGCCGTTATAGTCCTTGACGAGATTTTCGACCTCGATCATGTGCTGCGTCCCCTTTTCAGGAATAGGCTGTCGATGAGCGCGTCCAGCAGGATCGCAGCTGTAAAGCCGAGGATAACCGTGGGAAGGGTGCCCAGGAGCACTAGATCCATCGCCGTCTGCCCGATGCCCTGAAAGACAAACACACCAAAGCCGCCGCCGCCTATGAGGGCGGCAATGGTTGCGAGGCCGATATTCTGGACAAGCACGATACGAATGCCGGTCAAGATGATGGGCAGCGCCAACGGAAAATCGATCTTCAGGAGCCTTTGCGCTGCGGTCATGCCAAGCCCGCGGGCGGCTTCCCTGACCGAGCCGGACACGCCGTCCAGCCCAACGACCGTGTTCGATACGATGGGCAGCAGCGAATAAAGGAAAAGCGCGACGAATGCCGGTGCCATCCCGATACCGCGAATGCCGATCTCGGATGCGCCGGGAATGTTGGCAGCCATCCAGCCAAGAGGCGCGATCAGCAGGCCAAACAGGGCAATAGAGGGAATGGTCTGGACGATGTTGAGGCTGTTGAGCACGAAAGCCCGGAGCCGATTGATCTTGTAACACAGGACGCCCAGGGGCAGACCGACAGCGACCGCCGCAAGCAGTGACCCAAAGGCAAGCTGAAGGTGCCTTATCGCTTCCGTCCAGAAGATATCGCGACGGCTGCCATATTCCTTGATGATGGAAAGATCATCCCACCGCCCCGACGCAAGAACGATACCGGTGACAAGGAGCACCAGAACGAGGAGAATGACGCGCGTTGCCGGTTTCGGTTTCAATCGGGCGATAGCGTCGGTCGCCATCACGATCAGGCCGGCGAGCAGCAACCAGAATCCGCTTGCAGGCGAGACGCGGGCGTAGCTGTTCCCATCAGGGGTCAAATGCGCTGCTGCAAGACCGATCAGATAGGCGAGTGTCGACAGGCCGACCAACGCTCCCAGCAGACGCAGCCGCGCAGCCGTTCGGAAAAACGCGATGGCAACGCAGGCTGCCAGCACCACGGAAAGGCAGGTGACGGCCAGACTGGGCATGGCGTTAACGAGGGAAATGCTTTCGCCCTGGACGATGCGGTTTGCCCGCAAGGTCGCAAAGGGCAGGGTCAGCGCCGCGTAACTGATCAGCGCGGCGATGAGCAGCCCGACCTTGTCGGGCTGGAATGGGATGGCTTTCGTGCTGCCCGCTAAGCGCTGCACCACCGACCCTACTGGACGAGGCCGTTTTTCGTCAGGAAGTCGAGTGCCACGGTCTTGGCCTGTTCTCCCCCAACCTGCACACGCCCGTTAAGCTCTTGCAGCGTCGCGAGATCCAGCTTTTCGAAGACGGGCTTCAGCAATTGCTCGATGTTGGGATGCTTCTTCAGCACTTCTTCGCGAATGATCGGTGCCGGTTGATAGACCGGCTGAACATTCTTGTCGTCTTCGAGAACGACGAGACCCGAAGGGGCAATGCCACCATCTGTACCATAGACCATGGCCGCATTGGCATTGTTGGTCTGGTTTGCCGCCGCTGCAATCGTTGCGGCCGTATCGCCGCCGGAGAGCGTGATCAGCTGATCGGATTTCAGCGTAAAGCCATAGGTTTTCTGAAAGGCTGGCAGGGCGGCTGCGGAGTTGACGAATTCCGATGACGCTGCAAGCACAAGCGAGCCGCCGCCAGAGACATATTTACCCAGATCGCTGAGCGTTTTCAGATTGTTTTTCTCGGCAACATCCTTGCGGATCGCGATGCCCCAGGTGTTGTTGGCCGGAGACGGTGTCAACCAGACGATCTTGTTGGCGTCATAGTCGAGGGTCTTGGCCTCCTCATAGGCCTTTGCCGCGTCCTTCCAGAGCGGGTCGTCGGCCTTTTCGAAAAAGAAGGCGGCGTTGCCGGTATATTCCGGGTAGATGTCGATTTCGCCTGCGGTGATCGCTTTGCGGACAACCGGTGTGGCGCCCAGCTGGATCCGGTCCGTCGTCTCGATGTCGTTCTTCATCAGGACTGTCAGGATGATGCTGCCGAGGACGCTGCCCTCCGTATCGATCTTGGAGGATACGACGACCTGGGCCTGGGCAATGGACGCATAGAGTGCGAGTGCCAACCCGGCGCCGGTCAGCTTCATCAAACGCTTCATCAAACTCTCCAATCGGGTGGATGCGGACGCAAGGGCAGACCGGGCACAAATGCCCGGAATTACCGGTTCAGTTGGCGGTAACGAAATCGCGAGCGACTTGGTTGCATCGCCATCGCAATTTATTCTCACATGCGAAAATGAGTTTTGTGGCCACTCAGGAACTGGATGCCAAAAGGGGTTCGGGGCGCATGAGTGACACAGAAGCCCGCGACCTAGTCCTGCTTTCGCCTCGCATCCCGGCCCATGACGAGCGGCATGAGAACGGAAAGAAACAGCAGGCGCAGCACGTGGTGAGAGCCGACATAGGCGGTATCTGCGTGCATCATGACAGCCATTGCGGCCATGGTTTCAAGTCCACCGGGTGAAAAGGCGATCATGACGGCATTCATCGGCACGCCGGTCAGTTTCGAGACCAGGACGGCGATGACGGAGGCCAGCAGCATGACGGCAATCGTCACGACGCCCCCGGCCACGAAGGCTTTGCGCATATCGCGCAGCGACGCGCGGGAAAAGCGGGTGCCAATAAGGCTGCCCAGCACGATATAGGTGGGTTGGCTCAGCCAGCTGGGAACGCCCCCGCTCGTCATGCCGGTAATGTGGGTGGTAATGGAAACGGCAACCCCGCCCAAAAGCAGGGCGGCTGGAAAACGCCACCAAAGAAATATCCAACCCACGGCAAGGGATGCAGCCACCGTCGCTGCCAGAATGGCCGGATGCATGGGCGCTGGCAGGATCGCAGGTTCAAGGCCGATCAGGTCGAGATATTCGACGATCAGAGGCACAGCCAGCGTCAAAGCCAGAACCCGCACGCTCTGGATGACGCTGACGGTCGCAAGATCGCTTCTCGTTTCTGCAGTCAGGCTGATGATGTAGCTGAGATGGCCGGGGGAAGCGCCAAGCATGGCCGTGGTGCGGTCATAGCCGAAGCCTCGCAAAATCCAGTAGGCAGCGTAGAGAAGCACGACAACCGTTGCCAGAACCGCCAGAAAGCTCAGCGGCCAGGTCTGCGCTGCCGCAATCACATCAGGGGTTACGCTCGTTCCCATCGATATGCCGACGATCACGAATGCCGCATTGCGCAGCAGGGTTGGAATGGAGAGCCGAAGTCCCAGAAGCCCGGCAAAGGTTACCGCAAGAGCGGGACCGCACAGAAAGGGGGCGGGAACGGCAAGAGCAAATGCCACGGTCGCGCCGATACCGCCGATAAGGGCGGTCAGGGCATAACTCAGGAGGTCGGGTCTGGAAATCATCGGGATAAAATCGGGAGGCTCTGCGAAATTCAGCTTCCCAGTTGCCCCTGTTGAGACCTGAAGGTCAACCTTTTAGCCGCAAATAAAAGCCCGCGACAGGGTATCGCGGGCTGTAGAACGCTATGATCTGGCGATCAGGCTGCTGGGGCTGTGGCGATTGCCGCTGTCGGGCGACGCTTTGCCATCGTGTCTTCCAGGCCCAGCAGGAAGCTGATCTGGGGACGTGCCTTGACGAGATCGTCGATGGAATACTGTGTCAGAACATCGAAGAACGCATTGAGCGCCTTACGAAGCGCGGAATTGAGACCGCAGCTGTCAACGAGTGGACATTCCACAGCACCTTCTTCGAAACATTCCGCCATGGCGAAGCTGTCTTCGGTGACTTTGACCACATCAAAAAGGCTGATCTTGTCCGCGGGCTTACCGAGCTTGACGCCGCCGTTACGGCCACGAACGGTTTCCACAAGACCCGCCTTGTTCAGCGGCTGGAGGATCTTGAACAGGAACAGTTCAGACACGCCATAAGCCTTGGCAATTTCGGGAATGCGGCTCAGATTGCCATCATTGGCGGCGCAGTACATCAACATGCGGACGGCATAGTTGGTTTGTTTTGTCAGGCGCATGCTGGTCTCCGAACTCCATGAATGTGGAGTTATATAGTCGCTTTTTCACTTTAGAACAATTCCAGATTTAAAAAATTCCTAAACAGAATTTCACATCATCCGACTGCTCTGTTGACCGGTCATTCGATTCATGAACAAACAACTCAAGAATCTAATGTAGCGGAGGCATTTCCCATGGCAAGCGTGAAATCCCTAATTTATGCGGCGGTAGCGACGGCAGCCTTGACGAGTGGCACAATGTCCACAGCTTTTGCGGGTGGGGAGGTCAATATCTATTCCTATCGCCAGCCAGAGTTGATCCAGCCTTTGCTGGATGCCTTTACGAAAGAGACGGGAATCGAAACCAATGTCCTGTTTCTCGACAAGGGTCTGGTGGAACGGCTTCAGGCGGAAGGCGAGAATTCTCCTGCCGACATATTGCTGACCGTCGATATCGCACGGCTGGTGGAAGCCAAGGAGGGAAAGGTAACGCAGCCGGTTCTAAACGATCCCGTGATCGAAAAGGATATTCCAGCCAACCTGCGTGATCCCGAAGGTGAATGGTTCGGCCTGACCACACGGGGCAGGGTGGTCTACGCCTCCAAGGACCGCGTCTCCCAGAAGACTATCACCTATGAAGAACTGGCCGAGCCGAAATGGAAGGGCAAGATCTGCATTCGTGACGGGCAGCATTCCTACAATATCGCGCTTTTTGCCTCCATGATTGCCCACCACGGCGTCGATTATACCCGCACCTGGCTGACGGCGCTCAAGAACAATCTTGCCCGCAGGCCAGACGGAACGGACCGCAGCCAGGCGAAATCCATCTATTCCGGTGAATGCGATATCGCGCTGGGCAATACCTACTATGTCGGGCTGATGCTGACCAATGAGCAGGAGCCGGAAGAAAAGGTCTGGGGCAATTCTGTCAGGGTCATCTTCCCCAATGCCGAGGATCGCGGCACGCACGTCAATATATCCGGCGTGGCGATGACGAAATATGCACCCAACCGGGACAACGCACTGAAGCTGATGGAGTTTCTGGCCTCAGGCGAGGCCCAGGAGATCTATGCCCGTCAGGTCTTCGAATATCCGGTGCTGCCTGGCGCCCAGCCTTCTGATGTCGTCAGGAATTTCGGCCCGATCAAGCCGGACACGCTGTCATTGACGGAAATTGCCGCGCATCGCAGGCAGGCATCGGAACTGGTGGATGAGGTCGGGTTTAACGACGGCCCTTCGAACTGAGCCTTAGGCTCGGAGGAACAGGCAACAGCGCCACCTTGCTGATGGCGCTGGCAGCCCTGGTCAGCCGCGTTTGCGGCGAAGACGGATGACGACGTCGACATGGGCAATCTCCATGCCTTCCGGCGGCTCCGGCAGGTTGCCGATCTGGAGATTGTTGACGGGTATGTCGAGAACCTCGTTTTCACCTTCCACAAAGAAATGGTGGTGATCCGAAACATTCGTGTCGAAATAGGTTTTCGCACCTTCAACGGCCAATACGCGGATAAGACCGGCTTCGGTGAACTGATGCAGCGTGTTGTAGACGGTTGCCAGAGAAATCGGCACGCCAGCGTTGACCGCCTCGTCATGCAACTCCTCGACGGTCAGATGCCGGTCCCCCTTGGCAAACAGGAGGTCGCCCAACGCCACCCGCTGCCGGGTGGGGCGAAGGCCGAAACGGCGCAACCTTGTTCCTATATCCAGTGTGGCGTCAAATGCCATGCAAAGCGGCCCCAAAAACCCATAAAATAAAGTCGATTGGGAATGCATATAACTTTTACGCGCAGTCCTTTCAATAGTTTCCGCTCTGTCGCTGCGCGGCAAATGGCTGCAAGGCGGTGGTTTTTGCAAATTTCCTCTGGTGAGGGCCTTACGCTTCCTGTATGCGGGCGCCATGTTTAGACAAGGTCTGCACCGCAAGGTCGAGTAACCAGATGTGCAAGCTGCCCTTGTGGCGCTTCATTTTGGACTTAACTTGCTCTACAGAAGTCGTTCAACAACTGGTCAACGGGGAAACGGAAGCAATATGGCAACGAGGCAATCCAGCTATAATTACGAGGAAATTCTGGCCTGCGGTCGTGGCGAATTGTTCGGCCCGGGCAATGCACAGCTTCCTCTGCCTCCCATGCTCATGGTTCATCGCATCACCGAAATCTCGGAAACGGGCGGTGCTTTCGATAAAGGCTTTATCCGCGCGGAATATGATGTTTCCCCCGATGACTGGTATTTCCCCTGCCACTTTCAGGGCAACCCCATCATGCCGGGATGCCTTGGCCTTGACGGCATGTGGCAGCTGACCGGCTTCTTCCTTGGCTGGCTGGGTGAGCCCGGTCGCGGCATGGCGCTCTCTACGGGCGAAGTGAAGTTCAAGGGCATGGTTCGCCCGGAAACAAAGCTGTTGCAATACGGCATCGACTTCAAGCGCGTCATGCGCGGCCGCCTCGTTCTCGGCACCGCCGATGGCTGGCTGAAGGCTGATGGCGAAACCATTTATCAAGCGTCGGACCTGCGTGTCGGCCTGTCGAAAGAAAAGACCGCCTGATCCTTGACCTTTGCGATGGGCGGTTCACCCGCCATCCAGCAAAGACGTCAGTCGGCAAACAGAGAAAAGGTCAACTTCATGAGAAGAGTTGTAGTCACCGGCCTCGGTATTGTTTCATCGATCGGCAGCGATGCCGCAGAGGTTACGGCATCCTTGAGAGATGCGAAGTCGGGAATCTCGTTCTCACCTGATTTTGCCGAGCACGGCTTCAAGTGCCAGGTCTGGGGCAAGCCGTCGCTTGATCCGACCGATCTGGTAGATCGTCGCGCCATGCGGTTCCTCAGCCAGGGCGGCGCATGGAACCATGTTGCCATGAAGCAGGCGATTGCCGATTCCGGCCTGGAAGAAAGCGTCATCAGCGGCAATGAGCGCACCGGCATCATCATGGGCTCCGGTGGACCTTCCACCCGCACCATCGTTGAGGCATCCGATATCACGCTGAAGAACAACAGCCCCAAGCGCATTGGCCCCTTTGCCGTGCCGAAGGCCATGTCTTCAACGGCATCCGCCACGCTTGCCACCTGGTTCAAGATCCACGGCGTCAACTACTCGATCTCTTCTGCCTGCTCGACCTCTGCGCATTGCATCGGCAATGCTGCCGAAATGATCCAGTGGGGCAAGCAGGATGTAATGTTTGCTGGCGGCCACGAGGATCTCGACTGGTCTATGTCCAACCTGTTTGATGCCATGGGCGCGATGTCGTCCAAGTACAACGATACGCCGTCGCTGGCTTCGCGTGCCTATGATGCCAACCGCGATGGTTTCGTCATTGCAGGCGGTGCAGGTGTGCTGGTTCTCGAAGAACTCGAACATGCCAAGGCGCGCGGCGCCAAGATCTATGCTGAAATTGTTGGCTATGGCGCGACCTCCGACGGTTACGACATGGTTGCGCCATCCGGCGAGGGCGCCGTGCGTTGTATGCGTCAGGCTCTGGCCACGGTGAAGGGCGACGTCGACTACATCAACACCCACGGAACATCGACACCTGTCGGCGACAGCAAGGAAATCGGTGCGATCCGGGAAGTTTTCGGCGACAAGATCCCGCATATTCAATCCACCAAGTCGCTGACGGGTCACTCTCTGGGCGCTGCAGGCGTGCAGGAATCCATCTACGGCCTGTTGATGATGCAGGAGCGTTTCATCGGCGAAAGCGCGCATATCGAGACGCTCGATCCGGAATTCGAAGGCGTGAACATTGTTCGCAAGCGCATCGATAACGCGAAGATCGATACGGTTCTTTCGAACTCTTTCGGTTTTGGCGGCACCAACGCCACGCTCGTCTTCCAGCGCTACAACGGATAATTGCCCATGAATGGCATCATGCAGGGAAAGCGCGGCCTCATCATGGGCGTCGCCAACAACCATTCCATCGCCTGGGGCATTGCCAAGGCGTTGGCCGGGCAGGGCGCTGAACTGGCTTTCACTTTTCAGGGCGAAGCCTTGGGCAAGCGCGTCAAGCCGCTTGCCGCTGAACTGGGATCCGACTTCATCGTTCCCTGCGATGTCGAAGATATCGCGTCTGTCGATGCATTGTTTGAAGCCGTGCGTGAGCGTTGGGGTTCGCTTGATTTCGTCGTCCACGCCATCGGCTTTTCCGACAAGAATGAGCTGAAGGGGCTTTACGCCGATACGACGCGGGAAAACTTCAGCCGTACCATGGTGATCTCCTGCTTCTCCTTCACCGAAATCGCAAAGCGTGCCGCAGCGCTGATGACGGATGGCGGGTCCATGCTGACCTTGACCTATAATGGATCGCAGCGGGTCATCCCCAATTACAACGTCATGGGCGTGGCCAAGGCAGCACTCGAGGCGTCGGTGCGGTATCTGGCAGCTGACTACGGTCCTAAGGGCATTCGTGTGAATGCCATCTCCGCTGGCCCCGTGCGCACACTTGCCGGCGCCGGTATTTCGGGCGCGCGCGCGATCTTTTCGTGGAATCAGAAAAACGCGCCCATGCGTCGTACGCCCGATATCGATGATATCGGCGGATCGGCACTCTACCTCCTGTCGAATCTCTCGCGGGGCGTCACGGGCGAATGCCACTATGTCGATGGCGGTTTCAACATCACCTCGATCCCGACCCTCGACGTGCTTCACAATGCTGACAGCGAATAGCTTCGCAATGCTGACAGCGAATAGCTGACGTCTCATCACCTTCGAAGGCCCGGCTCAGCCGGGCTTTTTTGTGTCACCGGTCGGCTGGCGCAAAGCCAAAGAGCTCTTCCGGATTCGTGACGAGCGCTTTGTAGCGCGCCTCCTCGGATGGCAGCCAGGACAACACCGTGTCGAGAAGTGCTGCATCGTCTGGATAGTCCGCCGTCGTTTTTGCGTTGTTATGCGGCCAGTTCGTGCCCCAGATGATGCGTTCGGGCGCGTGCGCGGCCATCGCCCGTGCAACAGCGGCGATATCCTCGAAATCGGGGCCGCCGGACCGGCTCGATTCATAGCAGCCTGCGAATTTGAACCAGCAGCGGCCGCGATCGATCAGTCGCTTCAGTGCCTCGATTTGCGGGCTATCAGGCGTAACGCCCGCAAAGAATTTTCCGTGATGATCGAAAATCCAGCGGCTCTTGAGGCCGGCAAGGCGGTGTTCGTGTTCAAGTAGCCGCGACCCATCGAACTGGATCGCGATACACCAGCCAAGCTCGCTTGCCATATCGTCCACCTGTTCCAGATGTGAGAGATCGACGGCACCGCCCGGAAGGTCCATGATGCGCGCGCCCACCACGCCAGCTTCGGCAAGCTCCTGCAACTGGTCCGGAGAGGTCTGGCGGGTAATGACGGCCACGCCTCTTGCCGCGGGCCCCATGGCGCGAAGACAGGCAACCAGGTTGCCATTGTCGCGCTGATGGGCGTTGCCCTGGGTAATGACGACCCGATCAATCCCAAGCCATTGCATCAGCCTGCGGTATTCATCGGGACCGGGTGCATCCTCGGGCAGGGGAGGCCCGCCCTCTAGTCCTCGAAACTCCGGCAGATACATGTGCATCTGCGTATCGATCGTACCTTTCGGCAGAGCGATACCCGGCTGCCTGCCCTCGAATGTTCTGATGATTGTCATGACGTCTCCGCTCCTTCGGCACGACTGGGTGGGGCTAGGGGAGTGTCGATCTGGCCGCTCTTGCCGCGACCTAGCGGTCTAAGTGCCGCAGCATTGCCCGGTACCGCTGCTGGCTGCCCTTGAGATGCTGTCGCATCGCTTCGCGCGCTGCCGAGGAATCGCCATCGGAGATGGCGTTGACGATCGTCTCATGTTCATTCTGCAGCTGGTTGAGATAGGCCGCCGCAGATTTTTCCGATTGCGATGCCCGAAGTGCCGCACGCGGAATGACGTTTTGCCCCATCACTTCAAGGAATTCGCGGAAACGCGGATTGTTGGTGGCATCGGCAATGGCGAGGTGCAGCTTGAAGTCGGCCTCTGCGGTTGGTTGTCCCTTCTCGATACAGTCCTGTACGACGGAAAGACAGCGCATGATCGCCTCTTCCTGGGCGGGGGATCTGCGAATGGCAGCCAGTTCCGCCGCTTCCGTTTCGACAGCGGCGCGCAGCTCCAGCAGCTCGATGATGGATGAAATGCGGTCGTGGTCCACATCCTGAAAAGGTTGCGCCTGCTGCGCAGGAAGGGCCAGCACGAATATGCCCGCGCCGTGGCGGGCTTCCACCAGCTTGTCGGCACGCAGCGCCGCCACAGCCTCACGTACGACGGTGCGGCTGACCTTGTACATCTCGGTCAGGCCTGCTTCGCTTGGCAATTTGTCACCCTGTTTGTATTCGCCCGAAAGGATTGCCTGGCGCAAGGCGTCGGCGGTCTGGGTGACGAGCGAACCGCCCGCGCGGCCGATCGATGACTGTTCTTTCGTGCTGCCTTCGATGTTTTCGTTCAAGCTGGCCACCCATCACTCCAGGCAATATTGAGGCGTGTTTCCGCGACCTCGGCTTTAATTTTCCCGCGCAAATATCCCGTAATTCCACGTAATAGGCAATATTTATATTATTTCCAGAGGATATTGATATGACGTCCTGAAGGCTTTGGTCGTCTGGAAATCGTTTCATCGAAGCAATGCGATGTTTTCGTGCAAGAAAATGTAAACGAAGCCGTCATATGCTTTGTCTCGCATAAACGCTTTCGGGCAGAAATGCTTTCCTGTCATGAAGATTGAAAAAGCTCGATGCGATCACTTGTTTCGAAAGCCAGACTTGCCCGGCGCTTCGCGGCTTCGCGCGAGGGGGCGGCAGCGATAGAGTTTGCCATTCTGGCAATTCCCTATTTTCTCGTTGTCTTCGCCATCATCGAGACCTTTCTGGCGCTGGTGGGCGAGCAGCTGGTGACCAATGCGACAGATACGCTGGCACGCAAGCTGCGCACCGGACAGATTTCCAACACCATTACCCGCGAAGAGTTCAGAAAACAGTTCTGCGCCGAAGTTTCCATTCTCATCACCTGCTCGGCCGATGAAATCAGAACACCGCAGAAGCTGTATATCGATCTGAGGCGGTTCAACGCTTTTGCGGATATTCCAAAAAACATCGCGCTCGTTCCAAACGGACAGTATTTCGATCTCGATACGTCGGCTTTCGGCTTTTCACCAGGAGGTCCGTCATCCATCAACATGCTGCGGGTCTATTATCGCTGGCCGGTCATCACGGATCTGGTTCGTCCGTATCTGACGAAAATCCGCCCGCTGGACGGGTCGATGCCATCCCACTTTCTGATCGTTGCAACGGACGCCTTCCGCAATGAAGCCTATCAGTGAGCGCCGACAGATGATGACACGGTCAAAAAAGATGCTGAGCGCGCTTGGCCGAACGCTGAAGAGGCTCAAAGGTGATCGTCAGGGGTTGGGTGCGGTTGAATTCGCAATCATCTTCCCGATCCTGCTGTCGCTTTACATCACGGCCTTCGAACTGACGATCGGCTTTAGCGTCTATAAGCGGGCAACGCGCGCAGCTGGAGCGATAGCCGATCTGGTTTCGCAGCCGCAGACGGTCAACAAGGCCTATCTCGCCACCATGACGGACGTGGCATCGGCTGTTTTCGCCCCCTACCAGACCACCGGGATGACGTTGAAGATCAGCGGTATCCAGATCGACGCGAACAAGGTCGCCAGGATCGCCTGGTCGTGGGAACAGAGCGGAAAGCCGGCCTACAATGAGGGTACGATTGTCAACATTCCCAATAACTTCAAGCAGGCGAACGGCTTCATCATTCACTCCGAACTGACGATCCCTCATTCCCTGCTGATGTTCATGTCCTCGCTGTCATCGACGATAACGCCGATAACCATCAGCCGGGACTATTATTTCGCCAAGCGCGAAGCTGACCCCATCACCTGTGGCGATTGCTGACAGCCATTTCAGTCTCGATATTCTTTTCGGATAATAGAACACCGCAGAGTGGTCGTCACTCTGCGGTGTTGATTGCCGATATTCACTCGGACGGCATGTCCAGCGTGCGGCTGAAATACAGCGCGACGATGGTGCAGACGGCGCCAGACAGAAGATAGATACCGACTGCGAAGAGGCCGAACTTGGACGAGAAGCCAAGAGCCACGAGTGGTGCAAAGCCCGCACCGATCAGCCAGGAAATATCCGACGTCAGCGATGCACCCGTGTAGCGATATTCACGGCTGAAGCGGGAAGCCAGCGCACCACCCGATTGACCGAAGGACAGGCCGAGCAGGGCAAAGCCGATCAGCACGAAGAGATAACGTCCGATGTCACCCGAGGCCAGCAGCACTGGCGCTGCAAAGCTGAAGATGGCAATCAGGGCTGCCGCGATGCCGATCAGCTTGCGGCGACCGATCTTGTCGGACAGTACGCCGGAAACGACGATCATGCCGCCAGCGATAATGGCGCTGACGAACTGGACGAACAGGAAGTCGGACACTCTCTGGCTGGTGTTGAGCGAAACCCAGCTCAAGGGAAATACGGTGACAAGGTGAAACAGCGCGAAGCTCGCAAGCGGCACGAAGGCGCCGGTCAAGACAACGCGGGACTGATTGCGCAGCATCTGGAACATGGGCTTGGGCTCAAGCTCATGCTGTTGCAGCATGGTCTGGAACTCGGGCGTGACGATCATGCGCAGGCGGGCAAACAGGGCGAGCACGTTGAGAGCCAAAGCCACGAAGAAGGGGAAGCGCCAGCCCCAGGCGAGGAATTCCGGATTGGAAAGCTGCGTCGTGAAGATGATGAAGAAGGCACTGGCAAGGCCAAAGCCCATGGCGGCACCAAGCTGCGGCATCATCGCATACCAGCCGCGCTGTCTTTCCGGCGCGTTCATGGCCAGAAGCGACACGAGGCCATCCCATGCGCCACCGAGACCAATACCCTGGCCTATGCGGAACACGGCCAGCAGGATGGGCGCGATCATTCCGGATTCGGCGTAGGACGGCAGGAAGCTGATGGCCATGGTGGAGCCGCACAGCGTAAACAGGGCAGCTGTGAGTTTCACGCCGCGACCAAACTTGCGGTCTATCTGGAGGAAGATGAGCGAGCCAATCGGGCGGGCGATGAAGGCAAGCGAGAATACCGCAAAGGAATAGAGGGTCGCGGTAAGCGGATCGACGAAAGAGAAGAAGACGTGAGGGAAAACAAGTGCCGAGGCGATGGCATAGACGAAGAAGTCAAAAAACTCAGTCATTCTCGCCAGGATGACCGCAATCGTGATGCGGTCCGGATCGACAGCGACAGGCGCTTTGGCTTGGCCGTTTATCTGATTTCCGTCTTTGTAAGATGAGGCCGTGTCGACATAACTCATAAAATTCCCTCCTGCGTATGGTCTTGCCATGTCAGTAACGCGCACGGCTCCTCATCCGTTCACATCACTGCGGCGGATTGTCACACACGGGTTTCACCTCGTCAAATGAAGTTTGTCGCCAAGGGTTGCCCAAAGGGCATCCTGTGAGATAATGCAGCGACTTCTGCATAAAAGGCCGATTTCTGGTAGCCGCGATGAGCGCGGTCAGAAACTTATGTTGCACCGCGACAAACTACCTCATGTCATTTATGACGTTTGCTAAGTATACGCCACAATACCCAAAACAGTACGAGTCCCAAAACGTGCGCACGCTTATGAAATTACCCCCAGCCCTCGTGGCTATTTCGTCCATGCTGCTCCTGAGCGGCTGTGACCTCGTTGTGATGAATCCATCCGGAGACATCGCCGTCCAGCAGCGAGATCTCATCATCACCTCTACGGTCCTGATGCTGCTGATCATCGTTCCGGTTCTGGCGCTCACTCTGTTCTTCGCCTGGAAGTACAGAGAGTCTGCCAAGGCCGAGGATTATGATCCCGAGTGGCACCATTCCACGCGTCTGGAAATGGTCATCTGGTCCGCTCCGGTGGCGATCATCCTCATGCTTGGCACGGTGACGTGGATTTCGACACACCGTCTGGATCCTTATCGCCCGATCGAGCGTATCGACGAAGACCGTCAGGTGACAGCCGACATGAAGCCGATCACGGTCGAAGTCGTTGCCATGGACTGGAAGTGGCTGTTCTTCTATCCGGAGCTGGGCATTGGCAGCGTCAATGAATTTGCAGCGCCGGTTGACGTGCCTATCAACTTCAAGATCACCGGCACGACGGCGATGAACTCGTTCTTCGTTCCGGCGCTTGCGGGGCAGATCTATGCCATGGGCGGAATGCAGACCAAGCTGCACGCGGTCATCAACAAGCCGGGCGTCTATGACGGCTTTTCGGCCAACTTCTCCGGTCCCGGCTTTTCGCACATGCGCTTCAAGTTTCATGGCTTGAGCCAGGAAGGCTTTGACCAGTGGGTTGCCAAGGCCAAGGAAGGCGGCAAGGGCTTCGGCCGCATGGAATATCTGGAGTTTGCCAAGCCGAGCGAGCGTGAGCCGGTGCAGTATTTCGCCAATGTCGATCCTGAGCTTTACGACGCAATCCTCAACCGCTGCGTCGAACCCAACAAGCTGTGCATGCGTGACATGATGCATATCGACGCCAATGGCGGCGGCGGCAAGGAAGGTATCGATGTTGCCAAGGCGCTGAACTCTGTCGTCTGCACGCCTCTTTCGCCTTATGGCGTGGCGTCCGGTCCGCAGTCTCTGCCAGCAGCGATCGAAGGCCAGACATTCCAGCCGGCTGCTCTGCCTGCTGACACGAAAGCGCAACTGCAGCCCGCCAGCAAAAGCGCTGGCTGACCAGGTGAATTGCATGGGGGCGTGCGCGGCACTCGCGCAGCCCTAAGCGTCGGATCGTCCGGTGCGTAAATTCAATGATGTGGAGTGATTGTTGTCGTCCCGTTGGACGGCTGCGCTCCAGAAAATCGCAAGAGGCTAAAATGGTCGTCAATACCGATCAAACGTCGTTCCTTTTCGGGAAGCTGACGTGGGAGTCAATTCCCCTCCATGAGCCAATCCTGATCGTGACCTTTGCGGTCGTGGCCCTTGGTGGGGCCGCACTTCTGGGTGCGATCACCTATTTCCGGCTCTGGGGCTATCTCTGGAAGGAATGGTTCACCAGTATCGATCACAAGAAGATCGGTATCATGTACATCATTCTCGCCCTCGTGATGCTGATGCGCGGCTTTGCCGACGCCATCATGATGCGTCTTCAGCAGGCCATCGCATCCGGCGGTTCGGAAGGCTATCTCAACCCGCACCACTATGACCAGATCTTCACCGCCCACGGCGTGATCATGATCTTCTTCATGGCGATGCCGATGATCACCGGCTTGATGAACTACATCATTCCGCTGCAGATCGGCGCACGTGACGTGTCGTTCCCGTTCCTCAACAACTTCTCGTTCTGGATGACGACTGCCGGTGCCATCATCACCATGATATCGCTGTTCATCGGTGAATATGCGCAGACAGGCTGGCTCGCCTATCCGCCACTGTCGGGCATTCAGGGCAGCCCGAGTGTGGGTGTCGACTACTATATCTGGGGATTGCAGATCGCCGGTGTGGGAACGACGCTGTCGGGTATCAACCTTATCGTCACCATCATCAAGATGCGCGCACCGGGCATGACCATGATGCGCCTGCCGATCTTCGTGTGGACCTCGCTGTGTTCCAACATCCTGATCGTGGCCTCCTTCCCGATCCTGACCGGAACGCTCGCACTTCTGACGCTCGATCGCTACGTCGGCACAAACTTCTTCACCAATGACCTTGGTGGAAATCCGATGATGTATGTCAACCTCATCTGGATCTGGGGTCACCCTGAAGTCTATATCCTCGTGCTGCCTGCCTTCGGCATTTTCTCGGAAATCGTTTCGACCTTTTCCAACAAGCGCCTCTTCGGTTATGCCTCGATGGTTTACGCGACGGTGGTCATCACCATTCTCGCCTATGTAGTGTGGCTGCACCACTTCTTCACCATGGGCTCGGGCGCCAGCGTCAATGCCTTCTTCGGCATTACCACGATGATCATCTCGATCCCCACGGGCGCGAAGATCTTCAACTGGCTCTTCACCATGTATAAGGGCCGCATCAAGTTCGACGTTCCCATGCTGTGGGCCATCGGCTTCATGATCACCTTCGTCATCGGCGGCATGACCGGCGTTCTTCTCGCCGTGCCTCCAGCGGACTTCGTGCTGCACAACTCGCTGTTCCTGATCGCCCACTTCCACAACACGATCATCGGCGGCGTGGTCTTTGGTGTTCTGGCCGGTATTGCCTACTGGTTCCCGAAGGCCTTCGGCTATCGTCTGGATCCATTCTGGGGCAAGCTGTCCTTCTGGTTCTGGTTCGTCGGCTTCTACTTCGCCTTCATGCCGCTCTATGTTCTCGGCCTGATGGGCGTGACCCGTCGCCTCAGCCAGTTCGAAGACACCTCGTTGCAGATCTGGTTCATCGTCGCTGCCTTCGGTGCATTCCTCATCGCACTCGGCATCGCCTCCTTCATCATCCAGCTCATCGTCAGCTTCCTGCGCCGCGAAGAGTTGCGTGATGTTACCGGCGATCCCTATGGCGGTCGTACGCTGGAATGGTCCACCTCTTCACCGCCGCCTGCCTACAACTTCGCTTTCACGCCGGTCGTGCATGAAATCGATGCCTGGGCGCATATGAAGAAGCACGGTGCAGAACGCCCGGTCGATGGCTTCATCCCCATCCACATGCCGAAAAACACCGGCACTGGCGTGATCATCAGCGCGATCAGCGTCGTGCTCGGCTTCGCACTGGTGTGGCACATCTGGTGGCTGGCAATCGTTTCGATGGTTGCGATCATCGCGGTCTCCATCGCCCACACCTTCAACTACAATCGCGACTATTACATCCCGGTTTCGGATGTGACGGAAGTCGAAGCAGAACGTACGAAGCTGCTGGCAACTCAGGCGTAACAGAATGTCTCAAGCACCTGCCCAGAGCGCCGATGGCGCAGAAAAGCCGGTCTTCTACCTGAAGGAAGACCACCACCCGGAAAACGGTACATCCATCGGTTTCTGGCTGTACCTGATGAGCGACTGCCTTATCTTCGCAACGCTCTTTGCAACCTATGCCGTTGTCGGCCGCAGCTATGCGGCCGGTCCTTCCGGCGCAGATCTCTTCGATCTCAAGCTGGTGGCGATCAACACGGCCTTCCTGCTTCTGTCCTCCATCACCTATGGCTTCGCCATGCTGGAGGCAGCCAAGAAGAACGTCAACACGACGCTGGTGTGGCTGGCCATTACCGGCCTGTTTGGCCTCGCCTTCCTCGGGCTTGAACTTTACGAGTTCTCCCACCTGATCCACGAGGGTGCAACGCCGCAGCGCTCCGCCTTCCTGTCGGCCTTCTTCGCGCTGGTCGGCACGCACGGTCTGCACGTCACCTTCGGCGTCATCTGGCTGGTGACGCTGATGGTGCAGGTCAAGAAGTTCGGCCTGCATCCTGAAAACATGCGTCGCCTGACCTGCCTGTCCATGTTCTGGCACTTCCTCGACGTGATCTGGATCGGCGTCTTTTCCTTTGTCTATCTGGTTGGAGTTCTGTGATGGGTTCGAACGCACACGACCATAGCCACGCGCATGATCACGGTCATGATCACCACCACGACAGCGGTGAGGATCACGGTTCCTTCAAGAGCTACATGATCGGCTTCATTCTCTCGGTCATCCTGACGGCAATACCCTTCTGGCTGGTCATGGGTGATGTCATTGAAAACCGCACGACAACCGTGATCGTCATCATGATCTTCGGCGTCATCCAGGTTTTCGTGCACATGATCTACTTCCTGCACATGAACACCAAGTCGCAGGGAGGCTGGACCTTCATGTCGCTGCTGTTCACGCTGGTCGTCGTCATGATCACGCTCGTCGGTTCGCTCTGGGTCATGTACAACATGAACAAGAACATGATGCCGACCATGACGATGGAGCAGATGCGCAACATGCCGTAACCGGCATCGCTGCAACCTTCTGGCGGCCCGCGCAACAAGCGGGCCGCTCTTCTCCGAGAGACACAAAACCCCATGAATCGGAGAGCGGATTCATGGGGTTTTCTGTTGAGCGGGAAAGCTCGAATGACCATTCAAAATGAAAACATGCCGCGCAGGGGCATCCGCCCTGCGGCCATCGTCGTCATCCTCATGACCCTTGTGCTGACCGCTTGCCTCTTGGCGCTCGGCACATGGCAGGTCAACCGGCTGGCATGGAAGCGGGACCTGATTGCCAATGTCGAGGAGCGTGCGCACGCCGCCCCCGTGGAGGTGCCTGCGGTTAGCGAATGGCCTGCCATGACCGACCCATCGCAATACGAATATCGCCGCGTTCACCTGTCCGGCACATTCCGCCATCGCGACGAGGTGCAGGTCTATACAGTCTCCGATCTCGGCCCCGGCTACTGGGTGCTGACGCCGCTGCAACGGGACGATGGTTCCTCCGTCATCGTCAACCGCGGCTTCGTGCCGAGCGACAAGCGCGAGCCATCTGCGCGTCCGCAAGGCGAGGTCGAAGGCCGTGTCGATGTCGTTGGTCTGATGCGCGCGCCTGAGACCGGCGGGCTTTTCCTGCGCACCAACGATCCGCAGAACAATCGCTGGTATTCGCGCAATATCGCCCAGATTGCCGAGATCAGGCAGATTGACAACGCAGCGCCGTTTTATGTCGATGCGGATGCAACGCCCAATCCGGGCGGGCTTCCCATTGGCGGCAAGACCATGCTGACCTTCCCCAACAATCACCTGTCCTATGCCATCACCTGGTATATTCTGGCAGGCATGGTCGTGGCTGCGGGCTGGTACGTCACCCGTAATCTCAATGCGCCGAAGGCAGGCAGAGCCGGTGATCCGGCGTCCGACGCACAAGAGAGTGCTTAAAGAAAGCGTTTCACCTTTTCTCCTGCGGTGATTATATCACTCGTTTGTTATCGCGGCCCTCTGCGCCGCGCTTTTTGTGGTGACGCATGGCACGGGCCTTTCTTCTCGTTCTTGATTCCTTCGGCGTGGGTGGCGCGCCGGATGCCGAGCAATATGGTGATCTCGGTTCCAACACGCTTGGGCATATTGCCGAATTCTGTGCGGCCGGTGCTGCCGATCGCGCAGGCCTGCGCTCTGGCCCCCTGAAGCTGCCGAACATGTCGGCGCTCGGGCTCTTGAATATCGCCCATCTCTCGAGCGGAGAGGCGCCAGCGGGAATGGAGCCGCCGGAACGTATCTATGGCATTCACGGCTGCGCCAATGAGGTTTCGAAGGGCAAGGACACTCCGTCGGGCCATTGGGAAATAGCAGGCACTCCGGTACGCTTCGACTGGGGCTATTTTCCGACAGAAGGTGACGCCTTCTCGACCGAACTGGTCGAGGCCATCTGCGAACAGGGCGAGGTTCCCGGCATTCTCGGCAATTGCCATGCGTCCGGGACCGAGATCATTGCCCGCTTCGGTGCTGAGCACATCCGTACCGGCAAGCCCATCTGTTACACGTCCTCGGACTCGGTGTTTCAGATTGCCGCGCATGAGAAGCATTTCGGGCTGGAGCGTCTGATCGCTTTTTGCCAGACGGTGCGCAAACTGGTCGATCCCCTGAATATCGGCCGCGTCATTGCCCGTCCCTTTACCGGCGAAACCGTTACCACGTTTGAGCGAACCGGCAATCGCCGCGATTTTTCCGTTCTGCCGCCGGAACCGACCCTGCTCGACCGTCTGGTGGAAATGGACCGCAAGGTTCTCGCCATCGGCAAGATCGGCGATATCTATGCGCATCAGGGCATTTCCCGCGTCATCAAGGCCAATGGCAACGAGGCGCTGATGGATGCGACATTGCAGGCGATGGAAGAGGCCGAAAACGGCGACCTTGTCTTCACCAATTTCGTCGATTTCGACATGATCTATGGCCACCGCCGAGATGTCGCAGGTTATGCCGCAGCACTCGAGGCATTCGACGCCCGCCTGCCGGAAATTCACCGCAAGATGCATCCGGGCGATATCGCCATTCTGACCGCCGACCATGGCTGCGACCCCACATGGCGCGGCACGGACCATACGCGAGAGCGCGTGCCGATCATGGCCTTCGGCCCCGGCATTCGTGAACGCAATATCGGGATACGCTCCACCTATGCCGATATCGGCGAAAGCATCGCTTCCCACCTCAGCATACCAACCGGCCGCCACGGCAGGAGTTTCATGTGACGTCGCATTTGTTGAAAGCAGAAATCCACTGCCATCTGGAAGGTGCGGCCTCGCCCGCGCTGGTGGCAATGCAGGCCCGGAAATACGGCATCGACAGCAGCAGCTTCCTGCGCGATGGCGCCTATATCTGGACCGATTTTGCCGAATTCATCCGCTGTTATGACGCCGTGGCGCAAGTCTTCAAGACCGAGGAAGATTATGCGCTTCTGACCGAGACCTATCTGACCGAACTGGCCGGTGAGAACAGCATCTACAGCGAACTCATCATTTCGCCCGATCACGGCGACCGCATCGGCCTGGGCGCGGATGCCTATCTCTCCGGCATCGCTGCAGGCATTGCGGCGGCAAAGGAAAAGACCGGCATCGAGGCGCGCATCATCGTTACCGGCGAGCGCCATTTCGGCCCGGACAGCGTGATTGCTGCTGCGGAATATGCGGCGCGCGTCAAACACCCGCTGATAACGGGCTTCAACATGGCGGGCGAAGAGCGGATGGGCCGGGTGGCGGATTATGCCCGCGCCTTCGATATCGCCCGCGATGCCGGGCTGGGGTTGACCATTCATGCGGGCGAAGTCTGCGGCGCGTTCAGCGTGGCGGATGCGCTCGATCTTATCAAACCACAGCGGATCGGCCATGGCGTGCGCGCCATCGAAGACGATGCATTGGTGGCGCGGCTGGTGGAACTCGGCACGGTGCTGGAAGTCTGCCCCGGCTCCAACATTGCGCTCAACGTCTACCCGGATTTCGAAAGCCACCCCTTGAAGCGTCTTCGCGATGCGGGCGTGCGCGTCTGCATCAGCTCCGACGACCCGCCGTTTTTCCACACCTCGCTGGCGCAGGAATATGAGATTGCCCGACATGCCTTCGGTTTCAGCGATGCGGAGATCAATGCCATGACCCGCACCTCGCTGGAGGCAGCGTTCGTGGACGAGGAAACGCGGGCGCGACTTCTTGCGAAGCTGGATGCGCACGCAACCGCCTGAGCATCGATGACGGGAAGACCGGGCAAAATGTGCTTCCGGTCTTGCGAAATCCCCTCATTCGGTGAAATACAGAAAACATCATAGATCAGAGAAAAGGCCAGTTTTCATGGACGGCGTCACCGTTATCGATCATCCGCTCGTGCGGCACAAACTTACCATCATGCGCAAGAAGGAAACTTCCACGGCAGGCTTTCGCCGCCTGCTGCGCGAAATTTCCACGCTTTTGTGCTACGAGGTCACGCGCGATCTGGAAATGACGATGGAAACCATCGAAACGCCGATGCAGACCATCGAAGCGCCGGTTCTGGAAGGCAAGAAGCTGGTTTTTGCTTCCATCCTTCGCGCTGGCAACGGCCTTCTGGAAGGAATGCTCGAACTCGTTCCTTCCGCTCGCGTCTCGCATATCGGCGTCTATCGCGATCATGACACACTTGAGGCGGTGGAATATTACTTCAAGGCACCGGACAATCTCGATGCCCGCCTGATCATCGTTGTCGATCCGATGCTGGCAACCGGCAATTCGTCCATCGCCGCTGTCGAGAAGCTGAAGGAACGTGGCGCAAAGAACATGCGCTTCCTTTGCCTGCTGGCCGCCCCGGAAGGTATCAAGAACTTCCGCGAAGCACACCCGGATGTTCCAATCTACACCGCCGCCATCGACAGCCACCTCAACGAGCAGGGCTACATCATGCCCGGCCTGGGTGATGCGGGCGACCGCATGTACGGCACCAAGTAATCAAATTTCGAAGTCTATCGGACTGCTTGTTATCAGCGTCCGTCAGAAACGCCGCCCTCAAGCGGCGTTTCTGCTTTTTCAAGCCGGAACGGCATTGACGGAAAGATCAACCCCAATTGCCACGGCTGCTGCCGAGTTCACCTCAGGCCGATCAGCGAAGCGATAACCCTTTTCCAGCAGTCGCTGCGTAAATTGCTTGTTGTAGAGGAAGCAGAAAATCAGTTGCGCGATCCCACAGCTGAAAATCGCCAGAAAAAAATGCAGCACGGCAACTCCCAGTTCGCCCCTGATGAGTGGAACGAACCAGCCGAAGAATAAGTATGTCCATGAAAAACCGTAGAAGCCCTTTCTCAGGATGCCATTTTCATTGTTTTTCATCATAACTGTTTTAGCCATTGAAATAATCCTTTCTGAGAAAATGAAGCGATAGAAAGGAATTATGAAAATACGAATTAAGTCCTGATAACAAAAAAGGCGACCTTAAAAGATCGCCTTTTTTGTAAGAAAAATGAAACGATTACATCGAAACTACTTCATCGTCGGCATGACGAATTCTGCGCCGCTCTTGATGCCGGACGGCCAGCGCGCCGTGACCGTCTTGGTCTTCGTCCAGAACTTGATCGAGTCGGTGCCGTGCTGGTTGAGATCGCCGAAGCTCGAAGCCTTCCAGCCGCCGAAGGAGTGGTAGGCCAAGGGAACCGGGATCGGAACGTTGATACCGATCATGCCGACATTCACGCGGCTGGCAAAGTCGCGGGCCGCATCGCCATCACGGGTAAAGATCGCGACGCCGTTGCCATATTCATGCTTCATCGGCAACTCAAGCGCGTCCTCGTAGTTCTTGGCGCGAACGACGGACAGAACCGGTCCGAATATTTCCTGCTTGTAGATGTCCATGTCGGTCGTGACATGGTCGAACAGGCAACCACCGACGAAATAGCCGTCTTCATAACCCTGAAGCCTGAAATCGCGACCATCGACCAGAAGCTTTGCGCCCTGTTCGACGCCGCTGTCGATCAGTCCCTTGACGCGGGTCTGTGCTTCCTTCGTCACCAGCGGGCCCATATCGGCCTTGTCGTCGGTGTAAGGGCCGATCTTCAGCGCCTCGATCTGCGGCATGAGTTTTTCGACGAGGCGGTTTGCGGTTTCCTCGCCAACGGGAACGGCAACCGACACAGCCATGCAACGCTCACCTGCGGAACCGTAGCCCGCACCCATCAAGGCGCTGACGGCCTGATCGAGATCGGCATCCGGCATGATGATCATGTGGTTCTTCGCACCACCGAAGCACTGGGCGCGCTTGCCGTTCATGGCTGCCGTGCCATAAACATAGCGTGCGATTGGGGTCGATCCGACAAAGGATATTGCGCCGATGTCAGGGTTGGTCAGCAAGCCGTCAACCGCGCTCTTGTCGCCATTGATGACATTGAGGATACCGGCTGGAAGGCCAGCTTCCATCATCAGTTCCGCAAGCCGGATAGGCAAAGACGGATCGCGCTCCGAAGGCTTCAGGATAAAGGCGTTGCCGCAGGCAATGGCTGGGGCAAACATCCACATGGGTATCATGCCGGGGAAGTTGAAAGGCGTGATGCCAGCGCCGATGCCCACAGGCTGGCGCAGCGAATACATGTCGATGGACGGGCCAGCACCTTCCGTGAACTCACCCTTCTGCAAATGCGGAATGCCGCATACGAATTCGCAGACTTCTAGACCACGGATGATGTCGCCCTTGGAATCTTCCACCGTCTTGCCATGTTCGCTCGAAAGCAGCGTGGCAAGCTCGTCCATGTTCTGGTTCAGCAATTCGACAAATTTGAAGAACACACGGGCGCGACGCTGCGGGTTGGTGGCTGCCCATTTTGGCTGTGCGTTTTTCGCACTTTCAACGGCGGCGAGAATTTCCGCATCGCTTGCCAGAGACAGCGTGGCCTGCACTTCGCCGGTAGCCGGATTGTAGACGTTGGACGTGCGGCCGCTGGTGCCTGCCACCTGCTTGCCGTCAATGAAATGGCCGATCTGCTTCACGGGTATTTCCTCCATAAAATGATGGTCGCAGTTTTGCGCTTCGAATTGCGCAAATCAATGGCCTGCAATAATCATCCATTGTGCAGAAATGGGCATAAGGCTTGCGCTATGAATTGGGACGATGTGCGTTTTTTCTTGAACGTGGCCCGGAGCGGTCAGTTTCTGGCGGCTGCCAGAAAGATGGGCGTCAACCACGCAACGCTGAGCCGCAGGGTTTCGGCACTGGAGGCCACGCTTGGCTGCCAGCTGTTCTTGCGCAGCACCACAGGCTGCACATTGACGGAGGATGGCACGCGTTTTCTGGCCTCCGCAGAACGGATGGAAACGGAAATGCTGAGCGTGCAGTCCGATCTCGGGCGCGGGGATGCCGCCATCACAGGCACTGTGCGCATTGGTGCGCCCGATGGTTTCGGCGTCTCGTTTCTGGCGCCGCGTCTCGGCGCGCTGACAGCGCTTCATCCCGATCTGACGATCGAGCTGGTGCCGGTGCCGCGCTCCTTTTCGCTGTCGCAGAGAGAGGCGGACATCGCAATTACGATCGAGAGGCCAGAGCAGGGGAGGCTGGTGTTTTCGAAACTCACCGACTACTCGCTTGGCCTCTACGCATCGACGTCATATCTGGACAGCTATGGCGTGCCGACGACGGTCGAAGACCTCAAGGACCATCGCCGCATCGGTTATGTCGAAGATCTCATCTTCTCGCCATCGCTCAATTACACCGGTGAAATTCTGCGTGATTGGGGCGCAAGCTTTGCCATATCCAGCGCCATAGGACAGACGGAAGCCGTGAGATCCGGCGCAGGTATCGGCATTCTCCATGACTATATCGCCAGAAACCATGGAGACCTCATGCGTATTCTGCCGAGCATCTCAATCCACCGCTCCTACTGGACCGCCTTCCATGAAAACGCCCGCCAGTTGGCACGCGTCAGAACCGTGGCGCAATTTCTGCAGGACATCGTCGCAGGCGAAAGGTCCATCTTCAGCCCTGCGGCGTGAGACGGATTACATAGCAGACGATGTCATCCGCCTGAACATCCGTCGCGACGTCAATCGACATCGCATCCAGTGCCTTCAAGGCAAAGGACTGGTGAGCCGTCACGGCAAAAGCATCACCCATTGCCAGCACGAAAACACGGTCGCTTGGCGCGTTTCTGCTGACGCAGAAACGACCCGTCACGCGCTCTACGCTGTGACTGAAACGTCCTCGCCTTGTCATGACGTTCAGGTCTGTAATCGGTCCATCGACCAGCCTTGCCTCTACAGGCACATCCGCCGCGAAGTTCAACGGCTGGCTTTCACGCGTCAGCAGCACGGCCGCTTTGCCATTAATCTCCAGCCCCATGCCGTTTCCATCCAGGATGGATAGTGTGCGATCTATCCCGGGGAAAATCGAAAACGACCCATCGCTGGCAACCGTCGCCATGCTGATGCGCCAGTCGAAATCATCGACGGATGCATGGGGAGGAAAAACGGCGATCTCCACCGTCTCTCCGCCACCGTTCTTCCACGGCATCCGCTTGTGTTCGCCTGCACGCAAGAGTGCCATGGCGCTCAGTTGCCCAGAATGCCGGGAAGGCGCAGACCTTTTTCCTTCGCACAATCCAGCGCGATGTCGTAACCGGCATCGGCATGGCGCATGACGCCAGTTGCCGGGTCGTTCCATAGCACGCGATCCAGTCTGCGGGCCGCATCGTCGGAGCCATCGGCGCAGATGACAACGCCCGAATGCTGCGAGAACCCCATGCCGACGCCTCCGCCGTGGTGCAGGGAGACCCAAGTCGCACCCGAGGCCGTGTTGAGGAGGGCGTTGAGCAGCGGCCAATCGGACACGGCGTCGGAGCCATCCTTCATCGCTTCCGTTTCACGGTTGGGCGAGGCCACGGAGCCACTATCGAGGTGATCGCGACCGATAACGACGGGCGCTTTCAACTCCCCGCTTTTGACCATCTCGTTGAACGCCAGCGCCAGTCGATGGCGGTCGCCAAGGCCAACCCAGCAGATGCGGGCGGGCAGGCCCTGAAAGGCAATGCGCTCCCGCGCCATGTCGAGCCAGTTGTGCAGGTGGGTGTTGCCGGGCGTGAGTTCCTTCACCTTGGCGTCCGTCTTGTAGATATCTTCAGGATCGCCCGAAAGAGCCGCCCAGCGGAAGGGGCCTATGCCGCGACAAAAGAGCGGGCGAATATAGGCGGGAACGAAGCCGGGAAAGGCAAAGGCGTTTTCCATGCCCTCTTCCTTGGCAACCTGGCGGATATTATTGCCATAATCGAGCGTGGGAACGCCGGCATTCCAGAAATCCACCATGGCTTCGACCTGCAGCCGCATGGAAGCGCGCGCCGCCGCCTCCACGGCTTTCGGGTCGCTCTCCTGTTTTGCGCGCCATTCGGCAACGGTCCAGCCGATCGGCAGATAACCGTGAACAGGATCATGCGCCGAGGTCTGGTCGGTCACGATATCGGGACGAATGCCGCGTCTGACGAGCTCGGGGAAAATTTCGGCAGCATTTCCGAGAAGACCGACGGACTTGGCCTCACCTGCCTTCGTCCACTGGTCGATCAGCTCAAGCGCCTCATCCAGCGTATGCGCCTTTGCGTCCACATAGCGGGTGCGCAGCCGAAAATCGATGCGGGTTTCATCGCACTCCACGGCAAGGCAGCAGGCGCCGGCCATGACGGCAGCAAGAGGTTGCGCCCCGCCCATGCCGCCAAGGCCGCCGGTCAGGATCCATTTACCCTTCAGATTGCCATCATAATGCTGGCGACCGGCTTCCACGAAGGTTTCATAGGTTCCCTGCACGATGCCCTGGGTGCCGATGTAGATCCACGAACCGGCGGTCATCTGGCCATACATGGCCAGCCCCTTCTTATCCAGTTCGTTGAAGTGCTCCCACGTCGCCCAATGCGGAACCAGGTTGGAGTTGGCGATCAGGACGCGCGGCGCGTCCTTATGTGTGCGAAAGACGCCCACGGGCTTGCCGGATTGCACCAGCAAGGTCTCATCCTCGTTGAGGTCCTTCAGGGTCGCGACAATCCTGTCGAAATCCTCCCAGGTGCGGGCGGCGCGACCGATACCGCCATAGACCACCAGCTCATGCGGGCGCTCCGCCACATCGGGGTCGAGATTGTTCATCAACATGCGCAGCGGCGCTTCGGTCATCCAGCTCTTGGCGTTAAGCTCCGGTCCGCGTGGCGCACGAACCTCGCGTTCATTGTGGCGCGGGTTGGTCATGCTGTTACTCCCCTGTCCTTGGCATCGAGCGCGAATTTTTCCAGGCGCTGCAGAATGTCCTTGAGATGAATGCGTAGCTTTGAGGCCTTGTCGCCGTCATAGGCGAAAGGTGGCGTTTCCGTTGCGAGATGGGTGGATTGGGCCAGTTCCATCTGGATGGCGTGAACGCCGGTTTCAGGCTTTCCATAATGGCGTGTCGTCCAGCCACCCTTGAAGCGGCCGTTCACCACGGAGGTGTAGCCTTGCGCCTCCGCCGCACCATCGCGGACGATCGTTTCGATGGCAGGGTCGCAGGTGCGGCCCATATCCGTGCCAATGTTGAAATCTGGCAGCGCGCCATCGAACAGGAACGGAATGTGAGAGCGAATCGAGTGGCAATCAAAGAGAATGGCGATGCCGTGGATGGCTTTCACCCGCGCAATTTCAACCGAAAGGGCTGCGTGATAGGGCGCGTGAAACTGTTGCAAACGCTTTGCGATATCCGCATCGGTCGGCTCCTCTCCCTCGTTCCAGATCGGATTGCCATCGAAATCCGTCTCAGGCACAAGGCCGGTCGTATTCTGGCCGGGGTAGAGGCTCACACCCGCAGGATCGCGGTTCGCATCGATGACATAACGATGGAACGTGGCACGAACGGTCGTCGCGTCATCCAGCAGTCCGGCATAGAGATCGTGAATGTGCCAATCGGTATCGGCAAGGGTTCTGCCATTGCTGTTCAGCCGCTCCCATATGTCCGCTGGCACTTCGGTGCCGGTGTGCGGCAGCCCTAAAATGATCGGCGATGATCCCTGATGGAGTTCGAAAACCGGCATCCTCATCCCTCCAGTTTGGGCAGAATGCCGTCCGAAATGACCGAAACAAGCGCGCCGGATGCGATCAATTCCGATGCAGCCTTCAGATCGGGCGCCATGTAACGGTCATCATCCAGCGAGGGAATGACGCCGCGCAGCACGGCCATGGCCTTCTGTAGTTCCGGGCTGGTCTTCAGCGGTCCGCGCAATTCCACGCCTTGCACCGCAGACAATGCTTCGATGCCGAGAATGGCAAACAGGTTTTCCGTCATCGGCAAAAGCCGCCGCGCCCCATGGCACGCCATGGAAACATGGTCTTCCTGGTTTGCTGATGTTGGCGTCGAGTCCACCGAGGCCGGGTGAGACATCTGCTTGTTCTCGCTCATCAGGGCCGCTGACGTCACCTCGGCAATCATCAGGCCGGAATTGAGCCCCGGTTTTTTCGACAGGAAAGCGGGCAGGCCGTAGGACAGGGCGGGATCGACCAGCAGGGCGATACGGCGCTGGGCGATGGCACCGATTTCGCAGATCGCCAGTGCCGTCTGGTCGGCGGCAAAGGCCACCGGCTCGGCATGGAAGTTGCCGCCGGAAACAACCGAATTGTCGGAGAGAACAAGCGGATTGTCGGTGACCGCGTTGGCTTCGATTTCCAGGGTACGCGCGACCTGTCGCAGAAGGTCGAGGCAAGCACCGTCCACCTGCGGCTGGCAACGGATGCAATAGGGGTCCTGCACGCGCTCATCGCCCTCAATGTGGCTCACCCGAATTTCCGAACCCTCCAGCAGGGTGCGAAGCGCAGCCCCGGCGTCGATCTGGCCCTTATGGCCGCGCAGCGCATGAATATCCGGGTGGAACGGCGCGGAAGACCCCATTGCGGCATCGGTGGAGAGAGCGCCTGTCACCAGCGCGGCCTGTGCCGCCCGGTGTGCCCGAAACAGCCCGGCCAGCGCCAGCGCAGTGGACGTCTGCGTGCCGTTGATGAGCGCCAGACCTTCCTTTGCGGCAAGGACGACAGGCCTCAAGCCAGCTTTCGAGAGCGCATCTTTCGCAGTCATGCAGATACCGCCGTAAAATGCCTCGCCTTCACCCATCATGACGGCGGCCATATGCGCAAGCGGTGCCAGATCGCCGGATGCGCCGACCGATCCCTTTTCCGGAATGGACGGGATCACGCCCTTGTCCAGCATGTCCTCGATCAGCCGCACGAGTTCCAGCCGGACGCCGGAGGCTCCACGACCGAGCGAGATCAGCTTCAGCGCCATGATCAGACGAACGACATTTTCCGGCAATGCCGCGCCCACGCCGCAGCAATGTGAGAGAATGAGGTTGCGCTGGAGCGTTGCCACATCCGCAGCATCGATACGGATCGATGCCAGTTTTCCAAAGCCCGTATTGATGCCGTAGACCGGGGCGTTGCCGGCCGCTATTTCCGCAATCCGCCTAGCAGCCCTTTCAATGCCCGCATCGAAGGACGAATGCAGCCGCGCTGCACCATTGTTCCAGTAGATGTCAGCGAGATCGCCAAGCGTTACGGAGCCGGGGTAAAGAATGATGCTCATGGTTTGATGGTCCGTCCTTTGAAAACATGCGCATGAAGCGGATTAAAGCCGATGCGGTAGACAAGCTCGGCAGGTCGTTCGATGTCCCAGATCGTGAAGTCAGCTGATTTTCCGGTCTGCAAAGTGCCGGTTTGCGCCGAGAGGCCCAGGGCTTTCGCCGCGTTTCGGGTCGTGCCGGTCAGGCATTCGTCGACCGTCAGACCAAACAGGGTTGCGCCCATGTTCATGGTCAATAAAAGTGATGTCAGGGGCGAGGTTCCGGGGTTGCAATCGGTCGCCAGCGCCATGTCCACGCGCAGGTCGCGAAGCATCTGGACCGGAGGTCTGCGCGTTTCCCGCAAGGCATAAAACGCGCCGGGAAGAAGGACCGCAACCGTGCCTGCCTTTGCCAGCGCGCCTGCCCCCGCCTCGTCCAGATATTCCAGATGATCACTGGACAGGGCGGAATAGGACGCCGCAAGCTCTGCACCGCCAAGATTGGACAATTGTTCGGCGTGAAGTTTGACCGGCAGACCCAGGGACTTCGCCTTCTCGAAGACGAGCTTCATCTCTTCGACGGAAAATGCGATGCCTTCACAGAAGCCGTCGACAGCATCGATCAACCCCTCAGCATGGCCGCGCTCCATACCGGGCAAGACAATGTCGGCGATGTAATCTCTGTTGCGGCCCTTGTATTCGGGCGGGGTGGCATGAGCCGCCAAATAGCTGGTGACGATCCGCACGGGTCGCAAGCTTGCAAGTCTGCGCGCGACGCGAAGCATTTTCAGCTCCGTCTCGATATCGAGGCCATAGCCGGATTTGATTTCCACCGTCGAAACGCCCTCGCCAAGAAGCGTATCCAGACGCCGCAGTGCCTGCTCCGTCAGTTCGTCTTCGGAAAGGCTGCGGGTGGACCGCACGGAAGACAGAATACCGCCGCCCGCCCTGGCGATCTCCTCGTAAGCAGCACCGTTCAGCCGCATCTCGAACTCCATGGCGCGATCACCGCCAAAGACCAGATGGGTATGGCAATCGATGAGGGCGGGGATAATCCAGCGCCCGGCGCAATCGAAACGCTCGCCAGCCATGGCAAGGTCGCCGGGAAGCTCTTCCTGCAGCCCCGCAAAGGCTATTTTTCCATCACGAACGGCAATGATACCGTTTTCAACAATTCCAAGGCCGGGCAGGGTTGGAGCGAGGGTCGCCAGCCTCGCATTGTACCAAAGCGAGATGCTGTTTCCCTGTCCGCTGACGGTTGAATTGAAGTTTGCGGTCATGCCAGATTTTCCTTCCCTTGGGTTTAATATGTATATACATAATAGAACCGTAGGCAAGTGCCATGATCAGGAAATTGAGGTGCTCGAATGTGGATCCACGCCGAAACCGCTTTGTTGCCAGAGGGTTGGCACAACAATGTCAGGCTCGAAATTGTCGATGGCAAGATCGCTTCGGTCGCCACCGGTGTCCCGGCGCAAGCTGGTGACGACCCGCAACAGCTTCTTGTGCCTGCGATGCCGAACCTGCACAGCCACGCATTTCAACGCGCCATGGCAGGTCTGGTCGAAAGGCGAGGAGAGACGGCCGACAGTTTCTGGAGCTGGCGCAAGCTCATGTATCATTTCGCACTGACCATGACGCCGGATCAGATGGAGGCGATCGCCGCGCAGCTCTACATGGAAATGCTGGAGGCGGGTTTCGGGCGTGTCGGCGAGTTTCACTATCTCCACCACGACAGGGACGGCGGACATTACGCCAACATTGCCGAACTGTCGGAGCGCATCGCCTCGGCGGCGTCGCAAACAGGCATTGGGCTGACACTCTTGCCCGTTTTATACGCCCATGCGGGTTTTGGCGGGCTGGCACCGGTCGAAGGGCAACGGCGTTTCATCAATGGTCCCGATAGTTTTTCGCGGCTTTTCGAAGCTGCGACACGGGTGGTTTCGACGCTGCCCGGTGGCGTCATTGGCGTGGCTCCCCACAGCCTGCGCGCGGTAACGCCGGAAGAACTGGCCTTCGCCACCCGGCTCGCACCTTCGGCCCCCCTGCATATTCACATCGCCGAACAGGTCCGGGAAGTGGAAGATTGCCTTGCATGGTCCGGCCAGCGACCGGTGGAATGGCTGCTGGACAATGCTGACGTGACGGACCGGTGGTGCCTGATCCACGCCACACACATGACACAGGACGAAACGGCTGGCCTTGCCCGCAGCGGCGCGGTGGCGGGCCTTTGCCCGGTAACCGAGGCCAATCTCGGTGACGGTACGTTTCCCGCCCGCCAGTTCATCGATGCCGGTGGGGCGCTGGGCATAGGGTCCGACAGCAATGTGCTGATCGGCGTTGCCGATGAGTTGCGGCAGCTGGAATATTCACAAAGGCTGGCTGATCGCGCGCGCAACGTGCTGGCGCCCGCGGGCGGATCGACCGGCAGAGCCCTGTTCGATGCGGCCGTTGCTGGTGGCGCGCAATCTCTGGGAACAAGGGCAGGCATCGCAGAGGGCCTTTCGGCAGATTTCCTGTCGCTCGACACATCGGCAGCACCCTACCTGACCCGTGACGATGTGCTGGATGGATGGATTTTTGCCGGTCTCGCAAAGCCTGACACAGTCTGGATCAATGGCAGGCCGGTTGTGCGCAACGGGCGGCACGTGCAGCGTGACGTCATTTCGAAACGCTTTCTCGCGGCCATGAGAGACCTCATGTTAAAATAGATATCCCTAAATTACACATCTGCTCACCCCAGGGCTTGACTTGGAAAAGGGCCTCATCGATCCATGGAATCTCCAGGGAGTGCAGATAATGCCCAATTTCATTCGCCAGCTTTCCCCCACCGGTCTTGGGGTGGCTGTCATGCTGCTCGGTATGCTTCTTTTTGCGTTGAACGATGCCATGGGCAAATGGCTGGTCTCCACCTATAGTCTGGGCCAGGTCATCCTGATCCGCAGCGCCGCTGCACTCATCGTTCTCGTTCCCATTCTCTGGCGTGCGAACATATCCAGTGTCCTGCGCGTCGAGCGCCCCATGCTGCAGGCTTCCCGTGCCATGTTCTCGACGGCAGAGCTGTTCTGCTTCTACTTTGCCGTCAAGGCGTTGCCACTGGCGGATGTGATGACCTACTGGCTCGCCGCACCGATCTATGTTGCGGCACTGTCGCCTTTCCTTCTCGGTGAAAAGGTCGGCTGGCGGCGCTGGACGGCAATTGCCATCGGCTTTGTTGGCGTGCTCATCGCGCTCAAGCCAAGCTCGGCATCGCTCACACCAGCCGCTCTCTTTTCCATTCTGGGCAGCGCGGCCTTTGCATTCATGATGCTGTCAGGCCGTCAGTTGAGGCATACGCCGGATACCGTGCTTGCGTTCTGGCAGATCATCGGTGCGGCCCTTGCAGGTATCTTCGCAATTGCCGTCACGCCAGACGGATGGGTGCCGTTGAAATCAGGCTTCGATCTCTCCCTGCTTGCGCTTCTCGGTATCGTCGCCATGGCTGCGCATATGCTCGTCAACAGGGCGCTCAAGCTGGCCGATGCGGCGACGGTTGCGCCGCTGCAATATACGCTGCTGCTCTGGGCTGTCGTGTTTGGCTGGCTGATGTTTGGCGATATTCCACAGCCAAGCATTGTCATCGGAGCGGGGCTCATCGTTCTGTCGGGTCTTTACATCTTCTTTCGGGAAAATGCGCTCAAACGCAGGCTGGCAACAGCCGCAAACGCGCCGCTCGAGGACGTCGTCTAGCTCGTTCCCGCCGCCATTTTCCCATGGTGAAAGAAGCATCCGGTCAAAGCGGCGCGATCTTGGTCGCGAGGATGGAGATGCAACTTTTATTTGCATTATCGGCTATATTAGCCCCGATTAATCTGAATTGGCCGCGAAAAACAACTTTAAACTTGACGAAATCAAAACTTTGAGAGACTACAGCCTGACATGGCCCCTGACATCGGGCCTTGATTGAACTTTGGTGCCGGGCCCCTCTGGCGAGAGTTTTACGGCGCTCTCGCGATGTCGGTACCGCCTGCTTATGACGCCGGCGGATTTAAACCCATGAATAATCTGTCCATGCATTCCATGCGTGCGCTTTGCGCAATGCCTGCTCCACGTTTTCCCGTTCGGCCAGCAAGCGCGGGGGCACTGTGATGACACCGACAACAAAATCCTCACTCACCTATTTCAAATGGGCCTTCATCGTTACCGTCGTCGGCCTTTTGCTGGGCGGTTGGCTCGGTTGGGAAATGACGGGAACGATCAGCGGCACCGCAACGATCTTCTTCATCTGTGCCGTTCTGGCGGTTCTGGAAATCTCCCTTTCCTTCGATAATGCCATCGTCAATGCCAACAAGCTGAAAGAAATGACGCCGGAATGGCAGCATCGCTTTCTGACATGGGGCATTCTGATCGCAGTTTTCGGTATGCGTATCGTGTTCCCGCTGCTCATCGTCGTCATCGCGGCCAATGTCGGTCCGTGGAGCGCCATGGTCATGGCCGCGACAGAGCCTGAGCGCTACGCCCAGATCATGCAGGACGCCCATTTGCCGATTGCGGCCTTTGGCGGAACCTTTCTGATGATGGTTGGCCTCAGCTTCTTCTTCGACCATGAGAAGGACGTTCACTGGGTTCGCTGGTTTGAGGAAAAGATCGCAACCTATTCGTCGATCAAGGGCATCGAGATCGCCTTCGTTCTGGTCGTCATGCTGATCTTCTCGCGCATCATCAGCAACAGCGATGATCCGAGCCTCGGTCCCGAAGCCGCGACCCTCTTCTTCAGCTCAGCCATCTGGGGTCTGCTGACCTTCCTTCTGGTCGAAGTTCTCGGTGGCATTCTGGACCGCAGCCAGCAGGTGCTGGAAGGCGCAGCCAAGGGCGGCTTCGGCGCGTTCCTCTATCTCGAAGTGCTGGATGCCAGCTTCTCCTTCGATGGCGTGATCGGTGCCTTTGCGCTCACCTCCAACCTGTTCATCATCGCCATTGGTCTTGGCATCGGTGCCATGTATGTGCGCTCGATGACCATCATGCTGGTCGAAAAGGGAACTCTGGCCGAGTACCGCTATCTCGAGCACGGCGCATTCTACGCCATCCTCATCCTCTCGGTCATCATGTATGTCCAGAGCCTTGTCCACATCCCAGAGGTCATCACCGGTCTGGGTGGTGCGGCTCTCATCGGTCTCTCCCTGTGGTCCTCCATCCGCTACAACAAAAAGGAGCGGGCACGGGAGATTGAAGGCGGACAGGGCGCAGAAATCTAAGCTCTCAAAGAATGCGCCAGCTCTATCGGGCGGCGCATTTTTGTGCGAGGCGGAAATATCGCTTAAAATCTAGGCTTCGGTGACTGCGTCATCGCAGCCTTTCTGTTTTCCATGGCCTGGAAAAGATGGTGTTTCGGCGCCTCAATCCAACTGGCACGTTTGATGCTTCTCTACTGTCAAGTCCAGAGGGGACATGTCGCTCAAAATGAGCACAGCAGCCGCCGCCAGACCGATGCGCCAGTTTTGGCCTTCGTGATTGGCGGCGGTTTCGTTTTGTTCACTGATTTGCGCCAAGATTGGCGGATATGACCACGCCACACAAAGAAACGGAGTTGGAACGTGTCTGTCGAACTGTCCCCTAGTCAGGCGCTGGGCCTTTGGCACAGGGTCGTGCTTGCACAGGTCGAGCAGGATGCGCCTGATCTCACATCACGGCAGATGGCCTTGCTGCTTCACATCTATCTCGTTCCGCCGCCGCACACGGTAAGAGGGCTTGCCACCGTGCTGGGCGTCACCAAGCCGGTCATTACGCGAGCGCTCGACAGCATGGGGGCGATGGGGCTGGTTGACCGCGAGCGCGATAGCCGTGACCGCCGCAATGTCATCATCAAGCGCACGGTCAGCGGTGCTCTCTATCTGGAAAAATTCGGCGATCTCATCATCGAACATGCCCGGAGGGCTTAGCGGGCGGTGCCGAAACGTGTATTCCGGTAAAGCTGAAAGACATGAGGTAGGCCGAAATGACAGAAACCGAAACGAAACTCGATCGTCGCCTGAATATCTTTCGTCCCGATCTGGCCGATGAAAAACTTCAGGGCAAGGTTACGGCAGAGCGTTTCGTCAAAGGCTCACCCGCGCAGATAACGGTTCCTGTCATCGGGCTGAGACCGAAGCCGGATCTGACCGCCGGTATCGATACGGAACTGCTTCTGGGCGAAACACTGCAGGTCTTCGAAAGAAGCAATGGCTGGGCCTGGGTGCAGGCCGATGCGGATGGCTATGCGGGCTACCTGCCGGAGACGGCATTCGGTGAAACCGTTGTTGCTACACATCGCATCTCAGCGCCGCGCACCTTCCTTTACCCGCAGGCCGAACTCCGCAAGCCACCGCTTGCGGCGCTGTCCATGGGAAGCCTTGTCCGCTTCGTCGGTGAAGAGGAAACACGCGGCACCCGTTACCTGATGACGGAAAAGGGCGAGGGCGTCATTGCCGCCCATTGCCAGAGCGTCGAAGAGGCGCAGGCCGGCGACTACGTTTCAATCGCCCTTCGGTTTCTGGAAACGCCCTATCTTTGGGGCGGTCGCTCCGGATTTGGTATCGATTGCTCCGGTCTCGTCCAGCTTTCCATAGCGATGACGGGTAAATCGGTCCTGCGGGATACGGATATGCAGGTAAAATCCGTCGGCAGCGAAATTGAGCGCGCGGATCTCCGTCGCGGTGACCTTGTCTTCTGGAAGGGGCACGTCGGCATCATGGAGGACGAGAAAACGCTTCTCCACGCCAATGGCCATACCATGAATGTGGCACGGGAAAATCTCGACGAAGCGATCAAGCGCATCGGTTGGCTTTACGAATTGCCCACTGCTTTTCGTCGCCCCTGAGCTTCACGAAAACGTTTGGCGCATCGGCTGTTCTCGCCCATGCGCCGCTCTATATATGGGGCAGAGATGTTTCCCGCAGGACCAGACGATGGCACGATCAGCAATCATCCCGGTAATTATTTTCAGCAGTCTTTTCGCAGCCTCTGCGGTTCAGGCGCAGACGGTCTATGAAAATGGCTATATGCCAGCGCCAGACGCCTATGCCAATCTGCCGGGCGTGAAGGATCCGAAAACCCTGCAGCCGAAAGAGCGCTACAATTGCCACACGACGTCGGTCGCTTCATCCTATCCTGATGGCCCATATCGCGATGTGTTCGGTAGCAGCGGTCTGGCCGTTCAGGGTTATCGTTGCACAGGTTCTGCAGGTGCCTCTGCCACCGGCACACGCGTGCCCACGTCGAAGGACTGGTATCCCGGCATCAATCCGCCAGCGGTTGATTTCTGATCGCACGCCGCTCCATGCGGTTTTTTGCCAGCACGTTCCTTCGGGCAGCTTTAGAACCATCTCTGCTGCAAGCGGTCTGGACTTGCCGCGGTCTTATCAGATAAGTCTTTGTGTGCGGAGCGGATCAGGCTCTTGAAGGCTCTAGGCCTTTTCGAAATGCGCGGCGATACCGGCGAGGTCCGGTTCGGGGGATAGCAGCAGCAATGACGAAGACAGATATCGCGACCCGTGTACACAATCACACATGGAAGCTCGACCCCATCATCCGCAGCCTCATCGATACGGATTTCTACAAGCTGTTGATGTTGCAGATGATCTGGAAGCTCTATCCGGAGGTCAATGCCACATTCTCGCTCATCAATCGCACCAAGTCCGTAAAGCTTGCCGATGAGATCGATGAGATGGAGTTGCGCGAGCAGCTGGACCATGCACGCAGCCTGCGGCTTTCCAAGAAGGAAAGCATCTGGCTTGCGGGTAACACATTCTATGGTCGCTCGCAGATATTCGAGCCGGAATTCCTGTCATGGCTGGATAGCTACCAGCTGCCCGAATATGAGCTTTTCAAGCGCGATGGCCAGTATGAGCTGAATTTTCACGGCCGCTGGATGGATACCACGCTATGGGAAATTCCGGCTCTCGCCATCATCAACGAGTTGCGGTCACGCAGCGCCATGCGGTCGCTGGGTTATTTCACGCTCGACGTGCTCTATGCCCGTGCCAAGGCCAAGATGTGGGAAAAGGTCGAGCGCCTGAGAGAGTTGCCGGGCCTGCGCATTTCCGACTTCGGCACACGCCGTCGCCACAGCTTTTTGTGGCAGCGCTGGTGCGTGGAAGCCCTGAAGGAAGGCATCGGCCCGGCCTTCACCGGCACGAGCAATGTATTGCTGGCTATGGATTCCGATCTGGAAGCAGTCGGCACCAATGCGCACGAGTTGCCCATGGTGGTTGCGGCCCTTGCTGAGACGGACGAAGAACTGGCGACCGCGCCCTATCAGGTCATGAAGGACTGGAACCGTCTCTATGGCGGCAATCTGCTGATCGTCCTGCCGGATGCATTCGGCACCGCGGCCTTTCTGCGCAACGCCCCTGAATGGGTTGCCGACTGGACGGGATTTCGCCCGGACAGCGCCCCTCCCAAGGAGGGCGGCGAGAAAATCATCGAGTGGTGGCAGAAGATGCACCGTGACCCGAAAAAGAAGTTGCTCATTTTCTCCGATGGTCTGGATGTCGATGCGATCATCGACACCTATAAACACTTTGAAGGCCGGGTGCGGATGAGTTTCGGTTGGGGCACGAACCTGACCAATGATTTTGCCGGATGTGCGCCAAAGACCATTGAAAGCCTTAAGCCCATTTCGATTGTCTGCAAGGTCATCGATGCCAATGGTCGCCCCGCCGTCAAACTGTCTGACAATCCGCAGAAAGCGACGGGCGAGCCGCATGAGGTCCAGCGTTATCTGAAATTCTTCGGTCAGGAAGACCGCAAGGAACAGATCGTCCGGGTGTGAAGCGAGGGCGTCTGCACGCCCTCGCGGTCGCGCCTACTTCTTCGCGAAGCTGCGTGAGATATAGTGGAACAAGGCGCGTATGGCCTGCGCTTCGCCACCTATGGAAGAATGCGGTCGTTCGCTCAAGGACCAGCCATAGATGTCGAAATGCGCCCATTTCTTCGTTTGCGTCACAAAACGCTTGAGGAAGAGTGCGGCGGTAATCGACCCTGCCATGCCGCCGGCGGGCGCGTTGGTAATATCGGCTGCGCGTGAGCGAATATCCTTGTCATAGCCCATATAGAGCGGGAGCCGCCATAAGGGGTCGTCGACATCGATGCTGGCTTCGGCGATGCTGTGCGCCAGATCCTCGTCATCGGTGAAGAAGGGCGGTACATCCGGACCCAGCGCAACGCGGGCAGCACCCGTCAGTGTCGCCATATCGATCATCAGATCCGGCGCATCCTCATCGGCATAGGCCAGGGCATCGGCCAGAACCAGTCTGCCTTCGGCATCGGTATTGTCGATCTGTACCGTCAGGCCCTTGCGGCTCTGGTAGATGTCGCCGGGACGGAAGGCATTCGAAGAGATCGAGTTTTCAACCGCAGGCACGAGGACCCGCAGGTTGACCGGCAGTCGCGCATCCATGATCATCAGGGCCAGGCCAAGCACGTTGGCGGCGCCGCCCATGTCCTTCTTCATCAGCGCCATGGATGACGATGGCTTGATGTCTAGGCCGCCCGTATCGAAGCAGACACCCTTGCCCACCAGCGTCAGACGTGGATTGCCCTTCTTGCCCCATGTCATTTCCAGAAGCCGTGGTGCACTTTCGCTGGCGCGACCGACCGCATGGATGAGAGGGAAGTTTTCCTTCAGAAGATCCTCCCCGGCAACGACCGATACATGCGCCTTGTAATGCGCTGCAAGGCTGCGAAATGCGATTTCCAGCTGGTCCGGGCCCATGTCGTTGGCAGGCACGTTGATCAGGTCGCGGGCGAGATAGACCCCGGCCAGAACACGCTTGATCTCGGCATCTTCAGCGTCGCGAGGGATCAGAAGCTTGGCGCCACTTCCCTTGACCGTGCGGTACTTGTCGAAGCGATATGCCCCGAGGCCAAAGCCCAGGATAAGACGATTGACCGTCAGCGGTGCTGTTTCGATGTGCCAGTCGCCTTCGGGCAGTTCCCGGGCCAGCTTGCCGGTAATGAAGGGCAGTTCCGACGGGTTGGTACCGAGACCAAGAAGCGCGCCCCCTAGCGCGCCTTCCGCGGAAGGGATCAACAGAATCGCGCCCGCATCGGCCTTGAAACCCGCCTTTTTTGCCCAGTCCAGCGCGATGGGATCAATCGCACCCTGTTCGATATGGGCCGGCGTCACGGCAAAAACAGGCAGCGTCTTGCCCGCTTTGGAACTGAAAGGCGTGGTGCGTTCGATATATTGATAGAGGGCCATAGGCTGCTTTCGTAAAGCTCAAGAATCGGCAAATTAACACTCTGTTAGGGTTAACAGATTATTGCTGGAGCGAGGGTTGCGTCGCGTGAATCACGCGGCCAAAGCCCTATCTGCAACCGAACCGGGGCGATGTCATGATTGCTGTTTTTAACATCTCAGCGTGTCGGACGACATTGCTTCGCAGCACATGCGCGGTTGCTCTTGCGCTCTTTCTTGGCGGTTGCGGTGCCACCAACAAGCCTGACCGCATCTCGACGGGGTCAGTGGCTCCGGTTTCTCATTCCTATGATCAGATGAACATGGAGCAGTTGAAACAGGCGGAAGCTTCCATGGGCAAGGCCTATGAGCGCAACCCGAAGGATCGCAACACTGGCCTCAACTACGCCAATCTTCTGATGATGACGGGCAAGAACACGCAGGCTCTGGCCGTCATGCAGCAGGTGGCCATCGCCTATCCGGCAGACCGCGAGGTTCTGGCATCCTATGGCAAGGCGCAGGCCGCCGCGGGCCAGCTGGAGCAAGCGCTCAACACCATTAACCGTGCGCAAACGCCGGATCGTCCGGACTGGCGCCTTTTTTCAGCCGAAGGGGCGGTTCTGGACCAGCTCGGCCGCTCGAACGAAGCCCGCGCCAAATACCGTCAGGCGCTGGATCTAAAGCCGAACGATCCGAGCATCCTTTCCAATCTTGGCATGTCCTACGTGCTTCAGAGCGATCCCCGCACCGCCGAGACCTATCTTCGCTCCGCAGCGTCGCAGCCCGGTGCCGATAGCCGCATTCGCCAGAACCTGGCGCTGGTGGTGGGCCTTCAGGGGCGTTTCGAAGAGGCGCAACGCATTGCCATGCAGGAATTGTCCGCCCAGCAGGCGCAGGCAAATCTTGCCTATCTGCGTGGCATGTTGGCCCAGCAGAATGCCTGGTCGCAGCTTTCCGACAAGAACAAGAAGACCGCCACCAACTGATCCGGTCTCATCGTTTTCTCAGTAAGCCTTCGCCGTCGACCCCTTTTCAAGGACGGTGTCAGAATGTGTCGGCGATGCGAATGCCCGCCGGACCGAGAATGACGGCCACCAGGACGGGTAGAAAGAACAGGATCATCGGCACGGTCAGTTTCGGGGGCAGGGCGGCGGCTTTCTTTTCCGCCTCGTTCATCCGCTCGTCGCGGCCTTCCTGCGCCAGAACCCGCAGGGCCTGCGCCAGCGGAGTACCATAGCGTTCCGCCTGGATAAGGGCCTGCACAACGCTTTTCACACCATCAAGCTGCGTGCGAAGCCCGAGGTTTTCGAGCGCCGTGCGCCTGTCTTGCAGGAACGACAGTTCGGCGGTCGTCAGCACCATCTCTTCAGCCAGTTCCGGAGACTGGTCGGCCATTTCCTCGGCCACCCGGCGCATGGCTGCTTCCATGGAAACACCAGACTCGACACAGATCAACATCAGGTCCAGCGCATCCGGCCAGGCGCGCTTGATGGATTTCTGTCGCTTGGACATCTGGTTGGAAACGAAGATGTTGGGCGCGTAGAACCCCAGATATCCAAAGCCGAGAACGACCATGAGGCGCAGGCCGAAGGGTCTTTCGCCGAGATTTCCCATCATGAACACCCACAGGAACGCCAGGATGAGGAAGACGAAGGGAAGAATGAAACGTGCTGCAAGGAAGGTATTCAACGCATTCTGCGAGCGATAGCCAGCGGCTCGGAGCTTGTTGACCGTATTGGCATCAACGAGTGCTTCGCGCAGATTGAAGCGTTCGACGATCTTGCTTGCCGATTTGTTGTTGTTGGCGCGCAGTGTTGCCTTGCCCCCCTTGGAGGCTTCGCTCATGCGGTCGCGCTCCCGGCTTCTGATCTGGTCTCTCTCCGTCGAGACGGCCTTCATGCGTTTGGAGAGGTCACCCTTGTCGAAATAGGGGGCGGCCAGCGTATAGAAAGTGGCAAAGACCGCGATGGATACCAGCACGGCAACGATAAGATGCAGATTGGTGAGGCTGGAAAGAAGTTGATCCGTCATGACTGCCTCAAATATCGAAGTTGATCATCTGGCGCATGACGAGAATACCGATGGACATCCAGAGCGCCGATACGCCCAGAATGAGATGTCCACGCGTATCGGTAAACAGCACCATGATGTAGTCTGGCGAGGTGAAATAGACGAGCATTGCCACGATGAAGGGAAGAGCGCCGATGATGACCGCCGAAGCTTTCGCTTCCATGGAGAGTGCGGAAACCTTGGCCTTCATCTTGCGCCTTTCACGCAGGACCTTGGAGAGATTGGCGAGAGCCTCCGACAAATTGCCGCCCGCCTGCGCCTGAATGGTGATGACAGTGCCGAAGAAGTTCACTTCGGACAGCGGCATGGTCAGCATCATGCGGTTGATGCCCTCAGGAATGCTCATGCCAACCTGCTGCGCTTCCACGACCCGCTGAAACTCGCTCTTGACCGGCTCCTGGCCGTCGGAGGCAATCAACCGCACCGAGTCATTGAGCGGAAGGCCTGACTTGATGGAGCGGTACATGACGTCCAGCGCATTGGGAAACTCTTCCAGAAACCTGTTCTGGCGCCGTTTGACGAGAAAACTCAAGACCCATCTTGGCAGCCCCAGTGCGCCGACAAATCCGCCGCCCAACGCCAGCAGCAATGGAGCTTCATACAGCAGGGCAACCAGAAACACGACCAGTCCAAGACCGCCGCTCATGAGGTAGAATTTTCGCACGGATATGGCCAGACCAGCCTGGACCAGCCTGCCGCGCAGGCTCGTATCCTTCCGGTCTTTTAGTTTTTCACTCTGCTTGCGTTCAAGATCCTTGAGCGTATCCTGCACCGATTTCCGGCGCTTGCTGAGCTCCTGCACCCGGTCGCGCGCGGCCTTGATCTTGGTATGGTCGGTTTCTGCGGATTTGACACGGCTTACCCTGCTTGCCGTCTTCTTCTCCACCTCTATCTGGGAAAACAGAAAGACGTAGGCAATCGCTCCTGCCGATATGGCGACGAGAACGATAAGCAGCATCACCGACATATTCATCTAGTGTCCGCCCTGACCAGTCTGTGTCCTGCGCTGCGCGCCAAGGTGCCTCATTGGGATTTGCTCTCCATTTCGTCGAGCGCCGCCGCCAGGCGTTTTTCCTCATTGAAGTAACGTGCGCGATCCCAGAAATGCGGCTTGCTGATGCCGGTGGAAACGTGCCGGCCGATGATGCGACCGCTCGCGTCTTCTCCCTCCATCTCGTAGCGCATGAGGTCCTGCGTGATGATGACATCGCCTTCCATGCCAAGCACTTCCGTAACCTGAGTGATGCGTCGTGAACCGTCGCGAAGGCGGGCGGCCTGAATGACCACATCGACCGAGGAGGAAATGATTTCGCGCACCGTCTTGGCGGGAAGGCTGAAGCCGCCCATGGCGATCATCGATTCCATGCGGCTTAAGCACTCACGCGGGGTGTTCGCGTGGATCGTCCCCATGGAACCATCATGGCCGGTATTCATCGCCTGCAGAAGGTCGAAGACTTCAGGTCCGCGCACTTCACCGACGATGATGCGTTCAGGCCGCATACGCAGGCAGTTCTTGACCAGATCGCGCATGGTGATTTCGCCTTCGCCTTCGATGTTCGGCGGACGGGTTTCCAGACGCACCACATGCGGCTGCTGAAGCTGCAGTTCGGCTGTGTCCTCGCAGGTAATGACACGTTCGGTCTTGTCGATGTAACTTGTCAGGCAGTTGAGGAGCGTCGTCTTGCCCGAGCCGGTGCCGCCGGAGATGACGACATTGCACCGCACACGCCCGATGATCTGCAGCAGCACCGCACCTTCCGGCGTGATCGCTCCGAAACGAACCAGCTGGTCAAGCGTCAGCTTGTCCTTCTTGAACTTGCGGATCGTCAGCGCCGGGCCATCGATGGCAAGCGGCGGGGCGATGACGTTGACACGTGATCCATCGGGCAGGCGGGCATCGCAGATCGGGCTCGATTCGTCCACGCGGCGGCCCACCTGGCTGACGATGCGCTGGCAGATCGACAGAAGCTGGGCATTGTCGCGAAAGCGGATGTCGGATTCGATGGTCTTGCCGCCGACTTCGATGAAGGTCTGGCCCGAACCATTGACCATGATATCGGCGATATCGTCGCGGGCGAGAAGCGGCTCCAGAGGACCGTAACCCAGAACATCGTTGCAGATGTCTTCCAGCAGCTCTTCCTGCTCGGAGATCGACATGGCGAAGTTCTTGATGGTGATGATATCGTTGACGATATCGCGTATTTCTTCGCGCGCGCTTTCTGTGTCGAGCTTGGCGAGCTGCGAGAGGTCAATCGTATCGATCAGCGCGGAAAAAACCTGCGCCTTCGTCTGGTAATAATCCTCAGTCCTGGCACGCTTGCGCGGTTGCTGCGCAGGGGCGTGAGATGGGGATTGTGCCAGAGCCGGTGCCAAAGAAACCCTTTCGGCGGGCTCTATGCGGGGAGCAATGACAACAGGAGCCGCCACAGGCGCGGCGGCGACCGGACTGTTGTTTGTGGCTCTGTGGAAGCCTTCGTTGCCACGTTTTCCGAACATGTTTTTCTTCCGGCAGATCGCTGCGCAGGCAGCGATGCATTACTTGCGTTTGATAAGGTCCATGAATTTGCCGAGACCCGCACGCTTTGCCTTGCGCACGGTGGAACGGCCGGTGACGATGTGTGAAATTTGCGAGAATGTTTCGGCAATCGGTGATTTCGCGTCGATTTCGCTGATCATCCGCCCGCTATTGGCCGCATTGCCAAACAGTTGGACGTCAAAAGGTATGATCGCAATCGGCTCGATTTCCAGTGGCTCGAAGAAGTCCGCAGGTGCAATTTCAGGGCGCTTCATCATGCCCACCTGATTGAGCACGAGATGCGGGACCTTGTCGTTCGGCCGCAGTTTCTTCAGCGCGTCCAAAAGGTTCTTGGTGTTTCGCAGATTGGCAAGATCCGGCACCGCCGTGATCACCACCTCGTCAGCTTCCGCAAGCACGGTCTGCGACCATTCGGACCAGATATGCGGCACGTCAAGCACGGCCACCGGCGTACTGCGCTGCAAAAGCTCCAGCAATGGCTGGAAGCTTAGCCGTTCGAAGTCATAGGGCCGGTCCAGAAGGGAAGGGGCGGCAAGCAGCGAAAGATGTTCGGAACATTTGGTCAGAAGGCGATCGAGGAAGACCTCGTCCAGCCGCTCCGGAGAATAGACCGCTTCGGCAATACCCTGCGCAGGGTCCTGGTCGAAATCGATATTGGCGGTGCCGAAGGGCAGGTCGAGATCGGCAAGAATCGTTTCCGTCGAGAACAGGCTGGAAATGCCGAACGCGCAATTATGGGCAATGGTGGAAGATCCCACACCACCCTTGGCGCCGATGAAAGCGATGTTGCGGCCTAGTGGCTCTGCCTCGGGATCCACGAAGATCGCCGAGATGGATGAGAGCAGGTCCGGCAGATTGATGGGCGCAACGAGATATTCCGAAATGCCGTTGCGAATGAGATCGCGGTAAAGTGCAATGTCGTTGTGACGGCCGATGATGATGACGCGCGTCGTCGGATCACAGACTTCCGCCAGCGGCGCCAGATCGTTAAGCAAGGTTGCAGGCTCACGCCCGGTTTCGAGAATGATCAGGTTCGGCGTCGGACTGGACGAGAACATCGTCGCCGCCGCCTCGATTTCACCATTGGTGATTCTCATGCTCACCTTGGTCATGCGACGGTCGCTGGAAAGGCGCTCCATCAGCCTCTGGACGCTGTCACTTTCGCAGAATGCGTGAACCGATATGCGCGGCAATGGCCTCAGCGCATCAAGATCGCCTGCGCGCACGGGCTCCTCGGCATAGGCCTCGTTCGGTTCGTCGCGGTGAATATCGTAGTCTACCGGGCTCATTGTGCTTCCTGTGGGCGCGTGCGGTCCATCGTGAACATTAATCCGTGGTTGCCGTGGTCTTGCCGGAACGATAATTGCCGATCACGACGGAGCGCCGCTCGGCGTCGATCGGGCTCATGCCACGGGGCCCGACCAGATCCATCGGATTTGCCACCTGTGCCGCAAGATTGTTCTGGGATGCGCAGCCGAAATTGTACCAGTTCTTGTTGGAATAGGTATTGTCGGAAAGATCTTCTGGCCATTGCCCGCACTGCCCGGTCATGGCGGTCATCGCAATGAAGCTGAGCCGGATGGGTGCGGCATCTCCGCTTGGCGAAGCGCCATAATGGGTTTCGACGATCTTGCCCGAGGGTACGCCGGAAGATGCAAGCACGGACCGCACATGGCGCTTGAGGATGGAGGCCGCAGCGGAATTTCGGGATCCCGTCGGCACCTGGATCTGCACAACGCCTGACGACGTTGCCGTATAGCTCTGCGCAAAGCCCTTGATGTTATCGGCCATCGCAATCGTTAGGCGGTTGTCGCCGGAGGAAACCGGAATATCGAGCGAATGCTGCGCTTCAGAAAGCGTTATCGGGTGGCGCGTGCGATAGTCGTCAGGAATTGCTCCCGTCGACATGGGGTCGCGGGCACATGCCTGCAGCAGCGTGGCGGCGGCCAGAACCGCGACTGTAAGACCGTTCCGGCGCAGCGGTTGAGAAACAGGTTTCATCGGATGCATCTTTGTCATTTGTAGATAAACCCTACCGAGCCCTGATAGGGCTGTGTGTGAGCCTGCTGCCTGTTGCCATAGACCTTGTTGACGCGGTTCATGAAATACATCGCCGCATCGGCTTCCGGATTGAAATTGTCGTCGGGCCGGGCGATTTCGTTGCGCGAGACCGGACGCACGAGATAAGGCGTGGCGATGATGACGAGCTCCGTCTCGTTGCGGATGAAGTCCTTGCTGCGGAACAGCGTGCCGAGAACCGGGACCTTGGAAACACCCGGTATTCCGGACATCGCCTGCCGCACATTATCCTGCACCAGACCGGCAATGACGATGGAGCCACCGGATGGCAGCTCGACGTTGGTGGAAGCCTCGCGTTTACGGATGGATAGATAGGTGCTGCCAGGTACGCTGATGGTACTGCCGTTGCCGGTCGCGACGCTGCCCTCATAGGTGGGCTCGGAAACATTGGTTTCGATCTTCAGGCTGATACGTCCAGGCGACAGGACCACCGGACGGAAATTCAGCTCGATGCCGTAGTCAACCGTGTCGGTGGATCGCGTGACGGTGGGTTGGCCGGTCGTGCTGTCGATCGCAACTTCCTGTTCGGCCGGCAGACGAAATTCGCCGCCGACATAGAACTTGGCCTGCTCTCCCGAGATGGCAGTCAGGCTGGGCTCCGCCAGCGTGCGCATGACGCCAGCCTGCTCCATGGCATTGAAATAGCTGCTGAGTGCGACCTTGCCAATTGTGCCAGCAATGTTGCCGGTACCGGCCAGGCTGGCCGCATTGCCCAGATTGGCCGGGTTGGAGAAGGAGATGCGTCCGCTCAGATCGCTGCCGGAGCCGCTGATCGAGCCGTTGAAGCCGAGTTGCTTGAGAACCTGACGGCTGACTTCAGCCACGGTTACCTTCAGGGTTACCTGATCCTCGCCCTCGATGGTCAGCATGTTGACGATGGAAGATTGCTGCCGGTCTTCGGCGAAGATGGCAACGGCGCCATCTCCATTGCTCTGGCTTGTCTCGGTGATGTTGCGGGTGGTGGCTTCACCGCCCTTCAGAAACGCGGAGGCAAGCTGCACGGCACGGGCAGAATCCTGCGGGGTGCGCACACTGCCGGAAAGAACGATGTTGTCGGAGACGATTTCAACGCGAATATCCGATTCGGGAATGAACCGGCGCAGATTGGCCTGAAGCCCGGAAATATCGCGCTCGACTTCCAGATCGAGGCTGACGATTTCCTGACCCTGATCACCGAAGATGAAGATATTGGTCTGGCCAACGGACTTGCCGAACAGGTAGATGCGCCGCGAGCTGCGCGTCACAGCATCCGCCATGCCGGGGTCTGCGACGAGAATGTCATGCGCATCCTCAGGCAGGTCGATGACGAGAGCCTTGTTGAGGCCGAGTTTCAGGCGCTTGCGAACACCCTGTCCACTTTCGTTGATACGCACGATGCTGGCACTCTGTGCCAAAGCTTCATTGCTGGGCGTGCCGAAAGAGGCGGGTATGCCTGGAAAGCCCGTAAAGGCGACACAAAAGGCCAAGCCGCCAGCGACGGATGACCGCATGGCCCGGGCAAGACGCGCGCTTGAGTAAAAGCTGGTCATTGCGAAGCTCCTCCCTGTCCTTCCCGGACGATCGAGCCTGATTTGATCACCTGGATCGCCGGTTGGCCGCTGCTTCCGCTCAACAGGTAATCCGCAGCGGTGGTGTCATTGTCCTGCGCATCGGCAACCGAGCGCAGGGCAAGCGTCAGCCGGTCCGCCATCTGCTGGGCGACGGTCATGATCTTGGCCTGTTCAGGCGTCAGTTCCAGCGTCGCGGTGGCGCCCACGACGGCACTGGTGCCATCCTCGCCTTCCTTGATCTGCTGATCGATGGCGAGAACGCGGACATTGTTGAGAACGTTTTCGGTAAGGAAGGATCCACCCTCGCCCTTGCGAACCATGATGACATCAACGCGGTCATTGGGAAGCACGAAGCCGCCAGCACCGGTCGCGACAGAGATTTCCGTCGCCACCGCCCGCTTTCCTGCCGGAAGCAGCGAAGACATGATCCGTGTGCTGGAATCGACGACTTTCTCGGCGCGAAGCGGTTCGCCTTCAAACAGCGGCAGGCGAACGATGGAGCCGGTCAATTCGACGATGGCGTCGGGACGCTTGTTTTCGGTGACGAAACTGTCGTTGATGGCACCTTGCGGCCATGGCGCCCAGCGCATCGAATCAGCGGCCAGGCGGCTGCCGACCGGGAGATTGGCCGACGACACCAGCACATTGACCGTCGGTTCCTTCTGGATGATGGCTTCCGCTTTTTCCACGACCTGCTGAGGGCTTGCCAGCTGCATGGCCAGAAGACCGGCAAGTGCGGCGGCAACAACGGCTACGGAAAGAATGATGACGCGCGACGGTTTCATGCACAGGCCTTGAGGGGGATCAGAATCTCTTCTGCCACCATGGCCTGCCATTCGTGTAATTATGGTTAATAAATTGTCTTCGTGACTGGTTAATGAGAAATAAACGAGGGTTCGACCTCGTTAGACCAGCATCACATCATATGCTGCATGGCCAGCTGGACCAGAGGCGCCTCGGGATAGGTCAGCAGTCCGGCAATGGCAATGGCGATGCCGTAGGGCACCTTCTTGGCAACAAGCAGCGAATCGGGAACCGGCAGGCCGGTAATCATGATTTCCTGGCGGTAGGACCGGATGAACAGGATACCAACGGTAAGGATGCCACCAAAGAGAGCGACGGCAACCATATAGACCGCCAGCGCCTGATCAAAGCCGAACCAGATGGCCGATGCGGTCAGCAGCTTTGCATCACCGCCGCCCATCGTATTCAACGCAAACAACGCAAAGGTTGCCGCAAAAACGGCAAGGCCCGCAACAAGGCTCATGGCGAAGGTCTGCATGTCCATTCCCGACAGTGGTGCGACGACCACGAAGGACAGGGCCAGGATAATGGAGATGCGATTGGGGATCGTCATCGTGAAAAGGTCATTCAGCGCTGCAAAGGCAAGACACAGCGGCACGATGAGAAATATGGCTGCGGTTACCATGAAGCGCCTCTGACGTGACTGACCTATCGTAAAAAAGCATTACGCCGCCCTTGAGGAGGGCGGCGTAATGCAGCAGACCAAGCTTAGGTGTTTCCGGCAGCAGGCATGTTTGCGTTCAGGCGAGCACCGAGGTTCGTGAACATTTGACCAAGGCGTGTTCCAACTGTCGTAGCGCCTGTGATGATCGCAACGGAAATCAGGGCGGCAATCAGGCCGTATTCAATGGCGGTCGCGCCGGACTCGTCTTTCATGAAGCGAGCGAAAATCTGTGTCATGCGGTTTCTCCTAAACTCTTTCAACTTTGTTCAGCACGCCGACAACTGTTTGCCGTTGTTCGGTTGCTGGTGAAGCTACAGAAGTTGGATTTCCAACCACTTAAAAAATCTCCTTAAAAAATGATTAAACAGACCCTGCGATGTAAATAGTAAACAGATAATTCAAGTATATTTTCAAATTTTAATGAGATGAAAAACCGCTTATTATTATGGATTTCTGGGCTTCAAACGGCTTGTTTCCTGCCCCAAAAGGATGCTCGTGGCTGTGCTATTCTGAAGCAACTCCTTTGCTTTTGTCCCGTAATGGAAATCGTCTCTGGCGCAATACCATTATGGGATTCGAGCTTAACGCTTCATTCACCAATCCCGCGCATGGTGAAAGCATCCGATCTTCCGTTCAAGGCTGCCCAGGTAAATGTCGTCCGCTTCCAAGGCTCGAATCGCTGTTGTTCTGACCGTGCTTGCCGCAATGCCGGCCACCGCGGTCCTGGCAAGTGATGAAATGCTGCGTGTGTCCATGAACCATGCGCGCGTCCTGAAGCTGGATAGACCCGTCAGCAAGGTCATTATCGGCAATTCCAAGGTGGCAGATGCGACCGTGGCAGATGCCCGCACCATTGTGCTGACAGGCCGCAGCTTCGGTACGACCAATCTCGTTCTTCTGGATGCGCAGGGCAATGCCATCGTGGACGAGCGGGTCATCGTTTCCATCGATGAAGGCAACACCGTGCGCGTCTTTCGCCAGACGGCGCGGACCGTTCTGTCCTGCACGCCCAATTGCGAAGAGCACTCTCCCAACGAGAGCGCATCTGCAGGAACCAGCGCGAGCCAATAGGCCAATTTTACTGATTTAACGTGAGAACGAAGCCCTGCCGGAAAAGCGCGCGGTCGTGGAAGCGATGCCTGTTGCACGGCTGGAAAAAGCAACGCGTGACGTCCGCCCGGCGGGCGATTTTCACTGTTGCAATTTCGGTAAGTTGTTGATCTGGCTAAGATCAAAATGGAATGGTGCCCAGAAGAGGACTCGAACCTCCACACCCTTTCGAGTACCAGCACCTGAAGCTGGCGCGTCTACCAATTCCGCCATCTGGGCGACGAGGAGCCATGTACGGGGGCAGCCGTCTGGTGTCAACAGAGATTTTGAAGTTTTGTGACGATCTTTGATTTTTCAGCAGAAAAACTGATTGTGGAAAGCGGTAAGGGGGTGGTCCCCATGCGCGGCCCCACCCTTGGCCAGAATCAGCCGTCGGCTCCGTCACTGTTGGATCGGTCCAGGTGGCCAAGGTCGCGGTCTGGTTCGATGACATCTCGCACACGCTGTTTGAGGTCCTTCGGTCCCGGAAATCCGCCGTCGCGCTTGCGTTCCCAGATGACGTCACCGTCAACAAGGATTTCAAAGCGCCCGCCGGTCGCTGGAATCAGTGCCACTTCCGAAAGGCTGTCGGAAAATGTGTGCAGCAATTCCTGCGCCATCCAGGCGGAGCGAAGCAGCCAGTTGCACTGGGTACAATAGATGATGGAAATCCGGGGCTTGGGTGCTTCGTCTGACATGGCCGTCCTCTTCAGGGTGTTTTGTAACAGGGCTGTTCAGCCGTCGGTTTTTTGCAGTGGCAATTGCGACCCGACCTGACCGATCCGCTTGTAGAATATCGTCGTGTCGCAATAACGCCCATCCGGAAAAAGCGCATAGTCGGGGATGATACCCACATGTTGCCATCCGAGCCTCGGGTAGATCGCCTCGGCTTCGCTGCCGGTTGCGGTGTCCAGCACCAGAAGCGTCCGGCCTTTTGCCACCGCCTCGGCTTCTGCCCGTTCGGTCAGTTTGCGCGAAAGGCCAAGGCCGCGCGCGCGGCGGTGCACCAGAAGTTTCATCAGGTCGCCACGGTGCGGCTGGTTGGGCTTATCGGCCAGACCCACCTGCACGGTGCCGACAATTTTCCCATCCATTTCCGCAGCAACGTGGATTGTGTCACCGTTGCCGACGGACTTTGCCACCTTTTGCCAGAAGGCTGTCGCTTCCCTGTCGGTGAAGGGCAGCATGAAGCCCACCGATGCGCCACCATTCACGCAGTCCGACAGGATGTCGCACAGATCGGGCAGCGCCGAGAGTGTTTCTTCGCTGTTCAACATCCGGATTGTTGCCATTTTATCTCTCCTTGCAATGTCAGCGCTTGCGCTGGTCCAGCACCACGGCGTAGCGGGCGGCTGTGTCGGACGGGTTGTGGAATGTGTGTCCGTCGCCCACCGGCATGAAAAGGCAATCGCCAGCGGACATCAGGTATTCTTCGTCGCCGGTCGTCATCTTCAGCGCGCCTTCCAGCAGCCAGACATATTGCGTCATGCCGCGACTGGCCGTGTGAGGGGGGAAGCTGACCCTGGCATGGGCAGGAAGATGCACCTCGACAATATCGACATCGGAGCCAACTCGGGGAGGAGAAATGGCGCGACGTATGTAGCCCGTCTCGGGGTCCTGCCATGTGGGTTGGTCTGCACGCCTGACCATTGGCGATACGACCTCGTCATCCTCGGCAAAAAAGCCGGAAAGCGAGAGACCGAGAGCCGCACAGATGCGCGCAAGAAGTGCTGCGGTGGGGCTTGCCTCTCCCCTCTCGATGCGGGAAATCATGGCGCGGCTGACGCCGGACGCGCTCGCCAACTGGTCCAGCGTGAGGTTGCCCTCAATGCGCAAATGCTTGATCCGCTCTGCGATGGAGCGCTCGAATGTACCGGTTTCGTTTTCCATCATGTGAGATTATTTATCTCATATGATGGAGTCAATATCCCGGATCGTGGAAAATCGTGGCAGATACAGAAACTGTATTTGATGCGGGTCTCGACTGCACTCATTTCGCGGCCCTTAAGCTGCGTTACCGACTGGAAAAGCCCAACTTTAAAGGCTTTTAACCAAATTCCCGCTTTTCCGGCGCAAGAGCCCCTGCTATAGCGCGGAGCATGAGCACACAATCGACCCGCACACCGCTTGACCATATCCGCAACTTCTCCATCGTCGCCCATATCGACCATGGCAAATCGACCCTTGCCGACCGGTTGATCCAGTCGACGGGCGGGCTTGCCGAGCGCGACATGTCCGAGCAGGTGCTCGACAACATGGACATCGAGCGGGAACGCGGCATCACGATCAAGGCACAGACCGTGCGCCTGCATTACAAGGCGAATAACGGCGAAACCTACGTTCTGAACCTCATCGACACCCCCGGCCACGTCGACTTTGCCTATGAAGTCTCGCGCTCGCTTTCGGCCTGCGAAGGCTCGTTGCTGGTTGTCGATGCCTCTCAGGGCGTCGAGGCGCAGACGCTGGCCAATGTCTATCAGGCGATTGACAACAATCATGAGCTGGTGACCGTTCTCAACAAGATCGATCTGCCCGCCGCCGAGCCTGAGAGGATCAAGGAACAGATCGAAGAGGTCATCGGTATCGATGCTTCGCAGGCGGTCCTCATTTCTGCAAAGACCGGTCTTGGAATTCCAGATGTGCTGGAAGCCATCGTGCATCAGCTGCCGGCGCCCAAGAGCGAACTTGGTGAAAAGGGTCCGCTCAAGGCCCTGCTGGTTGACAGCTGGTACGACACCTATCTTGGCGTCATGGTTCTCGTGCGCGTGCTCGATGGCGTCCTGACCAAGGGCCAGACCATCCGCATGATGGGCACGGATGCAAAATATCAGGTGGAACGCGTCGGCGTTCTCACGCCTAAGATGGTCGCGGTCGACAGTCTCGGTCCGGGCGAAATCGGTTTCATCACCGGTTCCATCAAGGAAGTGGCCGATACCCGTGTTGGCGATACGATCACTGAAGACAAGCGCCCGACGGCCAAGGCGTTGCCAGGCTTCAAGCCCGCGCAGCCCGTGGTCTTCTGCGGCCTGTTCCCGGTCGATGCCGCCGATTTCGAAGATCTGCGCGCCGCCATGGGCAAGCTTCGCCTCAATGACGCATCCTTCTCGTTCGAAATGGAATCGTCTGCGGCGCTCGGTTTCGGCTTCCGCTGCGGCTTCCTCGGCCTGCTTCACCTTGAAATCATTCAGGAACGTCTCGAGCGTGAGTTCGATCTCGATCTCATCGCAACCGCTCCATCGGTTGTTTACCAGCTGACGATGACGGACGGTTCCGAGCGCGAGTTGCACAATCCTGCTGACATGCCTGATGTCGTCAAGATTGCGGAAATTCGCGAGCCCTGGATCAAGGCAACGATCCTGACGCCGGATGATTATCTCGGTGGTATTCTCAAGCTCTGCCAGGACCGTCGCGGCATTCAGACCGAGCTGACCTATGTCGGCAAGCGTGCGATGATCACCTATGAGCTGCCCTTGAACGAAGTCGTCTTCGATTTCTACGACAGGCTGAAATCCATCTCCAAGGGTTACGCATCCTTCGATTATCATCTGGATGGCTACCGCGAAGGTAATCTCGTGAAAATGTCGATCATGGTCAATGGAGAGCCGGTCGACGCGCTGTCCATGCTCGTGCACCGCATGGCTGCGGAAAAGCGTGGCCGCGACATGTGCGAGAAGCTCAAGGATCTCATTCCGCGTCACATGTTCAAGATCCCCATTCAGGCCGCCATCGGCAGCAACGTGATCGCCCGCGAAACGATTTCTGCGATGCGCAAAGACGTAACCGCCAAGTGCTATGGCGGTGACGCCACGCGTAAGCGCAAACTTCTGGACAAGCAGAAGGAAGGCAAGAAGCGGATGCGCCAGTTCGGTAAGGTCGATATTCCGCAGGAAGCCTTCATTGCAGCTCTGAAGATGAAGGACGACTGAGGCTCAAAACCTCGCGACTATTCAACGCGCCGCAAAGGCATGTGCCAAACGAAAAGAGCCGCTTGCATGTCGCAAGCGGCTCTTTCGTATTTATAACACTACGCTGTTACGGCTGTGTGGACGTGCCACCAGTGTTCGGCGAGGCAGGAGCCGTATTGTTAGGCGCTGCTGGCGTCATCGGTGCCGGTGCAGGTGCCTGCTCGGTTGCTGCCGGTGCCGTCGTCGAGGACGTCGTGGTCGGGTCCGTCGTGGACGGTGCGCTCATCTGCATCCAGATGAAGCCGCCTACCAGGAGAACGGCGATGATGGCTGCCCAAGGTGCCCAGCCTGCGGACTTGCGCGCCGCTTCGGGCGTTGTGCGCAGTTCAGGGCGGTCAGGTCTCAGGTTGGGATCGCGTGGCATGTTAGGGTCAAAAGTCATGTTTTCTCTCCTCTTGCTGTGGTGAGAAAATGCGCATCTTCTAAATTTGTTCCAGATACGTGAGAAAGACGAAATATACCCTCAGGAAGAGCACTGCGCGGCCGCTATCCCCTCCTTGAGGATTTTTATCATCTCAGGATGATCACATTGCGAAACATTGAAGCGCATGAAGCCCGATGATGTTTGCCCCTGGCTGAAGATATTTCCGGGGGCAAGCACCATGTTCTTCGTCAGGGCGTGACGTGCAACCGCTGCGGCATCGATGCCGGAAGGCAGCCGACACCACAGGAAAATACCGGCCGCAGGCTCCATCCAGGGCATGATGCCGACGTCGCTCAACTGCGAAGAAACCCGCAGCCGGGCCCGTGACAGCCGCATTTTGACGCTTTCCATGTGGCGGCGATACTGCGTGTCCTTGAGCGCGCTGAAGACGATCGTCTCATTGATGCGGTTTCCGGAAAATGCGGTCGCAATCTTGATGTCCGTCAGTGGCTCGATCCAGTCACGTGGCGCTGCAATATATCCGCAGCGGGCTGAAGCCGAGAGCGTTTTGGAAAAGCTGCCGATCTGCACGCTTCGCCGCAAGCCATCGAAAGCGGCGAGGCGAGGGGCTTTCTGTTCCTCGAAATCCGCAAAGATATCGTCTTCGATCACGGTCACGCCCGCCCGTTCGGTCAACATCAAAAGCCGATGCGCAGTCGCCGGTGAAAGAACGGAACCGGTCGGGTTGTGAATGGCTGAATTGGTAATGTAGAGGCGCGGCTGGTGCTCGTTCAGCGCTTGCTCGAACCGCGCCACATCCGGCCCATCCCGCAGATAGGGGATGCCGACGACCTTTACCCTGTGGGCGCGTAGCAACGCATGAAAATTGAAGTAGCAGGGATCGTCCACCAGCACGGTCTGCCCGGGCTCCAGCAGGAAACGACAGAGGAGATCGATGGCATGAGTGCCGGAATCGACAAGCATGATCTGCTCTGGTCCTGCCATCACACCCTGCTCGCCCAAGCGGCGGGACAGGAGTTCCCTGAATGGCAGAAGACCAAGCGGACTGCTGTAGTCGCTCAAATCGGCTTCCTGCCCGCGTGAAGCGCTGCGCAGGGCGCGACGCATCACCTCCTGCGGCATCCAGGAGGCGGGCATCCAGCCGCATCCGGGCTTCGACATCGCATCGCTTGCCTCCAGCGCAAGACGCGATACCCAGAACGGATCGATCGCCCGGTCAAGCCTCGGTCCAAGATCGGCAAGGGAAAGTGGAGCAAGGGCATTGGCAACATAAAAACCGGACCCCGGGCGTGACCGGATCGCATCATCCGCGACCAATCTCTCATAGGCCTCCACCACGGTTGACGTGGAGACATCCATTGACTTGGCAAAGCTGCGGACCGAAGGCAATCGCGCCCCCGGCAGCAGGGCACGCGATGAGATGCGACGCCTTATTTCCATCATCACCGCATGGGTTCGCGGCGCCGCCTGCCTATGTCCATCGTTGCTTCCGTGCATCTGTACTGCTTCCCGTACCATTACAGTTTTTTGAAACTGTAATGCATTGTCTCTGTCTTGGCCATGGGGGCTGGGGCATGACCGATGCATGAGGGGGAGTGGTATCATGAGCAAGACATCGAGCGGCTGGTGGAGCGGATTTCTGGGGGTGGTGATCTTTAGCGGGTCGTTGCCCGCAACCCGTATTGCCGTAGAAGGCTTCGATCCCGCCTTTCTGACCCTTGCACGGGCCAGCATTGCGGGCGTGCTGGCGCTGGCTATTCTGTGCATATTCCGGCAAAAAGCGCCCGCGAAGTCCGACCTCGTGTCGCTCTCCATCGTTTCACTTGGCGTGGTGATCGGCTTTCCGCTGCTGACGGCTCTGGCGCTGAGGGAAATAACCTCCGCGCATTCCATCGTCTTTATCGGGCTGTTGCCGCTTGCAACGGCAATATTCGCGGTCCTGCGTGGCGGTGAGAGACCTCGCCCGGCATTCTGGTTCTTTTCCTGCCTCGGAAGCATCCTCGTCGCAGGCTTTGCGCTGCTTAAGGATATGGCGGGCTCCATGGTCGGAGACGGTCTCATGGTCTGCGCTGTGATAGTTTGCGGGCTTGGCTATGCAGAAGGTGCGGCGCTGTCGCGACGTCTGGGCGGCTGGCAGGTCATTTCCTGGGCACTGGTCCTGTCGCTGCCGGTCATGCTGCCGCTTGCCGTGTTTCTGGCGCCGCAATCCTTCTCGGATATAACGGGTGCTGCATGGGGCGGACTGTTCTACGTCTCGCTTTTCAGCATGTTGATCGGCTTCATCTTCTGGTATCGCGGGCTTTCGCTTGGTGGGATCGCAGCCGTCGGGCAACTGCAATTGCTGCAGCCCTTCTTCGGCCTGACGCTTGCCGCCACGCTGTTGGGCGAACCGGTCAGCGCGGCGATGGTCGGCGTCACGCTCGGGGTGGTCGCCTGCGTGGCGGGTGCCAGGAAGTTTTCGAAATAGGGTGCGGGCGGTCAGCCGTTGCCGCCGCGCGACCACCTGTTCCATGCTTCTTCGCTGCCACTGAAGACGTTGAGGTCGATCTTTCCTTCCACGCCATGCGAAAGGCCGGAACCGGAATACTGCCAGAACAACCACTTGCGGTCCGGATATACACGAGACGGATGCTGGGCAACTGCGCGCAGCCAGAAGGGGTAATTCAGGAATTCACCGGACAGGTGGTCCTTGTAGAAGTCCGGCGCGGTATAGATAATCGGCCGCTGGCCATAGTGGCGCTCCAGCATGTCCATGAAGACCTGCATCTTTTCCAGAACCTTGGCGCGGGGCAAACGCATCTTGCAGCTGGACTCGCCATTATATTCCACGTCGATGACCGGCGGCAGCGCGTCGGGGTCACGCGGTACGTTGCGAATGAACCACTCGGCCTGATGGCTTGCGGCGCGGCACCAGTAGAAGAAGTGGTAGGCACCACGCTTCACGCCCGCTGCCTTGGCGCGGTTCCAGTTTGTCTTGAACATGGGGTCCAGATGGTCGCCGCCATCGGTCGCCTTGATGAACGCGAAATTCGCACCGCGGGAGCGAAGGCGTTCCCAATCAATATTGCCCTGCCAGCGGGAGACATCGACACCGTGGACGGGGAAATGGCGGGGCGTGACCTTGCCGAAATTGATCGGCTTTGCATCGCTGAAATTCGACCTGAAGATGCGCGAGCGAACGGCAGACCCGGCGCTGATGGCTGGCGCTCCGGCCATTGCAAGCTGGACGGGTCGCTCATTGGGAAGGGCTGCGCCGATTTGCGGAGCGATGGAGGCGCGTGGTTGCGGCAATGTGGGCGCTGCTGCAGTCTGCTGATCCACGGCTGCAAAAGCGGGCGAGCCGGAAGGCATGGGGCCGCCCCAGGCCAGCACCTTCTGTGCCGGTTCGGCGCGCAATGGCGCGCGTGTTTCGCCAACGCTTGCCTGCGGGACTGGCGCTGTCGGCGTAACCGAACTCGTGGTTTCCCTGGAGGGAATGCCTGCCACAAGGGCTTCCGGCCCTGAACTGGACGTACAGCCCGTAATGGATAGGCAGGCTAGGACAAAGGCTGGCACTGTCGATCGATGCATGAGAACCCGTACGCAAAACAAGCGGGCAGGCACAATGCGACCACCCTGAGACCCAAAAAACTATGACTAACGACAAATTATCAAAAAAGGCTGAATGCAATCTTTACGCCCGGCAGAGATCGGGCCGGACCGAGGCGGTTTCGCCATCACCATCGCGCTATTGCGGCGTGAGCGCATAAAAAAACGCGCGGACTTTCTGGGTCCGCGCGTCTCTTGTGAATTCGCTTGCTGCTTACGCGGCGAAACGGTTGGCTCTGTGAACCTCCTGCGACGTGGCAAGGCGGAACTGAGCCAGAAGTGCCAGCAGCTGATCCGTCTCCTCGGTCAACTGCTCGCTTGCGGCGCTGGTTTCTTCCACCATCGCAGCATTCTGCTGTGTCAGCAGATCGACTTCACCGACGGAGCTGTTGATCTGCTGCATGGCAACGGACTGGTCCTGTGTCGCCTGGGTAATTCTCTTGACCTGGTCGCTGACGTCAGAAATCTGGCTGCCGATCTTGGCCAGAGCTTCGCCGGTCTTGGAAACCAGGCTGGAGCCTGCGGCAACTTCGCTGGATGAAACCGCAATCAATTCGCGGATTTCCTTGGCCGCCGCTGCAGATCTCTGTGCCAGCTCCCGCACCTCATGGGCAACAACGGCAAAGCCCTTGCCCGCTTCCCCGGCGCGCGCCGCCTCAACGCCCGCATTGAGCGCGAGCAGATTTGTCTGGAAGGAAATGGAGTCGATGACTTCGGTGATGTTGCCGATGGTCTGGGATGCATTCTCTATCCGCTGCATGGCGGATACGGCACTGCGCACGATGACCAGTGATTCCTCGGTGTTGCGGTGTGTCTGGTCAACGATTGCGTTTGCCTCACGTGCGCGATCGACGGCATTGCGCATGTTGGAGTTGACCTCATCGACCGCCGCTGCCGTCTCCTCAAGGGAAGCGGCCTGCCGCTCGGTGCGCCGGGCCAGATCCACTGCCGAAGCCGACATCTGCTGCGCATTCTCGCGGATAGCTCCGGCATTTTCGCGGATGCCGCCGATCGTCTCGCGCAGTCGCAGCATGGACTGGTTGAAGTCCACACGCAGCTGTTCCAGACGACCGTTGAAGGGTGTGTCGATGGTGGTGGAAATATCGCCGGAGGAAAGGCGCTCCAGACCTGCTGCCAGCGCGCTGACCGCAAACTGGATCTGGCGTTCCACTTCCTTGCGTTCGGCGTCGTTGGACTGGCGCTGCGCCTCGGCAGAAGCGCGTTGCTCTTCGGTTGCCGCTTCCAGTCGAATGCGTTCTTCTGCATTTTCCTTGAAGACTTCCAAGGCGCGCGCCATGTCGCCTATTTCGTCGTGGCGGTTCTTTCCTTCGAGCGCGATATCGACATCCCCCGTCGCCAGACGCTTCATGGCGCCGACGATACCCAGTATCGGTCCCTTGAAGGTCAGAACGAGGCCGATGCCAGCGAAAATCGCAACCAGCACGCCGATGACCATTGCAGACAGCGAAATCCCATCGGCCTTGCTGCGTTCGGTGTCAGCGGCGGTGCGCTGCTTTTCGGCAAAGCCTGTGAGACTGGTCCAGACGCGGCGAATTTCCTCTTCGGCGTTGGCAAAGGCGACCTTGCGCTGTTCGGACAAGGCGAAAAGCTCTGCTGCTGCCCGGTCCAGCTTGGTTGCACTGTCGTCAATGGCCTGCGCACTCTTGCGCGCGGCGTCCGACACTGCGGCATCACCGGTCATGGCACCAGCCGAGACGTTCAGGCGGAATGCCACATCGCGAAACTTTTCCAAACCAGCCTTTGTGGGGGCGGCAACGAAGCCGGCCATTTCCAGCTGAAGGTTCTTTGCGTCGTCGCCGATCTGTCGGGCGGTGGCCAGGAATGTCGTTGCCTGTTCGATTGGCTGGTCAAGCTGGCCGAAGACTTCCGTCGCCTGCCGCGACTTCACTGTCGCAAAACCCTGCAGACGGATCGTGGCAGGGCGCATGAGGTTGACGACGCGCTCGATGGTTCCGACGGTTGCGTCGTTGATGATGCCGATGTCCAACTGAGCGCGGATCTGCGTCACGCCTTCGGCAAGCTGCTCGATGATCATCTTCTGATCGACGGAGGCGATGGCAACCAGTTCCTTGATAGTCGCTTCCAGTGTGCCGATGGCGGCCTTCACCACCGCCGTCTTTTCTTCCTGTGAGGTCACGCGGTTGAAGTCGGTTACGACGGTTGCGATGAGATTGGCGCCGCGGTTCAACTTGTCCGCCTCGCGCAACAGCAGCTTGGCCTTCGTCTCGTCGGTCAGCAGCGTGTTTCGGATGTTTGTCGCGTTTGCGAGAAGGCCGTTCAGTTCCTTAAGGACAATTGCGAGGTCGCCGCTCATGGACGCGCGAAGGGCTTCTTCCTTCTGGTGACTCGACCACAATTGATCGACCTGTTCGGTAATAATTTTTGTTCGTGCAATGGCATCTTTTATCTCGCCTGACTCGCCATCTTCCGTTGCGCGCAGAAAATTGGCCTGTTCGGCAAGTTGGCGGTTCAGGGAGCCGCGGGTCTCTTCGTTAGTATTGGTAAGAAACGATGTCATTCCACCATAGACTTCCTTGAAACCTGTCAAGGACTGGAGGATCGTGTTGGAAACATCCATTCGGCTTTGTAGCAGGTTCGACGCGTATAGACCCGAAAAACCAACCGCGAGAATACTCGCCACGAATGGCGCAATGAAGACGATGACTTTGGTTTGGATTTTAAACCGCGCCAGCAAATTATCAATTATCATTAATTTTCCCCAAGGCCCAATTTCAACCAACGTCTCTGTTTTCCGGTGAGATCGTCGTCCCTGAACTTGTGCAGCCAAGGTTTGAAAAATCCATTAATTTTAGGGGTGTAGCTTTACATGGTTGAGGCCGACATTCTGTGCCGGCCTTATCATGGACTGTTGTTTTAATCGTCTTGCCGAAGCTCATTTGTTAATTTTCAAAGTTTCTTTAAAAGCATTTACGATCAGTTCCGCCAGCTGCCGGTGAATGTCAGCCCGGTCGCGGCCAGTCGGAACGCAGATCGGATCGATCTCTCCCACGGACTTCAGAAACGCGTCCGCCTCCGGCTTGCAGACCGGCAGGAAGCTGAAATGATCCGCGTCATCAACCTGTGCATAGGTTGCGCCAGGCACATCCTTGGCCAGTTGATCGGACAGAACGGAAACAGGGATCTTGCCTTGGCTGCCCAGATTGATGAAGGTCAGGGGGATATCGATGGTGTTGAGGCTGTCTCTCGTGAAAGCGACTTCCAGTCCGGGATCGACCAGAACGGCACTGCGGATGCGCCCATCATGGTTGGACTGTTCGAAACGCGCTCTGTCCACACTGCGCAGATCAAATTTCGGCACGCTGATCGCTTCGCCGTCCTTAAAGCCACGCCCGCCGGAGAACCATGTGCAATCCATCGATTGCGCATAATCCACGCAATACTGGACATAGGCATCCAGATTGGCCCGTGCGCCCGCAAGCTCCATTGCCGTGCTGCCACCCAGTGAGAAGCCGAGAACACCGATCCTGTCGGCATCGACGAATTTCGACCATTCCGCATCAGATGAGAGCGAGCTTATGATGGTCGAGATATCATCCGTCCGCTCCCAGATGCTGGGTGTGTCGGCAGGGGTGGAATCGCCGCTGGTCGTGCCGGGGTGATCGGGCGCCACGACGAGGAAGCCTGCTTCGGCCAGTTCCTGCGCAATCCAGGCCATGGCGATGCCGCGAGAGCCGGAGCCGTGCGACATGATGACGACAGGCAGTTTTCCGGGTTGAATGGCTGCGTTCCTGAAGGCTGCGGCGCCTTCAAAAATCCTGTTATCGCCGACCTTCACCGGTTCGCCCTTGCCATCGGACGGATACCAGAGCGTGACGGCCAAATTCTTGGCACGGGCGGGCGAGGAGACGGTGATGTCGCCTGTGCCGACAGGCTCGCTTGCCAGAGCGGGTTGCAAAGCCAGCGCCGACAGGAGAAGGGTGGTAGAGAGAAGGAAACGCATGGTGGACCTCATGGGTTGAAACAAAGTATCCCATTGTGATCGAACCCCTGTTTTTCACGCCCTCAAACATGTTTCAGGTCGTGCGCCAACGCGATCTGGTCCATGGAAAAGCATGATCCTTTCGTTTCAGGTTGTCCGCCGTGATTTTCCTACCCCTGCCAATCGTCGTCGCACTGCTTCTGTTTCTGCTTCTTCTGTCGGTCCTGAGAGCGAAAGGCGAAGGCAGGGCCAATCACCCCTTTCTCCTGCTGCTTGCTCTCAGCGCAACCCAATCGGCACTCGTTGGCCTTCGCTGGGGCTATGGCATCGAGCAGTTGAAATTCGCCCTGCCGCTCATGGCGTCGCTGTTGCCACCCCTGGCCTATGCCAGTTTCCGCAGCCTGATCAGCGGCTGGGAGATGAAACGTGCAGCAAATATTGCCAGCCTTGCGCTGCCGCCGCTGGTCGTCGCTGTTACCTTGGCCGTCTTTCCGGTCGCCATTGATCTGGTCCTGATCGCGCTCTTCGTGGGCTATGCCATCGCCATTGTTCTGCTGGGGCGGCGTGGACCCGACGGCCTGGATGAAGCGCAATTTGCCAGCGTTACATCGGTGCACCGCGCGCTTTACATCGCTGCCGCCGCACTTTGTTTTTCCGCCGTCTTCGATGTCGTCGTCCTCCTGGATTTTCAATGGGCGAGGGGTGCCAATGCGGGCATCATCATCAGCAACGGCAACCTGCTCGGCCTTCTCATGATCGGCCTGACGGCATGGGTCGCAGGAGACAGCAAGCCGGAGACATCGCGTGGTGTGACCGAGGCGGAGCCGCCGCCATCAGGTCCGACTGCGGAGGATCACGAGATCATGGTGCGTCTGGAGGAGCTGATGGCACGGCAGCACGTCTACAGGGATGAGAACCTCAATCTGACGCGACTTGCCCGCAAGCTGTCTTTGCCCAGCCGGCAGATCTCGCAGGCCATCAATCGGGCGACCGGCGGCAATGTCTCGCAATATATCAACCAGTTGCGGGTGAGGGATGCCTGCCGCCTGCTGGAAGAGACGGATCAGTCGGTGACATCCATCATGCTCGAAAGCGGCTTCCAGACGAAGTCCAACTTCAATCGTGAGTTCCGCCGCATTACCGGCATGAGCCCGCTGGCCTGGCGCGAGCGGGAGGTCTGGAAGCTTGTGTCCACAGACAGAAAAGGCCGCCCGGCATAGTCGGACGGCCCCTCAATGCTTTGGACTTGGATGATTACAGATTACCGTTGCGCTGCTGGATCATCATGTAAGTGTCGTAGGTATATTCGGAGATCTGCGCCCAGAGATAGGCATCCTTCTTGAAGGCCTGCTGGCTTTCATAGATCTTCTTGAAGTTCTCGTTGACCGCAGAGATTTCCGCATAGGTTTCGAGCGCCGCCTTGTGGCAGACATCAAGAATTTCCTGGCTGAACGGACGCAGGATCGCTCCCTGTGCCACCAGTTCCTTCAGCGCCTTCGGGTTGCGCGCATCGTAACGCTCCAGCATGGAGGCGCTTCCGGCAGCACAGGCATCCTTCAGGATGCGCTTGTAGTTTTCCGGCAGGCTGTTGAACTTCTCGAGATTGACGAAGGCGTGGCAGGCCGGGCCACCTTCCCACCATGCGGGATAATAGTAATATTTCGCAACCTTGTAGAAGCCAAGCTTCTGGTCGTCATAGGGGCCGACGAATTCCGTCGCATCAATGGTGCCCTTTTCCAGCGCCGCATAGACGTCGCCGCCTGCGATCTGCTGTGGCGTGATGCCAACCTTCTGCATGACCTGGCCGGTCAGGCCGGCAATGCGCATCTTTAGACCCTTCAGGTCATCGATGGTGTTGATTTCCTTGCGGAACCAGCCGCCCATCTGGGCGCCGGTGTTGCCGAGCAGAATGGAATAGATGTTGTGCTTGGCCAGAAATTCGTTGAGCAGCTCGTTACCGCCCGCCTGGTTGAACCATGCATTGGTCTGGCGCGCATTGAGGCCGAAGGGAACGGAGGTACCCAGAGCGAAGGTCGGATCTTTCCCGACATAGTAATAGGAGCAGGTATGGGCCATTTCGACCGTGCCCGATGTCACGGCATCCGCGGCCTGCAGGGCTGGCACGATTTCACCGCCGGCAAAATGCTGGATGGTGAAGTTGCCGCCGGACGCTTCCTTGACGTGGTCGGCAACGATCTGGCCAGCGCCAAACAGAATGTCGAGACCCTTGGTAAAGGACGAAGTCATGCGCCAGGTTATCTTTGGATTTTCCTGGGCGATGGCCGGTGCGGCAAGTGCTGTTGCGGTAATGCCAGCGCCTGCGGCGCCTGCATTGCGGATGAATGATCTGCGATCCATTTCGATTCTGCCCTGAATGAAGACTATAAGGCGAACCGCCTGGTACGCCTCCCGCGAACTACTAATCATGTCCGCCTTTAGCCTTCAAGATAAACTTGGTCATATTGCGTCAAGAATGCCCGTTTTCTAATGAACGCAATCGTTGCCGCGTCACCGCTTGCGGGCCGGGTCATCAAGGGCGGGATTGTAGAACAGCGACAGCATCAGGCTGCGTGCGATGCGCTCGGCGGTTGCCATGAACCAGTCATGGGTTTCACGGTTGGGCGCGATATCGCGCAGCGTTTGCGAAAACAGCTCCAGCCACTGCGCAAACAGGGCCTCGCTCAAACCGTCCATGCCGTAATGGGCCTGGACCGGCTTGCCGCCATAAGCGCCCGTCTTGAAGGCGATTGCGGACCAGAAACCCTTCATCTTCTCCATATGGTCGGCCCACCGCCCCGCAAGACGTCTTTCAAAGACGGGACCGAGCGTTTCGTGCTGTTGAATACGCCCATAGAAGGTCTCGACCAGCCGGTCGATAAAGGCGGCATCCACGCCCATTTGCGCCATGGAAATCTGCGCCTGCCGCTGGCTTTCGGCATGGGGAGCGGCGCGCGCGGTGATTTTTTCGGTCATGGATGTCCCTTCGGCAAGGCCTGCACTATCTGCCCGCCACGGCTAATACACAATGCGACCTTTTAACATTGCCGGGCTGTAATTAGAATGGTTCTAAACAGGCTTGTGGAATCTCCATATTCGTATTATTTAGAATTATTCTAAATAGGTGATCCCATGTTTCGCAGCCTCGTTTCCCTCTCCAAGCGCCCCTTTTCCTCGTTGAGCGAGCAGGAGATCCTCGCCCTTGCCATCTCCTCCGAGGAGGATGATGCCCGCATTTACCGGTCCTACGCGGCGCATCTCAAAACGCAATATCCCCAGTCGGCGCGCATTTTCGATGATATGGCTGAGGTCGAGCAGGCCCACCGCAATATGCTGATCGAGCAGCACAGGGCGCGGTTTGGCGAGGTCATTCCGCTTATCCGGCGCGAGCATGTTCGTGGCTTTTACGAGCGCAAGCCGGATTGGCTCGTCAAGAATCTGCCGCTCGAAACAATTCGCGAAGAGGCGGAACGGATGGAAGCGCAGGCCATCCGCTTTTACGACGAGGCGATAAAACACGTCACCGATGCCTCCACGCGCAAGCTGCTGGGTGATCTTGCCGAGGCGGAACGCGGACATGAGGATGTTGCCGCCATGCTGGGTGACAAGCACCTGCCCGAGGATGCGAGAGCTGAGGAGGGTGAAACCGAAAAGCGTCAATTCCTGCTCACCTATGTTCAGCCCGGTCTGGCCGGTTTGATGGACGGCTCGGTCTCGACGCTGGCCCCGATATTCGCCGCCGCCTTCGCCACGCAGGATACATGGCAGACCTTCCTCATCGGCCTGTCCGCATCCGTCGGTGCGGGCATTTCCATGGGCTTTACGGAAGCTGCCCATGATGACGGCAAGCTGTCGGGTCGCGGCTCACCGTTGAAGCGGGGGCTGGCATCGGGCATCATGACCACCATCGGCGGTCTGGGACATACGCTGCCCTATCTCATCTCGCATTTCTGGACGGCAACCGCCGTTGCCGCCGTTATCGTCTTTCTGGAACTCTGGGCCATCGCCTTCATCCAGAACCGCTACATGGAGACGCCGTTTTTGCGCGCCGTCTTCCAGGTGGTGCTGGGCGGTTCGCTGGTTCTTGCGGCGGGCATTCTCATCGGCAGCGGCTGACAGTCACGGTGCTGCCAATTATCCGGCGTCGGGAAGCCGTGCGATGACTTTGATTTCGAAGTCGAAACCGGCAAGCCAGTTGACACCGACCGCCGTCCAGCTCGGATAGGGCTTTTCCGAAAAAGCCTGTTCCTTGATACCCATGAAGGTCTCGAACTGCTGTTCCGGATCGGTATGGAAGGTGGTCACGTCGATGATATCATCGAAGGATGCACCGGCAGCCGCCAGCACCGCCTTCAGATTGTTGAAGGCAAGCTGCACCTGTTTCGCATAGTCAGGTTCGGCTGAGCCATCGTCGCGGCTGCCCACCTGACCGGAAACAAACAGCAGGTCGCCTGAGCGGATCGCGGCGGAATAGCCATGCTTTTCATAAAGTGCGTGACGGTTGGGCGGGAAAATTGCTTCGCGTTTGGTCATCGTGATCTCCAGATCGATGCACAGCGATATCCTTCCCGCAAACCGCAAGATGCGGGCGGGTGGTTCGCCGATGTTTCATTGCTTTACGGGCGGTCATGGAAACTGATATACGGCCCGTATGTTCAGATAATAGACATACGCTGCGTATGTCAATAGCATACGCGACGTATGTGAAAATCAGAAGGGCTGCCCCATGGCAAGAACGCGGTCGCAGATGGTGGAGGAAACGCGCGCCAAGCTTGTTGCTGCGGCGCGAACATCCTTTGCAACAAAGGGCTATGCGGCCTCATCCATGGATGATCTCACAGCTGAGGCAGGCCTGACGCGCGGCGCGCTCTACCATAATTTCGGCGACAAGAAGGGGTTGCTCAGGGCCGTGATCGATCAGATCGATGCGGAAATGCTGGCAAGAATGCATCTTGTCCAGCAGGCAGCAAAAACCCCATGGGACGGCCTGATTGCCGAAAGTCTCGCCTATATTGAAATGGCTCTGGAGCCCGAAATCCAGCGCATCATGCTTCTGGATGGTCCGGCTGTGCTGGGCGATCCGGCGCAGTGGCCAAGCCAGACCGCCTGCCTGCAACGTATCGAAAAAACGGTTCAGTCGCTGGTGGATGACGGTACGCTGGCCCAAGTCGATGCAAGGGCTGCAACATGGTTGCTGAACGGCGCCGTGCTGAACGCCGCTCTCTGGATCGCCGCCGCTGAGGATCCCAAGGCGGCCTTTGTAAAGGCCGCAGATGTATTCCAGCTTATGGCATCAGGCTTGCTGGCGAAATGATTGGCGGCTCCTGACCGCAAATCTTTTGGGCTTAGCGCAGAGCGCCGACCAGAACGTCGCGCCCGTCTTCAATCGAGACCCAGCGGCCGGTGTTGAAGGACGCCTGACGCTTGAGATAGGTGTAGTTGGTGTCCGTCCACAGCTTCACATCGTCGGACAGGTTGTCCAGAATGAAGTCGCCATTATTGGTGCGCACTGTCAGCACGGCATGGCCTTCGCCATCCGGCTTGCGCACGACCGTAATCAGCAGGTCCGAAACCGCAAAGCCGCGTTCCATCAGCTTGCGACGCTTCAGAAGCACGAAGTCTTCACAGTCTCCCGCGGTCTTGGGATATTCCCAGACCTCGTCCTTGCCATAGACTTCCAGATCGGTCATCGCGACAATGGAGGCGTTCACTTCCTTGTTGACGTCGCGAATGACCTGCCAGCCGAACTCCGTCACGCGGGGCGGCGGGGTCAGCTTGCTGCGAATATCGCACTCGTCCATGTATTTCTGGCAGAACTCATAATGGCCGATTGGCTGGGACGTAATGCCACCTGTGACCATGGACAGGCTGCCGATGTTGTCTGCCTGCGCAGAGGCCGCAGACATTATTCCGGTCGCAACTGCCAGAAGCAGCGCCCGCGCCCGTGATGCATTCATCATGAAACCCGTCCCTTAAAATCTTAACGAAAAGTTAAAAAGGTTAGGGGCGGGAGTCAATCGGAACTCATCATTCATGAATGCAAGATGAATAATATGGTTAAGATCGTTGCGGTTTTGCCGAGAAAACAAGGGATTGGGCGGCAGCCAGCATCCGCTCTATATCCTGTGGACGCGACAATCGGTGGTCTCCATCGCGGATAAGGCTGAGCACGATGTCGTCTGCCGGGAGGTGGTCGAGCAGTTTCAGCGCATGGGTATAGGGTACGTCTTCGTCGCGCATCCCCTGCAGGATGTGGACGGGGCAGCCCGTTTCGATGATGCCCGTGAGGACGCGATTGTTGCGCCCGTCTTCAATGAGGTCGCGGGTAAAGATGTTGGGCTCGGTACTGTATTCCGAGGGCTCTTCGAAATAGCCGCGCTCCGCGAGCGATGCCTTTTCCTCGTCGGAAAGGTTGGGTTCGATCAGTTCTGCCGTAAAGTCCGGGGCAGGGGCGATCAGCAGCAGACCGGCGACCTTGGTACCGTCTGGATCCTTTCGAAGTTCCTGGATCAGCCGCAGCGCTATCCAGCCGCCCATCGAGGAGCCGACGACAATGATGCGCTTTGCACCCTTGTGGCGCAGGACGGCGATGGTTTCTTCCAGCCAGCGCGAGATGGTTCCCTTGTTGAAGTCACCCCCGGAAGCGCCATGGCCGGAATAGTCGAGACGAATGCAAGCAAGTCCTGCCTCTTTTGCGTAACGGTCCAGTTCGACAGCCTTGGTGCCCGTCATGTCGGAACGATAGCCGCCCAGCCACACGAGTGCAGGGGCGTCGTCCTGTGTTGCGGCCTTGCGGGCGAGGATGGCGATGTCGCGTGCATCCTGCGCGCTGCCAACGGTAATATATTCAACCATATCTTCAGTCATCGGTGCCCAATTCTCCTGCTTTTTACTCTCCCTGTAGCGCAGATTCTTAAAAAGCACGACAGGAGGTGATTTTTTTGCGCGGACGTGCTATTGACTTCGCGGCGGCATTCACGACATTTCCGCCATTTGCACCGACAAGCTGTTTTTGCCGACGCGATCCCGAAACAGATCAGGAGAATACGACCATTCGCAGACCGTTCAAAGCCGATGCCCCCGTCAAAGAGGGCCCGCGCTCCAACAGGGAAATTCGAATTCCCAAGATTCAGCTGATTGATGAAGAAGGCCAGAACCTTGGCGTCATGCCGACGGACCAGGCTTTGAAGATGGCAGAAGATGCCGGGCTTGATCTGGTTGAGATTTCGCCGAACGCGGAACCGCCGGTCTGCAAAATTCTTGATCTTGGCAAGCTGAAGTACTCGACCCAGAAAAAGGCGGCCGAAGCGCGCAAGAAGCAGAAGATCGTTGAGGTCAAGGAAATCAAGATGCGCCCCAACATCGACACCCATGACTATGAGGTGAAGATGAAGGCGATGAACCGTTTCTTTGACGAAGGCGACAAGGTGAAGGTAACGCTGAAGTTCCGTGGCCGCGAAATGGCCCACCAGGAACTCGGCATGAAGCTTCTTTTGCAGGTCAAGGAAGACACCCTGGCAATTGCCAAGGTTGAAGCCGAGCCAAAGCTCGAAGGACGTCAGATGATGATGGTTCTGGCGCCGAAATAAGTCCAGAAACGTCTGCAGGGCAGGCGTTTTGCCGAAGTGGCAGGGGAATTTCTCATTCCCCGTTGCTCTTTGCCGTGAACGCGGTTATAGGAGCGCGTCCGAACGGTCCGGCAGGGCATGCCGTGTCCGTTCCAGAATAGCTTGAAAGCAGGCTTCGTCTGCCTGTCTTTCGATACAAATAATGGAGTAGCAAAATGCCCAAGATGAAGACGAAGTCCGCCGCTAAAAAGCGGTTCAAGATCACTGGCACTGGCAAGGTTCTCGCAGCCGCTGCCGGCAAGCGCCACGGCATGATCAAGCGTTCCAACAAGTTCATTCGCGACGCGCGCGGAACCATGGTTCTGGCCGAAGCTGACGGCAAGAAAGTCGTCAAGAACTACCTGCCGAACGGTCTCTAAGACTCTTCCGCATTTTTGGACACTTTTAAGGAGATCATGACATGGCACGCGTAAAACGTGGCGTAACTTCCCGCGCCAAGCACACCAAGACACTCAAGGCAGCCAAGGGCTTCTACGGCCGTCGCAAGAACACCATCCGCGCAGCAAAGGCTGCTGTGGATCGTTCCAAGCAGTACGCTTACCGCGACCGCAAGGTCAACAAGCGCAACTTCCGCGCGCTCTGGATCCAGCGTATCAATGCTGCCGTTCGCGAATCTGGCCTGACCTATGGCCGCTTCATCGACGGCCTGAACAAGGCTGGCATTGAAGTTGACCGTAAGGTTCTGTCCGACATGGCTATCCATGAGCCTGCTGCATTCGGCGCTCTCGTCACTGCTGCAAAGAAGGCTCTTGAGTACCTCAAGGACGCAGGCACCGCCAACGAGTTTGAAGCCGCTGTAAAGTAATTACGGCGCGGACAGATTGTTGTTCATTTGAAACCCGCGCCGGGCCACCGGTGCGGGTTTTGTTATTGTCGGGTTCCTTTGCGAGGAACAATAGGCGGGTGCGACGATCCGCAAAGGTGTGGCGATCATGTTGGCAGCCAGTGCAGATGAAAAAGCGCAGGGCTTCGAGGTGCATCTCGAAGACGAAGATGTAACAGCGCTGATGTATGCCCTGCTCAATAGCGAGCGCCGCATACAGAAAATCAGCCTCTCTACCGGATCTGTCTGGATCAAGCGGCAGGGAACGGAGAAGCCTTCCTGGGGACCAAAGGCGCAGTCCTTTCTGTCGAAGTTTCTGCCCTATTCCTTCATGCGCCCGTCTCCTGTGCTCGACCCCGCAGGCATGATGCGCCGGGAGGTCGAGACGATGCGGCTGTTTGAAGCCCGCGGTTTTCCCGTGCCGCAAATCGTCTATTCATCGACAACGGCTGTCGTTCTCGAAGATGTCGGCCTGACCATCGCCCAGCAACTGGATCGGTTGCAGACGACCGACGTGGATGCGCATGACGAATTGCTCATCGGTGTGGCGGCCGGGCTTGGCGACCTGCATTCAGCCGGCCTGTGTCACGGGCGCCCGCATGTGCGTGACTTCTACATGCGTGACGGACGGCTTGGTTTCATGGATTTCGAAGAGACGCCACAAGCCGTCATGCCGCTGGAAACAGCGCAGGCGCGCGATCTCTGGCTGCTGTTTTTACCGCTTTCGCAAAGGGCGATCAAAGGGACGCCATCGCTTGATGCGGCCTACGAGGCCTGGGCATCGCGCGCGCCGGATGCGGCAATCGCGGAATTACGCCGGCTGGTGCATGTTTTAGGCCGCTTTTTGCCTTTGGCACGGTTGATTGGGCGAGTGCAGATGGGTAGTGATCTGCGACGCTTTATCAAGGCGACCGATTATCTGAAGAATGCTGTGAACCCGAAGCCGCAGGCATAAGCCCGGCGAGGTAGGAAAATATGACCGAACTGGATACTTTGAAATCGCAATTGATGTCGGACATCGCCGCCGCCGCGGATGAAGCGTCTATCGAAGCTGTGCGCGTGTCGGCAATGGGTAAAAAGGGTTCGGTCTCTGAACTCCTGAAAACCCTGGGTTCCATGACGCCGGAGGAACGCCAGACGCGCGGTGCCGCCATCAACCAGCTCAAGAACGAAGTGACCGACCTCATTACCGCTCGCAAGGCGGAACTGAGGGACGCGGCCATTTCCGCGCGTCTCCTGGCGGAAACGCTCGATGTCAGCCTGCCGGTGCGTCAGTCGCCTGCCGAGCGCGGCCGCATCCATCCGATCAGCCAGATCGTCGATGAAATCACAGCCATCTTCGCTGATATGGGCTTTTCCATCGCGGAAGGCCCGGATATCGAAACCGACTATTATAACTTCACGGCGCTGAATTTCCCCGAGGGACATCCGGCCCGTGAGATGCACGATACCTTCTTCTTCCAGCCGGACGAGAACGGTGAGCGCAAGGTTTTGCGCACGCACACATCGCCGGTGCAGGTTCGCACCATGGAAGCCCAGAAGCCGCCGATCCGCATCGTCATTCCCGGCAAGACCTATCGCCAGGACTCGGACGCAACCCACTCGCCGATGTTCCATCAGGTCGAAGGCCTCGTCATCGACAAGAAGTCGAATGTCGGCAATCTGCGCTGGGTGCTGGAAGAGTTCTGCAAGACCTTCTTCGAGGTCGATAGCGTCGTCATGCGCTTCCGCCCGTCCTTCTTCCCCTTCACCGAACCGTCTTTCGAAGTGGATATCCAGTGCGATCGCTCCGGTCCCATCGTCAAGTTCGGCGAAGGCAAGGACTGGATGGAAATCCTCGGCTGCGGCATGGTCCACCCCAACGTCCTGCGCGCCGGTGGTCTCGACCCCGACGAATATCAGGGCTTTGCCTGGGGCATGGGTCTCGACCGCATCGCCATGCTGAAATACGGCATGCCCGACCTGCGGGACTTCTTCAATGCGGATGTGCGCTGGATGACCCATTACGGCTTCCGCCCGCTCGACATGCCGACCCTGTTTGGTGGCTTGAGCGCATAAGTCATGCCGACCGTGCTTCGCAAATATGGCCTTCGTTTTCACTTCTACTCGGGTGATGGCCATGAGCCGCCGCATATTCATGTGGATGGAAACGGTTGCGAAGCAAAGGTCTGGTTGGACGCAGTGAGACTGGCGAAAGCAAAGGGCTTCAATCAGAAAGACATCACCCGTATATTGGAAACGGTTGAGGAACACAGACATCAGATGATGGAGGCGTGGCATGAGTACTTCGGATGATGCATACCCGGAAAGTGATCGTCCCGTTGAAGCATGGTGCGATCCGCACGAAGTCCATGTTCGGCTGGCCGATGGAAGACATGTTTCCACGCCGCTGTGGTGGTATCCGAGGTTGCTGAATGCGACGCCCGCTCAACGCAACACGGTTGAATTGATGCTTTCGGGCGTTCACTGGCCTGATGTCGATGAAGATCTTTCAGTCGATGGGATGTTGAAGGGTCGCAAGGCCCCAGGCGCCAAGGCGCCACAGCAAGCCGCATGATTGCCAGACCGTTCTTTGAAGTCATTGCCCAAGATAGCCAGTCCAGAAGAGACACATACCGTTAAGGACAGACACACATGAAATTCACACTCTCCTGGCTGAAAGAGCATCTGGAAACCGATGCGTCTCTCGAACAGATTTGCGAACGCCTCACCGCCATCGGTCTCGAAGTCGAGGACGTGGATGACAAGGCCGCCTACAAGCCCTTCGTCATCGCCAGGATCCTGACGGCTGAAAAGCACCCCGAAGCGGACCGTCTCAAGGTGCTGAGCGTTGATGCGGGGGACGGCAATCCGGTTCAGATCGTCTGCGGCGCGCCCAATGCGCGCGCCGGTCTCGTTGGCGCTCTCGCCCGTCCGGGTGACTATGTTCCGGGCATCGATGTGACGCTTGCTGTCGGCAAGATCCGCGGTGTCGAGAGCCATGGCATGATGTGCTCGGAAAAAGAGCTCAACATGTCCGACAGCCATGATGGCATTATCGATCTGCCTGACGATGCGCCTGTTGGTACGTCCTTTGCGAGCTATGCGGGTCTTGATGATCCCGTCATCGAAATCAACCTCACGCCGAACCGCCCGGATTGCACCTCGATCTACGGCATTGCCCGCGATCTTGCAGCGTCGGGTCTCGGCACGCTGAAGACAAAGCCCGCACCGGGCTTCAAGGTCGAAGGTCAGACCACCGTCGATGTGACGCTTGATCTTGATGACGCCGCACTTTGCCCCGGCTTTAGCTTGCGTCTCGTGCGCGGCGTCAAGAACGGCCCAAGCCCGAAATGGATGCAGCAGCGTCTTCTCGCCATCGGTCTTCGCCCGATCAATGCGCTGGTCGATATCACCAATTACATGACCTTCGATCAGGGCCGCCCCATGCACGTCTTCGATGCGGCCAAGGTAAAGGGCAATCTCGTGGTTCGCCGCGCCAAGGAAGGCGAAACCATTCTTGCGCTGGATCAGCGCGAATACAAGCTCGGTCCCGCCAACGTCGTCATTGCCGATGATAACGGCATCGAATCCATCGGCGGCGTCATGGGTGGTGAACATTCCGGCTGCGATGAAAACACCACGGATGTGCTGATCGAGTCGGCGCTCTGGGACCCGATCAACATCGCCAAGACCGGTCGCTCGCTCGGCATCATCACCGATGCCCGTTACCGCTTCGAACGCGGCGTTGATCCCGAATATATGGTGCCAGGTCTGGAGCGCACGACGGAGCTGGTGCTCGAACTGTGCGGCGGCACGGCAGCAGAAGCGAAAGTTGTCGGTTACAAGGGCTTCGAGCCCAAGTGGATCGATTTCCCGCTCTCCGAAGTCAAGCGCCTGACGGGTCTGGATGTATCGGCGCAGGAAACGCTCGATATCCTCAAGGGCCTCGGCTTCGGCGTTGAAGGTTCGGGCGAGCGCGTCAGCGTCTCGGTCCCCTCCTGGCGTCCTGATGTGGATGGCAAGGCTGATCTGGTGGAAGAGGTCATGCGCATTCATGGCGTCGATAACATCAAGCCGGAGCCGCTGGAAAGCTTCGGTGCCGTCAATGGCCGCATCCTGACGACTCTGCAGATCCGCACACGTACGGCCAAGCGTTCGCTTGCCTCCCGCGGTATGCTGGAAGCCGTAACATGGTCGTTCATCCCGGAAGCACAGGCAAAGCTTTTCGGTGGCGGCACGCCCGCGCTCAAGCTTGCCAACCCCATCGCAGCCGACATGTCGGATATGCGCCCCTCGCTGCTTCCCGGTCTTTTGACCGCCGCACAGCGCAATGCCGACAAGGGCCATGGCGATGTCGCGATCTTCGAAGTCTCCGGCACCTATGAAGGTGATACGCCGGAAGGCCAGCGTCGCGTCGCAGGCGGCGTGCGTCGTGGCACGGCATCCATTGCCGGTTCCGGTCGCATGTGGTCCAACGCGGCCAAGGGCGGCGGCAAGCCTGTTGATGTGTACGATGCCAAGGCGGATGCGCTGGCTGTCATCGAAGCCTGTGGCCTGCCGATGAGCAATGTGCAGATCGAAGCGGGCGCGCCAAACTGGTATCACCCCGGCCGCTCCGGCACGATCAAGATGGGTCCGAAGGTCATTCTCGGTTATTTCGGTGAGTTCCACCCGAAGACCCTGTCCGAACTGGATGTCTCGGGCGTCTATGCCGGTTTCGAAATCTATCTCGATGCCATGCCGGAGCCGAAGAAGAAGGCCACCCGCACCAAGCCCGCGCTTGAACTGTCGCCCTTCCAGGCGGTCAAGCGAGACTTTGCCGTCGTGGTCGATCGTACGGTTGAGGCGGGTGCCATCATCAAGGCCGCAACCAGCGCCGACCGCAAGCTCGTCACCGGCGTCAATGTCTTCGACGTCTTCGAAGGCGCATCCGTCGGCGAAAACAAGAAGTCCATCGCCATCGAAGTCCAGATCCAGCCGGTCGACAAGACCCTGACGGATGAAGACTTCGAAGCGCTGACGGCAAAAATCGTCGGCAATGTCGAGAAGTCGACAGGCGGCGTGCTGCGCGCCTGATTTTTAACGATCGTGCTTGAACTGAAAAGGCCGGGGAAAATGCTTCCCCGGCCTTTGCTTTTTAACGGTTGGCCATTGCCGCCATCTGCTCGGGATAGCGCCCGCCAGCGACCTTGGTCGGAGACAAGAGTTCACCGAGCTTTGCGGCTTCATCGGCGCTGAGCGTCACATCCGCTGCCGCGACGTTCTTTTCCAGATTGGCGATTTTCGTGGTGCCGGGAATGGGCACGATGAAGTCACCCTGCGCCAGCACCCATGCCAGCGCCAACTGGCCTGCGGTCACGCCCTTTTCAGCCGCCATGTCTTCCAGAAGCGTAACGAGTGCCAGGTTCGCATCGAAATTCTCTGCCTGGAAGCGGGGCAGGGAGCGGCGGAAGTCGGTGTCGGAGAGGCCGTCGAGCTTCTTTAACGCGCCGGTCAGAACGCCGCGACCGAGCGGGCTGAAGGGCACGAAGCCGATGCCGAGTTCGCGGCAGGTATCGAGCACGCCGTTGGTCTCGACATCGCGGGTCCAGAGTGAATATTCGCTCTGCAGTGCGGTGATCGGGTGCGTTGCGTGCGCCTTGCGGATCGTCGCCGCATTGGCTTCGGAAAGGCCGAGATGCCGGATCTTGCCTGCCTTGACCAGATCGGCCATGGCGCCCACCGTCTCTTCAATCGGCACGTTTGGGTCGACACGATGCTGGTAGAAGAGGTCGATCACATCGACATCAAGACGTTTCAGCGAGGCCTCGGCCACGGCGCGGACGTTTTCCGGCCGACTGTCGGTGGCGACCATCATCTGGCCGGATGGTTTGCTTGCATCGATCTTGAAACCGAATTTCGTCGCAATGGTCACCTGGTCGCGGTAGGGCTTCAGGCCTTTGCCGACGAGCGTCTCGTTGGCGTAGGGGCCATAGACTTCCGCCGTATCGAAGAACGTCACGCCGAGTTCCACTGCCCGATGAAGCGTGGCGATGGAGCCGGCTTCGTCGACGGCCGGGCTGTAGGCGTGGCTCATGCCCATGCATCCAAGCCCGATGGCGGAGACCGAAAGCTGGTTTCCAAGAATTCTGTTCTGCATCTCTATGTCCTTCCAGAAAGGGTCTGCCCGTGATGGGGCATACAAACAGGATACGCCTTCAAGACGGCAAAAATAATCGCTGGCTTTCGTGTTGGCTTGTTCTATCATTTAGAACAATGAACCGTGTGCAACTCTCCCAACTCGCCGTCCTCGCCACTGTGGCTGAAAGTCTGAGCTTCCGAAAGGCAGCGGCAGAGCTGGGCATTGCGCCCTCTGCCGTCAGTCATGCCATCTCTGCCTTGGAACTCAGCCTTGGTCTGCGGCTGCTTCACCGCACGACCCGCAGCGTCTCTCCCACACAGGAAGGCAGGCGCCTCCTCGAAACGCTGGCGCCGGCGCTGGCCGATATCGATGCCGTCATCGGTGCACTGGCAGAGCATGGCGGGCGCCCCGCAGGTCCTTTGCGCATCACCATGCCGCGCCTGGCCGCGCAGGATGTCATCATGCCCAAGCTCGGTGCCTTTCTCAGCCGCTATCCGGATATAGCACTTGAGATTTCCACGGATGATCGTTTCGAAGATATTGTCGCCAAGGGCTTCGATGCCGGTTTGCGGCTCGGCGAAAATCTGGAGGCGGATATGATTGCCGTGCGCGCCAGCGGAAACTGGCGCGGAGCCATCGTCGGTTCGCCTCTTTATTTCGAAACGCATCCGGTGCCGCAGCACCCACACGATCTGATGCAACATCGCTGTATCAGACGGCGTTTCTCCAGTGGCCTGATCTATCGCTGGGAACTGGAGAAGGATGGCAAGCCGCTGGTTGTCGATGTGCAGGGCCCGCTCGTCCTGTCCGATCAAAGCCTCATTCGTGCCGCTGCACTGGATGGTGCCGGACTTGCTTTCGTGTTCGAACAGGGCATCGAAGAGGATGTAAAGGCCGGGCGTCTGGTGCGCACCATTCGATGGCTTCTACATCTATTATCCCTCACGCCGGCAGATGCGACCGGCGTTGAGGGCTTTCGTGGATTTTTTCCGCGTCAAGTCCTGAAGTCAGAACTTGATTCTGTATCGGATGTGGCCATCGCTGGAAACATAGCTGTCATAGAGCTTTCGCGCCCGCTCATTGTCCTCGTTCGTATGCCAGTAAAGACGCGACCACCCCTTTTCACGGCAGATGGAAATCAGATCGTCGATGAGGGCGCGGCCAATGCCCCGGCCACGGATGTTGGCGTCGATGAACAGGTCTTCCAGATAGCAATCCGGCGTCTTGACCCAGGTCGAGTCGTGGAAATGATGGATGGCAAAGCCGACGACGTTTCCATCCTGTATTGCCAGACGCGCGCTGACACGGGATGCCGGGTCGATGATGCGCGCCCATGTGTGGGCGGTCACATCCTCGGCCAGATCGACATTATAGAATGCCAGATAATCATTCCACAGCTTCAACCATGCGTCCTGGTCCTCGCTGCGGGCATCGCGAATGCTCAAATCCATTATGCGCCAGCCTTGTCCAGAAGGGTCACCATGTCGTCCGTCAATTTCAAATCCACAGCCCGCTTGAAGCTCTCAAGCTGGGAAAGGCTGGTTGCGCTCGCAATCGGTGCCGTCACGGACTTTTTCGCCAGCAGCCATGCCAGCGCAATATCGGCAAGTTTCGCGCCGGTCTCTGCCGCAATCGTGTCCATCACGCCAAGAATGGCCAAGCCACGTGCATTGACATAATCTCCAACGCGGTAGGATCGCGCCACGCCCTCGGTTTCTGCCTTGCTACGGTATTTACCGGTGAGGAACCCGGCGGCCAGGCTATAGTAATTGATGACGCCGATGTCCTCCTGTGCCGTCAATTCGGCAAGCGGACCTTCAAATCTTTCGCGGGTGTAGAGATTGTATTCGGGCTGCACCACATCAAAGCGCGCAAGCCCGGTAGCTTCTGAAGCATCCAGTGCCGCCTTCAATTCCGGCGCATCGTAGTTGGAGCAGCCGATGGCGCGCACCTTGCCCTGTTCCTTCAGCTTCGTGAAGGCACCAAGCGTTTCCTCGATCGGCGTTTCCGGGTCCGGCTTGTGGGCAAGATAGAGGTCGATATAATCGGTCTGCAGACGTCTGAGCGAATCATCGACCGCATCGGCAATCCGCTGGGCTTTCAGTCCCTTGTCATATCCGACCTTGGAAACGATGATCGCCTTGTCACGCGAAACGCTGCCGCGTTTCAGCCATTTGCCGATTATGGTTTCCGACTCGCCACCTTCATGGCCCGGCACCCAGGCCGAATAGACATCGGCGGTATCGATGGTGTTGAAGCCGGAATCGAAGAACGCGTCCAGCAGCTGGAAGGAAGTGTTCTCATCCGCAGTCCAGCCAAAGACGTTTCCGCCAAAAACGATTGGGGCGATGGAAAGGCCGGTTCGGCCAAGCGCGCGTTTCTCCACGGGCAGTACTCCCTTTGTTGTTCCGTTGGATATCAGCAGTAGCAAGCGCAAGACGGCATAACCATTGAATTTACGTGATGTCGAGCCGACGCCTGCGTGATGGAAACGACATTCAGGAGGAAAGGGTTCGATAGGAACTTGGCGGCTGTGCATGATGCTGCTGCCACACACGCCGCATGTGGCGGGCAGAGGCAAAGCCGCAGCGTTCTGCCACAGCTTCCATGTCGAGCCGGGAATTGGTGAGAATGTCCCGGGCGAGATTGACGCGCATCAGGTTGATATAATCAACGACGCTGACACCCGCATGGTCCTTGAACAGCCGTGAAAGATGGCGCTCGCTCAATCCCGCAACGCGGGCAAGCCGCTCCAGAGACCATTCTGCGGAAGGATCGGCCACGATGGCATCCTGCGCTTTGTGGACCGAGGGGTGAATATGGTTGCGGCCTGAAAGCCATGGTGAGATCTGCGGGTCCTTGGCAGCCCGCCTGATATAGATGACCATGGTCTGTGCAATATGGGCGGCAGTTGCAGGGCTGGTCAGCCCCGATACGATGTGCAGCAGCAGGTCGATGCCTGTCGAGATTCCGGCGCTGGAAAATCGTTTGCGATCCTCCACGAACAACCGGTTGTCGCGCACGTCCGCCAGCGGAGACAATCTGCGCAGTTGCGAAATGCAGTCGGTATGCGTGGTGCACTGGTAGCCATCGAACAGGCCTGCCTGTGCGGCGATCAGGGCCCCGGAACAGATGGAAACGAGCGTCATGTCATCACGGGCAACGCGCCGCAGCCATTCGGCAAGCAGCCGTCGTTCCCGCGCAGGCTCGGCATCCCGGCGCTCAGCAAATGCCCCGCCGCATATCATGACCATGGCATTGGCAGGCAAGGCGTCAGGCAGGGGTGTCAGGCCAGACAGCGACAGTCCGATGGTCGTTGTCTGCGTCTCGCCGACCGAGAGATAGGTGAGGTCGAACCTGACCTCATCCTGAAACTCGTTGGCATAACGCAACACCTCCACCGGCCCTGCGACATCCATCAGCAACGTCCTTGGCGGCAAGACCACGAAGACTGGAATGATCCTGCCGCGCAAGGCGTCGCTCACATCTGTCATCCGGCGTTCTCCAGCGTCTTCAATGCTTCATCGACGGTTACGATGCGGGCAAAACGACCCGCCAGCACCAGTTCCGTGCGGGTTGCGATATCCTCTGCGGAAAAGACTTTTCCGGACGGGTGGGTCATGGGAAAGGTCAGCGTTGCCTCGGTCACGAAATCGACGCTGTAACCCATATCGGAGCCCTGCCGCGTGGTGGTTTCGCAGCACTGTTCTGTCCTGATACCGGAAACGATGAGCCGGTTGATGCCGTGGCTTGTCAACCACACGTCAAGCCCCGTGCCGACGAAGGCCGAATGGCGGTTCTTGCGAAAGGTTACGCTGGGCTCGATTGCGAGCCCCTCGATGGCCCGGATAAAGCCGCTGTCTTCGCCAAAGGCGCGGTCGCCGTCGACATGAAAGATCTGAACGACCGGTATCTGAGCCGCCTTGGCGCCATCGATCAGTTTCTGCTGGGCAGAAAGATAGGCTGGCAGGGTCTTTTCATCGAAATAGGGCGCGTGACGGAAGGATTCCTGCGCATCTATCACCAGCAGTGCCGTGTTCGAATGGGACATTTTCTGTATCTCCTGATTTCAATGGATACAGTTTTTAGCATTTGGTTGGAAGGCGAAAGACACCAGCCTGCCGAGTATGGGACATATCCAGCCATGGTACAGCCTGAGTATGAGCGGCCTTGTGCCCATTGCCAGCCATCTCAGTCATGGTAAGGTGCCCGCCGCTACAATGGGAGATAGGCATGTTACGTTTTGGTATTCTGTCGACGGCAAAGATTGGCCGCGAACTCGTTATTCCGGCCATTCAGGACGCGGAAAATGCAGTTGTCACCGCCATTGCCAGCCGCGATCTGGCAAAGGCGCGGGCGCTTGCCGACCGGTTCTCCGTTCCCCATGCCTTCGGTTCCTACGAGGAGATGCTGGCTTCCGACGCAATCGACGCGGTCTATATTCCGCTGCCGACGTCGCAGCATGTCGAGTGGTCGATCAAGGCCGCCAATGCGGGCAAGCACGTCCTGTGCGAAAAGCCGATCGCGCTCAAGGCTGATGAGATCGACGGTTTGATAGAGGCCAGAGATCGCAACAAGGTGCTGGTATCGGAAGCCTATATGGTCACCTATGCGCCGGTGTGGCTGAAGGTCCGCGAACTTCTTGCTTCCGGTGCCATCGGCACGTTGAAGCACGTGCAGGGTGCCTTTACCTATTTCAACCGCGACCCTTCCAACATGCGCAATATTCCGGAACTCGGCGGCGGCGCGCTACCGGATATCGGTGTCTACCCGACCATTACAACCCGGTTTGCCACGGGCAAGGAGCCGCAGCGCGTTCAGGCAACGGTGGAGCGCGATCCGGATTTCGGCACCGATATCTATGCCAGCGTCAGGGCAGACTTTGGCGACTTCGAACTCAGCTTCTATATTTCTACCCAGCTTGCCGGGCGTCAGTTGATGGTGCTGCACGGCACGAAGGGCTATATCGAAGTGAAGTCCCCGTTCAACGCAGACCGCTGGGGCGCAGAAGAGGTGGAACTGACCAGTCAGGATCACGGCCAGTCACAGATTTTCCGCTTTCAGGACAGCCGCCAATACCGGCGGGAAATCGAAGCGTTTGCCGCAGCGGCCAGCGGAAAGGGCGGGGAGGTCGTCACGCTGGAAAGCTCCAGGAACAGCCAGCGGTTCATCGATGCCATCTACCGCGCAGCCGAGCAGGAGGGCTGGGAGAAGGTCTAGCCCACTCTCTCAAGTCCCGGAACGCATGGCCTTTGCCGCTCGGGCATATCCGAAGGCGGCAAAGGCCAGACTGGCGATAGCGCCCGCGACAAAGGCGATCGGCCAGTGAACGGCCGGATTTCTCATGATGATAAGGCTGAACACCGCCAGGCTCACGGCAAGGCTGATGAAGCTGACAGAAAGCGCAGAAAAAAGCGAGATTGAACTTGGCCGACCAAGATAGCATAGGGCGGTCGCAAGCGCTGCGTAGGAAAGCGCAGCACTCAGGGCTCTCCCGAGCACTGGACCAAAACCATACTGTGTGACGAAAACGTAGGAGAGTGCTCCGTCCAGCGCAGTCAACGCGCAGAAAAGAAAAAGCGGGTTCATAGCTTTCAAACGGGATCATCCTCGCGGTAAGGCAAGCTGGCCAGTCAGGGCCGCGAAGATGCAATATCCTCGTTCAGACCAGTTTTAGCCTCACCACCGCTAGCATGGCAGCAAAACCACCGGCAATCCCGAGATTATAACCGGCAAGTGCGATGAGAAGCGACAGGACCGGCACTCCCGATGCCGAAACCATTGCCGAAACTGCAAATATGCCTGCAATCATCACGCCAATCAGCGCCAGCGCTGACATGGACCGCAAAGCCAGCGCGGCAACGCCGAGCGAGATTCCTAGAAAAAATACCATGATGCCGCTCCTCCTCCTGAGGGCTTGAGGAAAGGCATCGTCATCCCCAAAAACCCTTATTCTCCTCCAAGGCATGCACTCTCAACGATGGACAGTATCAGATTGTTGCAATTTTGTGAAATTCATTCGACCAAAAATTGTCAACTCAGTGTTATCGGCGCGATTTGCAAATCACGGACCATAGGGTAGAAACGGGCATGAGCGATATTTTCAGCCAGCCCCTCACCAATCTTGCCGAATTTTCCGTGTCGGAACTGTCCGGTTCCATCAAGCGGACAGTCGAGACCGCCTTCGATCAGGTGCGGGTGCGCGGGGAAATCTCCGGTTATCGGGGGCAGCACACCTCCGGCCATGCCTATTTCTCGTTGAAGGACGACCGTGCCCGTATCGATGCCGTTATCTGGAAAGGCAGCTTTTCCAAGCTGAAATTCCGCCCTGAAGAGGGCATGGAGGTCATCGCCACCGGCAAGATCACCACCTTCCCGGGCTCTTCCAAATACCAGATCGTGATTGAAAGCCTGGAGCCCGCCGGTGCAGGCGCGCTAATGGCGTTGCTGGAAGAGCGCCGTCGCAAGCTGGCAGCGGAAGGCCTGTTCGATCAGGCCCGCAAGCGCCGCCTGCCTTACATGCCTAGGGTCATCGGGGTTGTGACCTCGCCAACCGGTGCCGTCATTCGCGATATTCTCCACCGTATTTCCGACCGCTTCCCTGTGCATGTGCTCGTCTGGCCGGTCAAGGTGCAGGGCGAGGGTTCCGGCGAGGAAGTCGCCAACGCCATCAGAGGCTTTAACGCGCTTGAGGTCGGCGGCGAGATTCCGCGTCCCGACGTTCTGATCGTGGCGCGCGGCGGCGGAAGTCTGGAGGATCTCTGGAGCTTTAACGACGAAATCGTCGTTCGGGCCGCGGCCGAAAGCCAGATCCCGCTGATATCTGCTGTCGGTCACGAGACCGATACGACCCTGATCGACCATGCCGCCGATGTGCGCGCGCCCACGCCAACAGGGGCGGCGGAAATGGCCGTGCCGGTTCGCGCGGATCTGGAAGCCCAGCTTGCTGGTCTTTCCGCGCGTCTTTCCGGCTCCATGTCACGCCAGATGGACAATCGCCGCCAGGGTGTAAGGGCGCTCGTTCGCGCACTGCCTTCGCTTGATCAATTGCTGGCTCTTCCACGCCGTCGCTTCGATGAGGCAGCCAGCGGCCTCGGTCGTGGGCTGGAGCTGAACACGCTCAACAAGCGCCGCAGCTTTGAGCGCACCGCATCCGGCCTGCGTCCAGACGTGCTGGCGCACGGTCTCAAGCAGCAGCGACAACGCATTCAGGAACGTATGCAGCGTGCCGAGAGCCTGGTGGAGCGTCGACTTCTGCAGGCGCAGTCGCGCGTATCATCGTCGGATTCGTCCCTGCGCGCTCTGCCCGCCCGCCTCCTCGGCCAGCTGGAACGGCAGAAGGAGAGGGTTGCCGGTGCCATCCGCCGTACGGATACCGCGGTCCTGCACCGCATGGCGCAGAACCGTTCCGGCATCGCCGCCCATGATCGCATCCTGCAATCCCTGTCCTACAAGAATGTGCTGAAACGCGGCTACGCGGTCATTCGCGATGAGGATAACCGCCCGCTGACCCGCGCTGCCGCAGTCGTATCAGGTGCTGTGGTGTCGATGGAGTTCGCCGATGGGCGCGTGTCTGCCGTGGCGGGTGGTGCCGATGCCTCACCCCCGGAAGGCCCCGCGCCCGCGCCTAAAAAGAAGCCCGCTAAACCGGCCTCATCCGGCCCGGTTGATCAGGGTACTCTCTTTTAAGGCATAAATAGGCGACGGCAGGCGTTGCACAGAGAGCCGCGTGCCTCATTCGAAATCTGACAGAAACACCTTCAGCAGCCGGTCAAATTCCCGTCTGTCACTTTCGCTCACGCCCGCGAGCAGCTCATTCTGCCTGGCGACATGCGCTGTCACCGCTTCGTCGACAATGGCAAAGCCCTTGTCGGTGAGGGCAATCAGCACGCTGCGCCGGTCCTGCGGATTGTTGATCCGCTCCACAAGGCCCGCCTTCTCCAGCTGGTCGATGCGGTTGGTCATGGTGCCGGAACTGACCATGGTCATGGCCAGCAGTTCCCCGGGAGAGAGCTGGTAGGGCGCACCTGCGCGCCGCAACGTCGCCATCACATCGAAAGCGGAAATCGACAGGCCATGTTGCATCAACACGGCCTCGATCTCGCGGCCAAGATGGGTCGTCAGCCGGTGAAGCCGGCCAATGATACCCATCGGCTCCACGTTGAGCTCGGGTCTTTCCCGCCCCCACTGGGCCAGAATTTTGTCGACGTGGTCAGGAGTGGCTTCTTTGGTCATGGCGACAAGGGATACCATTATTTGTCTTGACGTCAAGATAAACTGTCATATGGTGGATATATCTTGACATCGAGAATCTTGAAATGAAGAAAAACCTAAATTACCTTGCCGACGTCGCCATGACCGGGCTTGCCCCGGCCGTCTGGGGCAGCACCTATTATGTCACGACGCAGTTTCTGCCGCAGGGTTATCCCATGCATGTCGCCATGCTCAGGGCCTTGCCAGCGGGCTTGCTGCTGCTGCTTCTCGTGCGCAAACTTCCCTATGGCATCTGGTGGGGCGCACCTTCATCCTTGCGGCGCTCAACTTCGCCTTCTTCTGGGTGATGCTGTTTGTTGCCGCATATCGCCTGCCGGGCGGTGTGGCGGCAACCGTGGGCGCGGTGCAGCCCTTGATCGTTATCGGGCTGTCGCGCATTTATCTCGGGCGGCCCATCCGCGCGCTCACGGTCATGGCCGGTGTCGTCGGTATCGTGGGTGTGGCGTTTCTGGTGATGACACCGCAGGCCGCGCTCGACCCCGTGGGCGTTGCGGCGGCTTTCGCCGGTGCAGTCTCCATGGCCTTTGGCACCGTTCTGGCGCGCAAATGGCAGCCGCCGGTCTCAAGCCTTACCTTCACGGCGTGGCAGCTGGCAGCGGGTGGATTGATGCTTGTACCGATAGCCCTGTTTTTCGAGCCTGCCTTGCCGCCCCTTACCTCTGTAAACCTGCTCGGACTTGCCTATCTCGGCCTGTTTGGTGCTGCTTTGACCTATCTCTTGTGGTTTCGCGGTCTGGCCCGCATAGAGCCCTCGGTTGCGGCCTCGCTCGGCTTCCTCAGCCCGGTCACGGCAACGCTCCTCGGCTGGCTGGCGCTCGGTCAAAACCTCTCGCCAGCGCAGATTGCCGGTTTTGTCATGGTGCTATCAAGCGTCTGGCTCAGCCAGAAGAGCCAGGCGCCGAAATAGCTGTCATCAGGCCCATTCGCCCTTGCGCATCACAGGCACCTTCGAGCCATCGGCTCTGACACCGTCAATATCGACCTTGTCGGAGCCGATCATCCAGTCGATATGGATCAGACTGGAATTGCCGCCCTGCGCCTTGATCTGGTCCTGCGTCAGCGTCGCGCCATCGATAAAGCACTTGGAATAGCATTGTCCCAACGCGATGTGGCAGGATGCATTTTCATCGAACAGCGTGTTGTAGAACAGAATGCCGCTGGCAGAGATCGGCGAAGAATGCGGCACCAGTGCCACTTCACCCAGGCGTCGCGCACCTTCATCCGTGTCCAGCACCTTGTTCAGCACGGCCTCACCCTTGGATGCCTTGGCTTCCACGATGCGGCCTGCCTCGAACGTCACCCTGATGTCGTCGATCAACGTACCCTGATGCGACAGCGGCTTGGTGCTGGAAACATAGCCATCCACCCGCAGCGCGTGCGGCGTGGTAAAGACTTCCTCGGTCGGAATATTCGGGTTGCAGGTCACGCCATTCTTGGCTGCCGATGCGCCGCCATGCCATTCGTGATTATCCGCAAGACCAATCGTCACATCCGTGCCGGGGCCAGTGAAATGCAGCGAGGCGAAACGCTCGCCGTTCAACCAGGAGGAACGCTTGGCAAGGTTGGCGTTGTGCTCCGCCCATGCCGCCACGGGGTCGGCGACATCGACGCGCGACGCCGCAAAAATCGCATCCGCCAGCTTCCTGACCGCTTCGTCCTCGGGAATGCCGGGGAACACCTGCTTGGCCCAGGAAGGGTTGGGGTAGGAAATGATGTTCCAGTTGATGTCGAAGTTGGAAATCTTCTCCAGCGCCGGTTTGTAGGCTGTGGAATTGGCCTTGTTGGCGCGGGCTACCTTAGAAGCGTCCTCATTGGCCAGCAGCATGGGGTTGTCGCCGGAAATGGCAAGCCGCGCGGCCCCATTGGCATAGGCCTTCGCCATGCCTTCATACAGCCAGCCGGATGCCCGGTCGAAATTGGCGTCGCTTGCGTGCCTGTACCGGGCAAGCGTCGTTTCCTCGTCGGAATAGAAGGTGGTGACCAGACCGCCGCCTGCCATATAGGCGTGCTTGGTCAGGAAACGCACCAGGGGCAGCGCCGCAAGCGGCGCGGTGATGACCAGATCCTGATCCTTCTGCAATTGCAGCCCGACCTTGACGGCGACTTCGGCCAGCTTTTCGAGTTTGACGGGATCGATGGGAGAAACTGTCATGATGCGCCTTCACATGTCTTCATTGCGAGGCGCAAAACATAGCCCATTCGTCGCGAAAGCCAACCGTCTTTGTGCTATTCGGCAACCAGGGGAGCGGCGACGGCTTTCAGAACGGCCTGCGCATCCCTAGGCGAAAGCCGTACCTGCAGCCCCCGCTGGCCGCCATTCATGTAAACTTCGTCATGGCCGAGGGACTGTATCTCGATGGCTGTCGGCACCTGCTTCTTCTGGCCAAAGGGGCTTATGCCGCCGACGTGATAACCGGTTGCGCGTTCGGCATCTACAGGCTTCATCATTTGCGCAGATTTACCGCCAAAGGCCGCCGCCAGTTTCTTCATGCTCACCTCGCGGTCGGATGGTACGACCACGCAAACCGCCTTGCCATCCACCTCGGCCATGAGCGTTTTTAAAACCAGATGCGGCTCGGCGCCGATGGCTTGCGCCGCCTGCAGGCCGATGCGGTCGGCGTTCGGATCGTACTCATAGGTCACGGCGGTAAAGACGATACCGGCCTTGCTGAGCGTCTGTGTCGCGCGGGTAGTCTTCGACATGGCAGATCTCAGCGAAACAGGGCCGCATAGGTTTCCGGCTTGAACCCGACGGTGATCTCGCCCTTCGCCTCCAGCACCGGCCGCTTGATCATCGATGGCTGCGCCAGCATCAGCGCAACCGCCTTGTCGCGGTCGAGATTCGTCTTCTGCTCATCCTCAAGCTTCTTGAAGGTCGTCCCGGCCCGGTTCAGCACGGTCTCCCAGCCTGCCGCATCACACCATGCGTTCAGATGCGCGGCGTCGATACCGGCTGTCTTGTAATCATGAAACTTATGATCGATGCCCTCGGCCTCAAGCCATGTGCGGGCCTTCTTCATCGTGTCGCAATTCTTGATGCCGTAGATAGTGATCGTCATGAAACAGCCTCTCATGGAAGACCACCGGAATAGCAAACTCTGGCCGGAATTCAAACAGCCGCTGAGCTATGCAAATTTGCATGGTCTGTCATCTGAATGAGTTCGAGCTAAGCTGCATGGCTCGCTTGCTGTATCATGAGTTGTAGAATTGCCCGGGAATGCTCATATTCTAAGCAACACAAAGGAGAAACGCACATGCGTAACGTTGCCAAGACATCCCGTAACTTCATCGGCGAAACCTTTGCCGTTTTCGGCGCAGCTCTTGCCGTTTCCGCTGCCGTTCGTGCACATCGCAAGCCAGCTGGTGCTGATCTTGACGCTCTGGGCATCGACCGCAAGGCTTTCGACAAGGTTCAGCTCTAAGTCTGATATCGACGCTGGCGAGGCATGATGGCCTCGCCTTGGCATGAGGCGGATTTCGCCTGTACTTACACGCTAGAGCGCTTCAGGCCTCAACGACGTGCTTCATGCCTGCCGCCTGAGCGGCCCTTATGAACTTGCGATCGAACGTGACAAATCTCGCGTAGTGAGCGGTTCTGACAAGATGCAGAGCATCGCTAAAATCAATCGATTTTTCTGTTAAGTCCAGTGCCTCTGCGATGCAGTCTGCGTCCTCGACGCTGACGGTCGGTAGCCCGCAAAACGCGCGGAGTGCGCCAACCGCTTGTATGCGGCTAAATCCATAGGCGCTTCGCAAAACCCATTCGGTTTCCAGTGCCACTGTCACGGCCACAAACACCAACTGTCCATCAACGATGGTGCGGGCACGAACAGACTGCTCAGGGTGATCCCCCGTCAGGTAGCGGACAACGACGTTGGTATCAATCGCGATCATGATGTCTGTGCGCTTCAGCCAATATGGCCTCATCCATTTCTTCCAACGTCTTTGACTTTTCCCTGAACGGTAGCATTCCGAACACGTCTTCCGATGTCGTCGGTGCAAAGGCGGGAGCGCGCTTGAGCAGAACGCCGTCAGCGGTTTCCTCGACCGTCAAACGCGTTCCAGCCCCCCAGTCACGGTGCTGGCGTATGGTTTTGGGAAGAATGACCTGTCCTTTTGTAGAGATGGTCGTGGTGAGTTTTTCCGGCTTCGACATCATATCCACCTTGGGTAAGACGGAAGTAAGATAGCCGATTTAAAGCTTTTATCAATGCCGCAAAGAAAACCGGGCCCGTCTTTCGACGGAGCCCGGTTTGTGTCGTTCAAGCCCGATTGGACTTATTCCCACTCGATCGTGCCGGGCGGCTTGCTCGTCACGTCGTAGACGACGCGGTTGATGCCCTTGACTTCGTTGATGATGCGGGTTGCCGCGCGTCCCAGGAAGTTCATGTCATAGGGGTAGAAATCCGCCGTCATGCCGTCCACCGAGGTCACGGCGCGCAGCGCGCAGACGAAGTCATAGGTGCGGTAGTCGCCCATGACGCCCACGGTCTGTACCGGCAACAGCACGGCAAAGGCCTGCCAGATGGTGTCGTAGAGACCGGCTTTACGGATTTCATCGAGATAGATCGCATCGGCCTTGCGCAGAATGTCGAGCTTTTCGCGCGTGACCACGCCGGGGCAGCGAATGGCAAGACCCGGACCCGGGAAGGGGTGGCGGCCGATGAAGCTTTCGGGAAGGCCGAGTTCACGGCCAAGTGCACGGACCTCGTCCTTGAACAATTCGCGAAGCGGCTCGACCAGCTTCATGTTCATGCGCTCTGGCAGACCGCCGACATTGTGGTGGCTCTTGATGGTGACAGATGGGCCGCCGGAGAAGGATACGCTCTCGATAACGTCGGGGTACAGCGTGCCCTGCGCCAGAAACGCTGGAGCGCCCTTGCCGTCAGAGGCGATCTTGGCAGCTTCCGCCTCGAAGGTCTCGATGAACAGGCGGCCGATTGTCTTGCGCTTCACTTCCGGGTCGGAAACGCCTGCCAGTTCCGTCAGGAACAGATCGGACGCATCCACATGCACCAGCGGAATATTGTAATGATCGCGGAACATGCCGACGACCTGCTCGCTCTCGGCCTGGCGCATCAGGCCGTGATCGACGTAGATGCATGTCAACTGATCGCCAACCGCTTCATGGATCAGCACCGCCGCGACGGAGGAATCGACGCCGCCAGACAGGCCGCAGATCACCCGCTCGGTTCCAACCTGTTCACGGATCTTGCGGATCATCTCGGCGCGGTAGGCCGCCATGGTCCAGTCGGATTTCAGGCCGACGATCTTGTGCACGAAGTTGGACAGAAGCTTTGCGCCATCTGGCGTGTGCATCACTTCCGGGTGGAACATGGTGGTGTAGTAGCGGCGCTCTTCATTGACGGCGATGGCGAAGGGTGCGTTTTCGGATGTCGCGGCCACTTCGAAACCTGCCGGCAATTGCGTCACGCGGTCGCCATGGCTCATCCAGACCGGGTAACGTCCACCGACATCCCAGAATCCGTCGAACAGCGGGCTTGCCTTCTTGATCTCGATATCGGCGCGACCGAATTCTGCCGCATGTCCGCCTTCGACAGTGCCGCCGAGCTGCGTGCACAGTGTCTGCTGCCCGTAACAGATGCCAAGGATCGGAATGCCGGAATCGAACACCGCCTGTGGAGCGCGCGGGCTGCCTTCAGCGGTTACCGATGCCGGGCCGCCGGAGAAGATCACGCCCTTCGGCTGAAGTTTCTCGAAGGCTTCCGCCGCATTCTGGAAGGGGTGGATTTCGCAATAGACTCCGGCTTCGCGCACACGGCGCGCAATAAGCTGCGTCACCTGGCTGCCGAAATCGATGATGAGGATGCTGTCGGGATGGGCTATCTGGGTCATGGCGAGCCTTTAAAGAAATCCGGGCCTCAACGCAACCCGGGAGTTGGCCTGAAAAGCCAGAACATAAGCGGTTGCGCAAGCTTTACAGAGCAATCTCACCCTCTTGTATCGCAGCGCACAAGCTGTCAACCGCTTGCGCCAGTTTCTGGTCGATCACGTGCAGATAAGCGGTCCAGTCGGATATGTGGCTGACCTCGGCCTTGCCGTCGGAGATGCCCCGCAGTCCGATCATCGGCACATCAAACCGCTGGCACGCCCGCAGGATGGCGAAAGTCTCCATCTCCACCATATCGGCATCCACATGGTCGTAGCCTGAGCCCGAGACGACATTGGCGCCGGTGGAAAGCCGCGCTTTTGCCACGCCGGGAATGCTGAGCGTCAAAGGAATTTCAGCGGGAAGATCGAGAAACGGCGTGCAGCCCTTTTCAAAGCCAAAGGCGGATGCGTCCATGTCCCGGTAGGAAACGGACGTGGCCTGATAGACCTCGGCCTGCTCCAGCACCCGCGATCCGGCGGATCCGAGCGAAACGACGAGGTGGGGCAGCCGGTTCGCGCTGTCGAGAGTGGCGAGCGTCGCGGTCAGCGAAACCGCCGCTTCCACGGGGCCCACGCCTGTCATCAGGGGTTTTAAACGGGCCTTGAGCTGCGGGCCATATTCCGCATCCGCAGCCATGACGAATAGCAGGCGCTTGCCCGCAATCTCCAGGATCTCGTAGCTCACTCTTCGAAGCCCTCGCGGTCTTTCATCACCATCATCGTGCCCGTCATCGAGGCGATCAGCTTGGCAGGGCCGTCCGTCAGCGCATAGGCGCGACCGTCTGCCACGATGATGTTGCTGCCGGGCTTGGTGATTTCGCCGCGAAACAGAAAACGATCTCCCCGACCGGGCGACATGAGATTGACCTTGAATTCAATGGTCAGCAACGAGCTTTCGGGGGCGATAATCGTGTAGGCGGCATAGGTGCAGGCCGTGTCCAGCGCAGCGGCGATGACGCCCGCGTGCAGAATGCCGTGTTGCTGCGTCAGCTTGGGGTGGAACGGCAGTTCGATTTCCACCAGCCGATGTTCGATGCGCGAAAGATCCGCCCTGATGGCCTGCACGACGCCCTGGCGCTTGAAGCTTTTTTCTATCCGCTGACGATAGTCGCCGGAATCGGTAAATTCCATTCCCCTGCCTTTCCGCTTTTAAAAAGACATGGCGCGAGGTGGCCGCGAACGCAAGGGCACGTTGCAGTTAATTCAGATAAACGATGCTGGCGTTGAGAAGCGTGGCAAAGCCGACCCATGCCGCATAGGGCACGAACAGCCACATGGAAATCCTGTCGCGCGTCGCGGTCATGATGATGAAGGCGACAACGCAGACCAGCATGGGCACGATGAGAATAAGCGCGCCTACCGGGCTCTCCATGGTAAAGAAAATCGGCGACCACATGAAGTTCAACAACATCTGGCTGCCCCACAGCTGCATCCGCCCGCCCATGCGGCTTTGCAGCCATGTGCGTGCGCCTGCCACCGCAATCATGATGTAGAGCGCTGTCCATACCGGACCGAAAATCCAGTTGGGCGGGTTGAAGAAGGGCTTGTTGAGCGATTGATACCATTCGCCAGGCACGTTGTTCATGCCAATCAGCGCACCTGTCGTCACAACGACGAGTATGAAAATGAGGTAGACCAGCGCTTTTTTCATGCGCCATGAAATGCATGGAAACGCTATTCGTTCCAGCGTTATTTCAGCAATTCATCCTGCAAGCCTGACAATATGCTGGTCCCAGGCGACATCGCTTGCCCTTGAACCGAAATGTCCGTCATAGGAGGAGGCGACGATTCCATGGGCCGCAGGTGCCACGCCGGCTGCTTCGCGCAGTGCAGCCTCGCTCAATATCCGGCCGGTTTTTTCATCCAGCGTCACGCTTGCATTGCCATTGGGAGAGGTCAGCCCGACAATGCCGTCGCGGCGGTTCACCGCAATCGCCCCCACATAGTTGGCCAGCCGCGCCGTTGTTTCCGGTGGCAGATCAAGGAAATGCAGGTCGTCACCCTTGCAGAAATGCCCGACAAGGGCGGGCAGATCGTTTCGCGGACCTTCGTACTGGCAGGCAAACCAGATGCGCCCGTCACGGCCCAGATCCACGTGCCGGGTAGAGAGTTGCGCCAACGGACCCCCAAGCCCGTGTTTCTGGATCAGTCGTCCCGTGGCCGCATCCAGAAGCACAAGCGAGGGCTCCATGGCGTCGATATTGAGCTTCGTGCGCCCGAAATCCGGATGGGTCTGAATGCCGCCATTGGCGATAATGAGTATCCGCCCATCTTCGCTCACCGTCATGTCATGCGTGCCGATGCCACAGGCGTCGTGTTCGCCGATGCGTCGAAAACCGTCGCGGGCGTCATAAAGGCCGATCACGCCACGGCTTTTGTCGAAATCATTCTCGCTGGCATAGAGGAGGGAACCATCGGGAGAAAACTGGCCGTGACCGTAGAAATGCCGGTTTGGCGGCGTGTGCATCACGATTGGTTCCCGGCGTCTGGCCGGGTCGAAAGCCATGAAAAACGTGCCGGGCCTTCGCGCAAAGGCAACCGTCACACCCGTGGCACCGCTGGTTGCCATGCCATGGGCGCGGGCGGGCAAAACCAGCCGGTCGATGATCTCGCCCGCTTCGCTGACCGTTGCCACGCCGTAAGCGCCATTGCGGTCGCGAAAGGCGGAAGCGAAGACGGCGTCCGTGCGCTCCAGTGCGTGAAGGGACCGCGGCGCAAGCGATGCCAGAAACGGCAGACCCGCCGCCTTGATGAAGGCGCGCCGGTCGATCAGCAGCCGCTTGTCGTTGGCCATGGGGTCAGTCCCCATCCGAGAAGGAGAAGCCGGAACTCAGGCCGATTGCGCCGCCATACTGGTCATTGATGCGATAGATCAGGTCTTTGCCATTCAGCAGCAGATAATCGACCTTGCCGCGTTGAGCATCGTCGGCCAATGCCTTTTCAATGTCGGGGTCGATGTTACCGGCCACGCGGACCATGGATTTGGCGATGAAGTCGATCGAGCCGGTGATCGATCTCTGGTCAGGCGGCAGAAGATCGCTCATCCCGGCCTTGCTCATCAGCGTCTGGACGGCGGCAATATTGTCGGCGATGCTTTTCCAGGTCAGGCCAGAGCGCCAGAAAATCGCGGTTCGCGGAAATTTCGCATTGTCCGGCCCCTTGTAGAAGGTTTCAATGCGCTGGTCGCGAATGGCCTCGGCTGCGTGCACCAGTATGCCCAAAAGACCCACCAATGCCTCCCGCTCATCGCGAAACACCGGATTGTCCGGCCCCGGTTCCTTCCAGTGCCGGGCGGTCCCATCCGGCGCATCCCACGCATCGGAAAGCTCGGTGCCGATTTTGGCTATGTTGCCCGCAATCGCCGCGCCATAGCGGCAGCGAAAACCGTCTCTTTTGCTCAAGAGGTCATCGGCGTCCTTGCCGTAAAGCACATATTCCAGCGCACCAAAGCCCTGTGCGGCGACACTTTTTGCCTGCAGACCCGCGGGCGTGGTCACGCTTTCATCACGCTCGGAAAGATATCGCTGCACCTGTCTGAGGCCGAGCCCCTTCCTGTCGGGATAATAGAGCACGCGCTCGAAACGGTTCTGCTCGATAACGGGGCCAACGCGGACAATCTCGATCCGGGCCCAGGCCTCCGCCGCATCCGCAAAGCCCGCCTTGGCCGCAGCCATCGTGTCGGCGGACGGTGTGGCGCAAAGCGCTGCCATCTTGCCCTCAAGCGCCGTGCCGCTGTCGCGAAAAGCATCATAGCCGGGGCGGATGAAGCCATCGACCGCCTTTTCCATGACGGTGCGCACCTTTGCCGGGTCCAGCGGCGGTGGCGGCATCAGTTCAACATCCTGCGCCAGTGCCGTGCCGAAGCTGCAAAGAAAGGCGAGCGTCAGAAGGCCGTGAAATTTTCGCATCGCATTTTCCATTAAAGAGAAGAGAGAAAGCTGAGCAAAGCCTGCCTGTCAGACTTTTGCAAGGCAGCAAAAGCGTCGCGCGCGCCTTGCGCCTCACCGCCATGCCAAAGAATGGCTTCCGTCAGGCTGCGGGCGCGCCCGTCATGCAGGTAAAAACCGTTGCCGTTGACCGCTTGCGTCAGGCCAAGTCCCCACAACGGCTGGGTCCGCCACTCGCGACCTGTCGCTTCGCCCACCTGTTGGCCATCTGCAAGGCCGTCTCCCATGTCGTGAAGCAGAAAATCGGAATAGGGCCAGATCAGCTGGAAGGAATGCAGCGCATCCTTCGCATCGCGTCTGGTAACGAATTTCGGCACATGGCAGGAAGCGCACCCCGCCTCGTAAAATTGTTGCTTGCCACGCAGCACCTCTGCGCCGTCCACATTGCGCCGCGCCGGAACTGCCAGATTTTCGGTGTAGAAGGTCACGAGATCGAGGACGGGGGAGGGGGCTTCCACATCTCCCAGCCGCTTTTGCACACCACTGGGCGATGAAAGACAGTCGCTCTCAGCCTTTGTGCAGTCGCCATAAGCATTCGGCGCGTCTGGCGTGGAAATGCCGATATCGTTGGAAAACGCATCTGCCGCCTGGTCGCGAACGCTTCCGTTCTGCGCCTTCCATCCAAACCGGCCAAGCACAAGCGCGCCGCTCAGATGGTCGCGCACCCAGGCGGGTTTGCCGGATATGCCATCATTCGCTGCGCTCTGACGGTCCGCGATTTCGAGAATATCCTCCTCGGCAATCGCTTCTATCAGCCCCAGACCCAGCGTGGGCTGGGCGATGCGACCGGACAGTGTGGTGTCCACGCCGGTCGGACCATAGGCCGGATCGGCGATGGCATAGCCTGGCTTGCGCAGCGAAACGGTTTCGCCATCAGCCAGCGTCACCGTCTGCTCGGCATAGGTGACAGCCAGCCGCCCCTCTGCCTTGAGGCCGGGCACGGCAAGGTTCTGAAGCTGCCGACCATAGGTCGCATCCGGGAAATTGACGACATCATGCCCGCCTGTCGCCTTTATCTCCTCCGGGGTCCGGGCGGGACGGGCGAGGCGCAGGACCATGGAAACGGCATCTTCGCCACCTTCAGGCGGCCGCCCGCGACCGTCCTTGATATGACAGCTCTGACAGGAGCGCGCATTGTAGAGCGGCCCAAGCCCATCGGATGCCTGGGTGGAGGAGGGCGAGGAAACCCATAATTTCTGAAACAGCGCGTTGCCGAGCTTGAAATCCTGCCCGCGCTCAAGCGGCATATTGGCGGAAGCCTGAGAAAAAGGGTCTCGCAAGACGGTCGTCGTCGCAGCGCCCGCAGACATGGCTTCGAAGGTTTCCGCCCTGGTAAAATCGGTGGTCGGGCGCGTCACCTGCCGCACACGGCTCTGGTCGCTGCCGGAGAGGTCACGGCGGGCTACGGTCTCGGCCTGCGCCGCAGCGCCCACAGCTGCAATCAGCAGGATGAGGTGGCGTGGCCGCAGGCGTATCATGAAGGCAGACCATGAAACGCTACCGAAAGTGCGGCTTTGACCTCAGTCCCGCCTTGCATCTCGATCCGGAGACATTGCGTCTGCACGGCAAAAGAACGCCCTTGCGCCGCAGACATGGCGCTGCTCAATCTCGGCTCAAGGCCGGGATAACGGAAGGAGACAAACCGCGTTCTTCGCAAAATGATCCGCCTGCAAATGGTCTGGCAGCAGCAGTCAGGCCGCATGTCATCCATGCGGCCTGCATTTCATGGTCTTACTTGAAGACCTTGTCCGGGCTGTCGAGGCTTTCGGAGCCTTCCAGCTCGATCTTGCCGAGGTCGAGAGCGGCAATCACGCGCTCGACCGTCTTGGTCTGCTCCAGCAGTCCGTCAATGGCCGCCTGCACGGTGGCATTGCCGTCCTTGTTGCCCTCGGCAATCATCTGGTCATAGGCTTCCACAGTCTGGCCGCGCTTTTCCATCGCGTGCATTGCATCCAGCGTCTTGTTCAGCTTCGCCTTCATTTCCGCATCCAGCGCCTTGTCGCTGGCGGCAACGAGGTCGGAGAGCGAAGGTCCGGTCAGCGTCTTGCCGTCAACGGTCTTGTATTCGCCCGTATAGGCTGCGGCGATGCCAATCGCGTCATTGAGGTGGGAGTTATAGGTGTTGTCGGAGAAGCAATCATGCTCTTCCTCGGGATCGTGCAGCAGAAGACCAAGCTTCATGCGCTCGCCCGCCAGCTCTCCATAGGACAGCGAACCCATGCCGGTCAGAATGGCGGTCAGGCCCTTTTTGGGGTCGGCTTCCACCGTCTTTGCAGCTTCGCCATCCGGTGCCCAGTTGGCCACCATTTCGGTCAGGTCGGCAACCAGAAGCGTCGAGGCCGCTTTCAGGTAATCGGCGCGGCGGTCGCAATTGCCGCCGGTGCAATTCTTGGTGTCGTAATCGGTGTAGGGACGGTTTCCGGCGCCCGGGCCAGTGCCGTTCAAATCCTGGCCCCACAGCAGAAACTCGATTGCGTGGTAGCCCGTCGTGACGTTGGCTTCAACTTCACCGGCTTCGGCAAGGCTCTGGATCAATTCCGGCGTGATCTTGGAGGCATCGACCTCCTCGCCGCTGATCGTAATCTTCTTGTTGGCGATGATGTTGGCGGTATAGAGCTCGTTCTCGTCGCTCTCGGTCCCATAGGTGCCGTCGACATAGTCGATCAGGCCCTCGTCCAGCGGCCACGCATTGACCTTGCCTTCCCACTCATCGACGATAGGGTTGCCGAAGCGATAGACTTCCGTCTGCTGGTAGGGCACGCGGGCCTTGATCCATGCCTGCCGGGCGGCCTTCAGCGTTTCGTCGCTTGGTTTGGCAATCAGCGCATCGATCGCCTTGTCCAGCGCCTGCGCCGTGGTCAGCGCATCCTGATATTTCGCATGGCCAAGCTCCGCATAGTGCTTGACCACTGCCGCCGGATCGGTTGCAGCACGCACGGGCAGGGCGGTAAAGGTCACAGACGTGGCCAGAAGCGCAAGCGTTGCGCCAGTAAGTGATTTGCGGAACATGATCTCTCCTGTCGGTCCTCTCGTCGCGAGGCCGTGAAGGCGAGTTCTGAACCAATCACAAACTTGTGTCAAACATTCTAGTTTAGAAGCTTTCCAACCAGCGGCTGGAAACTTGTCCTTCCTCAATTCCTTCGGACGTTTGCCGGAATTTTGTCAGGCGTTTCGCTTCATGGCGCAGAAGAAGAAGCCGTCCGTATCCGTCGTCGCGGGGGTGAGAGTCAGCGTCTCGCCATCTGCCGAATGCGGCTTGATGGCGTCCGCCCCAAATGTCTCGGTCCAGCGCGGCAAGGCAGGCCGTATCGAAAATTCGCTGTTTTCCGCGCAGAACCGGCGAACCTGTCGCTCGTTTTCATCCGGCAGAACCGAACAGGTCACATAGATCAACTCACCGCCTGCGCGCACGAAGGACTTTGCCTGCTCCAGCGCCTGGGCCTGCTGCTCAACACGTTCTTCGAGATTGCGCTGCGTCAGCCGCCATTTCGTGTCAGGACGACGGCGCCATGTGCCGGTGCCGGTGCAGGGCGCATCAACCAGAACGCGATCGAACTTGCCGACATAGCGTTCCAGCCCTTCGGCCCGGTCATGCACCTGCACATTGCGGGTACCGGCGCGCTTCAGCCGCTCGATGATGGGCGCCAGCCGCTTGCGGTCGGCATCGAAGGCGTGAACCTGCCCCTTGTTGTTCATGGTCGCGGCCATGGCCAGCGTCTTGCCGCCACCGCCTGCACAGTAATCGAGAATCTGTTCGCCTTCCTGTGCGCCCGCGAGATCTGCAACGATCTGCGATCCCTCGTCCTGAACCTCGAACCAGCCCTTCTGGAAGGAAAGCTCGGCGGTTACGTTGGGCAGACGCGAGGGGCCTTCACCGGCGGCGATCCGCACGCCCTGTCGGGCAATGCGTGTGGCTTCCGCGCTTGCATCTTCCAGCGCCTTGATGACCTTGGTTCTCGATGCTTTCAGCGTATTGGCGCGAAGGTCGAGCGTCGGGCGCTCGTTCAGCGCCTTTGCCTGGCGAAGCCAGTCGTCGCCGAATGCGGCTTTGAAGGAGGTCTCTATCCAGTCGGGAATATCGCCCTGCACATGGGCCGGCGCGTCGGAAAGCGCGCGCGAGGCGAAGGCGGTCAGCATGTCCTGGGAAATCGGTGCGGGCGCGAATTTGTCGTCTTCGAATTCGGATGCCAGCTGTTCGGCGGATTTGCCCCATTGGCGCAGCATCACGGCATAGCCAAGAGCGGTTGGGCTGTCGTCATCCATCAGCCATGCGTGGGAGAGTTTCATGCGCAGGGCATCGTAAACGATGTTGCCGATGGCGGCCCTGTCGCCGGAACCGGCGAATCGATGTGCCAGTCCCCAGTCCTTGAGTGCGTCAGCGACAGGACGCCTGCGCGCCTCTATATCCGCCAACACTTCCATAGCCCCGGCCAAACGCCCACCCAAACGCATATTCTACCTCACAAACACTGTGCCCGGGTTGGTAGACGCGAATGCTGGCGAGGGCAAGCCTTCACTGATCATTCCCTAAAAAACGCCCGATCGCCGCCGGCGATCAGTTGGCCGCCAGAATCTCGTAGCAGACCTTGGCCGTGCCGGAGCTGACCATGCCGATATTCTTGGCAGCTGCCTTGGAGAGATCGAGAACGCGTCCCTTGATGAACGGGCCACGGTCGTTGATACGCACCACGACGGCCTTGCCGTTGCGGGCATTGGTCACCTTGACCTTGGTGCCGAAGCGCAGCGAACGATGCGCAGCGGTCAGGTTGGAAGGATTCATCCGTTCGCCCGAAGCTGTCTTGGAAGTCAGCGCATACCAGGATGCGCCGCCGCAGCCGGTTCCGGCGCTGGCTTCAAGTGGAACGATGATGGAACAGACGGCTATAGTTGCAGCCGCAAAAGTCATGCGTCGGATATTCGTCAAACTGTGCTTCCCTGATACTCGGCCCCGCGCCGATGAACTTAGGCGAATTGAACTGAGGTGAGTGTAGGGCGAGGGAAAAATGGCAAAAAATGGCCAAGTGCCAATCACGAAGTATTACAGACTGTAACATTCGTGATGAAAATCCGCGGTCGAGAATTTAGATAGCCTTCGATCCATTGAGAAAAAATTCATGTAGAATCAAGGGTAAACAGGAATCCCATTGCTGACGATGCCGGAATGGATTCGGATCACAAATTGGTGGTGAAATATTTTTCCAAAGTCCGAAAATTTTAGCCAAATTTGCGCATTAACGAAAGGTTAAATGGCTAAATTAAGAATAAAACCTTCCGCTAAAACGCCTTTGGAAGGATTTTTCATCGCCTCGAAGATGAACGTTTATTCATCTCGCCAGACGCCGTCATCCCACAATTGGCGCAGCGAAACCCTGTAATTCGGGTAGGAAAAATCAAAGCCGAGGGCGCGCAGCTTGGCGTTGGAGACGCGTTTGTTCTCGCCATAGAAGGAGCGTGCCATGGCGCTCAGCTCAGCCGTCTCGAAATCCTGCTCTTCCGGAGGCTCCACACCCATCAGCCCCGCGGCAAAGGCAATCACGTCTTGCGGCGGTGCCGGTTCGTCGTCGGTGATGTTGAAGATGCCGCCCTCATGGGCCTCGATGAGGAAGGCCGTTGCCGCGCCGATATCCTCCACGCGGATGCGGTTGAAGACTTGGTCCTTCTTGACCAGCCGTCGCGCCGTGCCTTTTTCGAGATTGACGAAGCCGTTGCGTCCGGGGCCGTAAATGCCGGAAAGCCGCAGGATCGCAAGCGGAACATCCGCCTGCCGTGCCGCTTCCGCCCAGGCCTCTTCCGCCGCCACGCGCTCTGTCGAGCGGACCGAAACCGGGCGGCAGGGCGTCTCTTCGCTCACCCATTCGCCATCATGGTTGCCATAAACACCGACGGTGGAAAGATAGGCCGTCCACGTCAGCTGCGGCATCAGGCTCTTGAGGTCGCCATTGCAAAGCCGCAGCAGCGGATCGCCGGAAGCGCCGGGCGCAATGGACTGCACCAGATGCGTCACACCGCGCAATTCGCTGCGCAGGTCCTCGCTTAGGGCTCCCCCATCGAAAATGAAAGGTGCGATGGCCTGGCATAGCAGCGTGGAAACATTGCCTTCTCCCCGGGTTGTCCCGGAAACCTGCTCCATCTTGCCTCGAAGCGCTCTGGCGATGGCCTTTCCGGAATATCCGGCGCCAAAAATCATCAGATGCGACATTTACTCTCCTGCCATGCGCCATTCTTCCAGCACGTCCGAATCGTCTTCGGTCATGCGCGACGAAGCGTAGGCATTGAAGCCGTCCCTGTCCATCAATCTTGACAGCGCCCACACAGCCATACCGCGCACCTCGGGCGCTTCGTCCTGGCTAAGCAATTGACATTGCGCGATGAAATCTGCGTTGCCGGAGTTCCCCGCGGCAATCAGAACGTTGCGGATGAAGCGGTTGCGACCAATGCGCTTGATGGGGGATCCGCTGAAGAAAGAGCGGAATTGCGCATCGTCGAGCGTCAGCAGAAAGGCGATTTCAGGCTCTTTCAACTCGTCTCGCGCCTGCAGTTTCATTTCCGACGCGGAAGCGGCAAACTTGTTCCACGGGCAGGCCGCAAGACAGTCGTCGCAGCCATATATGCGGTTGCCGATCAGCGGCCTGAATTCAGGCGGGATCGGCCCCTTGTGCTCAATGGTCAGATAGGAGATGCAGCGCCGCGCATCCAGCTTGTAGGGTGCCGGAAAGGCATCGGTCGGACAGGCGTCCAGACAGGCGCGGCACGAGCCGCAATGGTCGCGCTCGGCTTTGTCCAGACAGAGTTCTGCGGTGGTGAACATGCTGCCCAGAAACAGCCAGGAGCCGTGGCTGCGGCTCACCAGATTGGTATGCTTGCCCTGCCAGCCCAGACCCGCTGCCTGCGCCAGCGGTTTTTCCATGACAGGTGCGGTATCCACGAACACCTTGACGTCTTCGCCGGCGCGCGCGCCAAAGCGGGTGGCGATTTCCTTTAGCCTGCCCTTGATGACGTCATGATAATCGCGGTTGCGGGCATAGACGGAGATGGCCGCCTTGTCCGGCTGCGCAAGCAGACCGCGCGGGTCTTCCTCCGGCCCGTAATTCAGCCCGAACATCACCACGGATCGCACGTCGCTCCACAGCGTTTTCGGGCTTGCCCGGCGCTCCTCGGTCTCTTCCATCCAGCCCATCGTGCCGTGATAGCCCTGATCGATGAATTCGCGCAGCCTTGCGGGCGCTTGAGGAATGGCATCGGCCGAGGTCACACGACAGAGATCGAAGCCAAGCGCACTCGCCTCTGCCCGGATAAAATCCGTCAGCTTTCGGGCACGTGCCTCTCGCTTGTCCGTTGCCGTGTCGATGGCTCATCTCCTGCGCCGGATGCAGCACTCCGCCACATCGTCACGCCATTATATAGCACGCGCGGATGTCAGAGCTAAAAATCGAGGTCCGCGTAGTGCGAGGAGGGCGCAAGCCGTGGCACGCGCTCGGCCAGAAGCGGGCGGAAGGAGGGGCGCGATTTGACGCGCTGGTACCATTCCTTGGCAATGGGTGCTTCCAGCCATTTGATCTCGCCGAGATAGTCGAGAATGGAAACGGAGGCAGCTGCGGCAAGGTCCGCATAGCTCAGGCGGTCACCGGCAAGCCATGTGCGCGAACCGGCCAGCCATTCCAGATATTTCATGTGCTGGTGCACATTGGAGCGCGCCGTGCGCAAAAGCTTGCTGTCTGGCGGGCCACCACCCTGTGCCGTGGACATTTGCAGCTTGTACGCCCGCTCCCGCACCAGCGGCCGTGTCACATCCGTTTCCATCTTCTGCAGAAACCATTCCGTCAGGCGGCGGATTTCGGCCCGTTGAAACGGGTCTTCCGCCAGAAGACGGCGGTCACGCTTCAGCACGCCATGGGTCTCGTCCAGAAACTCGGCCAGCACGTAGGGACCGCAGAGCGAACGCATATTGTCGTCAAGATAGACAGGCAACGTTCCCGCAGGGTTGAGGGCAAGAAACTCGCGCCGCTTTTCCCAAGGCTGCTCCTCGACCAGATCCGCCTGGAAACCGTATTCCGACAGGATGAGCCGAACGAATCGGGAAGCGGTCGACATGGGGGAATGAAACAGAGTTGGCATCGGTACTCAAATTTTCGATTGAGCAATCCCGGCAAGATGAAGAACGCTTTGCACTTGGAATCGCATGAAACATGGATCGAGAACATTTTCGCGTTTCGAAGAAAGCGGAAACGCTCTGGTGATTGATTTTTCGAGATCGCCAGAAGGCAAGAACTGCGTCTTGTGCAGAAACTATAAGTTCAGCTTTTTTAAGACCAGTTTAACGACAATCCATTTGCCGTTGCAGTTTCCTGTCGAATGGCTGCTTGAGCCATGAAAAAAGCGCCGTCGTGGGATCGATGGCGCTTCTTGGAAAGATCCGGATCAAGCGCGTTGCTTGAGGCGATCAGTTTGCCGAGATCGAACTCGTAGCGCATGGATCCACGCCATAGGCTGGCGAACAACCGGTTTTACCAGCCGCGACTGTACCCGGTGCCATGAAAGAACCTGCCAGAACAACCAAAGCCGCACACGCAAAAAAGAGTGCGATAGACCTGCCCATTTTATACTTGCCTTTCAGACGATTAACCAAACGGTCCAAGCCGTTGCGCTATGATTTTTAGGTTCGGGATGTGTGTAGGATGTGGCGTCTATCAATAAATCAGCTTGCTGAACACCGGGTTAATGCGAACTCTTGTCCACAGTTGCGCTTGTGCCACGCTGACCACGACGAAATGCGATTTTCATGATGTGCCCCCACATTGGAATTGATCAGCGGGCAAGGCCGCTGGCAGTCGCGAGCTAAACTCACGACTGCGGAAATGGTTGCAATCTAATTTTATGAAATTTTTACGGCAGAAAGCCGGATCGTTTTAAAAGAGCCCGGCCTTTGCCCGTGAAGCGCATGAAAGACGCAGAGATCGTCATCAGGCCCAGTCGAGCCCGATGACCCCAAAGCGTCACGCCACCCGCTCTGCGCAATAGAATCAGGCGGCCTTGCCTGCATTGCTGAACTGGCCGTTCGTGCGGTAGCTCACCATGTAGGATGGCAGAACCGAGGCGACACGAACCGGCGTTATGCCAACGCCTTCGAGCGTCAGGCCTGCTTTTTCAGCATCGCCCGAAACCACGTTGTCGGTCTTGAGCATCGTCACCTGGTCAGCCGTCAATGGCGGCGAAATCAGCGGGACCATGGAAGCAATCGTGCCGAGCAGCGAAGCAATGCCAAAGGGCACGTTTACCAAAGGACGCTGGCGGTAGGTCGCAGCCAGAACGGCCTCGAGACAGTCACGGAAGGTCATGACGTCCTGTCCGCCCAGCTCATATGTCGCGCCGGGCTTGAGGGCGCCATCAACGCTCTTTGCAACCATCTCGGCCACGTCTTCGACATAGACGGGCTGGAACTTCGTGCGTCCACCGCCAATCAGCGGCAGGAACGGCATCTTCTGGGCCATTCCGGCAAACTTGTTGAAGAAGTCGTCTTCCGGTCCGAAGACGATGGAAGGACGCAGGATGACGGCCTCAGGCAGAAGGGAGCGAATGGCGGCTTCGGCGCGGCCCTTGGTGCGGGCATAGCCGACGGAGGACTGCGCATCGGCACCTATGGCGGAAATATGGGTCAATGTCGCGCCAGCATTCTTGGCGGCTTCCGCCACGGCCCGTGCACCGAATTCCTGTACGGAATCGAAGGTGTTGCGTCCGCTTTCAAACAGAATGCCAACGCAGTTTACCACATGGTCTGCGCCTGCAACGGCCTTGGCGATGGACTCCTTGTAGCGCAGGTTTGCCTGGGCAAAGGAAATCTGTCCGACATTGCCCAGCGGCTGCAGAAAACCGGCCAGATCAGGGCGGCGAACGGCAACGCGAATGCGGTAACCGCGCTTTGCCAGAGTGCGCACCACATGCCGCCCGACAAAGCCCGAGCCACCGAATACGGTCACGAGAGGGGGAAGGTTGGCCAAAGGCATGGGAGGCTCCTGCGAAGCGTTGAATATAGCGTTTCCGTCTCTTAGCTCAAAGCCGAAGCAACGGGAAGAGAGAACAGTATGCGCTTTTGACCAGAATGAAGCGATGCTTGACGCTTATCAAACGCCGTCCATGATCATCAGTTCAGCGTCCGCCACTTCCTGACGTATTTTCAGCGCCTGCTGGTATTCCTCGCTATTGTAGCAATCCAGCGCGTGTTGCATCGAAGGAAACTCGATGACCACATTGCGGGCGCGGCCCTTGCCTTCAAGCTGGGTCACAGCACCGCCGCGCGCCAGGAAGTTGGCGCCGAAGCGCTCGAAAGCGGGCTTGGCGGTGGAGATGTAGTCCTTGTAACGCTCGGCGTCGCGCACATCGACATTGGCAATCCAATAGCCTTTGGCCATGATGGTGGTCTCCTGTTACGGGGCTTCCCTCATATCAGGGAAGCGCTTCAAGAACGGGTCTGGCCCATGGCGTCGGCCATTTCGGCAAGGATAGCGCGGGCGGCTGCGGCTGGATCGGTTGCCTTGACGATGGGGCGACCGACCACGAGATGGCTGGAACCCGCCTTGATGGCGTCAAAGGGTGTCATAACCCGCTTCTGGTCACCGGCATCGGCACCTGCGGGGCGAATGCCGGGTGTGACCACCGCCATGTCCGGTCCGACGATCTCACGCACGGCAGCCGATTCCTCGGCGGAACAGACAATGCCGCCCATGCCGGCCTGTCGCGCCTGTTCGGCACGCTTCAGCACCAGCGAACGGGCATCGCCCGCATATCCTGCTTCAGCCAGATCGGCATCGTCCATGGATGTCAGCACGGTCACGCCCAGAAGCGTCAGGCCTGAGCCCTCGGCTGCCTTGACGGCGGCGCGCATTGCTTTCGGATAGGCATGGAGGGTGAGCATGGTCATGCCCATTTTGACGATGTTTTCGACGCCCGAGGCAACGGTGTTGTCGATATCCAGAAGCTTCATGTCGAGGAAGATCTTCTTGCCGCTTGCGGCCAGCTCGCGCGCGAATTCCAGCCCGCCCGCAAAGGCCAGCTGATGGCCGATCTTGTAGAAGATGACCTCATCTCCCAATGCGGTGACGATGCTTTCGGCCTGTTTTACCGTCGGTAGGTCCAGCCCGACAATCAGGCGCTCGCGTGCGGTCATTGCGTCATTCCCTGCCATGTTTCCATCGCTGTCCAGTCGCATGTGAGCCGCCTGTCCGCAAGGGAAAAACAGAAGAGATTGCCGCCGCCCGCAGGCTGGTCTTCCCGCCGCGTAATGATCTCGCGCGACAGGTGGCATTTCAGCAAGGTGCCCACTGCGCCATGGCCGACAAAGGCAATCGGGGCTGCTGGATCGTGGCGGCTGAGGACAGCCTCTACGGCAGCAACGACACGCGCCTGCGCGTCCACCGCCGTCTCCCAACCCTTGTAGCTTGCCATGGGGTGGGCAAAGAACCAGTCGGCGGCCCGCTCGAACTGTTCCGGTGGCAGAAAGCCCGTGGCGCTGCGGTCGTTCTCATGCATCCCGTCAGCGGTTTCCGGCTGGATACCGGCGCCGCGCGCAATGATCTTTGCGGTATCGCGCGCCTTTGCCTCGCTGCTGGAAACGATGCGACGCAGCGATTTCGCCCAGGGCGTCAGGCTTGCCCTGCGCGCCCGCTCCAGTCCTATGTCGGACAATTGCCATTCGGGAACGGGCACATTCGCTTCAATTCTGACCTGTGGATGGGTGATATAGAGCGCAAACATGCCCGCAAGCCTAACTCAGGCGCGGGTATAGGTCCACAGCTGCGCTGGTGGAATGTTGCGCACCACGAAGTCGAAATGGCGGATGTGATAGAGGTGCGGCTGCGCCACGATGGGCGAGACCGGACCATAGGAAATCTGCACCACCGGACGACCCTTGGGGATGCGTTTCAAGAGATCGTCGAGCAGCTGAATGCGCGCGGCCATGGGGAAATTCAGCATCGGCACGGCAGAAATCACGCAGTCGAACATCTGGTCCTTCTGGGCGCCCAGCGTCTTGTCCAGATCGAAGGCGTCGCCATTGATGAAATTGACACCGGGATAGCTGCGCAGAAGCTGCTGATAGAAATCGGTCGAATATTCGATGGCCGTGATGGCCTCGGGCTTTACGCCGCGGCCGAGAATGGCCTTGGTGATACAGCCGGTGCCCGGTCCAAGCTCCAGAACGGGCAGGCCGGAATGCGGGTTGATGACGCTTGCCATGCGGCGGGACGTGACACCCGATGTCGGAACGATGGCACCCACTTTCTTGGGCTGGTTCACCATGCCCTTGAAGAAACGGATTTCCTCTTCGAATTTTCTGCCGAAGCGTTCTTTAAGGCTCAATCCCATCCGCGTCCCCTCTGTTCACGTCAACACAACATTTGTTGAAACTATGGCGATATGTTGTCTCGTTCTGTCGTAAAGCCAATGAAAAATGTCGCAACTGGAAAATCTTAACAAACTATAAAAATTCCGCAAACGAAAATGCCGGTGAGGGCGTCACCGGCATTTCGTCATTCAGTCATATCTTTTAGCCGCTATACGCGCATTGGCATCAGCACGTAGAGAGCGTCATCGCCTGCGGTGTCGCGCACCAGCGTCGGAGATCCGGCATCAGCCAGAAGGAAGATGGCGTCTTCGCCGGAAAGCTGGGCGGTGATATCAAGCAGATACTTGGCGTTGAAGCCAATTTCCATGCCGTCATGCTCATAGCCGACAGCGACTTCTTCCGTCGCGCTGCCCGAGTCCGGGTTGTTGACGGTGAGCGTCAGCTGCCCGTCGGCAATGGCAAGCTTTACGGCGCGGCCGCGCTCGGATGAGATGGTCGAAACGCGGTCCACGGCCTTGGCAAAGGTCTGGCAATCGACGCGCATTTCCTTGTCGTTGCCGGTCGGAATGACGCGCTGATAATCCGGGAAGGTGCCGTCGATCAGCTTGGAGGTCAGCACGATATCGCCGATCGTCATGCGGATTTTCGCGTCCGAGACTTCGACGGTGACTTCCAGCTCGGGATTGTCGACCAGCTTCTGCAACTCGCCAACCGTCTTGCGCGGAATGATGATGCCCGGCATTCCCTCGGAACCCGATGGCGCATTCACGTCGGCACGCGCCAGACGGTGGCCGTCGGTGGCCACGGCGCGCAGCTTCAGGTCGCTGCCGCTTTCGATCGTGTGGAAGAAGATGCCGTTGAGGTAGTAGCGTGTCTCTTCGGTTGAGATCGCAAACTGTGTGCGGTCGATCAGCATCTTCAGGTCCGATGCCTTCAGCTTGAAGCTGTGGCTGAAGGTTCCGGCGGTCAGGTCCGGGAAATCCGTCTCGGGAAGGCACTGCAGCGAGAATTTCGAGCGACCCGACGCCACCGTCATGGTCGAACCATCGGGGTTTGTCGCCAGCAGAACTTCGGAGCCATCGGGCAACTTGCGCACGATTTCATAGAGCAGATGCGCTGGCACCGTGGTGGAACCGGCCTGCTCGACCATGGCTGGTGTCGCTTCGGTAATTTCCAGATCAAGGTCGGTCGCCTTCATGTCCAGCTTCGCGTCGGAAGCGCGCAGCAATACGTTGGACAGAATAGGGATCGTGTTGCGCCGTTCCACCACACGGTGAACGTGGTTCAGCGATTTCAGAAGGTTCGACCGCTCGAGAGTAATACGCATGGACATGCCCGCTTTCAACCGATGCGATCCTGAAGGGAGGGATCGCCAAGATAGTGTCTCCGGCTTGGGCCGGATAATGTGGACGGGCAAAATGGCAGAGTTATCCTAGAAAATGCAAGGGGCCACGACGCGTCATTTCCGCATTTTCCCCGCTATACATTGGCTTGAGCGGTGCCTTAACCAAGATCGGCCTTGTTCACGCGGTCCGTCTTGCCCATAAAGGCAGGCAATCGAGACAGAACGGGAATGACGCAGTGACAGAAGACGCTTTGGGCGACCACACCACGGATGAGGCAGAGGGCACCGGGCGCAGCTTCAAGGTCGGCGGCTTCACCGTGCCTGCACGCCCCATCGAAGCGGCTCTCTATCTTGTCGCGACACCCATCGGCAATCTCGGCGATATCACCGTGCGTGCGCTGGAAACACTGGCCTCATCGGATGTTCTCGCCTGCGAGGATACCCGCGTCACCCGCATTCTGCTGGATCGCTACGGCATCCGCAACCGGCCCTATTCCTATCACGAACACAATGCCGAAGAGGCAGGCCCGAAGCTCATCGCCGCGCTTGATGCTGGCAAATCCGTGGCGCTGGTCTCGGATGCCGGCACGCCGCTCGTCTCCGATCCCGGCTACAGGCTTGGCCAGATGGCGCTGGAGGCCGGACACCGCGTCGTCCCCATTCCCGGCCCGTCCGCACCGCTCGCCGCGCTTGTCGGCTCGGGAATGCCGAGCGATGCCTTCATGTTTGCGGGCTTTCTGCCGGTCAAGGACAAGGGCAAGCGCGACCGCTTCTCCGAACTCGCCAAGATACCGGCGACGATGATCTTCTTTGAATCACCGCACCGCATCAGCGCCACCGTCAAGGTCGCCTCGGAAGTCTTAGGGCCTAACCGCCGCGCCGTCGTCTGCCGCGAACTGACCAAGACCTTCGAGGAATTCCGCCGTGGCACGCTGGGCGAACTCACCGAGTTTTATAATGAAGACCGCATCGTCAAGGGCGAGATCGTGCTGCTCATCGAGCCGCCTTCCTATGATGAAATCCCCGATATGGAAGACGTGGAAAAGCTGCTGAAAGATCTCGTTTCCACCATGCCCGCAGCCAAGGCGGCGGCAGAGGCGTCGAAACTCACCGGCCTGCCGCGCAAGGAGCTTTACCAGCGCATTCTGGATATGAAGGGCAGCGATGGCGGCTGAGGGACGGCGTGACAGGAAGCGCCTCGCCGAAAGGCGAGGCCATGCGGCGGAATATTGGGCCGCCGCCTATCTCATGCTCAAGGGTTACCGCATCCTGGCGCTGCGCCACCGCACGCCCTTGGGAGAAATAGACCTCATCGCCCGCAAAAGGGACGTCGTGGCTTTCGTCGAGGTCAAGGCGCGCGCAACGGAAACCGGCGCGGTCAATGCCGTCAGCCACACCTCGCAAAACCGCATCCGCGCCGCCGCAGACCTCTGGCTCTCCCGCCGCCGGGACGCCGCCAGACTCTCCCTGCGCTTCGACATCATCGCCGTCATCCCGCGCCGCCTGCCCAGACATTTCATCGATGCCTTTTAAGGTTGCAAAGCCGATATCGCCCGGTCTAATCGATTCAGCCTGTTATAAATCTGCAATGAAACTGTAAAAACCCCGTCACGGAACGAGCCTATTCGCATCCTCACCCAACAAGGGCGGTAGAGGATATTATCATGTTCAAGAATGTTTCCATGGCGGCTTTGGCTGTCGCTCTGTCTGCGTCGTCTTCGCTTGCCGCGACCGAAGTAACCTGGTGGCACGCCATGGGCGGCGAGCTGGGCCAAAAGCTCGAAGCCATCGCAAAGAATTTCAACGAGACGCAGAGCGAATATAAGGTCGTGCCCGTCTACAAGGGCAGCTACCCGGAAACCCTGACCGCTGCGATCGCCGCTTTCCGTGCAAAGCAGCAGCCAGCCATCGTTCAGGTGTTTGAAGTTGGCACCGGCACTATGATGGCCGCCAAGGGCGCGGTATATCCTGTCTACAAGCTGATGGCAGACGAAGGTGAAACGTTCGACACCAAGTCGTTCCTGGCGCCGGTTGTCGGATATTATTCCGATACCAGCGGCAACATCCTGTCGCTGCCTTTCAACTCTTCCACGCCTATCATGTATTACAACAAGGACGTCTTTAAGAAGGCCGGCCTTGACCCTGAAGTAGCTCCAAAGACATGGAAACAAGTCGAGGAGTTTTCCAAGAAGATCGTCACATCGGGCGCTGCAAAGTGCGGCTTCACATCGGCCTGGATCACCTGGGTACAGACGGAAAACCTGTCGGCCCTGCATGATCAGCCTTTCGGTACGCAGGAAAACGGCTTCGGTGGCTTTAATGCTGAGTTCAAGTTCAACGGCCCGGTTCAGGTCAAACATTGGTCCAACCTCAAGAAGTGGCAGGATGAAGGCCTCTTCAAGTACGGCGGCCCTGTAGGCGGTGACCAGGCTGCCACCATGTTCTACGCGCAGGAATGCGCCATGACGATGAATTCGTCCGCTGGCCGTGCGGGCGTCATCGCAAACGCCAAAACCTTCACACCCGGTTTTGCCCCGCTTCCATATTACGATGACGTGATCAAGGAGCCAAAAAACTCCATCATCGGCGGCGCAACTCTCTGGGTGCTGAACGGTAAGGACAAGGCCACCTATAAGGGCGTCGCCAAGTTCTTCAGCTACCTCTCCAAGCCTGAAGTGCAGGCCGAATGGCACCAGGCCACCGGTTACCTGCCAATTACCAATGCTGCCTATGAACTTGGCAAGACCCAGGGCTATTATACAAAGAATCCGGGTTCCGACATTGCGATTGAGCAGATCACACGTGGCACGCCAAGCGCCAATTCAAAGGGCGTGCGCTTTGGAAACTTCACCCAGGTCCGGACCATCGTGGATGAAGAATTCCAGTCGCTTCTCGCTGGCAAGAAAGACGCTCAGCAGGCACTCGACAGCGCTGTAACGCGCGGCAACACGCTTCTGCGTGAATTCGAAGCGGCAAACTAACCACCTTTGATGCTCTGGAAGAGGGCCGGCTAGCGCCGGTCCTCTTCTTGTCTGTTCAGCACGCCGTGCGAGGCTTCATGGAAACCAAACGAACCACTTTCGACAGTCGCCTGCTGCCTTACCTGCTGCTGGCACCACAGCTGATCATTACTCTTGTCTTTTTCATCTGGCCCGCAGCACAGGCAGTCAAATCATCCTTCGAGCGTGAAGATCCTTTCGGCTATGCCACGGTTTTCGTCGGGCTCACCCATTACCAGAATCTTCTTGCCGACCCCAACTATCTCGATGCACTCGCGAGAACTGCGGTCTTTGCCGTCTCCGTAACCGTGCTTTCTATGGTCCTCGGGCTGGCATTTGCCGCCGCCGTCGATCGCCTCGTTCGCACCGGCCGGGTCTATACGACACTTCTCGTCTGGCCCTATGCTGTGGCGCCGGTCATTGCGGGTGTGCTGTGGTGGTTCATGTTCAACACCTCGACCGGTATTTTGCCCTATTATTTGCAGTTTATCGGCGTTGAATGGGATCACGATCTCAATGGCACCCACGCCATGATCCTCATCGTCATCGCCGCTGCCTGGAAGCAGATTTCCTACAACTTCCTGTTTTTCCTGGCCGGTCTGCAATCCGTTCCCCAATCATTGATGGAGGCGGCGGCCATTGACCGCTCCGGTCCGGTGAAACGCTTCTTCACCATTTCACTGCCGCTGATTTCGCCCACGACGTTTTTCCTGTTCATCATCAATGTGAATTACACGATGTTCGACACCTTCCCCATCATCGACGCGACAACCGGTGGCGGACCGGCGCAGTCCACGACCACGCTTGTCTACAAGGTGTTTGTCGACGGATATCTCGGCCTGAATATCGGATCATCTTCTGCGCAGTCAGTCTTGCTGATGCTGATTGTGATGGTCCTGACCTTCATTCAGTTCCGTTATGTCGAACGCCGCGTCCAGTATTAAGGAACGACAATGGTCGAAAATCGCCCCTTCCTCACTTTTCTCACGCATGCCTTCCTGCTCTGCGGCTTTCTGGTGGTTGCTTTCCCGGTCTATGTTGCGATTATCGCATCGACGCATGACACCGCCACCCTGGTCGGCTCCTCCATGCCGCTTCTGCCAGGCTCGCATTTCATCGAGAATTACCGCCACATATTGACGGGGGCCTCGGCTGCCAATGGTCTGCCCAACTATTCGAGCATGGCAATCAACTCACTGATCATGGCCCTGGTCATCACCGTGGGCAAGATTGCCATCTCCATCCTGTCGGCCTTCGCCATCGTCTATTTCCGGTTTCCATTTCGGCAATTGGCCTTCTGGATCATCTTCGTTACGCTGATGCTGCCGGTTGAAGTGCGCATCATGCCGACTTACAAGATCGTGGCAGACCTTGGCATGTTGAACTCCTGGGCAGGATTGACAATCCCGCTGATTGCGTCGGCCACAGCGACTTTCCTCTTTCGGCAGTTCTTCATGACTGTTCCCGATGAGATGCTGGAAGCAGCGCGTGTCGATGGCGCCGGTCCTATGAAATTTTTCCGCGATATCCTGCTGCCCCTGTCACGCACGAATATCGGTGCGCTCTGCGTCATCCTCTTCATATATGGCTGGGTTCAGTATCTCTGGCCCATGCTCGTAACGACAGACCCGGGTTACTACACCTTGATGATGGGCATGAAGCGCATGGTCACCGTGCAAGATGGCGTCATCGAATGGAATATCGTTATGGCAGGCGCCGTTCTGGCAATGCTGCCACCAATCTTGATTGTGATTTTCATGCAGCGGCTGTTCATCCGCGGCCTTACAGAGACGGAGAAGTAACATGGCTCCCATCACGATAGCCAATGTATCGAAGATTTACTCAGGTGGTGCCCGCGCGGTGAATGCCGTATCGATCGATATCACCGATGGCGAGTTCATCGTTCTCGTCGGGCCGTCCGGTTGCGGCAAGTCTACGCTGTTGCGGATGGTCGCTGGCCTTGAAACGATCTCTGACGGCGAAGTGTCAATCGCTGGAAAGATCGTCAACCGCATGGAACCCGCCGATCGCGACATCGCCATGGTCTTCCAGAACTATGCGCTCTATCCCCATATGTCGGTTCGCCAGAACCTCGAATATGGCCTGAAGAACCGCAAGACGCCGAAGGCAGAGATTGATGCGCGGGTGGCGGAGGCGGCGCGGATGCTGGAGCTTCAGCCCTATCTGGATCGCAAGCCGCGTGCCCTGTCTGGCGGTCAGCGTCAGCGCGTAGCCATGGGCCGTGCCATCGTGCGCAAGCCCGCAGCCTTTCTCTTCGATGAGCCGCTCTCCAACCTCGATGCCAAGCTGCGCGTTTCCATGCGCGGTGAGATCAAGCGCCTGCAACGCCGCCTCGGCACCACCTCCATCTATGTCACCCATGACCAGCTGGAGGCCATGACGCTGGCTGACCGTCTGGTGGTGCTCAATGCCGGTCGTATCGAACAGATCGGCGCACCGCTGGAGGTCTATCACCGCCCGGCCTCAACCTTTGTCGCAAGCTTTATCGGCTCTCCGGCCATGAACCTGCTGTCCGGCGAATTGCATGGAGATCGTCTCGCCATGGGCCCGGTTGTGCTTTCGCTCAACGGCTATGCGCCAGCGTCGGGTCCGGTAACGGTCGGCATTCGCGCAGAGGACATGCGCCTCGCCGGTGCCGGTGAGGAGGGGCTGTGCCTGCGGGTGGATTATATCGAAGAGCTCGGTTCGCAGCGTCTCGTCCACGGTATGCTGGGCGATCAGCAGCTCACCTTCGCTACCTCGGCAGAAACCGAACTGCCGGAGGATCTCGTGCTGACCATCACGCCGGACAGACTGCATTTCTTCGATATGGAAAGCGGCAAGCGCATCGAAGGCAATGCGCCCAAGGTGCAGCCCCAGCCCGTGCAAAGCCTCGCGGCAGCCCATTGAGCGGTTCGCTTCGCCCTTCCATTAAAATTGAAGGTTTTTTTGGAAGGGCATGAACACTCCATTTGTGCTATGACCCCGTCGTTGCAAAGGTTGGGGACAAGAGATGGTTTTGCATGGAATGATTGCAGCGGTGGCGGCATTTGCGGCGCGTGCGGTGCCGGGAAGACCCGTGCCAGGCACAAGAATGCGGCCGCAGCCGGTGGTTTCTGCCAGCTCCTGCGCGCTGGAGATGCGTCCCGCCCCGATCAATCCGGACTGGATCATTGCCGGTGAGCCGCAGGCCCGTATGGCGGATCACTCCCGCAGCGATGACCGCGCCTCCTACACGGCCCTCTGGGATTGCACGGCTGGAACGTTCCGCTGGTATTTCGGCTGGGATGAAACGGTCCATATTCTCGAAGGCGAGGTGCATGTGACCGCCGAGGATGGATCGGTGCATGAGCTGCGCGCGGGCGATGTCGCCTATTTCAAGGCGGGCACCTGGGCCACATGGCGGGTGGAAACTTACGTTCGCAAGGTCGCCTTTCTGCGCCGTCCGTTCCCGACACCCATCGCCATTGCCTACCGCGTCAAGAACAGGCTGCTGCCTGCCGCGACACCGTCGCTGTGAGTGCAGGATGCCTCAATAAAACTCATAGATAGGCCATCTCGAAGCAGTTGCCTTTGAAGTTTGCCTGCCCTACACATTCCGGGCTTTCAAAAGGAAATTGCGCATGGCCAAAATCAAGAACGTCGCGATCCAGATGGATCATGTCTCCGGCATCAACATCGCTGGTGACAGCACATTCGCGATCAGCCTTGAGGCGCAGGCGCGCGGATACCGCCTTTTCCACTACACGCCGGATCGGCTCTCCATGCGCGATGGCAAGATCTATGCAACCGTCGAACAGATGGAGCTGCGCGACATCAAGGGCGACCACTTCTCCCTTTCGGCGCCTGAGCGCGTCGACCTGTCGACCATGGATGTCATCCATCTGCGTCAGGACCCGCCATTCGACATGGCCTACATCACCTCCACCCATCTGCTGGAGCGCATTCACCCCAAGACATTGGTGGTCAATGATCCGGCATGGGTTCGCAATTCGCCCGAAAAAATCTTCGTCACCGAATTTGCCGACCTGATGCCCGCCACGTTGATTACCAAGGATGTGGCCGAGATTGCCCGCTTCCGCGAAGAAATGGGCGATATCATCCTCAAGCCGCTGTACGGCAATGGCGGCGCTGGCGTGTTCCACTCCACCCGCGATGACCGCAACTTCTCGTCGCTTCTGGAAATGTTCGGCCAGATGTTCCGCGAACCCTACATCGCCCAGCAATATCTGTCCGACGTCCGCAAGGGTGACAAGCGCATCCTGCTGGTGGATGGCGAGCCGGTGGGTGCCATCAACCGTGTGCCTGCGGAAAATGATGCCCGCTCCAACATGCATGCCGGTGGCCGCCCGGAGCCGACTGAACTGACGGCCCGCGAAAAGGAAATCTGTGAGCGCATCGGCCCTGCCTTGCGCGAGCGCGGCTTCCTCTTCGTCGGCATTGATGTCATCGGCAATTACATGACGGAAATCAACGTCACATCACCCACAGGCATTCGCGAAGTCAAGAAGTTCGGCGGTGCCGATGTCGCAAGCCTGCTGTGGGATGCCATCGAGCGCAAGCGCGACGCGCAGGGCTGATTGCTCCGACCTCCGTCACCCCGGACTTGATCCGGGGTCCAGCCGTCCTGCGTCTGCCAGACGAAAAGACTCTTCTCCGATTAAAGGCCTGATCGCACTGGGCGCCGGGTCATGACGTCAAATATCACGCCGCCTTGGCGACGTGATATTCCTTGATTGCAGCCATCTTGATCGATGGGTAGCGCTCGGCCTCGTAGCGCAGCGAAAAGGCATCCTGCGCCAGAAACACCGGATCGCCATCCAGATCGCGGGCAATATCGCCGCGCTTGACGGTCAGGAACTTTTCCATATCGGCGGGCTGGTCCGAAGAAATCCAGCGGCAGATCGAAAAGCGCGACATTTCGAACGATACCGGCAGGCCATATTCGCCCATCAGCCGTTCCTTCAGCACGTCCAGCTGCAGCGCGCCGACAACGCCGACGATGGCGGGGGAGCCATCTTCGGGCGAAAAAAGCTGCACGACGCCTTCTTCGGCCATCTGGTGCAGGGCTTCCTTCAGCTTCTTCGCCTTCATCGCATCTTCCAGCCGCACGCGGCGCAGAATTTCCGGCGAAAAGTTCGGCACGCCCTGGAAGACAAGGTTTTCGCCCTCGGTCAGCGTGTCGCCAATGCGCAATGTGCCGTGGTTGGGAATGCCCACGACGTCGCCCGCAAAGGCGGTATCGGCAATGTGGCGCTGCGAGGCGAAGAAGAATTGCGGTGCCGTCAGGCCCATCTGCTTGCCCGTGCGTGCCAGCCGCGCCTTCATGCCACGCTCCAGCTTGCCGGAGCAGATGCGCGCAAAGGCAATGCGGTCGCGGTGGTTCGGGTCCATATTGGCCTGAATCTTGAAGACGAAGGCCGTCATCTTGTCTTCATCGGCATGTACCGTGCGGGTATCGGCCACCTGGTCGCGCGGCGGCGGGGCGATTTCACCCAATGCATTGATCAGGTCACGCACGCCGAAGTTCCGCAGCGCCGAGCCGAAGAAGACCGGCGTCAGATGCCCCTCAAGAAAAGCGGTGCGGTCAAACGGGCGGCAGGCTTCCAGCGCCAGTTCCGTCTCGCCAATAAAGGCCTCGCGCTCATTCTCCGGCAGCCGGTCCGCCACCGCCTGCGGTCCGTTGACCTGCGTCGCCCCGACCTCGTTGTCGGAGCCGCGCACCCGGTTGCTCGCCAGATGGTAGGAGCCGCAGAAGCTTTTGGAACGACCGATCGGCCAGGTCACGGGCGCGGTGTCCAGCGCCAGCTTTTCCTCGATCTCGTCAAGGATTTCAAAGATATCACGGCTTTCGCGGTCCATCTTGTTGACGAAAGTGATGATGGGAATATCGCGCATACGGCAGACTTCGAACAGCTTCAGCGTCCGTGGCTCGATACCCTTGGCGGCATCGATGACCATGATGGCCGCATCGACCGCCGTCAGCGTGCGATAGGTATCGTCGGCAAAGTCTTCGTGACCAGGCGTATCGAGAATGTTGAAGACCTTGTCGTCATATTCAAAGGTCATGACAGAGGTCACGACCGAAATGCCGCGCTCGCGTTCGATCTTCATCCAGTCGGACCGCGTCTGGATGCGATCCTTCTTGGCCTTCACCTCGCCAGCCAGCTGAATGGCACCGCCGAACAGCAGCAGCTTTTCGGTCAGTGTCGTCTTACCGGCGTCCGGGTGCGCGATAATGGCGAAGGTGCGGCGGCGGGAAACCGCCTCTGCGAGTGTTTCGGGCATTAGACAAATCCTGTGGAATTGCGGGCTATCTAACGTTTCGGGGCCGCTTTTGCAATTGACCTTGGCATTCACACGGCAAACTAATGCCGCATGACCGTAAAAAATGAAAATCGCCCCGTTCTCAATCTCCTCCGTCTGCCCCACGGCGAAGGCCTTGAGCTCCCGTCCTATGAAACCGCAGGGGCAGCCGGCATGGATCTGCGCGCAGCGGTGGAGGAGGGCGCACCGCTGGTGTTGAAACCCGGTGCCCGCGCGCTGGTGCCCACAGGCCTCGTCTTTGAAGTGCCTCAGGGTTACGAAGCGCAGATCCGTCCACGCTCCGGCCTTGCCATCAAGAACGGCATCACCTGCCTCAACACGCCCGGCACGGTCGATAGCGATTATCGGGGAGAGGTCAAAGTCATCCTCGCCAATCTCGGGCAGGAGGATTTCGTGGTCGAACGCGCAATGCGCATCGCCCAGGTGGTCATCGCCCCTGTCACGCAGGTTACCCTTGTAGAGGTCACGCAAACCTCCGAAACCCTGCGCGGCGCAGGCGGCTTTGGCTCCACAGGCGTTTGAGCGGCAGCCGGGTCGGGGTTGCGCGCAGACACCCGGCTCGCACCCCAAGGCGAAAAATGTTCACTTCTTGTTCTTGTATCGGCTTGCAGAATGTGCAAGGTTGCATGAACGGACGAATACACTTTTTATTATAGTTTTCTAAAGTCCGCATATGGGGGCTTGCATGGTCGCGCGCGTCAATACGGTGGCGTTTCAGGGCATAGAGGGTGTGCCTGTCGAGGTTCAGGTCATGGTCGCGCCCGGCAAGGTCGGGATGCAGATTGTCGGTCTGCCGGACAAGGCGGTTGCCGAAAGCCGGGAGCGGGTTCAGGCCGCTTTGCACGCGTCAGGGCTAGCACTTCCGGCAAAGAAGATCACCGTCAACCTGGCCCCGGCGGATCTGCCCAAGGAAGGTTCGCATTTCGACCTGCCCATTGCGCTTGGCATGATGGCGGCGCTGGGTGCCATTCCGGCGGATGCTCTGGATGCCTATGTCGCCTTGGGTGAGCTTAATCTGGACGGCACCATCGGTGCGGTATCCGGCGCGCTTCCTGCGGCCATTGGTGCGAATGCCCAGGGCAAGGGGCTTATCTGCCCGGCCGAGAGCGGCTCGGAAGCCGCCTGGGCCGGCAGCGATATCGACATTCTGGCACCACGCAGCCTCATCGCGCTTGCCAATCATTTTCGCGGCACGCAGCGCCTGTCCCGGCCCATGCCCTCCATTCCTGCCAACCCCGCCAATCTGCCGGATCTCGCCGATATCAAGGGGCAGGAAAGCGCCAAGCGGGCGCTTGAGGTGGCAGCTGCCGGAGGTCATAATCTCTTGATGGTCGGGCCGCCCGGCTCGGGCAAGTCCATGCTGGCCTCGCGTCTCCCCTCCATCCTGCCGCCGCTTTCTGCGGGGGAGTTGCTGGAAGTCTCCATGGTCCATTCCATTGCGGGGCAACTGGCCGGCGGCAAGCTGTCGGACCGTCGCCCGTTTCGCACGCCGCATCATTCCGCCACCATGGCGGCTCTCGTCGGTGGTGGCCTGCGGGCAAAACCGGGGGAGGCATCGCTTGCCCATCACGGCGTGCTGTTTCTGGACGAGTTTCCGGAATTCTCACCGCAGGTGCTGGATGCCTTGCGCCAGCCGCTGGAAACGGGGGAATGCATCATCGCCCGCGCCAATCACCGCGTCAGCTATCCCGCACAGATCCAGCTCGTTGCGGCCATGAACCCGTGCAAATGCGGCATGGCGGGAGAGCCGGGCTTCACCTGCGCCCGTGGCCCCCGCTGCGTCACGGATTATCAGCAGCGCATCTCCGGCCCCTTGATGGACCGCATCGATATCCGCATCGAAGTCCCCGCCGTGTCAGCAGCCGATCTCATCCGTCCCATGAGCGCCGAAACCAGCGCCGATGTTGCAAGACGCGTGTCGCAGGCGCGAAGCAAGCAGGAGGACCGCTACAGCAGGGCAGGGTTCCAGGGCATCGGCACCAATGCCCGCTGCTCCACCGCCCTCATCGAAAAATTCGCCGAACCGGATGCCCCCGGGCTGCAATTGCTGCGCGACGCCGCCGAAAAACTCAAATTTTCCGCCCGCGGCTATCACCGCATCCTCAAAGTCGCCCGCACCCTTGCCGACCTCGATGACAAACCGATCGTCAGCCGAATCCACCTGGCCGAAGCCATCTCCTACCGCATCGCCGGAGAAAGACTGACCGCAGCAGCCTGACAGCCGTCTCGCCAAAGGCTTCCACGGTTCTCTCATGCCCACGTTAGTCTTACGGCACCCCCTCTCTCCGTCATCCCGGACTTGAAGCAAAATGGAAGGGCAAGCTTCAGGCGGCGGCTGGAGTCACCGGCGAAAAGGGCCTTGGAGCGGCGCTGAAGGAATATGAGGCGCTGGATGATCTTCTCGGACGCATCGGCTCCTTTGCCGGCCTCACCTATTTTCCGGGATCCATCCGCCTTGCGTCTGCAAGGCGAGAGGTCTCCAACCAAGGGGCCGCCGGAAGAAAACGTTTCCCGGCGCGCAGACGCGCGCCTGCTGGACCCCGGATCAAGTCCGGGGTGACGGAGGGTGGGGCGGGCGCGGCGGTGTTCGGTTGAGGTCGCCGTACTAGGCATTTGGCTATTTGCAGCAATGACCGCTCGTGCGCAATGACCCCTCTATGCCTTGTAGGGCGCCATCGGCAATCTTTCCGCGTCCCCGTTTTCTCTCAGCATCCGGATACCCTCTGCCTCAATCAACCGCCACGGCATACTCTCATCATACCAAAGGCATCCGCCTTCCAGGTCTCCAAGGCCCATCACTCTTCCCAACCTGCCATCCGGTCTCCTATCGTCCGTCGCTCCGGGACACTTGCCCTCCATCAACGACCCGGCCACTCCCTCTGGTTGGCGGTCCAAGGCACCCCTTTCCTCCGTCATCCCGGACTTGATCCGGGATCCAGCCGCCTTGCGTCTGCAAGGCGAGATGACTCCAACCACGCGGGCCGGCGGAAGAAAACGTCTCCCGGCGCGCAGACGCGCGCCTGCTGGACCCCGGATCAAGTCCGGGGTGACGGAGGGTGGAGCGGGCGCTGCGGCTTTCGATTGAGGTCTACGTACAATAGGCATCGCAGCAGCGAGGAGGAGGCAGGAGGTAGCCCAAGAAATAATCGCGATAAATCAACGCCTTATCTATTACTCCGCAAAAACCCTCAAAATTCTTTCTGCATTTCATTCACACCCTGCGCACCTGAAGCACAATTCTCCCGTTCCGCCCTCGGATACACCGCAAGGCGTTGCGGCGAGGCGGGATCGGCGCTGGTGGGCGGGAGGCTACGCATCCTCT
>UBTF01000012.1 GCA_900468285.1 Hyphomicrobiales bacterium | reverse complement strand
CCTTGAGCCGGAATCCAGCCAGCCCAAGTCTTTGGGCTGAGAGGAGGCGCTTTATCAAACGGATGTCGTCTTTTGGTTGAAGAGAGTCTCTTGATCCGACAGACGTCGGATCGCTGGGCCCCGGATCAAGTCCGGGGTGACGACCGTGAGTGGTGGTGGGTGGGACTGAGCTCCGGGTCCGATCTAATTCAATTCAGTCCGCTGCGCTCCAATCCAATCCGCTCCAATCCAATCTGCTCTACTCTGTCAACAAAACGCCGTCCGTGCTTATTCCTTGCGAGGGCGGTCTGCGGCGGCGATGTAGGCGTCCAGTTTGCGTAGGGCTCTGGCTCGCGCATCCTCGGGCTCACGCCGCAAGAGCTTGTCGGGTGGCAGGATCATGTAGGGCCTCGAATCCGGTAGCTCTGCTTTGTTGGCCCGGCGCAGGTGGTGCATGTAAAGCCCGGCGAAGCCAAGGGCGAAGACACAGGGCATGTAGATCAGCGAAATCTTTACCCCATCCGACATCATCCGGAATGTGTGCAGAAGATCGGCCCAGATACTGTAATTCTCCATCGCATTTCCCCATTGCAACGGCCATGCGCGGACAGGCGCCGCAGGCCGAGGTTCCTGTCGAAACGGAAGCGACCACCGGAGGAAACGGGCCTCTGGTGGCCGGGGAGTTCGTAAGCCGTACAAGGACGACCACCCTGACCTTTAGGCGTTTGCCTTGGACATACGTCAGAGCCTCCCCAGCCATAGAGGTAGCAGGAGAGCTTATAGTCACAATGGACCGCCTCAGCCACATCAATATGGCTGAGGGGTGTCATTGCGGTCGACACCGACCGCCTTGTTAGGGGTTACGAGCCCCAAGACCAGCCCGTTACGTCCGGTCTCGATGCAACCATAGGATAAGTGGGGACGAGAGGAAATGGCTATTTTTAGTAGGGTGCAGCCCTTGTTTTACAGCTGCGCCAAGGTCTCAACACGAAAGCGACCACTCGTGGAAACGGCCTCTGGTGGCCGGGGAGTTCGTAAGCCGCAATAGAACGACCACCCTGACCTTTAGGCGATAAGCCTTGGACATGCGTCAGGGCCTCCCCAGCCATAGGGAGGCGGATGAGCCTTTTGCCGCGAGACCGAGTGGCTGATGCCGGCTGCAACCATAGGAGATGCAGTCGTCCGGAGAAATGCCAAGTTTTAGGAGGGTGGGCCCGCAGCCGGCGGCCTCACTGCTTTGGGGGCAGATGCTCCGCCGCAAAAACGCCAAGCTCTGCCTCGGCTTCCGGTCCCCACAGGTCCAGTGCTTTCAAAACTTCCGTTGCAAAGGTTACGGGCGAGCTGCCCGGCGCGGTGATAACGCCCTTGTCGCTTACGGCTTGCGTCTGGTCCAGATAATGTTCACGGCCTTGATAGTCCTCATATTTGCAGTGCGAATCCAGCGAGTTGCCGGTATGGGAAACGGTGTTCAGCACACCGGTTCCGGCCAGTGCGCTGGCGGCGGCGCAAATGCCTGCCACCACGCGGTGCTGGGCGCGGAAGCGGTGAACGAGATCGGTCAGATCGGGCGCATTGCCCTTTTCCCAGATCAACCCGCCGGGAATGACCAGCGCGTGAACGGTCTCCGGATCGAGTTCATCATAGGCCATGTCAGGCGTGACATTGAGCCCGCCCATGGAGGTTACTGCTGCACCATCCGGGGAGGCGGTGACGATATCGACGCCGAAATAACCCCGCGCCATTGCCGTCAGCACGGCGGGTTCCCAATCACCGAATTCCTCAGTCAGAGCCAAGGCGATACGAGGCATTATCTTCTCCTGCAATCAACCACGCTTGCGACATTAAACAGAAAAGCTGGTCTGCAAAAAGTCTGAAACCGTCTGAACGGTTCCGCTTCGCGGCTGATTTAAGCCAGCGCCTGCATGAAGCGCATACCGGTTACGGGGCGCGGGACGAAATCCATGTTTTCGTAGAATTTATGCGCGGCGAAGTTGCCGGTGGCTGCACCGACCGAGAGAAAATCGCAGCCGCAACGCCTGGCAACATCGCGCGCACGCGCCACCAGATGCTGGCCGGTGCCATGGCCACGATGGCCATCGCGCACGAAAAGATGGTGCAGTTCCATGCCGCGGCGGCCTTCCTGCGCGCGGTATAGCGGCACCAGAATGGCGTATCCGATCAGCTCGTCATCCGCCTCAGCCACCAGCGCGGTAATCCACGGTATCTGGCCGAAAAGGTCTCGCTCCAGCTTTTCCGGCGTAATCGCGGAGGCATCGCCATGATGCGCAGCCAGAAGCATGATCATCTCGTTGAGCTGGGGCAGGTCCGCCTTGCGTGCACCTCTGATGGTGACAACCGGCGGTCTCGGCAAAGTCAGAAGGCTGTCTTCGGTCATTTTCGTGTCCTTCGGGTTCTCGTTTTTGCCGTCAGGACGTTTGAAAACAACAAAGCCGCCTGACGGCGGCTTGTTGACAAAATGATCTGTCGAGCCGCCCTTAAAGGAAGGCCCAAAAATACGTGCAGGAAATGGGTGCGCGTGTGTTGATCATGGATGGTTCAATGCGCCGGAATCGGAATGCTGTCAAGTGGGATTTCGGCTGCGCGGTAATTGCAAGGCGTCAGCTTTGCGCCAACACCGGACATTGCGGCTACAGCAAAACTCCCTATTCTGCGACGTTGCAAAAGTCAGGAAAACAATTGTCGCTTTGATTGGGAATTTTGCGACACAAGACATGGTGAAGGATTGGAAATGAGACAAGCTGGAATGACGGCGGACGAATACAAAACTGTGCTTCAAAGTATTTTACAGGTTCATTCCCAGCTGGCTTTGGAACATCTCAACGCCATAAAGCACGCCCTTCCGCAGAAAGCGCGACAGGTCATGGTGGGAGTTCATCCGGGGCAAAGCGAGGAAGGGTTCTTCGATATTGTCGTCCACCTGGAGGGGCCTGACCTCTATGTGCTTGACAAGGCGATAGAGCGACACCGATTGCTATTTGAAGTTAAATGCATCGACGGTCAAATGAGGCCCGATGTTCCCATGTTCGACCCGGACGAAGCTGCCTTTTCCGTGAACGATGTCATCGTGGATATCTGCATGGAGTGGATTGAAGGCCTTTGGCAGCGCCTTGGCGGCCTCGGTCTACCAGCCTTCGTTTTTGGAGAGGAAGGATATGGAACTGTGGAGAGCAAACCGTTGCTTCCTTGAAAATCATGAAGCGTTGTCGCGGAAACCCTTGTCATCGTCGACAGATCGGCCGCATCGAATTCCAAGCGGAATTTCGGTCGCGAAACTCAGGTGCAAAAACAGGAGTTTCGCGCCCGATTTTTCCGACGGCGAATGACCGCATTAGGCCAACCGCGGACATTGTGCCCTTGATGGATTTGTTTAGCCACCGAGCTTCTGCGCGAGGTAAGTTCCCGCGAAACCTCCGCATCCCGCCGCGACGCACTGCACCCAAAAATCACCGTAGAGAGCGCCAGCAAGAAACACTGAAAGCCCGGAGACAATGCCGCCTAAAGCACTTGGCAAATGCTTTGTCATTTAACCTCCAAATGCCAATTGACCTGGAAGAGCTTAGCTCAACTTTTGCTCTAAACAACTCAGTTGTCCGCTTTGGGCCACTTGCAGACGTCGGCCTTGCGCCAACAACGGACTTTGCCGGCTTTGACATAGAAGTTATTTTTGCGCATGAGTTCGACGTGTCAGGGAAAATGAAATGGCACTTACCAGTCAGATAACGCCATACAACGACCAGTGGCCGTCCATGTTTCTTGCCGAAAAGCGGCTGATTGCTGACGTCTTCGGGTCCGATCTTATTGCAATCCACCATGTCGGCAGCACGGCCGTCGTAGGATTGTGGGCAAAGCCAGAGATCGACCTATTGGTCGAAGTTCGCGAGCAAACAAATCAGGTCGAGCGCGATCAGTCGATGGTTTCATTGGGATATGTTCGCGGCTCAAACCTGTCACACGGGCACCAATTCTATCGTAAGGATGTTGATGGGGTGAGGACGCACAAAGTACATGTTTGCTTGACTGGCCATTGGCAGATCGAACGCATGATAGGCTTCCGAGACCTGTTGATCGACAATGCGAAGGTACGCCAGGAATATCAGCGATTGAAGCTTCATTTAGAGGCTTCCAATCGCGATGGCATTGCGGAGTATCTCGCAAAGAAAGCTCCCTTTATCGATGATTTGATGGGGCCAACCTGAATCGTCGGGCGAGCTGAAGTCCGCCGGGCCAACTGCTGCCTCGGCAGTATCGCGCCGATCGCTGACACCTCAAACCTCTCACGCAGCCCCTGCCGACCGAATTTGGGACTAATTCGACCTTGAGATATACCGTTCAGGGCATTTCCCTTTGATACTGGATTATGTCCACAAGAGTTGGAGAAGTAGGAGACGATACTTGCATGCTAAAAGTGGTTGCGGCGGCGGCTGGATTGCTCATGATCGCCGTCTTTTTCGTTGGCGTTGAACTGGACCATCGAGAGCATGAAACGAAGATGATGCCCTTCATCAAACAAAGTCCTTCCCCTCAGGTCATGTTCAGAAATCCATTCGCCTGTGGAGAGTGCGATGTTGAGATTTTTGAAATGGGAGCGGCAGAACGCATTGATGAAATGCGCAAATTTTGCAGTGCGCGTTTCGGTCTCAACAATCTGCGCGCCTGTCACGCAATATTTGCGGAGAGGCAGCGGCAGGTTCGCAGCCAAATGCAGTCTTTGGCAGCTATCGACATTGTCGCTGAATCATTCATAAATTCAGCGAACATAGAGAATGGCAGCAATCTGGTCGCGCTTCCCGTCAATAGAAAAGTGGCCTTGACCGAATGTGCGGTCCCCCTCAAAGCCACTTGGCGGAATGATGCTGACAATATCCGGCGCGTAAATATCCATTGCAATGATGCAGGCAAGCCGGGATCACTGCCGTGGGATATCAGCCTACCTGTTAAAGGCAATGTCGGTGCGCCCGAGAGATGAAGGATCCAGCCCGCATTGCGTCCCCCTTTTTGAACAGGTCACCGTCCGACTTCTGAGTCGGGCTTCCAAAAGTCGCCGTTGCCCTTCTCGCCCATCTCAGACAATCAGGCCTCGTCCTGCAATGTCCGCAGCGGGCCAAATGCAGACGTCGGCCCTGCGCCTGTTCTGGTGGGTGGGAGCGCCTGGCACGTCGATGGCATATGGGAATTCAGGCGATAATCCCGCTGCGCTTTCGCCTGCACAGCCGGCACGCTTCGTGTTAACGGTCGTCCTTGGTATCAGGTGAATGGGTCAGCCAAACATCGCAACGACATGCCTTACTCGCTCGTCGCGGTGCGTTGCCCTGATCCGGCCATGGCGCTCGAGTTCCGCCAATCCGTGTAGCGCAGCCCAAAAGGACTCGGTTGCTATCTCGGAGTTAGCGCAAAATGGCTCCACGACCGCCATCATGGCCCCGAACGTATCCCGCAGAACCTGGGGCGTATCGGACTTGGCAAACCGAAGGCCGCTCGGCAGAACGAACATGGCTTCGTATAGAGCTGGTCTTTCAAATGCGAACTGAAGGTAAGCGGTGGCAACGTCCAAAATCGCATCGGTCGGATTTGCATCTTGGCGAACCGACGCCCGCAATATCGGTCCCAGCTCTCCAAACCCTTCTAGCGCGACCGCCCCGACGATCGCGTCACGATTTACGAAATGCGTATACAGGACAGGCTGACTGTATTCGATCTCCTGTGCAAGGCGTCGGACTGTAACCGAAGCCCAGCCATCTCGTTCGGCAAGCATGCGTGCAGCGGCGATGATCCGCTTCTCCCGTTCCGCTTTCTCCCGCTGTTTCCGATCACTGATACCCACTGGCTTACCTCTGCTTTGACGGCAAATACCTTAGCAGCAAAATTTAATTTTAGCAAAGATTGACAATATAGCGTTGCTAGAAATATGTTCATAGCTATCGTCACATTGACGATTTCACCATTAGGATATGTCATGTTCACCCTGATATCGTTCTCGTATGAGAATCTGGCGACACTTGCTTCCGCTTTCGCGTTCCTTGCGGGCGGCGTCATCAATGCGACAGCTCTCAAGCCTATACGAGAAGAATTTGTCCGTTACGGTTTCCCATGGTGGTGGTGCTGGGTCACTGCACTGCTGGAACTTTTGACGGCCTTTCTCCTTGTCATAGGCTCGACATTCGCAATCGGCGCAGCGCTTGGCGGCTGCATCATGGTCGCCGCAATCTTCGCTGTGATCCGGGCGCGAGACTTCCGTCGTATCCTGCCGCCAGCAATCTTCCTGCTGCTGCTACTGGTCGCGGTCGTCATCCAGATTTCATAGCCTCAACAAGAAGACGTCATTCTCAACAACGATTGAAGCATCAAAACCCACGGCCAAGGAGCCAGTCATGACCACTCATTCATCCTCGAACACCGTCGTCGTCTATCATTCAGGCTACGGACATACACACCGCATGGCAGAGGCCGTCGCCGAAGGAGCCGGAGCGGCTCTCCATGCCATTGACGCCGAGGGCAACCTTTCGGAGGACGGATGGGCGGCACTCAATGCCGCCGATGCCATCATCTTCGGCGCACCCACCTATATGGGAGGGCCGAGCTGGCAGTTTAAGAAGTTTGCGGATGCATCCTCGAAACCTTGGTTCTCCGCGCAATGGCAGGATAAGGTCTTTGGAGGTTTTACAAACAGCGCCAGCCTCAACGGCGACAAGCTGAACACGCTGCAATATTTTGTTCTTCTCGCGGGGCAGCATGGTGGCCTGTGGGTAAGCCTGGGCATCAAACCATCAAATACCAAGGCGTCCCTGAGAGATGATGCAAACCGGATGGGATCTTATATTGGCCCTATGGCGCAATCAGACGCCGACGCGGCACCGGAAGAGATGTCTGTCGGTGATCTTGAAACTGCTCGCCTCTACGGGGCCCGTGTTGCTGGTATTGCACGAAAGCACAAGTCAACCGACTTTGCATGATATCGTGCTAATCAATCTGAAACGCCTTCCGCGTGTTAGCGCGCGGAAGGCATGGGCTTCGGGGCCGAAAGTCCGCTGAAGGCCAGTTGCTGCCTTGGGCGCTTGGCGCCAAGAATGTTCATCACATACATTCATGGAATGCCAATTCCAGGGCACATGGCTTACGTCTTTCCAGCAGACATGCTTAATACCGGGAATGACAGAACCTACGCCTGAACAAATCGAAGAACTCGCCACCGCCTTTGAGCGCTTTACCCGTCGCTTCAAGGTCGCGGAGGCGGCGGCAGTCATGCAAAACTCGCTCAATCCCCTCGACATTCAGGCGCTTCTTTTCATCGATGATCATCCCGAGTGCAATCTGGGGGATGTTGCCCGCCACCTTCAGGTCGCTCTGACAACAATGTCGTCTTCGGCGGACCGGCTGGTCCGTCGTGACATGATTGAACGGCAGCGGCCGGAGGCAAACCGCAGGTCGGTGGCTTTGACGATTACAAGCAAGGGGAAGCAAGCGGTTGCAGGCTACGTCGATGGATATCGAGCATCCTGCAAAGCGATGCTGCAGGCACTCGATGCCGTTGACCAGACCGAATTTCTGAGGCTCACCCAACAAATCGCAAAATACGAAGGTTGAATAATACGAATTTCGTAGTATGTCTCTGACATCGAAATGATCAGGGATGTCATCATGACCAACACATCGCCCACTGCGCTCGTTACGGGAGCAAATAAGGGCATTGGCTTCGCCATCGCGCGGCAGCTTGGGGCCGCCGGGCACATGGTCTGGCTGGGATGCCGGGATATCGCAAGGGGTGAGGTGGCAGCTCGCGAGCTGCGAGGAAGCGGGATCGATGCCCGTGCAGTACAACTCGAGGTCACGGATGATGCGAGCGTTTCCAACGCCGCCAAAACTATCGAGCGTGAGGTTGGGCATCTCGACGTTCTCGTCAACAACGCCGGGCTGATGTTTGGTCCACCTCCGTCGCTTGCCGAGGAGTCGATTGACGAGATGCAGCGGATGTTCAACACCAACGTATTCGGCGTGATGCGCGTCACTCAAGCCTTCCTGCCGCTGTTGCGCAAATCGAAGGCGGCCCGGATCGTGATGATGAGCAGCGGCCTGAGTTCGTTGACGGATGCCTTGGATATGCGCAGCGAAACATGGACGGTCGGTTTCGGCGGATACTGCGCCTCCAAGACTGCGCTCAACATGTTGACCGTCAAGCTTGCCAAGGAGCTTGATCGGGAAGGGATCAAAGTCAACGCGGTAGACCCCGGCCTGACATCGACCGATATGACAGGCAACGGACCGGGTCACTCACCCGAAGATGGCGCACGCCCCGCATTCGCTCTAGCAACAACCCACGCATATGGACCGACCGCAGGCTTCTACGCTTGCGCGCCATCAGGCGAACTTGTGCAAAAGAATTGGTGATACACATACAGCGATTATAGGATGCGGGCCGACGGGTTCCGCATCACGCCTAAACCAGCGCGGCACGCCGCAAATCGACCGTTTCAATTGTCGATTGCTTCCTGGGCGCGAGGCACGACTGTTTGCAGGCCAGATTCGATCGCGTGTTTCTGAAAGTGTCCGCGAGGCCCCCCGCAGGTGCCGTATCAGTGCTCATGCTCGCACAAATCGTGGTTGGATAGCGCCCGAATGACGTAGCAGTCCTCGATGGAATGGCCATCGCAATGGGAGACGATGCGTTCCAGTTCGTGTTCCAGCTTTTTAAGTTTGGCGATCTTTTCGCGCACGGTTGCCAGATGGTCTGCGGCGATGCGGTCTGCGCCGTCGCAGGGCATTTCGCGGTGCTGGCTGAGGGCGATGAGTTCGCGGATGGCATCTATGGTCAGGCCAAGGTCGCGGGCGTGGCGCACGAAGGCCAGCCGTTCCAGATCCGACTTCTCGTAGCGGCGCTGGTTGCCTTCCGATCGGTCGGCGGCACGCAGCAGGCCCATCTGCTCGTAATAGCGGACGGTCGTTACCTTGACGCCGGTTCTTCTGGAAAGATCTCCGATGGAATACATGGTCTCTCCTCATATCTATAGCTTCTGTAGATATAGCTACGGGGAGAGAGCTTCGCAATCGAGCAATTGTCGAATAACGCCCAGCCTTATGCGGCCTGCATGGCAGTGTCCTCTTCCGCGCCGCCCGGGGACCGGGCCGTCTCGTCTATGCCGAGCGCGCGTTTAATCGCTTCCTTGATTTCTTCCTCTATTCTCGCGCGCTCCTCAGGTGGTAGCGCCGCCAGTTCCTCTTCAGACAGGTCCATCTCACCCAGCAATCTGGCCCGTAGTTTCTCTGCGGGGCTCATATCCGAGAATGTCAGAAACTCTGTGACGAGCTCTTGCGATTTGACGTCGAGTGCCTTCTGCTTTTCTTCCAGGGTCTGCGGCTCGTTCTCTTTTTCCAGGGCCGTTCTGGTATCGATGTCCCACAGAAGGGCTGAGATCGAGTTGGGTGTCACATATGTCGAATCACCCCGCAGGGACACTGGCCCGCTTCTTTCGGTTGTCTGCGATGTCTGCTCTTCCAAAGCCAGCTGAAACCCTGCGCTTGAGTCCTCCTCCGCATTCTGGCCCGTGTATCCTGCATAAAAAAAGTCAGCCGAAGAGACTGGATAAGTGGTCATGCTCACTCTCCCATGATTGTTTCCGGGTTGCATTATTCCAGAGCTGGCTTGCGCAGAGGTTGTGTCGCGGAGGCGTTGCATTCCAAATAAGAGCATATAGTATACCCCCCTATCCTATATTGCCGGAGGCTGCATGACGCACACCATTGAGAACAAGGACAAGCTGCTGGCGCGTATCCGCCGCCTGAAAGGGCAGATGGAGGCGGTGGAGCGGGCGCTTGAGGTTGGCAAGCCCTGTGGGGAGGTGCTGCAATTGCTGGCATCCGTGCGCGGCGCTCTTTCCGGGCTGACAGGGGAGGTGATGCAAGATCATCTGCATGAACATGTGCTTCACGCCGAAAATGACGAAGACCGGGCCCGCGCTGCGCAAGAGCTGGCACAGGTTCTCAAGACCTACATCCGATAAAGGTGCTCCATGAAGGTAACGACAGGTAATCCGTGCTCTCACGGGGCCCACAGCCATGGTTTTCTGGGTCAGGATCACGCACGAAACGAGCGCCGGGTCTGGACGGTCATTGCCTTGACGACGGCGATGATGGTGGCAGAAATTGCCGCCGGGAGCTGGTTCGGCTCGATGGCGCTGACGGCGGATGGCTGGCATATGGCGACCCACGCGGGAGCGATGCTGATTTCGGCTCTCGCCTATCTCTATGCGCGCCGGCAAAGCAAAAATGCCCGGTTCACCTTCGGCACAGGCAAGATCGGCGATCTCGCGGGTTTCGCAAGTGCCATTGTACTTGGCGTCGCAGCCGTCATGATCGCGTGGGAAAGCCTGCTGCGCTTCTTCGCGCCTGTCGCCATCGATTTCAACCAAGCCATAGCCGTCGCCGCTATCGGTCTCGTCGTCAATCTCGTCAGCGCATGGCTGTTGAAAGACGATCACCATCACGGCCATGATCATGGTCACAGTCACAGTCACAGTCATGGGCAAGGGCACTCACATGGCAGTCACGCGCATCATGGCGATCACGCCCACCACGGTGCGCACGCACATCGCGGTGCTCATGCCCATGGCGACCATGCCGGCAAGGATAACAATCTGCGCTCGGCCTATCTGCACGTCCTCGCAGATGCGTTGACGTCGGTTCTGGCCATCGTCGCCCTGCTTCTGGGCAAGTGGAATGGATGGTCTTTCCTCGATCCGGCCATGGGCATTGTCGGCGGCCTTGTCATCGCGCGCTGGTCCTTCGGGCTTGTCCGCTCCACCGGCGCCGTGCTGGTGGATGCCGTTCCGCAGGCCATGGATCTCTCCACGAAAATTCGCAGCAGCGTTGAAACGGGCGAAGAGAGGATTACCGATCTGCACGTCTGGCAGGTTGGGCCGGGGCATCATGCTGCCATTGTGGCCATCGACTCCACCGCGCCGAAGGCGGCTTCATTCTATCGGCAAAAGCTGAAGGCAATCCCGGAATTGTCGCATGTCACGATTGAGATCAACGGACTGAGCGGGGCTTGAAGACGTTCCGAGCAGGGCCTGCAAGCGGTATTTTCGAAGGGGGGAGCCGGACTTGGCGGCGCTTCGAAAATTAATCGGATATTAACGATAAACGGTTCTGTTGACGCGGCGAAAGCAGGGATGCTTTCGGCCTGAGCAGGGATCAATGTTCGGTATAGGCCTGACGGAACCAGGCGCTGTCCGCCTCGGAGCCGATATCGATAGATGCTTGAGCCGAAGACGTTTCGGAAACCGCATCGTTCTTGACCGTCCACAGGACGTTTGCGAGCGAGGTGGATTCCAGAACGTTGACAAAGGAAATCCTGCCGCCGCCAAGGCCCGCCTGCTGTTGCTCGGGAACGACCGTTTCTGCCGTTCTCTTTTCAATATGCTGGGGGCGGCTGTGGTGAGGCGAGCCGCCAATGTTGTTGTCGATATTCATTGCGAAACCTCTTTCAGGATCGATTAACGATTTATTAACCGCCGAAGCTTGCGCGAGGCTTGCGTCTTGATGTTTTGGGCGCGTTCTACGCTTGACAGAACCAAAACCAGTGCTTCGTTTTTGCATTTTAGGGGCTTGCCAAATGCCAAAAATGCCCTGTGGGCCGATTCCCTAACGTAAATCGCCCTCCGCAACGTGAGTCGCGAAGGGCGATCGGTAGAATCAGGCGATCTTCTTTTCGGTTTCGTCCGTCAGGGTCAGTTCCGTCTCGGCTTCCGACTCCGGCCGCTCCGCATCCTGCGTGGCGGGTGTGACCATGGCGGCCACCAGTGTCTCGATACCGATGCTGCCCACCGGCTCGCCATCCTCATTCACCACATGGGCGGTGGTTTCGTTGGCGTCCGTCATGTCGCGGGCGATGGTCTCCAGCGTATCGGTTTCGGCAACCGACATGCCTTCCGGCTTGCTGGTCAGGGGTTCCATGACCGTCGTTGCCTGAAGCACACGGCCACGGTTGACGTCGCGCACGAAGTCGCTGACATATTCATTGGCTGGATACTGGATGATGCTCTGGCCGTCGCCCTGCTGCACCATCTCGCCGTCCTTGAGGATTGCGATATGGTCACCAAGGCGCAGCGCCTCGTCCAGATCGTGGGTGATGAAGACAACCGTTTTCTTCAGCTCCTGCTGAAGATCGAGCAGCATGGTCTGCATGTCCACGCGGATCAGCGGATCGAGTGCCGAATAGGCCTCGTCCATCAACAGAATGTCGGCATCGTTGGTCAGCGCACGAGCCAGGCCCACACGCTGCTGCATCCCGCCCGATAGCTGGTTGGGATAATTCTCCTCGTAACCATCAAGCCCGACACGGTTCAGCCAGTAGCGACCCTTTTCAAGGCTTTCCTTGCGCGAAACGCCCTGGATATCGAGGCCGTAAACGCTGTTTTCCAGAACGGTGCGGTGCGGCAGCAGGCCGAATTTCTGGAACACCATTGCTGTCTTGTGGCGGCGAAATTCCCGCAGGCTCGAAGTGCCCATGGAGCAGACATCCTGTCCGCCATACAGAACTTCGCCTGCGGTCGGCTCGATCAGCCGGTTGATGTGGCGGATCAGCGTCGACTTGCCGGAGCCTGAAAGACCCATGACCACGGTAATCTTGCCGCCGGGCATGGTGATGTTGATGTTGTTGAGGCCCAGCACGTGGTTGTGCCTGTCGTTCAGCTCGGTCTTGCTCAAACCGTTTTTAACGGCTTCAAGATGCTTCTCGGGATGTTTGCCAAAGATCTTGTAAAGCGACCGGATTTCGATGTCCTTAGCCATGCTGCACCTCGCGGTATTTCTGCAAACGCTTGCCGAATGCCTGGCTTGCGCGGTCGAACATGATGGCGATGGCCACCAGCGCAAAGCCGTTCAGAAAGCCGATTGTGAAGAACTGGTTGTTGATGGCCTGAAGCACGTTCTTGCCAAGCCCGCCAACGCCGACCATGGAGGCCACGACAACCATGGCAAGCGACATCATGATGGTCTGGTTGATGCCGGTCATGATGGTGGGCAAGGCGAGCGGTAGCTGGACGTTAAACAGCTTCTGGGTGTTGGAGGAACCGAAGGCGTCCGCTGCTTCCAGCGTTTCCCGGTCCACCATGCGAATGCCAAGGTTGGTCAGGCGGATCATCGGCGGTATGGCGTAGATCACCACTGCGATCAGCCCCGGTACCTTGCCGATACCAAAGATGACGACGACCGGGATCAGGTAGACGAAGCTCGGCATGGTTTGCATCACATCCAGACCCGGATTGATGAAGCGCTGCAACCGTTCGGACCGCGCCATGAGAATGCCAAGCGGCAGACCGATGGCGACCGCGATCAGCGTTGCAATCGCGACAATGGAGAGCGTCGTCATCGCATCCCGCCACAGGCCGACGGCGCCGATGAGGCACAGCGACACGGCGGTGCCAAGCGTGATGCGCAAGCTGCGTCCGGCCAGATGGACCAGCGCCAGCAGGCCGAGGAAGATGATGATCCAGGGCGTCTGCGTAAAAAAGCGTTCGGATGAATTCAAAAAAAGCTGCAGCGGGTGCGTAACGACATCGATGACATCGCCGTAACTGCGAACGATATCGCGGAATCCGTCATCGATGGACTTGCGCGCAACCCGCATGGTGCTGTTGCCAATGGCCGGAAACTTGCACAGCATATCCGGCAGAACATTACAGAGGGCCATTATTGTTTTTTTCCCTAAGGTGTTGATGGAAGGGCTTGTGGGTATGGGCATCCACAGATGGGAAGGCCGCGATTATCTCGCGGCCTCGCCTCATCTTGATCAGATCGAAGCCTTGATCTTCTCGGCCACTTCCGGCGAAACCCATTTCGTCCAGATATCCTCGTGGTTTTCGAGGAAATAGGCGGCACCGTCTTCGTTGGTGCCCTGGTTTTCGTCCATCCACGCCAGGATCTTGCCAAGCGTGCCATTGTCCCACTGGCGCTTCTTTACATATTCGGCAGAAGGACCTGCCTTTTCTGCAAATTCCTTGGTCACGACAGTGAACACATCTGCGACGGGATAGGCATTCGGCTTTGGATCGGCGCAATCGGCCTTGGCGATGCAGTTGTCATAGGCCTCGCGGTCGAGTTCAACGCCATCGTCAAGCTTGACCATGTCGTATTTGCCCATGATGGCCGTTGGAGCCCAGTAATAGCCGAGCCAGCCCTGCTTCTTTTCGTAGGCGTTGGAAATGGAGCCATCGAGACCCGCAGCAGAGCCTGTATCGACAAGCGTAAAGCCCTTTTCGCTGGCCTTGCGCGCCTTGAAGAGATTGGCAGTCGTTGGCTGGCAGCCCCAGCCGGGCGGGCAACCGAAGACCGCACCCTTGCTGGCATCTTCCGGTGCCGGGAAGAGTTCGGGATGCTTCAAAGCATCTTCCACGGTCTTGATATCAGGATGTGCGTCAGCCAGATATTTCGGAATCCACCATCCCTCGATGCCGCCATCGCTCAGAATCTTGCCTTCCTGAATGAGCTTGCCGGACTTGATGGCTTCTTCATAGGGAGCACCAAGCGTATTGACCCACATTTCAGGCGCCATGTCCGGCTGGCCTTTTTCGTTCATGGAGGTGAAAGTCGGCGTCGTGTCGCCTGTCACCACCTCGACGGTGCAGTCGTAACCGTTTTCCATGATGAACTTGTCGACATAGGCCGCGACGCCCGCAGACGCCCAGTTCATTTCAGCGATCGAGATATTGCCGCAGTCTTCAGCGGCGTTGGCGGTGCTTGCGCCGGCAGCGGCGGCAAGTGTGAAGCCCGTGACAAGAATGGTCGAGGCGAGGAGTTTCTTCATGTGTAAGACCCCCAAGTCTAATGCAGTGTTTATGTGAGGCATACCGGGGCACTGCAAAGCCCGGCCTGCCGAAGCGTTGGCGCGACATCAAGACGATACCGCTGCCAGAACGCAGAGCTAAAGCCATGGAGCATCGACATCGCCAGCGGTTGCCTGCGAAAGCTCCAGAGCAAAATGACATGCGCGGTAAGACGAAAAAGAATTCGTCAAAGAAAAGCCGCATAGACGCGACGAAGAATGCCGCAGTCACCGCGGCGAAAAAGCGCATAAATATGTCAACGGTTTCTATAATACGGCGAGAAGATGATATTGCAACGCAAAATGCCGCATTGCTGGCATGCAGGGTTTCGCGGAACCATTTCGAAGGTTTTATAATACTTGTAAAATACGGAGATTTACTGAAGAAACTTACGGCTAGACTGGATTAAAAATGAAAATTCAATTAACGATTAATATACATCGTAAGTAGCTATGGTGCCGATTTTTTGTGGAAAAAAATCTCAAAAAAGGCATTTCAGTGAGTATTTTTCTCCCAGACTCCTCCGATTCCGTCATCCTCGGGCTTGTCCCGAGGATCTAATCACTCGTCTGCGGATGCGACTTGGCAGATGCTCGGGTCAAGCCCGAGCATGAACAGGATAGAGATCCGTCATTCCGGCCCTGAGCCGGAATCCAGTCAGCCCAAGTCGATGGGCTGGAAGAACTCTTCTCGACGCGCAGACGCGCGTCGGCCGGACCCCGCATCAAGTGCGGGGTGACGCGGGTGGGTTTTCAAACAGGCTTAAACCGCCGCCTTGCCCGCCACCTTCAATGCAAACGCATATTCAAACGCAATCTCCTCAAGCCGCTGGAAGCGACCGGACTTGCCGCCATGGCCTGCCGACATGTTGGTTTTCAGCAGGATGGGGGCGTCACCCGTGGTGTGTTCGCGCAGCTTCGCCACCCATTTGGTCGGCTCCCAATAGGTCACGCGCGGGTCGGTGAGGCCGGAAATGGCCAGAAGCGGTGGGTAGGGCTTAGGCGCCACATTATCATAGGGGCTGTAAGAGGCGATCCACTGATATTCCTCTTCCGATTCCAGCGGATTGCCCCATTCAGGCCATTCCGGCGGTGTCAGCGGCAGGGTGTCGTCCAGCATGGTGGTGAGAACATCCACGAAGGGAACGGCGGCGATGATGCCTGCGAATTTCTCGGGTGCCATATTGGCAACCGCGCCCATCAACATGCCGCCCGCAGAACCGCCCTCGGCGATGATGCCGGAATAGGAGGTGAAGCCCTCCTTTACCAGATGGTCGGCTGCGGCGATGAAGTCCTTGAAGGTGTTCTGCTTGTGCTCCATCTTGCCGTTTTCATACCACTCGAAGCCCTTGTCCTTGCCGCCCCGGATGTGAGCGACGGCATAGACGAAGCCGCGATCGGCCAGCGACAGATTGTTGGTGCTAAACGATGCCGGGATGGAAATGCCATAGGCGCCGTAGCCATAGAGAAGGCATGGGGCAGAGCCATCCAGCGGCGTATCCTTGCGGTAGAGCAGGGAGACTGGCACCAGCGCGCCATCATGCGAGGTCGCCATGACGCGGCGGGTCACATAATCTTCCGGATTGTGACCGGATGGCACCTCCTGCGTCTTCAGCAGCACGCGTTCGCGCGTCACCATGTCGTAGTCGAACAGCTGGCTTGGCGTGGTCATGGAGGAATAGCTGAAGCGGATGACATTGGTGTCATATTCCGCCGCCCCATGCAGGCCCAGAGAATAGGCTTCCTCATCGAAGGCAACCGAATGCTCTTCGCCGCTCACGCGGTCGCGGATGACGATGCGTGGCAGCCCGTCACGGCGCTCCAGCCAGATGAGATGGCGGGCATAGGCATCGATGGAGAGAATGAGGCGACCCGGCTCATGCGGTACGACTTCCGTCCAGTTTTCCTTGCCCGGCGCCGTCACCGGCGTCTGGCAGATGCGGAAATCCTTGGCGTCGCCATCATTGGTCAGAATGTAGAAGACATCGCCGCCCTCACACAGCGAATATTCGATGCCTTCCTCACGCTCTGCCACGATCTGCGGTTCTGCCGTCAGGTCTTTGGTCGAGAGAAGGCGATATTCGCTGGTTTCGTGGTCGTGGATGTCGATGAAGATGAAGTCGTCAAGCACGGATGCGCCCACACCCATGAAGAAGCCGGGGTCTTTCTCCTCATAGACCAGCCGGTCGGAGGATTGCGGCTCGCCGATAATGTGATGGAAGACCTTGGAAGGGCGGTGGTTCTCATCCTGAAGCGTATAGAAAAAGCTCTTGCCATCAGGAGCCCAGGCTCCGCCGCCGCCTGTGTTCTCGACGATATCGTCGAGATCCTTGCCGGTGGCCATCTCGCGGACGCGAAGCGTGTAATATTCCGAGCCCTTGTCGTCATAGCCCCATATGCCGCGATTGTGATCGCTGGACTGGTCGAGACCGGAGAGGCGGAAATAATCCTTGCCTTCGGCTTCCTTGTCGCCGTCAAGAAGAACGTGCTTTTCGCCACCACCGCGCGGCGTGCGGAAGTAATGCGGCTGTTCGCCACCCGTCACGAAGAGGGTGCCATAGGCAAAGGGGCCATCATTGACCGGAACGGAGGAATCGTCCTGCTTGATGCGGCCCTTCATCTCCTCGAACAGCTTTTCCTGCAGCGGTTTGGTGTCGGCCATGGCCGCTTCCATATAGGCGTTTTCCGCCTCCAGATGGGTGCGGATGGCGGGGTCCAGCAGGGTGGGGTCCTTGAACATGGCCTGCCAGTTATCGGCCCTGAACCACGCATAGTCATCGTTGCGGGTAATGCCGTGATGCGTATCGCTCTGCGGCTTCTTTTCGGCAATGGGCGCTGCGGGCAGGTTTTTGAAAATGGACAAAGTGAAACTCGCTTTCATGAAGACATGGGTCTGCGTGAACCAAGATGTAGAGTGGCGTTCAAGGTCGATCAAGGTGGAAAACTAAGGTGGATCGACAAGGGCAGGGCACAATTTGGTCTGCTTTCGATCACATTCTCCCACTAGATCGCAAATCACACACATAAGTGCAGATGGTGGCAGGCGGTAGCTTTGCTCCCAGCGCATCAAAACAAGAAGAAACGAAAAGCCCGACAGGATCTCATGGACAAGCTTCTCCCCGTTGCCCTTCTCGCAGCCTTCTCCGGTTTGACAATGGCCATCCCGGCCCATGCGGTCGATGCCAATATTCTGCGCCAGCTCAATGCTCTTGCTCCCGAAGAGCGCCTTGAGCAGCGCTGCGATATCGAGGCCATGGAGCGCATTGCCAAGGAGCAGAAGGGAATGAAGCCGGACAAGGTCATCGCCTATGCCTTCGGCGATCCGGACGTTGCATCCGATAGTATCAAGGCAACCGGTGCGGTCTTCAGAAGCGGTGGCGAATGGTACCGGCTGCGCTACAAGTGTCAGATCACGCCCTCGACGCTCGGTATCCGCGACTTCGACTACAAGGTCGGCGACAAGGTGCCGGAATCGCAATGGGCCAAGCATTATCTCTATGATTGAGAATTGACCGCCGCGGCCAACACGGGTCAATGTTGCCGATAAACCACGATATCTAACTGATTTCATATTGTTATTGCCGACTGCTCATTTACTGTTAATCCTTGTTTCAGAGGGATTGAGCAGGGGCGGGGCGTATGGATCTGAGTTTTGGCGGGCTTTCGGCATTTCCGTTGACACCGGCAGATGCCGAGGGGCGTGTCGATATCGAGGCCGTTTCGCGGCTGGTTGAAAGACTGGATGCGGCACAGGTTGATAGTATCGGCCTGCTCGGCAGCACCGGCAGCTACGCCTATCTCTCACGCGAGGAGCGGCTGCGCACCATCAAGGCGGCGGCTGAAACCCTGCAGGGGCGCAACAGGCCATTGCTTGTCGGCGTGGGTGCGTTGCGCACGAGTGATGCGGTGGCGCTGGCAAAGGATGCGGAGGCCGGTGGTGCGGATGCCCTGCTTCTGGCACCGGTTTCCTATACGCCGCTGACGCAAGAAGAGGTCTATCACCATTTCGCAGCCGTTGCCGGCGCGACGAATCTGCCCCTTTGCGTCTACAACAATCCATCCACCACCCATTTTTCCTTTAGCGATGAGCTGCTGGTGCGGCTTGCCTATATTCCGCATATCCGCGCAGCGAAAATGCCGACTGTACCTGATATGGCCTTCAGCCAGGAGCTGGAGCGTCTGCGGCCAAGGCTGGGCGAGGGCTTTTCCATCGGCTACAGCGGCGATTGGGCCGCGTCCCAGGCAATCATGGAAGGTGCCGATTGCTGGTACAGCGTCATCGGCGGTCTGCTTCCGGTTCCAAGCCTTCGCCTGTTGCGTGCCGCACGGGCCAAGGACAAGGCCGAGGTCCAGCGGATCGAGCAGTATTTCCAGCCGCTCTTTGCCCTTTTCAAGGAACTGGGCAGCTTTCGTGTGGTCTATGCGGCGGCCAATCTGTTGTCATTGACCCATCTTCAGCCGCCACTGCCGGTCATGCCGCTCAGCGTCAGCGATTGTGCACGGGTGGAAGAGGCGCTGGCAAAGCTTGCCGAACTGGACGGCCTGCCACCAGCCACGCCATAATTTCGGCGGTTTACGGGCAGAGTGCAACGCATTATGTGGACGTCATGCGGCGGTTTTGCGCGAGGCATCAGCGCCCTGTTTCAATGGTTCCTCGAAGGCGTCTGACATGCTGAAGATACTCACTCTCGTTCCGGTGCTGGCCGCCCTCGCATCTCCGGCTCTTGCTGCATCCGGCCTTGTCGAGCCAAGCTTGAAGATGCAGCCGGGAAAGGCTGCCGCACCGCGCGTCGCCATCACGCTCGATGCCTGCATGGGCAAGACCGATTTCAGGATTCTCGATACGCTGGTCAACGAGAAGATCCCCGCGACGATCTTCGTGACGGCGCGGTGGCTGGCGCATAATCCGCAGGCCCTTGCGGTGATGCTGTCGCATCCCGATCTGTTCGAGCTGGAGAACCACGGCGAAAACCACATTCCGGCGGTCGACAAGCCGGTTTCCATCTATGGTATCGCTGCGGCAGGCTCGACGGCGGCCGTTGAGCAGGAAGTGGAGGGCGGTCGTCTGGCCGTTGCCGCCGCCACCGGTCACCAGCCCCAATGGTTTCGAGGCGCAACCGCGAAATATACGGCGTCCTCCATCGCCACCATCAATGGTCTGGGTGAACGCATCGCTGGCTACTCGGTCAATGGCGATGGAGGTTCGCTGCTGCGAGCGGGCATGACGGCAAAGCATATTGCATCGGCGAAAGACGGTGATGTGGTGATTGCCCACATCAACCAGCCAACCCATGAGGCCGGAGAGGGTGTCGTGCGCGGACTGCTGGCGCTCAAGGCGCGCGGCGTGATCTTCACAAGGCTGGATGATCCCGCCTTCAACGCCCCTTCGAACTGATCCGGCAAGCCGCCTGACGGCCCATTAGGAAGGCAGGTTCGGTACGACCTTGCGTGACGGGAAAAGCTCGCGCGCGATGGTCATGCCGATAAGAGACAGCGGCAACGCCAGCATGGCGCCAGCGGCACCCCACATCCATGTCCAGAAGATGATCGCGACGAAAACCAGGAACGGGTTGATTTCCATATTCTTTCCGACAACAGCCGGAAAGGCGAGGTTCTCCATCAGCAGATGGATGGTGAAGAATATGATGGCAGGCAACAGCCCCAGAAGCAGGCTGTCATGGGTCAGGATGCCGCCAATCGTCAGGGCAAGCGTCATGGCGGTGATGCCGAGAAACGGCACGAAGCTGGAAAGAAAGGCAAACAGGCCCCACAGGAACGGCATGGCGAGCCCACCGGCATAAGCGATGATGACCATGGTCACGCCGAGACCCGCATACATCAGCGATGCGGTGGCGAAATAGGAGCTCAGCACATGCTCGATCGACCCTATGGTGCGTATCGTGCGAAGACGCTGGTGACGCTGCGGAAACGCCATGATGACGGCTTTGCGCAGCCGCAGACGGCTATAGAGAAACAGCAGCAACGCTGCAAAGAACACCAGCCCCTGGACAATGGCGGGCGTCAGATTGGCTCCCACCACGGTCAGAATATCGCCGCTTCTTGAGATCAGCGATTCCAGCGAGATCGAACTCATGCTGAAGGTTGCGGCGGAAAAATTCAGCCAGCGCAGGCTCTGCAGATAGGGCACGAACCTTTCTATTGCCTTCTCGACGATGCCCGGTCCTTCGGATGCCAGTGTGGAAAGCGGGTCGATCAGCGAATTGATGACGACGAAGAACACCAGCGCGACCGCCGATGACAGGATCAGCGCCACCGCAAAACCCGGAATTCCGTAAGAATTTAGCTTGGTGGCAGCGACACCCAGGATCATCCCCACAACAATGGCCATGACGATGGGGATAAGGATGATCGACAGCGAGTGGATGACGCCCATCAGCACGATGGCGAACAGGCCGACAATCGACCACGCAACGGCAACATCGAGAGCCTCTCGCCCAAGCGGTTGCTGACTACGCTCGTCATCATGCGCAGAGGCTAACGCCCCGCGCAACACCGGGTCCTTATGGTCAACGGCGGCTGCGGCCGCCTGCTTTCGATTGCTGATCGTCTGGTCGTTCATCTGGCAGTCCCCCATCAGGGCGTATAACGCGCGATGTGACCGGGTGTTCCCGCCTGAAAAAGATTTAGGCGAGCACCGTTTTTCAGCGCTCGCCTGACTGCCTTTGTGGGCCTATGCGGAAAGCTTTAGGCCAATGCCCCACGGGTCTTTTACCGCAATGCCGTCACTTTGACGCTCGGTTGCGATTTCCAGCCTGTCGAGGGCGGAGACTGCGCTATCCAGTGCAGATTTTTCGTTGAATTTCAACGTGTAACCGGCAAGCCCTGTCATATTCTCGCTACGGGCTTGTGCCCCCTTGCTGTTCCAGATGTTGGCGGCGACGTGGTGGTGATAGGCGCCGGAACCGAAAAAGCTTGCGCCCGGATATCGCGCCATGACCTTCAGGCCCAGAACGTCCTGATAGAAAGCATCGGCTTGCGGCAGATTGCCAACCTGCAGGTGGATGTGCCCGATGGCGGTTCCCTCTGCGGCCTTGGCAAAGGTTGCCTTGGGCGCGCTATCGTAAAGCTCCTGCAGGTTCAGCCGAAGCGTAGACATGCTGACGGTTCCGTCTGGCTGGTAGCTCCACTCGTCCGGTGAGCGGTCGCGGTACACCTCGATGCCGTTGCCTTCGGGATCGGCAAGATAGATGGCCTCGCTGACCAGATGGTCCGAGGCACCTTGCAGCTCGACATTGTGATGCACGGCATGGGCAAGCCACAGCGCCAGATCGGCGCGGCTCGGCATCAGGAATGCGGTGTGAAACAGGCCCGCGGCCTGTCTTGGCGCGGTCATGGCATTGCCGGATGTTGTCAGCGTCAAAAGCGGCTGGCCGCCAACGCCCAGTACTTGACCGCTCGGCGATGTCTCGATGACGGAAAGTCCAATGATGTTCTGGTAGAATTCCGAAACGCGGGGCAGGTCGCGCACCACCAGTCGTGCCTGGCCGACATAGGCGGGGCGCGTCAGCGCGAACAGTTTATCTTCACTCATTGCTGCACTCCAAAAAAGGATTGGCCAGTCAGGCGATATTGGCCCGCACTATGCGCGCTCGCGATCGTTCAGCAAAGATAGCTGTTTGGCGATGCAGCGTGCGCTATTTGTTGACAATAAAAAAGGGGTGACACTTGACGCTGATCAACTCTCTTGCTGACGAGGAGTGTCAGAAAGAGGATAATCTCGGAAGCGCAAAGGGTGTTTTCGAGTTTGAAGGGAGAATGGCGATGTACAACAAAATCCTCGTTCCAATCGATCTGAGTTCGCCGGAGAGGGCAGAGGCAATCCTGAAGAAAGCAGAGGAGTTGCTGGATGCGACGGGCCACATCGTCCTCCTCAACGTGGTGGAAGACCTGCCGATCTATCTGACAATAGACCTGCCGATGAACATCCTCGAAAACGCTGTTGAGGACGCCCGCAAGAAATTGAATTCCCTCAAATTAAAGTCTTCACGGATAAGCGATGTCGATGTCCGCAGCGGCTCGCCCGCGCGCGAGATACTGGCGGCTGCGGAAGATTTGAAGACCGATCTCATCATCATCGCATCGCACAAGCCGGATCTGAGCAACTATTTCATCGGCGCAACTGCCGACCGCGTGGTGCGCCACGCCCGGTGCCCGGTGCTGATCGATCGCTAGACCTGACAAATGCCAGTGCCGAGATAGACTTTTGCGACAGGCGTGAATGCAAAGTGATCGTCTTTCGCAACTGTTGTCTTGTTCCTGTCTGATATTAACGGCATGATCGCATTATTGATGTGCGAGAACAGATTATGAGCGAAGTTTGGCGCTTTGGCCGCCGGTATGATCTTCCAGAAATCGTGGCGGATGGCATTGTGCATGGCGTGGGCATTGTCTTTGCGCTGATCGGTGCGACCGCGCTGATCTTCTATGTCACGCTGTGGGGAAGCCTGAGCGCGATTGCGGCGGTCTGGATCTACGCGCTTGGGCTCGTCCTGTGCCTGTCGATTTCGTTCACCTACAACATCTGGCCGCACTCCAACGTGAAGTGGTTCTTGCGCAGGCTGGATCATTCGGCCATCTTCATTCTCATCGCCGCGACCTACACGCCCATTCTCCAGCGCGGCATCGAGGAGCCCCTGATCGCGGTCACGCTGGCCGGAATCTGGATTGCAGCAATCTCCGGTATCCTGTTGAAATGCTTCTTTCCGGGCCGGTTTGATCGCCTGACCATCCTGCTTTATCTCGGCATGGGCTGGAGCGGTGTCATGGTGGCGGATCGCCTGTCCTATCATCTGCCGCCGCTCAGCCTGTGGCTCATCGTCATCGGCGGCATCATCTATTCCATGGGCGTCATCTTCCATGTGTGGGAGCGTCTTCGCTTCCAGAATGCGATCTGGCACGGCTTTGTTGTGGTTGCTGCTGCCGTGCATTACACGGCTGTGATGACAAGCTTCAGCATGGCCCCGGTCACCGCGTAGACTTCACCGCGTAGACGTCACCGCGTAAAACCGCTGCACAGCTTCGCGACTTGCTCTATGGTGGCCGCGATTTGATTTGCAGCGGATATCAGCATGACCATTCAACTACGCGACGCCACGGTCGAAGACCTTCCCGGCATTATGGACATCTATAACGACGCGGTTCTGAACACCACGGCGATCTGGAACGAGATCGTCGTTGATCTCGATAATCGCAAGGAGTGGTTCAAGGCCCGCAAGGACCGGGGTTTTCCGGTCATCGTCGCCGTTATGGACGGTCAGGTCACGGGCTACGCATCCTACGGCGACTGGCGCGCGTTTGATGGTTATCGGCACACGCGCGAACATTCCATCTATGTCCACAAGGATGCACGTGGCCTCGGTCTCGGCAAGCAACTGATGCAGGCCCTGATCGATCACGCCAGAAGCAATGACGTGCACGTCCTCATCGGCGCCATCGAATCCGAAAACATGGCCTCCATCCGTCTGCATGAGGCCATGGGCTTTCGCATTGCCGGTCGCTTTTCCGAGGTCGGAACGAAGTTCGGCCGGTGGCTCGACCTGACCTGCATGGAGCTCAAGCTTCCGCTGGGCTGATAGGCAACATGGCAAATCCCTCGCGATAGGCGGCGGGCGTTGTCGAAAAATGCTTGCGGAAATGGTGGCGCAGGTTGGCTGCTGTGCCAAGGCCGGTGTTTTGCGCAATCGCGTCCATGCCGAGCCGTGATGTTTCCAGCAGGTCTTTTGCCTTTGACAGTCGTTGCAGCAGCAGCCATTTGGCGGGTGTCGTGCCCGTTGCTGCCTCAAAGCGCCGCAGGAATGTGCGGCTGCTCATGCCGGCCATCTTCGACAGGGTTTCAACCGTGTAGGGCCGTGTCAACTCCGCTCGCATGGCATCCAGCAGGGGCCCGAGCCTTGCTTTTTCGTGGTTTTCGGGAACGGCCTTGTCGATGAACTGGGCCTGACCGCCATCCCGGTGCGGTGGCACGACCAGCCGCCGGGCAACCATGTTTGCGGCCTTCGTGCCAAAATCGCGACGAATGAGGTGCAGGCACAGATCGATGCCCGCAGCGCTTCCCGCTGATGTCAGCAGGCTCCCTCCATCGACATAGAGAACGTCTGGCAGAACCTCGATGGCTGGAAACCGCGCCTTCAGGGCATCGGTATAGCGCCAGTGGGTCGTGGCCTGCCTGCCATTCAAAAGCCCGGCTGCGGCCAGAACGAAAACACCGGAACAGATGGATAAGAGCCTTGCGCCTTGGTCATGGGCACGACGAAGGGCCGCACAGAGTGCCGCCGAGACAGGTTCATCCATGCCGCGCCAGCCCGGCACGATAATGGTTCCGGCCTGCTCGATCAGCTCAAGCCCGCCATCGGCCACGAACCGAACACCGCCGGTGGCGCGCATTTCGCCCTCATCGATGCCCGCCACGGCAAAGCGATACCAGTCCTTGCCCATTTCCGGTCTGGCCAGTCCGAAGACCTCGACGGCCACACCGAATTCGAAGGTGCACAGCCCATCATAGGCAAGGGCAACGACAAGGCGGTTGGTTGAGTGGGTGGTGTGATCGTTTGGCATGATCTTTACGATATATGGCATTCATGCCATCTGCCAGCAGTTTTGTGAGCGCGGTAGTGTGCGTCAGTTCCAACACTCGGGGAGACATTCATGAGCACCGTATCGGATATACAGGCCGCACCGCCGCAGGCTGTCATCGACCACTTTTCCCGCCTGCTCTCCATGGAAACGGATTGCTGGGACGTGTCCTTTGCCATGGAGCAGGGCAATCAAGATTTCGTCCTTCTCCATGTTGTCGGCTCGGCAGAGGTCTTTGCCCGCAGGCACATTCCCGGTGCCATCCATCTGCGCCATGGCGATATGACGCCAGAGCGGCTGTCGCCGTGGCCAATGGAAACCCTGTTCGTGGTCTATTGCGCAGGCCCCCATTGCAACGGCGCAGATCGCGCAGCACTTGCGCTTGCGCGCCTTGGGCGACCGGTCAAGATCATGCTCGGAGGAATGACCGGCTGGGAGGACGAAGGCTTCGCTTTTGCGGGAAGTGGTGCCGCCGTGTAATCCTCGGCTCCTTCGGCTTCAAAAAGCGGACAGCAAAAAAGCCGCCTCGCTTTTCAGGCAGGGCGGCTTTCGTTTGGCTTGAACTCAGTCCTGCGGCTCAAACACCATGGAATGGCCGTTGATGCAGTAGCGCAGGCCCGTGGGCGGTGGACCGTCCGGGAAGACATGCCCCAGATGGCCGCCGCAATTGGCGCAGCGGATTTCCGTGCGCACCATTCCAAAGGCGGTATCGCGATGCTCTGTCACGGCGTCGGCCTTGACCGGCTCGAAATAGCTTGGCCAACCGCAACCGGCGTCGAATTTCGTGTCGGAAATAAACAGCGGCTCATCGCAGGCGGCGCAACGATAAAGCCCTTTCTCCGTGCTATTCCAATAGGGCCCGGTAAAGGGACGTTCCGTGCCATGTTCCCGCAAAATGTGAAACTGCTCTGGCGTCAGCTCTTCGCGCCACTGCGCATCGGACTTGGTGATTTTGGGAGATTTGAGATCGCTCATCGGGAGATCCTTTCGTTTGTCCCTAAGATAGGATCGTCGCTGCCCGGTTAAAAGAGGAAAGGTCTTCGAAGAGCCTGTTGTTGGGGATAAAGACCTTGTTACTGCCCGCATATTCGAAAATGGTTGAGGTATATGTCGCCTTGGCCTAATTGAAAGGCAACGAGATAAAGCCGTAACCGACGGCAGGGCTGGGAGAAAAGATGATTGCCAATGTCACGTCGCTGACATTCGTTGTGCTGTTTTTGCCGTTTATAACAGCATTGTGCGCCCCGCTGGCAGTCGCAAAACTGGGACGGAATGGCGCATGGCTTCTGGCGCTGGCGCCCGCACTGGCTTTCGTCCATTTTCTCGGCTTCGTGCCGGAGATTGCCGCAGGCGAAGTCGTCACCGGCGGCTATGTCTGGGTTCCCAGCTTCAATTTGAGCTTTTCATGGTTCCTCGATGGCCTGTCGCTGACCTTTTCCCTGCTCATTACCGGCATCGGCACGTTCATCGTGCTTTATGCCGGCGCTTATATGAACGGACATCCGCAGCAGGGACGCTTCATGGCGTTTCTCCTGCTCTTCATGGGCGCAATGCTCGGTGTCGTCGTGTCCGACAGCCTCCTGATGCTCTTCGTCTATTGGGAACTGACCTCCATCACGTCTTTCCTGCTCATCGGCTTCGATCACCGCCGCGAGGCATCCCGTCGGGCCGCTTTGCAGGCGCTGGTGGTAACAGGGGGCGGCGGGCTGGCGCTTCTGGCAGGCCTCATCTTCATCTGGAACATCAGCGGCACGACGCAGCTTTCCATGCTGGTCCACGGCGATGATATATTGCGCCAGAGCCCTTTCTACTTCGCCACGCTGCTACTTGTCCTTGGCGGTGCATTTACCAAGTCGGCGCAGTTTCCGTTTCATTTCTGGTTGCCCAATGCCATGGAGGCACCGACGCCGGTTTCGGCCTATCTTCACTCGGCCACCATGGTCAAGGCAGGTGTCTATCTGCTCATGCGGCTGAACCCGGTCATGGGCGAAACGGCTGCCTGGGAAATCCTTCTGCCCTTCTTCGGCGGGCTGACCATGCTGACGGGCGCATTCCTTGCCATCCGGCAGACGGATCTCAAGCTGATGCTGGCCTATACCACCGTGTCATCGCTCGGCCTGCTGGTCATGCTGGTCGGCTTCGGCTCAGAACATGCTATTGAAGCGGCAGTGCTTTATCTGGTGGCCCATTCGCTGTTCAAGGGCGCGCTGTTCATGGTCGCAGGGATCATAGACCATGAGGCGGGCACGCGGGATGTCACGAAGCTTGGCGGTCTGCGCAAGGCCATGCCCATCACCTTCATCGCCGCATTGGCCGCCGCCCTTTCCATGGCGGGCCTGCCACCCTTCCTGGGCTTTCTGGCGAAGGAAGAAATCTATTATGCGCTTGCGCATCCCGATCCGCGCTCCATTCTCTTTACCGTTGTTGCCGTGGTTGGAAATGCGCTGATGCTGGCGGTCGCCTTTGCGGTTGCCCTGAAACCCTTTGTCGGCAAGCCCTCGAAAACGCCAAAACATGCCCATGAAGCGCCCGTTCTCATGTGGCTCGGTCCTGCGGCCCTGGCGCTTGGCGGCTTGGTCGCTGCGCTGTTTTCCGGTGCCTTTCACGCGGTCATCTCGGTTCCCACGGCCTCGGCCATCGCAGGCGAAAATCGTCCGATGGATATTTCTCTCATTCCGCATATCGGCGTGCCATTGGCACTGTCGCTGTTCACGGTCGCGCTTGGGGTGATGGTCTATACCAAGCTTGCCACCGCCCGCCACCATGTGACGCGTGCGCTGCTGGCCGCCGGACCGGGCCCGGATAAAGCATTCGATGCCGTCATGCGCGGCCTCGTCAGGCTGTCCTTCTCCATCACGCGGCTCTTGCAGCCGGGCAAGCTGGAATTCTACGTCACCGCCACCTTTGCCATCATCGCCCTTGTGCTGCTGGTGCCGATGTATGCCTATGACGAGTTCCCGGCCATGCCCGCCTGGCCGGGTGGCATTCAGCTCCACGAAGCCGCCTTCGTCGTCATCGCCGTCATCGGTCTTGGCGCCGTGCTTACGGCATCGAGCCGCCTGAGCGCTATCATTGCGCTTGGCATTCAGGGTTTTGCTGTGGCCGTGCTTTTCCTGCTGTTTGGCGCGCCGGATCTGTCGTTCACGCAGTTCATGGTCGAAACCCTGTCCGTCGTCATCCTGACGCTGGTCATGACGCGACTGCGGCTGTCGCCTACCGATCATCGTCACCGCGGGCAGAAGCTGCTGGATGGAACAATCGCGCTTGCCTGTGGCACGGGCTTTGCGCTTCTGCTGCTGAAAGCCACGGAGCAAACCTTCAACAACAGCCTCAGCGACTTTTTCGGTGCCTATTCGAAGGTCATCGCGCATGGCAACAATGTCGTCAACGTCATCATCGTGGATTTTCGCGGAACGGACACGCTGGGTGAGATTGCCGTGGTCATGGTCACCGGGCTTGCCATCCTCGCGCTCATCCGCATCCGAACAGGTGGCAAACCCTTGAAGGGTGAGCAAAAAGGGGAGGGCAAGGCATGAACACGGTTATCCTGCGCACCGTCGCCCCGGTCATTACCAGCCTCATGGTTCTGTTTTCCATTTTCGTGCTGTTGCGCGGCCATAATGAGCCCGGCGGCGGGTTCATTGGCGGGCTGATCGCGGTTTCGGCCTTTGCAATTTATGGCATCGCCTATGGCGTTGAGGCCGTTCGCAGGGCCATCATCTTTCATCCCCTGTCCATTTCCGCTTTCGGTCTACTTGTGGCAACGCTTTCCGGCATGGTCTCCGCCTTCATGGGCGTGCCCTTCATGACCGGGCTCTGGATCTATCCAAGCCTGCTGGGTGTCGAAGTGCCGCTCGCCACCGTCATCTCCTTCGATATCGGGGTCTATCTGGTTGTCGTCGGCGGCTTCACCTCCATTGCGCTTGCACTGGAAGAAAGGGATCGTGACTGATGGAACCGGTTTTTTCGATCCTTGTCGGACTGTTTTTCGCAGCGGGCATCTATCTCATGCTGTCGCGCCATAGCGTGCGCCTGTTGCTGGGCATCGCCATCATGGGCAATGCCGTCAATCTGTTGCTGCTGACCGCAGGAAGGCTGACGCGCGAAGTGCCGCCCATCATCGGCGCAGGCGAGGATGTGCTGGCCGCAACCACGGCCAACCCGCTGCCTCAGGCGCTCATCCTGACAGCCATCGTCATCTCCTTCTGCTTCTTCTGTTTTCTGCTGGTGCTGGTCTGGCGGGCTTTCCAGGAATTGAAAACGGATGACACCCATGAAATGCGCGCAGCGGAGCCGGTTCGTGAGCCGCTTCCGCCGCTCGGATATTGAGAACGGATTAAATACCCATGGCCGCTTCCGGTTCTCCCGCCATCGATCTTTCCGCAGCCCTCGTTGCGCAGACGACACCGCTTGCCGACTGGCTGATCATTCTGCCCGTCGCGCTCTGCATCGGCCTTGGCGCTGTGCTGATGATGGTGCGTCACTCCACCCGGCTTCACGCAGCCATCGCCATTGCCGGGTTGCTGGCGCTGGTGGTGATCGATGCGGCCCTTCTGTGGAAGGTGGCGACAGATGGACCTTTCACCATGGTCATGGGGCGCTGGCTTCCGCCCTTCGGCATCGCATTCACGGCGGATCTTACCGGAACGGTGCTTGCGCTGGCCGGGGCGCTCGCAGCGCTTGCCTGCGCGGTACACGCCCGCACCGAAATCGATGAAACCGGCAGACGCTACGGCTTCTATCCCTTTCTGATGCTCCTGATGGCCGGCGTCACCGGCGCGTTTCTGACCGGCGACATCTTCAACCTCTATGTCTGGTTCGAAGTGCTGCTGGTCTCCTCCTTCGGTCTCATCGTGCTGGGCTCGACCCGGGAACAGATCGACGGCGCATTGAAATATGCGGTGCTGAACCTCATCGGTACCACGCTGTTCCTCATTGCCGTCGGTTATCTCTACGCCATCTTCGGCACGCTCAACATGGCCGATATCGCAATCAAGGTGACGCAGGCGGATCAGCAGGCGCCCCTGATGACGCTGGCGTCGCTGTTTGCCCTGGCATTTGCCATGAAGGCGGCGGCCTTTCCGGTCAACTTCTGGCTTCCGGCGTCCTATCACACGCCGAAGATTGTCGTTTCCGCGCTGTTCGGCGGCCTTTTGACCAAGGTTGGCGTCTATGCGTTGCTGCGGGTGATGATCATGCTCTTTCCGGTTCAGCGGGAAGAGCTGAGCCTCGTCATCGCGGCCGTTGCTGTTCTGACCATGCTTTCAGGCGCGCTGGGGGCTCTGGCACAGAACGACCTGCGGCGAATGCTGGGCTATGTCGTCATCTCCGGTATCGGCACCATGATGGCCGGTGTGGCGATAGGCTCACCCTCGGCCGTGGGCGGAGCGGTGTTTTACGCTCTCAATTCCGTCGTGGTCATGACAGCGCTCTACCTCGTCATTGGTCACGCAGCCCGCATCGGCGGAGCATGGACGCTGTCGGACCTCAGCGGCCTCTATGGTAAGGCGCCATGGTTTTCCGCCATGACGCTGGCCCTGTTCTTTGCGGCCTCCGGTCTGCCGCCATTCTCCGGCTTCTGGCCAAAGGCAATGCTGACCAAATCCGCCATCGATATCGGCGCATGGTGGCTGGCGGCGGCAATTCTGGTGTCCGGCTTTCTGTGCATGATAGCGCTCGCCCGCGCATTCCTTCTGTGTTTCTGGCGTCCGTCTCCCGCCGGCATGAAGCAGGTTCCAGCCGTCGCCAATCCGCCGGGCCTGATGCCTGTCGTTGGGCTGACGCTGCTGGTCGTTATCTTCGGCCTGTTTCCGGAAAGCATCATCACGCTCAGCCAGCGCGCCGCAGACGGCCTTGCCGACCCCGCCGCCTATATCCGCTCGGTCTTTCCGCAAGGAGCCATCCGATGAAGCTGTTTCTACCGGGCTTGCTGTTCACCATCGTCTGGCTGGCCATATCCGGCAGTTTTACGATCCCAAACCTCGTCTTCGGCGTCGTGGTCGCCGCCCTGTCGCTTTCGATGGTGCGTCACCAGTGGAGCGAGAGCAGCACCTATTGGCGGCGCGTTCCGGCAATCCTGTTCCTCGCCCTGTTGTTCCTCAAGGAGCTTGCCCTGTCGGCTTGGACGGTGGCCAGACTCGTGCTCACGCCTAAAATGGAGCTGAAGCCCGGCATTTTCGCCTATCCGCTGAAGCTCGACACCGATTTTGAAATTACCCTGCTTGCCAATCTCATCACGCTGACGCCCGGTACCTTGTCCGTCGATGTGTCCGAAGATCGTTCGAAACTTTACGTCCACGCGCTCGATTGCAGCGATGTCGAAGCGACGAAGCGTTCGATTGCCGATGGATTCGAACGGCGAATCATGGAGGCGTTCCGCAAATGACACCCGAAACCCTTGTCTCCTTCGCCACAATTTTTGCCTCGGCCATTCTTTCCGTCGCCTTCCTGCTGACCGTTTTTCGCGTCGTCGTCGGTCCGACCTTGCCAGACAGGGTTGTGGCGCTGGATATGCTTGTGGGGATCGCCATCGGCTTTTTGGCTGTTATCGCCATCCGTACGGGTTACAAGCTGTATGTCGACATTGCCATCTCGCTTTGTCTCGTGGGCTTTCTCGCCACAGTTGCGTTTGCGCGTTTCGTTCTGTCGCGAACGCCGGGTCCCGAGCACCGGGGCAGGGAGGTTCTGGATGGTACGGATATCGTCTCGCCCAAGGCCGCTGCCAGACGCGCCAAGTCGCCAAGCAAAGCAAGAAGGAAACCTCGGTCATGACCTGGTTTACTGCCATTCCCGTGGTTTTTCTCCTTACGGCGGGTGCGTTTTTCTCACTGACTGCCGCCATTGGTATTAACCGGTTTCCAGACCTCTATACTCGGATGCACGCTGCCTCCAAGGCAGGAACTGTCGGTTCAGGACTGCTTCTTCTTGCCGTGGGTATAAACGCGCTCGACGTTTCTATTTTGGCGCGTTCTCTGGCAGGTATCTTTTTTGTTGTGTTGACCGCCCCAGTATCTGCACATTTGCTTGCGAAAGCTGCCCACAAAGTGGGATATCGCCTGGCTGAAGTAACCACTTTGGATGATATGGAAGCAGACCGGAAGTTGAACTGACGTTATTTCTCACGCATCGACTTGATCAGCGATCAGACATACATCCTTATTTTGTTACCTGTGATTTTTTATAGATAGAATAGGCCGTTTTTCGTCTCAATTATTCCGAAATAATAATTGGACTTTTTTTGGTTTGGTGCTATCCACGTCAGGTAAAGTAGATGATGTTGATTTGCGTCTTACGTTATAGATATTCCGGTTGGGCATTTGAATAATGGCTAATCTAAGTTCTCGCGAGAATATCGGGATATATCTGGCGTTTCACGCAGTTGTTGCAAGAATTTTTCTCCGCATCTTTATAGATGTAATGGGGAATAAGTTTTCACAGCAGACGCAAATCAGTGGGCTGGGTTAACTTCGTTTCACGTGCAGGCGGTCTGTCCGTTGCTTGTGAAGACATGAACAGGAGACATATAAATGACGGAAACTACATACGGCGGCGCTCAAGATCTGCTGGTCGAGCTGACTGCGGATATCGTTGCTGCCTATGTTAGCCACCACGTCGTTCCGGTTACGGAGCTTCCCGGCCTTATTTCCGATGTGCACACGGCGCTCAGCGGCACCTCCACCCCAACGGTAGCTGCCGTTAGTGTCGAGAAGCAGAAGCCAGCGGTCTCCGTGCGCAAGTCGGTTCAGGATGATCAGATCATCTGCCTGGAATGTGGCGGTTCGTTCAAGTCGCTGAAGCGTCACTTGACAACGCATCACAGCATCACGCCGGAAGAATATCGGGAAAAGTGGGATCTTCCAGTGGACTATCCAATGGTCGCACCGGCCTATGCAGAAGCGCGTTCGCGCCTCGCCAAGGAAATGGGTCTGGGCCAGCGCCGCAAGTCCGGCCGTTGATCTCTCGTATTGCTGCATCAAGAAAGCCGGTCCTCGTGACCGGCTTTTTTTATGGCGTATTGCGGCCAGAATAAGAAAATAATCCTTAATTCGTAGGTCATTTGGCTCGCCACCTTGTGATTTCGCGATTTCATTTGGTGGATTGCAGCGGCTGAACGCTTGGTGTATGAATTAATTCCTATTACACCAGGAGTTACGATATGTCCCTCAGTTCAGATCCCTGCGAGAGCGCTTCCCCCCATCCCCCATATAGAATGCAAGACGGTTCTTTTTCGCCATTTGTGCCTGCTGAGCACCGGCTTGTGTGCCAGCGCGTGCGTGAAATCACCTATGAAGCCTTTGCTGAGATTGCTGGTCGCGATGCGCTTCGGCGCAACAGCCGTCACGCTATGCTGCACATTCGCCAGATCGCGCTTTACGTCTGCCATGTGACGCTGTCTCTTCCCATTGCTGATCTTGCCCTCTGCTTCGGTCGCGATCGCTCCAGCGTCAGCATTGCCTGCCAGCGCGTTGAGGATCTGAGAGACGACGAAGGATATGATGCTTTCGTCGATAGCGTGGAAGAACAGGTAAAGCCTCTTCTTGAAACGTTGCGGGGAGGTGGCAATGCCTAAGGATCAGAAAACACCGAACCAGACCATCCACAACGGGCTCGTCAGGCTGCTGCGGCTTCTTGGACGTCGTTCCGGAATCCTCAGGGATAGCGGCATCTATGTCGAAGTCGTCATCGATGAGAGCTCCGAGGCGAGGCGGATCGAACGCCCCGTTCTGGAAGAAGGGCTATCGGCTGGCCTGCTGCGCGTTGATAATGGCAGGCTTACCGCACAGGAAACCGCCGCAGCCTTTCTGCGCCGCGCCATGGTGAAGGAGCGCGACGAAATCTTTCAGGAGCAGCATCGCCGCTGTGACGTCGCGGCGGTCGAGATCAAAGGTGTGCGGCAGACCGTGCGCCGCAACGACATCTCTTCTCCCTTGCTGGCGCTGGGACGGCTGAAGGATCGCGGTGGAGAAAGCTTCTTTCCTGCCGAAGCGGTGGATGCCGGCGAAAGGCTGGCGCGCGATTTTCATCGCGGTCAGCTCAGTCCGCGGGTCACGGCTTCCTGGGAGCCCAGGGTCGCAAGCCGCGTCAAGGGCCACAACAACGCCGCCCAGGACTTGAGCGACAGCGCCATGGCGGCGCGCCTGCGTTTTTCAAAAGCAGCCGAGGCCATGGGGCCTGAACTTTCAGGCGTCGCAATCGATGTGTGCTGCTTCGAGAAAGGTCTGGAGCTTGTGGAGCGCGAAAGGCAATGGCCGGTGCGTTCTGCCAAGCTCATGCTCAGAACCGCGCTTCTTGCGCTCGCCCGGCATTATTCGCCACCGCCACCGGCAAACGCCCATAGACGGCAGAGCCACCATTGGGGCGCGCAGGATTATCGACCGCTCCCATGAACGGTCGAGCCCTCAGGCGGCCAGCACCTGCGCTTCGGCACGAATGCGGTTGACCATGGAGCGCAGCCCGTTGGCTCTCTGGGCCGACAGGTGCTCCACAAGGCCGATCTTGCCAAAGATCTCGATGGCGTCGAGCTTGGCAATTTCGGAGGCGTGCTTGCCGGAATAGACGGCCAGCACGATGGCGACGAGGCCGCGCACGATATGCGCGTCCGAATCGCCCTCGAACGTCAACACGGGATCGGCGGCGCCATCGCTGTGGCTCACGACCCAGACCTGGCTTGCGCAGCCCTGCACCTTGTTGTCGGCGGTCTTCTTTTCCTCAGCGAGGTCAGGCAGCGCCTTGCCCAGCTCGATCACATAGCGATAGCGATCCTCCCAATCATCGAGAAAGGCGAAGTCGTCCATGATCTTGTCGAGAGAAGTCATCGGTCCGGTATCCATTGTCAAAGCTGCGTCCATCATCGTCATGTCGTGCCCAGCATTGCCATGCAAAGGACGCCTGCGCTGCATATAGGCCAAGCGTGGCGCGAATTGAACCGTTGGAGTAACGAAAAAAAGCCCTGCGACGACGCAAATCGTGCAGGGCATGGCACTTGGCCAACGAGGTGGGCACTCAGGCGGCCCATGATCGAGCCGCAAGGGGGGGATGCAAACCTTTGAGATGGGAAAGCGGGAAGGTCGATCAGGGTACGGGGCGGCGCTGTGGCATCGGAACGTAGGGCTGCGACTTGATGACGGTACCGGTCCTCAAATCGTCACTGTCCTGCGCCACGACGCTTTCCAGCGCCGGTGCGCTCACGCTGCTTTCGACAGGTTCGGCAGCAATGGCAAGCTTTTCATCGGGGTTGGTGCCAGCCAGCCGGGCATCGATCAGCTGATAGGCGACCTTGGCACCCTCACGCGCCCTTTCGCCCAGTGCATGAAATGTCTCTGCGCCCTTGACGCAAACATCCGGCTTTTCAACACAGATGGCGCTGACATAACGGTAGGCTTCGCTGGCAGCCGAAACGGCGCCTGCAACGTTCATCTGTGATGTCTGCGAATTGCTGTTGTCGGAGCCGCCGAAATAGGAGAGCGCTACCAGCACCAGCGAAAAGAAGATCGATGACTTGATCAGAAACCACATTCGAAACTACCCCGTTCAATCGTCGCCCTTTTCGGGTCGTCCGTGTTGCCCTGTTCTCCGGGCTTGAAAACATCCTAGAATCGACAGACCAATAGCTCTTTGCAAAAACCGGCGAAATTTAATTCAAATTGTATCTATTTGTTCCGTCACAGGACGAAGATCGGCATTTCACTCGAAGTTTAACGGTCCATGTTAAGCATAATTGCGGCAGCACCCCGCAATTGCAGGCGATAGCGCCGCCCGCACCTGCCACAAAGATTAACGCAAAACGAAAAATATAACAAATTCCTTCGCTTACCCGCTATTAACCATGAAAGACGAAGTCTGGCTCAAATGCCCCGAAATGGGATTCCACGGTGTTTTACCCGGGGTTGCGCGGGCAGCTTTTAGCCTTTCCTTAAGCCGCACAGCCCTATTGTCGGCCATGGTTAAGGGCGCTCACGCCCACTGGAATGCGGTGTTCAAGTCTTGCGTCAGATTACGGAAAAAACGATTGCGGCGATTGATCATGCCATTGGCATGTGGCTGTCACGCATGGAGGAAGACGCCAGCGTCAGAACCGCTACGGTTCACTCGTTGCGCCGCGTCGTGGCTTTTGGCCTGACTGCGCTCGTCGTTGTCCCTGCGGTTTTCTGCTTTGCCTTTTCCGCCTCCGTCGCCCTGCCGCTGGGTGTCGCAACCGTCGTTGCTGTCTTTCTTTCTGTCGTTGCCGTCCTGCTTGCCCTTGGCAGACCACGCAAATCCGAGGATGCCGCTATCGAGCAGGCCACGCGGGATGTGGTGCCAGCCAGCCAGGTTCCGGGCCTGCTCCTGACATTTGATGAGCACGGCGTCGTCAAAGGCGTGTCGGGCCGCGATCTCAAGCAGTTTCCCAAGCATTTCCAGGACTGCACCGGCCATCTCTTCGCCGAACTCGTGCATGTCTCGGATCGCATCGCGCTGATGCAGGCATTTGACGATTTGCGTCAGGGCGGCGATTGCGCGCTTGCAGACCTTCGCTTCGAAAACGCCATTGGCGCGCGCCAGACCCAGTTCATTCATGCCAGAATGGACATGACGCCAACACGCGACCAGACCGGAAGGCTCGTTGGTGTCGTGGGCCAGTTGCGCGATATTACCGAAAAGGAACTGCTGCGAAGCGAGATCGCCCGCAAGGCTGAAGAGGCAGAGTCGGCAAATGACGCAAAGTCGCGTTTCCTTGCTGCTGTCAGCCACGAATTGCGCACACCGCTCAATGCCGTGCTCGGCTTTTCGGATATCCTCGCCGGTGAATATTTCGGCAAGCTGGAAAATGACCGGCAGCGGGAATATGTCTCGCTCATCCGTCAGTCCGGCGCGCATCTTCTCTCTGTCGTCAACACCATGCTGGATATGAGCAAGCTGGAAGCGGGCCGCTATGAGCTGCAGATGGAGCCTTTCCGCATTGGCGATGCCATCGCCACCTGCGAGGGAATGCTGGGCCTTCAGGCAAAGCAGAAGGGCCTCACGCTCACAAGCCGTATCCAGCGCGATATGGGTGAAGTGGTTGCAGACCAGCGCGCCATTCAGCAGGTTCTGATCAATCTTGCCGGCAATGCCATCAAGTTTACAGAATCGGGTGGTGTAGTGTCGATGGATGCGGCGCTCGAAGGCGGTATGCTGAAGCTCTCCGTCAGCGATACCGGCATCGGTATTGCCGCAGACAAGATCGCGTTTCTGGGCCAGCCTTTCATGCAGGTTCAGAACGAATATACCCGCCGCTACGAAGGAACGGGTCTCGGGCTTGCCCTCGTCAAGGGGCTGGTGGAACTGCATGGCGGAAGCTTTGCAATATCCAGCCGCGCAGGAGAGGGGACCGTGGTCACCATTCTGCTGCCAGCCGATGGCTCCGGTCGTACGCATGGTGCAGACCAGGACAACGCCACGGTCACGGCGGAATTTCCCCCGCGCCTCAAGCAGCAGCTTGGCGGCTCGGACATGAAGATGAAGGAGGATGTTGCGGATGGCCGCGCCAAAGCGAAAATCGCCTAGGAAAGCACCCGCCCGAAAGGAGCCGGGTTTCGTTTCCGTGGCGGCCCGCGCCGTCGGACAGCAGGTCTCGCGTCATCCGAAACTTGTCGGCGGCTGTGCCGCCTTTTTCGTCGTGTTCGGTTTCGTGGCAGCCAATGCGCTCTGGTACCAGCCCGGGCACCATCCCTCGCCATTTCTTCGCACGCGGGATGAGGAAAATCCAAACGGCATTCCCGGCTACCGTCTGGCAACGGGCCTTGGCGAGCATGGCAATGTCACCACCTTCCGCATTGAACGCCCGACGGACAATGCGCCAGCGCAAGCCCAGACGCCTGCTGTGGCCGCGCCTGCCCAGCCTGCCGCTGCCAACAGCCAGCTTCCCGCAACGCACCAGCCAACCGAACTCGTGGCCGAAATCCAGCGGGAGCTAGCCCGCCGCGGCCTGTATGAAGGTCCGGCCGATGGCGTGCCCGGACCACTGACCACAGCCGCCATTCTGTTTTTCGAAGAAACGGTCGGCATGGAGCAGACGGGCGAACCGACAAGTCGCGTGCTTGCGGCCATGAAGATCGACAGTGCCACCACCGTCGCGGCCATTCCAAAGGCCTTGCCGAAGGATCGCCCGGCAGAGCCCAATTCCGGCGGCGTTGCCGTGGATCCTGTCGCGGCGGCCATCCGCAATGCCGAGGCCCAGACGCCGAAGGCGCAGTCCGTCTCGCTGACATCTGGCGGCAATGCCAAGCCGGCCACGAAGGACCTGGTGGCGAAAATCCAGCAGGGCCTCGTCAACATTGCCTATGCCGACGTCAAGGTAGACGGGATGGCAGGCGAGCAGACACGCACCGCCATCCGCAATTTCGAAAAGCACTATCGTTTGCCGGAAACCGGCGAGCCAAACGAAGCGGTGCTGAAAAAGCTGAAATCCATCGGCGCGCTGTGATAATGCGTAAGCATGCGCCTTAAATCCGAAATCTTCGTCTCCGCTCTTGTCCGCCGTGTTTTTTCCGCCGGTGATTTTGCCGCCATTGAGGTCAAGGGCGCGGATGCTGCTGGTGCCATCTTCATCCGCCAGCGCCTTCGCAACGGGCTGGAAAATCTCTACGCCCCCGCACCACAAAGCTTTTCCGATGATGGTGATGATGCGCAGGACCGGCGGTTCGAGCAGCGCCTGACGCTGGCGCAGGCGCAGGATGTGGCGGCATTGCTGGAACGGGAGCGCCGTTTCGATAGCGATTTATGGGTGGTCGAGGTGGAGACGGACAGCGTGGACGGGTTGTTCGCCATCGTTTCGCAATAGGCATCAGGGGGGCGGATATCCGCCGGTGTCGGGCGCAAGGCTGGACGCTGAAAAGCAGGGGAAGGGGGCCGGGAAACCACAGCCCAACCTTCATTCGGTCATCGAGCGATCAGGCCGCGCTTTGCGAATCCCAGTTATCGGGGTCCGAATTGGCGAAGATGGCATCGAGGTTGAGGAAGCAGATCATGGTCTTGTCACGGGCAAAAATGCCTTCGGCATAGCCGGTCGTTGCAAGACCTGCGGTGGCCGGAACCGGCTGCAGATCCGCTGCGGAGACGGTCAGAATATCTGACACGCGATCCACCATCATGCCGATCGTCTTGCCCTTGACGCTTGTCACCACGATGGCGCTACGCTCCGTGGCTTCAACCGGCGGCATTCCAAGCTTGGAGGACAGGTCGACAATCGGGATAACCGTGCCGCGCAGGTTCATGACGCCAACCACTTCTGGCGGCGTATGCGGCAGTGGCGTGACCGGAGCCCATCCGCGAATTTCGCGGATGGAGGTGGTGCGAACAGCAAACTGCTGTTCGTTCAACATGAAAGCAATGATTTCGAGCGCGTCGTCTGCGCGAAGGATAGGTCTATTATCCATCAAAACTCTTCCCAGTTGGTTTTGGAGACATCAAGCGCGGCATTGCCGGAGAAGGCAGCCGAGATTTTGCGGCCAAGTGCCCGGGCAGGGGAGGCCGATGGGCGCTCATTGTGCGAGACGGCCCGAGGTGTATTGGACGCGGCAGCATAGCCGCTATCGGATAGTTTGAACTGCGCCAGAAGCTGGTTGAGCGATTGCACTTCGCTGGCCAGTCCGTGGCTTGCGGCCGTGCTTTCTTCCACCATGGCCGCATTCTTCTGCGTATCCTGGTCCATCTGGTTGACGGCAGTATTGATCTGCTGGAGTGCGGAGGACTGTTCCTGCGCGGATTCAGCGATCGCGGCCACGTGGCGGTTGATTTCCTGCACTTCCGTCACGATGGTTTCGAGCGCCGTACCCGTCTCGCCGACAAGCTGCACACCCTGTTCAACCTGCGTGTTGGAGGTGGTGATCAAGCTCTTGATATCCTTGGCCGCATTGGCGGAGCGTTGAGCCAGTTCACGCACTTCCTGGGCAACGACCGCAAAGCCCTTGCCGGCTTCACCCGCGCGGGCGGCTTCAACACCGGCATTCAGCGCCAGAAGGTTGGTCTGGAAGGCGATTTCATCGATCACGCCGATGATGTTGGAGATCTCGCCAGAGGATTTTTCGATCTCGTTCATAGCGGTAACCGCCTTGCGAACGACCTCGCCGGACTGTTCGGCACCCAATTTCGCACGGCTGACCAGATGACCGGCTTCCTGTGCGCGGCGTGTCGCATCCTTGACGGTGGTGGTGATCTGTTCCAGCGCCGCCGCTGTCTCTTCCACGGATGCGGCCTGCTGCTCGGTGCGCTTTGCCAGGTCGTCGGCCGCAGCGCGGATTTCATTGGCACCGGAATCGATGCCGCGTGCATTCTGCGCCACGCGGGTCAGCGTCGATTGAAGCTGTTCTGCCGTGGTGTTGAAGTCATTGCGGATGCCATCAAGCGTCTGGGCGAAGGGCTGGCGCAGACGGTAGGTCGTGTCGCCTTCGGCAAGCTTGGAAAGGGCGGAGGCGAGACTGTCAACCGCAAATTGCACGGCAGCCGATTCCTTGGCCTTCTGTTCCTCGCGCTCGATCCGCTCCTGCTCCGTCAGTGAGCGATTGGCCTCGGTTTCACGCTCCAGCCGGCTGCGCTCGATGGCGTTTTCGCGGAAGACCTGAACGGCGGCAGCCATCTGGCCGACTTCATCCTTGCGTTCGATGCCGTCGATGGCGGCGCCGGTGTCACCCGCTGCCAGGGAGGCCATACGCGCACGAAGGCGGGCGATCGGTGCCGTGATGCCCTGGGTTGAAATGTAGAGACCAAGCGCCACGAGAAGCGCAGACATCAGCAGGATGCCGATGAGGCCGGACATGATTGTGCTATCCGTGTTACCGCTCAGCTCACTGCTTCTATCATTGATGGTCTTGATGAGCTTTTCAGTAACCGCGGTGATTTTGGGCGAGACTTCGCCGACCTTGGCCAGCACGGCCAGTGCCGACTGCTGGGCCTGCTCACGCTGACCGGCTTGCGCCTGGGAAATGACCGTGTTGATCATGGTCTCAAGTTCGGAAGCACCCTTGAGGATGACCTGGGTGTCCTCTGCGCCCTCGGGAACGAGCTTTGCGATCTGGGACTGACGCTCGTCCATCTGCTTGAAATTGTTTTTGGCTACCTTGACCGCATCCGCAAAAGCCTCGCTTGCGGGATCAACCATCGACATGCGCAGGGTCTGCATCGCCAAGCCGTTGATGTTGCCGCTGGTGCGGGCATTCAGCACAGCCGAATAGGCGTTGTGATCGATGAAATAGCTGTAATCATTGTCGGTGTGCTTGTACTGCCAGCTGACATATCCCAGCCCGGCTATCGATGCCACGCTCATTGAGGCGATGACAGTAACAACCTTCGCTTTAATCGTAGCATTTTTCAAAAATGACATTGTGCCCTCACGGCAATATTCGTACCGCCTGGGCGGTCATCAAGACATGAATCATCATCGCGCGTAGCCATCCATCATAGGGCGCAGGCGTTCAACAGATTGCAATCCTCCAGGATGGCGCTCCTCCGCCTGGTCTACTCACTCCGTTTTGCAACCAGAGTGTGCAGTACGACAATTCTACGATTTGTCTAAATTTATTCTTACTTTTTTATGCAACTACTTGCCGTAACGTAAGCTTGTCTGGCCGGTTGGACTGAGTGACAGATGGCACCCCCACGCCGCCAGATGAAGGCAGGCGTCTCAAGCGTATGGCAGTGAGGGGCGGCGCTTTGAGACCGCTATTCTGCGTCCGTCTTTCAATATCCCGCGGGGTATCAGCGACGGACAACCAGCTTTTCGGCGGGGATTCTGTGCTCGCGGCCTTGGCGTTCGGTATCGTCCGGGTTGACCGTATAGAGGTCCGCACGGCGCCAGCTTTCGATGCGATTTTCGCACTGAGCGGGATCGAGCTTTTCCAGCATGATTTCCGCGCCTGTCATGTCGCCATTGCGAGCCTTCAGATGCGGATAGAAGCATCCCAGCACGAAAGCCGCATCGGCGAAATCCATACCCAGGCCTATCAGCGTGGTGGCAAGCTGCTGGCCGGAAATATCCAGCATCACCCGTTCGGAAAGCAGATGGCTGGCCGAAAGGCAGTCTGAAAGTGCCTTGGCAAACTGCCGCGCATTACGCTCACGGGCGAAACGCACCAGAAGCGCTTCCTGCACCTCGGTCAGGCGCAGCGCTCCCAGGGTATCGCTGTGCGGGCGGTTGAGATGCTGAGCCATGGTGCGAAGCTGCTGGCGCAAGTCTTCTTCCCGCTCGGCAATTGTCTTCTGTACCGGCTGCGAGGGGGACGCCGCCTCGCTGTCCTCCACAGCAGGCCTTGCCGGTGCCTGGCGTGAATGGCGCAGGCCGACAAGAGTATCGATGACGGTGGGCGAAAGATCATCCCGGCGCACGATGGTTCTGGCATGTGCCCCACCCTGCGTCCGTGCCACGGCGATCAGGGTTTCGTCATCCAGCGCCTTGGAGGAAATCAGAAAGGGAGCCGATAGGCCGATGGGCTGGCAGGCGATGAAAAACGCGACCGCAGAAGGGACGTTGGGATTTTGCGAAAGAGCCGCAACGGCTTCGCGCTTCGCTTCCGGCGTGGATGCGGCGAACAAAGGCATGAAGAGTTCCGCAAACTGGCGGAGCTCGGATTTGGACGGATGCGAGAGCCCTTCGAAACTAGACACAGTGGCCATTAACACCACATCTTTCTTCCTCTCGGCGCTCGGCCTTTCTAATTCTCGAAACCGGTCGGTCAACGCAATACCCAATGTGACGCAAAACAAAACGATCCGTTCAAGTTAGAGCAAACGTGTTGACGCCCTGTTAACCAGCAATGGCGCAAAGCGATTTTTTTCACTTACGCACAGTGAATTTTTAATAAAATAATTTTTTTGACGATTTTTGAGATTTGGCGAATTAGCACAACCACGCCGCTAGCGGGAACCCGCCGCCCATGCAGAGCACGGATTGGCGAGTCCCTAACCGCTATCATGGCGGCTAAGCGCCTTTAAACATGAGATAAATGTCACCCGTCAAACATGATTGAGTAGAGTTTTTTACCCCTGACTTCTTCGAGTTTTCAAATTTTGTTACCAAATACAACCACTTAAAATTCTTCTGAAAGTTGTATCCACAGTGCTGAAAATTTATCCTTTCAGTAATATTTCCACAAGCATTTCAATTTTAACGGATTATATTTTGGCTTCAATATATTAGCATTAATATATGATTAACCTTCGCATGGTTCTAATCCGTAGGCAGGCTTCGGATTCGATGCTAGATTCAGGGTGCGACATCTTGCGTACCAGATTTCAAAGAGTCTAGCGCAGCCGCCATGTTACGTCCCCCATGCCAGTCTGTGGACTGGAGATGCACAATGTTGTGGTGATGGCATTCCCGCGTGTCGCTGATGCGTCCGCGTCTATTCAACAATCAAGCGTCATGCCTGAGAGGAGAAGACCATGGCAGACATAATCTCATTTTACGCGGCATGGCGCCGCTACAATAGCCAAGGTGATAGGCACACCAGCCACAAGGTCGTCAGTGGGCCGGCACAATTGCTGTTTTTTACCGGCGTCCGCTATGAGCGGCCCGTGATCGACATTCAGCTCGGCGCAAAGAAAAAGCCCCGAAAGCGCAAGCCGGTGTCCGTCCAGACCGATACGGCAATCGTTTCCTAACGTTATCCTGCTGCGTGCTGAGCGCGAGTCAGGTCACGACCAGGGGGTCTGCTCACACTTGGCTTCTCCAAGGAAACGTTCTGCTTCTTCGATGAAGCTTGGCTGCGGCACCATCGTTCGCAAAACGGCATAACCCTTGTCCTGGCCCGCTTCGACGAGGATCGATTGCGAGAGACCCTCGGGCTTAGCCTTGCGGATCGCCGCCAGTTGAACCTGGTTTGCCACCAGAATATCCAGCTCCCCCCCAGCCGACGTACGGTCGTTCATGCTGAAGACCTCGTTTGAGGCGCTATCGAAAATGGCGACCGACCAGAAGGGGACAGCCCCGAAGCCCGCCAGTCGCACCGGCTTTTCCGTGATGTCAAATGTGCAGACCGCGACGCGCATGAAGGGATCGCCGCTGCCGAGTTCGGTTTTTTCCCGCTTGTCGTCCAGAAGGTGAAACTTGTGCGCAGCGCCTTCCGCCACGGCGCGCGTATAGGCATCCCGGTTGGAAAAATGCGGTGTCGAGAGCAGAATAACGAGGTGAAGCACCGCCGCTCCCACCAGGCCGACGAAAACGGCAAACAGGACCTTAAGCATCGCCGCACCCTGTCTTCTGGATGTCCGGCATCTTGATGTCGATGAGACCCGTGCTGCCCGCAACGGGCGTATCCAGCAGCGTCAGCACCAGTTTGAAATCGCCCCGCGGCGGCACGGCCAGCCAGTTGTAAGTCTGCGCGCTTGAGGACACGCTAATATTCATGCCACCCTTCGCCCCATGCAACAGAGTGCGGGAGTTAAGCGCGACCGGGCGGCCGGTGCCGTCATCCAGCAGATTTCCCTGCTGGTCGGCTGCGTAGAGCGTCCAGAAGCGAGAGGGAGGCACCGTGCCGGAAAGCTGGTAGCGACATGCGCCCGACAGGCGCTGCCCGCCCGCATCCACCGAGGCGGTGAAGCTCAAACCTTCGGCGGTGCCATAGAGCAGTTTGCCGGAATCCGCCCTGTGAGATTTGGCATAGGGATCAGCCTCGATCGTCTGCGCCTCGGGAAATGCATCCCAAACGCCGATCCTGATCGAGCCAAATCCATCTGTCGCTTCCAGGGCCGCAAGCGTGGAAAGAATGCCGCCGCCAAAGGCGATGATAAGCGAGATTGCGACAAGAAATGGAACTCGAAACACGCTGTTTTCCCGTTTTGGAACAGGTCAGGGTTAGCATTGATTTCGATCCGGGGAAATGGGGGCTTCGCTTCCAAAGCGCAGCTATCCCAATCTCTTTGCCGCTTTTGAATGTCCTTCGTCGCCGTCTGTTCTAGGAAATGCAAAAGGCGCGGATGGGGACCGCGCCTTGGCTTTTTCGTGCTCGCTCCGGAAGCTAGGGCTGGATTGCCGGTGCCGAAGGGGCAGCCGGTGCTGCCGGTTGAGAGGCGGGCACTGATGCAGGCGCTGCGGCGGGCGAGGCCGCGCCGCTGGCAGAGACATCATCTGTCGCAACAGGTGCTGGCGTTACCGTTCCATCCGCTGCGGCGACACGCCAGACGGCGTTGCCGGCATCATCGGCGACCAGCAGCGCACCGGTTCCATCGATGCCGACGCCCACCGGACGACCGCGTGCCTTGTCGCCCTGAATGAAGCCGGTCACCACATCCTGCGTCTTGCCCGCAGGCTTGCCGTTTTCAAACGGCACATAGGTCACGCGGTAGCCATTGAAGGCGTTGCGGTTCCAGCTGCCATGCTCGCCGATAAAGGCGCCGTTGTCATAGGGGGCTGGCAGGGCGGAGTTGAGCGAGAAGGTCAGGCCGAGCGCCGCCACGTGGCTGGACAGGGCGTAGTCCGGCTTGATGGCCTTTTCGACCATGTCCGGGCGCGGCGGATAAACGCGGGCATCCACGTGGTTGCCGTAATAGCTCCACGGCCAGCCGTAGAAGGCGTTTTCCTTCACCGATGTCATGTAATCGGGCACGAGGTTTGGCCCCAGCTCGTCACGCTCGTTGATGACGGCCCAGAGTTCCTTGCTTTCCGGGTTGAAGGCAAGGCCATTGGGATTGCGCAAGCCAGACGCAAACAGCTTGAAGGCACCCGTCTGACGGTCCACCTGAAGGATGGCAGCGCGGTTCTTTTCTGCCTCAATGCCATTTTCCACGATGTTGGAATTGGAGCCGACCGAGACATAGAGCATAGTGCCGTCTGGGCTCAGTGCCAGATCCTTGGTCCAATGGTGGTTGATGGGACCGCCAGGCAGCGGTGTCAAAATCTTCGGCTCAGCAGTGATCTCGTTCTGACCGAGCTCATAGGGATAGGCCATGATGTTGGAGGAGGTGGCAACATAGAGCGTGTTGTCTGCAAAGGCGACGCCAAAGGGTGAATCCAGCTTCGTCAGAAGCTCATGGCGCTCGTCCACCGTGCCGTCGCGATTGGTGTCGCGCAGAAGCGTAATGATGTTGCTCGGCTTCTGCTCGCCGGTCTCGCCATTCGCAATTGACATGATCCAGCCGCGAATGATGTCCTTTGGCCGGGAAGGGGGCTCGCCAGCCGGTGCCCGCGACTGCACAACCAGAACATCGCCATTCGGCAGCGTGTGCACGGTGCGCGGATTGACGAGATCCTTCTGGTAGAGCGTGATCTTCAGCCCTTCCGGCACTGTTGGCGTCTCGCCATCCTTCCAGCCGATGACCTCTGCCACCTTCAGGTCGGGAATGAGATTTCTGGAGGGCTCAGGCAGAACGGGGTCTGCGCCAATCTGCTGCGACGGATCAAAATTGCCATCCTGTTCACTGCAGGCAGGCAGGATGACGGCAACGCCGCTCAAAAGCGCGGCGGACAGAAGAATTCGCGAGCTTGCCATCATACTCTCCAGGCCAGACGTGCATATTTACGGGAAGACGCCGTCACCGCCATGAGCGAAACAGCAAAGGTAACCGCCGAAAGCAGCAACCCATAGGGCACGACCGCTGTCCAGCCATCACCGGCATGGACAAGGCTGTTGACGAAAGCCAGCCCCAGCATCACCAGAAACAGAATGATAGCGAGAAAAGACGGCCGCATCGGCCGCGTGCGTTTCCGCAACAAATCCAGCAACCCCGCCACAACAGCCAGCCCGCCAAAAACCAGCCCGGCAAACAACAACCAAGCCGAAAAATTCAGCCACATCAGATTACCGCTCTGCCAGAAAGCGATGTCCGTACAAAGCGCCAGCGAGAAGCACACAAAGGGAAATGGTACAAAGAAGAGTTGAAATGGGTAGGCAGAGGACTCTCTGCGAGACGAAATGTCATTCATGGACGGCTCCAGCCAGTCTGTAGGGGCCGGGTCATCTCGCAACCGGGCCGCGTTATGCAACGTCACCAAACGAATGGGATGGAGTTTGGTTGCAGCATTTGCTGTTCCTATGCGCCGCGCGCCAAAAATGCCACAATCGCAAAACACGTTTTGGTTGCGGATATTGTGATGGGAGATGCCTGATGATTTCGGAAATGCCTGTAAAGCTTAAAGAGATTTTCCAAGAGTTAGACGCGGTACCTGCAGATAACTACCAAAATCGCTCCGAAATCCGAAATAAGTTCTATGCCGTCCTGAGCGGAAATTCATCTCTTATCGAAGCTATTTATGATGCTTATTTTCAGTGCTTGAGAGTTATACTCATAAATGACTACGAATTCAGAGACATTGATCAGATCCTCGCCTATAAATTTATTACACTCTTTTCATCTCCATCAACATCTATGCCCGGCGATGTTCGCGCAGGATTTTTCCGAGTGCTTTCTGAGCGGCACCGTGAGCACAAAGAACTGCTCGAGGTCGCACTGAGTTCGATTGATCGTTGCATAAGTCCAATTCATGGCCATAGGAAAACTGGAAACTTGAGTGATATTCCCACTGCTATGTTGGAAGCGTACTGTTGGCACCGTCCTTATTCTGTGGAAGCGCCGGAAATCGACGCTGACCTGCGCCCTATGATAGCCAAATTGTTTCGAGCCTTCCCAGAGCAAACAAGTCTGGTTCTTGGCGGGATGCTCGCGGATGATACGGATGGATCAGTGCTCGTGAGTGATCTCCTGCGCTTTTACATCCTGGAGAGAAAGGATGTCACAGAAGGTCCGATGCGCAGCTTCGCTTATGACATGCTGGGCCATTATGCCAGAAAGACGAATACGCTCCATGCAAAAGCTGCCGATATTGTCGCGCTTACCCTGCGTGACGCGACGTCTTGGTCGTTGGAGACTACGACTGATTTTGTCGAGAAATTTCTCCTTAAAACCCTAAATGTAGAGGCAACAAAGCAGGCTGCCGAGATTGCTAGGATGCGAGATACAGTTGAACGTCAGGAACATCGAATTTCGTCAACACAATACAAAAAAGAAAATTTTATGTCTGCAGATGAGTTGCGAAAGCGGGATGTCGAAAATCTAGAAAAATATAAGAAAGAGCTGGCGTTGATAGAAAGCGACTTTGGACGTTGGGATCAGCAGCGATGGACAATCGCCGTACGGCGGGTCGCAGTGTCAGTCGGGACAAGAAAAGCCCTGAAAGTTTCTATCCAGCGATTGCCTCTCATAAGCTGTGTTCGATTAGCGGCGCTGCTCAATGATGCTGACAACTATCGGAACCAACCGAAGAAATACCCAATGCCGAAGGCTTCCGACAACAGATTCAAGGACTTCGGTCTCAAGCTTCTCGTCATAGAGGAGCTAATGTATCGGCAGAAAATATTGACGCCTGCTTTCGACATCCATGAGTTTGCAAAAGAGTATGATAAGCGTGAGATCGACATCGAGACAGACGGATACAATATCATTCCAGAAGCCAAAAAGTATTTCCAAAACTTGGATATTCCTAATGAGCTTCTAGTGAAGGTCGAGACTTTGCACCAATCCAGCGGCATCGATGGTGGCTCTCGGTTTATGTATCAAATTTTCCCATTCTGGGATCCCGGTGTTGGCGATGACGTCGTCCGGATCACCAATAAGGCGATTGATGATTTTGCCCTCTTGCCAAGCCTGAGACGGTTCAGCGGCCTGGAAAACAGCAAGCCCAGCCCTAAACTTCTGAAGTCTCTCAAAGACAAGGGTGTGCAGGTTCTGAATGAAGAACGTATTTGAGCTGGCTAAAGTTTACCATACGTGCATTGAACGGAGTACACGCAATGACACTGGACGAATTCGTGGCAAGCATAGAGAACGAGGGCGGGACGCCTGCGACCGAGGCGGAACTCTCGCGCTTTGAGGGAAGAACCGGAGTTCCGCTTCCTGAAGCGTTGAGAGCATTCCTGAAGCGTTCGGGCGGCGGCATGATTTTTAATACACCCGTCGAATATCGCGATACCGACGGGCGAGAACTCCAGCTTCGGCATATGTGTGACTTGGTGGAGATTGAGAGAGAATTCACCAAACCCAGTGCATACCCCCTTCCGCCTGCGCTTTTCGTCATTGGAAATGATGCTGGCGGCAACTCCATCATGATCTGCCTGTCAAAGGAAAGAAATGGTCAGATTTTTGTTTTAGATCACGAGATGGTAGCTTACGAGGGTGAGGCAGAGACGCTGGAGGAGGCGGAGGAGAACGGGCTGGTGGCCTTCTATTCCCCGAGCTTCAATCAGTTTCTGACAGACCTTCGGATCGCTGAAGATGAGGGCTAGTTGCTCGTCTTCAGGATCTATGTGGACATTCTAGCAACGGACCGATTGTCGTAAGAAATTTCGCCCCCCGATGAATGCGCTTAGGTAAGCGAGTGTGCGGGGAACGATCTAAACCTACCGCTTCACCCCATCTCCACCGACATCCGCAACCTTCTGCACCGTAATCGTCGGGGCTGACGCCTCCTTCAACTTCTTGCCGATGGCGCGGATGACGCGGGTGGCTTCGGCGGAGAGGGCGCGGGGGCGGGTTAGGGCTGGCAGGGCATTGGCATCTGTCGAGGCTACTTCCGCACCGGTCGCGGGCTGTGGGCGCGAGCCTGAGGGCAGCGGGTTCTGGATGCCGGGAATGGGGCGCAGTTCCATGCCCTGGTGGGCATAATCCATCAGCCGCTTGAACGTCATGGCGGGCAGGGCGCCGCCGGTCATGTTGTTCATGGAGGTGAAGTCGTCATTTCCGAACCAGACGGCGGTGGTGTAGTTGCCGGTAAAGCCGACATACCAGGCATCGCGGTAGGATTGCGATGTGCCGGTCTTGCCGCCCGAGACGATGCCATTGTCGAGTGCGCCGCGCCGCGCCGTTCCCTCCACGGGGATCGTCACCAGCATCCGGTTCATCTTGGAATTGGCCTCTTCGGAAAGAACGCGCTGTGCCGGCGGCTCATCGCGGTCGAAATCGTAGAGAACCGTGCCTTCGTAATCCAGCACCTGCTCGATGCCGTGGCGACGGGCCTGCATACCGCCTGCCGGAAACACGGCATAGCCGGTTGCCTGATCCAGCACGGTGACTTCCGATGTGCCGAGCGGAATGGTCTTGTCGGTGCGAAGCGGCGTGGCAACGCCCATGGCCTTGGCCGTATCGGCAATGATTTGCGTGCCCAGCACATCCTTGGCAAGCCGCACGGGCACCGTGTTGTAGGATTTCGCAAGTGCTGTCTGCAGCGTCACCTTGCCCGCATAGGAGCGGCCATAGTTCTGCGGCGACCAGCCGCGCCACGTCACCGGGGCGTCGGAAATCAGCGTTTCCGGCTTGTAGCCCTTCTCCATGGCGGCTGAATAGGTATAGACCTTGAAGGAGGAACCCGGCTGGCGAAGGGCGGCTGTTGCGCGGTTGAACTGGCTTTCGCCGTAGTCACGACCGCCGACCATGGCGCGAATGCCGCCACGATTTTCGATCATCACCATCGCGCCCTGCTTGACCTTGTAGCCTTCACCAAATTCGCGAAGGCTGCCTTCCATGGCCTGCTCGGCAGCCTGCTGCAGGCCGGTATCGAGCGTGGTGCGAACCATGACCGTGTGGTCCTTGATCTTGCCTTCCTTGGCCAGCCGCTGCACTTCGTCAAAGGCCCAGTCGAGGAAATAATCCGGCGCCTTGACATCTTCGCGGTCGATGACGGTTGCCGGGTTGCGACGCGCGCCAACGACCTGACCTTCGGTCATCAATCCACCCTGCACGAGGTTGGAGAGAACCGTATTGGCACGGGCGCGCGCTGCGGGAAGGTTGACGTGCGGTGCGTATTTTGCCGGTGCCTTGAATAGACCGGCCAGAATGGCGGATTCCGCCAGCGTCACATCCGTCAGGTTCTTGCCGAAATAGAATTGCGCTGCCGCCGCCGCGCCGAAGGTGCCGCCGCCCATATAGGCGCGGTCGAGATAAAGGCTGAGGATTTCCTTCTTGGACATGTTGGCTTCCAGCCACAATGCGAGAAAGGCTTCCTTGATCTTGCGTTCCAGCGAGCGCTCATTGGTCAGGAACAGGTTCTTCGCCAGCTGCTGGGTTAGCGTGGAGCCACCCTGCACGACGCCGCCTGCGCGGGCATTCTCGCTCATGGCGCGGGCAAGGCCGATGAAGTCTATGCCGAAATGTTCGAAAAAGCGCCGGTCCTCGGTGGCCAGGACAGCCTTGATGAAATGGTCCGGCATCTGGTCGATGGGCACGGAATCTTCGTGGATAATGCCGCGATGGCCGATCGTGTTGCCGTAGCGGTCCAGAAAAGTAACAGCGAAATCACCGCGATAGCGCCAGTCCTTCTTCGTTTCCTCAAAGGCGGGCAGAGCCAGTGCCAGCATCAGCACGGTGCCGGCGGTGCCAACGGTCAGCGCATCATCGGCGATGTTGATGAGAAATTTCTTCCAGCCGCGGACATGCAGTTTGCGCGAGGCAATCGTAACCTCTTCCCAGAAGTCGAAAACGCGGGATGCGGTTGTCCACAGGCCGGAATCGATCCATGAATCGATCCGCAGCAGAATATGGCGTTTACGGCGCGCCGGTTTGTTGTTGTTGTCTTCCTGCACCTGAAACGAATTCCTGTTCGATATGGCGAGCGGATGCTTGACGCAGCAACCTTGCGCGGGTCATTCCCTCACCACCACTCTGCCAGATTTAAGGATTATCTTATAATCCGACAGATTGCGATACGACAAAACGGGTGATGCCATGTTGCAGCCCGCCGGTGCAAAATGAAATGGAAATGTTAACGATGAGTGACGCGCCATTCTGGAAAACCAAAACGCTGGCGCAAATGAGTAACAGCGAGTGGGAAAGCCTGTGCGATGGCTGCGGTCTCTGTTGTCTCAACAAGCTGGAGGACTGGGACAGCGGGGATGTGGTTTTCACCTCTGTTGCCTGCCAGTTGCTGGATGGAGACAGCTGTCAGTGCTCGGATTATCCCAACCGGCGCGACACGGTGCCCGATTGCATCCAGCTCAGCCTCAAGCTCGTCAATGAGATCGGCTGGCTGCCGCCGACCTGCGCCTATGCGCTGGTGCGCGATGGCGAGGACCTCTACTGGTGGCACCATCTCGTCTCCGGAGACCGTGAAACGGTGCATATTGCGGGCATTTCGGCGCGCGGGCGTACCGTCAGCGAGCTTGATGTCGAGGTGGACGATTTCGAAAACTACGTCGTCGACTGGCCCTTGACGGTGGGAGACGAACCTGCGGCCCAGCAACCGGAGCAGGCTTGAAACAGGCGTGCCTGTGAGTGCGGCGGGGCAGGGTGCGGCGGCGGTCCTATTCCTGCCGCATCGAGCCATTAATGCGCTCCCATCTTTTCTTATGCCCGATACCGGCTATGATGTATGGTCGGCAAGTCAAGGATCATCTATGCGCAATCGTTTCGCGCTTTTTCTGCCCATATGCCTGATGATCATGGTCGCGCCCGCGCGTGCTCAATCATTGCCGCCGTTTGAATGCACCTTCGTCACGTCAGTGGAAACAGGAGCGGTCATTACCCAGCAGGGAAGCTGCGACAAGCGGGCCTCTCCGGCCTCCACCTTCAAGGTGCCTCTGGCGCTGATCGGCTATGAGTCCGGTATTCTGCTGGATGAATTCAATCCCGTCTGGGAATGGAAAAAAGGCATGGAAGCGCCGCCAGCCGCGCGCAAGAAAGTCGATCCGACGACGTGGCAGAAGGAATCCGTGCTCTGGTACTCGCGTGAAATCACCAGCCGTCTGGGGCAGGAAAAGTTTTCAGCCTTCGTCAAGAAACTGGGTTTCGGCAATGCCGATGTGGCCGGTGACGCGGGCGAAAACAACGGCCTGACCGATGCCTGGCTCGGCACCTCGCTGCAGATTTCGCCCGTCGAACAGATCGGCTTCATGCGCAGGCTTCTTGCCAACAACCTGCCATTCTCGCGCGATGCGCAAAACAAAACCAAGGCCATCATTCCTGTTTATGATGGTGCCGAGGCCTGGAGCGCGCACGGCATTACCGGCACCGGCAACCTCAAGACCCCCGATGGCAAGCCCGATCCCGACCGCCCCTTCGGCTGGTTCGTGGGCTGGGCAGAACGCGAAGGCCAACACATCGTCTTCGTCCGCTTCCGCGTCAACGACAAGCCAACCGACATCCCCATGGGGCAGGTTGTCCGCGACGAATTCCTGCGCGATATCCCCCGTTTCTCGGTTCATCGCTAGGCTCTATCGAAAAAGTTCGGAATGGGTGCCCGCGCGCGTAAAGACGACCAGATTGCTGGGCCCATCCAGCCTGTAGATCAGCAGAAAATTACCGCCAATGTGACATTCACGAAAGTCGCGCCATTCTCCGGTCAGCTCATGGTCGCGAAATTGTGCAGGTAGTGGCGCGTCATTGGCGATGAGAAGGATGAGGACTTCCTTCAGCTTGATCATGTCGAAGCGGCCGGAATCATTGAGCCGCTTCCAGTCTTTCAGGAACTGTTTGGTAAAGTCGCACATGCGCGGCACTGTCGTGCGCTTCTGTGCCGCCCCTGTTGCCCCATCCTTTTTGCCCTTCACTTATCCTTGCTATCCAGCGCATCGTGCAGGGCCTGCGATGTCTTGAAGCGGCCATGTTTTCTGGCGGCAATTTCGCGGGCCTCCTCCATGGCGGCCAGCGTTTCTGCATTCGGGCGCGTCAGCTCGATCGGCAAGGCCTTTTCGCGGGCAATCCGGGTCAACATCATGCGCATGACATCGGAAACTGTCAGGCCAAGGCTGTCAAGAACAGCCGTCGCATCGTCCTTCAGTTCTTGGTCTATACGCGCCCTGACATATGCATTCGCAGTCATGAGCTTACTCCTTTGTGCCCATTATGTAGCTCAATTGGGCATCACGTTCAAGCTACGCTCAATAGCCGCCACGATACATCGGCGCGTTCGGGTTCTGGCGGAAATAGGCGAGGTCGCGTTCGGCGTCCTGGAGGTCGTAGCCGAGATCATCGGCCTCGCGGCGGGCGCGGCTGCGGTCCCGCTCCAGATCGTCTATGCGGTCGCGGATGCCGCGGCGGTCCTTGTCCTCGGCCTTTTTCAGCTCTTCCGACAGGCGGTCTGCCTCCGACTCGCGCGAGCTTATGTCGGAGCGCAATGAATCGATGCGTGAACGCAGGTCGTAGACCCGCTTGCCGAGGCTGTAGCCGCGCACGAAGTCTTTTTCCATTTCCGCCGGGCAAACATTGTTATAGGCGCCGCCGCCTTCTCCGTGGGATGCGCCGCTGAGCGGGGTGCAGAAGCGTTTGATGCCGGTCTGGTAGCCCTGATACCATTGCGTCTGGTTCGGCGTGGCACCGCTCTTGGAGCAGGATCGGACATGATCTGCAAAGCGGCTCTGAGGCTCATATCCGGCCGCGCCATCCGTGTCGCCGACCACCGTCCAGTCAGCCACGCGGCATTCTTCCTTGGACATGGTGCCGCATGAAGCAAGTGTCATCATTCCGGCAGCCATGCCGGCGAACAACAAGAAACGCATATTGAACCCCCGTTAAAATTCGTTAACGGTTTTAAGCATAGATCGTTTTGTTATTCCAGGCGGTCATCGAATATATTGAAATATCTAATTTAGAGTATCATTTCGTCGCGATAACCAAAGTAATGAATTGATTTATACAGGAGCGTGGCGGCTTCGGTAGTCTGAAGGTCACAACTCGCACTCTCGCCAAGAGAAAAGCTTCAAAGAGCGCAAAAGCCGCTTGACCTTCCCATGATGGTAACCATTACAACGGCTCGTGAAAGGGGAAATCCCATGAACGAGACCATCAAGACCTTGACCCATGCCGAACCCATCTCCCTGTCCGTAGACGGGATGACCTGCGCTTCCTGCGTGCGGCGCGTCGAGACCGCGGCTGGCAAGGTGCCGGGTGTGGCGACAAGCTCGGTCAATTTCGCCACCAGAAAGCTGACCGTTGAGGCTGCCGATGGCTTTTCGGCAAAGACGCTTGCCGCTGCCGTCAAGAAGATTGGCTATGAGGTTGTGCCGGAACGGCATGAACTCTTCGCAACCGGGCTGAAAGGCCCGCAGGATGCGGCGCGGCTGAAAGCCGTGCTGGAGGCGGTTGCAACGACGCTCAATGCCGAAGTTGATGAGGCTGGCAATGTTACCGTCGAGGGCATGGGGGGAAATCGCGAAGGCGAGATGCTGGTTGAGACGGCAAAGGCCGCTGGCTTTGCGCTTGCAAAGCAGAAAAAGCCGCACCATGGCGAGGCCCATGACGACGCTGCCGCAGGTCATGATCATATGCATCACGCCGGTGATGAGGTTCGTTTGAAGCGCGGCCTGACCGTCGCTGCTATGCTGACGGCACCGCTTTTCATTCTGGAAATGGGCAGTCATCTCTATGCGCCCATGCATCATTGGCTGATGGGCGTCATCGACGTCCAGAACCTTTATTACCTCTATTTCCTGCTGGCGACGGCGGTCATCTTTGGGCCGGGTCTGCGGTTTCTGAAAAGCGGCATTCCGGCTTTGCTGCGCGGCGCGCCTGAGATGAATTCTCTGGTTGCCCTCGGTGTCAGCGCGGCCTACCTCTACTCTCTGGTGACGACCTTTGCGCCGGGCCTGCTGCCGGAAAATGCCCGCCATGTCTATTACGAGGCGGCGACTGTCATCGTGACGCTGATCCTGTTCGGGCGCCTGCTGGAAGCGCGCGCCAGTGGCAGAACCGGCGATGCCATCCGCAAGCTGATGACGCTTCAGGCAAAGACCGCGCGGGTGGAGAGAGACGGGCAGACAGTGGATATTCCCGCCGATGAGGTGAGGGTTGGCGATATCGTCATCATCCGCCCTGGCGAGCGTCTGCCCGTGGATGGCAAGGTCGTGGAAGGCTCGTCCTTCATCGATGAATCCATGATCTCGGGCGAGCCGGTGCCGGTGGAAAAAGCGCTTGGCGCATCCGTTACGGGCGGGACCATCAACAAAAACGGCACGCTGAAATTCCAGGCAACCAAGGTCGGCGCCGATACGATGCTGTCGCAGATCATCCGGCTGGTGGAGCAGGCGCAGGGCGCAAAGTTGCCGATCCAGCTTCTGGTGGACCGCGTCACGGCGCTGTTCGTGCCTGTCGTCATTGCCATGGCAATCCTGACATTCATCGTCTGGGCAATGTTCGGGCCTGAGCCTGCCTATACCTTTGCGTTGATCAATGCGGTCGCAGTTCTCATCATCGCCTGCCCCTGCGCCATGGGGCTCGCCACACCGACATCCATCATGGTGGGCACCGGCAGGGCTGCGGAATTGGGCGTGCTGTTTCGAAAGGGAGAAGCCCTGCAGTCGCTGCGGTCTGCCGATGTGGTTGTCCTCGACAAGACCGGCACTGTGACCAAGGGAATGCCCGAGATGACCGATCTCATCGTCGCAGATGGCTTTGATGATGGAGAGGTTCTGTCGCTGGTCGCTGCCGTGGAAAGCCGCTCGGAACACCCCGTTGCCGAGGCAATCGTTGAGGCAGCAAAGACCAGAAACCCTGCGGTAGCATCGCATCGGCAACCGACCATCACCGCGTTCGAAAGTCTGACTGGCTACGGGATTTCGGCGACGGTCGACGGCAGACAGGTCGCGGTGGGCGCAGACCGGCTGATGGTCAAGCTCGGACTGTCGGTCAAGCCTTTCGCGCAGGACGCCCAGCGTCTGGCTGACGAGGGCAAGACGCCGCTCTATGCCGCCATCGACGGCAGGCTGGCGGCCATCATTGCAGTGGCTGATCCCCTGAAGCCATCGAGTGCGGATGCAATCCGTTCCCTGAAAAATCTCGGTGTCGAGGTGGTCATGGTGACCGGCGACAATGCAAGGACCGCACAGGCCATTGCCCGGCAGGTGGGCATAGACAGGGTTCTGGCCGAGGTGTTGCCGGAGGGCAAGGTGCAGGCAATCGAAGATCTGCGAAAGGGCGAAAGAACCATCGCTTTCGTTGGAGATGGCATCAATGATGCACCGGCGCTGGCCCGGGCCGATATCGGTATCGCCATCGGTACCGGCACCGATGTGGCCATTGAAAGCGCCGATGTCGTGCTGGTGAGCGGAGACCTTGTCGGCGTGGTTCACGCCATGGAAATGAGCCGTGCCACCATGCGCAACATTCGCCAGAACCTGTTCTGGGCCTTCGGTTACAATGCAGCACTCATTCCGGTGGCCGCCGGTGTTCTCTATCCGGCCTTCGGCATCACGCTTTCTCCCATGCTGGGGGCGGGCGCCATGGCGCTGTCGTCGGTCTTCGTGCTGGGCAATGCTCTGCGGTTGAAGAGGGTTGCGATCTCAGACCGAAAGGATGCACTATGAATATCGGGCAGGCTTCTCAGGCGTCGGGCGTTTCCGCCAAGATGATCCGCTATTACGAGCAGATCGGCCTTATCACGCCAGCCATGAGGACGGGCAATAATTATCGCACCTATGGCGATCAGGATATCCACAATCTGCGCTTCATAAAACGGTCCCGCACGCTCGGCTTTTCGCTGGAAGAAACGGAAACGCTGCTGAAGCTGTGGCGCGACAAGGGGCGGGAAAGTGCCGCGGTCAAGGATATCGCCCTTGCCCATATTGCCGATCTGGAACGCAAGATTGCGGAAATGAAGGGCATGGTAAAAACACTATCCCACCTTGCCCATTGTTGCGGCGGCGATAACCGGCCCGATTGCCCGATACTGGACGACCTGGCCGGGACCGACACGCCGGTTCATCCAGGAACAGACATCAAAGTTAAGCGCTGAAAGGAAAGACCTATGACATCAATATTTTCCGTACCCGACATGACATGCGCCCACTGCGAAAAGACGGTGCGCAGTGCGCTTTCGGAAGCGCTTCCCGGCGCTGACGTCACGGTCGATCTGGCAACGCACAGGGTGACTGTCGCGGGGGATGCCGATGCGGCTGAGGCGGCCATGCGCGACGTTGGCTACAGCCCGTCCCGAATCGACTGAACGCATAAAAAAAGCGGCGGGACCCATTGGTCCTGCCGCCTTCCGATAACCAGCCGTTTCAGATAGGGGTTTACACCTCGTCGAAAGCGCCGCCTTCGCGGGAAGGGTTGCGGTCGATGACGCGCTCTTCCATATCATCCGGCAGGGCCTCGTCGCTTTCCTGGTAAGCGTCGTCTTCGCTTTCGGATTCTTCCTCGCGGAGCTCCTGCTCAACCTGCTGCGAAAGCTCGCCTTCCGCAGGCAGGTCGTCTACCTCGAGATCGACCAGATCCTGATCGAGGGCATCTTCATTTTCTGTGAGCGGGGTGCGCGGGTCCATAATTGAATTCCTTTTGATTACAGGATTTGGTCAGCAATGCGTCAGGATTGGGTCGTAGCAAACACGATCATCGTCATGTAGATGACGAAGGCCATGATGCCGATGGCGGCGATGACGAGGATGATACCGTTGCCAGCGCGCTTCTTCTCGCCCTTGTTCTCGTTCGCCTCAGACGGAAAGAGAATGGGATCGGTTTCCTGTATCTTGGTCATGAAGCTCTCCTGTGTGTCGTTCTATTGTTAAGAGAACGGTAAAACACGCGGAATGTTCCTGAAGCCTATTGCTTGAGCGACCAGATGGTGGCGTGCGCAACTGCACCTTCGGTGGTTTTCAGCGTCGCCGACCGCACCGGCTCGAAGCTGGCGATGCGCTTGGTGCCGACATAGCGCCCGTGATCCGCAAAGACCTCGATTGAGCCATAATCGATGAAGATGCGCAGCCGGAACGGACGCGCGCCCTGCGAGATATAGCGCGGCGAGGTGGCATCGCTGCTGCCATCCTCATGGCGGATCCAGAGGCCGGTTTCATCGCAGACGACGCCGAGCCTCACATCGGGATGATCAAGCTCCAGCTCGAAGGGAAGGCCGGGTTTGGTGAGCTCGAACAGAAGCTCGACGGCGCCGGTGGGAAACTCCACCTTTTCACCGGCGGCCAGTCTGGTCCGGTCGAGAATGCGGTGGCGCAGGCTTTCCGCCGCGCCAATGGGCGGTGTCAGCAGGGCGCCGTTGGAGAAATGGATGCGCCGTGGAAGCGTCATGGCGGTGGGGAAATCGATTTCCGGCGTTGCATCCGCCCAGTTGGCCAGCCAGCCAATGCCGACAATGGTGTCGCCATCAAGGAAAGCCTGAAAGGCATAGTTGTCGGTGCCGAAATCCAGCTCCTGCCCGAATTCCTTGACGAAAGTCTTGCCATCGAACCAGCCGACATCGGCCATGGTGAGGTTCTTGCGGCCGGTTGCAGCATCTTCCGAATGCATGAGGCCGTAGGTCAGCACCCAGCGGGTGGAGCGGGAATTGGCGGGGCCATCGAGCGGCAGAAGGCAGGGGCACTCTATGGCGGTTGTCTTGTAGCGCGTTTCCACCCACAGCTTGCCGACATAGGTCCAGCCGGATGCGGCTGTCGGGTCCTGTGTTTCATAAAGGAGGATCACACCGCCGCCATCGCTCTGGCTGCCCAGAAGCATCTTCCACAGCCCGTCCGGGCCACGCACCACATAGGGATCACGAAAATCGGGCGTCAGCCCCTGCCCATCCGGACGGTGGCCGAGAATGACATCGGCCTGACCGGCCATGATGAGGTCCGAGGATGTTGCGGTCAGCTGAATCTGCTGTTCGGGTACGCGGTCCTGCACCTGCTCGGTGAAGAACACGCGGATGCCGGTGCCTTCGACCAGCGGAATGGTGGAGCCCGAGTAGGCACCGCCGCGCTTGTCCGGTCGGGTGGTGAGGTCTTCGGACGGGAAGAGGAAGATCGGCAGATGCCGCCAGCGAAGGTAATCCGAAGACACGGCATGGCCCCAATGCATCGTGTTCCAGCGCAAGCCGTGCGAATAATGCTGATAGAACAGATGCGGGCGTCCCTCGAAGCGGCCAAAGCCGTTGGGATCGTTCATCCAGCCGAAGGGTGGGCGGAAATGGTAGCTATCCGGCAGATCAGGCGCGGCATTATCAGGCTTGGTATGGACCACGGCAATGCCGGTTTCCAGCACATCCGAGGCCGTGAACCAGTATATCACCGAGACGGCTGTGGTGACGGTATCATAGCTGAGCTCAACCCGCCCGCCGCCGAAGACCTGATAGATGCGGAAGTTGTATTCATCGACATTGGTGGAGGAGACTTCACCGAACTTGCCATTGTGATTGGAGAAGGACACCGAGCCCGGTTCCTCCGCTTTCTTTGCCTTCAGCCACACATGGAAGGTCGCATTGACCGGAAGATCGGTTTGGATGGTGCGGATGGCGCTTTCGATCTCTACGGGCAAGGCGGTATCGTTCATTCCCACTTCCTTTCATGTCTGTGCAACAACAGCATAGGAACGAAAGTGGCAGGTTAAAGTTCATCCGCAACAACAGACGTGGCGCTGGCTGGTGCGCGCACGGGCACCGCCAGCCAAATCGCGCTGAACCCGCGCCAATGCGAATAGAGGTGCAAGCACAACCGGACGGACTTGCTTCCGCCGCGGGAAATGCCACCTGTCTTTAACGATTCTGAGGTGAGGTGCCCGGTTTTCAGGGTCGTAAAGTTAATTCTAATTTATTTATAGTTGAAATTAGATGTTAATCAATGCACCCTCGCCATTGCCCGCCCGCAGAAAATGGGCACTGATTCGGCTGGGAGCGATGATATGACGGCTTTCCGTTCAAGAACCGCGATTGCGACCCTATTGCTGTGTTGCGCCGTTCCGGCAGCGACGCAGGCAGGCAGTGTCAGCTGCGGCCCGCAAAAGGCCGAACAGGCTCAAACGCTTCACTATACCGTGTCGCAAGGCCAACGAATGATTGCCCGTTCGTGGTTGCAGGCGATGAAGCCGCCGACTGACCGCAGCTTTGACGCCGCTGGTCTTGGCCGTTTCGGTTTTGAGCCAATGGATAGGCGTTCGGCAAGTCTGCGATCCGGCTTCAAGGGTGAGGATGCGGTTGCCCCGCCCATGGCAAATGCGGCCTGCATCGACTGCCAGCCACCGCAGCTTGCTTCATCAGATGCGGTAGCGCTGCCGGTGAAGGATTTCAAATCCCTGGATTTCCAGAGCCTTGTCGCCGATATGAAAAACCGCAAGCTTGCCATAGCAAGTGCGGCTTTCTAGGCAGGAGCGAACTCGCATAAATATTACGGGTACCGCACGGTCCCCATCGCCGCCGGGAGGCCGGGGCAGGGAAACCGTGCCGGTCCGCCGCTCAAAGGGTCTTCAAATATTCCAGCAGGGCGCGCTTTTCCGCATCCGGAAGGGTCGTGCCAAATTCATGACCACAGCGGCTGTTGCCGGAGTTACGGTTTTCACAGCCGGTGGTGACGGTTGTTGAGGAAACGCCGCTTTGTGAGGACGCAAGGCCAACCTTTTCAATGTCATAATCGCGACCGACATTGAATTGTGCCGGACGTTCGGCGGCGGGTTTAAGCAGGTCCGCCAGCGTGGGAACCGAGCCGTTGTGCAGGTATGGTGCTGTTGCCCAGATGCCCTGTATCACCCGCGATTCATATTTGAAGGCCGTGGAGCCATCCGGTGCCGTCTTCTTCATGACAGTGCGGCCTTCACCGCGCGACCTTGGAAAGGCTTCCTTCAGTTCACGCAGGTTGTTTTTCAGCCGCAGTTCCGGAATGCTGGCGGTCTTCGCGTCCGCGGTGGGGGCGGCGGCCTTCAGCGATGCGCCGTTTTCGCGGGTGTCCAGCAATATGCTGCCATAGTGCTGCAGGATGCTTCCCGCCACGGCAACGGTGAGGATGTCGATAGATGGCTCCGTCTTGCCCAGCTTGTCGTTCAGGAACGGGATACGGGCTCCCTGCATGACGCCTGTCGAGGCGGTCCAGCTCATGACGTCGTACTGGCGGCTGTCGGTGCCGACATCCAGAATGGGTGTTCTCCAAGTCTTGTTGAAAAGACGCGATTTCCCCGGCTGGATGCTATGACAGTCCGCGCAGCCATTGTTGCCGGTGCGGTTGAAAACCACAGCGCCCTGGGCCGCCAGCGCCTGATCGACCGGGAAGGGATATTTCGGCGGTCCCATTTTCTTGATCAGGCCTTCCAGCGTGGAAAGCCCGCTGAAATTGACGGAATTGCCAGCCAGATAATCATAGCCCAGCAGCGACCATTTTTCCTTCTTTGGTGCAAATTCTCCAAAGACGCCATAGACTTCGCCAACATTGCGGGCGAGGCCCAGGAGATCGCTGCCATTGGCGGCAAAGCCCGGCCATTGCGTGTAATCCTGAATGGCAGCGTTCCAAAGGAAGGGATAGCGCACCGGCGCATCCGCAGGCTTGATATTGGCAACCAGAAGATTGGAGGGCGGCGGTCCGATATCCAGACCCGTCAGGCGGTTGAAGATCATGCCGACTGCGTCCAGACGACCGACGCCCCAGTTTTCATGCGGTACGCCATTGGCGACGATGGCGTTGAAACGCTGCGTCCACAGTCCAAACGCCGTTTCCAGCCATGCAAGGCTATTGGGGTCCTGATATTCGGTGCCAAGCACCTCCTTCGCGAAGGCATCGAAAGCGGCCTTGTCATTGGCAATCGTCTGTGTGGCGGTGTTTATGTCCACCAAAGGCCGTGGAAATCGACCAGCGCCGGTCCGCCATCGATACGGTAGCGCGTGCCGGAGACCGCGATTTCGCGGGTGTGACAGGCCGAACAGGTCATGCCAACCATTTGCTGCGGGCCATCACCTGTTACCGGAAAGCCGACGGGCAGGCCAGAAGATGGTCCCGTCATGGGCAGATATCCATAGCGGGTCAGGCCATCAGCGAGAAAGCTCGTCCCATCCGGCCGCTTCAGCGCCTGCAACCACGACAGAGGCATCAAGCGCGAGCCCTGATCCTGTGTGTAGTATGAATTACGGGTGGTGGCGTTCCAGTTGCTGCCCTGATCCGCGTAGACGATTTGCTGCGCCGACGAAGGCGCGGTAAGACAGATGGACAGAAAGCCAGCCGCCAATATCGGTGAAAAACCTGATTTCATATGCATTTGCCCCACACAAACCCCGATGGAAATTGAAAACGGATACTGCTAGCACTGGTTGTGTGATTCAATTGTGAATAATGGGTTGTAATCTTTCGCAGGTTCGCGTCATCTTGCGCGAAAAGGCCCGACCTTTGCGGTCCAAGCACCCTCGAATTTGCGGTTGCCTGTCCCCATATGAGTGGAAACAGGGAGAAAACCCGTGATCCGTTTCGACAATTCCTATGCCCGCCTGCCGGAGCATTTTTCCGCAGCAGTGCTGCCAACGCCGGTTGCAGCACCCTTGCTGATTGCCTTCAACCATGAGCTTGCGCAGGAGCTTGGCCTCGACCTTTCCGGCGTTGACGACGCAAGGCTGGCGGCAATTTTTTCCGGCAATGTGGTGCCTGCGGGTGCCGAGCCGCTGGCCATGGCCTATGCGGGCCATCAGTTCGGCAATTTCGTGCCACAGCTGGGCGATGGCCGGGCGATCTTACTCGGCGAAGTCATTGATACCAATGGCAAACGCCGCGACATCCAGCTCAAGGGTTCCGGCCCGACGCGCTTCTCACGCCGGGGCGATGGAAGGGCAGCGCTCGGTCCTGTCCTGCGCGAATATATCGTTTCCGAAGCCATGCACGCGCTTGGTATTCCTGCAACACGGGCGCTGGCGGCGGTGGCGACGGGAGAGCGGGTGCAGCGGGAAACCGGTCTGCCCGGTGGCGTTGTGACGCGTGTTGCGGCAAGCCATATTCGCGTCGGGACCTTTCAGTATTTTGCCGCGCGTGAAGACACCGACGCCATCAAGGCGCTGTGTGACCATGTGATAGAGCGGCATTATCCGGAGGTTCGGGCGGAGCCGAAGCCCTATCTTGCGCTGCTACAGGAGATTGCTGCGCGCCAGCGCGAACTCATATGCCGCTGGATGATGGTGGGCTTCATCCACGGTGTCATGAACACCGACAATGTCGCGATATCGGGCGAAACAATCGATTTCGGGCCGTGCGCCTTCATGGATGAATATAATCCTAACAAGGTTTTCTCCTCCATCGATGCGCAGGGGCGGTATGCCTATAACAACCAGCCCGGCATTGCCCAATGGAACATTGCGCGGCTGGCGGAATGCCTGCTGCCTCTTCTGGATGACGATGCGGACAAGGCGGTGGAAGAGGCCAATGCCGTGCTTGCCGAATTCGCCGAAGCCTTCCCGAAGCTCTGGCTTTCCGGGATGCGCAAGAAGCTTGGCCTGACGACGCAGGACGATGCGGACAGCCAATTGGTGCAGGATCTGCTGGCCCTGATGCACCGTTCCGAGGTGGATTACACGCTGACCTTCCGCAGGCTGTGCGACGCTGCCGATGGAAATGCGGAGCCGTTTCGCGGCATGTTCATTGACCTTGCCGGTGCTGATGAATGGCTGGCCCGCTGGCGCCAGCGGGCATGGCAGGAGGCAACGACCGAAAGCGCGCGGGCGCAGGCCATGCGGGCGGTCAATCCCGCAGTCATTCCCCGCAACCACCGTATCGAAGAGGTGATTGCGGCGGCGGTTGAAGACGGCGATCTTGAGCCGTTCCACGCCATGCTGAAGGCTACCGCGCGGCCCTATGAAGAGCTGCCGGAATTTGCGGTTTACGCTCAAGCGCCCATGGGGCATGAGCGGGTGTTTCGGACGTTTTGCGGGACGTAATCATGGGCGTGTGCCTGAGGGTAGGGTAAATCCCACCCTCAGGCACCGCTGCAAAATCAACCCACCTTTGCCAGACTTTCCTTTGGCGCGTAATATTGGCCGAAGCGGTTGGCGAGGAAGTCTGCCAAGCCGATATCCTCCTGTTTGACAAAGCCTTTTTGTGGCAGCTTGTCCTGCGCCAGAAGGTCGAGGACCGTGGTGATGCCAGCGGCAGTGGTGATCTGGATTGCGCTCATCATGCGGCCCGAGACGGGTCCGGCATAGACCTTGTGGGCATAGGTTTCCTGCATGAAACGGCCATTCTTCGTGCCGCAGACGGTAACGAAGACGATGACGACATCCTGCATGGTGGCGGGCAGGGCATTTTCGAACAAGTCTTTCAGCACATCGCGCCTGTTGCGCAGGTTGAGGTCGTTGAGCAGGGCCTTCATGATGGCGACGTGGCCGGGATAACGGATGGTGCGGTAATTCATGGTGCGCACCTTGCCTTCCAGCGTGGCGGCAAGCGTGCCAAGGCCGCCCGAGGTGTTGAAGGCCTCGTAGGTCATGCCGTCGAGCGAGAATTCCTCGCGTTCTTCGAGTGCAGGAACAGCGGTAAGGCGTCCCTCGACTATGGCTTCGCAGGGCTCGATATATTCGTTGATGAGCCCGTCCGTGCTCCATGTGAGGTTATAATTCAAGGCGTTGGACGGATACTGCGGAAGCGCGCCGACGCGCATCCGCACGCTGTCCAGCTTGTCGAAGCGGGCGGCAAGATCTGCGGCGACGATGGAGATGAAGCCGGGTGCAAGGCCGCATTGCGGGATGAGCGCGCATTCGGCGGTTTCGGCAAGTTTCTTGACCTTGCGGGTGGATTCGACGTCTTCGGTAAGGTCGAGATAATGCGTGCCGACGGCAACGGCTGCTTCGGCAATGCCGGCGGTGAGGTGGAAGGGTGCTGCTGACAGCACCGCGAACTTGTCCTTCAGCAAAGCCTGCAGGCCAAGGCGATCGGTGATATCGACGATCTCTGTATCGATGCGCTCATGGCCCGGAATATTGGCAAGCTGGTCTGCGGAGCGGTCTGCAACGGTGACGCGGTAATCGCCTGTCACGGCCAGCATCCAAGCGATTGCAGAGCCGATATTGCCTGCACCGATAATGACGATGTGTTTCATTTTTGTCCCCTCGCGATAATGCACTGAGGTACCATGATGCCGTCAATTCACGTCGATTCGTAGCTTCACACTGTGCAGATTTACCCGTAAGATTGACCAGATCGCCAACAGGATTGTGCATTATGCCGATAAGCGAAAAAGACCGGGCGTTGCTGTCGCTGCTGGCCGAGAATGCGCGGATGCCGGTGGCCGAGCTGGCGCGCAAGCTTGGGCTTTCCCGCACCACCGTCCAGGCTCGTATCGAGCGGCTGGAGGCGGAAGGGGTGATTGCAGGCTATGGCATCAGGCTTTCCGACAGCTATCTCTCGGGGCTGGTGCGGGCGCATGTGCTGATTACGATCGCGCCAAAGGCTTTGGCGGGCGTGACAGCCGCGCTTGCGGCGACCAAGGAGGTGACGACGCTGCATTCCGTGAGCGGCAGCTTCGACCTCATCGCCATCCTGACGGCACCGTCGATTGCCGATCTCGACCGGCTGATCGATGGAATCGGTGCGCTTGATGGTGTGGAGCGGACCCTGTCTTCGGTGATATTGTCGACACGTATTTCGCGGTGAGGTGGCGTGTCAGCGCTATGCCCGCTTAAGCTCCTCAAGTTCCTCCGGGTGCTTCTCCAGCACGCGGAAGAGATTAATGACGGCAGCCGTAGGCGTAACCTTGCCGGTTTCATAGCGCGAAAAGGCATTGTGCCCGCCACCGGTAATTTTCGATGCTTCCAGCTGATTCATTCCGAGCTTTTTACGGATGCGTCGTAACTCCTTACCCGTGGAACGGCGGGCTTCCAGCATGAGTGCATCACTTGCCTCGGCGTAGCGCTCGGCGCTTTCAGCATCAAACTCGATTTCGCCGCAGACCGGGCAGCGAAAGCCGGAAAGGCCTTCGATCTCGATCACCAGTCCATGATGTTCGATGCGGTGGGTTTCGTTTGAAAAGGCGCTCATCTTTGCGCCAGAATCGCAGCACATGCAGATATCGCTCATGAATCCAACTCCTTGAATTGTATGACCAATGCTCCGTTCGTTCGGAGCGTCAGCTTGATATAGGCCCTGCCGCCGGGGGTATCCGCATGGTAGACATCCTGCCAAACAGTGGTGTCGCTGTGGGTCGTCATCGACTTATAGAGACACTTTGCATTGAGCCCGCAGATGACGTCGATCATTTCGCCAACCGTGAGTTCCATACGCCGCCCGCCATCGATTGCGGTTTTGGTGAATACTGCTGCGCGCCGTTGTTTTACGATGGCGATGATCGTCTTTAGATCATAATGGGCGAGCCGTTTTTCCATGCTTCATATTACCCTTAAGGGGTAATTTTGCAAGATGGCACCGTTGTGACGACTTGGCTTTATACCGGGTCCATACTGCCGCGCCTTGCCTTGAAGAACATCTTCAGTCGCTGGATTTCGGCGGGGCTCCAGCCTTGGGGCTGGGTGACTTCCAGCCATGCGTCTATGTAATGTTCGGGCGCATAAACATGGCCGTAACCCATGGGGGCGGTGGTTGCGGCGGCGACATCCAGTAGCAATTGCAGCGAGGTGACGACCGGGAACCAGTGGAAGGATGAGGATACGTCACGGCCGCGCGGCTGCTGCATCCATTCCGGACGGCGATAGACCGACGATGTCTCGAAGAAGGTGACGGGATCGCTGGCATATTGCAGATAGACGATGCGCATGGGCCCCCAGGGCCTGTCCGGCATCTGGGCGCTGGAATACTGATCGGCAAAGCGGATGACCGAGGAATCCCGGAATTTCGGCAGCCAGTAGGGCGTGCCGGGAACGCGCCCTGATGTGGCCATACGCCATGTGGGGCTGGAAAAGGGCGGGCCGCTCCAAAGCGCGCCCTCGAAGGGATCGGCCAGAACATCGTAAAGATCGGATGATTTCTGGCTGTTGAGCGCGCCGAGGCTCAAGCCATGCAGATAGAGCTTAGGGCGGGTTTCCTTCGGCAGTGTCGTCCAATAGCCGTAGATGGCCTCGAACAGCGCACGGGCCGTTTCCACGCCGTAATCCGGCTCCGTCAGAAGGGCGATCCAGCTGGAGAGATAGGAATATTGAACGGCGACGCTGGCGACATCGCCTGAGTGAAGATATTCAATCGTATCAAGTGCTTCCGGGTCTATCCAGCCGGTGCCGGTGGGCACGACGACAAGCAGGGTGGAGCGTGCAAAACCGCCACTGCGCTTCAGCTCCTCCAGCGCCAGTGCGGCACGCTCTGCAGGTGTTTGCCCGGAGTTGAGACCCGCATAGACGCGGATCGGCTCCATGGCCGGGCGACCGGTAAAGGCAGAAATTTCGGCGCTGTGCGGGCCGGTTGCCACGAATTCACGCCCGCGCCGACCGAGCGATTCCCACGACATGAGCGAGGCTTCGCTGCCGGTTTTCATGGGGTCCGAAGGGCGGGGCACATCCGGCTCTATGAGGCTGTCCACCTGCTTCAACGAGCTGTCCAGGAAGCGCAGGCCGATATCCACCACAAGGCCGTTGAGAAGCAGTACCGCAATGACGCCAGCGGCAGCGATGCCGACGACATTGGCCAGACGGCGCGGCAGAAAACGGCGGCTGCGCAGGGCAAAAAGCCGCCGCACAATCTGGAACAGCCGTCCAAAGCCAATGAGAAGCCCGGCCACCCCAACCGCAATGGCCCCGGTCTTTATGCGGTGGGCGCTGTCCAGCGGATCAAGCTCCATGAGGGCGCGGATGGAGTTCTGCCATGTTGCGGCCTGCCAGAGAAAGCCGATGGCGGCCACCAGGGCCGCAAGCGAGACGACGAAGAGAATGCCGCGCTTGTCATGCCGCGAGGGTTGCGGCAGGCCGAGATAGATGGCGACATGCTTTGCCAGAATGCCGATGAAATAACCGATAGCGAAGGAAAAACCGCACAGCACACCCTGCATGACGAAGGTGCGCGGCAGCAGGGACGGTGTGAGCGACACGCAGAGCAGCACCGTGCCAAAGACGATCCCCGTGCTGGAAAGCGGCGTGACCAAGCGTCTGATCCATCTCAATATTTCTGTCCTTCGCCGTTGTTCAAGAGATCAGTGTAATATGCGCGAGAGAGGCGTGGAAGAAGTGCGCGGAATAAATTTAGCCTATCATAGGAATTTAATCCTTGACGGCGTGACGGTCTTCGGATAGTGTTCAGGTACGGTCGGAGAAGTGCGGATGGAGCGGGGGCTTCGGGACTTGTGATCCCTTCGGCCATGGTCTTCAGGCCTCACCCTTTGCCGGATGTGAACGCGACGTAATGCATTTGGGGCTTCGTTGCGCTTAGGTGGAAGATAACCATGACATTGATGACGAGTGACGCGCTCTCGCTTTACGGCGAGTGGCCGCAAAGCCGTGTCTATGACGCGCGGCTGGTGGTGCTGGAGATGAAATCCGTGCCGCAGGAGCGACCAGCAGATATGCGGCCATCCGGCTCCATTGACGGGCCGGACGGGTTGTGGCGGCTGCTGAACGAGATGACGGCGGAGATGCGCGAGCAGTTCCGCTTCTTTCGTGAGTTGCGCGAAGGGGCGGATGGCGCGCTGGATGCGGCCATTGACGATGGGGCGGGGAAGACGGCGCGGGCCGATGTGAAGGCCGCGACCGACGCCATGTCGCTGATCGTGCGCACACTTGAGAAGATCGACACGCTGCAACGGCAACTGGCCCGCGACCGCGAGGTGGCTGCCGAGAGCGAAGCGGACAACCAGAGCTACGAAGAGGCTGTGGCCTTCTTCCAGAGGCGGATCGATGACCTCGTCGAACAGAAAGTGCGGGCAAGACTTGCCGATGCCGGTCTTTCGCCGGAGGGGCCGCAAGCTGACGGGGGAGAATGAGGCGGGACGGGCATTGCTGGCCCGCTGCGGCAACGACGGCGCAGAGCTGCGCGCCCAAGAGATTGCAAAAGGCATGACGGAAGCGCTGGCCGAAAGACACAGGAAGCAGTTCGTGGCGCGGTTGAACCGCGACTGGCGGTTCGTTGGCAGCATGGCCCAGCAGCCGCCACCGGGCGATTGGCGCAACTGGCTGCTGATTGGCGGGCGCGGCTCCGGCAAGACGAGGGCGGGGTCCGAGTGGGTGCATCTCATCGCATCGCATGGCGAACATTCCGAGCTGCGGATCGCGCTGGTGGCGGAAACGCTGGGAGATGCCCGCGAGGTGATGATCGATGGCGTCTCTGGCATCTGCCGCGTGGCGCGGTTCAGACGACCGGAATTCGAGCCATCGCGCCGCCGGTTGATCTGGCCGAACGGTGCAATGGCGCAGATCTTCTCCTCTGAAGATCCGGAAAGCCTGCGTGGCCCGCAGTTTCACTTTGCCTGGTCTGACGAGCTGGCAAAATGGCGCTATGCCCAGGAGACCTGGGACATGCTGCAATTCGGGCTGCGCTTGGGCGACAAGCCGCGCCAGTTGGTGACGACGACGCCAAGGCCTATACCGCTCTTGAAGGCGCTGATGGAAGACCCGGCCAGCCGGACGGTGCGGATGCGCACCACGGACAATGCCTCAAACCTCTCGCCGGGGTTCATCGACGCCATGATGAAGCGCTATGGCGGAACGCGGCTGGGGCGGCAGGAGCTGGACGGCGAGATGATTGCCCAGCGGGACGACGCCCTGTGGAAGCTGGCCGATCTCGAAGCCATCTTCGACCCTGCGCCGCCGCCTGCACTGGCGCGGATTGTCGTGGCGGTGGACCCGCCAGCCGGAAGCGGCGAGGGCTCGTGCTGCGGGATCGTGGTGGCGGGCGTCGGCATTGACGGGACGTTCTGGGTTCTTGCGGATTGCTCCGCCGAGGGCGCCACGCCTGCGGGTTGGGCGCGGGCGGTGGTGGCTGCTTTCCGGCGTTTCGAGGCGGACCGGGTGGTGGCGGAAGTCAACCAGGGCGGCGAAATGGTAAGTGCCATGCTGAAAAGCATCGACGCCAACCTGCCGATATCAATGGTGCGGGCCAGCCGCGGCAAATTTACCCGCGCCGAGCCGGTGGCAGCGCTTTATGAGCAGGGCCGGGTGCGGCACGCGGGAAGGTTTCAGAAACTGGAGGAGCAGATGACCGACTTCGGCCCGGATGGGTTGTCTTCGCGAAAATCGCCCGACCGTCTGGATGCCCTTGTCTGGGCGCTGACGGCGCTGGCGATGGAGACGATGGCCGAGCCAAGAGTACGGGGAATGTAGTGCGGGGGATGTAAGGGCTGGAAACGAAAACGCCCGGGACGCTGTGTGGCGTCACGGGCGATTGTTCAGTCCGGACATGCTGCGGGCAGCATGTCGACTGCCTTACTTTTTCGTAGACTGGGCAGGCTTCTGCTGGGAGCCCATCTCACGCATTTGCCGCCATTCGCTTTCGATACGATCGTAGGTGGTCTGCGGAATAGTCGCTGTCATGGCATTCCTCCTTCGCGGGTTTGGCGCAGCTTTTGCGCGGTGTGAAACAGAGTAAGCGGGCGAAAGTTCCTTAATTCAAGGTAAAATATTCTCTTAAAACGGTTCGCACGAATTAAAATCGATTAGGATTTTTTCAAATCGATTTAGGTTGCAAAGAACCCCTGGGGAAAACGCTCATTTAGGAGCGTCATTTCGGAAAGGTGACAATGGTGATCGACAGGCAACGCTTTTTTGCGGAGATTCGCGACAACCCGTTTCCCGAAAGGTTGAGCGCACGCCAAGTGGAAGGGACCGAGCTTGTGCTCGACGAATTCGAAGCCCGCGCCCCCGGCGGCGACCTCAGGCAACTAGCCTATATACTCGCCACGGCCTTTCACGAGACAGCGCAGACAATGCAGCCGGTGCGCGAAACACTGGCCGCCAGCGACGACGCGGCGATCCGCATTCTGGACCGTGCCTTTGCAACCGGAAGGCTGGGGCAGGTGCGGACACCCTATTGGCGGCGTGACGCAGACGGCAAAAGCTGGCTTGGCCGGGGGCTGGTGCAGCTGACGCACAAGCGCAACTACCAGACCATGTCCGATGTCATCGGCGTCGACCTCGTAGCACAGCCGGAACGGGCGCTGGAGCCGCAGGTTTCCGCCGCCATTCTCATCGAGGGAATGCTGCGCGGAAGTTTTACCGGGCGGCGCCTTTCGCAATATTTCGACGCCAGCCGCGCCGACTGGGAAGGTGCCAGGGCCATCATCAACGGCAATGACCGCGCCGCACTGCTGGCGGGATATGGCGGGGCTTTTCACGCCGCATTGACGTGATTGCAAGCCGCGACCGCAAGCCGCGCGGATTGCACCGGAGGCGGCGGGATGATAGGCGGTTGACGCTCACGCGTTCCCAAGACAGGTGTTTTGATGATCCGCCATATCGTTTTCTTTACCGTACCAGAGGCCAACCGCGACGCGGTGCGCAAGGGGCTTTCGGGGCTGACGGCCATCTCTCACGCGCAAAAGCTTGAGATTGGCGAGAATGTGAAGCGGGACCAGTGGGGCAATTCGGTCGATTTCATCGTCTATGGCGAGTTTGAAAGCGAAGAGGCGCTTGCCGCTTACAAGGCCGACCCGGCCTATGAACTGTCCACCAATACGGTCAAGCCCTTGCGGGAAACGCGCGTTGCCGCCGATTTCGACAGCGACAAAGCAACCAAGACGCCTATCCGGTAACACAAACAGGACCATGTGAAGCGACCCGTCACCCGTCTGCAGCCGCAGCACGGGCTAAAGGCGTTTGTTGAAGGATCATTCCATGAGATTTTCTCTTTCCCTGCCGTGGCGGCGCCCGGCGGAGCGTGATGCCGTGCCCGAAAGAAAGGCGGCTGGCGGCTTTCTGGCGCTGTCCGGCGACATGGGCCGGGCCCATTGGTCCGGGCGCAGCTATGCGGCACTGGCCCGCGAGGGCTTCATGCGCAACCCCGTTGCCCACCGTGCCGTCCGCATGGTTGCGGAAGCTGCGGCCTCCGTCAGCTGGCTGCTCTATGAGGGCGACAGGGAAATTGGCGAGCACGCGCTGTTGCGCCTGCTTTCCCGCCCCAATGGGCATATGAGCGGGCCGGATTTTCTGGAGGCGCTTTACGGACACCTTATGCTCTCGGGCAGCGCATTCATCGAGCCACTTGTAGTCGATGACAGATTACGGGAGCTGCACCTTCTGCGGCCAGACCGCATCAGCATTGTTGAAGGGGGCGATGGCTGGCCTGCGGCTTTCGACTATCGGGCCGAGGGGCGGGCGGTGCGGCGCATCGATGCCGACCGTGACGGGCTGGGCCTGCTGCATCTGAAACTGTTCAACCCGCTGAGCGACCATGAGGGATTTGCACCGCTTTCGGCGGCGGGGGCAGCGCTTGATCTGCACAATGCCGCCAGCATCTGGAACAAGCGGCTGCTGGACAATTCCGCCCGCCCTTCCGGTGCGCTGGTGTACCAGCCCAAGGAAGGCGGCAATCTCTCCGCCGACCAGTATGAGCGGTTGAAGCGCGAGCTTGAGGATGGCTATGCGGGCGCGGTGAATGCAGGCCGCCCGCTGCTTCTGGAAGGCGGGCTGGACTGGAAAAGCATGGGTCTTTCACCCAAGGACATGGACTTCATGGAAGCCAAGAACGGTGCGGCCCGCGACATTGCGCTGGCGCTGGGCGTGCCGCCGATGCTGCTGGGCATTCCCGGAGACAACACCTTCGCCAACTATCAGGAAGCCAACCGGGCCTTCTACCGGCTGACGGTGCTGCCGCTGATCGGCCGGACCGCCGCAAGCTTCTCCGCCTGGTTCTCACCGCTGTTTGAAGGCGCGTTGCGGCTGGAGCCTGACCTCGACAAGATTGCCGGGCTTTCCGGCGAGCGTGATGCGCTTTGGACACGGGTAGGGGCTGCGGCTTTCCTCAGCGATGACGAGAAGCGCGAGGCGGTCGGTTACTAGGGCGCGTTGAATCAGTTTGTGAAGATGCGCAATCGATCTGTGAGGATTTCGCCCCAACCGATTCTGAAGATTCAAGGAAAAGCGCACAGCACGACTGCTGGCGTGTGGCGCGCCCGCTGCACAACCATATTCACTCTAACCCGGAATGATTACCCATGTCTGAATTTGCCAATGAAGGCGGCATTTTGGCTGCGCGCTTTACCGGCGCGGTGGCGGGTGCCGGGGTTTCGCTGATCTATCTGCTGCCGCAAACCCACCGCGAAGCGGCCAGCCGGTTTCTGACCGGGCTGGCCTGCGGCATGATCTTCGGCGGGCCTGTGGGCCTGTGGATCATCAAGCGGCTGGAGATTACCGAGGGTCTTTCGGGGCAGGATATCATGCTGACCGGATCCGCTGCCGCCAGCCTTTGCGCCTGGTGGGGGCTTGGCGTGATGGCGCGCGTGGCCGAGCGTTACGCGGGCCGCCCCAAGCCCTGAGCTGAGCCGCCGCACATTCTCATAAACATCGCAGGAGATTTTCATGCACGCTTATCGCGGGCCACGCCCCGCCACGCGCAAATTTGCCAGCCTGGAGCTGCGCGGCATCGCCGGTGACGGGGTGTTTTCAGGTTACGCCAGCGTCTTCGGCGAGGTGGATCTGGGCCGCGACGTGATCGAGCCCGGCGCATTCCGCCGCTCGCTTGAAGAGCGCGGCGCGTCCGGCATCCGGATGCTTTACCAGCACGACCCCGCCCAGCCGATCGGGGCATGGCGCACCATTCGCGAAGACGAGCGCGGCCTGTTCGTCGAGGGCGTGCTGGCGCCTGAGGTTGCCAGAGCCAGGGAAGTTCACTCGCTGATGAAAACAGGCGCGCTGGACGGTCTTTCCATCGGCTTCCAGACCGTGCGTGCGGGCAAGGCCGCGCGTGGTGGCATTCGCCGCATTCTGGAAGCCGATCTCTGGGAAATTTCCGTCGTGACCTTTCCCATGCTGCCATCCGCGCGGGTTTCCAACGTCAAGCAGGCGCGGTTCTTCCGCGACCGGGAGACCGAGCTTGTGCGCACGATGCGCCGAGCGGCCAAGAGCCTAGCCGACAGCAGTTTCCGGCGTTGAGCCGCCGCGCCCCTTTCCACCATCCATCACAACAGAGGAATACTCCATGACAGAACAGACATTGGCCCATGCAAACCTGCAGGCCGTGGCACCGCAGATCAAGGCCGTGCCAGAAACGATGACAGCGGCTTTCGATGATTTCATGGAGGCCTTCGAGGCCTTCCGCGAAACCAATGACCAGCGGCTTGGCGACATCGAGCGCAAGATGACCAGCGACGTGCTGACCCGCGAAAAGCTCGACCGCATCGACAAGGCGCTGGATGAAAACAAGCAGGCGATGGACGAGCTTTCGCTGAAAAAGGCGCGTCCGGCGCTGGGCAGGCGCGGCGCGACATCGGCGCAGGCGGATGAACACAAGACGGCCTTCGAAGCCTATATCAGGCGCGGTGACGAGGGCGCGTTGCGCGAGCTGGAGGCCAAGGCCTTTGCCGGGAGCGCGGGTGCCGATGGCGGATTTCTGCTGCCGACGGAGACGGACAGCGAGATTGGCAAGCGCATGGCGGTGGTTTCGCCAATGCGTGCGCTGGCGACCGTGCGGCAGGTTTCTGGCGCGGTGCTGAAAAAGCCCTTTGCGCTGGCGGGTCTTTCCACCGGATGGGTGGCCGAGACCGCGGCGCGCCCGCAGACCAACACGCCGCAGCTTGCGGAAATGTCCTTCCCGACCATGGAGCTTTACGCCATGCCGGCGGCCACGCAGGGCCTGCTGGACGATTCCGCCGTCGATATCGAGGCATGGATTGCCGCCGAAGTGGACGTGGCCTTTGCCGAGCAGGAGGGAACCGCCTTCATTTCCGGCGATGGCGTGAACAAGCCCAAGGGCGTACTGGCCTATGAAACGGTTGCCAATGCCTCCTATGCCTGGGGCAAGATCGGCTATCTCGCAACCGGTGCGGCGGGAGCCTTCGCCTCCACCGGGCCGCTGGATGTTCTGATCGACACGATCTATTCGCTGAAAGCCGGGCATCGCCAGAATGGCAGGTTCCTGATGAACCGCAAAACCCAGGCGAGCTTGCGCCGCTTCAAGGACACGACCGGCAATTACATCTGGCAGCCGCCAGCCTCTGCCGGTCAGGCTGCGGCGCTGATGGGCTTTCCGGTGGCCGAAGCCGAGGATATGCCGGATGTGGCGGCCAACAGCATGGCCATTGCCTTCGGTGATTTCCGTGCCGGATATCTCGTCGTGGACCGCACCGGCATCCGCATTCTGCGCGACCCCTATTCCGCCAAGCCCTATGTGCTGTTCTACACCACCAAGCGCGTGGGTGGCGGCGTGCAGAATTTCGAGGCGATAAAGCTGGTGAAATTCGCCGCAAGCTGACGCGCCCGCGCCAGCTTTCAACGCAGGCGGTGCGGCGCGACACTTCCCGAAAGGGAGGGTCTGACAGCCGCACCGTCGCAATCGACAGGCAATTTTCGGAGAGATCATGACCTACGCCACACTGACCCCGCCGCAGGCGGAGCCGTTGACGCTTGCCCAGGTGAAAGAGCATTTGCGGCTCGATGGCAGCGATGAGGATGCGCTTCTTCTGTCACTGATAAAGACGGCGCGCGACCATCTGGAGCGCCAGACCGGGCTTTGCCTGACGCAGCAGAGCTTCCGCCTCTATCTGGACGCATGGCCCGATGGCGATGTGATTCAGATTGCCAAGGGGCCGGTGCAAACCATCGAAAAGATTCTGGTTTTCGACGATGCGGGTGACCCGACCGACATCAGCGGCATCGACCGAGTGCTGGATGGCGAGGCGCGCCCGGCGCGGCTTTGGCTTCGCCAGCCACCTCTGCCGGGACAGCCGCTCAACGGGATCGAGATCGACTTCACCGCCGGTTTCGGACAGAGCGGTGTCGATGTGCCGGATACGCTCAAGCGCGCCATGCTGATCCACATCGCCCATATGTTTGCCTTTCGCGGAGCCGTTTCGCCCGCCGACCAGCCAGCCGGCGTGCCCGCAGGCTATGACCGGCTGATCGGGCCGTTCCGGCGCATGGGGCTGTGAGCCATGAACCTGACCTTTCTCGACCCGGGCAATTTGACGGCACGGCTGGAGCTTGAGGCACCCGAGGAAACCTCGGACGGGCAGGGCGGTGTAACGCCGGGGTGGCGTCAGCTGCGGCAGCTCTGGGCAGCGATTGAGCCCGTCTCTCAGACGTCTCTTGAGCGGGCATCCGCCGATGGCGTGACCATCACCCACCGGATCTGGGCAGCGTTTCGCACCGATATCGCCGCCGGGATGCGGTTGAAAAAGGGTGCGCGCATCTTTGCCGTCATCTCCGTGATCGATCCCGATGAGACCGGCCGCTTCATTGTCTGCCGGTGTGAGGAGGAAAGCCGATGAAGGCGGCAAATGCATTGCTTCAGGCCATTCACGCCCGGCTTGCCTCTGACGCGGCGCTGGTGGCGATGGTGGGAGACCGGGGCATCGTCGACCGGCTGCTGCCGAGGCCGGTTCTGCCCTGCGTGGTGTTTGGCGACATGGAAAGCCGCCAGCTTTCCGCCGACACGCCCCCGGGCGAGGAGCATCTGCTGACAATCGAGGTGTGGAGCGCAGCAGGCGGGCGAAAGATTGCGCAGGACATTGCCCTGCGGGTGCTGACCCTGCTGGACGATGCCCCGCTGGTGCTGGGTGGCAATATTGCCCTCGTCAGCCTGTTTTACCGCTCCAGCCGTTCGGTGCGGGAAACCAAATCGAAGCCGTTCCTGACCGAGATCCGCTTTCGGGCGATCACGGAATAGGCAGTGCTTCTTCAAGACCGACCAAGACCAAAAGAAAGGACAGGCCATGGGGGCGCAGAAGGGAAGAGACCTGCTGCTGAAGATCAACAATTCCGGGACATTCGTGACCATTGCGGGCCTGCGAACCAAACGGCTGGCATTCAACGCCGAGAGCGTGGACATAACCGATAGCGACAGCAGCGGGCGCTGGCGCGAATTGCTGGCCGGTGCCGGTATTCAGCGGGCCGGGGTGACGGGCTCGGGCATTTTCAAGGATCTGCAGAGCGACGAGCTGGTGCGCGCGCAGTTCTTCGCCGGGAATATTCCCACATGGCAGATCATAATACCCGGCTTCGGCACGATTTCCGGCGCGTTCCAGATCACCGCGCTGGAATATTCCGGGCGCCATGACGGTGAGGTGCAGTTTGAAATCGCGCTGGAATCGGCTGGCGCGCTAACCTTCGGAGCGGCGTGATGGGGGCGGCAAATTTTGGACGCGCCAACCGCAGGCGCGGCGAGGTGGAAGCCATGCTGGATGGCGAGCGGCGCATATTGTGCCTGACGCTGGGAGCGCTGGCCGAGCTTGAGACGGCCTTTGCAGCCGACGACCTGACCGACCTGGCTGGCCGCTTTGCCAGCGGGCGCATGAAGGCCGCCGACATGATCCGCGTCATCGGGGCAGGGCTGCGTGGCGCCGGCAACCTGTTTAGCGACGACGAGGTGGCAGCCATGAGCATCGATGGTGGAATTGCCGGTTACGCAACGATCGTGGGAGACCTCCTGACCGCGACCTTTGCCGGAACCGGCACCGAGGGGCGGCAACACGCTTCCCCCTGATGGCCGCAGCGGGCCCAGACCAACGCCAGGACATCAAGCCCTTTCCCTGGGGGCAGGTGATCCATGCGGGGCTGAGCCTGCTGCGGCTTCCTCCAGCTGTCTTCTGGGCGCTGACACCCGTGGAATTCTTCGCCATGACCGGCGGGATGCGCCCGCACGACACAACAATCGACCGGCCCGCGCTGGAAGGGCTGATGCGCCTGTTTCCGGATGGGTGAGCGCGGCGGGGGGCGTATGTCCTTTCACTCCGCCAGGCCAAAACAACCGCAATTTCAAGAGGCTGAACAGCCGCGTTGAATCAGAAAGGCAAGCCCATGGCAGATGACACGAATTTGGCCGACCAGCGGGATGATGCGGAGGCGCTTGTTTCGGTGATGGACGATCTGGAGCGGCGCTCGCAACGGTTCGGCTCTGCGCTGACCTCTGCCCTTCAATCCGCGACGGTGGGTGGAAAGGGGTTGGACAGCGTGTTGCAGGGGCTGGCGACGAAGTTGTCGAATATTGCCCTGAGCGCCGGGCTGAAGCCGTTGGAAAACATGCTGTCTTCTGCCGTCGGCAACCTGACATCGGGGGCCGGTTCGCTGTTTGCCTTTGCCAAGGGCGGCGTACCGGGGCGGGTGACGCCCTTTGCCGATGGCGGCGTCGTTTCCAGCCCGACGTTCTTTCCGATGGGTGGCGGCACCGGCCTGATGGGCGAGGCGGGCAGCGAGGCGATCCTGCCGCTCAAGCGCGGGGCAGACGGTTCGCTGGGCGTGGCGTCCTCAGGTGGCGGTGGCGGCACGCAGATCGTGTTCAATGTGACGGCCAGTGACGCGGCAAGTTTCCGCCGCAGCGAAGGGCAGATTTCCGCAATGCTGGCCCGCAGCGTGGGCCGGGGACAGCGCGGCCTGTAAGCGAAAGACGGCGCGGCAGACCGTGACCGGAGCTACAAAATAAGATCAGGAATTCAAGCCTATGGCAGCATTTCATGAGGTGCGCTTTCCATTACGGTTGGCGCTGGGCACAAGCGGTGGTCCGGTCCGGCGGACCGATATCGTCAACCTTTCCAACGGGCGCGAGAACAGGAACCAGAGGTGGCGCAATTCCCGGCGCGCCTATGATGCGGGTTCAGGCGTGCGCTCCGTTACCGACCTCTATGCCGTCCTGTCCTTTTTCGAGGCGCGTGGCGGGCAGCTTTATGGCTTCCGGTTCCGCGATCCTGTCGATCACAGTTCCTGCCCGCCGCTTGCCACCCCCACGGCGATGGATCAGCGGATTGGGACGGGCGATGGTGTGACCGCGCGGTTTCAGCTGGTCAAGACCTATGACGACGCCGGTGGCGGCTGGACGCGCATTATTTCCAAGCCGGTGAGCGGCACGGTGGTGATCTCCGTCAATGGTTCGGCGGTTCCAACTTCCGCCTTCACCACCGACCATGAGACGGGAATGGTGACCTTTGCTCAGGGGCAGGTGCCAGCCGCAGGCGCAGCCATTCGCGCCGGTTTCGACTTCGACGTGCCGGTGCGCTTCGACACGGATCGTATCGATGTAAGCCTCGCCAGTTTCGAGGCGGGGCGCATTCCTTCCATTCCACTGGTGGAGATATTGCCATGAAAACCGTGCCCGACGACCTCGCCGACCATCTGGCGGGCGAGGCGACGACGACCTGCCATTGCTGGAAGGTGAGCCTGCGCGACGGCTCGGTGCTGGGATTTACCGAGCATGATACGGCGCTGACATTCGATGGCGTGACCTACCTTGCAGCAAGTGGCTTTCAGACCAGTGAAAGCGACAGCGAGACCGGCCTTTCGGCCAGCAGCGGCGAGGTGGCGGGCGGATTTTCCAGCGAGGCGATTTCCGAGGCGGACCTGTCTGCTGGCCGCTTCGACGGTGCGCGGGTGGAGCTCTACCTCGTCAATTGGAGCGACCCTGCGCAACATATGCTGCTGAAGGTGCGAGAAATTGGCGAGGTGACGCGTGCAGGCGGTTCCTTCACCGCAGAGTTGCGCAGCCTTGCCCACCGGCTGAGCCAGCCGCAGGGCCGGGTTTACGCAAGACGCTGCGATGCCGCACTTGGCGACGCCCGCTGCCGGGCTGACCTGAGAGCGTTTCAGGCAATGGGAACCGTGGTGTCGGTCGATGCTGCGGGGCGGATCGCCGTTTCTGGACTTGGCGGGTTTGCGGAAGGCTTCTTCCGGCAGGGAAAGTTGGTCTTTGCGGGCGGGGCAAATGCCGGGCGCGGATTTGATCTCGACGATCACGCGTTAAAGGACGGGGTGGCGACATTGAGCTTCTGGCTGCCGCTGGAAACACCGCCGAAACCGGGGGACGCCTTCCAGGTGACAGCGGGATGCGACAAGAGCTTTTCCACCTGCAAGACGAAGTTTTCCAATCATCTCAACTTCAGGGGTTGTCCGCATATGCCGGGGGCGGATTTCGCCTACTCCTATGTCACGAGCCGCACGCAACATGACGGCGGAGCACTTTTCCAATGAGCGCGACCGGTGAGAAGGTTCTGGCGCTGGCCGAAGGCTGGATCGGCACGCCCTACAGACATCAGGCAAGCCTGAAGGGCGTGGGTTGCGATTGCCTTGGGCTAATACGCGGCATCTGGCGAGAGCTTTACGGAGACGAGCCGGAACTGCCGCCACCCTATGCGCGCGACTGGGCCGAGCGCAGTGGCGAGGACCGGCTGATGGCCGCGGCCATCCGACATTTCCAGCCAGTCGAGGCGGCGAATCCGCAGCCGGGCGACATGCTGCTGTTTCGCTGGCGGGCAGATTATGCGGCCAAGCATGTGGGCATTCTGGCGGATGCCGATCACTTCATTCACGCCTATGAAACCGCGCAGGTGCTGCGCTCGGCACTGGTGCCTGCGTGGCGCAGGCGCATTGCCGGTATTTTCCGTTTTCCCGAGAGGTAGGCCGCATGGCAACCCTAGTTTTTCAGGCGGCGGGCGCTGCCATCGGCAGCATTTTCGGTCCTGTCGGCGCGATGATTGGCCGTGCGGCAGGGGCGCTGGCGGGCGGAGCCGTGGACAACGCGCTTCTGTCTTCATCGAGGACGGTGACGGGCTCGCGGCTTTCCACCGCCCGCCTTCCCGGCGCGGACGAGGGTGCTGCGATTGCACGTGCCTATGGAACGGTGCGGGTTGGCGGCACGCTGATCTGGGCCACACGTTTCGAGGAAAGCGTGACACGCGAACGGCAGGGCGGCAAGAGCAGCGGCAGTAGCAGCAGCACGACGGTGGAGACCTTCCAGTATTTCGCCAATATTGCCGTGGGCCTGTGCGAAGGCGAGGCTGCGATGGTGCGGCGGGTGTGGGCGGACGGACAGGAGCTGGACATAACCGGCATCGAAATGCGCTTCTACCCCGGCAGCGAGACACAGCTGCCCGATCCGCTGATCGAGGCACGGCAGGGGGCGGGCAATGCGCCCGCCTATCGCGGCCTGTCCTATGTCGTGTTCGAGCGGCTGCCGCTGGACAGTTTCGGCAATCGTATTCCGCTGCTTCACTTCGAGGTTCTGCGGCCCATCGGCAAGCTTGAGGGGCAGATCAAGGCGGTGACGGTGATACCCGCTGCGACCGAGCACGGCTATGCCACCATTGCGGTTTCCGAGCGGTCGGGGGCGGGCGAAAGCCGCATCCTCAACCGTCACACGCTTTCGGCTGCGACCGATTGGCAGGCCTCCATCGACGAATTGCAGGCGCTGTGCCCCAACCTTGAAAGCGTGGCGCTGGTGGTGTCGTGGTTCGGCACCGACATGCGCGCGGGCGACTGCCGGATTTTGCCCGGTGTGGAGGTTTCCTATCGCGACCGGGAAAGCGCCCGATGGTCCGTTGCCGGCATGACGCGCAGCAAGGTGAGGCTGGTCAGCCGCAGGGATGGCGGACCGGCCTATGGCGGCACGCCCAGCGATGCCAGCGTGTTGCAGGCGATTGCCGACCTCAAGGCACGCGGCCTGAAAGTGTGCCTCTACCCCTTCGTGATGATGGATGTGCCTGAAGACAATGGGCTTGCCGACCCATACGGCAAGCCGCAGCAGGACGCCTATGGCTGGCGCGGCAACATCACCTGCCATCCGGCGGCGGGGCGGCCCGGCAGCGTTGACCGCACCGCAACGGCACGAACCCAGATTTCCGACTTCTGCAACCGCACCGACGGGTATCGCCGCATGGTGCTGCATTATGCGGCGCTGGCGGCACAGGCCGGCGGGGTGGACGCGTTTCTGATCGGCTCCGAATTGCGCGGATTGACGCGGGTGCGCGACGAGGCAAACGCCTTTCCCTTCGTGGAAGAGCTGGTGCGACTGGCGGGCGATGTGCGCGCCATCGTGGGTGGTTCGACCAGACTGACCTATGCCGCCGACTGGAGCGAATATTTCGGCTATCACCCGGCAGACGGCACGGGCGATGTGTTCTTCAATCTGGATGCGCTGTGGGCAAGCCCGAATATCGATGCTGTCGGGATCGACAATTACATGCCGCTGTCCGACTGGCGTGATGAGGACATGCTGGGCGCAAACCCGGACGGCTTTGTCGGGCCTGACGATGCGGCGGGCTTTGCCCGCAACATCGAGGCGGGCGAGGGGTTCGACTGGTACTATGGCAGCGACGCAGAGCGGGCGAGCCGGACGCGCAGTCCTATCGCGGACGGGTTGAAGGGCAAGCACTGGATCTTTCGCAACAAGGATTTGCGTGGCTGGTGGCAGAACCGGCACTATGACCGTATTGGTGGAGAAGAGCGCACCACACCCAGCGCATGGATGCCGGGCATGAAGCCCATCTGGTTTACCGAGCTTGGCTGCCCGGCCATCGACAAGGGGGCGAACCGCCCGAATGCCTTCATCGATCCGAAATCTTCCGAGAGCGGTTATCCGCATTTTTCCAGCCGGATGCGCGCCGACAGCCAGCAGAGGCGCTTTCTGGAGGCGCATCACGACCACTGGTCCGGGCCCTTGCCACCGGCGGGGATGGTGGATGCAGGCAGGATTTTCGTCTGGACCTGGGATGCCAGACCCTATCCGGCATTCCCGCAGGACGGTGCCACCTGGAGTGACGGCGCAAACTGGCGCACCGGCCATTGGCTGAACGGCAGGCTGGGGGCAACGACGCTGGCAGACCTGATCGCGCGGGTCCTGCGCGAGCACGGCTTTGAGGATTTCGACGTTTCCGCCGTCAGCGGAGACGTAACGGGCCATGTGCAGGCCGATGTGACCTCTGCCCGCAGCCTGCTTGAACCGCTGTTAGAAGCCTTTCAGGTAGATGTCAGCGAAGATGGCGCGACGTTGCGTTTCGTGTCGCGCGGTCGCGCGGTGGCGAAAACCAAGGTTGTTTCCGCCTTTGCCGATGTCGAGGATACTGCGCTGTGGAGCGAAGTACGCGGACATGACAGCGATTTTGCCGCCGAGGCGGTGCTGACGGCCTACAACCCGTCGCTGGACTATGAAACGGCAAGCGTGCGATCCCGGCGAATCGACCATGCCGGCAACCGCGTATTGCGATACGATCTGGGCGCGGTGCTGCCGCAGGAGACCACGCAAAGCCTTGTGGAAGACCTGTTGCGCGACAACCGTCTGGCGCGGCGCAGCATACGCTTCTCGATTTCGCCAGCCGAAATCGCTCTTGATCCCGGCGACTGCGTGGAGCTGGAGGGCGGGCCGGCCGGTCGGTTTCTGGTTCGCCGCATCGAGGATGGCGATGTGCGGCGGATCGAGGCGCGGGAATTTTCGCCCGCTTCGATCACCATTGCTTCCGAGGCGGAAGCGCCGCGCAAGACCGCGCAGAGCGGCGCTTCCAGTGGCTTCGATCCCGATCTCGTGCTGATGGACTTGCCGCGCTACGAGGTGGGCGAGGCGCAGACATTTGCAAGGGCAGCGGCCTTTGCCAAACCCTGGCGGCGCATGGCGCTTTCGGCCTCTGGTGCAAGCGAAGGATATAACGCCAGAGCCGTGCTCGACCAACCCGCCAGAATAGGTGCGCTGGCGAGTGCCCTTCCTTTCGGTTTTTCCGGTCGTTTCAACGGCTTCGGCGCGATCGATGTGACGCTGCCTTATGGCGATCTGTCATCGGCGGCCGACATTGCCGTGTTGAACGGTGCAAACCGCATTGCCATCAGAAGCGCAAGCGGAGCCTGGGAAATTGCCGCCTTCGCCAGTGCGCAGGAAGTGGAGCCCGGGCGCTGGAGACTGACCCGGTTGCTGCGGGGGCTGGCGGGCACCGAGGATGCCATGGCGGCGGGCGCTGGCGAAGGCAGTGAGGTTGTGGTGCTGGACGCAGGCGTGGTTGCTATGGGTCTGCGCACCGACGAGCGCGGCCTGCAACTCAACTGGATACTGGAGGCAGCAGGTGCGCAGGTATCGCAGATCGGCCCCTTTGCCTTTGCCGGGGGAATGCGGGCCGAAACGCCCTTGGCCCCGGTGCATCTGCGCGGTGTGCGAACAGAGGCGGGCATCCAGCTGACCTGGGTGCGGCGCGGGCGTGTGGATGCCGATGGCTGGGATGCCGCCGATATTCCGCTGGACGAGGTAAGCGAGCGTTACCGCGTCGAGGTGCTCTCGGGCAGCATCGTGAGACGCAGCATGGAGGTGAGAGAGGCCGCCTGCCTTTATGGGGCCAACCACGAAATGGCCGATTTCGGTGTCGCCCAGAGCGTTCTTTCTGTCCGGGTGCGCCAGCTTGGGCGGGCGGTGCCGCTTGGCATTGCCGCGCGTGCGGACATTCCAGTTTGATCTTCCCGATACCATCAAGCGAAAGGAAAAACGATGGACAACATGAAATCCTGGTACCAGTCGAAGACCGTGTGGGGTGCGCTGATTGCGGTGCTGGCACCGCTGTTGCATGTGGTGGGGTTGAACCTGCCGACCGGTATTGAAGAGGAGCTTGCGGAAGGGCTGGTCACCGTTGCCGGTGGCGTGGGCGGACTGGTTGCGCTCTATGGACGCCTCAGCGCAAACAGCATCATCCGGTAACGCAGGGCGCACACATGGCGGTGCGCGTTTTGCGTGCTGCCATGTGTAGCCGTCTTCGGCGCAGGGTCCGCCCCACATTCATTTGCCATTCAGACGCTTTGCGATACATATTCAACCAGAGTTCGTTTCGACGTGCATCCCGATTGGTCTGTGGAAGTTTGTGTAATGGCATCACCTCTCATCATAGCGACGCTTGCAGCCGGTCTGGCCGGTTTCCCTGCGCCGCAGGCTGATGGGCAGACGCAAAGCGGTGGCGCGCTGCGTTACGTGGCAAGCGATTGCACCTCTGCGGTCTCCCGCGTGGTACGGGAAACTGGCGGCCAGCTTCTTTCCGTATATCCCTCCAATGACGGCCAGAATTGCGTCGTGACCGTGCTGGTTCAGGGCAATGGCGAACGGCCCCGCAAGGTAACGATGCGCGTGCCCATGTAGGCGTCGCCATTCCGCAAATTCTCATGTAAACATGATCTGGAATGACCATCGCACTGCAGAAGCGATGGATGGAATGAAAAGGGACTGATGATGCGCATTCTCGTGGTCGAGGACGATACCAACCTCAATCGACAGCTGACCGACGCGTTGAAAGAAGCGGGTTATGTGGTCGATCAGGCCTTCGACGGCGAAGAGGGGCATTATCTCGGCGATACCGAGCCCTATGACGCCATCGTGCTCGACATCGGCCTGCCGCAGATGGACGGCATCACTGTTGTGGAAAAATGGCGCGCCGGCGGCAAGGCCATGCCGGTTCTCATTCTGACCGCCCGCGACCGCTGGAGCGACAAGGTTGCCGGTATCGATGCGGGCGCCGACGACTATGTGACCAAGCCTTTCCATGTGGAAGAAGTGCTGGCGCGGGTGCGCGCGCTGATCCGCCGTGCTGCGGGCCATGCATCCTCCGAAATCGTCTGCGGTCCGGTGCGGCTCGACACCAAATCGTCAAAGGCGACCGTCAACGGCGCGACGCTGAAGCTGACCTCGCATGAGTTTCGTCTGCTCTCCTACCTCATGCACCATATGGGGGAGGTCGTTTCCCGCACTGAGCTGGTCGAGCATATGTATGATCAGGATTTCGATCGCGATTCCAACACCATCGAGGTCTTTGTCGGACGTCTGCGCAAGAAGCTCGGCGTCGATCTGATCGAGACCATTCGTGGTCTCGGCTACCGGATGCAAGCGCCAGCAGATGCGAAGTAATTCACTCACCGCTCGCGTTCTGCTGCTGGCGTCGGCCTGGTCCGCGCTGGCACTGGTGGTGATTGCGGTGGTGATTTCGACACTTTACAGACAGGGCGTGGAGCGGAGCTTTACCGACCTGCTGCGCGCACAGCTCTACAACGTCATCAACTCCATTACCGTTTCCAACGAAAACACGCTTGCCGGAAGCCCGCAGCTGGGCGACCTGCGGTTCTCGCAGCCCGATACCGGCTGGTACTGGGTGGTGGAGCCGCTGGGCAATTTCCAGACCGCGCCGCTGGTTTCGTCCTCGCTTGGCGTTGCGACCCTGCCGGTGCCGGGCATTCTGGATGTGCCCTTCGACAACCGCTATGAGCGCTATTACGTTGTCACCGACGAGGCGGGAAACCGCGTGCAGGTGGCCGAAACGGAAGTCGTGCTGGACGGCGAGGGCCGGGCGGCACGATTTCGCGTGACCGGCAATCTCAATGTTGTCGAAGATGATGTTCGCGATTTTTCCAACAGCCTTTATCTGGCGCTGGCCGTGTTCGGGCTGGGAAGTCTTGTCGTGAATGGTCTGGCCATTCTCTACAGCTTGCGACCGCTGGACCAGGCGCGCGTGGCGCTGGGCAAGATACGAGGCGGCGATGCCGAAAGGTTGGAGGGTGACTTCCCGCGCGAAATCCAGCCGCTGGCAACCGAGATCAATGCGCTGATCGAAAGCAATCGCAGGCTTGTGGAGCGGGCGCGGATGCAGGTGGGCAATCTGGCCCATTCGTTGAAGACGCCCATTGCCGTGTTGCTGAACGAGGCCCGCACACTGGACACGCATCACGGAGATCTGGTGCGCGGGCAGGTGGATGCGATGCAGGCGCAGGTTCAATCCTATCTTTCCCGCGCCCGTATTGCGGCGCAGCGCGGCTCTATCCTTGCGCGTGCCGAGGCCGAACCCGCGCTGGAGCGGCTGGTGCGCGTGATGCGCCGCCTCAACCCCGACAAGACATTCGAACTGGACATGCACCAGCCTGCAACCGTGCTGGCGATGGAGCAGCAGGATCTGGAAGAGGCGGTGGGCAACCTGCTTGAAAACGCCGCGCGTTTTGCAACGACAAAGGTGGTTGTGACGGTAATGCCGGGCACGCATCCGTCTTCCGACCCGGATGTTACCCGCAGGTTCTGGGTAACGCTTCTGGTGGAGGATGACGGGCCGGGACTGGAGCCAGAGCAGATTACCGAAGCGATGAAGCGCGGCAGGCGGCTGGACGAGAGCCGCCCGGGAACCGGGCTTGGCCTGTCCATCGTCAGCGAGGTGGTTTCTGAGTACCACGGCACCTTTGCCATGTCGCGTAGCGCCCTTGGCGGGCTGAAAGCCGAATTGCTGCTGCCGGGGCTTTCGAAAGAGCTTGCATGACGGCCAAAAACTGGCAAGACATTTCCTGATGAATGACCGCGCCAGGATGGCGCGTTGATAAGGAGTGTATTCTTGGTTGACGTGATGGGCAAAGCCGGATTTGCCGGGATGAACTCCAGTTTTATGCGCCCTGCCGTGCTGTCGCTGATCTGCCTTTCGGTTCTCAGCTCCTGCACGAGCTCAAACACCCGCACCGCTGGTGGCGGCCTGCTGGGGCGCAGCGGCGCGTCTGCAACACCCTATATTTCCGCGCTCCAGGGCGGTATCGTCGGACGCAGCGGGCTGCAGATGGACCGGAGCGATTTCAACAAGGCGCTGGAAGCAGAATACAAGGCACTGGAGACAGCGCCGGGCGGGCAGGCTGTTGTCTGGGGAAGCGGCGATACGCGCGGCGAAGTCATCGCCAACGCGCCGTACCAGGTGGGCAACCAGAATTGTCGCCAATATACCCACAGTCTGACGGTGGACGGCAAACCGGCCAAGGTGCGCGGCGCCGCCTGTCGCAACACAGACGGAACATGGACGCCGCTGACCTGAGCCTCCTTGACGTATGTCAAGGCAAGCCGGGGCCGCGTCGTTCACAACGCTTGAACATGGGCAGGATGTGCCGAAGCTTTGGCGTGTAAGCGACGCCGCTTGCGGCATACTGCCTCAAATTCACGTCATCCCGCCGCGGCTTGTTTCAAAGCGGTGCGCATTCGAGTAATTGAAACGGCATGTTCTGGATTATCATCGCCCTGTTGACGGCGGCCGTGGCCATCGTTCTGACCTACCCGCTGATGCGCAATCGAGGCGTATCCGACACACATCACAATGGTGAAGTCGCTGTCTATCGCGATCAGCTGGCGGAGTTGCAGCGCGAGCGCGAGAGCGGGCTGATCGGGGAGACGGAGGCCGACTATGCGCGGGCGGAAATCGGCCGCAGGCTTCTGGCAGCCGCTTCCGCCGATACCGGCAAAAAAGCGGGCGTCACGTCCCGCCACAACGCGCTGGCCAGCATCGTGACGCTGATTCTGCCGCTGACGGGGCTCTGTCTTTATCTCTACATGGGCAGCCCAAACATGCCCGACATGCCGCTTGAGGCGCGTCTGGAAAAGCCCGGCAATGACATGAACCTGATGATTGCCAAGGCGGAACGGCATCTGGCGCAAAACCCCGAAGACGGTGCCGGATGGGATGTTCTGGCCCCAATCTATTTGAAGACAATGCGCCTTGGCGATGCCGAAATGGCATTTCGCAACGCGATCCGCCTGCGCGGCGAAAATCCGCAGCGGCTGACCGGGCTTGCCGAAACGCTGATTGCCGCCAACCAGGGCATCGTCATCGAGGATGCGCGCACGGCGCTCGAGACCGCAGAAAAGACGAGCCCCGGCAATCCGCGCGTTCGCTTCTATCTGGCGCTGGCGCTGGAGCAGGCGGGCAAGATGAATGAGGCGCGCAGCGCCTTCGCGGGTATCTTGAAGGATTCGCCAGAGGGAGCACCGTGGATTCCCCTTGTGCAGGCGCATCTGCAAAATACCGGCGGCGATGTGGCCGCACCTGCAAAGGCGGCGCCTCCAGGCGGACCCACGCAGGAAGACATGGCCGCTGCCAGCGCGATGTCACCGGCAGATCGTCAGGCCATGGTGGCTGGCATGGTGGAAAGTCTGGATGCACGCCTGAAGGAAAACCCTGACAATTTCGAGGGTTGGATGCGATTGGTGCGATCTTACGCGATGTTGAAGAACGAGGACAAGGCGCGCGCGGCGCTGGCCGAGGGTCTCAAGACCTTTCCGCCTTCCGGAGAGCAGGGCAAGCAATTGCTGGCGCTGGCACAGCAGCTTGGCGTGAATGCGCAGGGAGTGGCACAATGACCCGCAAACAGAAGAGACTGGCGATCATTGGCGGCGGCGTCAGCTTCATCATGATTGCTGCATTCCTTGTCATGTTCGCCTTCGGCCAGTCGATTGCCTATTTCTACATGCCGGGCGATCTGGAAAAGACGGCCGTGGCGCCGGGCACGCGCATTCGTCTTGGCGGTCTGGTGGCGGAAGGCTCCGTCAAGCGCGGGGATGGCCGCACGGTCAGCTTTGCCGTGACGGATGGCGGGGCGAGCGTGCCGGTAAGCTATACCGGCATTCTGCCGGACCTGTTTCGCGAAGGGCAGGGCGTGGTGACCGAAGGCACGTTCGATGCTGCGACCCACGCCTTCATTGCTGACAGCGTGCTTGCCAAGCATGACGAAAATTACATGCCGAAGGAAGTTGCCGACCGCCTGAAGGACAAGGGCCTGTGGCAGAAGACCACTGATGGTGCGGCCCAGGCGGGAGCGGTGAAATGATTACCGAAATCGGACATTACGCACTGGTTCTGGCGCTAGGCGTTGCGCTTGTCGTTTCCATTCTGCCAGCAATCGGCGCGCGCCGAAACGACAAGGCGCTGATGGATATGGCGCCCGTGGGCTCTGTGCTGCTGTTCCTGCTGGTGGGCATTGCCTTTGCGTCATTGACGCACGCCTATGCGATCTCCGACTTCTCGCTGAAGAATGTCTATGAGAATTCCCACTCGCTGATGCCGATGATCTACAAGCTGACGGGCGTATGGGGCAATCATGAAGGCTCGATGCTGCTCTGGCTGTTCATTCTCGTCCTGTTCAGCGCAATGGTCGCGGTTTACGGCCGCAATCTTCCCGATACGCTGCGGGCCAACGTTCTCTCAGTGCAGGCATGGGTAACGACCGCGTTTCTGCTGTTCATTCTGCTGACATCCAACCCCTTTGAGCGCCTCTCGCCCGTTCCGGCGGAAGGACAGGATCTGAACCCGGTCCTGCAGGATTTCGGTCTGGCGATCCATCCGCCGCTGCTTTATCTCGGCTATGTCGGCTTTTCCGTGTGTTTCTCTTTCGCCGTTGCAGCCCTAATGGAAGGGCGCATCGATGCCGCCTGGGCACGCTGGGTGCGGCCCTGGACGCTGGCGGCCTGGACCTTTCTGACGGCAGGCATTTCGATGGGCTCCTACTGGGCCTATTACGAACTAGGCTGGGGTGGCTGGTGGTTCTGGGATCCGGTGGAAAACGCCTCCTTCATGCCATGGCTGGCGGGCACGGCGCTGCTGCATTCGGCGCTGGTTATGGAAAAGCGCGAAGCGCTGAAAATCTGGACCGTGCTTCTGGCAATCATGACCTTCTCGCTGTCGCTGCTCGGCACCTTCCTGGTGCGCTCCGGCGTGCTGACCTCGGTTCACGCTTTTGCGACCGACCCCAGCCGCGGAATCTTCATTCTGTGCATTCTCATGCTTTTCATCGGCGGGGCCTTTTCGCTTTTCGCCTGGCGCGCACCGACCCTGAAGGCGGGAGGTCTGTTTGCGCCGATTTCGCGAGAGGGTGCGCTGGTTCTCAACAACCTCATCCTGACGGTCTCGACCGCGACGGTGCTGATTGGCACGCTCTATCCGCTGGTGCTGGAAACGCTGACGGGTGAAAAAATCTCCGTTGGTGCGCCGTTCTTCAATCTGACCTTCGGCCTGTTGATGATCCCCATTCTGATCGTAACGCCGTTCGGGCCCATGCTGGCCTGGAAGCGAGGCGATCTCTTAGGCGCGTTTCAACGCCTGTTCGTGGCAGCGGCTCTTGCCGCACTGGCCGGGCTCACGCTCTGGTATGTCGAAAATGGTGGGCCGGTACTGGCCGCTCTCGGTATCGTTGCCGGTTTCTGGCTGATCTTCGGCGCGCTCGCCGACCTCTGGTACCGGGCGAACTTCGGCAAACTGGCGACAGGCGTCGCCTGGCGGCGCCTGAAAGGCCTGCCGCGATCCGCCTTCGGTACGGCACTCGCCCATATGGGGCTTGGCGTGACCGTTCTGGGCATCGTCATCGTCACGACATTCGAAACCGAAACCGTTGTTGAGATGCGTCAGGGCATGGTTGTCGACGCGGGCGGCTACAGCCTGACCTTTGATGGCACTCGCCACCATGTCGGCCCAAACTATACCGAGGATCGCGGGCATTTCACTGCCCGCAAGGGCGGCATCGAGGTCGCGGATGTGTGGTCTTCCAAGCGGCTTTACACGGCCCGGCGGATGCCGACCACGGAAGCGGGCATCATGACCTTCGGGCTTTCCCAGCTTTACGTCTCGCTCGGCGACCCCATGGATGATGGCGGGATCGTCGTTCGCATCTGGTGGAAGCCCTTCATTCTGTGCATCTGGGGTGGCACGGTGTTGATGATGTTTGGCGGCTTCGTGTCGCTTTCCGACCGACGCCTGCGCGTGGGTGCGCCCACGCGGAAAGCCAAGGCAGCAAAAGAGCTGCCGCTTGGAGCAGCGGAATGACGGTGCGCGCTCATCCCACCCCATGGCGCTCCACCGGCATGTTGCGCCGATGCCTTGGACAAATCGCGCTCGTTCTCGGGCTGTTGCTGACCCTATTGCCTGCGGCGGCGTTCAACCCCGACGAAGTTCTATCCGACCCTGCACTGGAAGCACGCGCAAGGGCGCTGACCGTGCAATTGCGCTGCATGGTGTGCCAGAACCAGTCCATCGACGACAGCAATGCCGAGCTGGCGCGGGATCTGCGCGTGCTGGTGCGCGAGCGGTTGACGCAGGGCGACAGCGACGAGGCAGTTATCGATTACGTGGTTTCCCGCTACGGCGAATTCGTTCTGCTGAAGCCGCGTTTCAGCATGAGAACGCTTGCACTGTGGGGTGCGCCCGTGGCGCTGATCCTGATCGGGGCTGCGGCTGTTTTTGTTTTTGCGCGGCGCAGGGTGGCTCTTCCGGAAGGCAAGGCGCTGACGCCGGACGAAGAGGCGCGCATTCGCGATCTTCTTGAAAAGTCGTAAGGCGGTTTAACTAACATTACTGATTTTTCATTCGCCAGACACTTCGCTGTAAGGTGAAGCCACCTATATCTCTTCTCATACGCCGCTTCCCCGGATGAACGGGGCTACAGTCTGAATGAAGAAAGAAGGTAAATTCCATGTCTAATTCACAAAACGGACGTTCCTCGTTGAAGACCATCCTCAAGTCTTCCGCCGTTGGTGGCCTTGCGGCCCTGATGCTGACGACCGGTGTGGCAGGCCCGATCGCTCATTCTTTTGCAGCGCCGGTTGAAGTGACCGCGCCACAGGTGCCAAGCTTTGCCAATGTGGTCGATGCTGTCTCTCCTGCCGTGGTTTCGGTGCGCGTACAGTCCAACGTGCAGCCCGCTTCCGATGACAACAGCAACTTCTCGTTCAACTTCGGTGGACGTGGTCTCGACCAGCTGCCTGACGATCATCCGCTCAAGCGCTTCTTCAAGGAGTTTGGCGGACCGGGTGCCGGTGAGGACAAGCGCGCCGACCGTGGCCCGAACCGCCACCGCGACGGCAAGGGCCCATTGCGCCCGACCGCTCAGGGCTCAGGATTCTTCATCTCCGAAGACGGCTATATCGTTACCAACAATCACGTCGTCGATGACGGTTCTGCCTATACGGTCGTGATGAACGACGGCACGGAGCTGGACGCCAAACTGGTTGGCCGTGACCGCCGCACCGATCTTGCCGTGCTGAAGGTGGATGTGAACCGCAAGTTCACCTATGTGCAGTTTGCCGATGACAGCAAGATCCGCGTCGGTGACTGGGTCGTGGCCGTGGGCAACCCCTTCGGCCTTGGCGGTACGGTGACATCAGGCATCATCTCTGCCCGTGGTCGTGATATCGGTTCCGGCCCATATGATGACTACCTGCAGATCGATGCTGCGGTAAACCGTGGCAATTCGGGTGGTCCGGCCTTCAACCTCAACGGCGAAGTCATCGGCATCAACACTGCGATCTTCTCGCCATCCGGCGGCAATGTCGGCATCGCCTTTGCGATCCCTGCTTCCGTTGCCAAGGATGTGGTGCAGGACCTGATCAAGGACGGCAAGGTCGAGCGCGGCTGGCTCGGTGTGCAGATCCAGCCCGTCAGCAAGGATATTGCCGAGTCGCTCGGTCTTTCCGAAGCGAGCGGCGCGCTGGTGGTTGCCCCGCAGGCAGGCTCTCCGGGCGACAAGGCCGGTATCAAGCAGGGTGACATCATCACTGCGCTGAACGGCGACCCGATCAAGGATGCCCGCGATCTTTCGCGCCGCATCGGTTCGCTTGCGCCAAACAGCAAGGTTGAGCTTTCGCTTTGGCGCTCCGGCAAGTCTCAGTCTGTCACCGTGACGCTGGGCGACCTCGCCAGTGACGATGCCTCCAAGGCGACGGCAACGCAGAATGACGACCGTGGCGGTCAGTCATCCAGCGAAAAGGTGCTGTCGAGCCTCGGCCTTTCGGTCGCACCCGCTGAAGACGGCGCCGGTCTTTCGGTAACCGATGTCGACCCTGACTCGGACGCTGCGGCACGTGGCCTCAAGGTCGGTGAGCGGATCACCTCGGTCAACAACCAGCAGGTCGCCTCTGCTGGCGATGTCGAGAAGATCCTCGAACAGGCCAAGAAGGACGGTCGCTCCAAGGCGCTGTTCCAGATCCAGACGGAGGATGGCAGCCGCTTCATCGCTCTGGATATCGACCAGGGCTGATAGGTTCTGGAGGCGGGAAGGGGGTAAGACCTCTTCCCGCCTTTCTCCATATGCGATGCGGACCAGTGCCGTCCCGTTGCGGCTGTTGCGATGACGACGGCTACGCCCCTTCACCATCTTCGGAGAAACACCATGGAAAACAAGGCAAAGGAACCGGTTTGCGCATCTGTTTCCGGTTGTGTGGTTGACGCGGAGAACGCTATTGTCCCGCACATGAAGATTCTTGTTATCGAAGACGATCTGGAAGCCGCCGCCTATATGACCAAGGCATTCCGGGAAGCGGGCATTGTGGCCGACCACGCCAGCGATGGCGAAAGCGGCCTGTTCATGGGCGTCGAAAATGCCTATGACGTGATGGTCATCGACCGCATGTTGCCCCGTCGCGATGGGCTTTCCGTCATCAGCGAATTGCGCAGGCGCGGGATCGAGACGCCGGTTCTCATCCTGTCTGCGCTGGGCCAGGTGGATGACCGCGTGACCGGACTGCGGGCGGGCGGCGACGACTATCTCCCCAAGCCCTATGCCTTCAGCGAATTGCTGGCCCGTATCGAAGTGCTGGGCCGCCGCAAAGGCAAGCCCGAGCAGGACATGATCTACCGCGTTGGAGATCTGGAGCTGGATCGGCTTTCACACGACGTGCGCCGTGGCGGCAAGGAAATATTGCTGCAGCCCCGCGAGTTTCGACTCCTGGAATATCTGATGAAGAATGCCGGGCAGGTGGTGACGCGCACCATGCTTCTCGAAAATGTCTGGGACTATCACTTTGACCCGCAGACCAATGTGATCGACGTGCACGTGTCGCGCCTTCGCTCCAAGATCGAGAAGGACTTCGACAAGCCCTTGCTGAAAACCATTCGTGGTGCGGGCTACATGATGAAGGATGAGGGGTAACTCCGCCTCATGGCACGTCTGCGTCTCCTGTTCGGCTCGACAGCGGTGCGCCTTTCGGCGCTTTACATCCTGCTGTTTGCGCTTTGCGCTGCATTTCTGGTGTTTTACGTTACCGCTCTTTCCGAGGGTTTGCTGAACCAGCAGACGCGCGACGCCGTTCAGCAGGAGGTCAACGACGTTCAGCGCGTTTACAATCGCGGCGGCATCAACCCGCTTTTGCGGATGATGGAACGCCGCGCCCGTCAACCAGGTGCAAGTCTTTATGTGATTGCCGGGCCGAATGGTGAGATTCTGGCGGGCAACGTGGCCTCCGTGCAGCCCGGTGTGTTCGATAATGAGGGCTGGACCGAGTTTCCCTTCCGCTACGAGCGTTATTCGGAAAATGGCGACAGCGTCAAACACCTGGCCACCGCAAATATCTTCGTCCTCGACAATGGCCTGCGAATTCTGGTCGGTCGCGATCTGGGCGAGCCGACGAAATTCCGTCTGCTGGTGCGAAACGCCTTGATGGTGGCACTTGCCATCATGGGCAGCGGTGCTGTCCTGATCTGGTTTGCCATCGGCCGTAATGCGCTCAAGCGGATCGACCGCATGTCTGATGCCACGAAGAAGATCATGGCGGGCGACCTCTCGCAGCGCCTGCCACAAGGGCGCTCCGGCGATGAATTCGACCGGCTCTCTGGCTCGCTCAACGCCATGCTGGGGCGTATCGAGAAGCTGAATGAGGGATTGCGGCAGGTTTCCGACAATATTGCCCATGACCTCAAGACCCCGCTGACGCGCCTGCGCAACAAGGCAGCGGACGCGCTGGAGGACCGTGACGAGAACAAGCGCCGCGCCGCACTCGAGGGCATTATCGCCGAATCAGACCAGTTGATCCGCACCTTCAACGCCTTGCTGATGATCTCACGCGTCGAAGCAGGCTCCATCGCCGCCGAGATGACTGATGTTGATGTGTCGGCAATTGCCGAAGACAGTGCCGAGCTTTACGAACCGGTGGCCGATGAAGAGGGCCTGACGCTGACCGCGGATATCACCCCCGGACTGATCGTGCAGGGCAACCGCGAACTGATCGGCCAGGCGCTGACCAATCTCATCGACAACGCCATCAAATATGCCGACGGCCACGGCGGCGGCAAGACGCTTGCCGTGCGGCTTGCCCGGCAGGATGGCAGCATCGTCTTGTCTGTGGCGGATGACGGGCCGGGCATACCGGCGGACAAGCGTGCCGAGGTCATCAAGCGTTTTGTCCGGCTGGATGAAAGTCGTTCCAAGCCCGGCACGGGACTTGGCCTTTCGCTGGTGGAAGCGGTGATGGAACTGCATGGCGGTTCTCTGCGCCTCTCAGACACCAACCCCGACAACAGCGAAGCCCCGGGGCTGACTGTTTCGATGGTTTTTCCGATCTCTACACCGTAAGGTCGTACCCAAAAACAATGAGGCTGATTCCGTGAGGAAAAAGCATTCAGCGTATAGGGAGAGAGACGGTGAACGAGGCAACGACTGCCGAAAGACAACTGGACCAGGTTCAGCCGGGCGTAATCCGCGCCTTTACCCAGACGGAACTGAAATCCGTTCTCTCCACCTTGAAGGACATAGGCAGGAACGAGCCTGCCGTTGCTGATCTTCTTGCCAGCGAAAGACCGTTGAAGGATTTCATAGCCCAGGCCTTCACGCTGTCTCCCTATCTGCGGGATTCAGCTGTCGCCGATGAGGGGCTGCTGACGCTGGCAATCTCTCGCCCTATTGACGAAACGCTCTCCGCCCTGGTGAAGGACGCGCGTGACAGCTGGCGCCCGGACGATGGGGGCTCTTATCCATCCGAGGCAGAGGTGATGACGCGTCTGAGGACCGCCAAGCGACGACTGTCCTTCATTGCCGCGCTGGCCGATCTGGGGCGGATATTCGTGGCGCGCGACACAACCCGTTGGCTGAGCGACATGGCCGATGCCAGTCTCGCCGCGGCAATCGACCACCTGCTGGTCTCCAGCCACCAGAGCGGAAAGTTGACGCTGAAATCCATGGAAACGCCCAGCGAAGGCTCCGGCCTCATCGTGCTAGGCATGGGCAAACTCGGTGCTCAGGAGCTGAATTACTCATCCGATATCGATGCTGTCGTGTTCTTCGAGCCATCTGCAGAAATCGTGGCCGATCCTCTGGACGCGCTGGAAACCTTCGGGCGTATGATGAGAAAGCTGATCCGCATCATGCAGGAGCGCACCGCGGATGGCTACGTGTTCCGCACCGACCTGCGCCTGCGTCCCGACCCCGGTTCAACGCCCCTTGCCATCCCCGTCGAAGCAGCCCTGACCTATTATGAGGGCAGGGGCCAGAATTGGGAGCGAGCCGCCTATATCAAGGCGCGACCGGTGGCAGGTGACATCAAGGCAGGCAACAACTTCCTGCGCGAACTCACACCCTTCGTCTTCCGCAAATATCTCGACTATGCGGCGATTGCCGATATCCACTCCATCAAGCGTCAGATCCACGCCCACAAGGGTCATGGAGCCATTGCGGTGAAGGGGCACAACGTCAAGCTTGGGCGTGGCGGTATTCGCGAGATCGAGTTTTTTGCGCAGACGCAGCAGTTGATAGCTGGCGGGCGCATGGCGCCGCTGCGGGTACGCTCCACCCAAGAGGCATTGGCGGCGCTGACGGAGGCCAAGTGGATCGATGCCAGCACCCGCGACAAGCTGACGGAAGCCTACTGGTTTTTGCGTGAGGTTGAACATCGCATCCAGATGGTGCGCGACGAGCAGACGCATATTCTGCCCGATACCGAGGCGGAACTGAAGCGCATCGCCTTCATGCTGGGCTTTGCCGACACCAAGGCATTTTCCGAAAAGCTGGAAGAGGTGCTGCGCCTGGTGGAGCGCAAATATTCAGCGCTTTTCGAGCAGGAGACGAAGCTGTCCGGCGAGAGTGGAAATCTGGTCTTTACCGGCCAGAAAGACGATCCCGATACGCTGAAGACATTGGCGCGGCTTGGCTTCGAAAGGCCCGAATCCATGTCGGGCGTCATCCGCACATGGCACAATGGGCGCTACCGGGCAACGCAATCCGTCGAGGCGCGGGAGCGGCTGACCGAACTGACGCCCGATCTTCTCAAGGCATTCGGCGAAAGCAAGCGGGCCGATGAGGCGCTGTTGCGTTTCGATAATTTTCTGTCCGGTCTGCCCGCCGGCATCCAGCTTTTCTCGCTTCTGGGCAACAATCCGCTTTTGCTTTCGCTGCTGGTCACGATCATGTCGTCGGCGCCACGTCTGGCTGACATCATCGCCGCGCGTCCGCATGTCTTCGACGGTATGCTTGATCCGGCGCTCATGACGGAAATTCCGACGCGAGACTATCTGTCCCAGCGGATGCACGGTTTCCTTAGCCCGGCACGACACTATGAGGACATTCTCGACCGCTTGCGGATATTTGCCGCCGAACAGCGTTTCCTGATCGGTGTACGGCTGTTGACCGGCGCCATCCGAGGGGAGGTAGCCGCACGAGCCTTCACGCACCTTGCCGACCTCGTCATCGAGGCCGCAGTCAATGCGGTACTGGCGGAAATGGAAGCAGCCCACGGGAAATATCCCGGTGGCCGCGTTGCCGTTGTGGGCATGGGAAAGCTTGGATCGTTCGAGCTGACGGCTGGCTCCGATGTCGATCTGATTGTTCTCTATGACTATGATGATGCGGCGAGCGAATCCGACGGAGCAAAGCCGCTCGATGCGTTAAGATATTACACGCGCATCACGCAGCGGCTGATTTCCGCTCTTTCAGCACCAACCGCCGAGGGTGTTCTCTACGAAGTGGACATGCGCCTTCGCCCCTCCGGCAACAAGGGTCCGGTGGCGACACGCATCTCGACCTTCGAGAAGTATCAGCGCGAAGACGCGTGGACCTGGGAACATCTGGCGCTTTCCCGCGCAAGGCTGATCTGCGGCGAGGCTTCGCTGATCAAGGACGCCGAGCGCATCATCGCAGATGTTCTTGCCCAGAAGCGGGATGTGGCAAAAATCGCGACCGACGTGGCGGAAATGCGCAAGCTGATCGGCGAGGAAAAGCCGCCAGCCAATATATGGGATTTCAAGCTGATCCCCGGCGGTCTCGTCGATCTGGAATTCGTCGCCCAATATCTGACGCTGGTTGCACCTGCAAAGGGGCTTCCGCCGCATGTCGCTGGTGAAAGCACGGCCGATGTCTGGAAGCGTGTGGCAGCAGGTGCGATGGAGCCGCAGACCTATGACGACTGCATGGCCGCACTCAATCTCTTCACCGAACTGTCTCAGATCATCCGTCTGTGTATCGACAGCGACTTCGAACCGAAGGAAGCACCAGCCGGCCTGATCGACCTCGTCTGCCGCGCCGGCGATTGCCCCGACATCAGCACGCTGGAAGGCGAGGTAAAACGCCTGTCGAAAACGGTTCGCAAGGCATTCTCCGCGGTGGTCAAGGATGGTGGGTAAATAGCAGCAAAACGCCCTTCGCTTCCGGTACGGGCTTTTGCAGCCGTGCGCTAAAATCGCTGGACGAGCACTCTTTTCCTGAAGGGCAAGCACATGACGGATCAATCCTGCCGCTGGCGGATTGATCCGTTGGCGCGGTGCGTGCGTAGAGACAATAAACATAAAGGCCCATTCATGTTTCATCTCATATTCGGAATTCCCTGGCTGGTTGTCGTCCTTAGATTTCTCCAGCCGCTGCCCTGGCTGTTTTCCGTCAAGGCCGTCATCGCCATAATCCTTCTGGTCGCCTCGCAGTATCATCTGGTCAACCGCATTTCGTCTGGATCGGTGTTTTCGCCGGAGTTTCTTCGACCGCTCGTCATCGTCTTTAATATGCTGATGGGAACGATCCTGCTGCTGGCATTGATGCAGATCGCGCTCGATCTCGTCTCTCTGCTGCTGATGCCGTTCAAGGGACATTTTCCTGCGGTGCCGGTGGGATTGCGCTATGCAATGGGGCTGGCAGTGCTTGGTCTTGCAGGCTTTGCTGTCAGCCAGGCAATTCGCGTTCCGCCGCTCAAGGATATCGATGTCGCGATACCCGGCCTGCCGCCCGCCTTCGAGGGCTATCAGATGGTGCAATTGACGGATCTGCACATCAGCCGACTGTTTGAAAGTTCCTGGTCAAATGAGGTCGTTGCTCGCACCAACGCGCTCAACGCCGATCTCATCGTCGTCACAGGCGATCTCATTGACGGAAGCGTTGAAGCGCGGACATCAGACATTGCGCCATTGGCGAGGTTGAAAGCGCGGGACGGCGTCTTCACCATTCCGGGAAACCATGAGTATTTCTTCGGCTACGAAGAGTGGATGGCCTATTATCAGGGCTTGAACATGACCACCTTGGCGAACAGCCATACGGTCATTGATCGGGGTGGCGAAAAGCTTGTCATTGCGGGTGTGACCGACCTGTCTTCCACCAGAACCGCGTTTCCTGCGCCTGACGTTGCCGCCGCCATCAGTGGTGCGCCAGCCGGAGCACCCGTCATTCTTCTTGACCACCAACCGATGATGGCTGAGCGCAACGCGCAAAAGGGTATTGCACTCCAGCTATCCGGCCATACCCATGGTGGTATGGTCTGGGGTCTGGACAGGCTGGTGGCACGCGCCAACAACGGCTACGTCTCGGGCTTCTACAAAGTGGATGGAATGCTGCTCTATGTGAACAATGGCACCGCACTGTGGCCGGGCTTTGCGCTGCGCCTGGGGGTACCTTCAGAGTTGACGCGCATTACGCTTCGCAGAGCACCCTGACAAACAACGGCGCGCCCCTTTTTCATGAGAGGCGCGTCGTTTTGATTGCTCTCAGGCGCAGCCAGCCGTTGTTTCCGCGTGAGGGATCATCAGGGCGACGACTGTGCCCTTGCCCTCGCAGGAGCGGATTTTCATCGTGCCACCATGCAGCTTGATGAGCGAGCGGGAGATGGCGAGACCAAGACCCGAACCACCCTGGCTCTTTGCATACTGGCTCTGCACCTGCTCGAAGGGCTGTCCGATCTTGTTGATAGCGGTCGAAGGGATGCCAATGCCGGTATCTGCAATGGTCAGCATCAGTCCTTTTTCATGAACATGGGTACGCAATTCGACGCGTCCGCCCGTTCCGGTAAACTTCACAGCATTCGACAGAAGATTGAGCATGATCTGCTTCATGGCACGACGGTCGACCGCCATGTGCATGTCGTCGCAGACACGCTTCTGGATTGAGATGTTCTTCTGCGCGGCCTGGATGGCGGTAAGGCGAAGGGTTTCCTCCACCAGCGGCGCAAGATCGACCTTCTCGCGATTGATGCGCATGTGGCCCGCTTCAATCTTAGACATGTCGAGAATGTCGTTGATGACGTTGAGCAGGTGCTTGCCGCTGTCATGAATATCGCGCGCATATTCGCTGTATTTGGGAGAGCCGACAGGGCCGAACATCTCAGCCAGCAGGATTTCCGAAAAACCGAGGATGGCGTTAAGCGGTGTGCGAAGTTCATGGCTCATATTGGCCAGGAATTCCGATTTAGCAGTATTGGCTGCTTCCGCCCGTTCCTTTTCTGCCTGATAGTTGGCGTTGGCCGCAGAAAGCTCGGTCTTCTGGCGCTCCAGCTTGTGACGCGATGCGGACAGGTCACCGATCGTTGCCATCAGCCGCTTTTCGGAATCGCGCAGTCGCTCCTCATGGCGTTTCAGAAGGGTAATGTTGGTGCCGACGGATACGAGGCCGCCATCACGGGTGCGTCTTTCGTTGATCTGGAGCCAGCGGGCATCGGCAAGCTGCACTTCCGTTGTGCGAGACAGCCCGGACTGATCCGGATCGGCCACGCGCCGCTCGACCACAGGACGGCATGCTGCTGCATTGACGACGGAGCGTTCCGTGCCTGCTACCAGCACGCTGTCGGGCAATCCGTAAGCCTGCTGGAAGTGAGCATTGCACATGACCAGACGGTCGTTCTTGTCCCACAGCACGAAGGCTTCCGATGTGCTTTCAATCGCGTCTGCAAGCCGTTGATCGGCCTCTGCATAGCGCTGCGCCAGACGATGCTGTTCCGTGACGTCCATTGCGATGCCGATGACGCGTGGGCCATTGGATGTGTGGATGACCTGAGCACGGGCGCGCAGCCAGACGTAGTGACCATGGGCATGGCGCATACGGAAGATCTGGTCGATCTGGCGCAGGTCACCGCAGCCAACGGAGCGGGCGAGTTCATAGAGATTGCCGTCTTCCGAATGCATCATGCGGGCGGCGTCGCTGAAGGAGAGGGGCTCCGTTCTGGGAGGCAGCCCGAGAATTTCATACAGCGATGTAGACCAGAACATGCGGCGGGTCGAAAGATCGAAATCCCAGAGGCCGCAACGACCGCGTGACAGTGCCGTTTCAACGCGCAGATTGGATTCAAGGAAGATTTCGTCAGCCGTGCGCGCGCGCTTTACCTGCATGTAATAGGCATAGAGAATGACCAGCAGGATTGCGGAAATGCCGGTAAACAGCGTCACGTTCAGCGCAACTTCACTGCGCCAGAAGCTTCGTATTGGCTGCAGCGACCGTGCCGCGATGATCATGCCGCCTTCGGTGCCGAGTGGCAGCATGGTGGCGTAGTGCGGGGTGCCTTCGATGTCGGTTTCGATGGTGCCCGGCGCACCGGGGAACCGGCGGACAATGGCAATTTCAGGAAGAAGATTGGTGAGCGATGTGCCGAGATAGATTGCGGCATCATTGCCAAGCCCGCCGAAAATGCGGCCATCAATGCCAGCCACCAAAAGCAGGGTGTCATCATCGAGGCTGCCCGCCGGGAAAGACCGGCGCAGACGCGCTTCTGCCGCAGCACGATCCTGCAGGGCAAAGAGGCTTTCGGCGCCGTTGAAGGATGCCTTGGCAGCAAGGGCAGAAAGCGCCGTCGCCTGCCGCGCCGATTCCTCCATGCGCCCGGACTCGGCGACGATGCCAAGCATCCGCGAAGCCGCGACGACAATGAGAAAAGCCAGAATGAGAATTGGAATGAGGCGCTTGAGCAGCGTCTCCAGTTGTGGAATCTGCAGACCGCTTCTGAAAGCTGAGGCGAACGCCATCAGAGTCCCAGCAAGCTTCTCGCCCCATGCAGCAACATCAACAAATTTGGCATACGAGCGCTCATCGCCCGCAGTCGCCCGCCGCACGTCCGTCATTATCCCGCCTTGATGTCCCTCGTTAATTCGAAGCGCCGCCGCTCGAATCTGACACCAGTGAATCAAAGCTGATTCGGCTTGTCCAGAGCTTGAGGTTAAAAGAATTTTAACCCTTTGAACCGACTCCGTATTTTTTTGGGACAGGTTTGGCGACCTTCAAGAAAGCCGCCAAACTGACGTTACGTCAAGCCTTTAGCACGCGTTCGACGATGTCGCGAACGTCTGTCGAGAGGGCAGGAGACCGCTCGATTGTGGTCAATGCCGCGCGGGCGTGATCGGCCCGAACAGGCTCCAGCGACCGCCATGAGCGCATGGAGGTGAGGATGCGCGCAGCAAGCTGCGGGTTGCGCTTGTCGATGGTGACAATCTGCTCCGCCAGGAAGCGATAGGCTTCGCCATCTGCACGGTTGAAACCGGTCGGATTGCCGAATGCGAATGTCCCGATGAGGGAGCGGACGCGGTTCGGATTGGTGCCGATGAAGTGCTTGGAGCCGATCAATGCCTTGATGCGGGCCAGTGCATCGCTGCCTGGAATTGCCGCCTGAATTGAGAGCCACTTGTCCAGCACGAGTGCATTATCTGCAAAACGGCTTTCGAAGCTGGAAAGCGCCTCTTCGGTTTCGCGAGCATTCGGGAAACGTTGCGTCAGCACGCTGAGAGCATGGGCAAGATCGGTCATGTTGCTGGCTGCGGAGAAGGCTGCAGAGGCGCGCTCCGGCGTCTGTTCGGCAAAGGACAGATAGCTCATGGCAATGTTGCGCAGCGACCGGCGACCGGCGCTCTGTGCATCCGGCGAATAGGCACCCTTGTCTTCAAAGCTGGTGAACAGCCTCTGGAAGGTTTCAATACCTGCCTTGGCAATTGCCGTCATCGCGGCGTTACGGGCCTTATGAATGGCTTCCGGATCGTTGTTGCCGCCAATTTCGCGGGCAACATCGGCTTCGCTTGGAAGCGACAGGGCCTGGGCGCGGAACGCGGGCTCCAGACTGTCATCCGCTGCAATTTCAATCAGCGTTGCGATGAAGGCCGGATCGAATTCGACGTCATTGCCGTTTCGAACCGCGTCCGTCGCCTTGACGAGATTTGGCATGGCCAATGTCGTCAATGCCTGCCAACGCGAGAACAGATCGGTATCATGGCGCGCGATCTGCACCATGTCCTGCGCCGATTGCTCGAGGTGCAGGTTGATTGGAGCCGAGAAACTGCGGTTGAGCGAGAGGACAGGGCGCGATGAAATTCCGGAGAACGTAAAGGTCTGGCTGCGCTCGGTCAGATGCACGACGCCATCCCTGTATTCGCCGCCTTCAACCTTGGAAGGCTGTGCAATCTCGCCGTTTTCGAGAATGAGAGCGAGGGAGAGGGGAATGTGCAGCGTCTGCTTGGCACTTTGCCCTGGCGTTGCCGGAACGGTCTGTTCCAGCGACAGCGTGAAGGTGGACGAGCCCGCGTCATAGGTGGTGGAGGCGCTGACGAGCGGTGTACCGGCCTGCACATACCAGCGGAAGAACTGGCTGAGATCGCGGCCGCTTGCATCCTCGAAGCACTTGATGAAATTCTCAACCGTCGAGGCTTCACCATCGTGGCGCTCGAAATAGAGATCCATGCCCTTACGGAAATCCTGCGCACCCAGAATGGTGGCGATCATGCCGGTGATCTCGGCACCCTTCTCATAGACGGTCGTCGTATAGAAGTTGTTGATTTCGCGGTATTTATCCGGCCGTGGCGGATGCGCGAGCGGACCGCCATCTTCCGGGAACTGCTCTGACTTCAGGTGGCGTACATCAGCGATGCGCTTGACCGGGCGCGAGCGCATGTCGGAGGAAAATTCCTGATCGCGATAGACGGTCAGGCCTTCCTTCAGGCAGAGCTGGAACCAGTCGCGGCAGGTGATGCGGTTGCCCGTCCAGTTATGAAAATATTCATGCGCAATGATACGCTCGATATTGGCATAATCGGTATCGGTCGCGGTTTCAGGATCGGCAAGGACGTATTTGTCGTTGAAGACGTTGAGGCCCTTGTTCTCCATGGCGCCCATGTTGAAATCGGACACGGCCACAATCATGAAGATGTCGAGGTCGTATTCGCGGCCGAAGCGTTCCTCGTCCCATTTCATCGAGCGTTTGAGCGCATCCATGGCATAGGCCGCACGCGGCTCCTTGCCATGCTCGACATAGATCTTGAGCGCGACATCGCGGCCCGACATGGTGGTGAAGGTGTCTTCCACAAGGCCCAGATCACCGGCGACGAGCGCAAAGAGATAGCTTGGCTTGGGATGCGGATCGAACCAGGCGGCGAAGTGACGGCCTTCGTCATAATTGCCGCCGCCGAGGAAGTTGCCGTTCGACAGAAGGAAGGTGTTGCCTTCCTTGGCGGCAATGATGGTGATGGTATAGGGGGCCAGAACGTCGGGGCGATCCGGGAAATAGGTTATGCGGCGGAAGCCTTCGGCCTCACACTGGGTGCAGTAGACGCCGTTCGTGCGATAAAGCCCCATCAACTGCGTGTTGGTTTGCGGGTTGATGTAGTTCGTCACGCAAATTTCGAACGGCGTTTCTTCCGGCAGGTCACGGATCGTCAGGCTGTCCGGCGTCGCATCATATTGCGCCGTAGACATTTCGATCTGGTCCAGCAACAGGCCAGACAGCGTCAGTTCGTCGCCATCCAGAACCAGCGGGGCCGACTTGTCCGCGCCTTCGCGCCTATGAAAGATCAACCGTGCTTCGACCTTGGTATTCTCAGGATCGAGTTCGAATGTGAGGTCAACTCGTTCGAGAACGAAATCGGTTGGGCGATAATCCGCCAGGTGAACGATCTGGCCCGTGTCTGTTCGCATGACTATCCCTGAATGAACCTTGTCTGCCACGATTCAGGTTTCATGCCGGATGATCCCTGAAAGTAAAATTGAAAGAGAGTCACGTTCATGTGAAATTCACAAGACATGATGTCCTGCGTATCGCCTCGCCAGACCAAACGGTTCAATGAGGATCAATGAATTTGTCTCGCAAGAACGCATCTTTCCATTAAATGTTGAACGATTACTGAAGTTGTGGGGGCCTTGGGCGATTATATTACGATAAACTAGTAGATTGGTTAGCAATTTTATTACAAGCCGCCCTGCTACATCGCTCATCGCCGCCATTCTCAGCCCTTCAGGCCCAGGCTCGTGCGGATAGCCTCATCATTTTCTGTCTGCTGAATGACGACACCGTACCATCCAAGGCCATCGTAATCTTCGTATCCGAACGTCTTGGCGAAGGCGACGATGGCATTTCCGACATAATAGCTGCCGCGCATGGCGTTCGATGGGTTTTTCAGGGGATATTGCGTGAAGCGCAGGGATGGGTCGCTGCTGGCGATGACACGCAGGTCGCTGTCCAAGAGCAGTACTACGGTCCGCTCCGCGACCGATGGCGAAAGATTGGCTTCCTTCTCGACGATCGAGCGCCCCTGTTCCTGCCAATCGAAAAAGACGCCAAGTGTGCCGAGCAATGCGCCATCCGTCTTGCCGCCCTGGCGTATGCCGGTTGCGTAGACAAGCACATCTCTGCTGTCGTGCAACGGACTGCTTTTGACCTGATCGACCACATATTCGTCGCCGCTACGGCATTGCGAGGCCGCCGCAAACCAGGGCTCGATGGCCATGCTGCGCCCGGCAAGATTGCGCTGGTATCGCGGATTGGCAGAAGCGACCACGACGCCACGCTTATCTGTCATGACAAGATCGATATAGACCGTATAGAACCGGCTGATCACGCCAAGTCGCTCTGCGGCAAAGGCGATGTCGGCATCATCCTTGCTTTCCAGCGCCTGCCAAAGCGCCGTGTCCGTTGCCCACCAGCGAACGTCTGCGGTGCGCTCGAACAGGTTTCTGACGATAAGCTGCACCAGCGTCTGCGCCATATCCATCAGGCGCACACCCTCCATCTCCTCCACCAGCGCTTCCGCCATCTGGCGGCTGAGGCCGATGCGGCTGAGAACGGTGTGTTCGAAGGTGGAGGAAATATCGGAGGCGATCTGCGCAAGCCGCTGAACTTCGTTCGCGACAACAGAGAAACCCTTGCCTGCTTCACCCGCTCTTGCCGCTTCGATCAATGCATTGATGGCCAGCAGCCTGATTTGTTTGACGATGTGGCTGTTGTCCATACTAAACCGTCGCAAATCGGTCGACATGCCGTCCGTGACCACACGCATTGTGCGCGGCGTTGCGGGTGGAGCGTCATTCTCGGCAATTCTCTGCACATTATGGTTCATGGATTCGTCAATTCTGAAATGGAGTTTGCGATTATTGGCGGAAATACGGGTAGGTTGGGGCAGTGTGAACTATTGAATGATAGAATTTAGAATATAATTTGGTTAAAAATTGGTTGTTATAGGTTGTAATTTATTTTTCGTTTGGAAAAGAAGCGCCGCTTTTTAGAGCGTCACTTGCTTATATTTGAAGCAATTACCTAAAACTATCGCATTTCCGTAGATTAGCAGATGATTGCGTGAGCGCGATCACGAGGCCGGACTGGTCGAAAGTTCGTTCAAGGGTAGACTTCGATCTGCTATCTATTAGAAAAGACGCGCGGGACCATGCTTGGCCTGTGGAAATGAAACCGGTTCACAGCCGCAACCGTTGAATGTTCGTTCTTATGAGTGCCGCCCCCTATAACCCCATCCGGGGCATAAGCTTCAAGCTTGTTTCCGTCGCCTTTTTCCTCGTGATGCAGACCTGCATCAAAGCCGTGGGGCCAGACGTTCCCGCAGGCGAAATCAGCTTCTTCCGCTCCATCTTCGCCATCGTGCCCATTGTCATCTATCTTGCCTGGCTGCGAAATCTTCGAAGCGCCTTTCACACCGACAATGTGTTCGGACATTTCAAGCGGGGGCTGCTCGGTATCCTCTCGATGATCTGCGGATTTTACGGGCTGACATTGCTGCCCCTGCCGGAGTTCATCGCGATAGGCTACGCCTCTCCACTCATGGCGGTGGTATTTGCTTCGCTTATTCTGGGCGAGTCGGTTCGCGTCTACCGCTGGTCTGCCGTCCTCGTGGGCATGAGCGGCGTCGTCATCATCCTGTGGCCGAAACTGACGCTGTTGCAGGAGGGCGGTTTTGCGGCAGGTGAGGCGGTTGGCGCGCTTTCTGTTCTCCTGGGGGCGGTGCTGGCCGGTCTGGCCATGGTGCAGGTCCGTCAGCTGGTAGTGACTGAAAAGACACCGACCATTGTGCTGTACTTCTCATTGACCGGGACGTTGCTGTCTGCTGTCAGCCTGCCATTCGACTGGGCGTGGCTCGATCTCAACCAAACCATTCTGCTGATTTCCTGCGGCGTTGCCGGAGGCATAGCCCAGATTTTTCTGACGGAAAGCTATCGCCACGCGGAAGTATCGACAATCGCGCCGTTCGAGTATTCCTCAATCCTGTTCGGCATCGCCGTATCGTATATTTTGTTTGGCGACATCCCGACCACAACTATGTTGATCGGCACGGCCATCGTGATCTCTGCCGGAATTTTCATCATTTTCAGAGAACACCAGCTGGGGCTTGCGCGTAAAGCTGCCAAAAAGGCTTCTACCCCTCAAGGTTGACGCATAAAATGACTAAAATACCACCAGACTACAACCCGATGGATTTTTTTTCATTTTAATCAAACCATTATTCAATTCTTGAATGAACGTGGTATGGAGGGAAACGGGTATTTAAGGCAAATTTCTGGGTGGCACATCGTGTTTGGGGTAAAACGCGGAATGGCAATTTGCGCAAAGCTACGCTCGAAGCGCAGTTCATGTATGCAATTGCAACATAGTCGGGCGGCCAAGCGTCGCCAAGCTGCAAATTCATGCCCATCATTTTTGTGGGGGTGGTCATGACATTTACATATTCGGAACTGGTTGCGCATCCGCGCCTGCTGGATGCGATCCGCCAGCTTGCGCGCAATCTTCGCGTTTCCTTCAATGAGAACCCTCGTATCGCCCGCCTGCTTTCCGCTCATCAGAAGTGGATGCTTACACAGGCTGGCATGGCGCTGAACCTCGAAGCGGGTCCAAGCGGGTTTACAGTGGCGGAGTTTCGCGAACTTGTAACAGCCAATGGCATCGCCAGTCGCAATACGGTTCAAAACTATCTTGATCAGCTGGAAATCTATCGCTATGCCGAGAAAGTCGGTCCTACGGCTGTGCGTCCGCGGCGATATCGTGCGACCGCCGTCAGCGAGCAGGCGATGTTGATGTGGTATGTCGCCAACCTGTCCGCGATCGATGGGCTGGATGGCGGTTCGCGAGCGCTCGAGTTGCTCTCAAAACCGCACCTGCTGGCAAAAGCACAGCCGCGCGCTGCTCGCAAATGCCTTCTCGACAGAAACTGGGTGGAGCCGCCCGAGCGCATCGGTCTGTTCCTCTGGACGGAAGCGGGCGCGCTTGTCATGGACGAATTCATCAGCCGCATAGAGGATGCCGAGGGCGATTGCGATCGTATCGATATCGGCTATGTCGATGCCCGCGCTCTCGCCACCGAATTCATGATGTCCCGCACCCATCTCCAGCGTCTTCTCAACAAGGCGGCAGAGCAGGGCACGATGGGCTGGCATGATGAAAGCCTGCGCAGCGGCATGTGGTTCTCCCGCGACTTCCTGGACGAATACTGCAAATGGCAGGCCATCAAGTTCAAATACGTCAATGATGCATTTCTTGACGCTCAGGCATGACCGGATGCTGCAGCGGCTGCGTTGAACCGAACGCGGCCGCTGCAAATCTGCGTTTGCCGGCCAATCCTTTTTCGCGACGATTTCGAGATGGCCGGTGGGATCTGGCTGCTGACTGACGGGCGGTCATGCCAGGCAGCCTGCGCGCTCGCCGCAACCGAAGCGTTTCCGACGCGCAAAACTTTCAGTCCAGAAACCAAGGCGATCTGATCGGCGCTGGAAATAATCCAGTAATCATACTGCTTGCCTTTTTTTGGCTTCCACATAAGGTTGCATTGACTAAGCAAAAACAACCTATAATTATCTCGCCTGTTGATATTGCCCTCAAGGAGCCATCGCAGAATGAGTAATGTTATTGATATTGAAATCGTCGTGGATGTTAACAACCTCGTCCTCAACACGACCAGTCCCAGCAAGGATCCGGCTAATCCGACATGGGTTGGCCACAACTACGCCTATATGATTGCCGCCAGCCAATATGTTAAAAGCGGTCAGGCAACGGGTGACCTCAACATTTCGGCGGACGTCGAAGACACCATCCATTGGCGAATGCTCTCCCAGTCGGGCAACACCACCTATTCTGCCAACCTGATGAACATCACCTATCTCAACGGTACCAAGGTTACCGCTGACATCGAGGGAAAGCTCGCTCAGCCGCAGACCCCTGTTCCCGGAACAACACTCGGCAGTATCCCTCTGCCGCCATCAGGCACCAATGCCTATGTTGTAACGCCTCAATATGACTTCTACGTCGCGGCGGACATCGTTTCCGCAGGCACGGAAAACTACAGCGTGCTGTTTGAAGTCCTTTACTACCACGCCGGCGCCCTGACCGTGCTTGGCTACTTCGCCTGGGATCCAACGATCACCGCATCCTGATTGTCACGTCCTGTTTGACGCCAATCGCGTTTCGCCTGCCGTTTGCGAGAATAGCATGTTCAAATGGACATGGCTCGCGACGGCAGGCATTTCAGCCTGAAGCGCGCAGTCCGAGAGATCTTGCAATAGTATCAAGCGTCGAAGTGACCTAGCGACAGCGGAGATGGACTACGGTCCATGAGCCTATTGGGCCAATTGGCCCTTGTTCTCAGAAAAGCTGACCAATCTGCCCGGAACCGGGGAGGGTGGAAGGCGGGGACTGATTTCAAACTCACGCTCCAGAAACGCAAAAGCGCCTCTCCATGGGAAAGGCGCTGCAAAGCGTCGGGCTCTAAAAAGCCGGTCAAGGCATGGCCTTGAGGCATTTCAATCAGCGTTCGCGGAAATCCGCAAAAACTGCCGAGGGCCGTGTGGTGCGAACCTGCTGTGTGGACGCGCGAGCGGTCAGCTGTTCGTTCGTAACACCAAAACGGTGGTAACCCTGGCTGGAGCGCGGGCCGAGGCCTGCAAGCCGGAGTGTTTCGAAGCCGGAATGTACCGGACGGAAGCGAGTGGTCATTGCCTTGGTTCCTTAAACCTTTTCCTCCCAAGACGAGATGACTTATTGCAGTGCAGCAGGGATTCGGCAAGAAAGGCAAATGCGCCGCTGTTATGCGCCATTTGCATGGCTATTTTCATAAATCATTTACATTGATCAAAAAGGAAGCATTCACAATTGCCGAATACGGCTCTGGAATGCTAATAAATCCTGCCATGCCAATGACTTACTGGCCGGAGCGTTCAAAAGCTCCTGCGGGTGCAAAGTGGCAATTGCGGGCACGGTTTCGTTGCCGGATGCGACATCACGCCACTGTCCGCGCAGCGTATGGATGGTGCCGGTGCCGCCAAAGAAAAAACGCGCAGTGAAGTTGCCCAAAAGCAACAGTACTTTCGGCTCTGCTAAAGCGACCTGTCTTTCGATGAAAGGGCGGCAGATTTCCATTTCCGGGGTGGATGGCGGGCGGTTGCCGGGCGGGCGCCATGGCACGACATTCGTGAGGAGCAGGTTGGCGCGGTCAAGACCGATGGCCGCCAGCATACGGTCCAGCAGCAGTCCGGTCTTGCCGACGAAAGGAGAGCCTTCGCGGTCGTCATCGGCATCTGGCATCGGACCGATGACCATGATGCCGGAAGAGGGGTCGCCTTCGGCAAAAATGGTATGGCGCGCACTGTTCTTCAGATTGCAGCCATTGAAGCTTTCCAGTGCAGTCTTGAGTTCGCCAAGCGAGCGGGCAGTTTCTGCGGCAAAGCGGGCAGCGGCAATGGCCTGCTCGTCCGGCATGGCCACATTGGCCTGTACGGGTGCGGGCATGGAGGCGGCGGCGCGTGAAGCAGCCGACTGCTGGGCAGGCTGCGAAGGACGCGAGACGCCGCCTTGAACATTCGCTGCAGCAGAGGGCTGGTTTTCCCTTTGCTGCGCCGGGCGAGCGTCCCTTGCTGCCGGGCTTGCTGTGCGCGAGGCTGCAAATTCCGCAAAGCGATCAATGGCCGGGTCTTCCAGCAGCCAGTCGACGCCCGCATCCGCATGAAAATGCAGAAGCGCCGCCAGTTCTGCCGGGGAAAGGTCTTGGGCCGAGATCATGGGCTGAAAACTACCTCAACTGCCGGTCCCGCGAAACCCCTGATATCACGCTGTCCAGCGCTCAATATCGCCGCTTTCGCCAATCATGGCCAAGCCGTGGGCAATCGACAGCAACTCGCCGCCGCTCTCGATCCTGTCCGCATCGAACCGCCGGGTGAAAAGCTCACGCACGGCAGGCACGAAAGAGGTGCCGCCCGTCAGGAATACCTTGTCGATGGCGTCGGGTGCCGTCTGGGTCTTTTCCAGCACTTCATCGAGCGCGCCTTCGATCTTGGCGAGATCGTCGCTGATCCAGCTGTTGAAATCGCTGCGCTTGACGGTCTTTCGGCCAGCCTTGCCGAGCGGAGAGAAGTTGAACTCCGCTTCCTCCTGGGAGGACAGGGCCATCTTGGTTGCCGAAATGGCCTGATAGAGCGGATAGCCTTCGTCGTGCTCGACAAGTTCGACGAACATTTCCAGCTTTTCCGGCTCAAGCGCTGAGCGCACCAGCGATTTCAGATCCGAGAACTCCTTGGTGGTCTTGAAGATGGAGAGCTGGTTCCAGCGCCCGAAATTGACGTAGTAGCCTGCGGGTACGTCCAGCACCTTGTCGAAGCTTTTGAACTTGCTGCCCTTGCCGATTTCCGGCGACACGAGATTGTCGATCATGCGGAAGTCGAAATGGTCGCCCGCAACGCCCACACCCGAATGGCCGATGGGGGTAGCAGTCAGCTTTCCGGCGTGGCTTTCAAAGCGGATCAGCGAGTAGTCGGTGGTGCCGCCGCCGAAATCGGCAACGAGAACATTGGCATCCTTTTTCAGGCTCTGCGCAAAGTAATAGGCAGCGGCGACAGGCTCGTAGACGTAATGAATCTGAGGGAAGCCCGCGCGGGTCAGCGCCTCGTTGTAACGGGCAAGCGCCAGCGCCTCATCCGGATTTCCACCCGCAAAACGAACCGGGCGACCGGCAATGACGGTGGAGACGTCGTCGCGCCACTCATCGCCCGCATAGGATTTCAGCTTGCGCAGGAAAACTTCCATCAGGTCCTCGAAGCTCTGGCGCTTGGCAAAGACCAGCGTGCCCTGAAACAGCGGCGATGCGGCAAATGTCTTGATGGACTGCAGGAAGCGGCAGTCGCCGGGATTATCGATGAACTGCTGGATGGCGGCGTGGCCCGCCTCGACATGAAGGGCGGCGGCACCCAGGCTGCTGTCTTTCATGAAGGAGAGCGCCGTGCGCATACTGTCTGCGGTTCCGGCGCTGCTGGTAAAGCGCATGGAGTGGCTGTCGGTCCCGCTGTCGGAGAGTGCCATGACCGTATTGGTCGTGCCGAAATCGAGGCCGAGTGTCCGTGACATTGCAATGGTCCTTGGTTCCTGGGCAGGTGGAATCGCGCCCGGGGCGCGCTCTGCCCTTTAGTCTGGATGCCTGTGGCATCGGTTATTTTTGAAGAGCGCGGGTCATTGCATGATGACCGGTCTGTGGCAAGCCGGGTGGCTCAGTTTTTTGTCGCTTGCCCGGCCCGCATCTGCGCCGCTTCTTCCTGCAGCCACTGCGAAAACGTCGCCATTGCCGGGGTCACCGTCCGGGATTTGAGGCGGGTCAGCCAGTAGCACCCTTTGGACACATAGACTGGAAAGGGTTGCTCCAACGCGCCGGACGAAAGCTGGCGGCTGAACATCAGCGGTGGCGCGAGCGCAATGCCTGCCCCCTGCAAGGCGGCCTCAATCATCAGCACGGAGGAATCGAAGACGATGCCCTTGATCTTGGGAGGCGTCACACCGGCAGCCTCGAACCATTCCGGCCACTCATCCATACGGTAGGAGCGCAGAAGCGGCCGTGCCGCCACGTCCTGCGGGGAAGAAAGCTGGCTGGCAATTGCAGGCACGCAAAGCGCCGAATGCGGAGCCTCGAACAATTCTTCGGCTTCCGTATCGTGCCAGGCGCCGTTGCCGAAACGTATGGCGTAATCCAGACCTTCGGCGGCAATATCGACCCTGTTGTTGTTGGTTGAGAGCCGCACCTCGATGAAGGGATATCGCTCCTGAAAGGCGCTGAGCCGTGGCAGCAGCCAGCCCACCGCAAAGGTGCCGACGGAGCCGAGGGTCAGAACATCACGCACATGCCCGTCCTCGAAACGCTGCAACATATCGGCCATGCGGTCGAAGGAGTCCTGCAGGGTGGGCAACAGGGCTAGGCCGTCTTCCGTAATCATCAGGCCGCGCGGCAGGCGACGGAAAAGCTCGACGCCAAGCCGCTGCTCCAGCAGTTTGACCTGATGGCTGATCGCAGTCTGCGTGACGCACAGCTCAATGGCGGCGCGGGTGAAGCTCAGATGGCGTGCAGCCGCTTCGAAAGCGCGCAGGGCGTTGAGCGGGAGATGTGGGCGGACCATGCTATGACCAAGTTTAATTCATGTCAGCAGCCAGATATCATCATTTGTACCCGTGTAACAGCGCGGACTAGAAGTAAGCCATCACAACCGGATGGAGACATGTCCATGGCAATCAAGCGGCGTATTGGTGTCGTTCTTTTATCATTTATTACAACGGCTTGCGTCGGAAGCTTGCAGGCATTTAGCGCGCAGACCGTGCAATGCACGGTCGTTCTCGATGTCAAGAGCGGTGACGTTCTGCATCGGCAGGGCAGCTGCGACAAGGCCTTTGCGCCCCAGTCCACCTTCAAGCTGCCTTTGGCCATCATCGGTTATGATACGGGTATTCTAACGAACGAGACTACGCCACGCTGGGACTACAGGCCCGAGTGGAAAAGACCGAAACGCGAGCAGATGTCTGTCGATCCGACGATTTGGGAAAAGGAATCCATCGTCTGGTATTCGCAGGAAATCACGCGAAGGCTTGGCAAGGAAAAGTTCGCCGATTATGTGCGCCGGTTCGATTATGGCAACGCCGATGTGCGCGGCATAAAAGGGCGCTCGGACGGGCTGACGGAATCCTGGTTGATGTCGTCATTGAAGATTTCCGGCGATCAACAGGTCGCGTTTCTGCGCCGTTTCCTGACCGGCAAGCTTCCCGTCTCCCAGTCCGCCTCTGACAAAACCATGGCGATCATGCCGAAGTTCACTGCAGCCGAGGGCTGGCAGGTGCAGGGCAAGACCGGGTCCGGGCGTATGCGGACCAAGGATGGAAAATATGACGGCGACGTCTGGCTTGGCTGGTTTGTCGGTTGGGCGCAGAAGGGCGATCGTCAGGTGGTTTTCGCCAAGCTGAACATCAAGGACTGGAAGAGCGAAGAGCCGATCAGCTTTGCCACGCGCGATGCGTTGATTGCCGAACTGCCGCAGCTGGTAAAATAGCCTAGCGAATGAGGCGTCGGCCGGCAAAGATCATGGCAAGCCCGACGAGCGCGACGATGGCTCCGCGGATGATCCATGGGCTTTGGTCGATCATGAAACTGGACGCGGGGTAGGGGAAATATCCGCTTCCCTGACCCATCCACAACAGGCCGACAAGGGCCAGAAGTGCGCCGAAGAAGGTAAGCAACAGACGAACTATCCGCATGATAAGCCTCAATGGAGAACCGATGCGTCACTCTACGCCTTGGCGCGGGAAGTGAAAGCATTTTCGGATGCTCGTCTGTTTTACCGGTGCAGAAGCACGCCTGCGCAGCCGTGGGCGTGCTCTTTAATGCTCTGGCGCCTTTACGGTGCCAGATGTGCGATCAGATCGACTTCGATGCTCCGCCATCCACCCGCAGCATGGTGCCGGTAATATAGCTTGCAGGTTGCGAGCACAGGAACGCGCCGGCGGCCGAAAACTCTTCCACCGTGCCAAGGCGTCCGGCCGGAATGTTTTTCAGCGATGCATCGCGGATTTCCTCGACGCTCTTGCTTAGCCTTTTGGCGTTTGCACCATCCAGCTCATCGATACGGTCGGTGTGGATGCGCCCGGGCAGAAGAAGGTTGGCGGTAACGCCATTGCTGGCAACTTCTGCGGCAAGGGTCTTGTTCCAGCCCACAAGTGCGCCCCGCAGCGTGTTGGAAAGCGCAAGGTTCGTAATGGGCTCGAATACGCCTGAAGACGCGACGGTCAGAATGCGCCCCCAACCCTGTTCCTTCATCTGCGGCAGAAAAGCGCCCGTCAATGTAATGACGCGCAGCACCATGGACTGAAAGAAGGTTTCGAGCGTTTCGGCGGTGATATCCTGCGCGCTGCCGGGCGTAGGCCCGCCCGTGTTATTGACGAGAATGTCGATGCCGCCCAGCTTTTCCTTCACGGCCTCGACCATCTTCGGCACGAAATCATTCTGTGCGAGATCGGCCTCGACCCAGTCGGCCTTGCCTTTTCCAAACGCGTTGATGGCTTGCGCATTGGCAGCCAGCCTATCGGGGGTGCGACCAACCAGAAGCACGTTTGCGCCTTCCCTGGCCAGCGCCGTTGCAATGCCGAGACCAAGGCCGCGCGACGAAGCCAGAACAAGGGCGCGTTTGCCGGAAATGCCGAAATCCATAAGTGCTGTCCTCCTGAAACATGTTGCCGAGGTTATAGGGGTGGTCTTGCGGATTTTGAAGGCGTCTGCGGTTTATTTCGTTTGAGTGCCGTCGTTGTCGCGGGACGTGTCGGAGCGCTTGACCCTAAGGGCAATTCCGCATTAAATTACGTGCACGTAAAAGTAAGCTATTACAATTGCGTCAGAGAATGTAATGGGTTTGTGGCCGATTTGCCTGACTTCAACCTCGACAACGGCTTTGCGCTTTGCGAAGAAAGTTATCGAGATGGCGGTCTTTAAAGGCAGGCTGGTACGGCGCGTGCAATGAACCCTGCAGGCGCAGGCGCGTTAGAAAAACAATGCCGGAAGGGACCGGCAAGCGGAGAGGATGGATATGACCGAAGCAATGGAATTGCCGGAACGCGAATCGATGGAATTCGACGTTGTCATCGTTGGCGCAGGTCCGGCGGGCCTTTCGGCTGCGATACGGCTCAAGCAGGTCAATCCGGATCTCTCTGTCGTCGTTCTTGAAAAAGGCTCAGAAGTCGGCGCACATATCGTTTCGGGCGCGGTGGTCGATCCGATCGGCATCGACCGCTTGCTGCCCGGCTGGCGCGAGGAAGAGGGGCATCCCTTCAAGACCGAGGTCAAGGACGACCAGTTCCTGCTGCTGGGGCCTGCCGGATCAATCCGCCTGCCCAACTTTGCCATGCCGCCATTGATGAACAACCACGGCAACTACATCGTCTCGCTTGGGCTCGTCAGTCGTTGGCTTGCTGAAAAGGCAGAGGCACTTGGTGTGGAGATCTACCCCGGCTTTGCGGCCACGGAGGTTCTTTATAACGAGGCGGGCGCTGTCATCGGTGTTGCTACCGGTGACATGGGTGTGGAGCGCAATGGCGAACCCGGCCCGGCATTTACACGCGGCATGGCGCTGATGGGCAAATATGTGCTGATCGGCGAGGGCGTGCGCGGATCGCTTGCCAAACAGCTCATCAAGAAATTCGATCTTTCCAGGGATAGCGACGTCCAGAAGTTCGGCATCGGCATCAAGGAACTCTGGCAGGTCAAGCCTGAGAAGCACCGCCCGGGTCTGGTCCAGCACTCCTTCGGCTGGCCGTTGGGCATGAAGACCGGTGGCGGCTCGTTCCTCTACCACCTCGAAGACAACCTCGTGGCTGTCGGCTTCGTCGTGCACCTGAACTACAAGAACCCCTATCTCTATCCCTTCGAGGAATTCCAGCGCTACAAGACGCACCCTGCCATCCGCGACACGTTCGAGGGCGGCAAGCGCCTGTCCTATGGCGCACGCGCCATCACCGAAGGCGGGTATCAATCGGTTCCGAAGCTGACTTTCCCGGGCGGCGCCCTGATCGGCTGTTCCGCCGGTTTCGTGAACGTGCCGCGCATCAAGGGCAGCCATAACGCCGTGCTGTCGGGCATGATGGCCGCTGAAAAGCTGGCTGAAGCCATTGCTGCAGGCCGCGCCAATGATGAAGTCATCGAAATCGAAAACGAATGGCGCGACAGCGACATCGGCAAGGATTTGAAGCGCGTCCGCAACGTCAAACCGCTGTGGTCGAAATTCGGCACGGCGCTTGGCGTAGCACTGGGCGGGCTGGATATGTGGACCAACCAGTTGCTCGGCCTCTCCCTTTTCGGCACGTTGAAGCACGGCAAGACGGATGCGGAAAGCCTTGAGCCTGCCAAGCTTCACAAGCCGATTGCCTATCCAAAGCCCGATGGCGTGCTGACCTTCGACCGCCTGTCATCCGTCTTCATTTCCTCCACCAACCATGAGGAAGATCAGCCGGTGCACCTGCAGGTGAAAGACATGGACCTGCAGAAGCGCTCCGAGCATGACGTCTATGCCGGTCCCTCCACGCGCTACTGTCCCGCCGGTGTCTACGAATGGGTGGAGACAGACGGCGAGCCGACCTACGTCATCAACGCCCAAAACTGCGTTCACTGCAAAACCTGCGATATCAAGGACCCGAACCAGAACATCAACTGGGTACCGCCACAGGGCGGTGAGGGGCCGGTTTACGCGAATATGTGATCCTAGCGTTGACGATGCGAAATCCCATAGTGACCATTCGTGCAGCGCGGACTGAGGAGTTTGCGCGGTTGGCGGAAATAGAGCTCAATGCCTTTGCCGTATGGGCAAAGGCATGCTGCGTGTCGTCGCAGCCATCGTCTTCTCCGCAATTCGTCCTTCAGCAAAGCCTCGACCAAGGTTTTCTGCTGGTAGCAGAAGAATTGGGTTCGGGCCGTGTAACTGGTTTTGCCGCCGCTCACGTCGTGGGGCGATATCTCCACATTGTAGAAGTCGACGTCGAACCGGATTTGCACGGCAAGGGCATTGGGAAAGCGCTAATGCTGTCACTGCTTGAAAAGGGTCGCCACGAAGGGTTGGGCGGTGCGGTTTTGACGACGGATCGGTTTGCACCCTTCAATGCGCCGTTTTACGCGAAGCTGGGATTCGAAATCCTGACCGCAGCAGATGTCCCGGGGTTTATCCAGGAACGGTTGGACAGCCAAATAGCATCAGGTCTTGATCCGCAACGGCGTGTCGCGATGCAAATGGAATTGGATGGGACAAATTCCCGATTCTCTTCCAGTGGCAACTAGGGTGGAACCCGGCGATGGTTTCAGTCGAAAAAATATTCGTTGTCGGACGTGCCGAAAGCCGAGCTTCTTAGTTTGGTATTTGCAGGTTGGCGGCGAATGCCATATTTGTAGGCACGGAACCTGACAGATGTAAGTGACTATGCTGGCAGAGATCAGGTTTGGGAGTAGATGATGAATATGGCAACAGGCAAAGTTTATTCTCACGGTGGACCACGGCTCCTTTGTGGAGTGGTTTTCACCGTGTTTGCCATGGTCGCATTCCCCGCAAAACAAAGCCTGGCCGCAAGCTGCCGGGCTGAGGCAAGTGCGGGGTTGGATTGGAGCGCTTGCAACAAGCGACTTCTGATGCTGGGTGGCAGCGTGCTTGATGGTGCCGATCTTCGTGGCACGGATTTTACCTTCACAGATCTTCGCGGCTCGTCTTTCAAGAAAGCCAATCTGGAGAAGGCCAAGCTCATTCGCACATCGCTTGCATCATCCCAGTTGCAGGAAGGCAATTTCGTCAAGGTCGAGGCCTATCGCGGTGACTTCAGCGATGCTGATGCGGAAAATGCCAAGTTCAACAATGCTGAAATGCAGCGCGCCAGTTTCGAGAATGCAAAGCTGGTCGGGACGGATTTCAGCAAGGCGGAGCTTGGCCGCGCGGATTTCGAAGGCGCAACGCTGACGGGCGCGAAATTCACGATGGCCAATCTGTCCCGCGCCCGCTTCGAAGGCGCGAACTTGACCGGGTCTATCGATTTCGAAAACGCGTTTCTTCTGCTTACCCGTATCGAAGGGCTGGACCTTTCGGGGGCAACGGGGCTGGAGCAGAAGCAAATCGACATTGCCTGCGGCGACGCCAAGACGAAGCTTCCGCAGGGGTTGACGACGCCGACTTCATGGCCTTGCCCGGAAGATCCAGACGAGGATTGAGACGCTCAACAGCGCACGCAGTTTACTGCTACTGATAAAAGAAGGAGCCCCGGCCTGTCGCTGGAGCTCCCTCAGTGCTTTCAGGCTTAGAAACCGGACAGGACGATCTTGCCCTTCGCCGTTCCGGTTTCGATCAAGGCATGGGCCTTTAGCAGATTGGCCGCGTTGATGGTGCCATAGACATCCGTCATCGTGGTCTTGATCTGGCCTGCATCGACCATCTCGGCAACATGGTTGAGAAGCTTGTGCTGCTCCAGAATATCGGCGGTATGGTACAGCGGCCGCGCAAACATGAACTCCCAGTGTACCGAGATGGCCTTTCGCTTGAAGGGCATGATATCGAAGCCGCCTTTCGGATCATCGATCAGGCAGTAGCGGCCCTGTGGGGCGAGAAGCGCAACACTGTCTGCCGCATGAATATCGCTCTGCGTCGTGGAGAAAACGAAGCCGGGCGCACCGAGCCCCAGTGCCTCCACCTGAGGGGCAAGCGGCTGGCTATGGTCGATAACGTGATGCGCGCCAAGCTTGGTTGCCCATTCCTTCGTCTCAGGACGTGAGGCGGTGGCGATGACGACGAGATCCGTCAATTGTCGGGCAAGCTGGATGGCGATGGAGCCAACGCCACCTGCGCCGCCGATGATGACGATGGCATTGGCAGCGCCTGGGACGGGTTGCCGGACGTTGAGCCGATCAAACAGCGCCTCGTAAGCGGTGATCGCGGTCAGGGGAAGGGCGGCGGCCTCTTCGAAACTTAAGCTCTTCGGCTTTTTGCCGACGATACGCTCATCCACGAGATGATATTCGCTGTTGGAGCCGGGCCTGTCGATGGCGCCTGCGTAAAACACCTCATCGCCCGGCTTGAACAGGCTGACCCCTTCACCCACCGATTTGACGATGCCCGCGGCGTCAAACCCGAGGATGCGCGCCTCACCATTTTCCGGCGCCTGGTTGCGGCGCACCTTTGTATCGACCGGATTGACGGAGACCGCCTTGACCTCAACCAGAAGGTCAAGCCCCTTGGCCTGCGGCATTGGCACCTCCAGATCGAGAAGCGCATCCGCTTCCGTGACGGGCTTTGCACTTTTGTAACCGATAGCACGCATGGCGTGATCTCCTTTGCTTGTTGCGTCGGATCCTATTTGGTAGAGATGGGCATGGAGCGCAAGAATGCACATATTGTGTATATACGCACAAAAAGGATACTGTGATGTCCCGTCCACGTGCCAAGCTGACAGGCAATTTTCCCGGATGTCCGGTGGAATCGACGCTGAGTTTCATTGATGGAAAATGGAAGGGTGTCATCCTTTATCACCTCATGAATGAGGGCACGCTTCGCTTCAACGCATTGCGCCGACACATTCCCAGCGTCACGCAGCGGATGCTGACGAAGCAATTGCGGGAGCTGGAGGAGGCGGGGCTGATTTCCCGAAAGGTCTTTGCCGTTGTGCCGCCGCGCGTGGATTACGACCTGACGCCGCTTGGCCACTCCATGCAGCCGGTGATCGCTGCCCTCAAAACATGGGGCGACGCGCATGTGGTCTGCGAACAGGGCGAGAGGCGTGTTGTTCCGCCACTCGCACGCGGAACACTGGAAGCAGCCGAATGAGTGATGCTGCGACCATATTGCTGCGCCAGCGCGATGCATTTCTGCGCGACGGCCCGCCCACGCTCGAAGCTCGCAAAGCCGATCTCAAGGCACTGCGCCGGACGATCATTGCGCGAAGGCGCGATATCGAGCAGGCGGTCGATGCGGATTTCGGCGGACGATCGCATCGGGAAACGGCGATGCTGGATATTTTAGGCACGGTACAGGCCATCGACTACCTGTCGCGCAACCTGAAACGCTTCATGAAGCCGGAGCGCCGTCATGTCGCGCCGACGTTCCAGCTGGGTCGCGCATATGTGGAATATCAGCCGCTGGGCGTCATCGGCATCATGTCGCCGTGGAATTATCCCTTTCTGCTGGCCATGGTGCCGGTGGCAACCGCGCTGGCCGCAGGCAACAGGGCCATGCTCAAGCCGTCCGAGCTGACGCCACGCACCAGCCAGTTGATTGAGGAGATGCTGGCGGCGGTTTTCCCGCAAGCGAAGGTCGCTGTTATCTTGGGCGATGCATCTGCCGGGGCGGCCTTCAGCCGGCTTGCTTTCGACCACCTGTTCTTTACCGGCAGCACCGAAGTGGGCAGGCACGTCATGGCGGCGGCCAGCGCCAACCTCGTGCCGGTGACACTCGAACTGGGCGGCAAAAGCCCGACCATCATCCAGAAAGGTCATGCGACGCAAAACCACGTTGCGTCCATCGCTTTCGGCAAGTTGACCAATGCCGGGCAGACCTGCGTTGCCCCGGACTATGTCTTTGTCCATGAGGATGATCTGGCAGCCTTCACTCAGGCCTTCGAGGCGGCTGTTGCGCAGTCTTATCCTATGGGCGTGGGCACTGTCGATTTTGCCTCCATCGTCAGCGATCGACACTTTACCCGCCTGAGCGGACTGCTGGAGGATGCCCGGCAAAAGGGCGCGCGTGTGGTACAGCCGGGCACAGGCGGTGATGTCGCATCGAACCGTATCCGTGTTCTGCCGCCCACGCTAGTTTTCGGCGCAACCGACGAGATGACTGTCATGCGCGAGGAAATCTTTGGGCCTGTTTTACCGGTGCGGACCTATCGGGACATCGGCGAGGTCATCTCCTTTATCAATGCCCGGCCAAGGCCGCTGGCGCTCTATTTCTTCGGTGAGGAGCACAGCGAGGACTGTCGCGCGGTGCTGGCCCGCACCACATCGGGCAATGTCGGCATCAACAACACGATGCTGCATGTGGCGCAGGACGACCTGCCCTTCGGGGGAGTGGGGGCAAGCGGCATGGGCGCTTACCACGGCATTGAAGGCTTTCGCCGCATGAGCCATGCCAAAGGTGTTTTCGTGCAGGGACGCTGGAGTTTGCCAACCCTGTTGCGTGCACCATTCGGTCGGCTTACAGATTGGGCGCTGGCATTTCTGCTGCGCTAATTCTGCAAATATTATTTTCCGCATTGCAACATGGATCTGCCCGTTTTGCTTCATAGCGTCGCGGCAGTGATTCTCAGTCAGGGATGACAAGCATGACAATTGGTTGGATCGAGGCGGCAATTCTCGGTTTTATTCAGGGGCTTACGGAGTTCCTGCCCATTTCTTCCAGCGCACATTTGCGCATTGCGGGTGAGTTTCTTCCGTCCGGTATCGATCCGGGTGCTGCCTTCACCGCCATCACCCAGATTGGAACGGAGCTGGCCGTTCTCGTCTATTTCTGGTCCGATATCATGCGCATTGCCAATGCATGGCTTCGCCAGAACCTGCGCATCGGCGGCGAATATGATCCGACCGATGCCCGCATGGGCTGGATGATCATCGTCGGTTCGGTCCCAATCGTGCTGCTGGGTCTGCTGTTCAAGGACGCCATCGAACACTCGCTGCGCAATCTCTATATCACCGCCGTCATGCTGATCGTCTTCGGCCTCATTCTCGGTTATGCCGACCGTATCGGCCAGAAGAAATACCCGCTGAAGAAACTGATCTGGCGCGATGCCGTGCTGTTTGGCTTTGCGCAGGCCATGGCGCTCATTCCCGGAGTTTCACGCTCGGGCGGCACCATCACCGCCGGTCTCCTTTTGGGATATACCCGCGAAGCGGCTGCCCGCTATTCCTTCCTGCTGGCCGTTCCTGCCGTCTTCGGTTCCGGTTTCTACCAGCTTTTCAAGAGCATCGGCCAGGATAACCCGGTGGGATGGGGCCCTACGGCGCTGGCCACCGCCATTGCGTTCTTCGTGGGTTATGCCGTCATCGTGTTTTTCCTGAAACTGGTTTCGACCAAGAGCTACATGCCCTTCGTCTGGTACCGCGTGGTGGTTGGCGCTCTCTTGCTGGTCCTGCTCGGTACCGGCGTCATCAGCGCCACGGCCTGATAGCTCATCCACGCTCCTGCCGGTGAAGGACCGGCAGGAGCCGATTTTCCTTGAAATCTCTCCTACGGAATGATTTTTCATGCCGGATGTGCAATAGAGCCGTTTATTGCGCGGCAAATGCCGTGCGCTTCTTTAAGTATCCATCCGGGAACAGGACAGTCGGGGCCAATTGATGAGCAGTGAAAGCGGCTACGCGCTTGATGTGGAAAACATCCACAAGAGTTTCGGTACCCAGGACGTTCTCAAAGGCATTTCCCTGAAAGCCCGCAAGGGCGATGTCATCTCGATTATCGGTTCGTCCGGCTCCGGCAAGAGCACCTTTCTGCGCTGCATCAACTTTCTGGAAATGCCAGACCGCGGTCGCGTGACCGTCAATGGTGAAGAGGTGGCGACCAAGATCGGGCGTGATGGCAAGGCGGTGCCGAAAAGCTGGCGGCAGGTGGAACGCCTGCGCACCGGGCTTGGCATGGTGTTTCAGAATTTCAATCTCTGGGCTCACCGCACGGTGCTGGAAAACATCATCGAAGCGCCTGTGCATGTGATGGGCGTGAAGCGGCAGGATGCGATCGAGAGGGCCGAAGCCCTGCTCAACAAGGTAGGGCTTTACGACAAGAAGGATGCCTATCCGGCCTTTCTCTCCGGCGGACAGCAGCAGCGGGCCGCGATTGCGCGTGCGCTCTGCGTAGAACCTGCCGTAATGCTGTTTGATGAACCGACCTCGGCGTTGGACCCGGAACTGGTGGGTGAGGTGCTGAAGGTGATCCGCGATCTGGCTGAGGAAGGCCGCACCATGCTTCTGGTCACGCATGAGATGCGCTTTGCCCGCGATGTTTCCAGCCACGTCATGTTCCTGCATCAGGGCCGCGTGGAAGAGGAGGGCGCGCCAGACCAGGTCTTCGGCAACCCGACCAGCGCGCGCACCAGAGATTTTACCGGCGCCATCGCCAATTGATGTTTTCGATATTCCAACAGGAGAAATTTAGAATGAAATTGTTCGCCACGCTGCTCGCCGGATCGGCATTTGCGCTTTCCGCCTTCACGGCCAGCGCCGATGTGCGCTTCGGGATCATGAACGAATCCTACCCGCCATTCTTCGCCAAGGATGCGTCCGGCAAGTGGCAGGGTTGGGAGATCGATCTCATGGACGCCGTTTGCGCGGAAATGAAGGAAAAATGCTCCATCGTGGAACTGTCCTGGGACGGCCTCATTCCAGCGCTGGAGGCCAAGAAGTTCGACGTGATCTGGTCTTCCATGTCCAACACGCAGGAGCGCCAGAAGGTCATCACTTTCACCGACAAATATTACAACACGCCAAGCAAGCTGATTGGTGCCAAGGACGGTAAGGCTGGCGCGACGGCTGAAGACGTGAAGGGCAAGACCATCGGCATTCAGGTCTCGACCATCCAGTCTGCCTATTATGCCAAGTATTTCAAGGATGTGGCGGACGAGAAGACCTATCAGACGTTGGACGAAGCTTTCCAGGATCTGGCAGCCGGTCGTATCGATTACGTCTTTGGCGATTCGCTTGTTCTCGATGCCTTCCTGAAAAGCGATGCGGGCAAGGATTGCTGCGCGGATGCTGGCAATGTTGCTGACGACAAGGAAATCCTGGGTCTTGGCGTTTCCGGCGGCCTTCGCAAGGACGATACCGAGCTGAAGCAGAAGCTGAATTCCGCTCTTGCTGCGGTTCGCGCCAGCGGCGAATATGACGAGATCACCAAGAAGTACTTCACCTTCGACATCTTTGGCGCGAAGTAAGTCAAAACGGTCGCGTTGATGGCAAGCATTGAAACCATGGTCCAACTTCTGTCGCCCTATCCTCCGGGATGGGGTGGCACGCTGTTGAAAGGTGCCGTTTCCACGCTTGCCATTTCCGCCGGTGCCTATCTCATCGGCATCCTCATCGGCATGGCCGGTGCGCTGGGCAAGCTCTCCGGCAACAGGCCGCTGGGCATGGTGCTCAGTTTCTATACAACGATGATCCGGGCCGTGCCGGAACTCATCCTCATTGTCGGACTCTATTATGCCGGAACGGATGGCCTGAACCGGCTGTTGCAATGGGCCGGAATGCCCCCTCTTGAAATCAACGGCTTCGCCGCCGCAATTGCCGTTCTGGGCTTTGTGCAGGGTGCCTATATGACCGAGGTTCTGCGGGGTGCGATTCTCGCCATTCCGGCGGGGCAGATCGAGGCGGCGCGGGCCTTCGGCATGTCGCCCTTTCTGCGCTTCCGCCGTGTCGTGGTGCCAGCACTGGTGCCGAATGCCCTGCCGGGACTGTCCAATCTGTGGCTGGCGGTGACCAAGGATAGCGCACTGGTGGCCGTTGTCGGTTATCAGGAACTGGCGCTGGCCACGCGGCTGGCGGGTGCCAGCACCAAGCAGTATTTCCTGTTCTTCGCCGCGGCAGCGCTCATGTATCTGGCGATTACGCTGGTTTCCAACCTCGTCTTTTCATTGATCGAGCGCCGGGTGCGGCGCGGCCAACCGGCGCTGGCCTGAGGAGACATGATGGAATTCTCCTGGATCGAAAAATACTGGCCGCTGCTGCTGTCTGGCGCTTATCAGACCGTGGCGCTGCTGGTGATTTCCGTCAGCATCGGTTTCATCCTCGCTATCGGGCTGGCCTTCGCGCAGGTCAGCGGCGGCAGGCTGACGCGGATGTTGGCACGCGGCTATTGCACCTTCTTTCGCGGCACGCCGCTGCTCATTCAGCTCTGGCTGCTTTATTACGGCGTCGGCTCGCTGTTGCCGATGATACCCGGCTTGCGGCAAAGCTTCATGTGGCCTGTGTTGCGCGAAGGCTTCTTCTTCGCCGCCGTCAGCTTCACCCTGAACTATGCGGCATACGAGGCCGAGGTGTTGCGCGGCGCTTTGCTGGCCGTGCCGAAGGGTGAGCTGGAGGCGGGCAGGGCCTTCGGCATGGGCCGTTTCACGCTCATCCGCCGCATCTGGTTGCCCCGTGCCATCCGCATTGCGCTGCCGACGATTGCGGGTGAAGTGGTCATGCAGTTGAAAGCAACGCCGCTTGCCTTCACCGTTACCGTCATGGATCTCTACGCCGTGGCCTACAAGGTCCGGCAGGATACGCTGCTGGTCTATGAGCCGCTGCTGGTCGTTACCGTTTTCTACCTCATCCTCACCGCCATCATTGTGCGCTGCTTCGGTTTTGTCGAAGCGCAGGTGCCGCAGCGGCGATAATTGTTTCAAGGAGTTTTCACATGGGCGATATCCGTATTCTCGACGGCGGCATGAGCCGCGAATTGCAACGGCTGGGCGCGCAGCTGAAACAGCCGGAATGGTCAGCCCTGGCGCTGATCGACACGCCTGATATCGTGCGACAGGTCCATGCGGAATTCATTGAGGCCGGTGCCGATGTCGTCACCACCAATTCCTACGCGCTGGTGCCCTTTCACATTGGTGAGGAGCGCTTCCAAAAAGAAGGCGCATCGCTGATTGCGCTGTCCGGCAAGCTGGCCCGCGAAGCGGCAGATGCATCGGACCGCAAGGTTACCGTCGCCGGTGGTCTGCCGCCGATCTTCGGCTCCTACGAACCGCAGAATTTCGACCCCGCCCGCGTGCAGGATTACCTTAAGGTGCTGGTGGAGAACCTCGCTCCCCATGTCGATGTCTGGCTGGGCGAAACGCTGAGCCTGATTGCCGAAGGTGACGCGGTGCGCGAAGCCGTGGCTGAGACGGGCAAGCCCTTCTGGGTTTCCTTCACCCTGAACGACGATGCCGCACAGGTTAACGGCAACGAACCGCAGCTACGCTCTGGCGAAACGGTGCGCGCGGCTGCCGAATGGGCCGCAGGCTCAGGCGCTGCGGCGCTGCTCTTCAATTGCAGCAAGCCGGAAGTCATGAAAGCCGCCGTCGAGACCGCCGCCTCGGTCTTCAAGGACAGGGGCGCTTCCATCGAAATCGGCGTCTACGCCAATGCCTTCGAGGGCGAGCAGGGCGACGCCGCCGCCAATGAAGGACTGCACGAAACCCGCGCCGACCTGACCGACGACGCCTATTCCCGCTTTGCCTGCACCTGGGCCGAAGCCGGTGCGACGATGATCGGCGGCTGCTGCGGAATTGGCGCGGCCCATATTCATACGGTTGCGGGTGCTCTTCGGGCTAGGTAATTTCCTGTCAGCGCTGCGTGATCGTTTTCCAGATTACGCAGCGTCCAGGACCTGCATTTCAACGTGCAGACCAGCCGCCACAACCATATTTACCAGCGTATCCAGACCGAACAGATTGATTTTGCCGCGCAAGAGGTCAGACACGCGCGGTTGCGTGACGCCGAGCTTTCGGGCTGCTTCCGCTTGTGTCCACCCTTTGTCCTTTATTTGCCGCTCGAGTGCCATCATGAGTGTCGAACGGAGCTTCATGTTTTCCGCTTCGGCGGTCGTGTTCTCGATGGCATCCCAGACGCTCTTGAAAGCTTCATTGCTCATTGGCCCAACTCCTTCACCAGATCGCTGTAGCGTTTCGTCGCAAGATCGATATCTGCCTTGCTGGTCTTTTGCGTCTTCTTTTGAAAGCAATGCAAAACGTAAACAGCGTCGCTGAATTTGGCGACGTAAATTACCCGAAACGCACCGCTCTCATCCCTGATCCGTATTTCCTGAACCCCCTTGCCAATGGTCGCCATTGGTCTCCAATCGGCAGGCATCTGCTCGTGCTGGACCTTGTCCAACTGATAGCCAGCCTCTCGACGCGCCGTTTCTGGAAACGAACGTAGATCACCAAGAGCACTGCCACGAAACCTGATCGTCTTCATATCACAATTATACAAAAAATTATATAAATTTGGCAAGTTTGCTCGGTAGAGGTCTTTTCCGGTCGCGTCATGGACGCGACCGGAGCGCTTTGAGTGTCGCCTAAAGCAACGTCCCACTCAAGATCAGCAGTGCCACCGAGAAGTAGATGACCAGACCTGTGACATCGACCAGCGTTGCCACGAATGGGGCCGAGGCTGAGGCGGGGTCTAGGCGCATGCGTTGCAGTACGAATGGCAGCATGGAGCCGGTGATGGAGCCGAAGGTAACGATGCCGACCAGCGCGCTGAAAACGGTAAAACCGACCAGCAGCCAGTGTTCGCCGTAATCATAAAAGCCAGCCCGTTGCCACACTGTCAGTCGCAGGAAGCCGATGGCGCCGAGGATGGCGCCGAGCGTGAGGCCGGTGGGCAGTTCGCGCAGCAACACCCGCCACCAGTCGGACAGTTTGAGTTCGCCCAGCGCCAGCGCCCGGATGATGAGCGATGTGGCCTGCGACCCGGAATTGCCGCCTGAGGACATGATGAGCGGTATGAACAGGGTCAGCACCACGGCCTTTTCCAGCTCTCCTTCGAAATGCTGCATGGCGCTGGCGGTCAGCATTTCGCCGAGGAACAGAGCGGAAAGCCAGCCGGCACGCTTACGGATCATGTCGAGGAAACCCATCGTCATATAGGGCTTGCCCAGCGCTTCCATACCGCCGAATTTATGCGCATCTTCGGTGGTATCGGCAATCATCGTGTCGATCACGTCATCGACGGTGACGATGCCGAGAATGTGGTCGTGTTCGTCCACCACGGGGAGGGCCAGCAGGTCGTGCTTGCGGATGAGGCGGGCAACATCCTCCTGCGACATCAGCGGATCGGCATAGGTGATGCCTTCCTTGGATGCAACGGAGAGGATGGAGGCCGAGGATTCGCCGGTCACGAGGCGGCGCAGGGTGACGACATTGGCCAGCGTGCCATTTTCAGCCAGCACATATATGGCATAAACCGTTTCGCGGGACCGCTCGACAATGCGGATATGCGCAAGGGTTTCCTCCACCGTCCAGCGGTCGGGCACGCTGACGAACTCCGTCGTCATCATGGAACCAGCCGTGCGGGGCGGATAGGTCATCAGGTGCTGGATGGCGGTGGCAGTGGCGCGGTCCAGCCGGGCGAAAAGCTTTGCGCGTGGCTCGTCATCCATATCGGCCATCACGTCTGCCACCCGGTCATCCGACATCAGATTGACGAGGGGAACAGCGCGATCCAGCGGCAGAAGCGCGAGGATATCGGCGGCACGGTGAAGTTCGGGACGGTCCAGAACGGCGACGGCCTTTGCCTGCGGCATTTTCAGCAGAGTGACGACGGCGTCGTCCAAGTCGAGCGTGTTCAGCTGATCGACGCGTTCTGCTGTTGTCGTGGGGCCAGTACCGCTGCGCAGAATGCGTGCAGCCTTGCTGGCTCTCTGGGAGAGATTGTGAAAGTTCATGTTTGCTCACCTTCCAGTCGATCCGCCGATCACGGCGGAACGTGGTGAGCCGACAGGTGTCAGATCAGTGCACGTTTCGCCGTGTTCGGCAAAGGCAATCGACTACTACTGTCGCTAGACATCGAATGATGCTCCGTGGAAATCTGCGCCAGACCGTTGGCTTGACCTGCGCATATCAAAGCAAATGCGCCCGAAAACAGGTTGAGTCAAGCAGGCCAAATATGAAATTTTCGCAAGGTAAATCGTCGGCCCAAATGGCCGTCGCAGGTCTTGTCCGGGTGCTGCGAAATCAGGCTGTGAGAGCCGCCTTCTCGCGCTTTTCCAGCGCCACGGCAAAGCCAAATACGATGAGGCCTGCCAAGGACAGGATTGCACCGATATAGCCTGTGGAAGCATATCCATAACCCAGCGCAATGGCGAGGCCGCCGAGCCATGCGCCGAGAGCATTGGCAATATTGAAGGCCGAGTGGTTGGAGGCGGCGGCGAGTGTTTGCGCATCGGCTGCCACATCCATGAGGCGGGTCTGCACGGCCGGGCAGGCGGCAAATCCGCAGCCGATGAGGAAGACGCATATGCACAGCATATAGGGGTTGTGGGCGGTGAGCCCGAACAGCGCCATCAGCACCACATTGAAGGCCAGCATTCCACCAATCGTTCCGTTGAGCGAGAGATCGGCCAGACGGGAACCGACGACGTTGCCGACATTCATGCCGATGCCGAAAAGCGCAAGCACGACCGGCACGGTGGCGACGGGCATCATGGCGACATCGGTCGTGGTTTTCGCGATATAGCTGAAGACGGCGAACATGCCGCCAAAACCGACCGAAGCCACGGCCAGCGACAGCCAAACCTGGACACGACGGAACGCGCCCAGTTCCCGCCAGATGCTGGCACCTTCCTGCACCTTGTCCCTTGGCTGAAACAGCCAGAGCAGAACAACCGTCAGCAGCGCGATCCCGCCGACCATGAGGAAGGCGGCGCGCCATGAGAACATCTGGCCGAAAAACGTGGCCAGCGGTGTGCCGAGCAGCGTGGCGATGGTTAGCCCCAGCATGACGCGGCCAACGGCACGCGCGCGCTTGTGGATCGGGGCCATGGATGCGGCAACGAGGGCGGCAACGCCGAAATAGGCGCCATGCGGCAAGCCTGTGATGAAGCGCAGCACGGTAAAGCTGGTAAAGTCCGGTGCGATTGCGCTGAGAAGATTGCCCGCTGCAAACAGGCTCATCAGCGCCAGCAACAGGACGCGGCGCGTCATGCGCGCTGCCAGCACCGCAATGATGGGCGCGCCGATGACCACGCCGATCGCATAGGCTGCAATCACATAGCCTGCCTGCGGGACGGTAACGCCATAGGTGGTGGCCACATCCGGCAAAAGGCCCATGATGGCGAACTCGCCAGTGCCGATGCCGAAACCGCCAGCGGCAAGAGCGAGCTCAATAAGGGCAATGGAAAAGGGTGTGAGCGTTGTTGCAGGAGAAGGCGCAGCCTTTTCGGCTTCCGCATCGGGGCGGTTCTCGGATGGGCGTATCTGGGTCATGGCTTCTGCGGCGTGCGAAGAAAAAAAGGGCAAGACCGAAGATTTCGGCCTGCCCTGACTGGAAGTGGTGGTCACTAAAATGACCTTATCACAGGCATAACATCAAATTGTGCGTCGCGGTAGTATGTGATTCTGCAAAATCCATGACTCACGCGAAGGTGTACGGAACGTAACCCTTCGTGCTGCATTTAGGATCGCGCTTTGCGTGTAACAAAGGCTGGATAAACATATGAAGCTGGTGGCGATCTTTAACCGCGATGGCGGAACCTTCAAAACCACCGACATGGACGCCTATTGCGAACATGCCCAGACGGTTTTCAGCAAGGCAGGGCACGAAATCGAATGCCGCCTCGTTTCCGGCAAGGACATCGTCAAGGAGATGGAACGCACCGCCGACGACAAAGGGCTGGACGGCCTGATTGCCGGTGGTGGAGATGGCACTATCTCCGCCGCTGCCGGCATTGCCTGGAAACACAAGATTACCCTCGGCGTCGTTCCCGCCGGCACGATGAACCTCTTTGCCCGCTCGCTGAAACTGCCGCTCGATATCTGGCAGGCAGTCGATACGCTGGCGCAGGGCCATGTCGAAAATGTCGATATTGCAACGGCCAACGGCCAGCCATTCGTGCATCAGTTCTCCGCAGGCCTCCATGCGCGCATGGTGCGCTACCGCGACAAGATGGAATATGCATCGCGGCTGGGCAAGATGCGCGCCAATGTCCGCGCAGCGCTGGGCGTCGTGCTCAACCCGCCCGTCTTCGACATGGAATTTACGGTGGACGGCAAGACCCAGCACCGCAGGGTCTGTGCGATCTCCGCATCCAACAACGAGTTCGGGCCGAGCCCTCTGCTGGTCGCCGACGATATCACGCGGGGGCACCTTGGCCTCTATATCGCCGATGCGCTGACGCCTTCAGGGGTGGCAGGGCTTGCCATCGATATCATGCGCGGCAAGCTGAAGGAGAACGCCGCCGTGACGGCCATGGCCGTTACCGATGCGGAACTGCATTTTCCCAAGCGCAGACACGACGTCAAATGCGTGATCGACGGCGAGTTGCTGCCAATGAAGCGTGACGTCTCGTTGAAGATGCACGCTGGCGAGCTGAAGGTCATCGTTCCCAAGGACTTTGCGACAGCCTGAGGTCGCGCCTGCATCCCATGTAGGAACATGGCTGCGTTGTTCCTTTGCGGCTTGCAAAAAGCATTGGCCGACGCCATGCTTGCCTGTGCAAGGGCATGGGCATGGGAGTGCGTCGCGACATGAATAACCACACGGCAACGTTGTCAAACCTCGCAGCCATAGATGCCGCCCACCATCTGCATCCCTTTTCCGACATGGGAAAGCTGAACGCTTCCGGCACCCGCATCATTGAACGGGGCGAGGGCGTTTTCATCTATGACAGCGCCGGCAAGAAGTATCTGGATGCCTTTGCCGGTTTATGGTGCGTCAACATCGGTTACGGACGCCCGGAAATGGCCGCAGCCGTCGCAAGGCAGATGACCGAGCTTCCGTATTACAACGCCTTCTTCGGCACGACGACGCCACCGGCCACGCTTCTGGCACAAAAGATGACCGCCCATGCCGGACCAAACATGAACCATGTGTTCTTCACCAATTCCGGCTCCGAGGCCACCGACACGTGGTTTCGAATGGCGCGTGTCTACTGGAAGGCACTGGGCCACCCGACGAAAACGCACGTCATCGCGCGCCGCAACGGCTATCACGGATCGACCGTGGCCGGTGCCTCGCTGGGCGGCATGACGTGGATGCATGAGCAGGGCAACCTTCCCATCGACGGTATTTCCCACATCGGCCAGCCCTATTGGTATGCCGAGGGTGGTGATCTTTCTCCGGAAGAATTCGGCCTGAAGGCGGCCCGGGAACTGGAAGCCAGGATCGATGAACTGGGTGAAGAGAACGTCGCCGCCTTTGTGGCTGAGCCGATCCAGGGCGCGGGCGGCGTCATCGTGCCGCCGCAGACCTACTGGCCGGAAATTGCCCGTATCTGCAAGGCGCGAAACATTCTTCTGATCTCGGATGAAGTCATTAGCGGCTTCGGGCGGCTTGGTTCCTGGTTCGGCTATCAGCATTTCGGCTTCGAGCCGGATATGGCGCCTGTCGCCAAGGGGCTTTCATCCGGTTACCTGCCGATTGGCGGCGTACTGGTTTCCGACAGGGTGGCGCAGGTCATGATTTCAGAGGTGGGCGATTTCAACCATGGCTTCACCTATTCCGGGCACCCGGTATGCGCCGCCGCCGCTCTCGAAAACCTGCGTATCATCGAAGACGAGGGGTTGGTCGAACGCGTCAGGGACGATATCGGCCCCTATTTCCGCAAGGGCTGGGAGAGCCTTTTGTCTCACGAACTGGTCGGCGAGGCCGTCAATGCCGGTCTTATGGGCGGGTTGCAGATTGCAGCCGACAAGACGATCCGCAAACGTTTCGACAAACCCGACGATGTGGGAATGCTGGTGCGCAATCACTGCCTGGAAAACGGCCTGGTGATGCGCGCAACGGGCGACCGTATGCTGGCATCACCGCCGCTGACTATCAGCCGTGGCGAGGTGGACCAGATCATAGAGACACTGCGCAAGGGGCTGGATCACCTGCGCGACACCAGGGGGGTGTAATATCCGTGGCAGAGCATGAGCATCACTATAAGATCAAGGTCACGTGGACAGGCAACCGCGGCACCGGCACTTCCGGCTACCGGGAATATGACCGGACGCATGTGATTTCCGCTGAAGGCAAGCCAGATATCGATGGCTCGGCCGATCCGGCCTTTCGCGGCGATGTGACGCGCTGGAACCCTGAGGAGCTTTTGCTCGCCTCTGTCTCTGCCTGCCACAAGCTCTGGTACCTGCATTTTTGTGCGGTTTCCGGCGTTGTCGTTGCCGACTACGTGGATGAGCCCGAGGGCACGATGGTGCTGTCGCGCGACGGGGCAGGCCACTTTACCGAAGTGGTGCTGAAACCGGTTGTTACCCTTTCCAAGGGCGATCCGCAGACCGCGCTTGAGCTGCATGAGGAGGCTCACGAAAAATGCTTCATAGCCAATTCGGTGAAGTTTCCCATCCGTATCGAGCCGGTGATCAAGCCGGCCTGATCGCTATTTCGCTGCGGTGACCGTCCACGCATAGTAGAAGGCGTGTCTCTTCTCAGCCTTGCTCCCATAATAGGGCACTTCGCGGTGACGTATATCCGCAGGCGCAGGAAGGGCTGCGCGTGCGGCCATGGCGGCGAGTTCCGCGCCGGGATTGGCTGGCATATTGCCCTCCAGATCCGTGCCCGCCAGAAGGACGGTTGCGCCCGCGGGCCAGTTGGACGGCGCGTCATCCGTTGCCGGATTGCCGATGAAGACCGTGGCCTTCGGGAACTGGACCTTGAGATTGCCGCCGACAATCCCACTTGATGCGATGATGTATTGCGGCTCCGGAAAACCGTCCCGTCGCACGGCCTGCGCAAAGCCGTCATAGGGAATATGCACGAGTGAGGTGCGGCCAAAATAGGGTGCTACGAGCCCCCGGAACAGCAGAAGAATAAGAACGCCGATCGTCAGCGCCGAGGTGATCGCGACCATTCCGGGAAGCTTCGGTGCGACCTCCACACCGGCCGCGTGGATTTTAAGACAGAGGTAGAGCGGCAGCAGGACGAGATAGACGATCAGCCATTTCTGCCTGACATTGGTGACATCGAGCGCAAAGACGATAACCAGAACGATCAGCAGGCTGAGCAGCAGGATGCGTCCGGTGATGCGGGTCCATTGGTTGCTAGCGGGCAGAATGCGGCGGATATCCTTGAAAAATACCAGGGCAAACACGGCAAGCGTGGTTGCGGAGCCTTTCAGCGCCGCCCCGATGAGATCAAGCGCGCCATAGAGCCCGTGAAAGGACACGCCGTCATGGCCCTCTGTCATTTCTCCCATCGTCTGGCCTGTGGCCAGTCCGATATGGTTGAGCACCCACAGGCCGTGCGGCAGGACAATGAGCGCAGATACCGCAATCGCTGCCAACATGCGCCAATCCAGCACCCGTGCCCGCAGGTCTTTTTCAGGCAGGACAGCCAGAATGGCGGCGAGAGGCACCAGAACGAAATTATACTTCGAGAGGGTGCCGAGGCCGACAGCTATTCCCGCCAGCAGATAGGCGCCAAGGCTTGGGCGCTGCAGCGTGCGGAAAAACGTATACAGGAACAGCGCAACCGCCAGAATGGCTAGCAGCGAATGGGTCAGGTCCCTTTGCGCCATGAGAAAAACGGGCGGCAGCGTCAAAACACCGAGCGCCGCTGCACCGCTGAGAAAACGATCGCCTGTCAAAAGCCGCGTCGTCAGCCAGATGAAGAGGCAACAGAGAAACAGGATGGTGTTTTTCAGAATGCTCAGCGTGGCGATGGACATGCCAAATATTCTGGCCAGCCCAAGCTGAAGCCAGTCATAAATGGGTGGCTGCGAGCCGTATCCCCACTGGAAGAATTGCGAGAGCGCGGCCTGCGACTCGTCGATTTCCAGGCCCGGAGAACGGACGAGACGGACGATGATTGCCAGCAGGTAATAGCCCGCAATCAGGGTGATGATCAGCTCCGGATTGCGGGAAAGATACTTGCGCATGGATCGTCACTCCGACTTGTAGATCTTGCCGATGATGTAATTCGGGTTCTGCTCATCGCGGTAATAGAGGCGGGCAATCATTTCCGCGAGAATGCCGGTGGTGATGAGTTGCACCGAAGACAGAAGCAGGGCCACGCCAACCATCAACATCGGACGGGCACCGATATCATTGCCAAGAATGAACTTGTCGATGAAGAGATAGGTCATGATGACAGCCGAAAGCGCGCCAAGGCCAAGGCCGAGCGAACCGAAAAAGTGGCCGGGCCGCGCCTTGTAGCGCATGAAGAACATGACCGACAGAAGATCGAGAATGACGCGGAACGTGCGGGAAATACCGTATTTCGATGAGCCATACTGGCGCGCGTGGTGCGTGACCGGCATTTCGCCGATGCTGGTGCTGGGCACCACGCCCGCCACCCAGGCCGGGATGAAGCGGTGCATCTCACCCATCAGCTTGACCTGCTTGATGATGGAAGCGCGGTAGATCTTCAGGCTGCATCCATAGTCATGCAGGCGCACGCCGGTGATCTTGCCAATCAGCCGGTTGGCAATCCATGAAGGAACCTTTCGCAGGAAAAGCCCGTCCTGACGATTCTTGCGCCAGCCGACCAGGAGATCGAGTTCGCGGCGCTCAAGCTCGGCCACCAGCATGGGAATGTCCTTGGGATCATTCTGCAGGTCGCCATCCAGCGTGGCAATCAGGCGGCCTTTGGCGGCATCGATGCCTGCCTGCATGGCTGCCGTCTGGCCGAAATTGCGCTGGAGAGCCACGATCTTTAAATCAAGACCGGCACGACCAATGTAAGCTCTTGCATTGGCAATGGTGGCATCCGTGCTGCCATCGTCAACGAGGATGAGTTCCCAAGGCGCACCGAAGGCGGCCAGGGCTTCCACGATACGTTCGATCAACGGCGCAACGCTTTCCTGCTCGTTGAAGATGGGAACGACAAGAGAGAGCTCCAGCGCCTCTGCCGAGGGCAAGATGTTTTCGGTTACGGCAGTTGTGGACACAGGCGCTTTCTCCTAAGAAGACGGCAGATATATATGCAAGCAAGCCCGGATAGACCCCGGGGCTATGTTTGTCCAGACGAGGCAACTGAGCCACATGAACGGACCCGATGTCACTGCCGCTTCGTGGCTTTCGCGCAACAGAATGACTGTCTTTACCGGATTTATTCTGTTTGCCTACGCCATTTTCATTCAGGCTGTCTGGGGCTGGGGCTCGGTGCTTGCGGTTTGGGAAGGAGCGGGCCTCAAGGCCATGGCGGCCGCAGTCATGCTGCTTTTAGGCACCTACGTGCTGAGAACCTGGCGGATTTACGACTATTTCCCACGCGAAACGCGCGGCCACTTCATGCCGTTGTTCCGGGTGGTGCAGATCCACAACCTGCTCAACGTCATGCTGCCCTTCCGCTCTGGCGAAACCAGCTTTCCACTGTTGATGAAGAAGGAATTCGACGTTCGCCTTGCGCGCGGCACTTCCGCCTTGCTCGTCATGCGGCTGTTTGATCTTCACGCCCTGCTGGCTGCAGCCGGGCTTGGACTGGTGCTGGAAAAGAGTGCAGTCGTCATGTGGCTGCTGTGGCTTTCATTCCTGCTTCTGCCGGTGTTTGCCTTTGCCGCAAGACATCCGGTCTTTCGCCTCGCTGAACGAATGGCGCCCGCCAAGGCAAAGAGCATCATCCATGAGGTGCAAGCCGGTTTGCCGCTGGATATCAGCGCCTTTGCTCGCGCCTGGGGCGTGACCATCATCAACTGGTTCGTCAAGATTGCCGTTCTGGCCTGGGTGCTGGTGCTGATGGCTGGTATCGACCTGCCTGCGGGCTTTGGTGGTGCCTTGGTCGGGGAATTGTCATCCGTCCTGCCGATCCACGCGCCGGGAGGCGTCGGAACCTATCCTGCTGGCATCACGGCAGGCGCCGTCGGCTTTGGTGCGGCGGCGGATCAAGCCGCATTGTCATCGCTGGGGCAGGCGGCGGTCAACGTCCACCTGCTTGTCATCGTCTCGTCCCTGATAGGAACCGCCATGGCGCTATTCGTGCCTGTGCGCAAATAGCGCCATGGTGACGTACTATTGGAAGGCCGTTTCGTAGAAGCTGCGCAGCTTGCGGGAATGCAGCGTTTCCTTCTGCATGGCCGCCAGCTTCTGAACGGCACGGATGCCGATCTGAAGATGCTGGGCCACCTGGGTGCGATAGAACTCTGTCGCCATGCCCGGCAGTTTAAGTTCGCCATGCAGCGGCTTGTCCGACACGCAGAGCAGGGTGCCGTAAGGCACGCGGAAGCGGAAGCCGTTGGCCGCGATGGTTGCCGATTCCATATCGAGCGCGATGGCACGAGCCTGTGACAGCCGCTTGACCGGTCCCGCTTGGTCGCGAAGCTCCCAGTTGCGGTTATCAATGGTGGCGACGGTGCCGGTGCGCATGATGCGCTTCAGCTCGAAGCCTTCATAGCCCGTGACTTCCGCGACAGCGCCTTCGAGCGCCATCTGGACTTCTGCCAGAGCCGGGATCGGCACCCAGACGGGCAGATCGTCATCCAGAACATGGTCTTCCCGCATATAGGCGTGCGCCAGAACATAATCGCCCAGCCGCTGGCTGTTGCGCAGACCGGCGCAGTGGCCCACCATCAACCATGCATGAGGGCGAAGAACCGCAATGTGGTCGGTAATCGTCTTGGCGTTGGAAGGGCCTACGCCGATATTGACCAAGGTGATGCCCGCATGACCCTTTTTCTTCAGGTGGTAGGCAGGCATTTGCGGCATACGGCCCAGGGTCATGTCCGTTTCAGGTCTGTCGGACCCGGCCAGCGTGACGATATTTCCCGGCTCCACGAACTCCGTGTATCCCTCTCCGCCATCCGCCATCATCTTGCGCGCCCAGGCCGCAAATTCATCGATGTAGAACTGGTAGTTCGTAAACAGCACGAAATTCTGGAAATGGTTGGCGCTGGTGGCCGTATAATGGCTGAGGCGCGCCAGCGAGTAGTCGATACGCTGCGCGGTAAAGGGTGCCAGAGGCGCGGGCTCTCCGGGCACCTGATCATATTCGCCATTGGCGATAAGATCGTCCGTATTGTTAAGGTCAGGCGTATCGAACAGATCGCGCAGCGGCACATCCGTCATGGCGGCGGCCGCCGCCGCTTCCACATACGCGCCTTCGCCAAAGGCGAAATGCAGAGGAATGGGCGTTGCCGATTCCGATACGGTCACGTGGACATTGTGGTTCTTCATGAGCAGACCGAGCTGCTCTGTCAGATAGTGCTTGAACAGTTGGGGCCGTGTGACCGTTGTCGTATAGATGCCGGGCGATGTGACATGGCCGTAGGACAGGCGCGAGTCGACATGGCCGAAGCTCGACGTCTCGATGCTGACCTGAGGATAACAGGCGCGGTAACGACCGGAAATGGGTGTTCCCTGCGCCAGATCAGTAAAGGACTTGATGAGGAAATTCGTGTTGCGTTCATAAAGCGCCGTCAATGCACTCACGGCCTCTTTCGGATCCATGAAGGTCCGTGGCGCGAATGGCTCGGGCGTGATGAAGGCGAGGGGCGGAATCGTGTGCTTTGCTATTGTCATGGCCTATTATAGAGAGCCATTTTCGACAGGCAAGCGACAGAAATATGAGCGTTTGAAAAACTTGCAGCGCTGATCCTACCTCGGCGCTGTTCGCCTACAGCATCACGTGGCAGCCATTCGAAAAGCCTTGCTGGCAGGTATAGGCAGCACCGACGTTAATGCGCTGGAAACTGCGGTTGGGATTGACCACCAATGCTGCAAAAGACATGGCGAAGATCGCCATCAGAAGCACGATGATGCTGAAACGACGTATCATGATTGCCATGTCCATTCCCCGCTGCGTTGATGTGTCCCTTAATCTGGACACCACACTGCCACGATTGGACTGAACCAACCCTGAGGGACGGGTTCATGTGAGGTTCAGGGAGGTTAACGGGTAGACGTTGGCCAACGGAAGAATAAGTGTCGTCAAAATTCCGCCAGGTTTGATGTCGGCACTGACAGGGAAAACACCAGCCCGTCGGGGTTGAAATCGACACGGCTTGTTCCGCCAACATAGGAGGACAAGGCTTTTTCGATCATTCGAGAGCCGAAGCCACGTCTTGAAGGCAGGCTAACATTCGGCCCTCCGCTTTCTGCCCAGACGAGATCGAGTGTGGGCTGCGCCCACTCCGAGCGGATTTTCCAGGAGAGGGAAACCATCCCTTTGTCGTTGGAAAGAGCCCCATATTTTAACGCGTTTGTCGCCAGTTCATGAAACGCCAGGGTCAAGGCAAGCGCGCATTTGGCAGACAGGTTTATGTCTGGCCCGTCGAAGACAACGCGTCCGGCTGCCTGTTCTGCTGCGACAGCCACCGCGAGTTCTCTGAGTTGGGTCGAATTGTGCTGTGAGTTGATGAGAATGTCATGGCCGCGGCTGAGTGCGGCCAGACGCGAGAGAAATGCCGGTTTCGCAACCGCCATATCCGCGCCATCCTTTAGCGTCTGGGAAGCAACGGCTTGCACCAGTGCCAGGATATTCTTGATTCTGTGCGCAAGCTCATTGCGCAGCAGCATCTATTCGTCTTCAAAAGCTTTGAGCGAGGTAATGTCTCTGGAAATCGACAGGATGCTGTCGATCCGGCCGTCATCATTGACAATCGGCGAGACCTTCACGTCCCAATATCGCTTGTTGCCCTTGGCGGTATTGGCAAAGCCGGTAAAACGTGCCGAGCGACCTGCACGTGCCTCATCAAGCGCCGCTATGGCATCGGCGTTGCCCTGGCCTTGCCAGAAGTCGGGCCACGGACAACCTTTAAAGCGGGAAAAGTCGTCCACTTCCATGACCCGCTGCCCACCCTCGTTCATGAACTGCAACGATCCGTCGAGCCCGATAACCTTGATGCAGTCGTCGGAGGCTGCAAGGGCAGCGGCAATGAATCGCGGATTATTTTGAGCGTCGAGCAATCGTCATTACCTTAATAAAATAGCCGATCCGGCAGCTTGCCAAGAAAGAAAACATTGGCCGAAGTTATAAAATAGGAACCGCAGCTTTCAAATCCAAATTTCAGATCAAATCTATGGTTAGGGCCAGTCGCGCGCTTTTTGACAGAACGCCGTTATACCTGTTTTTCGTTCCACTCTGTCGACAATAATCTCACAGTGATGCTGCCGGGCCACCAATGCGTTGTTTTAAGCATCCGCCTCATCCCTTGCGTGACGCGGCGGATGCTTTCTCAGCTGCTACTTCCTGAAAACCTTCTGCAAATACGCCTCGAAGGATGGCCGCCAGACGTCCATTTCGTGGCCTAGATCCTTGTATTCCACGTAATCGTGGACGATCTTCTTTTCGTCCAGGATAGACTTTAGGCCGGCGATGTCCTTACCGGTAACGACATCCTTGGTGCCAACGGTGACGGTGAGGTCGCGCAGTGTTTTGTTGAGCTTGTCGGGATCGGCAAGTGCTGCGTCGACGGCCTTGTTGGGAACCGTTGTGGTGGTGACGCCGCTGAAGGTTGCGACCCAGCCGAAGGTGCCGAGATGGGTCAGGCCTGAGACGAGTGACTGGTAGCCGCCTTGCGACAGGCCAACCACGGCGCGGCCATCTGCATCGTCGCGCACCTTGTAGTGTTCCTTCATGTAGGGGATGAGGTCTTCCACCAGTTCGCGGTCGATGGCATCGGCGTTGATGGGGTAGAAGTTCTTGCGACGCTCGGCGCCGGGAAAGTTTTCGGCAATCGCCTCCGGGATATCGGCTTCCGTATCGGGAATGACGACGATCATCGGCTCGATCTTCTTTTCAGCCAGCAGATTGTCGAGGATTTGCGGGGCGCGGCCCTGTGCCACCCATGAGGCCACCGTATCGCCAAAGCCGTGGTAGAGGTACATCACGGGCAGGGGTTCGGACGCGTCCGTATAGCCTGGCGGTGTATAGACATAGGTTGCGCGCTGAGACTTCAAAGCTTTGGAGGGGATGGTCACGAGGCGCAGTTCGCCATGCGGCACATCGCGCACATCGAGAATGCTGCCGGGCACCAGAATGAGGCTGGTATTCACCTGCCGCTGTGGCTTGGGGTAATTCGTGCCGGTATCGATGCTGCGGAAGCCATCGATGTTGAAGTAATATTCGTAGAGGTTGGGCTTGAGGGCATCGGTCTTTGCGCTCCAGACGCCGCTTTCGGCACGCTTCATTTCAACCGGCGCGTTGGCGCCCAAAACAACCGATACGGCCTTTGCCGAGGGTGCAAAAAGCCGGAAGGTGATCGATCCATCCTTCTCGACAGACGTGACGAATTCGTTGAGCGGCCGGTCTGCGGGTGGCTGGGCAGGCGGATCGATGGCAAAGGCAGGCGCGGTCATGAAGCAACTGGCCAAAAGCGCATAAGGCAGAAACAAACGCATGTAAAACTCCTCCAAATCAACACTAGTCCCCCGGGCGAGGGTGACAGATGGCCGATGCCTTTTCAACCGCACACTGGCCGAGCCTTCCCGACGGACATCCGATCAAGGCACGGGCTTGAGTTGCTGAAACGTGTTTTCACGGCTAGGAACTCTCCTGGCCGACATCCAAGCGGCCTTCATTCATGCGCGGCGGGAGGCGTGACGCGGATGGACATTCATGTGATGCGTTAGGAAATACTGTGAAAATCATAAAAGTGCTGACGATGATTCTGGTCTTCGTCGTGGTGATCGTCGGATACCGCTGGTACGGTTACGTCACCAACACGGACAGCCCCTATAATGAAGTCGGCATCGAACTGAACAGCCGTATGCCGGGCCCGATCAACAAATGGGGTTGCGACAAGCTTCACCAGACATTCGGCAATGTCCTGCCGCCCTATGGCTGCCAGGCCGGTGACGGCACGCAGTGGCTCTGAAGGGTCATTGAAGGTTTTTGAGCAGACACAAAAAAGGCGCCGCGTGAACGGCGCCTTCAGACTGCCAACATATTTGCCTGGGCCAAGACTGTTGTGAAACAGGCTCTCCAACTGCCCCGTCATCCCGCACCGGATGCGGGATACAGTGCGACCAGGTCTCTGATCGTAAAAAACTTCTTTGCTCCGCAGACGCGGCGCAGCTGGATTCCGGCTCAAGGCCGGAATGACGGAATGCAAATATGAAAAAGGCGCCGCGTAAACGGCGCCTTTTCTGATTTTGAGAGGCCCGATCAGCCGATCATGGCGTTGTCGTTCCGCTTGATGGCGACGACAGTCGAGCGCGGCAGCTTGCCTTCGCCATCCGGGAAGGGAGCGTCGGGATGCTGGATGCCGACGAAGTGGGTGCGCTTGTCGGCAGACCATGTCTGGCCGGTGACTTCTGCGCCCTTCGGTGCCGTCAGGAAGCGCTCGATGCGACCGGAGACGGGGTCGCCCGCCAGCATCTGGTTGTTGCCCTGTCCTGCATACTGGCCTTCATTGGTGTCTTCGCCATCTGTCTGGATCCAGAGCAGGCCGGTCGAATCGAACATCATGCCGTCGGGTGAATTGAACATGTTGCCGGAATTGATGTTGGACGAGCCCGCATAGGCATCCTTGTGAACATCCGGGTTGCCGGCCATGCAGAACAGGTCCCACTTGAACTTGCCATCGGCATGGTCATCATTTGCGGGATACCAGCGCACGATCTGGCCGTATTCGTTCTTCTCGCGCGGGTTGGCAGCGTTGAGAGCCATGGCATCGCCGCCGCCATTGGCGCGCAACTTGCCGTCCTTGGTAACGCCGCGATTGCTGTTGTTGGTCAGCGCGCAATAGGCTTCAATGGCGACAGGGTTGATGGCGACCCATTCCGGACGGTCCATGGTGGTTGCGCCCACCTTTGAAGCGGCCTGACGGGTAAAGACGCAGATTTCATCCATCTTCATGCCGGTGGATTCGGGCGTCAGCGCCACCCATTCGCCATTGCCATCATCATTGAACTTGGCGACATAGAGCGTGCCTTCGTCCAGCAGTTTCGACGTATCGCCACCCGGCACGTAGATGCCGTTGGATACGAACTTGTAGAGGAACTCGCCACGCTCATCGTCGCCCATGTAAACGACGACACGGCCATCGCGCGCCACGACGACGGCGGCGTTCTCGTGCTTGATGCGACCAAGCGCGGTACGCTTGATTGGCGTCGACGATGCGTTGGACGGATCGATTTCCACGACATAACCAGCGCGACGCGGCTCGTTCGGGTTCTTGGAAACGTCGAAACGCTCATCGAACTTCTCATAGCCGTAACGGGTCTCGGCGGCGATGCCGTAACGCTTGTAGTCGTCGGGCATCTTGAAATCGGCCACGGTGGAGCCGAAGTAGCCGTTGAAGTTTTCTTCGCAGGTGAGGTAGGTGCCCCACGGTGTGCGGCCCGCGCCGCAATTGTTGAAGGTGCCAAGACAGTCGATACCCTTTTGGTCGGCTGCTGTCTGGACGAGCTCGGAGCCGGCGGCAGGGCCGGACAGCTTCATCGGTGTGTTGTGGTGAATGCGGCGGTTGAACGGGCTGCCGACGACGATCTCCCAGCCGTCCTTGCCTTCAGCCACTTCCATGACGGTAACACCCTGCATATGCTGCAGGATCTTCACTTCGTCCAGATTGGCAGGCATTCCCTTTTCGCGATGGGGCAGGTTGGTTTCGTTGTTGACATATTCGTGGTTGACCGCGATCAGCTGGTGGCTGCCAACAACGAAAAGCTCCATGCCATCGGTGTTTTCACCAAAAACCTTGTCCGAGTTTTCAAGGCTTACACCCTTGACCGGATCGATATCCGGCACGTTGGGGAACAGCGGCTGGCCCCATTTTGCAAGCGGCTTCCAGCTGTAGCCTTCCGGCACATGGATGGTGTTGTCGGTGGCAGCGGCTACAGGCTTGAACGGAAAACGCGAGGCTTCCTGTGCCTGGGCAGAGGTGGAGCTGGCGAGATTGCCAAGCGTGCCAAGAGCGGCAGCGGCAGAACCAAAGGCCAGAATGCCGCCCAGAAAACCGCGGCGTGAAATAGCCGATTCAACAACGCGGTCGAAATCGGTAACGGCAGGCGGTGGGTTCTGAAGTTCGTCCCACTCATCCCAGCTTAGCTTGCTTGTGTCGATGTTGGTCATGGCGCTCTCCGTTGGCTTGCAGTTTGGAACAATTCCAGACGGGGCAACTAAAGAGAGTTTATTACATCGATATGACGGAAAAATAACGCGAATATACCCTTGGGTTGTACATGCACCAGCTAGGACGGCAGGTTTTGAAACGATGCCCAGATCATGAAGCCCAAAAGTACAATCATGATAAAGATATAGAACGGGCGAAACAGATAAAACCGCTCCCAGTTGGTCAGGTTCAGGTTGTAGACGGTAATCTTCTCATCGATCTTCAGCCTGTCCAAATTGCTGTCGATAGAAAAATCCCAGCCGTTCTGCTTATAGAAATAGTACTCTCTAACCTGCGTCGCGATCTGGTGCAGGATCAACAGGGAGAGCGAGCCGAGTGCTGCCGCTTTGATGAGGATTTCTAAAGCTATCATCATCTTGGATATGAAGACCGTCCAGATCGCTCATTGTGTTTACGGCATTGCTGCCTCATTCAAACGATGTGGACGAAGCCTCGCCCCGTCCACATCGTCCACCGATTACAGACGCGACCACGTCTGCGACTTGCACAGAACTTTCAGCACGCAGCCCTTCATGCTCAGCGAGCCACCGGAAACGGTGCCGGTGCCGGCATAGGTCTTGTCATTGGCGGGATCGGTAATCTCGCCGGAATAGCTGTTGCCCTTGCCGCTCATCTTGCCAATCTGTTTTCCGGCGTGCTTGCCGGTTTTCAGCGTTACGCAGAAAGCTGAACCGCATGGGGCGATCACGGCGGTCTCGCCGCTGGCCGTTTTCCAGTTGCCCTCGATAGCCTCCGCTGCAAAGGCACTGCTGCCCATCAAAAACGCGGCAGCGGCAAGTATCGTCATTCTCTTCATAGGGACCTCCCAATCCTGCTGTGGCCAAACCTTCACGTCGCGCAAGATCTGGCATCCGCATCTCCTCACGCGGACGCCGTAATTTATAGTTTACGTGAACGTAAAAGGAAATATGGATCTTCGCAAAAACCTCGGCTTTTCGCGGTCCGGACCTCGTAAAAACGATCATCGCAAAAACGACTGTTTGAGACGTGGTTACGAAAGGGTTGAATTCCATCCGTAAACTTTTCGTAAAATTGTCGGCAAAGTCCTTAATTTCCGGGGGCTGTGATATTTAACAAAAACCCAACTTTACCAATCGTTTGGACTTTGTTTGGCTCCCATTAATCATGGATTTTAAGCGCCCGTTGAAGCCCGTTTGGCATAGTGGGGACATCGAAAGAGCAGAGCAAATCTGCCGACGGAAAAGGCCAGAACAAGCCGCAGAAGACGGCAAGGCCAGAACCGAAAAAGCCTCCGAAGAGGGGCGCTGACACGACGCTAACGGGCAAACAGGGATTAGAAAAAAATGGCACGCTTTGAAGTTCGCGATATCGAAATGGCAGTCGCCGGTGGCCAAAGCCGCGCGGACGTCTTCTGCAACCTCGGCCTGATCTATGCGACAGGCCGCGGCTGCCCGGTGGACCTCATCGCTGCCCATAAATGGCTCAACATCGCCGCTATCAAGGGTTCGGAACGGGCAGCCTCGCTGCGCGCCGATCTGGCCCGCAACATGACCAAGGCAGACCTCGCAACGGCACTTCGCGCCGCCCGCGACTGGATGACCGCACACTGACAAAACCGCGCCGGGGCAACTGACGCGCAACAAAAAGACAGAGCGATCGACAGATCGCCATTCCTTCCGGCAGGTTCCTCCAGTCCCGGCCGGACCATAAAAAGAATAACCCCGTACAGGGAACAGCCAGATCCACGCTGAACATCAAACCGCGACCGGCAGAAACAAGGCCGGCGCGGTTTCTCTATTTTGTTGGCAATGATCGAAAGTTGCATCAAGATACGAAGTGTTGCAACCAGCAGGAGCACGAAACATTGGCATCCTACATCACAGCACTTCGAAGAAAAATCGGCGCGGAGCTTTTGCTAGTGCCGTCCGTTGCTGCTGTCATTCATGATGATGATGGACGGTTGCTGCTTCAGGAAAAAGCCTCCGGTGAAGCATGGAGCCTCCCTGCAGGTGCAATAGAGCCCGGCGAAACTCCTGAAGAGGCAATAATCCGAGAGGTTGCCGAGGAAACGGGCCTTAAGGTTAGCGTTCATAAAATCATCGACGTGTTTGGCGGCAAGGCATTCCGATACGTCTATCCAAACGGTGACCGGGTTGAGTATGTGGTGACGCTATTCGCTTGCCATATCGAGCGGCATCTGACCGCGCCCACAGATAGCGAGACCAGATCGATCCGATATTTTTCGAATGAGGAGATGCCAGCACTGGCACTTCCGTATCCGAAAGAGATGCTGTTCTCCGTTACGTAGCGCCTTAACTCAGAGCTTTTAAAACCTTCGGCAGCGCTTCGGCAAAAAGATCCAGCTTGCTATCCGGCGCTGCGCTGACGCGGATGCAGCGGTTGAGCGGTTCCACGCCCGGCATTCGTATGAAGACACCGTGTTCCATCAGCCCATCAACGATGGCCCTGGCGTAGACCCCATCACGCCCACAGTCGATGGCCACAAAATTTGTTGCCGAGGGAAGGGGGCGCAGCCCGTTCTGCCGCGCTATGGTGGCAATGCGTTCACGGGCGTTGGCGATGCGTTTGACGACATCGCGCAGGTAAGCCTGATCCTTCAGGGCCGCGAGTGCGGCGGCCACGGAAACGCGGGACATTCCGAAGTGATTGCGGATCTTGTCGAAAGCCTGCGCATTGCCCAGTGTGCCGATTGCGTAACCGACGCGGGCGCCCGCCAGCCCATAGGCCTTGGAGAAGGTGCGCATACGCAGAACATTCGGCATCCCGATCATGGCGCGCACACTGGGGATGGCGCTTTCCGGTGCTGTCTCGCAATAGGCTTCGTCCAGGACCAGCAAACAGGTTTCTGGCAGAGCCTTGGCGAAGGTCAGGACTTCGCTTGCTTCCCACCAGCTGCCCATCGGATTATCCGGATTGGCGAAATAGACCAGCGGCGCGTTCTCTTTCTTGACGAGATCAAGCAGCCCGTCGAGATTTTCATGGTCATCGAAATAGGGTGTCGTCACCAGACGCCCGCCATATCCGTTCACATGATAATTAAATGTGGGGTAGCCGCCGAAGGAGGTGACAACGGGCGTTCCCGGCTCCACCACCAGCCGGACGATTTCGCCAAGAAGGCCATCCACGCCACTGCCAACGGCAATATTATCGCGCGACACACCGTGATAGATGGCCAGCGCCTCACGCAGTTCGAAGTTTTCCGGATCGGCATACATCCAGGTTTCGGACGCCGCCTGCTTCATAGCTTCAAGAACAGAAGGAGCGGGGCCGAAACCGCTCTCATTGGCACCGATTCGCGCCTTTACAGCCAGCTTGCGATTACGCTCAATGGCTTCCGGACCAACGAAAGGCACGGAAGAAGGAAGCGAAGCGGCGAGAGATGTAAAGCGCGAAAATGCGGACATTTCAGAGAGTTCCGTTATCCGTTGAAGCAACGGCCACACAATAGAATCAAAATTGGCCCGCGCAAGGCGGGCCATGGATATTGCGGGGGTTATGAAGTCTTTTAGCGTTTACGCTGCATGGAGCGGCGGTTTGCTTCAGAGAGCCGTTTCGAAGCTCAGCCGACGCACGTGATGCAGGAACTCCGCATCGATCAGCATGTTGAAGCCAACGGTGGCCTGTTCTTCCTCGCGCCGGATCAGCGTGCAGCCGATTTCGTCCCTGATGCCGAGAACCTCAAGGTAGAAGTTGTTCGGCAGGTCGAGATGCGGGCTAACCTCGATATCCGCGCCATAAAGGGAGATATTGCGGATTAAGCAGCGCATCGTATTCTTCGTGCTGAGGTGATGGCCGATAAATGTTATCTTGCCAGGACGATCGACGCTGTATTTCTCATACATTGCATCCTGAGGAACGGCGTCGTGCGAATTGATGTGTACGTTGAGCGCCATGACAACCTCCCGATTGCCTTTTTGTTCTGGATTTGATCATACACCCGCTTCATTGCCAAAGGCTGAATCAAAACGTTATGATTGAAGCGTTTCTGGCCTGTTTTGCCACAGCACCCTTCGCAACCGAACCGGATTTCAGTGCAGAAACGTGTTTACTCCCAAAAGGTTGCGCCAAGCTGGCGCAATTGGGACCCGTGGTGCCGGATGATGCACCACCCCTGCAGTTGACGCGAGGCGTACTTAGCGTTACGCCTTTGGCATGACAGACCTATGGAGCAGTACATGGCAGGCAGACTCGTCATCGTCGGAGCGGGGCAGGCCGCCTTTTCCCTTGGCGCAAAGCTTCGTGCCTTAAAAGACGAAAGACCGATCACGATGATCGGATCGGAAGATGTCTTGCCGTATCAAAGGCCACCTCTGTCCAAGAAATACCTGATGGGCGAGATGACCTTCGAACGGCTGGAGTTTCGTCCCGCCGAATGGTTTGCCGAGAATGATGTCGATATCCGCCTGTCCACCTGGGTTGAGGAAATCGACCGCGCGGCCAAGACCGTGCGAATGCAGGATGGCAGCAAGCTGTCTTATGAAAAGCTGGTCCTGGCCACAGGCGCAACGCCACGCGCCTTGCCAGCGGGAATCGGCGGAGATCTGGATGGCGTCCTGACCGTTCGCGACAAGCGTGACGCAGACCGCCTGATGGGCGAAATGAAGCCGGGCCGCAAATTGCTGGTGATCGGTGGCGGTTATATCGGGCTGGAAGCGGCAGCAGTTGCCCGGAAAGCCGGCCTGGACGTCACGCTGATCGAAATGGCAGACCGCATTCTTCAACGCGTCGCCTCTGCTGATACGGCAGCCATCATGCGCGATGTTCACCGGGCAAATGGCGTTTCCATCATCGAGAAAACCGGATTGACGCGGCTGCATGGAAAGGATGGCCACGTCACCTCTGCCGAGCTTTCCGACGGTACGGTACTTGATGTCGATTTCGTTATCGTCGGCATCGGCGTTACCCCCAATGACCGGCTAGCACGCGATTCTGGTCTTGATAGCGGCAATGGCATCCTCGTTGATTCCTATACGCGCACTTCAGACCCCGACATTCATGCAGTTGGCGATTGCGCATCGCTGCCGTGGGAGGGCGGGCGTGTGAGGCTGGAATCCGTGCAGAACGCGGTCGATCAGGCCGAGGCTGCGGCCGTGGTTCTGACCGGCGAAGAAAAGGCATATGCGCCGAAGCCTTGGTTCTGGTCCGATCAGTATGATGTGAAGCTGCAAATCGCCGGTTACAATGCGGGCTATGACGAGACGGTGCTTCGCCCGGGACAGCGCGAGGGAAGCTACTCCATCTGGTACTTCCGGCAGGGCAAGTTCCTCGCCGTTGATGCAATCAACGACGCCAAGGCCTATGTCAGCGGCAAGAAACTCCTGGATACGGGAAGGGAGCCTGACCGTACGGTTCTTGCCGACGCTTCCGCCGATCTGAAACTTCTTCTGGCGTAAAGGACAGCTCCCATGCCCGCTTCTCCCAACCATTTCAAATCCGCCATTCAGCAGGGAAAGCCGCAAATCGGTCTCTGGCTGGATATGGGTGAGGCCATTACCGCTGAAATTGCCGGGACCGCCGGTTTCGACTGGCTGGTCATCGATGGCGAACATGGCCCTAACGACCTGCGCAGCATCATTGATCAATTGCGCGCGCTCGCCACTTCCACTGCAGAACCTGTGGTGCGTGTGCCGACCGGCGAAAGCTGGATCATGAAACAGCTTCTCGACGCTGGAGCCCGTACGCTCCTCATCCCAATGGTCGATACCGTTGCCCAAGCGGAGGCTCTTGTCGCTGCCATGCATTATCCGCCGCGCGGCATACGTGGAATGGGTGCCGTGGTTGCGAGGGCATCTGGTTTCAACACGATCGAGAATTACGCCGAGACGGCCTCGGACGGTCTTTGTCTTCTGGTGCAGGCGGAAACGAAAGCTGCGCTTTCGAACCTTGACGACATACTTAAAGTGGAGGGTATCGATGGCGTCTTCATCGGCCCCGCTGATCTGGCCGCAGATATGGGCTATCTCGGCAAAATCGATGAGGTGGAAGTCCAGCAAGCCATAGAAGGAGCGATCACGAAAATCGTCGCCGCCGGAAAGGCAGCGGGAATATTGACATTTAACGAGGGATATAACCGGCGTTATCTGGAACTCGGCGCGACCTTCGTTGCGGTTGGCGCCGATGTTACGGAGTTTTCAAGCGCCATCCGGGCGCTTTGCGCACGGTATAAAGGTGGCGATGTCAAAAAGGCTTCCAGCTACTAGGATCAGCCGTCGTTACTGGCATTCAACTTTGCTGGATGGATGCCTTCCTGACCGGAAAACAGAAACCCTTCGCGGATAAGATATTCGCGGACGATTCTCTTGATCGAATCTTCCCGCGCCATATGATTCTCGTTGGAGAATGCGGCGAGTGCTGTTTCGACTTCATCTTCAAACTGCAATTGATCTCTCCCTACGTTCAAAAACGGAAAAGGGTGAGGAAGTATGACCTCCTCACCCTCTAAATTCTCAGGTGCTTTTAGCGCCAGCGATAGAAGCTGCTGCTCTTCTGGTCCTGGGCTGCATTTGCCACAAAATATCCGAGCGCAAAGCCGAGCGCGCCGACCACCGTCAGCAGCGATGTTGCCGTGCCTGGATTTTCACGGGCTGCTTCAACAACGTTATGGCCTTGAGCCTTGACTGTCTGCGCCGCGGTCTGAGCGACGCGCTGAACTCGGCCACGGGCTTCATCGACAAATTCGGAGGCATCGTTGGACAGTGTGCCCGCACGCGCCGATACTGACTTGGAAAGAGATGCAATCTGCGAGCGGAGCTCGGCGATCTGATTCTCGACTGTGTCTTCCACAACGTTCAATTTGGTCTGAGCCATTTGAAATCACCCTTTGCTGTTGGTCGAGGTGGTAACGCAGTGGGCAAAACAAATGTTCCGCGCCGCAACAACAAAGAAGCAAAGGTATGTAGGGATTTTTGATGATGGCGGAGAGGATGGGATTCGAACCCACGATACGCTTTTGACGTATACTCCCTTAGCAGGGGAGCGCCTTCGACCACTCGGCCACCTCTCCGGTGCCGCCTGATTATTGCGTAAAAAATGTGAATGCAAGGGCTTTTCTCCAAAAGATGAAAAAGACCCGGTATCACTCCCCATTTTGACTGACGCTGACGGCTCTAACGCGATCGCGGACGAAAAACTGACGCAGGGCAGGATCCGAATCGAAATGACGCACCGACTGCAAGTGAGTCGGAGTTCCTGAGCTCACAGTGTCGGCTCCGCACCCCGACAGCTAAAGATGCTCATGAGTCCAGAATCGTTGCGGAGTGTCATATTTTTGAAATATTAGAGCGCCGATTTCAGGCTTTAAGCTACGGAATCGACTGGGCTTTTTAAAGATTTGTAAATTTTGAACGATAGCGATCACTAAAATGTGTTCTTTCAGCAACATCGAAAAATGAAGCGGTCCAGCAAACTCGGTCAGGCGGTGTTTGCCGATTGCAAGCATTTAATCCTTTAGTATTTTCACAAACGGAAGCGCGGCGGTGGATCGTCCGTTTTCAATACATGGGAATGGGGCAGGGAATGCTGTCCTTCAGCAAAAGAACCCAAACCCTTTTTGAAACTTGACTGGAGGTCAACATGAACATCAAGAGCCTTTTGATCGGCTCCGCTGCGGCTCTCGCAGCAGTATCCGGCGCACAGGCCGCTGACGCTATCGTCGCTGCAGAGCCTGAGCCCCTCGAATACGTCCGCGTTTGCGACGCTTTCGGCACTGGCTTCTTCTACATCCCAGGCACCGAAACCTGCCTGAAGTTCGGCGGCTACGTTCGTTTCCAGACCAATTTCGGTCGCGATGCTTCCGGCACATCTGACTGGGATTCGTTCACACGCGCTCAGTTCGAAGTTGACACGAAGACTGACACCGAGCTCGGCGCTCTGCGTGGCTTCATCGGCTTCCGCGGCAATGCCGACTCTGGCATTGGCGGTTCCACGGCTGGCACGTCCGGCAACCAGGGTTCCGGCGTATTCGTTGACCAGGCCTTCATCGAGCTCGGCGGCCTGAAGGTCGGTAAGTTCTACAGCTGGTGGGATGATGGCCTGTCTGGCGAGACGGACGTTCTTTCGCGTTATGCTCTCTTCAACTCCGTTCGCTACACCTACGATGCAGGCTCTTTCTGGGCCGGTGTTTCGGTTGACGAACTCGAAGGCACTAACGTTGGAAGCTACCGCGTTGTTGGTGCAGCTACCGTTGTAGAAAACGACAATAACGTCGGTATTACTGCCGGTATCGGTGGTAAAGTCGGTGGTGCTAAGCTTCAGTTGATCGGCGGCTACGACGTCGACCAGGAAGAAGGCGCTGTTCGTCTGATCGCCACAGCCGATTTTGGTCCTGGCACACTCGGTCTGGCCGGTGTTTGGGCCTCCGGTGGTAATGCTTACTACAACCAGTCCGAATGGGCTGTTGCTGCTGAATACGCAATCAAGGCAACCGACAAGCTGACCATCACTCCAGGTGCACAGTGGTTCGGTAATGTAGCGACAACCGCATCTCTGAGCTCAACTGCTCTGTCTGGCGCAACAACTCTCCGTCTGGCTGACGACTTCTCTGACCGTGATGCTTGGCAGGCCGGTGTAACGGTTGACTACAAGATCACGCAGGGTCTTTCTGCAAAGATCACGGCTAACTACTTCGACGAAGATGAGCGTGACGATCAGGTCAACGGTTTCGTTCGCCTGCAGCGTTCGTTCTAATAAAATACGACTCATTTATTTCGGAAAGCCCGGCTCCCATGCCGGGCTTTTTGTTGTCTTGGTGTGCCGGCGCATCAGGCAAGTTTTACCCTTACTTGTTAAGGGTCTGTTAGGAACTCGTCGTCCGGTTTTCCTAGTTGTAGCGAAATGGCAACAGGGTGACGAGAAGCAGTTTGATTTGTGACGAAATTGTTTCCTTCTTGATTGCGCGAATCCCCTCTTTTGGATGTAATCACTCTCAGAGCGGCATTTTAATTTATTTGTATTTCCCACTCGCTGCTCATTCGATTTTGACTGGAGGTCAATATGAACATCAAGAGCCTTTTGATCGGCTCCGCTGCAGCCCTCGCAGCAGTATCCGGCGCACAGGCCGCTGACGCAATCGTCGCAGCAGAGCCTGAGCCACTTGAATACGTTCGCGTTTGCGACGCTTTCGGCACTGGCTTCTTCTACATCCCAGGCACCGAAACCTGCTTGAAGTTCGGCGGCTACGTTCGTTTCCAGACGGACTTCGGTCGTGACGAGTCGGGCTCTTCCGATTGGGATTCGTTCACACGCGCTCAGTTCGAAGTTGACACACGCACAGACACCGAGCTTGGCGCTCTGCGTGGCTTCATCGGCTTCCGTGGCAATGCCGACTCTGGCGTTGGTGGTTCTACGGCTGGCACGTCCGGCAACCAGGGTTCTGGCTTATTCGTTGACCAGGCCTTCATCGAACTCGGCGGCCTGAAGGTCGGTAAGTTCTACAGCTGGTGGGATGACGATCTCTCGGGCGAAACCGACACGCTCTCCACCAACTCGCTCTTCAACTCCATTCGTTACACCTACGATGCAGGCTCTTTCTGGGCTGGCGTTTCGGTCGACGAACTCGAAGGCACAAACAGCGGCTTCGTAACAGCAGTTGGCCCTGTTGATCCCGTGACGGGCTTCTTCCCAGGCACGCAGGAAGCTGACAACAACGTCGGCATTACTGGTGGCGTTGGCGCTAAGTTCGGTGCAGCGACCCTGCAGCTGATCGGTTCTTACGATGTTGACCAGGAAGAAGGCGCTGTTCGCCTGATCGCCACGGCTGACGTTGGTCCAGGCACACTCGGCCTGGCAGGTGTTTGGGCTTCTGGCGCAAACGCTTACTACGCAGAATCTGAGTGGGCTGTCGCTGCTGAATACGCAATCAAGGCGACTGAAAAGCTGACCATCACTCCAGGCGCTCAGTACTTCGGCAACGTTTCTGACGAAGTTACCATTATTGACGCTAATGGCGATGAATTCGAAGGTTTCCTTACCAACGACTTCTCTAACCGCGACAAGTGGACTGCTGGCGTAACTGTTGACTACAAGATCACTGAAGGTCTTGCTGCCAAGGTTGCAGTCAACTATGTTGACGAAGATGAGCGCGACGACCAGGTTTCGGGTCTCGTTCGCCTTCAGCGTTCGTTTTAATCTGATCTGACTTAGGTTAGTGATGGAAAGCCCGGCTTTAGAGCCGGGCTTTTTTATTTTAACGAAGCAAGGTCAGATCGCGCACGTCATCGATTTGCAGTTTGGCCGCGAGCTGCGGTGACAAAGCGGGTGCGGGTGCGGGTGCGGGTACGCGTGCGAAGAAGGCGAGAGCGGATACCGCTGTGGCGCCGCCTCAAATTCTGCGTTGGCAAATATGCGGCGTTCTACCCGGAGCGGCCGTTGCGAAGGTCGGTGACGATGTCTGTTTTTTCGCCAAGGCGCGTTTTGTAGACCTGATAGTTCTCCATCACCCGCTGAACATAATTGCGGGTTTCGGGGAAGGGGATGCGTTCGATCCAGTCGACAACGTCATCGATGGATTTGCCGCGCGGGTCGCCGTAGCGATTGATCCACTCCGTCACGCGTTTTGGCCCTGCATTATAGGCTATGAAGGTGAGGATGTAGGAGCCGCCGAAGCTTTCGATTTGTTCGCCAAGATAGTGGGCGCCCAGGGTCGCGTTGTAACCAGCGTCGGATGTGAGTTTGGCTTGCGTGAACTCCATGCCGTGACGGCTGGCGACCCCCTTGGCTGTCCCGGGCAAAAGCTGCAACAGGCCGCGCGCATTGGCGGGCGAAACGGCAGAGGGGTTGAAGGCGCTTTCCTGCCGGGCGATGGCATAGGCAAGTGCCTTGCCCGAGCCGGAAATATTGGCCGTGCCGGGGATGACGCCGATGGGGTAGGCGAGGGCGGCTGCGTCTATGCCACGACCGAAGGCGGTCTTGCCGATCTGCAGTGACACCTGGTGACTGTTCTTGCTTTCGGCGCGCGATGCGAGGATCGCCAGTTCGCCGGGACTGTCTATCTGTTCGGCAAGCGCCCGGTAGAGGCTGTCCGCACGCCAGCCGTATCCGGCACTCTCCAGTCGCTCGATGGCTCGTACGGCTTCCCGTTCTGCAAAATGCTGGCGGTCGCCTTCTGTCGGTGTCGGATAGGCGACATTGATCGTGCTTGTGCCGATTCGGGCGGCTGCGAGTTGGCCATAAAATGTGCCGGGGTGCGCGGCGGCGCGGGTGAAATAGTCACGCGCATCTCCCGGTCCGCCAGCTTCTGCGGCGCGCCCCAGCCAGTAATAGGCGCGAGACGATGACAAGGGCTTGTTCGAGGTGGCGAGAAGTGCGTTGAAGTGCTTTGCCGCTGCGGCCGGATCTTGCAGCGCTCGTAGCGCGTACCAGCCAGCATGAAATTCCGCATCCGCGACATCCACCGGCGACGTAGCGGAATGGTTGGCCGAGATCGTATAGGCTTGGGCAAAATCACCAAGGTCGGCGAGGCCACGCGCAATGATGCGGCGCTCGTTCCACCATTCGCCGGGGTTGACGAGCTTTGCCGGATCAGTCGGCGCCTGTGCCAGAAGCTTGGCAGCGTCCTCATATTTCTGCTGATGCCGCAAGTTTTCTACGCGCGCGAACAGATAGGCGGGGTCGTTGCGAAGGGATGATCCTACGCTGTTCAGCGCGGCCGGCGCGTTCTTGGTTCGCTGGAGCACTGCTGCCCAGGCGGTGTAGAGAGATTGCGCCTTGCCGAGGTCGCCGAAACGCTTCGCCTGGCTGACACGGCTCTTATACATGAGGTAATCCATCCGTGCCTTATGGTCGGCGGCAGACAATTCGGATGGAAACTGGTCCATCACGCGATCTTCCAAATCAGTATCCATCCCCTCGCTGATCCACAGCTGGCGAACGAGTTGTTGCGCCTGTGGAAGATGGCCGGAAGCCTTCATGGCCAGTGCCAAGGCCACCTTGCCCTCCGGGGTTTCCGGTGGGTTGGTGCCGAAGGCCGCAAGGACCTGAGGGACTGGTGGGTTTTCACGTAGCAGGGCGCGTTCGGCATTTGCGCGGAAAATCGTCACGCCGGGCCAGCCTGCAAGTTCCTTCTGAGCAGCTGCAATCTCGCTAAAGGTCACATCTCTCTGCCCGGAGATAGCAATGGCCCATGTGAGAATGTGGCGGTCGAGAGCTGTGGGCGCGAGTGCGTTGCGGATGGAGACCGCGCGCGCGACATCCCGGCTGGAAAGAGCGTCGAGCCCGGCTTTGAGGTCGCGGACATCAAGCGGATTATTGGGTCTGATTATGGAGCCGGTAACCTCCGGCGTCGCGGGCAGGAAGGCGGGCACCGTCGGCGCATCGGGTTTGACGAAAGGAAGGGGAACAACAAGGCCTTCGGGCGCAGCGCCCGCCCATGCGGTCCACACGGTTGCGGCGAGACCGGCTGCCATCAAGCTTAAAGCTGTTTTCTTCATGCCTCTACCCGCGACTTTGGAGCAGCATATAAGTGCGCCCCAACCTCCTTTAAAGCCTGCATAAAGGGAGGCTTCTTCCAGCCAGGCCCTTTAGCGGTTCATACCCCTTCATTAGCGGCTTTCATCCTTAACGAAACCTTACCCATAAGCCTCGCATTCGATCAAATATCGGTCAGATGGCGTGTCTTTCACCTATGTTGCAGGGTTTTAAGCGTTGGAATGCCGCTTATGCACAAGCTCTGAAACTATTTGCATTCGAAGGCCCAAAAGGCGCTGTAAACAGCTTGTCGGTCGCTTGGCCCCACACTAATGTGACAGCGTTTTAACCAAGGAATGCGGCTGAAGCATGAACTGGCTCACCGCAAGGAGTTTTGCATGTTCAAGGGATCCATTCCCGCCCTCATTACGCCGTTCACCGCCGATGGCGCTGTGGACGAAACGGCGTTTGCCGCCCATGTGGAATGGCAAATTGCTGAAGGCAGCAGCGGCCTTGTGCCCGTCGGCACCACAGGGGAATCTCCGACCCTGTCCCATGACGAGCACAAACGTGTCGTTGAATTGTGCGTAGAAACGGCGGCCAAACGGGTTCCTGTCATCGCTGGTGCAGGCTCCAACAACACGCATGAAGCCATTGAGCTCGCGCTCCACGCGCAGGAAGTGGGAGCCGATGCCCTGCTGGTCGTCACACCCTATTACAACAAGCCAACGCAAAAGGGCCTGTTTGCGCATTTTTCCGCAATCGCCGAAGCCGTGACGCTGCCGATCATCATCTATAACATCCCGCCGCGCTCCGTCATCGACATGACGCCGGAGACGATGGGCGCGCTTGCCAAAGCTCACAAGAACATCGTTGGCGTGAAAGATGCGACCGGCAAGATCGACCGCGTCTCGGAACAGCGTATCGCCTGTGGCAAGGACTTCGTCCAATTGTCCGGCGAAGATGCGACGGCGCTTGGCTTCAACGCCCATGGCGGCGTTGGCTGTATTTCGGTGGCGGCCAATGTCGCGCCGCGTCTGTGTGCCGAATTCCAGGCGGCGACGCTTGCGGGCGATTATGCGCGCGCGCTCGAATATCAGGACCGGCTGATGCCGCTGCATAAGGCAATCTTCATGGAGCCGGGCGTTTGCGGTACGAAATACGCTCTGTCGCGCACCCGCAATGGCAGCCGCAAGGTCCGCTCGCCACTGATGGACACGCTTGAGCCTGCAACAGAGGCAGCAATCGATGCTGCGTTGAAACACGCAGGCCTTATGCACTAGCAAGGATAGAAGGTGCGCTGGCAATTGCGCACCTTCACTTTTCGAGCCCCGGCCACTACATAGGGGGCATCGACCCGCAGATCATTGCGGCTCCAGAATATATACGGATTGAAAAATGGCCCCCAAAGGCAGTCAGCGTGTGGTGAACAAGATCGTTGCGGAAAACCGCAAGGCTCGCTTCAACTATGAAATCCTCGATACGTACGAGGCTGGCATCGTGCTGACTGGAACCGAGGTGAAGTCACTGCGCGAAGGCAAGGCCAATATTGCCGAATCCTACGCATCTGACGAAGGCAATGAAATCTGGCTGATCAATTCGCATCTGCCGGAATATCTGCAGGCCAACCGTTTCAATCATGAACCCCGCCGACGCCGCAAACTTCTGCTGTCGAAGCGCGAGATCAACCGGATGCGCGTTGGTATCAACCGCGAAGGCATGACGCTTGTGCCGCTGAAGATCTACTTCAACGACAAGGGCAGGGCGAAGCTGGAACTGGCGCTCGCCAAGGGCAAGAAGCTGCATGACAAGCGTGAGACGGAGAAGGAACGGGACTGGAACCGCCAGAAATCCCGTCTTCTCAAGGGCGGCGCAAGCTAAACCGACACATCGGCGTTGCGATGTGTAGCTGGCCGCTTGATGCGGCAGCTATTCTCCAAGCTCCATGACCAGTGAGAGCGGCGCGCGGAAGGTCGCAATTAGGCCTGATGGCGTGAAGTTTTTCTCGACATCACCTGTCCCTGCGATGCCCATGCGGATAAGGCGTGAGCCAAATCCTCTACGCTCAGGCTCGGTCGCGGGTGGACCGCCTCTCTCTTCCCATTTCAGGGTCAAAATCGGCTTTTCCGAATCGTCAGAGACATGCCAGCTGATGTTGACGGTGCCTGCGTCGGTTGAGAGTGCGCCATACTTTATGGCGTTCGTTCCCAACTCGTGCAGCAGCAGCGATAATGACAGACCGGCCTTGGGACCGAGCGGAACCTCGGGTCCAGAGATGACGATCTTGCCATCGGTGGCATGAAGATGCATGACCTTGCCGATAACGTCGCGGAGCCGTGCCGTCGACCATGATTGCTGAAGCAGCACATCATGGGCGGAGCTCAGCGCGTGCAGGCGGCCGTTAAAGGCGGCGACGGCATCCTTTTCAGTGACATTGCGCAGGGTCTGTGCGGCAATGGCCTGAACGATGGAAAGCGTGTTCTTCAGGCGGTGACTGAGTTCCTGGTTCAGCAGGCGCTGTTCAGACTCGGCGTTCAACCGGGCTATTGCTGCATAGGCCCTGTCTGCGACGCCCCAGGCGAAATCCAGCTCAAGCTTGCTCCAGAAACGCGGCCTCGAATCATGCGCGAAGAGGACGCCGACGAGAATGCCGCGATCGATGATAGGAACCTTGACGAAGGAGCGGACGCCCAGCGCCACATAGGCTTCAAGATCCGCTTCCAACCAGCTTGCAGCGTTCACGTTCGGCACGGCCAAGGTGTCGCCAACATCGAGCCGGTCGATGGTTGCGGAGAATTCGTTCAAAGCGTGATGCCCGGCAATCGATGGCACGTCGGCGGCAAGCCAGTTGAATTCAACGAAGAGATTGCCCGTGGCGCTGTTGATCGATGCATAACCGGCGCGGGTGACGGACAGTCCCTCGGCCAGAATCTCCGATGCTATGCGGGAGATGTCTTCGACTGTCTTGCCGACCCGCAGGCGGTCGCCCAATGTCAGAAGCGCTGCGATGCGCGCATCCTTGCGCTTGGAGTCGGTAACATCGATGACGACGCCGATCATCTTGGACGGTCTTCCCAGATCGTCTTCAACGAATTGCGCGCGGCGGGCGACCCAGCGAACACGCTGGTCGTTGCCACGCCGGATGCGGTATTCGACGCTCAAAGGCGCGTTGGCATCGCCGCTGCTGGCGGCTTCGGAAGCCGTCTTCTTGTCCTCGTCGATAATGAGTTTCTGAAATACGGAGGCATTATAATTGCGCTGCGAGGGGACACCGAAGATGCGGCAGAATTCCTCAGATACAATCATGTCGTTGGATTCGATATCGACTTCGAAAATGCCGATGCGGCCTGCGTCATGAGCGGCCTTGGAACGGGCGTCATTAACGAGCAGCTCTTCGTTCTTGGCTCCGACCTTGGATGCGCGGATCTGCCGTTTTGCTGAAAGACGGCGCTCCAGTGCCAGATCATGCGACATGCCCTGCATGGTGCGTCGCAACTCAAGTTGAGACATGACCTGCCTTGCCAGCGCCTGAAGAGACCGTTTCTGGTCTTCGCTCAATTGCTTCGGCTCATAGCCAAGAACGCAAACCGTCCCAATCGCCAGATCGTCGTCGGATTTGAGGAGCGCACCCGCATAGAAACGAATATTGGGTTGGCCGGTGACGAGAGGATTGCAGTTGAAGCGCGGGTCTTGGGTGGCATCCGCCACCATCATGAAATCCTGCTCAAGAATCGCTTTTGCGCAAAATGAACTGTCGATGGGCGTTTCGCGGACGCCCAAACCAACCTCTGCCTTGAAGAACTGTCTGTCCTCACCGATCAGATTGACAACTGCAATCGGCGTTCCGCAAATCGTGGAGGCGAGTTGCGCTATGTCATCGAAGTCCTGCTCACGCGGGGTATCAAGGACGTTGTAGCTTTCCAGCGCCGCCAGACGGCGTTGTTCTTTAGACGCGATACCTTCCATGGGCTTTTGTAATCTGCTGCTTTCATTGCCGCGCCGGCCCGAAGCAGCCGATCATTCGGTAATTTGATACAATAATCCGCAGCATTATCATAAGAAAAAAAGAATGAACTGAAATGTTTTGGCCATTCTCCGCAGGACTTTTTGCCAGGCCCTGGCTCACGGTCCGTCAAGAAGAAAGCGCCAGCGGGAGCTCAGAGCCCACTCCGGCGCTTTTTCTTGCAAAATCATATGGATGGAAGCATCACGCGGCGCGGTGTTGCCGTTGTTCCTGGCGCACTGCGCCTTGCACGTTGAAGCGTCTCACAAGCTCGGCGAGATTGGTGCTGACGTCGCTAAGACCATGCGTTGCGGCATTGGTTTCCTCCACCATGGCCGCATTTTGCTGGGTCAATTGATCCATGCTGCTGATTGCCGAATTGATCTCCTGAATGCCCATGGCCTGCTCCTGCACAGCCTGGGTAATGGCGCCGATATGTTCCTGGATATGATCGACCTTGCCGCCAATCGAATTGAGCGCTTCACCGGTTCGGTTGACCAGAGAAACCCCGTGGGTGACATCCTGCGACGACTTGTCGATGAGAGCGCGAATTTCCTTGGCGGCGTTGGCAGAGCGTTGCGCCAGTTCACGCACCTCTTGCGCCACAACGGCAAAGCCCTTTCCTGCCTCGCCAGCGCGGGCGGCCTCTACGCCGGCATTCAGGGCAAGCAGATTCGTCTGGAAGGCAATTTCATCGATGACGCTGACAATCTGGGTGATCCGCTGCGACGATTCCTCGATGGCGCTCATTGCTTCAACGGCTTCGATCACGACGTGGCGGGAGCGTTGGGCTTCTTCCGCCGAGCTCTTGACGATATCCTGCGCCTGCTGTGTGCGCTGGGCGGACTGTTTGGAAATCGTCGTGATCTGGTCCAGGGCGGCAGCCGTCTGTTCAAGAGACGCGGCTTGCTGCTCGGTGCGGCGGGCCATGTCGTCGGTGGAGGATGTCAATTCGCGGGTGTTTTCGGAGATCTTGTGTGATTCTTCGATGATCTCTGAAAAAGCGCCGGATAGCTTGGCAACGGCCATGTTGAAGTTGTTCTTGAGTTCATCGAACTCGGCGGCAAGTTTGCCGTCCAGGCGGGAGGTCAGATCTCCCTGAGCCATATGGTTCAGCGCGTCGTTCAACATCGAAAGAACGTGCTGCTGCTCGTCTTTCATCCGCTGCTGCTCGGCCTCGGCCTTTGCTCTCTCCTCGGCAAGCGCTTCCAGATAGACCGAAATGGAATAGTCCATATCGAGAAGGGCAGCCTTGATTGCGACCGTTACGTCCTTGGCGACCTTTTTGCCTTTTTTCTCGACAAGAAAGCCCTTGAGTTCCTTTTCGACGACAGCCTTGATGATGCCTTCCAGAATGAGGGCGTAGCCGCCAATATACCAGCGCGGCTCCAGGCCCAGCCGCGCGTGGGTACGGCCAATCGCCGTGACGGCTGTTACGTAGTCGTTATCGAATGTTGCGGAGGAAATATGCGTCCAATGCTTGATCTGCATCGATTTTGCATGATTGATGTGCGCTTCGCTGCTGAAGAACCTGGCCGTATCAGGGACGGTCTTCGCCTTGCGGTAGAAGGCGTCCAGCGAACCATCGAGCGAGGCGGTAATCACTTGCTTCAATGCCGCGAGGTCTTGCCTCTGCTCGGACCCCAGGCCAAGAAATTGAAGTCTTTCGGCGAGTTGTTGTCCGCCATTTTTACCAGTCATGCGTCGTTCCCCTGAAAACCGATGCACGACCCCGTTCGTGCCAATTCCTCAAAGGAAAACACATTTATGCTTAATGATTAGCTAAAATTACGTGCGAATACATTGTAAATTCTAATTAAGTAAATTGCGCGCATCAACGAAGATGCGCGCACTTCCGATAGTAAGACGAAAGTATCTTTTACTCGACCGTTTCCACAGGCTCTGTGACGCGATGGGCACGTTCACTCGGATCGCGACCAATCTCTGCTTTCAAGGAAAGAAGATCGATGAAGTGATCCGCCTGCCGGCGGAGATCGTCTGCAATCATCGGCGGTTGGGTCGACATTGTTGAGATGACGGAAACCTTGCGGCCCCGACGCTGAAGCGCATCAACGAGCGTCGTGAAGTCGCCGTCACCAGAGAACAGAACGAGGTGATCGACGGTCTCCGACTGCTCCATGGCATCGACAGCAAGTTCGATATCCATGTTGCCCTTGATCTTGCGGCGACCCATGGCGTCGGTGAATTCTTTCGCGGGCTTCGTAACGACCTTGTAGCCATTATAATCCAGCCAGTCGATCAGCGGACGAATGGAGGAATACTCCTGATCCTCGATCAGCGCCGTGTAGTAATAGGCGCGCAGGAGATAGCCTCTCTTTTGAAATGCTTTCAAAAGTTTGCGGTAGTCGATGTCGAATCCCAGGCTCTTGGAAGCGGCGTAGAGATTGGCCCCATCGATAAACAGTGCAATTTTTTCGCGTGGGTCGAACATTAAAACCAAATCCTCCTAGGCGGGTGAGCCGCCAGCAATGTAGACAGTAACAGGCTTGCGAATATAAACGCGTAAGACAGTACATTATTAAGCATTCATATAAGCGTCATCATACGTCAGTCCAGCCCCTTTCCGACAATTATGGATAAAGATTAATCCAATTGTTCCAATCGCGGGCATTTGCCCGCATGAAGGCGGCGGATCAGGAAAAACTTGAAATCTGTGGCCAATGCCTGTATCGGGTCGGGTAATCCGCGACAAAAAGACCGCAAAGGACAGGCAATGGCCCGTGTCACAGTAGAAGATTGCATTGATAAAGTAGACAACCGTTTCGAACTGGTCCTTCTCGCCAGCCATCGTGCGCGCCAGATTTCTCAGGGCTCGCAGATCACGATCGATCGCGATAACGACAAGAACCCGGTTGTTGCGCTGCGCGAAATCGCAGACGAGACCCTGTCGCCAGACGACCTGAAGGAAGACTTGATCCATTCGCTGCAGAAGCACGTCGAAGTGGATGAGCCAGAGCCCGATCCGGTCACGATTGCGGCTGCCGGTTCTGCAAGCGACGCGGAAGATGACGACGCGCCTGAGAGCATTAACTTCGACCAGATGTCGGAAGAAGATCTTCTGGCCGGTATCGAAGGCCTTGTGCCGCCGGAAAAGAACGACGATTATTGATTTTACCGCTGCGCACCCGGCGCGACTGCCGGTTACGCTCTGTAAAGCTTTGTCGTCATAATCTGAACCCAGATTATGCAGCAGTGTGCGCCGGTCTAGATCGGCGCGCTTTTTTTTCGGGGCATCCCATACATGATGCGACAATACGAACTCGTTGAGCGGGTTCAAAAATATAAGCCTGAAGCAAACGAGGCCTTGCTGAACAAGGCCTACGTCTATGCCATGCAGAAACATGGCCAGCAGAAGCGTGCCAACGGCGATCCCTATATTTCGCATCCGCTGGAAGTGGCCGCCATTCTCACGGAAATGCATCTCGATGAGTCGACGATTGCCGTTGCGCTGTTGCACGACACAATCGAGGATACGAGCGCCACGCGCGCCGAAATCGATGAGCTCTTTGGCGAAGACATTGGCCGCCTGGTCGAAGGTCTGACCAAGCTCAAAAAGCTTGACCTCGTTACCAAGAAAGCAAAGCAGGCCGAGAATCTTCGCAAATTGCTGCTGGCGATTTCCGACGACGTGCGCGTGCTTCTGGTAAAGCTGGCCGACCGTCTCCACAATATGCGCACCATGGAGCATATGCCGGAGGACAAGCGCAGCCGCATCTCCGAAGAAACCATGGAAATCTATGCCCCGCTTGCCGGGCGCATGGGTATGCAGGATATGCGCGACGAGCTGGAAGACCTGTCGTTTCGCTACCTGAACCCGGAAGCCTTCGAAACCGTGACCAAGCGGCTTCAGGATCTGGAAGAACGCAATCAGGGTCTCATCAAGAAGATCGAGGATGAGTTGCGCGAACTTCTGCTGGCGAACGGCATCGAAGGCGCCAACGTCAAGGGACGTCAGAAGAAGCCGCATTCCGTTTTCCGCAAGATGCAGTCGAAGTCGCTCTCCTTCGAGCAGCTTTCCGACGTCTATGGATTCCGCATTCTGGTCGAAGATATTCCGGCCTGCTATCGGGCGCTCGGCATTGTGCACACCAGGTGGCGCGTCGTGCCCGGTCGCTTCAAGGACTATATTTCCACACCGAAGCAGAACGATTACCGCTCGATCCACACCACCATCGTCGGCCCCTCGCGCCAGCGTATCGAATTACAGATCAGAACCAAGCGCATGCACGAGATTGCCGAATTCGGCATCGCTGCCCATTCGCTCTACAAGGATGGGGAGATCGGCGATGGCGATGTGACGTCGCCGGAATCGAATGCCTATTCCTGGCTTCGCCACACGATCGAGGCGCTGGCGGAAGGCGACAGTCCGGAAGAGTTTCTGGAGCATACAAAGCTCGAGCTTTTCCAGGACCAGGTTTTCTGTTTCACGCCGAAGGGAAAGCTCATTGCTTTGCCGCGCGGTGCGACACCCATCGATTTTGCCTATGCCGTCCACACCAATATCGGCGACACCACCGTTGGTGCAAAGATCAACGGTCGCATCATGCCGCTGGTCACCCGTCTCAACAATGGCGACGAGGTGGAGATCATCCGTTCCGGCGTTCAGGTGCCGCCAGCGGCTTGGGAAGAGGTCGTGGTCACCGGCAAGGCACGTTCGGCCATTCGCCGGGCGACGCGCATGGCCATCCGCAAGCAATATGCGGGCCTCGGCCACCGTATTCTCGAGCGCACATTCGAGCGCGCTGGAAAGCCATTCTCGCGTGAGGCGCTGAAACCCGTTCTGCATCGTCTGGCGCAGAAGGATGTGGAGGATGCGATTGCAGCGGTTGGGCGTGGCGAAGTTTCATCACTCGACGTCCTGCGCGCAGTTTACCCGGATTACCAGGACGAACGCGTCACCGTTAAGATGACCGGTGACGATGGCTGGTTCAACATGCGCAGCGCGTCTGGCATGATCTTCAAGATCCCGGGCAAGTCGCGTTCTGTCCTTGAAGATGATGGCGCCACAGAGGTTCTGGACGGGCCTGACCCGCTTCCTATCCGTGGGTTGTCCGATAATGTCGAGGTCCACTTCGGCGCTGCGGGCGCGGTGCCGGGCGATCGCATTGTCGGCATCATGGAGAAGGGGAAGGGCATCACCATCTACCCGATCCAGTCTCCGGCGTTGCAGCGCTTCGATGACGAGCCGGAACGCTGGATCGATGTTCGCTGGGATCTGGATGAGGCCAACAAGTCTCGTTTCATGGCGCGGGTGATGATCAATGCGCTCAATGAGCCCGGCACGCTGGCATCCGTTGCGCAATCCATTGCGACACTCGATGTCAATATTCGCGGCCTGAACATGGTGCGGATCGGCACGGATTTCTCCGAGCTCGCGCTCGATGTCGAGGTCTGGGATCTGCGGCAACTGAACCAGCTGCTATCGCAGTTGAAAGATCTCGACTGCGTCTCAACCGTCAAACGTGCCTTCGATTAAGGCAAATTTGCTCAAAAATAAGTCATTAAGGCCACCGCTATGCGCTCAGTGCATGGCAGTGGCCTTGTCCTGTCTGTAGTCATGGGCCTCTATCGGGATTATCTTCACTCCAGAAATCGAGAACAGGAAAACGGCCTGCCAGCAAAGAGCTGACGATGTGGCCGATAAATCTGGAAAAGGAAAAGAAGATGTTTGGACCGCTTCGTAAGATCGCCCGTGCCGTTCGTGGCAAGACAACTCAGGAACGCGAATTCGATTACCTGTGTGACTCCGTATCGCGCATCGACCTGGAATTCCGCCAGCGCGAAGTCGACCGCGGCATGTTCCGCAAGTAATGCAAAAATGCATACCGGCCATGCCGGTGTGGATGTGCAAGAGCGCATTTGCGATGCGCTCTTCGTCCGGGCTGCGGTTTCGCCCTTGGCGTAATCGAAACGATGCAATAAGTTTCTCATATGCCGTTTCGCCGCCGTAAACCCGCTGGACTGTTTGAAAGATTGCGCGCCGCTGTGTGGCCGCGCATGGGCTTTCGCCGTTCGCTTCGTTATTTGAAGCTGAGGCTCGTGCGGCTGTCTGCATCTCCATATTCCGTGGCGGCGGGCGTGGCAGTGGGTGTGGCAGTCGCATGGACGCCCTTTCTGGGTGTCCACATCATCATCGCAATGGTTCTAGGTTTCCTGCTGCGAGCCAATCTGGTTGCAGCGGCCTTGGGCACGACCTTTGCCAATCCCCTGACATTTCCACTGATCTGGGCCTCGACCTGGGAACTGGGCCACCTCATTCTGGGCCGCGGGCAGGGCGATGCGTCTGCCCATGTCGATTTCATGGCGCTTTTCAGCCACATGAACTTCCTGCAACTGTGGCAGCCGGTGCTTGAGCCCATGACCGTCGGCGCAATCATTCCCGCTGCTTTCTCTGCCATTGTGGCCTATGTCAGCGTCTACGCGATCATTCGTGGCTTCAGGACGCAGAAGCAGTTGCTGCTTGCGCAGAACATCGCCAACCGCAAATCCGCATTGGGTGCCAGCGAATGATCATAGGCATGGGCAGCGATCTCATCGACATCCGTCGTATCGAGACCTCGATTTCCCGCTTCGGCGACCGTTTCACGCAGCGTTGCTTCACCGCTGTCGAGCAAGCCAAATCGGACGGACGAAAGAACCGGGCGGCATCCTATGCCAAACGCTTCGCTGCCAAGGAAGCCTGCTCCAAGGCCTTGGGTACAGGAATTGCGCAGGGTGTTTTCTGGAAGGACATGGGTGTGGTGAACATGCCGACCGGCAAGCCGACGATGTTGCTGACCAATGGCGCAGCGGACCACCTCGCCAGGCTTTTGCCGCCCGGCCATGAGGCCGTGATCCATCTGACCATTACGGACGAGTTTCCCTATGCGCAGGCCTTTGTCATAATCGAGGCCCTTCCGGTAACCAAATAACGTTGAATTGCGGGAAACTGTGAGCTTTCCGCTCGTCCGCTCACGTGGAAACGCTTTCTTTTATTATTGAAACGCTCTAAAGCATGTCCCGCAAAACTGCGCAGAATTTTGCGAAGCGCCCTGTGCAGAATATTGATTTCAAGTCCGCGGGATTTTTTCACGCGGCAGGCTCTACGCAAGTCCGTTGAAAATGAAGCACGAGCAGGCAGGTCTTTAAGTGTCCGAAAAAGCTGAAAAAAAGCAAAGCGCCCTTTGGGAAAACGTTAAGGTCATCGTTCAGGCATTGTTGCTGGCGATGGTTATCCGCACGGTGCTTTTCCAGCCTTTCACCATTCCGTCCGGCTCCATGATGCCGACCCTGCTGGTGGGAGACTACCTGTTCGTCAACAAATTCTCTTACGGCTATTCGAAATATTCGCTGCCATTCTCTCCGAACCTGTTTTCCGGTCGTATCCTTCAGTTCAGCCAACCTGAACGGGGTGATGTCGTGGTGTTCCGCCTGCCGCCGAACCCTGAAGTGGACTACATCAAGCGCCTCGTCGGTCTGCCCGGCGACCGCATTCAGGTCACCAATGGCGTGCTGTTCGTCAACGGCACGGCCGTTCCAAAGCAGCCCGATGGCGTCTTTACATCCGATTACCGTGCCGATCCCGGCGCCAACGTTCCGGTTTTCCGCGAGACGCTGGACAACGGCGTGACGTTCGACACACTGGACCAGTCACCGGACTCGCGCGGCGATAACACCCGTGAATTCATCGTGCCTGAAGGCCATTACTTCATGATGGGCGACAACCGCGACAATTCGCTCGATAGCCGTTTCGACGTCGGTTTCGTGCCTGCAGAAAATCTGATTGGCCGTGCAAGCGTCATCTTCTTCTCGCTGGGCAACGATACGCCATTCAGCCGTGTCTGGGACTGGCCAGCTAACATGCGTTGGGATCGCCTGTTCAAGGTCGTCCAATGAGCAAGATAAAGCCGCTTTCATTGGAGGAAATCGGTCGTCTGGAAGCGCTCATCGGTTATAACTTCAGGGAAAAGGCGCGCCTGGACCGTGCATTGACCCATGCGAGCGCGCGCTCCGCCAAAGCGGGCAACTATGAGCGCCTGGAGTTTCTCGGAGATCGCGTACTGGGTCTGTGCGTAGCAGAGCTTCTGTTTTCGACCTTTCGCTCCGCCACCGAAGGCGAGCTTTCCATACGGCTCAACCAGTTGGTCAGCGCGGATTCCTGCGCGGCCATTGCCGACGAGATGGAGTTGCATCTGTTCATCCGCACCGGTTCCGACGTCAAGAAGCTGACCGGCAAGACCATGCTGAACGTGCGCGCTGACGTGGTGGAGAGCCTTATCGCCACCATCTATCTCGACGGTGGGCTGGAGCCCGCCCGCCAGTTCATTTTGAAATACTGGCAAAAGCGTGCAACCAAGGTCGATGCCGGACGCCGTGATGCAAAGACCGAGTTGCAGGAGTGGGCGCACGCAAAATTTGCGGCCACGCCTCTTTACAGGATTGACGGGCGTACCGGACCGGATCACGATCCGAGCTTCACGGTAACGGTGGAAATACCCGGTCTGCCGCCTGAAACAGGCGTGGACCGCTCCAAGCGCGCTGCGGAGCAGGTGGCAGCGACCAGACTATTGGAACGCGAAGGCGTCTGGCAGAAACCATCTGCCGCAAACTGATTGGACACTTATGACAGAGAACGAATTCAACGCCGCGCCGGAAAACGAAGATGGTCCGGACGCTGGCGAAAGCAGACCGACCCATTCCGGCTTTGTCGCGTTGATTGGCCCGACAAATGCTGGCAAGTCTACGCTCGTCAACCGACTGGTTGGCGCGAAGGTGTCGATTGTCAGCCACAAGGTGCAGACGACGCGCGCGGTTATGCGCGGCATCGCCATCCACAACAACGCCCAGATCGTCTTCATGGACACGCCCGGCATTTTCAAGCCGCGCCGCAGGCTCGACCGAGCAATGGTCACATCGGCCTGGGGCGGCGCCAAGGATGCGGATGTCATCCTGTTGCTGATCGACAGCGAACGCGGCCTCAAGGGTGACGCCCAGACGATTCTGGAAGGCCTGAAGGATGTGAAGCAGACGAAAATTCTCTGCCTCAACAAGATCGATCAGGTGCAGCGCGAGGATCTTTTGAAGCTTGCGGCCGCCGCCAACGAAGTCGTTTCTTTCGATCGCACCTTCATGATCTCCGCCACCAACGGCTCCGGTTGCGACGATCTGATGAACTATCTCTCGGAAGAACTGCCGCAGGGCCCCTGGTATTACCCTGAAGACCAGATTTCAGATTTGCCCATGCGTCAGCTGGCGGCAGAAATCACCCGCGAGAAGCTTTTCCTGCGCCTTCATCAGGAGCTTCCTTACGCTTCCCACGTCGAAACAGAGAAATGGGAAGAGCGCAAGGATGGCTCCGTTCGCATCGAGCAGGTCATCTATGTGGAGCGCGACAGCCAGAAGAAAATCGCACTCGGCAAGGGCGGCGAAGCCATCAAGGCAATTTCGACCGCATCCCGCAAGGAGCTGTCGGAAATTCTGGAGCAGCCCGTGCACCTCTTCCTGTTTGTGAAGGTGCGTGAAAACTGGGGTGACGACCCGGAACGGTTCAGGGAAATGGGTCTCGAGTTTCCACGGAACTGAGACTTTGCAGCATTGCCGGGAGGGGCGCCGGGACGACGCCTCTAATACACGTTTCGAGTTTGTTGTTGCTGCTGGAAGGTCAGATTGCTCAAAAAGCCCAATGGAATCTCAACGACTCCCTGCGAGCAATGTCCTTTGCGCGGCCTGACCCATTTCCGGGATTTCACGCCGCCCGAACTCGATTTCGTTTCCCGGTTCAAGACCGGCGAACTGTCGGTCGAACCGGGGGCCATCGTGCTGATGGAAGGCTCCCACAGCGCCCATCTCTACACCGTTCTGGAAGGCTGGGGATTTCGCTACAAGACGCTCGAAGACGGGCGTCGGCAAATCCTGAACTATCTCATGCCGGGTGATCTGGTCGGGTTGCAGGGAACCGTCATGGGGGAGATGCAGCATTCCATCGAGGCGCTTTCTCCGGTGACGCTCTGTGTCTTCGAGCGCGGTCGTCTTCACAGCCTCTTTGCTGACCATCCGTCGCTGGCCTATGACATAACCTGGATTGCGGCCAGCGAAGAGCGGATGCTCGACAGTCACCTGTTGAGCGTTGGTCGACGCACCGCTCTTGAGCGGGCGGCCTATCTTCTTGCGTTTCTTTACGACAAGGCGGTAAGGGTGGGGCTGATGGAAAAGGATATGGCTATCCCCGTCACGCAACAGCATGTTGCCGACACTTTGGGCCTGTCCATCGTCCACACCAACAAGACGCTTCGCAAGCTCGCCGACCGGGATTTCATCCGCTGGACAGACAAGGGCTGTCTCGTGCTCGATCATGTCGGTCTTGCACAGGCCGCAGGTTGGCACCCGGACAACCGCGGGGCGAGACCTTTTATTTAGGTGTCGCTGATGTATTCTCGATTTGTTCCGCTATGTCTTTTTTAAATGACTAGTGTGAGTCGATCTGCGATGTCATAAATTATTGATCCCAAGAACCCTTGGGAATGTATTGCTGTCGCGGTTTGTTCCGCGTCTTGAGGAAGATAAAGAATGATCCCTCAGCGGGTTCTCGTCGTGGAGGACGAATATCTGGTTGCGATGGACGTCGAAACGTCCCTTCAGGCCATGGGTGTCGACACCATCGATATCGCGACCACGTTGTTTCAGGCCAAGGAATCACTTTCGCGGGCAAAGCCGGATTGTGTGCTTCTCGACGTCAGCCTGTCGGATGGCATGAGCTATGAACTGGCGCGGCATCTTCGAGATCACTCCATTCCATTCGGTTTTGTCAGTGGCTATGGCGATACCAGCGGCTTTCCGCCGGACTTTGCCAATTCGCATCTGCTCGATAAGCCCTTTGGCGAGGTGGAGCTGAAGGCATTCGTTTCCCGTATCATGGCTGTCGAAAGTTAAGCATCGCTTCGCCGGATTGGGTATAGTCCTTTCTCCGAACCGGCAATGTTAAGCGACCCATTCCATGCAGTGGCAAGACGAGGCAATCATTCTGGGCGTCAAGCGCCATGGCGAAACGAGCGTCATCGCAGAGCTGATGACGCGCAGCCGTGGCCGACATCTTGGCATGGTAAGGGCCGGACGGTCGCGCACAATGCAGCCGGTGCTTCAACCCGGCAACAGGGTCGATGTGACCTGGCGCGCTCGTCTGCATGATCACCTCGGTGAATACCGCATGGAGCCGCTGCAATTGCGCGCCGCGCAGCTGATGGAAACCGCAACGGCGGTGTATGGCGTTCAAGCCATGGCGTCTCTGCTACGGCTGCTGCCAGAGCGTGATCCTCATCCCCATCTGTTTGAAGCCCTGGATGTCATTCTCGACAACCTGTCAGACCCTGCGGATGCAGGCGAGCTCTTCGTACGCTTTGAACTGGCGGTGTTGGACGATCTTGGTTTTGGGCTCGATCTCAGCGAGTGCGCCGCAACGGGCCTGCGTAACGATCTTGTCTATGTCTCTCCCAAAACGGGCAGGGCGGTCTGCCGCGCGGCGGGTGCGCCCTATGCCTCGCGCATGTTGGCGCTGCCGCAATTTTTAAGCGTTGAGCAATCGAAGGCAGCCGATCGTGAAAGTCTGGCCGCCGCATTCCGGCTGACGGGACATTTTCTGCATCGTCACGTCTATGAGCCACGGGGCATCAACGAAAATGCCACCCGCGACGGTTTCGTGCAGGCGGCATTGAAAGCTCTGGAAAAAGCCGGTTGATCGAGGCTGTTCAGGCCGCGGCAGGTCGTGCCACAGCGCGTTCCTCGATGGGCCAGTGCACGATGGCGGCGAAGATGCCCATGGCAACGCCGAGCCACCACACCACATCGTAAGAGCCGAGCTTGTCGTAAAGGAAACCACCCAGCCATACGCCGAGGAAAGAGCCGACCTGGTGCGAAAGGAACACGACGCCGCCCAGCATTCCAAGGTGACGGGTTCCGAACATGATGGCCACAAGTCCGTTTGTCGGTGGCACCGTCGAGAGCCACAACACACCCATCACCGCCGCAAATATGATGACCGACAGGGGAGACTGCGGCAGCAGCAGGAAGGCCGTAACGGCGATGGAGCGGCCAATATAGATATAGGCGAGAAGATAGGGCTTCGAGTATCTCTGCGCGACGAAGCCCGCGATGAGAGAGCCGGCGATGTTGAAGAAGCCGATCAGCGCCATGGCAATGACCGCGTAGCGCGGCTCAATACCGATATCTCCGAGATAGGCAGGGAAATGCGCGGTGATGAAAGCAACCTGGAAGCCGCAGACGAAAAAGCCGGTCGTCAGGAGCAGATAGCTCTTGTGTCCGAGGGCTTCTTTCAACGCCTGGGCTGCGGTCTGCTGAAATTGCGCCTGGGACTGGCTTCCCGATGACGAATTGCCGCGCAGGGGCCAAGCGAGAAGCGGTACGATCAGCATCATGGCTGCGAGCCAGACAAGGCTGTCCGACCATCCATAGCTTGAAATCAGGCCCTGGCTGATGGGCGCGAAGATGAACATGCCAGCAGAACCGGCTGCCGTGCCGATGCCGAATGCCATGGAACGCTGTTCCGGCGTGACGTGCCGGGCAAAGGCCGAGAGAATGACGCTGAACGAGCCCGCCGCGATGCCGAGGCCGACCAGCACGCCGCCGCCAAGATGCAGCCATAGCGGCGATGTGCCGACGGACATGCAGACAAGACCTGTCGCATAGATCAAGCCGGACAAAACAAGCACACGCGCCGTGCCATATTTATCCGCCAGCGCGCCGAAGAAGGGCTGGCCAAGACCCCAGAAAAGGTTCTGCAACGCCATGGCAAAGCCGAAGGTGGAGCGGTCCCAGCCCGTATCCGCCAGCATGGGCAACTGGAAGAAGCCCATGGCCGAGCGTGGCCCGAAGGTCAGCACCGCGATCAGGGACCCGGCGACAATAATGAGCCATGGCATGGGTTGGCTGGCGACTCGTTTTGCAATGGACATGGATGTTCCTCAGTAGATCAGAAACATTAGCACCGATCGCCGATCTCTCCAGCAACTTTTCTTGAAGATTGAATGAGAGCGCTTGATGGGTTGGTACATGTTCCAGTCACGCTCCCTGAAAGGCTCCAGCTGCTAATGGAGCCCTTCTGGAAGCAAGTGTTATTTGTCGCGCGTAAAGGTAATGATCGAGCGCGTCGTGCCGGGCCAATTCGGCATCTGTCTCCAGGGAGTTAATACTTCCAGACGTTCGCCATTGCGACGGAATTCGCGGCATTGCGTGGTGCCGACCCATTCAGGGTTCCATGATGCTTCGACATGAGTACACCATTCATTCTTCTTGGTTTTCTCGATGCCGGTATAGGCAACCAACGTGTTCAGCAGCGCAGCTTTATCTGCATCCGTGCTACCAGCCTTTCTGCCTTCGCCGGTCAGTACGAAGGAAACACGGTGATCAGCTGTGAAAATAACGCGACCCGTCGGATGGTCGCCCATTGCGGGGATTTTTTTGCCGGTAGCCTGGGATTCCACCTCATAGCTTACAAGTTTCCATGAGCCTGTTAGAGAAGTATCGTCAGCCTTGGCCTGCCCATTTGACAGACAAAAAGATGCAATTGCAGCTGCCGTCCAGATTTTAAAGTTCATCTTATTTAGAGCCTTTAAATATTAGTCACGTTTTTATTGGTGTGTGCAGTGCTAACGCCACGTGGAATAAAACAAGTAAAGGCAAAGTGTGGAAAATCGTAAATAAACGACTTAGAAATTAAGAATAATCATAAAGTCCCTATGGGATGTCGACCGGCGGAAATAGTGAATCGTCAAGTGGCGGCATTCGACAGCCATCTCTGTAGAACAGACTGAAAGGCGGATGATGCTTACCCCCGCCGCTTGAGTGGCCAGCCTTCTTCCCGCTCTTCCACAATCTTCGCTATGTCTCCAACTGCAATCGATCCTTCGCCACGCGGCGTCACGTTCCAGCCGAACAACACGCCGGGCACGCGGCGGTCGGCAGACATGCGCAGGCGACCCATGGCTTTCATGGGGGAGGGTACATCGCGGGATCCGGTTGTCTGATCCTGCGTGGTCATGATGCAGCGGGTGCAGGGTTTGACGAGGTCGAGCCTTATCCCGTTGATCTCTATCGCGGCCCAGCGGTCTTCCGCCCATGCTTCATCCGTTTCCAGCACGATGTTGGCGCGAAAACGCTCCATCCCGACGCGGTCTTCACCATTGGCGGCCATATCTGCATTGAGGGCAGCAAGCGAAGCCGTGGTGGTGACGAGGATCTGGTAACCGTCCGAGAATGTGACGGGCGTTTCGTCTCCTGCCCACTCCGGGTTGGCAATGCGGCGTGACTGCTCATCGAAGAAGACGAGCTTTATATCGCGGCCGAGCCAGCCGGAGAGCGTTTCATTCGCCTCATCCGTGGCGATGGCCGCATCGATGACGGATTTCCACACGGTAGCATCGAGGCGCCTGTCCGATGGTTTGGCGAGAACGTCGCCCTTGCCCTCGGCAGAGATCCGCAAGCCGCCCTGTTCGGGCAACGCGCTGATCGTCGCGAGAGCCTGCATTTCGCGTTGGGTGATGAAGTGCCCGGACGCGTCAACCAGCACGGCGCGACGGTCTCCAGCCAAACCCTCGGCGGTGATTTGGCTCTGCGCAAGCGAGATGCCGCGGGCGCTTTTCAAAGGGTAGATGTTGAGTTCCGTAATGCGCATGGCTGCCTCAAATCTCGTCCAGAAACAGGGTCAGAACCTGTTGCAGACGTTCGTGCCGTTCTTTTGCCAATTGCCGCCCGGCTTGCGTCTGGAAGCCATCGGCAAGCTTGAACAGCTTGTTTTCGAAATGATCGATGGCAAATCGCCGATCATCCAGCGGGCGGTTTTCTGCCAGCGGATCTTCGGGGTCGTAGAGGGCAGAGCCCATGCGCCCGGCGATGTAGAAACAGCGCGCGGCACCAACCATGCCGATGGCATCCAGCCGGTCCGCATCCTGTAGAATTTTTGCTTCCAGGGTTTCAGGGGCAATATTGGCGGAAAAACTGTGGGTCAGAATGGCGTGGGCGACGGCCTCGATATCCGTCTCTCCCCAGCGCAGGTCCCGCAGCAGCCCTGAGGCTTTTTCCGCCGCCAGTCGCGATGCCTGAGCACGCAGCGGCGAGTTCTTTTCCACGGCAACGCAGTCATGCAGCAGCACGCTTGCCGCGAGCACCGTTCCATTGCCGCCTTCCTGCCCATGAATACGCATGGCATTGCGAAACACGCGGTGAATGTGGGCCAGATCGTGCGATCCGTCATCGCCCTGCGTGGCGTGGGGGATCAGCGTTTCGGCAAGCTGCTCGTAAGGCGAAAAGGCATCTGCCCGCATGTGATTCCCCCGTCATGAAAGATGCTTTTAGGACGGGGAAAAGGCAGGCGCAATCACCCCTCCGCTTCCTGTGTCTTTGGCTGGGCGGTGAGTATCTTCTGGTAGAACAGGCCAATCCCGATCAGGACCACGCCAAGGCCGATGAAGGACAAAGCCCGCAGCACGCCTTCCAGATTGCTCATATCGATAAGGAATGCCTTGGCGACGGCTAGCAGCACCAGGGCAGCGGAAGCAAGGCGCAGGCTTTTGGCGTTAAAGCGGGAACCCAGCAACAGCAGCAGAACGCCAATGACCAGCCAGACAACGGAATAGCTGTAGGTTTCTCCCTGTAGAAAACCTTTCCAGTCGGCGATGTTTTCACCCTGCCAGAAACGGCGGACCGAGAGTGTCGCCCAGGCAAAGCCAAGTGCCGCGCCGGAAAGGGCCAGCATCGCGACATAGGCGGCGGGGCGTTTGTCGCGCGCATACCAGGCAAGCCCGCCATAGGCCGTAGCCGGCATCAGATAAGCGATGAGCAGCAGGTTCAGGAACGGCCACGGCCCGGTATTTTCGCCGGTAAAATAGGGGTTCAGCGCAAAGAAATGGGCCACCAGCACATTGAACATGGCAATGACGCCCGCCAGCATGGAGCCATAGCGGAAGATCGGGCTCGGGCTTTTAAGATCCAGCGTCATCAGCACGCCCGACATGCCGATGGTCAGCAGCGTGTAGATGGATTGTTCGCCAAGCGTTGGCGCAGCGTCGTTCAACACGCCGCCATTCATGGCGTGGCGAACGAGAATGGCGATTGTCAAAAGACCCATGAGGCTGGCTATGGCCTGCAGGACGTTTCTTGCCCGCGCGCCCGGCCAGTTGCGCAGCAGCCATGCGGAGGCGATAGCCAGCAAGGCGGGTATGCCGTAACCGGGCAGAAGTGCGTTGAAGACCGGTGTTGTGCCAAGGTTTTGCGGACCGACGATGGTGGGCTCCCACGCAATGCGGCCAAGAACGAAGACGCAGGCCAGCGCCATGGCAAAGGGCAGGGCGTGCCAGCGCAGTCTAAGGCCGCCAAGCAGGTAGGCAAAGCCGACGACGGAAATGAGGATGGTGGTCGCTAGACCCGATGTCAGCGTATGAACGACAAAGACCGTCGCCAGGAACGACCCAAGTGACATGATGTTGAGGGGTGCTGTAAACGCCTCATCGTCTTTCTTGCTCAGCCAGTAGGCACGGCCAAACAGCAGCAGCGCCGCAGCCAGACCATAGGCCGCATGCAGCCAGTCACGCGTCAGGTTGCCATATTCCACGAAACTGATGATGCCGAGACCGAGCGGCACGATGGAGCCGAGAACAGCCCACAGGATGCCGAAGGAGCGATCCTTCGAGGACATGCGCCGGACGGCCTCTATGGAGAATAGCAGGAAGATAACGCCCATGACCCGCGTGATGGTGCCCTGCACGGCGGTGTCCACCCCCGGTGCCGAAAGTGCGGTGCTGCCGTCACCCAGTGTGGGCAGGTAGTTCACGCCAAAGCCAGCCAGAAGATTGGCGCAGCCAAGGGCTGCCAGCGATGAGAAGATGGCGGGCCAGACCGCGTGGTTGCGCCCGGCACCATATGCCGCCAGCCCAAGCACCAGAACTGCCATGGCGTAAGCCGGATGCATCGTAATTCCGGTCTCGATGACGGAAAAGGCGAGCGCGGGCAGGATAATTGCCATAGAGAGCGTGATGTTGATGCTCAGTGGCGCCCGGCTCATGAGATCGGTCACAATCGATCGGCCAGCGACGCCCGGTTGCGTATCTTCTTCGATATTTTGCGGCTGGCTGGAGTATTTTCCGGGCCATATCCAGATCGATCCGGCGAGCATGGCAATCAGGCTGGCAATGACAGGCTCGGCTTCGATCAATGGCGCAAAGACCATGTAGCCTAAAGCCCAGAGACCGAGGCCCACATTGGCAAGAGTGGGGACAACATGCCAGCGTTGGCTGCGCGATGCCGCAGCTGTCGCAAGCCATGATGCGGTAAGATAGCCGAAGAGTGCCCAGATGTTCGGGCTTTCGGTGGAAATCAGCAAGGGTGTGACCATGGAGCCAAGCAGGCCGAGACCCGCCAGCGCCTGCCCATGCAGCAGCGACAGTCCAAGTGTTGCGAAGCCGACAATCGCCAACAGAAGGAAGGCCGTTGTCGGGCCGATATAGCCATAGATGCCATAGGCGGCATAGGTGACGCCAAACAGTGTCAGAGCGCCAGCTGCCGTCAGCACGCCGGGAATCATGGCGTTGGAATAGGCACTCGCGACGTCCGGCATGACCTTGCGCCGGACGGCTTCACCGGCGGCGGCCAGCAGTAGGCCGAAGATTGCAGCCATGGCCAGCCGGACGCCTGGGCTCAGAAGGCCGCTTTCAATGGAATATTTGACGAGGAATATGCCGCCCAGCGCCAGCGCCAGACCACCGGCCCAAACCGCCCAACGCGCGCCGAGCCTGCTTTCAAAGCTTTCCTTCTGACGTTGCGGAGCTGGTTCTTCGGTGGTTGCGGGGCCGTCTTCCGCAGTCGTTGCGACTGCGGGCAGGGCTTCCTCCGAAGCCTTTGCAGCTATGGGCAAAGCCTCTTCCGTCATCGATGGGTCAGTTGCTTCCATCGAAACAGTTTCGCCGGGCAATTCAGGCGCAGTCGCAAGCTTTGACTTGAGCGCCCTCAGCTCCGCTTCAACGATTTCAAGCCGCCGCGAGTTCTTGATGCTCGCATTCAGCGTGTAGAAAAACGCCACGATATAGGCCAGCAAAAGCAGCAACAGGAATGCGGTCATAAGAACTCCGGATATGATCCTGTTTTTTAAGCTCTTTCTGAAGGATTAGGCAAGGCCCGTCACGCCAGCCTCCACCGCCCATTGTCTTGCCAATTCCACATCTTCCAGCCCAAGCTCGTGACCAAGCGGCAGATGCCGGATTTCCACGGCGGCACCATTGCCCTCGAGGCGGGCTTTCAGGTGCTCCGTCTCACTGCCGTGGCGATCCTTCGTGCCTGCTGCAAGCGTCAGCTGTTTTCCCGCAAGATCCGAAAGCGGCCACGGTTCAAGCACCGGCATGGGGCGCAGCAGCAGGGCATTGCGCGCAAATTGCGGGTAGAGCGCAAAGAAAGCAGCCAGGAAGTTGGCGCCATTCGAATGGCCGATGAAGCTCAGCCTTTGCCAGTCCAGACCATAGGCGGGAATTGCTCCTTCGATGAAAGCGGCAAATGCTTCCGCTTCGGATGCGATGTCCTTCTGGTCAAAGCTTGTGGAGGAGAAGCGGCGAAACCAGCGCGCAATGTCTTCTTCCGTGCTGCGGCCACGCACGCCAAGCAAGGTTGCGCGCGGGTTGGCACGGTGTGCGAGAGACATGAGGCTGGTTTCGCTGCCGCCTGATCCATGCAGGAGAAGGATCGTGCTGCCATCCGCATCCTTCGGCGTGTAGAACCGATGCACGAAAGGAAGGTCGCGGTAGATGACCCGCTCTTCCCCCGGCATGGAGAATTGCGGCAGAGCCACGCGCACGTCCTCCTCATCTCGCATGAAAAGCGGCGGTATGAAGAGTTGCTCTCCCAAGGTTTCTGCCGGCTCATCCAGGGCCATGCCCGGCGCATCCGTCGCCATCTCGATCAGCACGTTGCCGGGTTCGCGAACATAGAGGGAAGAGAAGTATTTCCTGTCATGTGCGTTTGTGGTGGAGGAGTTCAGGGACTTGAGCTCCTTGAGCGTCTCGTTCAGGTCATCCATGTCTCTGGCGCGAAAGGCGATGTGATCCACCGTGCCGGTGCCGGGCGCGCTCGACCAGAAACCTGCGGCATCGCGTACATCCACAATGTCGCCGGACGCTGATCCCAGTCGCCGGATCGATCCGTTGTGACCAAGCCGCTCATAGCCGAAATAGCGCTGCAGAAAGCTTTCCGTTTCCTCCGGTACTTCACTCAGCATCGTTGCGCCGCGAATGCGGCGAATGGCGTGTTCGAGAGGGATGCCGGGGGCCACATGCGGCGTTGCATGCGGAAAAGCATGAGTTCCGACAAGTTTGAGGATGATGCCGTCAGGGTCCTTCAAGCGAATGACCGGTTCGCCGAATTCCTCCATCGGGCCTTCGGTGCGAATACCGGCAGAGAGCGCGCGCGTCAGCCAGAAGCCGATGCTTCCGGGGTCTATGGCAAGCGACACTTCGAGTGTTTGCCCATAGCCCACGCGGCCCTGGCCACCGTCTTCCCAGACAAGGAAGGTCATGAGGGAGCCCGGTGTCGCCGCGTGATCGCCGTAGAAAAGGTGGAGCTGCATGGCATCTTCGAACCCGGCTGACCGCTTGACCAGCCGCAGCCCCAGAAAGCCAACGTAAAAATCGACATTCGCCTGAACCTTGCGGGTGATCATGGTGATGTGGTGGATGCCGAGGGCGGATGTCATGGGTGCCTCCAAAAGGTCTTCGCTTGAGGCCCTATGTTTGCCGCATCTGCTTTTTTAGCAATCCCGCCATTAGAGAACGATGTGTTCGTTTTGTGAACAATCTTGTGACGAGGCTCATGAATGCCTGCAAAACGCGCTTAACGCAGCTACTGAAAATGCTAAAAGCACAATATTTAATCAGAATAATTTTTGTGTAAAAAATATGCTGTTTTTGCTTGCCATGCCGTTTTAAATTGGTTTGTATGGTCGCCAACACAATAAAAAACCTCCAGAGGGAAATTTCAGAATGTTGACGCGAAGGCTGTTTTCAAAGACAGCGGCTTTGGCCGCTATAGGTTTGTCTGCAACTATTGCAGCGCTGCCCGTTCCAGCCTTCGCGCAAACCGCCGTCAAATTCACGCTCGATTGGAAATTCGAAGGTCCTGCCGCCGGCTTTCTGCTCGCGCTCGACAAGGGCTACTTCAAGGCAGAAGGTCTTGATGTGACGATCGACAGCGGCAATGGCTCGGTGGAAGCCATTCCGCGCGTGGCGACCGGGGCCTATCAAATGGGCTTCGGTGACATCAATTCGCTCATCAAGTTTCTGGACGAAGACCCGTCCCAGAAGGTCAAAGCCGTCTACATGGTCTATGAGCGCCCGACATTTGCGGTTGTTGGCCGCAAGTCGCTGGGTGTGACCGGTGACCCCAAATCGCTGGAGGGCAAGACGCTGGGCGCACCGCCGCCAGATGGTGCCTTTGCGCAATGGAAAGCCTTCAAGCAGGTCGCGAAGATCGATGACAGCAAGATCAAGATCGAATCCATCGGCTTTCCCGTGCGTGAGCCGATGCTCGCAAAGGGTGATGTCGACGCCGTCTTCGGTTTTGCCTTTTCGGTCATTCTCAATCTGAAAGCCCAAGGCATTGCCGATGACGACATCGCAACCATCCTCATGGCCGAGCATGGCTTGAATCTCTATGGCAATGCCGTGATGGTAAACACTGATTTTGCTTCGGAAAATCCCGCTGCGGTCAAAGGATTCCTCAAGGCTCTCGCCAAGGGTTTCGCCGATGCGGTCAAGAACCCCGAGGAAGGCGTCGCGGCCGTTTTGAAGCGGAATGAAACGCTCAACAGCGACATTGAATTGCAGCGGCTGACCATGGCCAATGCCATGAACATCAAGACACCCTATGTGGTCGAGAACGGCATGGGTGGCGTAGATCCCGCGCGCCTTGCGGCATCGCTCGAAACGCTCAAGGTCTCGCTTGGCCTCAAGGGAAATGCGAAGGCCGAACAGGTGTTCGATGCGAGCTTCCTGCCACCGAAGGATGAGCGGTTGCTGCCCTGACGCTCGCCCTGCGACGGCAACTGCCGTTGTCGTATGAAGACCGCGAGCTTCAAAGCGAAATTCAAAAACAGGAACAGGAATGGCTCATCTGGTTGAAATCGATGGCGTTGATATGCGCTATGGCGGCACAGCCGGTACGCTTGCCGTTTCAGGTCTCGATCTCAAGATCAAGAAGGGCCAGTTTGCCGCTGTCGTCGGACCATCGGGCTGCGGAAAATCGACCTTGATGAAGCTCGTTACCGGCCTTCATATCCCCCAGACCGGCAATGTCATCGTCGCAGGTAAGCAGGTAACGGAGCCGGTATCCATCGTTGGAATGGCGTTTCAAAACCCCACCATGCTGCCATGGCGCACAACGCTGGAGAATATCCTGCTGCCGCTGGAGATCGTGGAAAGACACAGGCACAGGCTGAAGGCCAATAAGGCAGAATATATCGCCAAGGCCGAGCGCCTGCTGGAAATCGTGGGGCTGAAAGGCTTCGGCTCGAAATTCCCATGGCAGCTGTCTGGCGGAATGCAGCAGCGGGCAAATCTCTGCCGCGCGCTCATCCATGAGCCCGAATTGCTGATGCTGGACGAACCATTCGGCGCGCTGGATGCCTTTACGCGCGAAGAGCTGTGGTGCGTCATCCGCGACCTGCATGCTGCCAAGCGCGTGACCATCGTGCTCGTGACGCATGATCTGCGCGAGGCGACATTTCTGGCCGACAAGGTCTTCGTCATGAGCGCAAGACCGGGGCGAATACTTGCGGAACACAAGGTTCCTTTCGCCAGACCGCGCCAGCTGGATCTAATGTATGAGAAAGGCTTCAACGAGATGGTGCAGCAGTTGCACGGCGAAATCGCCAAGGCGAGGGTTGCTGCATGAGTTCGGCCATCGAAAGCCCGGTGGCTGCGGTACCGCCCAAGCCACTGGTTGCCCGTATCAACTGGGTCAAGGCGGCGCCGTGGCTCTATACGCTTGCGCTAATTCTTGTGTGGGAACTGCTGGTCCACGCGCTGAAGATGCCGCAGACCGTTCTGCCGTCGCCCATGCGGGTCGCGCAGGCCATCGTGCAATACTGGTCGCCGATCTGGAAAAACTCGCTGCAGACGCTTTATACGACCACGCTTGGATTTGCGCTTGCTGTGGCAGCAGGGCTGGCAATCGGTCTGTTCATTGGCTGGTCCAAAACCATCTATGCTGGTCTTTATCCGCTCATGATCGGCTTTAATGCCATCCCTAAAGTGGCGCTAGTCCCCATTCTTGTGATCTGGTTCGGCATCGGAACCGTGCCTGCGGTGCTGACGGCCTTCCTCATTTCCTTCTTCCCGATCGTCGTCAATGTGGCGACCGGTCTTGCCACCATCGAGCCTGAAACAGAGGATGTTTTGCGGGCATTGGGCGCAAGGAAGATGGACATTATGCTGAAAGTGGGCATACCCAGATCCATGCCCTATTTCTTCGGCTCGCTGAAGATTGCCATCACACTTGCCTTTGTCGGGTCCGTCGTCTCCGAAACCGTCGCTTCCAATTACGGGCTTGGCAACATGATGAGCTCGGCCCAGAGCCAGTTCAATGTGCCGCTTGTTTTCGCAGGGCTGTTGATGCTCGCCGTCGAGGGCATCGTCATGTACGCCATCATGGCGTGGGTTGAACGACGCATGACAGGCTGGGCACACCGGTCCACCATGGGTCAGTAAGTCGGGCAGGCAGGTCGTTCGGACGACCTGCCTGCGTCACGCTTTTACTGTGCGGACTGATCTCCGACATTCACCGCGCGTTCGTCGAACGCCGACTTCAGCGCCTTTGTCACATCGCGTGTCGTCGCAAACCAGTTATCGCTTTTGGCCCAGTACCGCAGTTTCACGGTTGCGCTGTCGTTGCTGGCGGAATCGACAAATGTTGTCGGTGCGGGATCAAGCAGAACACGGCTGTCGGAGCGGACGATGTTCATCAGCATTTCCTGCGTGTCAGCGATGCTTTCGCCCTTCGGAACGGTAACGGTAAGCTCATGGCGGCGTGACGGGAAACGGCTGAAATTGGTAATCGGCACGTTCCAAAGCGTCGAATTGGGAGCCAGGCGATAAAGCCCGTCACTGGTCTTCAACTCCGTCGCAAACAGTCCGATTTCAACGACAGTACCGGTGACCGCGCTGGTTTCGATATATTCGCCAACGCGGAATGGGCGAAGGACGAGCAGCATGATGCCGGCAGCAATGTTCTGCAGCGTGCCTTGAAGCGCCAGACCTACCGCCAGACCGGCGGCACCCAGCGCCGCAAGGATCGAAGCCGTCTGTACGCCAAACTGGCCAAGCACCATGACGAGCACGAGAATGAGCACAACGTAGCGCACGATGCCCGAGAAGAAACGCGCCAGCGTTTCATCAAATCCGCGAATGCGTGACAGACCCTCATAAGACCAACGCTGTAACAGCGTTGCGGCAACCCAGCCGATGATGAGCAGAATGAGGGCTCCGACAATGGAGAAGGAATATTGAACCATCAGCGCACTTGCCTGACGAAGTGCCGCCTGCGACGCGACGATGATATCCGTAGCCTGTTGATCCATATATCCTAACCTCTTTATGTTGCGTGAGAAACGGTAACGGCGCGATGCCGGTTTTGCTCCATCCGTAGAGAAAAAACGACGATCGGAGACCGTCAGAACCGGTTAAATAACGAAGCGGTTTTTTAGATTTGTGAAATGTCGACCAGAAATAAATGGTTAACAATTCGTTTTTATTTTCACTGCAATTCAAGTAATTATTGTCTGGTTCGCCTTTATCGCGTGGCGCGAACATGTTTCCCTAAACAGTCCAAGACAATATGCTCCGACAGGGAGACGGTGAATGACGACCATTTCATCAATTTCTAATAATCAATATTATCGCAGCCCCAACGCTCTCGCCCAGACCTCCGATAGCACTGTCAATCACGAAGGAAACAGCACTGCCTCAACTGGCGGCTCGTCTTCAGGCTCTAATATGAGTTCTGAAAGCGCAGACAGCAGCAGCGCGATCAACCAGTTCCTTTCCACGCTGATGACAATGCTGCTCAACTTCTCGCCGACCTCCGAGTCCGACGAGACGTCGAGCAGCACCAGCGAACAATCACAAGCCGACTATTTCTCCAGTCTTGATACGGATGGAAGCGGCACGCTTTCGCAATCCGAATTCTCGACAGCTCGGCCTGATGATGTGACCGAGGAGATGTCGACCAACCTGTTCACGCAGCTGGATAGCGATGGCGATGGTGTCGTCAGCGCGGCAGAGATGTCTGCCATGGAAACCCGGCCGCGTGGTCCGCATTCCGCTGGCGGCGAGGAGGACGATTCGACCACGACATCATCCCTCGATACCAACGGTGACGGCGTCGTTTCCCAGGCAGAATTTCTGGCCAGGCGCCCTGACGACCTGGCCGAAGACATGGCGACAAGCCTGTTCAGCAGCCTGGACAGCGATGCTGACGGTTCCGTCAGCCCGGAAGAAATGAAGGCGGGCAGGGGCATGGAAGGCGTAGGTCCACTGCAACATGCGATGTCTTCTTCAGCGGAAACTGCAGAGAGCGGTGACAGCAGTGTTGTCGATGGCTCAATGGATGGTTTTATCGCGCGCCTGGAACAGATAGCCAAGGAATATCAGTTCGTAGGCGATGAAGAGGACACCACCGCGCAGTCGATCACCGTCTGACATGGCGCTGCCGCAATGATGCGGCGACCTCATCCATGGAGAGCCGGGAGCGGATCGTGCTTCCGGTTTTCGCCTCACTCCTGAGCCACCTGCTCATAGAGGGGCAGAACGAACGGCACATTGCCATCCGTATCCGCGCCGCGTCCGATTGATTTGATGGCTGCAATCAGCGCACCGCCCCGGCCAAGCAGCCGATCTCCGATTTCGATGATGCGGGAATTGGGCGTAGCATAGGGCGAAACGATGCGCAGCCGCGCGGCAAGCGCCGCGTCATCCTGTTCCGGACGAACCGCCAGAGCGACGATAAGCGCAGCGGCGGGGGAGCGCGAAACGCCCATCCAGCAATGAATCAGCAATGGGGCCGACTGGTCCCACCCATGGGCAAAATCGATCAGTTGCTGCACGTGCAGATCATCCGGTGCAATCAGCTTGTCGGTGCCCTTGAAGGTAATGTCATTCATCTGAAGGGTCAGATGGCGCTCTGCAGAAATCACGGCAGGGCGGTGGAAGCTCTGCTCCTTCGCAATCAGGGTTACCATTTCCCGCGACTTGTGGCGCACGGCCGTTTCCCCGATGCGCGACAGGGGGCAAACGACAATCTGGCTCATCTCAAATCCTTCCGAAGCTGCTCGATCGCTTCGAAGCGTGCTATAAATCGACCTTGAGCATCGATCGCAGGCACGGGCGATATCTCGATCATGTCTCTGGTGATGCCGCGTGGCAGGCCGAAGAATTTCTGCGCTTCGCTGAGTGAGAAACCCGCCAACTCGGTTGCCTCAAAAAAGGCTGCGACAGTATCCGCCTTCTTGATGCGGTCCTTGAGTTCGCGTCCGGGATGCGGGGCAAGACCGAAGCGCAGGTGGATTGCCGCTTCCAGCCGCTTTTCGACACTCTTGTAACCGCCGCCGACAACGGATTTGAAGGGCGATATCATGTCGCCGATTACATATTCCGGCGCGTCATGCAACAAGGCCATCAAAAGTTCGTCCGCGGTCGCCGCAGGGTTCAATCTGGAGAAAATGGTTTCCACGATGAGGCTGTGTTGCGCGACGGAAAACGCATGGTCACCCTGCGTCTGCCCGTTCCAGCGCGCCACTCTGGCAAGGCCATGGGCGATATCGGCCAGTTCCACGTCAAGCGGCGAGGGGTCCAGAAGATCGAGCCGCCTGCCCGAAAGCATTCGCTGCCACGCGCGTGGCGTTTTCGACGCTGCCACGTTCAGTCTTCCGAAGAGACTGCCGGGTCGGCAGCAGGGAAGCTCAACCCGCTCCAGGCGGGCAGGGCGACCGTAACCGTGGCGGAGCCTGCGGTGATATCGGCACCCGATGCCATCGCATCGGCGGCGCGATCCGTACGGATGATGGCTAGTCCCTGTTTTCCGCAGACGGTGCCGAGGACGCCGAGAGGTTTGCCGGCGGCGAGGATTTCCGTGCCGGTGTCCGGGAGGTCCGTATCTGCAGTTACCGTTACGACACGGCGGCGGGCCGTGCCGCGATGCTTCATCCTCGACACGACTTCCTGCCCGACGAAACAGCCCTTCCTGAAGGAGACGCCTTCATTCACGTCCATCAGGACATCATGCGGGAAGGCATCCTGAAGCTGGTAGTCGAGACCAGCGACGACGATGCCATGTGCCACGCGAAGCTGGTGATATGAAGATGCGTCTTGCGCGCTGGAAGTGCCAGGCATGCGGTAGAGATCGACACCGGCCTCCGAGAAACGGCTATCCTTGACGGCGCCTGCCGGTGCCGTCTCGTCCCAATAGACGCTGACGCCCGGTTGTTCGTCTGCGGTGAGTTGGACGGGCGCACGCAGCTTGTACATGGTCAGACGGCGTAGCAACTGGTCCTGTTGATCACTACCTGTTTCTAGCACGTATCCGTCTTCGCTGCGCCAGATCAGGAATTCGAACATGATCTTTCCCTGCGGCGTCAGCAGTGCGCCAGCGCGCGCTTCGCCAGCGGGCAGCGAATCGAGATCGGGCGTAATGAGGTTCTGCAGGAAATCCGTGGCACCGGTGCCGGAAACCCGGATCAAGCTCCGGTCGATCAGAAAGGTGGAAGACATGGGCGTTACCACTCGGGGTTCGTTCTTTCCCGAAGAGCTAGAGCGTTTTCAATGCAATTGAAACCCTTCTCTTGGCCTGATGTCCATTAGAAAGGTGTGGGAGCAGCAGGAGTGAGGCGCATTGCACGAAGGTGCGGACCTCAATCCCCCGCCGTGAAGAACTTCCACTGGCCGTCAGGCGAGATGCCGATCCGGTAGAAACTGTAATTCCCGTATTCCTGCATATCCGCGAGATCGCCCGCGGTGATGATCCGCAGCAACTCCACCTTTTCAGGCTGAGTGAGGGTGTTGAGCGGCTTTCCGGCAAAATAGGGGAAGACATACATTTCGTCAGGCGTGCCAGCGTCCACATGCGCATAGCCGGTCGACAGCAGATCAATGATGATGGCGAGGACTTCCAGCCCATCCGGATCGCCGGAGAAGCTCTTGAGAGCAGCGACGGGATCTTCCGCATCACCATCCACCCTTGCCTGGTTCGGGCCGGGATTGACGAGCGGGCGCAATTTTTCAATGTCGCCGGTAGAGGCTGCATCGATGATCAGCTGGCGCAGGCGACGAACCGGCTCAGGTGCCTTGCTGATATCGTGCTCGATCTGTGCCGAAATCTGCGGTGTATCGTTCTGGGGCTGTTCGGCCTTCTGCGCGCCGGAGCGATTTACCAGGGGATCGGGGAGCGGAATGCCGTCCGAATCACCTTCGACTGCGTCCGGCTCTACGGGCTGCTTGTTTTCAGCAGGTTTTTCACCTTCGCTACTGGCGGGATCCTGCGCTGGCCGCAATTCCGACAGGGCGAAAGCAGAGCCTGGAACGCTGACGGCGAAGACGGACAACGAGAGCATCAAGGAAACAGCGGCTGTCGACCGCAAAAACCCCTTGCGAGAGCGATACATGATATAAAACTCCAGCTTACTGAATAATGCGGTGAGGGGAGAATTCGCCCTCAAGCATGCGCTGGCGCAGAGATTCCAGCATGGCTTCAGCGCCCGCTTCACCGTGCATACGGATGGTTTCGCGCATGGCAAGAGCGATAGCGGCGTCAGCGATGATCTCCGGCTCGATCCCATCGGCCATACCGTCGGCCCATGCTTCGTTTTGATGTTCCAGAGCGACCTGCATCTTTTCATGCGCGATCATATCGTGGATTTCGTTACGGCTTGTTTGCATCTTTCATCCTCGACAAGGCGGGCAACTCGTTACCACCCTGTTAACAACTCTAACAGTCTTTTCTCAAAACGGCACGGCCCGCAGCCAAAAGAGGTTAATAAACCACTAATTTCCGAACCTTGACGCAATTTCCTGCGCCAGTGTTGCCCCTTCGATACGGTATTTCTCTTCTGCAGCGATTGCGGCAGGCGTGCAGGCCGTGTGAACGGCCGCAAAACTGCGATAGCCACGGTTGAATGCGGCAGTCATTCGCTGCCGCCGATTGGGCTCATTGGCGGTGTCTGCCGCCAGAAGGTCGCTCATCGACTTGCGCCATTCCTCCGAGCCTGTCGCCGGACAAAGCGTGCGCAGATATTGCACGGCCCCCAGTATCTCAGACAGTCGCGCCATCTGGTTGTCATAGGGTGCTGCTGGCTTGTTTTCCTGCTGGGCAGCGGCTGGCGGCGGCGGTGGAGTGTGCTGCGCAGCATTGGCCACGGTCAACGGCGTTCCCGTTGCCACAGCGATTGCAAGCATCCATTCCATCCGTCTTTTCATCAATTTACGCATTACCCGGCATGACGGTTTACTCATCCGCCCGGAGATAGCCGCGATTCTTCTCAGCATTGCAACTGCCCCAGCAGACGTTCTGCACACTCGACAACGCTTTCCGGCGCAGGCAGGCTTCGGATTTCATCCAGCGTGTACCACCCGGCTTCTGCCGCATCGTCTGCTGCCACCACGATTGCGTTGCTGTCGGCTTCCACAGTGTATACCGAGAGAAAGAAATGGCTGGTCAAATGTCCGTCAGCGTCATAGCCGGGCAGATCATAGGTCGCGAAAAGCTGTGGATGACGGGCGACGATGCCGGTTTCCTCTTCCAGTTCACGCAGGGCAGTTTCGTCCGGGCTTTCACCCGGCTCACCGCGACCTCCCGGAAAGGCGAACATGTCTTGCGAGGGAGGATTGATGCGGCGCACGAGGAGCACGCGATCGGCGCGTCGAACGATTGCGGAAGAGGCAGCTTGGGGCAGGGGCATACGGTATCCTTGTGCGATATCGATGATCATTATGACCTGAACCTTGCAGGAAACGTGGCAACAGCTTCACGTTGCAGGAAATTCTTGAGGCAAGGCTAACTGCATCAGCTATATGAGGATCTTCGATTTTGATCAGTCCGCGCGCAGGCCGGTCACCGGCGGGAACATCGCATGAAACTCTATCTCATCTATGCCGCCGCAGCGCTGGCCGAAATTGCAGGCTGCTTTGCCTTCTGGGCCTGGCTGCGCATGGAAAAGTCCATCGGCTGGCTTGTTCCCGGCGTGGCGTCGCTGGTTGTGTTTGCATGGCTTCTTGCACTGGTTCCGGCTGATACTGCCGGGCGTGCCTATGCCGCCTATGGGGGAATTTACATCGTCGCCTCACTGCTCTGGCTGTGGGCCGTCGAGGGACAGCTTCCGGACAGATTCGATATGGCCGGTGGGGCGATTTGCCTTGCGGGTGCTTCGCTCATATTGTTCGCTCCAAGAGGATGAGAGCTTAAAGTCATGTGTGGACGTTTCGTGCTGGATGCCGCGCCGGGAGAAGTCGCGGACTATATGAACCTCAGCGAGCTGGAGGATTTTCCGGCAAGGTTCAATATTGCGCCGACACAGCCCATTCTCGTCGTCGTGGAAGGTGGTCACTCCGAGCCGGGAAGCAACCTGCCCAACCGGCAAGCATTGCTTGTGCGCTGGGGCTTCCTACCGGGCTGGGTAAAGGATCCGAAGGAGTTTCCTTTGCTGATCAATGCGCGTGCCGAAACAGCAATCGGCAAAGCCTCTTTTCGGGCGGCCATGCGGCACCGGCGAATTCTTATTCCGGTTACGGGCTTTTATGAATGGCGCAGACCATCGAAAGAGGAGGGCGGGAGATCGCAGGCCTATTTCATAAAGCCCAAGCGCGGCGGCGTGATTGCCTTTGCCGGCCTGATGGAAACCTGGTCATCGGCTGACGGTTCTGAAGTGGACACTGGCGCCATTTTGACTACGGCCGCAAACCGGACGATTGGACAGATTCATGACCGGATGCCGGTTGTTGTCTCTCCGGAAGATTTCACCCGCTGGCTGGACTGCAAGACCCAGGAACCGCGCGATGTTGCGGAGCTGATGCGGGCGGCGGATGAGGATTTGTTTGAGATGATTCCGGTGTCTGATAAGGTCAACAAGGTTAGCAACACCGGCGCGGATCTGCTTGAGCCGGTTGCGGAAAGCCTGCCCACAGCCCCGAAAAAGGCGCCGAAAGACGACGCGCAAATGTCGCTGTTCTAGAGCCCTTGCCTCATGACATCTGGTCAAGCCTGGACAGCTCTCGGCGCGCCATGACATCGGAATAGATGCAGTTACGACCATTGGCTTTTGCAATGTAAAGCAATTGGTCGGCGGCCGTCAGCTGCTGATCAAGAGATCCGCCCTTTTCCACCTCCACGACGCCGACGGAAATCGTCAAAGGTATCTCGGAACCGACGAGGCTTTCCGCATTCGCCGCGACTTCCTGACGAAGGCTTTCGCAGAATGCGTGGGCCTGCTGGCCGTCCAAGCCTTTGAGGAAAATCGCGAATTCTTCACCGCCAATGCGTGCGGCGAGGTGTTCGCCTTTGCTACAGAAGTCCGAGAGCAGGTTGGCAAGCATTTTCAGCGCCTTGTCACCTGCGCTATGACCAAATGTATCGTTGATCTGCTTGAAGTGGTCGATGTCCACAATGGCGACTGCCCCACGTGCACCGGTTACCTTCAGGTTTTCCAGCAGACCGGTTGCATGGTCGAAAAAGGAACGTCTGTTCGGCAGGCCGCTGAGGTGATCCTTTTCAGCAAGCTCACGCAGACGCATCAACTGTTTCAACGTTTCGACATTGTTATCGATACGACATTGTAGCTCTTCCGGCACAAAGGGCCGGTAGATGAAATCCGACGCACCGGCTTTCAGAAAATGCGCCGAGAGCATTCTATCGGTGGATGACGAAACGCCGATAATGCGAAGTTCTTCGGAGGAGCGTCCAGCGCGGATGAGGCGCGTCAACTCGTAGCCATCCATATCCGGCATGTAGTAATCGGTGATGACGAGTTGTATCGAGGGATTGCTGGCCAGGATATCAAGGGCCTGTGCGCCCGAATAGGCCTCCTGCACGGTGAAATTCTGCCGTGTCAAAATTTCCTTGAGGCTGGACCGTGCCGCTTTCGCGTCATCAACGATGAGAATGGAAAATTGTCTGTTGGCCAAGATACGGTCGACCGTCTTGACCACCGTATCGACCGTGCGACGTCCGTCCTTGACGATATAGTCGATGATCTTCTTTTCGGCATAGTGCTGCCGTGCCTGCTCGTCCACAGTCGCCGTAAAGACAATCGTCGGGACTTTGCGCTTTTCCAGCAGATTGAGGATTTCGCCGTTTGGTGCGTCGGGTACTGTCAGACCGGTCAACGCAAGCGTAAACTTATGTCGCTTGAGGAGATCAGCGGTTTGCGACATCGTTTCGCAATGGAAAATCTCGGCGTTAGTCTCGTCCGCGAGCCGCGTCTTCAGCAGAATGGAAAGAGCAACTGAATCTTCGATGAGAAGAATTTTATCCCGCATGAGTTGGTCGCAACCTTTGAAAACGAATTACGGTGTCATTGTCTTCGTTCGTCTGAAAGTTGGCCAAGCTGGATAGTAGCAAACGGTAGAGAAACAATTTTCCGAAAAAAGAACGATAAACGATATTGTTTTATATTTTGTGTTTTCGCCGGCTCCAAGAATAGCCGTATCTTTGCATGGCGCTGGGCGCAAATCCAGCTACTAAACCACGCCTATAAAAAATGGCACCCAGAGGTGCCAGTTTCCTAATTCGTCAAAAATCTGCGCCAAATGGGCGACTGTGCCGATTTACCGCCGTCTCAGGCTGCTTTCGGCTCTTTGGATTTGCGTGTCAGCATCAAAGCGGCAGCGGCTACAGCCTTCAGGCCAAGCGGCCTGTAATGGCTGTTGAGGTCCGGTTTCGCCGGAACGTCCTGCTTCGTCGTTTCGCTCATTTTCAATCTCCTGAATTCCCCTGTAAAGCCGCCGATTGGCGGTCTTCCCGGAAACCTCTTTCAAAAGAAATCATGACGAATTCGAGGCAAATTCAATCAATTGAAATTTGCAGGCTGCGACATTTCGTGTCCGGGCGAATGGACTAAAGACCGCGATCCATGGCGCTACCGTCGTGATGGTCACCGTGGATATCTTCCTCGATCGTCAGCGTGCCATATCGCTTGTGCCAGATCCGGGCGCTGAAGGGCAGGAAGGCGAGATAGGCAAGGACGGTAACGACAAGCACTTCCCAGGTGAAACTCATCAACAGCGCAACGTAGAGAACGACGATGAGAATGGCGGGAAGGACCAGATCGCGGCGAATGCGGCTTTCGGATTTGCCAGACCACACCGGCAGTCGGCTGATCAGGAAATAGCCGATAAGCACCGTGTAAGCGCTGCCGATATAGGCGAAGGTCTTGCCGGGCTCTATGCCCATGAAGCCGAGATAGACCGGCAACAGAACCAGCATGGCTCCCATGGGTGCTGGAACGCCCACGAAGAATTCGTTCTGCCAGGGCGCCTTAACTTCACGCTCAATCATGACGTTGAAGCGTGCGAGCCGCAGCCCGGCGGCGATGACATAGATAAGAGCGGCGATCCAGCCCAACGAGCGGGCGTGATCGAGAAGGTAGGCATAGACGACAAGAGCGGGTGCAACGCCAAAGTTGACGATATCGGCCAGCGAGTCCATCTGGGCGCCGAACTTCGACGTCGCCTTCATCATGCGCGCCAGGCGGCCATCGACACCGTCGAGGAACGCGGCGAGCAGGACCATGCCGACCGCAAGTTCGAAGCGGCCCTCGAAGGCGAGGCGAACGCCGCTCAGGCCTGCGCAGATGGCAAGCACGGTAACGAGATTTGGAATGACAAGACGCAGCGGTATTTCCCGCAAGCGCGGCCCACGGCCACTGTCATTGGTCATCTCTGGCTTGATGTTGCTGCCGGGCTCGGGCGTCGTCGTTTCCATGGCGTTGCTCCTGCTCAGGCTTAGCCGCGTCGGCTGATGACCGGACCCTTGGCAGAGCCGAATTCCGCCAGAACGGTTTCACCGGCAATGGCTGTCTGGCCGACGGACACGCGTGTCTGGAAGCCTTCAGGCAGGAAGATGTCCAAACGAGAACCGAAACGGATCAGACCGAAGCGTTCGCCAGCATCGACAGGCTCGTTCGGCTTGACCCAGCAGACGATGCGGCGCGCGACCATACCGGCAATCTGCACAACGCCGACCTTGCCATGCGCGGTCTCGATGACGAGGCCATTGCGCTCATTGTCTTCCGAAGCCTTGTCGACCTCCGCGTTGAGGAACAGGCCCGGACGATAGGCGACATTGATGATGCGGCCGCGCACAGGCGAGCGGTTGACGTGGCAATTGAAGACATTCATGAAAACGGAAACGCGAACCATCGGCTCCTTGCCGAGTTCCAGCTCAAGCGGCGGAACAACGGTCTGGATCGCTGACACGGTTCCATCGGCAGGGCTGATGATGAGCGTATCATCCTGCGGCGTGACCCGCTCCGGATCACGGAAGAAATAGGCGCACCAGGCAGTCAGAACCAGACCGATCCAGAAGAGCGGTTCGGCTATCCAGCCAAGCACCAGCGACGCGACGAAAAAGGCGGCGACGAAGACGTAACCTTCCTTGTGGACCGGCACGATGGTGTTACGAATGGTGTCGAACAGGTTCATTGATCTTTCTTCTCCGAATTTATCTTTGGTCAGCCTGGCCGGGTCGTGGCGCTATGCTGCTATGTCAACCTCGCGCCCGGACTTTTGCAATGCCTGGCTCTGCAATGCCCACTCCGGCACCAAAGCCATTCTGCATATAGTCATTCCGCGACGATATTCACGCCCAGACGCGACAACACACGAATAGGTGACTACAGGCAAAACGCTTGGCGAGCAATCTGTTAGGCTTGAACGCCAGCGTTTATACGCATCAATGCGCGGGTTCTCCCCGGTCCACGACACCCAGGTCGTCCTGTTCCCTGACTTCGCGCAGGCGTTCTTCTGCCTGTATGGCTTCGCGCTGGCGGCTCCACATGGAGGCATAGAGCCCGCCCATCTCGATGAGTGACGCATGGGTGCCACGTTCGGCAATCGTGCCGTCCTTGAGAACGATGATCTCATCTGCGCCGATGACGGTGGAGAGGCGGTGGGCGATGACCAGCGTCGTGCGGTTCTTGGAGACGATATCCAGCGCGCTTTGAATTTCCTGTTCGGTGTGAGTGTCGAGCGCCGAGGTCGCCTCATCAAGGATGAGGATAGGTGGTGCCTTCAATATCGTGCGGGCAATGGCGACGCGCTGTTTTTCACCGCCGGAAAGCTTCAACCCACGCTCTCCAACCATGGTCTGATATCCCTGCGGCAGCTTGCTGATGAAGCCGCTGATCTGGGCGGCACTGGCTGCTGCCATGATTTCGTCCTGCGACGCATCCGGCCGTCCATAGCGGACGTTGTAGGCGAGCGTATCGTTGAACAGGACCGTGTCCTGCGGCACCATGCCGATAACCGAACGCAGGCTTTTCTGCGTTACATCGCGGATATCCTGCCCATCGATGGTGATCGAGCCGTCTTGAATGTCGTAGAAGCGATAGAGCAATCGCGACAGGGTGGACTTGCCCGCGCCGGATGGTCCCACGATTGCGATTGTCTTTCCGGCGGGCACATCGAAGGAGATGCCCTTGAGGATCGGACGGTCGGGATCATAGGCAAATCGCACGTCGCGGAAACTGACGGTACCCGCGCCGATCTGAAGTTCCTTCGCGTTCGGTGCATCCACCACCTCTGCCTCGACTTCCAGAAGGTCGAACATCTCCTCGATGTCAGTCAGTCCCTGGCGGATTTCACGATAAACGAAGCCGATGAAATTCAGCGGCACCGAGAGCTGCAGCAGCAAGGCGTTGATGAAAACGAAATCACCGATGGTCTGTTCGCCGCGCTGCACTGCCAAGGCAGACAGCACCATCATGACGGTGGAGCCGATGCCGAAAATGACGCCCTGGCCGAAGTTGAGCCAGCCGAGCGACGTCCAGATGGCGGTTGCCGACTTCTCATATTTCGCCATGGAAGCATCGAAGCGGCGCGCTTCCATGTCTTCGTTTCCGAAGTATTTGACCGTCTCAAAATTCAGCAGCGAGTCGATCGCCTTGGTATTGGCGTCCGTGTCGCTGTCATTCATCGATCTGCGGATGGAAATGCGCCAGTTGCTGGCCTTTACCGTGAACCAGATATAGGCCCAGACGGTGATGACGGTGACCGCCACATAGATGAAACCGTAGGTCATCCAGAAGACGATGACGGTCAGCAGAAACTCGATGAAAGTTGGTGCGGTGTTGAGGATCGTGAACCGGACGATGGTTTCGATACCCTTGGTGCCGCGCTCGATGACGCGCGACAGGCCGCCGGTCTTGCGTTCCAGATGAAAGCGCAGGGAGAGGCGGTGCATGTGCACGAAGGTCTTGAAGGCAAGCTGGCGGACCGCGTGCTGGCCAACGGAGGCAAAGAGCGAATCCCGCAGCTGGTTGAGAGCGACCTGCAAAAGGCGCGTCAGATTATAAGCCACGACAAGTGCGACTGCACCCAACAGGAAGACGGGGACGAGACCCGCCATATCGAGCTTGCCGTTCAGTGCATCCGTTGCCCATTTGAAGAAGTAGGGAACGGATATGAGAACGAACTTGGCAAGGATAAGAAAGAACGTGGCCCAGACGACCCGCATCTTGAGGTCTGGCCTGCCTTCGGGCCACATATAGGGCCAAAGATTTATGATCGTCTGCAACGGATTGCCCGAATCCGCTGAAATCGTTTTCTTCTTGTCCGTCATGCTCTGCTCCGGAGGGCGTCTGCCGGAATGCAGACAGCAACACGGCGGCTTCCTTGAAGCCGCCGTCTCAAATTAGATATAGCTGTCTTTCGGGCAATGCAATGCCGCAGGGAGATCACCGACCCATCAGGCGCTTGCGGTGCAGCTCTTCGGCATTGGGCAGGGCATTCTCAGGAACGCCGAAGATCTGGCCGGGCTCGATCAGATCAGGGTTTGCGATCTGATCCTGATTGGCAAGATAGATCGTCGTATATCGAACACCCTGACCGTAAACGCGGCGGGAAATCTGCCACAGAGTGTCGCCGCGTCTGATGATGACGGCGCTGTCGCTGTGGGCAAGAGGTGCCTGTTCGAAGGTTTTCGGGCCGGTCTGTGGTTGGGCCTGCGTTGTGGAAGACGCAGCATTGGGAGCTTCAGGCATTGCCGCATTCAACTCCGCGAAACGGTCGGAGAGGCTGGCAATCTGCTTGCCAATGGCCGCGACATCGTTCGGCAGACCATCGATGACGGCAAGCAGCGCACGCGCCTTGGCGACGATATCGGTAACGAAAGCCGTGAAAGCCGGATCGGCATTGGCAGCTGTACGGAATTCCGACAGCGAACGCAGGGCAATCGATGTGGCGGACTTTGCGGCTGCAACCTCTTCCAGCGCGGGCGACTTGCCGTCCGCGTAGAGACCGGAGAGAATGGCGAACGCCTTGCTCACATCAACGCGCAATGCCTCGAAAGCGGTGCGGTCACTGACAACGCCAGGGTCCTGCAGACCGGCGGCGGCACCTGTCGTTGACGACGGCTGTGTTGGCGTCTTCTGCATCGCGACCGTTGCCTGATCGCTTGCGGGACGCATGAAGGGCACGCGAACGCGAACGGTAACATTGCCCGCAGCATCAAGCGCCTCTGCCGTGACGATGTGATCGCCAACGCTCAACTCGATTTCGCCCTCAATGACGAAGCTGCCGGATGCTTCAGCCTTTGCACTGCCGATCTGCTGATCGTCCACGAGGACACGCACATTGGTGCCAGCCGGGGCGGATCCGGCGACGAAGATTTTCGTTCCCTCGAATTCCACGGCCATGACGCGGATGGATGAGGTTTCCCCGGATGCGGTGGCAGAGCCAGCCTGACCCTGTGCTGCAGGGGCTGGGGTGGATGTGCCCGGCTGCACTGCTGTCTGGCCAGGCTGTGTCTCGCTGGCGTTCTGACCAGCGGCTCCGAGCGCAGGCGGGGCTGTCTCCGGCATGGTCAAGACGCGGCTGGCTTTTCCAGGCGTCGTCACCATGGCAAGAAGCTCGCCACTTTTCTGTTTTGGAACGGAAACGGTCGCGGTTTCGGTTGATTGGACCGTCGCGCCGTCCTTGCCGATGGCGCGCAGCACGATTTCATGATCGCCGGGCGGAAGCGGATTGTCGAGGACCGCGGCAAAGTCACCACTGCCTTCAACGGTCGTCTGCGCGATGACCTGTCCGTTGTTGACGATCTCAAGCTTGGAGCCCGGAGCAGCCTTGCCAGCGATGACCGCCGAACCATCCGGCTCGACGCGCAACACGTCGAAGCGTGGTAATTGAGGATCCGCTGCAGGTGTAGAAGCAGGCGTTGCGGAAGGCGCGGGCGCCGCAGGCGTTTCGGGCCGTGGTGCCCCATCGTCCGTGCCGGCAAAAACACCGGCAAGACGACGGACCTGATCCGCAGCCGCTGTCGCATCCGCAGGCAGGCCGCGCAGGAAGGCTATGGCTCTTTCGGCTGCGGTCCGCGCCGTTGTGATCAGACGTGAAGTGTTCTCGTCAAGTGATTCTGGAATATCGACATTTCCAAGTTCCTTGAGGGAATCCTCGACCTTCGCGCGTGCAGCTGCGAATTCCTCGTTGGTCGGCACCTTGTTGTCGGCAAAGCGGCCCGTCATATCCTTGATGGATTGCGTTGCGGCTTCTGCCAGACGTCCAACCTTCTCGGCGATATTGGTTGTTTCCTTCGCCGCATCCGACAGAAGGTCGCCGGATTTCTCGCTACCCATTTCCACGCTGTTCTTGACGTCGTTGCCAGCCTGATTGATGGCATCACCAATCGGTTTGTCATCGGTAGACATACGTGGGAGAACGAAGAAGACCATGAGAAGCGTCGCGACGCCAAGCACGATAAGCGCCAGCAGTCCGGCCCTTTTATTGTTCATCATCACTCTCCGGGTAACTTTCTTGTCTTCACGTTGCGATAGCTAGCGTTTAAAAAACACTCATACAAGCGGCTGCCCTTGAAAAGCAGCCTATCCAGCGCTTCATTCCCCAAATTTTCTTGACGGAATAGCCGCCCGGATGTTCCCTCAGCTCATGACTGAAGAAAATACATCGATTCGATCCATCTGCGTCTATTGCGGTTCTCAGCCGGGACGCGACCCAGCCTATATGGACGCCGGGCGCGCGCTCGGCAAATCCATTGCTGAAAACGGCATCCGCCTTGTCTATGGCGGCGGCACGAAGGGCATCATGGGCGCTGTCGCAAGCGGCGTTTTGTCAAATGGCGGCGAAGTCACGGGTATCATACCGGAATTTCTGGTGGATATGGAGGCTACACGCCATTCTCTCGGACAATTGAACGAGCTCATCATCACCAAGGACATGCATGAGCGCAAGCACATGATGTTCGAACGCTCCGATGCCTTCGTTACCCTGCCGGGTGGCATCGGTACGCTGGAAGAGATAGTCGAGATCATGACCTGGGCGCAGCTTGGTCGTCACGCCAAGCCGATGGTGTTTGCCAATATCAACGGCTTTTGGGACCCGATGCTTGAACTGATCCGCCATATGCGCGACCAGGGCTTCATTCACCGGGCGCATCTGCTCAACCCGCTGGTCATCGACAAGATTGAAGATGTCGTTCCTGCCATCCTCGAGCAGGCGACGGCGCAAAACAACCCGGAAGGCGACCCATCGGTCATATCGCGCCTGTGATGCTGCTCGCAGTGGGTTGCCGCGTCTAGGACGCGGCCCTGCTGCGGACCAGCCCCGGCACGGTGTAGACCAGAAGCGCTGCCCAGATCATCATGAAGGCGGCGAGGCGCACCGTATCGAAGGGCTCCTTGAAGATGAAGACTGCGATGATGAAGATGATCGAAGGCGCTATGTATTGCATGATGCCGATTGTCGAGAGCTTCAACAGCTTGGCGCCGTTGCCGTAGAGAATGAGCGGCGTTGCGGTCACCACGCCGCTTGCTATGAGCAGCCACGTATCCACCGGCGTTCCCGCGAGAAAATGGGCCTGGCCCGTGCTCATGAGATAGACGATATAGGCAAGTGCGGGGGGCGTCATTAACAGGACCTCCAGCAGAAACCCCTGTGTCGGGCCAATCGGTAACGTTTTTCGGAAAAACGCATAGAAACCCCAGGAGACCGTCAGGGCGACGGAAACCCAGGGGAGGCTGCCAGCGTGCCACGTCAACAAGGCGACGGCGAGAGACGCCAGGACAATAGCCGCGATCTGAAACCGGCTGAGCTTTTCTCTCAGCAGCACGGCCCCCAGAAAAATGCTGAAGAGCGGGTTTATGAAATATCCAAGTGCCGCATCGAGCGCGCGGCCACTGCCAATTGCCCAGATATAGACACCCCAGTTGATGCTGATGATGGAGGCCGTCAGGCAAGCCATGGCCAACATGCGCGGTGTCGTCAGCGCCACCCTGATTTCGGCGGTGCGACCCAGGATGACAAGCACGGCAGCGGCAATCGGCACGGACCAGACCACCCGGTGCGCAATCACCTCGAACGGTGAGACATGCGCGACAGCCTTCATGTAAAAAGGCAGAAAGCCCCACAGGATATAGGCGACGAATGCGTAGGCAAATCCCCGTGCTCCATCCGCCTGTCTGGCACTTTCATTGGTTTGGTTCACGGCCATGTTGAATACCACGCTTATCGGAAAGCACCGGGCTATTCCTGTTTTGCGTGATATACCAATTCATTCGCGTGAAGGATGGTGTGAGAAAAAATGAGGCTGCCCGAAGAGATGCGCCGCCTTGAATCAGAATGTCAGGCGGTGCATCTAATCTCTTGTGACCAAGCGTTATTTTCCCGCGAAGCGATCTGTCGCCCGGATGAGCTGGTCGAGAATGCCCGGCTCGCTGACAGCGTGGCCGGCGGCCTCTACGATACGGAAGTCTGCCTTTGGCCATGCCTTTGAAAGCTGCCAGGCATATTTCAGCGGGCAGGGCATGTCGTAGCGCCCGTGGATGATGACGCCGGGAATGTCTTTCAATTTATATGCGTCGCGCAGCAGCTGGCCCTCTTCAAACCAGCCGCCATTGACAAAATAGTGCGTTTCGATGCGCGCAAAGGCGATCGCATACTGGTCCTCGCCAAATTCATCGACCCGGGTCTGGTCCGTCACCAGCGAGATCGTGGCACCTTCCCACTGGCTCCAGGCCCTGGCGCATTCCAGTTTTTTCTTTTCATCAGAACCGGTGAGATAGCGGTTATAGGCCACCATCATCTCGCCGCGCTCAGCCTCAGGAATAGGCGCAATGAAGGTTTCCCAGCGATCGGGATACATTTCCGAGACACCGAACTGGTAGTACCAGTCCAGTTCCGCCTTGGTCAGGGTGTAGATGCCGCGCAGAACAAGCTCGCTGACCCGTTCCGGATGCGTTTGCGCATAGGCGAGCGCCAAGGTCGATCCCCAAGAGCCGCCGAAGACCTGCCACGTCTCGAAGCCGAATTTTTCGCGCAGCTTTTCGATATCTGCCACCAGATGCCAGGTTGTATTGGCCTCAAGCGAAGCGTAGGGCGCTGAGCGTCCACATCCGCGCTGGTCGAAAAGGACGACATCATAGAGCGTTGGGTCGAAAAGACGCCGCTGCATCGGGTTAACGCCGCCGCCGGGACCGCCATGCAGGAACACCGCTGGCTTGCCGCCCTTGGTGCCGACACGCTCCCAATAAATGACATGGCCATCGCCTACATCCAGCATACCGGTTTCGAAGGGTTCGATCTCTGGATAGAAGCCGCGCAGCGTCTCGCTCATTGCATGTTCCTCAATTCACATTGTCTTCAGGTGGCCATACAGCCGTATCGTGGTCTGGATGCTGGTAGGAGACCATCGTGCTTTCATCCAGACTTTGCTGCACATCGGGCTTGTCGAACAATGTCTTGATCCAGGGCATCTGCATATGCGCATTGACCTGCACCCGGGGCTCAAGGTCCTGCGGGTGGTCGAAGGCGCCGATGGCGATCTCCACACCGCCGGGATAATGATATGTCAGCGGCGTACCGCATTTGTTGCAGAACCCGCGATGGATTTTCGCCGAGGAGCGAAAGAGCGTCGGCTGTCCGCGCGTCCATGTCAGATGCGCCTGATCCGCCGTCACCAGCGCGCCGAAGAAGTTGCCGAAATGCTTCTGGCACATGCGGCAGTGGCAGATGGAAGGGCGGCCAAGCTTGCCCGCGTGAAAGCGTACCGCACCACACTGGCAGCCGCCGGAATATCCCGTATCAGTCATGATTTCTTCTCCGGCCATTCTGGCGTGTCGTGATCTGGATGCTGGTTTGAGGTGAGGTTCAACAGATAGTCCACCGTGGTCAAGTCCTCTTCTGTCGCCACGGCGGGAAGGGTGTGGAGACCGTCCACGAAACCGATCTTTTTCTCGATACCCCATTGTATCGAGGGCGGAAAAGCTGAGGGATCATCAAAAGCGCCAGCCGCGATTGCCATGCCATCCGGCGCCTCATAGGTCAGCGGTGTGCCACACTCTGCACAAAAGCCACGCCGCACAACATCCGAAGACTGAAACCGCTTCGGCTCGCCTCGGGTCCATTCGAAACGCACACCACGGACCGAAACCAGTGGCGCATAATAGGCCCCGAACGCCTTCTGGCACATGCGGCAATGGCAGATGGAGCTATCTTCAAGAACGCCCTCGACATGAAAGCGGATCGCACCGCATTGGCATCCGCCGGTGTGGATCGTCATGGCATATCCTCCTCGATTGCTCTCAGGATGTGGAGACGTGGATTGTCGACACACTGTGAGATGCCGTTGCAGGACGGCATCCAACTCGATTAACAGCTTATGCGAAGGACGAGCAAAATCAACGATACATCCAAGACGCTGTGGCTTCGATGCGAAACAGAGAGGGGGCGTGCCGAAGCAAGCCCCCTGTGCAGCCAAAATGGCAGCGGTAGCGAAAGCCTTCAACTAAGGTGCGAAATACTTATCGCTTGATTTCCCAGGTCGTTACCCGCTCACCGGTTTCCTTGTCCTTGCCGTCCTTCAACTGGATGCCCTTGGCCAGCAGATCGTCGCGGATGCGATCTGCTTCTGCGAAGTTCTTCGCCTTCAGCATCTCGAGCCGCATTTCCACCAGAGAATCAACCGCTGCCGCAATGGCATCATCCACAACGGCCTTTTTAGGCAGCACACCCAGCAATGCGGCACTGGCTGCGAAAGCGGGCAGCTTTTCCGGATCGGCATTGGCGGCCTGCGCGAGTGCGTGAAGCGCCTGGACAGCCGCCACCGTGTTGAGATCGTCCGCCAAGGCGTCCAGCACCGTCTGATCGGGCTCGGCATCGCTGACATCAGCGGTAGGCCATTTCGCCAGCAGACGTTCTGCCTCTTCCAGACGCTTGACCGAGAAATCGATCGGCTCGCGGTAGTGGGTCATCAGCATGGCCAGACGCAGCACCTCTCCCGCCCACTTCCGACCGCCAAATGTTTCGGTGTGCAGCAACTCATGGATGGTGATGAAATTGCCGTCCGACTTCGACATCTTGCGGCCTTCGACCTGCACGAAGCCGTTATGCATCCAGACATTGGCCATGACATGCGTGCCGTGGGCGCAACGCGACTGGGCGATCTCATTTTCGTGGTGTGGGAAAATCAGGTCCAGCCCGCCGCCATGAATGTCGAAGGTTTCGCCAAGGTAACGGCCAGACATGGCCGAGCATTCAATGTGCCAGCCGGGGCGACCGCGGCCCCATGGGCTTTCCCAGCCGGGCTCATTGTGGCCCGAAAGCTTCCAGAGCACGAAATCTCCGGGGCTCTTCTTGTGAACCTCGACCGCCACGCGTGCACCCGCCTGCTGTTCGTCCAGCGGGCGCTTGGAAAGTTGGCCGTAATCGCCCATGGATTTCGTATCGAACAGGACTTCCCCGCTGGCGACATAGGCGTGCCCGCGCGCAATCAGTTTCTCGATGATCTCGATCATCTGCGCGATATTGTCGGTGGCGCGGGGCTCGACCGTTGGCTCCAGGCATCCCAGCATGGCGACATCGTCATGAAATTGCTGTGCCGTCTTTTCAGTGACGGCATGGATGGCATCGTTCAGTGGCAGGTCAGGGTAATCCCGCAGCGCCCGCGCATTGATCTTGTCATCGACATCAGTGATGTTGCGCGCATAGGTAACGTGTTGCTGGCCATAGACATGACGCAGAAGCCTGTAGAGCACATCGAACACGATGACGGGACGCGCATTGCCAATATGGGCGAAGTCATAAACAGTAGGACCGCAGACATACATGCGGACATTATCAGCATCGATCGGCTGGAAATCAGCCTTTTCGCGGGTCAGCGTATTGTAAAACTTCAGGCGCGACATGGGATTTTTCCTCAAGGGCAATCAATTCCCCTGCCGGAACGTTTGTCTGCTTTGACCTTTCGGGAGACGAAAACGATCTGGCCGGGTGGTTAAACCGGCAAAATTCAACTCAGCAACAGCAGCAGATCGTTATTTTCATGGCTTGCCTTATGAAACGGCAAGAGGTTCCGGTCAAGAGCTGTGGTGCGCCGCTGCGCACCAATCTCAACCTTTACTCCGGTGCGCGGTAGCTCACGAACTTCCGGTCGCGGACCACATAGATCTTGCCGGTTTCCGTGACATCAGGTGAGGCCAGCGGCAGAATGGCGGCTGCCACCTCCGATGGATGGGGCAGGGTGTCAGGATCTTCGCCCGGCATGGCCTGGGCGCGCATGGCCGTGCGGGTGGCGCCGGGATTGATGCTGTTGACGCGAAGTGCGGTCGCTTCGGTTTCCGCTGCCCATGTGCGGGCGAGAGCCTCGACCGCTGCCTTGGACGTTGAATAGGCACCCCAGAAAGGACGGCAGGAATGCGGTGCACCCGATGACAGGATCAGCGCGCGGCCTGCATCGGATTTCAACAGCAGGGGTTCTACGGATCGGATCAGGCGCCATGTGGCAGTGACGTTGATGGTCATGACCTTTTCGAAGACCTTCGCCTCGATATGCCCGACGGGAGAAATGACGCCAAGCACGCCCGCATTGGCAACGAGAATGTCCAGCTTGCCCCAGCGCTGATGGATGGATGCGCCGAGTGCATCAATGGCGTTCATATCCGCAAGATCAAACGGCACCAAGGTTGCGGTGCCGCCTGCTGCCTTGATGGCATCATCTAGGTCTTCGAGGCCGCCGACCGTTCTGGCGCATGCTATGACATGTGCCCCAGCCTTTGCCAGTTCCAGCGCCGTGAAATACCCGATGCCACGGGATGCGCCGGTCACGAGCGCGATGCGGCCTTTAAGGTCGATGGTCATTGTCTCCCCCGAGAAGATGTTTGAGAGTGCGTCTTAAAGGCAAGCGCACCAGACGGCAATTGGCCGGGACGTCGCATGGGCAGGTGCGACAGGAAAAGCCCGCGCAGCAGCGCGGGCAATCTTCAATCAGCCATTGCTGGCAAGCATGGAAATCTTGTTGCCCATGGCTTCGCCATTCTTGTCCAGAAGGCGGGTCGGATATTCACCGGTAAAATAATGATCGGTAAACTGCGGACGGGCAGGGTTGCGGTCCACGCCGCCCACGGCCTGATAAAGGCCATTGATGGAAAGGAATGCCAGCGAATCCACGCCGATGAACTTCGCCATGTCGGCGACATCGGCATACTGGTTTGCCAGCAGCTTGTCGGCATCCGGCGTATCGATACCGTAGAAATCCGGATGGAAAATCATCGGGCTGGCAACGCGGATGTGCACTTCCTTGGCACCGGCCTCGCGGATCATCTGAACGATCTTGACCGATGTGGTGCCGCGCACGATGGAGTCATCCACCAGAACGACCCGCTTGCCTTCGATCATGGCGCGGTTTGCCGAATGCTTCAGCTTGACGCCAAGCGCGCGGATGGACTGGGTTGGCTCGATGAAGGTGCGGCCGACATAGTGGTTGCGGATGATGCCGTATTCGAACGGAATGCCGCTTTCCTGCGCAAAGCCAAGAGCAGCGGGCGTGCCGCCATCCGGCACGGGCACGACAACATCGGCCTCCAGCGGCGCTTCCTTGGCAAGGATGCTGCCCATGTTCTTGCGGGTCGTGTAAACGTTGCGACCGCCCACCACGGAATCCGGACGTGCGAAATAGACATATTCGAACAGGCACAGGCGCTCTGGCTGTGGCTTCACCGGCTTGCGGGCATCAATGTTGATCGAGCCATCCGGCTGTATCTCGCAGATGATGACCTCGCCATTTTCGACATCACGAATGAACTTGGCGCCGATAATATCGAGCGCGCAGGTTTCGGAGCAGAAAATCGGCTTGCCATCGAGTTCACCCATGACAAGCGGGCGGATGCCCGTTGGGTCACGTGCGGCAATCAGCTTGGTGCGCGTCATTGCCAGCATCGAATAGCCGCCTTCCATCTGCCTGATGGCATCGATGAAGCGATCGGCCGTGGAGGAGTGGCGGGAGCGGGCGATGAGGTGGAGAACGACTTCGGTGTCGGATGTAGACTGACAGATGGCACCGGTTGCGATGATCTGGCGACGAAGCGTCAGGCCATTGGTGAAATTGCCGTTATGGGCAACCGCGATGCCGCCTTCTTCCAGTTCGGCAAACAGCGGCTGGACGTTGCGCATCGCGACTTCGCCGGTGGTGGAGTAACGCGTATGGCCGATGCAGATGGAGCCGGGCAGGCGGGCCAGCGTGGCTGGATTGGTATAATGGTCTCCGACAAGGCCCATATGCCGTTCCTGGTAGAACCGCTTGCCATCGAAGGACACCATGCCAGCGGCTTCCTGGCCGCGGTGCTGCAGGGCGTGCAGACCAAGAGCCGTCAGCGCCGCCGCATCGGGATGGCCGAGGACGCCGAACACGCCGCATTCCTCATGCAGCGTATCGCCATCAATGATGTCGTTGAAAGTAGAATGCGAAAGCGGCTCATTCATCTGGCTTGCCTTTGCTGAAGTGCCAAAAACAAAAACCGCGCCGGGGAGATCGTCCGCCAGTTTGGTCTGTCTACTGCCTATATTGAATATCTAGCACAAATAGCGCGCCTTGCATGTATTGCAAGACGCGCATGACCGTCAATTGTTTGTGGCCGGAGCGGTTGTCGCCGGTGCGTCTTCCGCTGGTGTCTGCTCGGTCGTTCCTTCCGCCGGCTTGCCCAGAATGCGGGCCCGGATTTGCGGCTCGATATTGTCGGGAAGGGCGGCTTCAAGCTTCGAGACCAGGCCGTCCAGGAAAGGCTTGGACTTGGCCTGCGTTACCCATTCCGGCTGGGTCCTGACATCGACCAGCCAGTTCCAGAAGGCAACGGCGACGACCAGAAGCAGGATGCCGCGGGCCGCCCCGAAGAGAAAGCCGAGTGTCCGATCCAGAGCGCCGATACGGCTGTCGATGATGAAATCGGCAATCCGCGACGTTATGAAGGATATGATGATGAGGGCGACGAGGAAGATGACGCCTGCCGAACCGGCAACCGCGATCTTTTCGTCATCGGTATAGTTGCGCGCATAGGGCAGCAGCACCGGATAGAGATAATAGGCGGCCGCGACCGAGCCGCCCCAACTAGCGATGGACAAAATTTCCCGCGAAAACCCCCGCACCATGGCGAGAATAGCGGAGAATAGAACGACGGCAATGACTATGCCGTCGAAAATCGTAATGGGCATCTACCAACTCCGGAGAACGCGACACTGAGTGAATCGTCACTGTGCCAAATTTGGTCCCTCTTACACTAGGCGTTTAGCCAGTTAAAGGACCAATAGCTTATGTTCTCAAAACTTGACCGTATAGTTCGAGCGCAGCCACACGGTCGGGTCCTGCCCCTGCGTGGTTGCGTTGACCATGAATGATGCGGTGCCACCGGCTACATCGAGCTCCGCACCGATGCCGCCGCGAACCCAGACCTGCTTGAGATCCTGACCTTCGATGCTGAAATCATTGATGCCGGTCAGTGTGCCGCTGGTGGCTGCGGATTGATCCTCGAACTGGTAGCTCACTTCTGTTTTTGCCAGAAGTCTAACGGCCTCGCTCATAGGGCGAACAAAATCCGCACCGATGCGGGCAATCGTCGAATGATCGCTCGTCTCGTCATAGCGGACGGGGAAGGAACCGCCGGTTTCGCTATAGCCATCCACCGTCGTGCGCGCATAGGAAAGGCCCGCATAGGGGGTGATGTCTGTGTTTGCGACATTCGCAGCGTTCAGCCAGTCGAAGCGGATCTTGCCGCCCCATGTGTCAGCGTCCGTGCTGCCCTTGGAGTAATCCTGTGCCGCGCCATTCAGGTAACCGCGCGAGGTATCGATGCTGGTCCGGCTGAAGTAACCGCCGAGGGTGACGTAAAGATTGGAACCCACATTGGCGGAGGCCTCGGGCGACAGGTAAAAGCCCTTCTGTTTCACCCAGCCGCCTGCATCGAGATCTTGGTCGCTATAGCTGCCACCGACCGAAATGCGTGCGGTGATGCCTTCGGCAATGCCATAGCCATAACCGAATTCGCCCAGTGCCAGACCGCCCTTGGAGATATCGCTGTTGTCATAACCACCATCGACCGTGCCCCAGGCAGACCGTTCACCGACGCCAAGCAGGTTGCGCATCGGGTTACCCTGGGCACCGAACATGATGGTGTTGGCGCTGGAAACGCTGTTCTGCACGGTACTGGAAGCCGCCTGGACGACCGTTGGATAGAACTCCTCTTGCGTGATGATGCCACCGGTGCCGCCACCTGCGCCGCCATCTGTACCGCCACCTGCATCACCACCTGTGCCACCACCTGCGCCGCCGCCTGTATCACCACCGGTATCATCGTCTGCGTCACCGGTAGTGTCACCGCTGAATTCACCCACACGGGCCACAAAGACGTCGCCGTTGCTTGTGTAGCCCATGACAACATTACCGTCATCGGAAATGAAGACCGCATCTTTTGTGGTGTAATTTGCCGTGACATTGGCACTTGCCAGCCACTGATCGACAGAAATCATGTTTGTCGCTTCAGACCAGCGAAACGCCTGATCTCCATAGGCGGTGCTCGTTGATTTACCAACGACGTAAGCGCCATCGGCGCTAACGGCACGAGCCTCCGACGTGCTGGCGCCACCTTCATGGAGGACGCCTAGATCCGTGAGCGTCGTCTGGTTGTCGGAATTCACGAGATAGCGAAAGGCATGGGTGGTGGAAACTTGATCCAACGAATCCATGGCGTCACCGGAACCGACGATCGCATTGCCCGAAAGTGACAATGCAGCGGCATTCATGGCTCCCGGGGCCTGGGAATAGAGGTCTTGCATCATGTTGCCGATGTCTTTAATTCCGCCGTCCGGCGTCCAGCGAAAAACCTTATAAAGCGAATTGCCTATCCCGCTGCCTGCTACAACGGCCCCGTCGGCGCTCACGAAGTAAGCGTAGGAGTAATCGTAAAGGCCGTCGTTAATATCCGTCACGGTGTTCGTTGCCGTGTTCCACACCATGGCATGGCTCTTTTCGTAGTCCAGCGTATCAACCGGCGGAGCCAACAAGTTACCGACAACGGTGCTGCCATCGCGGCTTATTGCGTCGGCGAAGATATCGTTGTACTGGCTGCTGTTCGCCGGCGCTGTCAGCGTCGGGCTGCCGTTCTGCCAGAGGAAAAGCCGTGCGCCGTCATTCTGGTAGCTGTAAGTGCCAAAAACCTTGCCGTCGTTGCCTACGCCAGAGATAGTAAGGGATGCGCCGTCCTTGTTCTCGATTGAAATATTTGTGTAGGCTCCATTGCGCCAGATGAAGCTGATGGTTTTGCCTGTTTGCGAGTCGTCATATTTGCCGACCACATATTTTCCATCAGGGCTTATGCTCCTGGGTTGAAAATTCTGTGCGCCTTGCGGAGGGGTTAGGGTGACGCTGGAATCGTTGGCATTGGAAACGACTTGATAGGTATACGTTATGCCGTCGCTGCTAGGAATTCCCACCAGGTAAAAGGCGCCATTGGCGCTCATCCCGTAAATATTCGATTGCGCATGGGGGATAGCTGAAGCAGCACTACCGTAACCTGCGACCACCGCTGCCAGCGATACGGCAGCCAAATATCCATTAAATTTCTTTTTCAGCATATACTCACCAAGCAATCTTCGATCCGAACCAATACTCGGATTTACGAATCATCAGGTAGCATTGGCCTTTTTTGATTTCAATATTCTAGATTTAAGCAAGTAAAGTTACGAATAGAGAGCGATAGTATATTTATCCAATTTTAACGAGTTTATATATGCGTTGGCTTATGAGTAGAGCATCATATAGGATAAAAAAATGCCGAGATAATCGCGAATGAACTTACATGAGTAATGTTCGATTTTCGATCCAAGAGTATTTTTTGAATATCATGAGAGTATTTGTAATGTTTCTGCCGTCGACTCCAAGAAAAAATTTGGACAATCGGTGTTGAAAATTTGCATCACTTTCCATCGGCGAAAACCTTTGTGAAATGGGACGTCGTTACCAAGGAAGCACTCTGCCGCTAACAAACTTCAGCAACTTGAGCTTGAAATATTCATAGCTCGATGATGCCTCCGGACGGGATGATATCGACCGAAGCACGACGCGTCCTGCTGGACCACTCGCTTCTATCTCAAACAAGAAATCAAGCTCGCCGTTGCTCGCTGCATGGCTCGCACGACATCTCACATTCTCTGCTGACACGTTCACGCAATGGTGTTTACACGTCCCGCCTTCAGGGAGGCGACCGCGCATTCGGTTGCTCACGGAAGCCGCGCGGTGGCTGTGCCTTCGTCGGGTCTAGTAGCCACCTCTATGTAGCTCTCGACGTAGGCGAAGACTGCTCTAATCATCCTCAGCTTGCCTGAACCGGCTGCCCGACCCCGCAATGCGTGAGACAAGATCCGGCAGGCTTTCGATTTCCGTCCAGCGTCCCTTAGTGCCCTTTGGCAATTCAGCCGACGCGGACGGCAGGAACGCGCTGGAAAAGCCGAGCTTTTCAGCCTCCTTCAACCGTTGCCCCGTTTGCGAAACCGGGCGCACTGCGCCAGACAGGCTGACCTCACCGAAATAGACGCAATCGGCGGGCAGGGCGAGGCCGGCCAGCGAGGAAACCAGTGCAGAAGCTATCGCCATATCCGCTGCAGGCTCCGAGATGCGATAGCCGCCGGCGATGTTGAGGTAGACGTCGTGGCTGCCAAGCTTCACCCCGCAATGGGCTTCCAGCACCGCGAGGATCATGGCAAGGCGTGACGAATCCCAGCCGACGACAGCGCGGCGCGGGGTGCCGAGTGAGGTGGGTGCGACGAGCGCCTGAACTTCCACCAGCACCGGGCGGGTCCCCTCCATACCGGCAAACACCGCCGCCCCCGGCGATTTTTCGTTACGCTCGCCCAGAAAGAGTTCGGAGGGGTTGGAAACCTCCCGCAGGCCCTTGTCGGACATTTCGAACACGCCGATTTCATCGGTCGGACCGAAACGGTTCTTCACCGTGCGCAGGATCCGGTAATGATGACCACGGTCGCCTTCGAAATACAGGACCGCATCGACCATGTGCTCGACGACGCGCGGACCGGCAATCTGTCCATCCTTGGTGACGTGACCGACCAGCACCATGGTCGCGCCCGTCTGCTTGGCGAATCGGATCATGGCCTGCACACCGGTTCGCACCTGTGTGACCGTGCCCGGCGCGGAGTCGGCCGTGTCGCTCCACAAGGTCTGGATGGAGTCGATGATGATGAGGTCCGGGCGCTTGCCTTCCGAAATCGTGGCGAGAATATCCTCGACATTGGTTTCAGCCGCCAGGAGCACGTCGGTATCGGCGGCACCCAGACGCTGCGCGCGAAGGCGCACCTGGGCGACCGCTTCTTCGCCCGAAACATAGACGATGCGGTGGCCGCGACGGGATAGTGCCGCTGCCGCCTGCATCAACAATGTGGACTTGCCGATACCCGGATCGCCACCGATCAGGACCGCCGACCCGCGCACGAATCCGCCGCCCGTGGCGCGGTCAAGCTCGCCCATGCCGGTTGGAATTCGCGGGGCTTCTTCGATTTCGCCCGAAAGCGACGTCAATGTAACCGGGCGTCCCTTTTTGGGCGTCTTGCCAGGGCCGGACCCGATTCCACCCATCGGGTCTTCTTCAACGATGGTATTCCACTCGCCACAACCCTCGCACTTGCCTGCCCAACGAGTATGGACCGTGCCGCAGTTCTGGCAGATAAATTGTGTTCTGGCTTTGGCCATGAATTCCGGTGCTTCTCTTGCAAATGGATGGCGGCCGTCTGCTCATGATCTCTCAACGGAGGAGAGCGAACAGATCAGCGACGACCCGCATGAATCATTTTGATCACTTTTTGTTCTCTCGTAGCACAGGTCTGTCGCTCTTTCCAAGGGCCGAAACCGCAAGAGACATTGAGCGCCTCAATCCTCGTCGATCAGATACTGGCGCTCGTATCGCAATCCAAGGCCGGTCAGCATTTCATAACCGATCGTTCCGGCTGCGCGTGCCACATCGTCCACGGGCATATTGGGGCCGAAGAGTTCGATGTAGTCGCCAGCACGGATCGCGTTTACGGGGAGGTCGGTGACATCGAAAATCGTCAGATCCATTGTTACCCGACCCGCAATCGGCACCTTGTGACCATTCACGAAGCCATGAGCGCCGCTATTGCCCATTTCTCGGAGAGGAATGCCGGAGCCGGAGAGGGAGCGGTGGTAGCCGTCCGCATAGCCAACGGAGGCAATCGCCAGTCGGCTGTCTCGTGTGAGGCGCAGCGTGCCGCCATAGCTGACGGTTTGGCCCTGCTTTGCTTCACGGATCTGAAGAATCCGTGCTTCGGCTTTCGCCACTGCCCGCATCGGATTTGCCACGCCGTTGACCGCCTCACCACCGTAAAGCGCTATGCCGGAGCGGGTAAGGTCAAAGTGGTAATCCGGTCCGAGGAAAATTCCGGCAGAAGCGGAGAGGCTTGATTCGACGCCTTCGAAAGCCGCAGCAACCTGTTGGAATGATTCAAGCTGCATCCTGTTCATGGGCGAGGATGGCGTGTCTGCGCAGGCGAGATGCGAGAGCACGAGGACAGGGTCGAAGCTTGCCGGCCGTGTTACGTCGTCAGCCAGAAACAATGCATCATCCAGCGACAGCCCCAGACGATTGAAGCCCGTATCCACATGCAGCGCGAAGGGGTGATCGCCACGCTCGGCCATCAAACCCATCCAGAATGAGAGCTGTTCTTCCGATGCAACGACCGGCACAAGATCGTTTGCGAAAACCAGACGTTCCTGCCCGGGCCATATGCCGGACAGGACAAAAATCCGGGCTTCCGGTGCGTGGGGGCGAAGCGTTGCGCCCTCTGCCACGGTTGCAACGAAAAAGTCCCGTGCACCGGCGTGATAGAGCGTTGCGCCACAGTCTTCGATACCCATGCCATAGGCATCGGCTTTTACCACTGCACTGGCGCGGGCCTTGCCGGAGCGTCTGGCCATGTCGCGCCAGTTGTCGGCAAGTGCGCCAAGGTCGACGGTCAGGCGCAGCGGCGCGGCATCGAAGGCATCGGTTTCAATCTCGGAAAAGCTGTCGTCAAAATCGTCTGTCATGGTCCTGTACCGCTGGCTCTGATGGCGCTGGTCTATCACCTTTGTAGCAGCGGGTCATGACGCGAGAGACAAAACTTTGTCACGGCAGCATTGTCCCCCGGGGAAGTGAATTCAGGGGACGGAGCCTGAATCAATATCTCAGGCCTTGGGGGCAAGTGCCTGTAAACGCAACGCCCTGCGTGGCTGGCAGCAGGGCGTTGCTCGAAAAATCAATGCTCTTCATATTGTGTGAAGGATGGGTCAGCCAGATCCGCAAAGCGGGTGAATTCCGACTGGAAGGCGAGTTTGACGGTGCCCGTCGGTCCGTGACGCTGCTTGGCGATGATGACGTCTGCGGTGCCCTTGACCTTGTCGAAATGGGCTTCCCATTCGGCATATTTGGGGTCCGAGATATCGCGAGGCTCCATGTTCTTGACGTAGTATTCTTCGCGGAACACGAAGAGCACCACGTCGGCGTCCTGCTCGATGGAGCCCGATTCGCGAAGGTCGGAAAGCTGGGGTCGCTTGTCTTCGCGGCTTTCCACCTGACGGGAGAGCTGGGAGAGCGCGATGATGGGAACGTTGAGTTCCTTGCCCAGCGCCTTGAGACCCGTGGTGATCTGGGTGATTTCCTGCACACGGTTTTCGCCGGACTTGCCGGAGCCGGTCATCAGCTGAATATAGTCCACCACAAGGCAATCGAGGCCGCGCTGGCGCTTGAGGCGGCGGGCGCGGGCGGAGAGCTGAGCGATGGAAATACCACCGGTCTGGTCGATATAGAGCGGCACCTTCTGCATCATCTGGCTGCAGGCGACGAGCTTCTCGAAGTCCGCTTCGGTGATTTCACCACGGCGGATTTTCGAGGACGAGACTTCCGTCTGCTCGGAGATGATACGTGTCGCCAGCTGTTCGGACGACATTTCGAGCGAGTAGAAGCCGACGACGCCGCCATTCTTGGCCTTGAACGAACCGTCCGGCTGGACTTCCTGCTCATAGGATGCAGCGATGTTGTAGGCGATGTTCGTGGCAAGCGAGGTCTTGCCCATACCCGGGCGTCCGGCAAGCACGATCAAGTCGGAACGCTGCAGACCGCCCATGCGGGCGTCGAGAGAATGGATGCCGGTGGAGATGCCCGACAGGTTGCCGTCGCGCTCGAATGCGGCGCCCGCCATGTCGATGGCAAGCGACACCGCGTCGTTGAAGGACTGGAAACCGCCGTCATAACGACCGGTTTCGGCCAGTTCGAACAGGCGGCGTTCCGTGTCTTCGATCTGCGTCTGCGGTGGCATGTCCAGCGGCGCGTCATAGGCGATGTTGACGACGTCCTCACCGATCTGGATCAGCGCGCGGCGAAGCGCCAGATCATAGATCGCGCGGCCATAATCTTCGGCATTGATGATCGAAACAGCGTCCGAGGCGAGACGCGCCAGATATTGCGCCACGGTCATGTCACCGATCTTGCCGTCGGCCGGCAGGAAGGTTTTGATTGTCACCGGGTTGGCGGTTTTGCCCATGCGAATGATATCGCCCGCGACTTCGAATATCTTCCGGTGAAGCGGCTCATACAGATGCACGGGCTTCAGAAAGTCGGAAACGCGGTAATAGGCGTCGTTGTTGACGAGGATGGCGCCAAGCAGCGCCTGTTCCGCCTCGATATTGTTCGGTGCCTCACGGTAAAGCGGTTCAGCAGCCGGGGCGGGGGTGATTTTTCTCACAGCGTCGTTCATGGTTTTCTGTGATCTCCCTTAAGGCTGGTCGGAGCCTTCGTTTCATGCAAGCCTGCCGGTTTGAGGCCAGCGGCGGCGGCAGTCAAGGACATTGCGGCAACAGTGGCAAAGAGGCGTGCGGGAACTTTGGCAGGCGTCCTCACAAATTGTGTTGTTAACAGTAATCCACAGGCAAAGCCGTGAAGTGCAGGTCCGCAATTCGAATCGGTAGTGGTGGCTATGAGTTTACGTCATGGCTGCCATCGCCACAAAGCATCTTGCATCTTACCGCTTGCGAAAATAAATAGGGATAAAATAGATAGTGTGCTAATTATAAGGTGGAAGTACTTTGTCCCGTGCGAGTGAAAAAGAGCAGCTTTTCGATGAGATGGCGGCTTTCAATCGTAAGCTCAGATCCTTCTTCGATGCCCGGGTGGCAGAGCAGGGGCTGACGCTTGCGCGCGCCCGCGCTCTTTTTGCACTGTCGCGCCGCGGTCCGCTGACCCAGAAGGAATTGGCCGAAGAGCTGGAAATCGAAACTCCGACACTTGTGCGGGTGCTGGATGCGATGGAGAAACAAAAACTCATCGAGCGGCGTTCTGACGAGATCGATCGGCGCGCAAAACGGGTCCACATGACGCCAGATGGTATGACCACATTCAAGGATGTAGATATGCAGGCCAAATCCATGCGCGCAGAGATCGCGGCCGATATTTCGACGGACGATATTCGCGCAGCGCTGGATGTGGTCCGCAAGCTCTCCCATAATCTGCAGAATCTCGCTGGCGAGAGGGTGCAATCATGAGCAACGCCCTGTCGAACACGGATGTGGAGGATGACGATGCCTCGCAGGTAAGCGAGACCGCTCCCGCAGCGCCAGCGCCCGTGCCGGAGAAGTCGCTGGTCGCGAAACTGCTGTACATTGCTGCCGGGCTGACGTTTTTCGTGACTCAGGGCATGGGCATGAACATCGTCATGGCCAACATCTATCAGTTACAGGGGGAGTTTTCGGCGACGATTGCCGAAGTTGCCTGGCTTTCCGCTGCCTATATGGCGCCCTATGCGACCTTTTCCATCGCGCTTTTCAAGGTGCGCCAGCAATACGGCCTTCGACCCTTCGCAGAAATCAGCATCATCTGTTTCGTTCTGGCTTCCTGTCTCAATCTCTTCGTGACTGATCTACATTCGGCCATCGTCGTGCGCTTCGTCAGCGGCATGGCAGCGGCACCTTTGTCATCGCTCGGCTTTCTCTATATACTCGAGGCTTTCCCGGTGCAGCGCAAGCTGACGCTCGGCCTCAGCATTGCGCTGACTGGCACGCTTCTGTCCGCGCCGCTCGCCCGCATCGTCTCGCCGACGTTGCTGGATATCGATGGCTGGCAGGCTCTCTATACGATGGAGGTCGGGCTTGCGCTTGCCGCCTTGCCCATCATCTATCTCTTGCCTTTGACGCCACCACCGCGCGCCAAGGTCATCGAGCGTGTGGATATTCTCAGCTACATGCTGTTTGCGGGCGGGCTGGGCTGCCTTGCGGTATTCCTCACCCTTGGCCGCTTCTACTGGTGGTTTGAAACCTCGTGGCTCGGCGTTCTCCTTGCCACATCCGTCGGTCTGCTGACAGTGATGACGCTGATCGAGCTGCCACGGAAAAACCCCATGCTGGATTTGCGCTGGATATTCTCGCGGACCAACCTGCATCTGATTGCAATTCTGCTGATCTATCGCGCCGTGTCGTCTGAGCAGTCGTCAACGGCGGTCAGCCTCTATCAGCAGCTCGGCATTCTCAACGAGCAGACGACGTCGCTTTATGCGCTGATCATTCTGGCAACCGTTCTGGGTGGTGCGCTGTGCGGAATATTGATGCTGACGAAATATGTCGACACCGCCCACGTGATCGCGCTTTCGCTGATTGCCCTTGGCGCATTCATGGATAGCGGGCTGACCAATCTGGTTCGACCGGAACAGATGTATCTCAGCCAGGCAATGATTGCTTTTGGTGCCGCCATGTTCCTGCCGCCTGTAATGGCGAAGGGCTTTGGTGCGGCACTGGCAAAGGGCCCGCCATACCTCGTCAACTTCATCACCATCTTCCTGTTTACGCAGATCACCGGATCGATGTTGACGACAGGCCTGCTGGGATCTTTCGTGACGCTAAGGGAAAAATTCCATTCCAACATCCTCGTGGAAAGCATCCTGCTGCAGAACCCGCAGGTCGCTCAACGCGTCAGCCAGCTTTCGGCGGGATACAGCCATGTCATAACCGATCCTGCCTTGCTTAAGGCGGAAGGTCTTTCGCTGCTCAGCCAACAGGTAACGCGCGAAGCCTACATATTGGCCTATAACGACACGTTCCTGCTGATTTCGGCCTGTGCCGCGGCAGCTCTTGTCATGCTTCTCATCCATCTTGCATGGTTACGTTTCAAGCCTCTGCTCAAAAGCGCAGAGGATGGCGTGGCCGCACCTCAATCGTGATTGTCCGAGATATCAAAATGCTGAAGAAAATTTTCACGCCTCTTACTCTGATTGTTCTTCTGGGCGGCGTCGCCGGTGTGGCGCTTGTGCTCTATGCATGGCGTCTGCCGCCGTTTTCCAGCACGGTGGAAATGACCGACAATGCCTATGTGCGCGGCTATGTCACCACCATGAGCCCGCAGGTCAGCGGTTACATCGTTGATGTGCCGGTCAAGGATTACCAGGAAGTCAGGGAAGGCGATGTTCTGGCCAAGGTCGATGACCGCATCTTCCGCCAGAAGCTGGCGCAGGCGGAAGCCTCGCTCGACAGCCAGAAGGCAGCTTTCGACAATTCTCGCCAGCAGGAAATCGCCGCAAAGGCCAATATCGGCTCCGGTGAAGCGGCGGTGGATAGCGCGCAGGCATCACTGAAGCAGGCCCAGCTGGCTGCGGATCGTCAGGACAGCCTGCTTCGCAGTGGCGCCGGAACCTCCAGCGTACAGGAAGAAGCGCAAGCCAATCTCGACAAGGCTCGTGCAGGCCTCTCACAGTCCAAGGCCGCACTTGAGGTGGCCCGGCAGGATCTCCAGACCATCATCATCAATCGCGGGTCTCTACAGGCGGCGGTTGCCAATGCGGAGGCCGCTGTCGAGCTGGCAAAGATCGACCTGCAGAATACCGAAATCCATGCACCAAGGGACGGCAAGCTGGGCGAAGTCGGCGTGCGCGTCGGCCAGTATGTCGCTGCCGGAACACAGTTGATGGCGGTCGTTCCCCACGATATCTGGGTCGTCGCCAACTTCAAGGAAACGCAGCTTGGCGGCATGGAAGTGGGGCAGGCGGTTTCGATCTCGGTCGATGCCCTCCACCGTCGCAAGCTGACCGGCAAGGTCGAGCGTTTTGCACCCGCTGCCGGCTCCGAATTCGCGGTTATCAAGCCTGACAATGCTACCGGCAACTTCGTCAAGATCGCTCAGCGCCTTGGTGTCAGAATCTCCATCGACCCGGATCAACCGCTCGCTGCTGAACTCTCTCCGGGAATGTCGGTCGTGGTGCGGGTAGACAAGGCCGCTACGCCTGGGAATGCCGGGACGGTTGCAAAGTAAGCTCGATTTTGCGGGCAGGGCGCTCGGTCCTGCCCATAGTTACAGCGCGTTCCATTCTGCCGGAAGGCAGAATATTTCGCGCAAACCCTTGCTGCCCGTGGGCGTGATGCGCAAAGCGCGACTGTCGGCGCGTCTGGCCAGCCAGCCCAGTTCCAGCGTGCGGTCCAGAAGGGCGGCGCCGACGCGCCCGGCAATATGGTAGCGGCGCTCGCTCCAATCCAGACAGGTCTTGCAGAGAGGGCGCTTGGAGTGCGTGCCCTTGTCGAGGTCGATCCCGAACTCCCGCAGAAATGCATTTCCCTTTTCGGTCAGGAGCGCACCCTCGTCCGACAACACAATGTGCCCATTTTCGGAAAGGCTGTCGGCCATGGCCACAGCCAACCTGCCAGCGATATGGTCATAGCAACTGCGGGCGATCCGCATGTCTTTTTCTTTTGGACCGACAGGATGATGCCGCTTCGGCCCATCGGCGGCTATGGTCATCAATGCATCGATGCCGTTGGCAACCTGCGCAGAGGCGAGACGGTAATAGCGGTGCCGCCCCTGCTTGACGGTGGAGAGAAGATTGGCATCGACCATTTTTGCCAGATGGCCGCTGCCCGTCTGTGGTGTTACCCCCGCCTGCCGGGAAAGCTCTCCCGCCGTCAGCGCCTGTCCGCCCATCAGGGCACACAGCATATTGGCACGCGTGGTGTCGCCCATCAGATTCGCGATGGCGGCAATGGTGTTGGGTGAGGCGATGCTTGTCATTCCGCAACGCTAGCACTAAAGCTGCGCACCGTCAGCGGGACATTGTTCGGCCGCTGCCGAAGCTTCCGGTCTGCCGACGTCTCTATAGGATGAGCATTGGCATCATGTAAGGGACATTGGAATGACGGGAAAAATCGGGCTTATGCGGGAACTTGGCCTGCTTGTTCTGCTGGGATGCCTCTGGGGCAGCTCCTACACCTTCATCAAGCTCGGTATCGAGACCATTCCGCCGGTAACGCTGATTGCCGCAAGAACCACGATAGCCGGTGGCATATTGATGGTCATTCTTTACTGGCGCGGCCTGAGACTTCCAACGAGCCCGCAGCTATGGAAACGCTTTGCGATTCAGTCTCTTCTCAACAGTGTTTTGCCCTTCACACTCATTGCATGGGCGGAACATTACATTGACGCCGGGCTGGCGGTAATCCTCAATTCCTTGACGCCGGTCTTCGCCTTTCTTCTGACGCTGCTCATTACCCGGCATGAGATCGTCAATGGCCGCAAGCTGTTCGGTGTCATGATCGGACTGATCGGCACGATCGTGATGATCGGCATACAGGCGCTAAACGGTCTCGGAAATGTCGTGCTTGCCCAGCTTGCCGTCATTGTCGCCACCGCATTGTATGCCGGTGCCGCAATCTTCGGAAAGAACTTCAAGGGCATCGATTCGATGATACCGGCAGCAGCATCGCTGATATGCGGCGCCATCATCCTCATTCCGATCAGCCTCCTTGTCGACCGGCCATGGGAACTTGCGCCTTCACCAAGGTCCATCATGGCGCTGATGAGTCTTTCGATCTTCTCCACCGCTCTTGCATTCACCATCTACTTTCGACTGGTGCATACGCTCGGCTCGCTTGGAACGACCGCGCAAGCCTATGTGAGGGTGCCGGTGGGTGTTGCCATCGGGGTCATCTTTCTGGGGGAAGAGCTGCACGCCTCGACCATCGTGGGTCTTGTCTGCATCCTCACGGGTGTTGTCGCCATGACGCTGCCGCCTGGAGTGCTGCGTCTTGGGCGCCGCAAAAGTCCAGCTAGGCAGGACGAGCCTGCTTCCTCGTAAAACCGCCTGATATCTCCCCCATGAAAAAACCCCGGATGTTGCCATCCGGGGTTCCTTTATAGCCGTAAGGCCAGAACGATTACTCGTCGTCGCCGTCCTGATCTGCATCTGGATCAAAGAAGTCTTCTGGACGAAGAGCATCTTCGTCAACGCCGTAGATGGCGTCTGCAGATGTCAGGCTCTCACCCTTTGCCTGACGCTCGGCTTCTTCAGCAGAACGGGCAACGTTGAGTTCAACCTGCAGCTCGACTTCCGAATGGAGGTGAAGCGTAACATTGTGCAGGCCGATGGTCTTGATCGGTGTGTTGAGCTCGACCTGGTTGCGGCCGATGTTGAAGCCTTCTGCGCCGAGGATTTCAACGACGTCGCGAGCAGCGACAGAGCCGTACAGCTGGCCGGTTTCGCCAGCGGAACGGACAACGATGAAGCTCTTGCCTTCGAGAGCGTCTGCAACCTTCTGGGCTTCAGACTTGCGCTCGAGGTTACGGGCTTCGAGCGTTGCGCGCTCGGATTCAAAACGGGTCTTGTTGGCAGCGTTGGCGCGAAGAGCCTTGCCCTGCGGCAACAGGAAGTTACGTGCGTAGCCGTCACGAACCTTTACGGTTTCGCCCATCTGGCCAAGCTTGGCGATGCGTTCGAGAAGAATGACTTCCATCTTCTTGATCCTTTCTAGTTATCGGTTTCGTTGTTGTCGGATTTCCGTACAGGCGTGAGGGAGATCGTGCTGCGCACGTCGCTCAGACCCAGTACGAGAATGATGAGCAGCGGAAAGACGAAGACCGCTGAAATATAGCTGAGGACCAGAACCGGCCAGCGCCAGTCCTTGCCCTTGGAACGGTGGTGCAGGGCGGCATAGCCGGCCATCAGGAAGCCCGCGCCGAAGGTGCCGCAAACGACCGCGCCGACCATGGCGACAGTGCCGCCGACGAAGGTCATGACGATACCGGCCAGAAATACGAAGATCGCGTTGCGATGCATCCGCAGAGCGGCTGCGATATCTTCGCGCGGGCGCAGACCCTTGCCGAAGGAATTGACCATGCGGCAGGCAAAGTAATAGGCCGCAAAGAGCATGATGACCCAAAGGCCGCCCTGAATCATGGGAAGCATCAGGACCAGCAGGGACTTTGTCTGAGACAGGGCCGTCGCATCTGGTGTGAAGCCTGCTTCGCGCGCCTGTACCGACGTCATCATTGCATCGACCAGCTGCGATACGAGCTCAGGACCGTAGCCGATCATCGTGCCGAGAATGACGACCGACAGGGTGATAAGGCCGCACAGATGCAGGACGATGCCTGAAAGGGGATACCAGGCCAGCAGATCCTCAGGGCCACCAAGCTCGGAAGCGGGGCGTGCGAGATTGGCAAGATGAGACAGCCAGCCCGCTGGAACCAGTGTAAAGATTGAAATCGTCAGCGCGAAAATCGGCGAGACGGCCAGCGCACCCAGAAAGGCGGCGGACAGGACGGCAACGATGGCCGCCGCATTGCCCCAGCCCAGACCGGCGACGAGCACGGGCATGGCGGAAGCAGCATAGAGCAGGAATGACATGGACGACTGTGCAGTTGCGCCGAGCGTAAGAAACGCTGCGCATATGCCGGCGAGGATGCCGGAAATCAGCACTGTCTGGTTCAGTTTTTGCACGTCGCTGTCCTGCTGGAATTTAATAGCAGTTAGAGGATGGTCCGTTTGAACCGTATCCCCAACATGGGATTTCATATCTGGATCGATCCGCGCCCAACGCGGAAGGAGATATCTACTGATAGAAACGAGGCCGCGCCAAGACGCGGCCTCGCAGCGTCAATTAAGACAGAACGTAAGGCAGCAGGCCGAGGAAACGAGCGCGCTTGATCGCCTGAGCGAGTTCGCGCTGCTTCTTCTGGGAAACAGCTGTGATACGGGAAGGAACGATCTTGCCACGCTCGGAAATGTAGCGCTGCAGAAGACGTACGTCCTTGTAGTCGATCTTCGGAGCGTTAGCGCCGGAGAAAGGGCACGTCTTGCGACGGCGATGGAACGGGCGGCGTGCCTGGGAAGAAGATGCGTCAGCCATTATATATGCTCCTTATGCACGGTCTTCGCGCGGACGGCGCGGGCGGTCTTCACGGTCGCCGAAGCCACCTTCACGCGGCGGGCGAGGACCACGGTCGAAACCGCCTTCACGCGGGCCACGGTCAGGACGGTCGCCGTCACGGCGTGGACGGTCGTCGCGATCGCGCTTCTGCATCATTGCAGACGGACCTTCTTCGTGGGCTTCCACGGCGATGGTCATGTAACGAAGAACGTCTTCGTTGATGCGCATCTGACGCTCGATTTCGTGGATTGCCGGTGCCGGAGCATCGATGTCCATCAGAGCGTAGTGAGCCTTGCGGTTCTTCTTGATGCGGTATGTCAGGGACTTCAGACCCCAGTTCTCGACGCGTCCGACTTTACCGCCGAACGATTCGATAACGCCCTTGTACTGCTCGACAAGTGCGTCGACCTGCTGGGCAGTGATATCCTGCCGGGCAAGGAAGATGTGTTCGTAAAGAGCCATTTAAGCTTTGCCTTTCTTGCGTTTCATTCATCACCCGGCAACGGCGCTAAGCCTCAACGACTGCTCCTGTTTGGCGAAAGCCAAGGGCAAGAAAAGCGTTGTTCGAGACGGTCGAGAGCGGAGACACGGGAGGCCGGAAAAACCTTATGGTTCCTGCTGTTTCGTAAACGAAACCAGCCCTCCGTTCAGCCACCAGCCAATTGGACCGGGTGTTGTGAACAGCGCGCTTATACGGATTTCTGCCAGGATTGCAAGTCCCGGGGGCCATGTTGTGTCTCGCGGAGGCTTTTGTTTCTGGAATTAGAAAGGAATGGCATGAAACGGTTACGCTTCATGCCAGCCCACGGTTTAATCAGACTGTGAACGTCAGAACTAGATTTCCATTAAATGCTGGCATTGTCGCGTTCGCGGCCTGGATGACTAGATCGAGGCTGATATGGAAGCCTGGGCTGTATGACACGTTTATCCACTCATTCGCATTCGCTATGCCATTGAAAAGCGTTTGTCCGGAATTGGTATCGACTGCATTCACGTCCCAAACATCGCAGCTTACTGGGCTCGTGATCTGAAAAGCCGCGTTATAAGAAACAAAAGGAACAATGCTGTAAGTGGTGCTGAAACTTCCGTTTCCATTGACGATTGGGATCGTGATCTCCCCCTGAACGCCAAGGCCTAATGATCCTGCCCTGTGCAAGGTGTTAGCGACTGCATTAAATTTAAGAAGATCATCCGCGCTGACGTCGAAACCGTTTTTGGCCAACGCTTCGGAGATACGAGGATAGATTACATCTAGTGAAGACATGAGGATCCCTTTTCAAGTTAAGGTGCCATACTGGAAATACCCGTATGCGGCGCCAACTTGCTTGATTCAACCAAAGATTGAAAGAATAAAATTCCTTCTTAGGTGGTGATTGGGTCGTCTTGTCTCTTTTAAATGGTCATTCCAGCCAAAAGCCGGAATGACCTTTCAGATCTTCAGATCTTCAGATCGCCATCGGGTATTGGCGATGGATGTCGGCGATACCCTTCAAGGCTTCATCGGAAAGGACCACATCCTTGGCGGCTATGTCCGTCTTCAACTGCTCCATGGTGGTTGCGCCGATGATGACGGATGCCATGAAGGGGCGTGTCAGGCAGAACGCCAGAGCAAGTTGCGCCGGGTCTAGGCCGTGCTCATAGGCAAGTTCCAGATAGGCCTTGACCGGAGCTTCCTGAAGCGGCTGCAGGCGTCCACCGATATCGCCGTTGATGGAAGCGCGGGAGCCCTCCGGGCGCGCACCGCTCTGGTATTTCCCCGTCAGGATGCCGCCTGCGAGAGGAGAGTAGGCGAGCAGGCCGACGTCTTCGTGATGCGAAACTTCTGCAAGGTCGAGATCGTAGGGACGATAGAGGAGATTGTATTCATTCTGGATGGATGCAACGCGTGGCAGCCCGTTGGCCTCGGCAATATCGATGAATTTCTGCGTGCCCCAGGCGCTTTCGTTGGACAGGCCGATGGCGCGGATCTTGCCAGCCTTGACCAGTTCGCCAAGTGTCTGAAGCTTTTCGGTGATTTCCTCGAGCGTCTTGACCTTGTCCTGCCTGGAGGCGTCGAAGTTCCAGTTGCCGCGGAAAGCGTAGGTGCCACGGTTTGGCCAATGGATCTGGTAGAGATCGATATAGTCGGTCTTCAGCCGGGAAAGGCTAGTGTCCACCGCTTTGCGAATTCCCGCCGCATCGATTTCACGGCCGTTGCGGATGTAGTCGCGGCCTGAGCCCGCAACCTTGGTGGCAAGGACGATATCCTTGCGCTTGCCGGATTTCTGGAACCAGGTCCCGATGTAATCTTCGGTTCGTCCCTGCGTCTCGGCTGAGACGGGGGTGGTTGGATAGAGCTCGGCGGTATCGAAGAAATTGACACCCTGATCGACTGCGAAGTCCATCTGCTCATGCGCTTCGGCTTCGGTGTTCTGCGTGCCCCATGTCATGGTGCCGAGGCAGATTTCAGACACCGAAATGCCTGTGCGTCCCAGATTATTATATTTCATGAAGATGTCCTGATGCTTGGCGTGTAGCTCGAAGGAAGATGGCGATGAGGCCGCAGCGGGTCAAGTTCGTGGAAAAACATTCCGAAATGCCCGGAATAACGACGGATCAACATCCTGTTATCGGCAAAGGGTAGTATTTTCAATCTCGCTAATGCAAATAGCGTGGAAGCTTTTGCTCTTTGCGCGTCGGCAAATAATGCCCGCTACGCGTTGGGGTGTTGATCAGAACAAGCTGGAGGACGCTAGATGACAGAGAGTGCAGCCATAGCCCGACCGCCACAGGAGGGCGGAAACGATGCCCCGCCCGCAACCGGTCGGTGGAAACTGATCGGTCCGGGAATCGTAGCGGCGGCCACAGGCGTTGGTGCGGGCGATCTTGTCGCCACCCTGATTGCCGGTTCCCGGTTCGGTTACGCGCTTTTATGGGCGGCGGTCATTGGCTGCATCGTCAAGATCGCGCTTGCGGAAGGCTCGGCGCGCTATCATCTGGCAACCGGCTCCACCATGCTGGATGGCTGGCGCTCGCTTGGAAAATGGACGAGCTGGTATTTCGGCATTTATATCATGGTCTGGGGTTTCGTGTATGGCGCAACGGCCATGAGCGCGACTGCCCTGCCTCTCGCGGTTTTCTTTCCATCCGTGCCGCTTTGGGCATGGGCGGTGCTGACGGGACTTTCCTGCGCCGCATTCGTCGCCTTCAATCGCTACGAAGCCTTTGAAACCGTCATGAAAATCTTCATCGGCGTCATGTTCGTCATCGTGATCGGCATCGCGATCATGGTTTCGCCGAATGTGGGTGAAGCCGTAACAGGTCTTATTCCAACGATCCCGGAAGGCTCGGCAATTTATACGCTCGGCCTGATTGGCGGCGTCGGCGGCACCATCACGATGGCCTCCTATGGATATTGGGTCAATGCCAAGGGCTGGCGCACGCCTGCCTGGATGGGCGTCATGCGGCTCGATAACCGCGTCGCTTATATCGTCACCGGCATGTTCGTCATTTCGATGCTCATCATCGGCGCCGAACTGCTCTACGCCTCCCAGATAGCACTTTCGACCGGCGATCGCGGCCTGCTTGATCTGGACCGTGTGCTGGAGGAACGATTCGGCAGCACCATGTCCACGCTGTTTCTCGTCGGCTTCTTCGCCACTGCGGTGTCTTCGGTGCTTGGCGTGTGGCAGGGAGTGTCGATGCTGTTTGCGGATTTCGTCCGTGGCATCAAGGGTGAGACCGGCAGCCGGGAAGGGCTGGAAAAGACACCGGCATTTCGCTTCTATCTTTTCTGGCTGACAATTCCGCCCATGGTGCTGCTGTTTCTCGGAAGGCCTTTCCTGCTTGTCATCATCTATGGTGCGCTGGGCGCTTTCTTCATGCCCTTCCTCGCCCTGACGCTCATCTGGCTGCTGAACTCAAAACGCGTGCCGAAAGAATGGCGCAGCGGATGGCTTTCGAACGGTCTGCTCGGCATTTCCGCCTTGCTGTTCATCGTACTGTGCATCACCGAAGTCGTTGGTCTGTTCACACGATAAAGCCGCAATTGCGGGGTGTGAGAGGTGGACAGAAGCCTTGCGTACCCCGCAAAGCCTTGACTCCGTGAGCTGGAATGTGAATGGAAGTCCCAACAAATAAGAGAAGGGATGGATCCCATGGCTATCGCATTTACATTTCCGGGACAGGGCAGCCAGGCTGTCGGCATGGGCAAGGAGCTTGCCGAAAACTTTGCGGAGGCACGCGCCGTCTTCGAAGAGGTTGACGACGCTCTCGGCCAGAAGCTTTCCGACGTCATGTGGAATGGACCGGAAGAAACCCTGACGCTGACCGCAAATGCGCAGCCTGCATTGATGGCCGTTTCTGTGGCCGTGATGCGGGTGCTGGAAGCACGCGGTCTAAATCTGGCGGACAAGGTTTCCTATGTTGCGGGCCATTCGCTTGGCGAGTATTCCGCGCTCTGCGCTGCCGGAACCTTCTCGCTTTCGGATACGGCACGTCTTCTGCGCATTCGCGGCAATGCCATGCAGGCCGCAGTGCCCGTCGGTGAAGGCGCAATGGCCGCCATCATCGGGCTGGAGCACGGCGATGTCGACGCAATCTGCAGCCAAGCCGCTGCTGATGGCGTCTGCCAGATCGCCAATGACAATGGCGGCGGACAGCTCGTCATTTCCGGTTCGAAGGCTCCGGTTGAAAAGGCTGCTGCTCTCGCCTCTGAAAAGGGTGCCAAGCGCGCCATCATGCTGCCCGTTTCCGCACCTTTCCATTCCGCGCTGATGGCGCCTGCGGCTGAGGCCATGCGTGAGGCGTTGGCCAATGTCAGCAAGAAGAGCCCTGTCGTTCCCGTCATCGCCAATGTTCGCGCAGCGCCGGTCTCTGATGCCGACGAGATTGCGCGTCTGCTGGTGGAGCAGGTGACGGGCCAGGTGCGTTGGCGCGAAACCGTTGAGTGGTTTGCCGCAAACGATGTGACGACACTCTATGAAATCGGCTCCGGCAAGGTGCTGACGGGTCTGGCGCGCCGTATCGACAAGACGGTGAACGGCGTTGCCGTCGGGACGCCTGCGGATATCGATGCCGCTCTGGCAACACTTCTCGGCTGAGTTATAAAGATAAACAAAGGATAGGCATCATGTTTGATCTGACCGGCCGCAAGGCTCTCATCACCGGTGCAACTGGTGGCATTGGCGAGGAAATCGCCCGCACATTGCACGCGCGCGGCGCAACGGTTGGCCTGCACGGCACCCGCGTCGAGAAACTGGAAGCGCTTGCCAGTGAGCTGGGCGAGCGCGCCAAGATTTTCCCCGCCAATCTGGCTGACAGAGCAGAAGTCAAGGCGCTTGGCGAAAAGGCAGAGGCGGAGCTTGAGGGCGTCGATATCCTCGTCAACAATGCCGGCATCACCAAAGACGGTCTGTTCGTTCGCATGAGCGATGAGGACTGGGACAATGTTATCGAGGTGAACCTCACCTCCATGTTCCGTCTGACGCGCGAACTGACGCATCCCATGATGCGCCGCCGCTTTGGCCGCATCATCAACATCACATCCATCGTTGGTGTGACCGGCAACCCAGGCCAGGCCAACTATTGCGCCTCCAAGGCGGGCATGATCGGTTTTTCGAAGTCGCTGGCACAGGAAATCGCCACGCGCAACGTTACGGTAAACTGCGTCGCGCCCGGCTTCATCGAAAGCGCCATGACGGGCAAGCTGAACGACAAGCAGAAAGACGCCATCATGGGCGCCATTCCCATGAAGCGCATGGGAACAGGTGCCGAGATTGCATCCGCCGTGCTTTACCTTGCTTCCAACGAAGCAAGCTATATGACTGGCCAGACCCTTCATGTGAATGGTGGCATGGCAATGATCTAACAGTCGTCCAGCTGGCACGCCGTGAAGAAAATTGCCTGTAGAGCAAGATGGTTAGCACTATTTTAAGGCTTTTTTCTCCCCGGAAACCGTGTTAAGCGGGCGAAGACTGTGAACAGTCGTCCCGGAAACAAAGGCGGCCGTTGCGATTTCTCGTGACGATGTTTAGCTTGAACCGGGTTGAACGGGTTTGCCCACGGCGCCTGCCTTGTAAAGGGTGCTTGGGGTTTTAACAGGGCAGGGTGTCTGAAGAAGGCATTCCTTTCAAAGTAAAGGTCGAGGAAACCGACATGAGCGATATCGCAGAACGCGTAAAGAAAATTGTAGTTGATCATCTTGGCGTTGACGCCGAAAAAGTCGTTGAAGGCGCAAGCTTCATCGACGATCTGGGCGCTGACTCGCTCGACACCGTTGAACTGGTTATGGCGTTCGAAGAAGAATTCGGCGTTGAAATTCCGGACGATGCAGCAGACTCGATCCTCACCGTAGGCGACGCTGTAAAGTTCATCGAAAAGGCTCAGGCCTAATCGACCGAATTAGGGAAGGCGTCAGCCTTCCCGATATGGCCCGGCCAGTCCGGGCCAATATTTTATCCTGCTGCGCGCCGTATCGTGCGATTGTCAGGAATGGAATGCGGTGCCCTGCGAACGCGCGGAGGGTGCTTTGAAATTGGAATAGGCACATCGTAGTTTTTGAAAACATTGCCGGTTTTCCAAAACTATGATGTGCGGGGATGATTGGATAAGGGCGGAGCATTAGCGATGAGACGTGTCGTTATCACCGGTACCGGCATGGTATCTCCTCTTGGTTGCGGAACAGAAATCACCTGGGAACGGCTATTGGCCGGTCAGAACGGTGCCCGTCTGGTAACCGAGTTCGAGGTCGAAGATCTCCCTGCTAAAATCGCCTGCCGCATTCCTGTCGGCGATGGCACCAATGGCACCTTCAATGCCGACGACTGGATGGAGCCGAAGGAGCAGCGCAAGGTCGATCCGTTTATCGTTTACGGAATGGCCGCTGCCGAAATGGCATTGAACGATGCCGGCTGGCACCCCGAGACAGACGAAGACCAGATCATGACCGGCGTCCTCATCGGCTCCGGCATTGGCGGTCTGGAAGGTATTGTGGAGGCGGGCTACACCCTGCGTGACAAGGGTCCACGCCGCATCTCTCCCTTCTTCATTCCTGGCCGCCTTATCAACCTCATTTCCGGACAGGTTTCCATTCGCCACAAGCTGCGCGGCCCCAACCATTCCGTCGTGACGGCGTGCTCGACCGGTGCGCACGCCATTGGCGATGCGGCCCGTCTGATCATGCTGGGTGATGCGGATGTCATGGTCGCCGGTGGTGCGGAATCGCCCGTCTGCCGCATTTCGCTTGCTGGTTTTGCGGCCTGCAAGGCATTGTCGACGCAGCATAATGACGATCCTCAGAAGGCTTCACGCCCGTATGACAAGGACCGCGACGGCTTCGTCATGGGCGAGGGCGCTGGCATCGTCGTTCTGGAAGAACTGGAACATGCCAAGGCTCGCGGCGCAAAAATTTACGCTGAGGTCGTAGGCTACGGACTTTCGGGCGATGCATTCCACATCACCGCCCCATCGGAGAATGGCGAAGGCGCATATCGCTGCATGGTGATGGCGCTGAAGCGGGCAGGGCTTACCCCTGCGGACATCGACTACATCAATGCCCATGGCACATCCACCATGGCAGATACGATTGAGCTGAGCGCCGTGGAGCGTCTTGTGGGCGATGCTGCCTCGACGATTTCGATGTCGTCGACGAAATCAGCAACGGGCCATCTTCTGGGGGCAGCCGGTGCGATCGAAGCCATTTTCGCAACGCTTGCCATCCGCGACAACATCGTGCCGCCGACGCTCAACCTCGATAATCCCGATGTTGAAACGGCGATAGACCTTGTGCCGCACAAGGCTCGCAAACGTCAGGTCAATGTTGCCCTGTCCAATTCCTTTGGATTTGGTGGCACCAACGCGTCGCTCGTTTTGCGCCGCTACGAAGCATAAGCTGAACGGTACTTGCCGTTTGCGCGGGAATCGCAGAAAAAGCGTTGAGCTTCCCGACATAGGTACAGGCGAGATCATTTGGTTTCGCTCTTGTCCGGTGTCTCGTAATTTCCCGGTTTCTGTGCCGGGATGTTCTTTTTCGCTGCTCGTGTCGGCAGCGTTCTAAAGCGGAAACATATCTGTCTTTGGAAACGAAGATGTGTTCGATGTTTCCCCGTCTATCGAGTGCAGAATAGCCTGCCGAACCTGTTTTTGCCGCATTGCCTGCTCACATAAGCCGCTGTAATGCCGAACTGAAAAGGACCGCCGGTGAGCGATACGAGAGAGAACAATCAGGCCCCCCAAGGACGTGACGGCTCCAGCGAGAGCAAGGGTGGCCCGATCATTCCGAAGTCTCCGACCGAGGCTTTGAGACCTGAGAAAGTTCCCGCTCCGCCAAAACGCTCCCGCAAGGCCCACAGCCAGCTTGTTATCTTCCTGAATTTCCTGATGACGCTTGTCGTTGCGGTGTGCGTAATCGGCGTCGCCGGTTTCTACTACATGATCAACTCGTTTCATGAGCCCGGTCCACTCGACGTGAACAAGACGGTCACCGTTCGCAATGGCGCAGGTCTTGCCGAGATTGCCAATAATCTGGAGCGTGAAGGGGCGATTTCCAACGCCCGCATCTTCCGGCTGATGGCAGATCGCTACATGACGCCCGGCCAGACGCCCAAGCCCGGTGAATATGAAATCAAGTCCGGTACGTCCATGAAGGACATTCTGGCGCTGCTCGAATCCGGAAAGTCCATTCTCTACACGGTGACATTCCCGGAAGGTCTGACCGTCAAGCAAATGTTCGCGCGTCTTGCTTCCGATCCCGTATTGGAGGGCGACCTTCCCGCCGAATTGCCGACCGAAGGGTCACTACGGCCTGACACCTATCCCTTCACACGCGGCACCAAGCGCGAAGAGATCGTCAACCAGATGCGCGCCGCCCAGACGCGCCTGATTGACATGATTTGGGAGCGTCGTGACCCGGACCTTCCGATCAAGACCGTTCAGGAATTCGTGACTCTTGCGTCCATCGTTGAGAAGGAAACGGGAAAAGACGATGAGCGTGGGCATGTCGCATCCGTGTTCTATAACCGGATGAAAAAGAACATGCGGCTGCAGTCCGATCCGACCATCATCTACGGTCTATTCGGCGGCGAGGGCAAACCGGCTGACCGGCCGATCTACCAGTCGGATCTGCAGAAGGAAACGCCTTTCAACACCTACATCATCCGTGGTCTTCCGCCGCATCCCATTGCCAACCCAGGCCGGGCCGCTCTGGAAGCGACAGCCAATCCCTGGCGGACGGAAGATCTCTATTTCGTAGCCGACGGGACGGGTGGCCATACCTTTGCCAAGACGCTTGATGACCACAACGCAAATGTTCGCCGTTGGCGCAAGATCGAGGCTGAAAAAGCTGCTGCGGGTGGCACGCCGGATACTGCGGTTGACGGGCAGCCGGGTGGCACGCAGGCAGAAAAGCCTGCAGCAAACAATTAAGACGTTAGGGTCTGCTGCCGCGATACGCCTGAGCGCCGGTGGCAGCGAAGGTTTTTCAGGGGGGTATATTTTATGACATTACAATCCATGACGGGCTTCGCACGCAGCGACGGTTTCCATGGACGATATCGTTGGGCCTGGGAGCTCCGGTCCGTCAATGGCAAGGGCCTAGACCTACGCCTGAGGCTGCCAGCAGGTATGGAAGCGATTGAGCCAGAGCTGCGTGATATCGCATCCAAGAGCCTTTCTCGCGGTAACATTCAGGCAGGGCTCAGCCTTTCCACCTCGGAAACGAAGTTGGAAGCGGTGGTCAACCGTGAAGCACTGGATGCGGTGCTGGCATTGAAGCGCGATCTCGCCGGTGCGGTGAGCGAAGCACCTCTCAATTTCGATAGCTTGCTTTCCGTGCGCGGACTGGTGGAGTTTCGCGAGCCGGAAGAAAGCCCGGATGTGCAGGAGGCGCGAAATCGCAGCATCGTTGAAGGCTTCGGTGTCGCCATCAGCGCATTGAAGGCCATGCGTCAGCGCGAAGGTGCATCGCTGTTTGAAATCCTTTCCGGGCAGATCGACAGGATAGAGGCGCTGACGTCCCTCATCGAGGCCGATCCCTCGCGTCAGCCAGAGCAGATCCGCGCCCGTCTGGCGGCTCAGATTGCGCTCATCGCGGACGGATGCACGGCACTGGACCGCGACCGCCTGCACACCGAGGCGGTGCTGTTGGCCACGAAAGCCGATCTGCGCGAAGAGGTTGATCGCCTAACGGGCCATGTCGCGGCTGCGCGGGAGCTTTTGGGCAGCGGTCAGCCTGTCGGGCGCAAGCTGGACTTTCTTGCACAGGAATTTAACCGCGAGTCGAATACAATCTGTTCCAAATCCAATGCCAGTGCTGTAACCGCTGCAGGTATAGAGCTGAAAGTGGTGATCGACCAATTTCGTGAACAGGTCCAAAATCTGGAGTAGACCCCCATGGCGTCAGCCAGCATTCCTCCCGTCCATATCGCCCGAAGGGGCTTGATGCTGGTCATTTCCTCACCATCGGGAGCGGGCAAGTCAACCATTGCCCGCAATCTCCTCGAGAAGGACAAGAATATCAGCCTCTCTGTCAGCGTTACCACGAGGGCGCGTCGCCAGAGCGAGATTGATGGCATCCACTATCACTTCATCTCCAAAACGCAGTTTGAGCGTATGCGCGACGGCGAGGAGCTGCTGGAATGGGCGGAGGTTCACGGCAATTTCTACGGCACGCCGCGCGAGCCGGTGGAAACGGCGATGGCTGAAGGCAAGGACATGCTGTTCGATATCGACTGGCAGGGCGCCGAACAATTGCAGGACAAGATGAAGGCCGATGTCGTATCGATCTTCATCCTGCCACCGACCATGACGGAGTTGCAGTCAAGACTGCATCGTCGCGCCGAAGATACCGAGGAAGTCATTCAGACGCGCCTTGCCAACTCCCGGTCCGAGATCGAGCATTGGCGGGACTATGACTACGTGATCCTCAACGACGACCTGCAGGCCGCCTTCGAGGCCGTAGAGGCCATCGTCAAGGCAGAGCGGGTCCGTCGCGACCGCCGCCATGGCATGTTCGATTTCGTGCGCGGATTGCTGGAAGAAGTACCGACACTGCCTGGCCGTTAAGGGTTTTGCGGCTTCTCACGCAACTGCTCTTGCAACTGGGTGCGTCGCCAGCGTGAGACATGCGGGCCAGCGTGAGACATGCAGCTGGTCGTGACGTGTTCAGCCGCAGGGCTGGCCCGTCACAGGCAGTTTGCAAGCCGGACGAACTCTTCCACCGACAATGTCTCCGCACGCCTTGTCGGGTCGATACCGGCCTTTTCGAGAAGCGCTTCGCCGCCGATTGACTTGACGCTCTGGCGCAGCATCTTCCGGCGCTGACCGAATGCGGCTTCTGTCACCTTTTCAAGATTCGCAGCATCGCACTGCAGAGGTTTCGTCCGTGGTAGAAGATGCACGACGGTCGATGTAACCTTCGGGGGAGGGCTGAAAGCCTGTGGCGGCACATCAAAGGCCATTTCCGGAACTGTGCGCCAACCTGAGAGAACCCCAAGCCGACCGTAGTGATTGTCACCTTCCTCGGCAACGATGCGCTGGCCGACCTCTTTCTGGAACATGAGTGTCAGTGACATCCAGAAGGGAGGCCATTGCTTCGGCAGCAGCCAGTTAACAAGCAACTGGGTGCCGACATTATAGGGCAGGTTGGCGATGACGCGGACCGGTTCGCCTTGCGGGACCAGTCCCTCAAAATCCGTTTTAAGAGCATCGCCCTCGATGACATCAAGTCGGCCTGGATAATGATCGGCGATCTCCGCCAGCGCAGGCAGGCAGCGGCTGTCCCGTTCGACCGCAATGACCTTCTTGGCGCCCAGCGACAAGATCGCGCGCGTCAGGCCGCCGGGGCCAGGCCCGACTTCGAACACGGTGACGCCCTCGAGAGGACCCGCCGTTCTCGCAATCTTCTGAGTCAGATTGAGATCGAGCAAGAAGTTCTGGCCGAGGGATTTCTTTGCATCGAGACCGTGGCGCTGGATGACATCGCCCAACGGTGGAAGACCATCAATGGCTGCCATTATGCAGGTACCTGCCTCGATGAGATATCTGCAGCCATCATCAGCGCTGCGACAAGGCTCGAATCATTGGCAATACCCTGTCCAGCAATTCCGAAGGCCGTGCCGTGGTCTGGCGACGTGCGGATGAAGGGCAGGCCAAGCGTAACATTGACGGAATCGTCAAAACCAAGCGCCTTGGCGGGTATCAATGCCTGATCGTGATACATGCACACGGCAACGTCATAGCGCTTGCGTGCAGCATCATGGAACATCGTATCCGCTGGCAGCGGACCGAAGGCATCAATGCCCTCCTTGCGAAGCTGGATGGTCGCCGGATGAATGATGTCCCGGTCTTCGATGCCGATGGCGCCATCTTCGCCCGCGTGCGGGTTCAACCCGGCAACGGCGATGCGCGGCGCGTCAATGCCGAACTTTGTTCTGAGATCGGATGCGACGATCCGGCAGGTTTCGATAATCAACTCTTCCGTCAGGGCGTGCGTGATGTCCTTGACCGGGATGTGAATGGTCACCGGGACCACCCGCAGTTTCGGTCCGGCAATCATCATGACGGGCTTCACGGTCTGCCCGGTCGCTTTCTTTGAGAGCTCGGCCAAAAACTCCGTATGTCCCGGAAAGCCAAAGCCAGCTTCGTAGAGAACCGATTTGGCAATCGGGTTCGTCACGACGACCGCAGCCCTCTTGCCGACAGTCAGTGTAACCGCCGTTTCAATAGCCTTTATCGTCGCCAGTGCGGCTCCGATATGCGGTTGTCCCGCCTGGACATCGAAGCCAACGGGAAGGGGCAGAACAGGCAAAGCATCTGAAAACACCGCGATGGCGTCCTCAGGTTCGCAAACCTTCACGTTGACGTCCACGCCGAGCAAATGGGCGCGGCTGCGGAGAACATCAGGATCGCCTACAAAAATGAAGGGAGGCAAACCAAGCTCCCGGCGCTTGGCCCAGGCTGTAACGGTAACGTCAGGGCCGATACCGGCGGGGTCGCCCTGCGTGAGGGCCAGAGGCAATTGTAGCAGGGTCACGAATTCCGCTTTCACATCAGGTGCTGGTAATCTGGGCTTTCTTCCGCAGCTCTTCCAGATATTTCTTCTCGTTCGGATTCTCGCCTTTTTCGGCTTTGGTCAGATCTTCGGCACGGAAAACGATTTCCGCAGCATAGTCGTCTGAAACCTGCTGCTTCTTGCAGACTGCAAGATATTCAACACCCTTTTCGGTCACGCGCGTGCCCGTCGTGCCGCCTTGGGCGGTCTTTTCGACCAGTGGCTTCCAGTCCGGCGGCAACTCCGGCTCCATGATGCGGCCAAGATCCTTGATCGAAACGTCAAGCATTGTGGCTGCAAAGGTCTTGGCCTGGTCGCAACCCGGATACCGCTTGCGCGACGCTTCTGCTTCGGCCTTGCGCTTGCCGGTGATGGCATTGCGCTTTGCCTCAGGGATAACGAAGATGACCTGCTGAAGGAAATATTCGTTCGTCACCGGCTTCTGGCCGCGCTCCTTGAGCCGCGTCACGAAGTCCTGAGTCGACATCTTGTTGCGTCCGCCATAGCGCGCGTTGACAAGACGTGGCCAGCTCATCTGGACAGCGATGAAGGATTTGAAATGCTCCGCACCGACACCCGCCTGGGCAAGAACTTTCGTCAGCTGATCGGTGGACATCTTGTTCGTAGCGGCGAAGCGGGCAAAGGAGGCGTCGACATCTGCAGTGCTGACCGACATCTTGACGCGACCGATTTCCTCGCGCTTGAGGGCTTCATCGATGAGTTGCTCGCGGGCCTTTTCTGCAAGATTGCCGGACTGACGCTGCAACTTCAGAAATGCGACGCGCTTGGCGATATCGTCAGTCGTGATCGGGGTCTTGTTGACCACCACCTTGACCGCGCTCGCCGCGGCGGCTCTTTCTGCAGGCAGCGCGATAACCATGGGAACCGCGAAAATCGCAAAGGCGAATGCTACACTTCGCAACGCCGACTTTCCGAAATTCATCCTGTTCTCTCCCTGTCGACAAGTCGTTGACGTTACCGCTACGACTTTGTTTCGATTGTTCTTCACCATCTGATGAGATGGATGTTTCTATTCGCCAGCCGGTTAATGCAGTTCGTGGTGCAGTAAAACCGTGATTATGACCGTGTATATCATCGGTCCGAATAAAACGGCAATCGCAGCGAAGGCGAACATTGAAGATATCTTGCGGCAAAACCGTGGCGCGTGGAACTTCTGACTATCACACCCGCTAAAAATAACGGCGGAGCTTTCACCCCGCCGCCATTAAGATCAATAATTTGTTGGCTTCCAGCCTATATCGGCATCATCCCAGTCCGTTCCCGCTGAGCCGACGCTGATATCGCCCAATGTGCGGAAGGCGAGACGCGCATTGACCGACCAGTCATTGGCGGATTCGCGCACCGAATTGATGTTGCCTTCGTCTGCATAGCTGACGGTAAAGATAGTGCATTCATCCTGATACAGGATGCCGATCCGCCGTTCGCTGGAGAACTTGTTGTTGATGTCGTAATTGATGGCACCGAACAACGACCAGTTGTCATCCAGTCTCAACTTGCCGGAGGCCTGAATGATATCGCGTTTTCTGTCGTAGCCGTAATCGGGCTGCGCATCGACCTGCGTATAGCTGACTTTGCCCGTGATCCGGTTGTTCGTATAGGCAACAGCCGTCTCGGAACGGTTGACCTCGAAGCTGTCCTTATCAAAGCGGAAGCTTGTTGACAGCGACAGACCGATCGGCGCATCGATCGCGGCCATGGCAACATAGTCCGAACGGTCGGATTCCAGCCCGGAATTTGCACCGGCGTTCACGAGATCATTCGAAGCGAATGGGTTGTCGCCAGCGAGGTGGAACGACTGACCCGCAACAGCGCGGATGCCATAACCATTGTCGAACGTCCCGTTGTAGCGAACGCCAATATTTGCACGGGTGCCGCCTTCGATGCGATCGAAGCCGGAAAATTTGTCGCGCTCAAACAGGTTGGTCGCATCGAACACGAACGCCTGAGCGTCTTCATTGGGAAGCTCACCCGCGTAACCCTCGTTCGGGCGAACGAAGATCTGCGCAATCGGCTCGATGACGTGGTTGCTGTGCAGCGCTGTAAACAGCACGGGATACTTGGCCTCGAGGCCGAATGTCGCCATTCCGCGGAGGCTCGCATCGTCGTTGATGGTGCCGTCATAGTTGCGACCGGTACCGAAACCGTTGGCCGACATATCCGTCCAGAGAGCATCGCCACGTGCAGCCAGAAGAGGCGTCAGCAAAAGGCCGCTGTCGAATGTGAAGGTGCGCTTCCATTCAGCTTCGGTTGAGAAGCGCGTGTAGGTACCTTCAAGTCCGTTGTAACGAACGGAATTGCCGAGATTATAGGCATCCTGATCACGTCGCGTCAGGCTCGTGAAGTTGGTCGTGAGCGACAGCTCGCCGCCATAGACGGGATCCGGCAGGAAGTAGCGATAATCCACAGCCGGATGGACGATTGCCTGCTTGCGTTCTTCAATTTCAGAATCGTCATTGTCCTGAACATTGAAGTAGTAGGCATTTGCGTCGAAGTCATTGCGTTCGCCGCGACCTGTCAGGTACAGCCTGTTTGTCTGTACGCTGTTCTTATAGCCCTTAAGCTCATAGGTCCGCGAGAAGTTGTTGTCGGTCTGGACCATGGCATCCCAGCCGAATGTCCAGCGCGGATTGATGATGAAATCACCCTTGGACGCGATCATGGCGCGTCTGTCGTTCAACGCGTCACTTGTGTTCGCATCGAAATCATCCGGGTTCATCTGATTGATGCCGGCCGCGCGCAAGGTGTGGCTGCCAGTTTCAAAGCGCTGACGCAACTCGCCCTCAAGCAACAGGCCCTGAGCCGTATAATATGTCGGCGTTACTGTTAAGTCTGCCGTATCGGACAGCACCTGGAAGTAGGGGACGCCAACGCCGAAGCCCAGATTGTCGGTAACGCTCATCCGAGGGAACAAAAAGCCGGACTTGCGCTTTACCGTGTTGTCGGGAACGGTGATGAAGGGCAGATAGGCGATAGACTTTCCAAAAAGCTCGAAGCGAGCCCTCTCAAGCCGCACCGTATGCGTCTTGCCGTCCTGGATAACGCGCTCGGCCTTCACCTGCCAGAGCGGAGGTTTGTCGGGGCGTTCCGCGCAAGGAAGGCATGCCGTATAGACGCCGTTGTTGAGGACCATCAAATCTTCAGAAAGGCGCTCAGCGCTCTCACCTGCGATGCGGGTGTTATCAGTCGTTTCGACGCGAAGCGTATTGACGAAGCCCTGCGCGAAATTATCGGTCACGTCGAGCTCATCCGCATAGATGCGGTTGCCGCCCGGCTCAATCAATTCGATGTTGCCACGTGCAAGCACGCGACCGGTCGACTGATTGTATTCGATGCGCTGGGCGACCATGCGATAGCCGGAATAGTGCATACGCACGCCGCCTGTCGCGATGACGCGCTCGGTGTCACGATTATACGTTAGTTCATTTGCTGTAAGCAGGAGTTTTGATTGGTCTTGTGGGTCGCCCACAATGACACCGTCCTCAGCGAAAACGCTGGAAGCGGTTGCCACATATGCGCACACAGCAGCCCCAGTCAGAAGGGCTGTCGCAAGCCGTCTGATATTCCCGCGGTCAAATACCGCCACTAGCCGTCCTCCTGATGAAGCAGAATGGTTGCACCCAAAGCCAGCGCCACGACAACTGGAACCCAGACCGCGACGAAGGGAGGGACAACCCCGCTACTCCCGAATGCTCTTACAAGCACGGTTACTACATAAAGCACGAAGCCGGAAACGATTCCACCCAGAATCACTGAACGAGACTGTGCAAAACGACTGAACTTTAATGAAACAGTCGCGGCGATCAAGGTCATCGCGACGAGAAGAAATGGCATGGACAACAGGAAGTGGTACTGCGTCTCAAGCGCTTTTGAAGAAAGGCCGAAGGACTGTGCAATCTCGATTTTGCGAGAAAGGTCAAAGAAAGCAACGGTTTCCGGCTGTGTGAGACGCTCCTGAACGAATTCCTGTCTCAAATTGGTGCTGATTTTCGCGGTCGCTTCCCGGGTTGGCACATGGCCGGGCGTGATCTCTGCGACATCGTTAAGAAGCCAGTAACCATCTTCTAATTTAGCCGAGCGCGCATCCTGCCGTTTCAGGATGTTGCCGTCCTTATCGAGATGAATCAGCACCACGTCTTTCAGCATGGTACCGTTGTCTTCAAAGCTCTTGGCCCCGATGATCGTGTCCTGGCCGCCGCTGCTCTGCCGCAACCACGGAAGGATCTGCTGGCGCGAGGCGCCGCCTTCGTTGCGCCAGCCAGCTTCAACGGAAAGAGACTGGCTTTCGCCCCAGGCTGCAATGGGATTGAGAACCGTGACCGACAATATGCCGAGAATGACCGCCCCACCGACAAAAGGCATGATGAACTGCCAGGCGGAGATGCCGGCGGCTCTCGTGACCACCAGCTCGTAACGGCGATTGAGCGAAATCAGGGTCGTCATACCCACGAAAAGGGCGATGAACGGCACGGTCTGCTGAAGAATCAGTGGCAGTCGAAGAGCGGTGAGGCCGAGCGCGGCTGGCACGGAATAGCCGGGCAATCCCGACATGCGCCTTGCTGTCTCGCTGAAGTCAGCAAGAAAGATGATGGCGGAGACGCCCAGCAGAAACCAGAATGTGGTGATTGCGTAGCGCCTCAGGAAATAACGGGCGAGGGTGCCGAACATCATGCGCCTTGCCCTCCAGAACCGGAAACCTTGGGCGACATGCGCTTTTGCAAAGCGCTTGCGGCATTGTGGATGACGTGAGGCATGCGAAGCTTCTTGCCAGTGAGAAGCAGGAACACGGCCACCGAGCCACTAACAACGGGTACAGCATAAACCAGCGGTATGAAGGCTGCGCTCTGCTTGACCTGGTTGGTGAAATAGAAGCCAAGCCAGCGAAGCATGAAGGCGGTGATCAAGGCCGCGACCATTGGATGGAGACGTGCCTCGCGGTGAGACCGCGCATCGGCTGCAACAACCAGCGAGATCAGGGCGAAAACAAAGGGGAACATCCAGTCCACGAGACGGCGATGCAGTTCCGAGCGGAAGCCGCCGGGCGACTTCTTGTAGCTATCGACATTTTCATCCGGCGAAAGAAGAAATGCGAGGCTCGCATCGCTGGATGAAATGGATGGCTCATTATCGGACTTCTCCGACATGGTGGAAAGATCGAAAGCGTAGGACAGGAACTTCACCACTGAGACCTTGCCGTCCGGTGTCTTCTGCTGAACTTCGCCATCGCGCATGGTCAGCGATGCGCCGCCCTCATCGATCATGCCTTCTTTTGCATAATAGATAAGGTCGTAATTGGGATCGCGACGATCGGCAACGAACAGGCCGCGCAGGATTCGCCCCTGCCGCTCTCCGATCTGAACATAAAGACCGTCCTGAATTGTGCGGAAGGTCTTTTCCTCGATGACAGATGAGAGAAGGTCGGCATAGGCCGCGGCGACCATTTGCCGTGCGGCCGTGCGGGCAGGCGGCTCCGCGAAATTCGTTATCCCGAACGAAACCAGACTGAGCACGGCGCCCAGAATGAGGATGGGCTTAAAGATGATGGAGCGGCGCGCACCCGAGGCATCGATGATCGCCAGCTCGGAATCGGCATTCATCGCCGTCAGCGTCTGGGTGATGGCGATGACGAGGGCAAAGGGCAGCACGACAGGAATCAGCGTCGGCAAAAGCATGGTTGCCAGCGTGACGAAGGAGCCCATGGATTGGCCGGTATCGGTCACGAGATTGATTCTCTGGAGAACCTGAATCGTCCAGATGATGGCCAGAACTGGCAGCAGCGCGACCAGAAACATCTGCGTCGTGCGTCGCATTATGTATCGTTCAAGAAGCGTCATTCATTCCCTGATACGGTCTTGTCATGCCAGTTCCCCCCGCGGGAACGGCTACTATCTAGCTGCAACAAACGTGGATGGCGATCCCGCAAAGCTCACAAAACTGTTTTCTGAAGTCATTTTTTTCAGCTCTGTGTCTTTTTCAAATAGACGAATATTTGCGCCTCGATTGACGTGATTCATAAATTTGACACCGCCAGACCCGATTGCAGGGTTGCGCCGGGACGGGAAAAGGCCATGATCCCGCGCATCCTGAAATACATTGATGAGCGAGAACATGTCCGCCAAGTTCGATATATCTTTTGCCAATTCCGCCTCCCTTGACGACGCCTGCGCAGTTCTGCTGCAGCTATCTGGCGAAAATGCGCCCGCCGGCCAGGCGCAGGTCGATCCCTCCGGAGTTCTTGAGAAAGCCGCCAGGGTGGCGGGCTTCACCGCCAAGTCTATGAGTGTACTCGATGTGCTGGCGCCGCAAGGTTCACCAGCGGATCGGATCGTCATCATCGGTCTTGGCAAGGCCGCGAAGCTTACGGCGCATGACTGGCTGCGCGCTGGCGGCACCGCGGCCGCCCACTTCAAGAAGGCAGAAAAGGTCGTCATTTATCTGGACGCTCTCGGCGTTGAAGTCGATGGCAAGGCAGCAGCCGATTTTACGCTCGGCCTTTTGCTGCGTGCCTATAGCTTTGACGACTACAAGACGAAGAAGAAGTCCGACGAAGACAAGACGCCCAAGAGTGTCGACGTCACAATCGTAACGGCCGCCCATGCGCAGGCCAAACACGCCTTCGAAACGGCTCATGCTGAAGCCGGTGGTGTGATTCTGGCGCGCGATCTCGTCAACCTTCCGCCAAATGTCCTCGGCCCCGTGGAATTTGCCGAAAAAGCAGAAGAACTGAAAAAGCTTGGCGTCGATGTGGAAATCCTCGGCGAAAAGGAAATGAAGAAACTGGGTATGGGCGCTCTGCTTGGCGTGGCTCAAGGCTCAGTTCGCCCGCCGCGTCTGGCCATCATGCAATGGAAGGGCGGCTCGAAGAAGGATGAGCCGATTGCCTTTGTCGGCAAGGGGGTCGTTTTCGATACCGGTGGCATTTCGCTGAAGCCCGGTGCCGGCATGGAAGACATGAAGGGCGATATGGGCGGCGCGGCCGCAGTCATCGGCCTCATGCATACGCTCGCTGCCCGCAAGGCGAAGGCGAATGTGATTGGCGTTATCGGTCTTGTGGAAAACATGCCCGACGGAAATGCGCAGCGCCCGGGCGACATCGTCACATCCATGTCCGGCCAGACCATCGAGATCATCAACACCGATGCTGAAGGTCGCCTCGTGCTGGCGGACGCTCTGTGGTATACCAACGACCGCTTCAAGCCGAAATTCATGGTCAATCTGGCAACGCTGACGGGCGCAATCACGGTTGCGCTCGGTAACTTGCAGGCTGGTCTGTTTTCAAATGACGACGAACTGGCCGAGCGCCTGACCAAGGCGGGCGACGTGACGCAGGAAAAACTGTGGCGAATGCCGCTTGGCAAGGACTACGACAAGATCATCGATTCCAAATTCGCGGACATGAAGAACAGTTCCGGCCGACTTGCCGGTTCCGTCACCGCCGCGCAATTCCTCAAACGCTTCGTGGGCGAGACCCCATGGGCTCATCTGGATATTGCCGGAACTGCAATGGGCGCTCCGCTGACCGAAATCAACCAGTCCTGGGGTACCGGTTATGGCGTGCGCCTGCTCAACGAGCTGGTTCGCGCAAACTACGAGGATTGAAACTTGACGGGGAAGCCGGTACGGGCGTTTCGATGACAGAGATACTGTTTTACCATTTGACGGAATCGAAGCTGGAAGATGCCCTTCCGCCCCTTCTGGAGAAATCACTGGAGCGCGGCTGGAAAGTCGCGGTCCAGACCGCGTCCATGGAGCGTCGGGACGCACTTGATGTGCATCTATGGACATACAGGGATGACAGCTTCATGCCGCATGGCACCGATGCGGCGGAAAATGCGGCCCAGCAGCCAATCCTGCTGATGGCGAGTGGTGAAAATTCCAACGCCGCCAACGTCCGCTTCATCGTCGATGGCGCCGAGCCGCCGCTTGTTGAGGCATATGAGCGCATCGTCTTCATGTTCGATGGCTATGATGCCGAGCAGCTGGAGGCGGCACGCGGCCAATGGAAAAAGCTGAAAGGTGAGGGGCATACACTGACCTATTGGCAGCAATCCCCAGAGGGGCGCTGGCAGAAGAAGGCATGACGCCCCATCATCTGCTTCGAGAACACATTTTTAACGGCAGGTCATCACATGTTGTCAGAGCAATCTCGTTCTCGAACGAAATGATCACGCGTGAGTGTTTCCAAATTCGAATTGCCTAATGTAGTGAATTAACGGGAATTGTGTATGAAGGCGCGAAGAACGGAGCTTCAGTCGTCAGTCGAGGAGAATGAAATGGGTCAATCCGCCCCCTGGCCAGTCAACGAAGCCGAACGCCTTGTCGCAGTGCGCTCCATTCTCTCCCTTCAGTCTGGCCCGACGCCAGAGCTGGCTGCGCTTTCAGACCTTGCAAAAAGTGTGTTCGGCATGGATCGCGCCGCCATCCATATAGTGGACGAAGACTGGCTGCGGATCGCCCATCAGGCCGGAATACAGGTGAGTGAATGTTCCCGTGACATCTCCATCTGCACACGCGTCGTGCTTTCCAATGACGTGCTGGTGGTTCCCGATCTGAGCCTGCATCCGGAATTGCGAGGCTTTCCCTATGTGACAGGCGGTCCGCAGTTCAGGTTTTACGCTGGCGCGCCAATTGAACTCGAGCCCGGACTTACTGTCGGAGCGTTCTGCATTCTCGACACATCGCCGCGTCAACTTCAGCCGTCAGAGGTCGAAAGTCTCAGGCAGTTCTCCGTGCTTGCGGGGGCACTGCTACGTTTGCAAAAGGCCAATTTCACCATGAGCCTGGCAGAGCGCGCGCTGCGCGAAGCTGCCATGACTGATCCGCTCACCGGGTTTTATAACCGCAAGGCATTGAGCGCGCTTGTCGATTCGCAGATGTATGCCGCCCTGCAATCAAATGAAACATTTGGTGCGCTGTATCTCGACATGGATGGCTTCAAGGCGATCAACGATACGCTTGGTCATAGCGTTGGTGATCGCGTCCTGCATGATGCGGCAGCGCGCATTCGCGAAGTCATCCGGCCAACGGATATTGCCGTGCGCATGGGAGGCGACGAGTTTGCGGTTTTCGTTCCGCGCCCGGCTGATTCGTCAGAGCTGGCTGTGCTTGCCGAGAGATTGCTGGAGGCTTTCAGGCAGCCCTTCAAAATCGAGGGACGCCATATCCATGCCCCACTCAGCATCGGCGGTGCCATCGCACCCCAGGCCGGACAGGACTGCCTGGCTCTTCTGGAAAGTGTGGATGAGGCCCTGTATCAGGCCAAGAAGGCGGGGCGCGACCGTTTCGTAAGCCGCGCCAGCTAAGATCAATCGTAGAAGGAATCCACGAATTTGTGGCGGCCAAGCAGGAAGGCGTCGGCCACATGCGTCAGCGGAGCAAGATCGACATCGGAGGTCTTGGCCTTGATGATCTCTGCAAAACGCTCGTAAAGGGCAGGGTATTCCCGCTCGGGCTCAGACATTTTCTGCTCGCCAGCAATCGAAAGCTTCGCGCCGCCTTCCGAAAGAATCATTTGCCCGGCCTCGGTCTCGGCCACGATATCCCAGCTCTGCTTGCCGGTCTGGCGCCAGTCGAATTCGGCATGGACAGGCATTTGCGTAACATCGGAAAACTGGATGTCGGCCGCGATCGGCGCATCCCGATTTTCCGGGAATTCTAGCGTTGCTTTGGTGATGAAGAGTGCGCGCGGCAGAATATGCGTGATGATCGACAAGGCATTGATGCCGGGATCGAATACACCAAGCCCGCCAGCCTGCCAGATCCATTCCTGATTCGGGTGCCAGTGGCGTACGTCTTCCTTCCAGATCACGTGAACGCTGTTGATCTTTGTCGATGCCAGGAAGCTCTTGGCTGCTTCAACCGCCGGCGCGTAGCGGGAATGCCAGCTGGCGAAAAGTGAGAGCCCCTTGGAATCGGCCAATCGGACCAGATCCTGCACTTCTGACAGCGTAGCGCCCGGCGGCTTTTCCAGAAAGACGTGCTTGCCTGCGTTCAGCGCGGCATAGGCTGCCGTGTAGCGATACTGGGGTGGCATACACAGAGATACAGCCTGCACCTCCGGTGCTGCTTCGAGCATGGCTTCGATCGTGCCGTAAGAGGGCACGCCCTCAACAGTGCCATGACGGCTGGCTGTTGCGACGAGATCGAAGTCCGGATTGGCAGCGATGGCTGGAAGATGCTGATCGCGAACGATTTTGCCGACGCCGACGATGGCGAGCTTGGTGGCTGACATGAAAGAGAACCCGTCTTAATGTTGCAGTCGAATAATAGTACTTTTCGAGTTCTAGCAGAAACCCGCACGTCGGCAAGGGCAACACCAGCAGCTTGGGCTATTCCTGTTCAGTGGGTGAGGGATGCAAGCAGCATCGTCTTGGCGGCTGGCTTTTTATGAACCAGATGCACCACCTTGTAGCCCTCTGCTTTCAGTTGGGTCAGCAGGGCGGGCAGCATGGACGCGGTACGCTTATGGATATCGTGCATGAGAATGATGCCGCTGCCGCGATGGCGAATCGCTTCCATCGTGCGCGAGGCGACGACGGCGGGCGCGTCCTTGAAGTAATCCTTCGAGTCGATCTGGACATCCATGATGACCATGCCCCGTTCACCCAACAGGTGACGCAGTCGTGGGCTATCAGCAAGATAAGGAAAGCGGAAGAATGACACATCGGTGTCGGTGGCCTTTGCCACCGCAGTCGTGCCCTTTGAAACCTCGCCCAACGCACGGTCGAAAGCGATAGCGCGCAGGTTCGGGTGGCTGAAAGTGTGGCTGCCGATGCTGTGGCCAGCGGCAGCGACTTTCCTGGCAATGGCCGGATGCGCCTGCGCCATTTCCCCCACCATAAGAAAGGTTGCCTTCACGCCAAATTCGTCCAGCGTCGCCAATATGCTCTCCGTCTTGCCGGGAACCGGCCCGTCGTCGAAGCTCAACACGACTTCCTTGTTGGCCAGCGCTATATCTTCAAGCCGCGATACCTCAATATCACGCCCTGCCAGCCCTGCGGGATTGCGCGGTCGCACCCAGGCCACCGGCGAAAGAGCTACGGGATCGGTAGCCTTGAGGCCGGGCGCGGAGGGCATGGTAGCGGCGAAAGAGGTTTTAAGAGACGTATCGGGTTGAGGTTTGCCCGCGCAACTGGAGAGGCACGCGGCAAGGGTTGCCGTCAGCATAAGTGAGTAAAACCGCATGTAGAAAGCCCAGGCAAATCAGTGTGACGTTGCTTTGGAGCTTTCTCCTATTATGGTTAATTCAAAGTTACTGGCTCTTCCGTCAGTCAAACGACCTGGATAATCTCCAGACGTCTCAAGCCGATGCCGCGGATGACTTGCACTGGCAGATCCATGCCCGCATGGGAAGCCTTGCTTCGCAACCGTCCGAATGCCATGTCCAGACGTCGGCTGAATGGGTCATTGTTACCGGGATCGAAAAGCCTGAGCATCTCAATGCGCGGCACGGTCGGTTCGGAATGACGTGCCAGAAACTCGATCAAAAGGACTTCTTTGCCGGACAGCGATACCTCTGTCCCCTCAGGCGAAGACAGTGTCTGTCTTTTTCGGTCGAGAAGCCAATTACGGTTTTCGTTTGGGCTAAGCTTGGTTGCGGGTCTTTCCCTGCGCCGGATGCGCTTGACCAGGTTTGTGGCCGCCAGCGCGAGTTCTTCACTGTCAAACGGTTTAGTGAAATAGAGATCAGCACCGCCATCATAGCCGAGGCGTCTGTCCTCTCTGCCGTTTAGCGCAGTCAGCATAATGATGCCTACGTCGTCCCTGTTGGAGAGAAAACGGGCAAGGTCAAGGCCGCTCACATCGGGAAGATTGACATCCAGAACAGCGACGTCCACCTGTTTGCTTTTCACGATGTCGTGGAATTCAAGCCCGCTGGCTGCCTCGAAAACCTCGAAGCCCCGAAGTTGCATATATTCCGATAAGCTTTTTCTCAGGTCCGTATCATCCTCAACCACGACGAGGTGAGGCTTCAAATAAGCGTGCATCAGTATTTGCCATCATTTTCGATCTTGCAATATTATGTCTATATTGATTCCGATGGCAAATTAATACTGGTTTATTGTGATTTATACTTTAGATTGTGAATATTATTTCACTAATATTTATTTTTCGATGAGACTTAATTTTCCTCTGGTTGCGCTTGGCGGCAGGCGATGCGACCCCCGGATGTCGTCGTGCGTGCGGTTTTATCGGCGTTTGGCTGCAGCCTCTGTGCCTGCGGCACTCGTCTTTTTCCTTTTGTGCTTTTCGTACGTCCCTGCTGTTGCTGGCGAATTGCCGGCTCTGGATGGTCATCTCTCGGTTCTGACTGACGAGAGTGGCCGTCTCCAACTCGATGATGTCTTGAAAAAGGAGTGGCAGTCAAAATTCGCGCCCTTGCCGGGGAAGACGGCGAACATGGGATACACTAGAAAAGTGTATTGGCTGAAGTTCGAGGTTCTCGGTACCGAGGAAACAGACGCGCTTTTATCCATGGCGCCCAATTTTCTCAATTTCATTGATGCCCACATTTCGTATCCCGGGCACCATGATCGCGCCGACCAATTCCAGCACTTTTCCTTCGGCGATCACCGGACGCTGCAGCGGGATGGTTTGTCTCCCATCGCCCCAGCCGTGAAAATCCCGCTCCTTCCCGGGCGAGCGACGTATGTCTATGTCCGTCTGCACAACGAGTCTTCCTTCACACAGATCAGCATGAAACTCGAACCGCTGGAGAGCATCGGGGTCAGGCGTTTGGCAGAAGGTTTGGCGCTAGGGCTGTGGTTCGGTGGCATGTCCATACTGTTGCTGACACAGCTCGTCTTTTATTACTTTGATCGAAAAGTCGGATATATCCTGCTTGCGGTATCGACGCTGAACGTCATCCTTGTCTATCTCGGCAATCTTGGGCTGAGCACTGTCTTCATTTTTCCCGGCAATGGCTTCTGGAATGACAGGTTTCTCGGGGTAAACGCCTGGGCGGGTCTGACGGCGCACGCTCTGGCCTATGCGCACATCCTCGATATCCCGCGTCGTGAAAAGGCGTTCTACCCAATTTTTCTGGCAGTCGCGGTGATCGGCGTTATCGGCGTCGGGTTTGCTCTTTTCGGGCAGACGATCATGTTCGGTCCATACGGCTCGGTCACGTCCATCCTCGGTGCATTGATGACAATGGCGCTGGGGTGGCGGCAGGTTAACCAGAATGATCGGGCGAGCAAGCTGACGGCCATTGCCTGCACGCTCGTCGGCCTTGGTTCCAGCATCGGCATCATGCAGCGTATGGGTGCGAGTTGGCTACCGGAGTGGACATTCAATATTTACGGAATCATGGCGCTTCTTCAGGTGCTCTTTTTTACCGGCGCGGTCGCCAGTCGTCTGCGTGCCGCCGAAACGCTCAACCTTGCCATGCAGGCGCAGGCACTTCGAATGGCACAGGAAGCGGAACATGCCGCCACGCGGTTGGTAGAGGAGCGGACGCGTGAACTGGTGGTAGCACGCAAACGGGCAGAGGAGGCGCTACAGTCAGAGATGGAATCGCAACTGCGCCAAGTCAGGTTTCTGGAAGTCGTCTCACACCAGTACCGCACGCCGCTGGCATCGGTACGGTCAAATATCGATGCCATGGCAGTCACTTTAGAGAATATCGATCAGGCAAATCTGACGCGGATCTCGCGCATACGCCGCGCGGTGGCGCGTCTGGCGGAAATATTGGAAGTCAATCTATCGCGCAGTCGCCTGCAGGGCGCTTCATACCGGCCCAAGCTGGCGAAGGTTGCGATCGGGGTCGTCGTCGCTTCCGCACTCCAGCGAACCAGAGATCTACTCAATGACCCGCAACTGATTGTGGATACACCTGATGAGGTGGCGGCGGTGACGCTGGCCGCAGATGCCGACATGCTGGCACTTGCCATAGTAAATCTCTTGGAAAATGCGCTGAAATACAGCCCCCCAGACGCTCAGTCTTCCATCTGTTTGTCCCTCAGGCACATCAAGAATGAGATTGTCGTTGAGGTCCGGGATCATGGCATCGGCATTCCCGCTGGCGATCTGCCCCATATCTTTGAAAATGCCAGACGTGGTGCAAATGCAGGCACCATTGAAGGCTCGGGTCTGGGCCTGTTCCTTGTTGAGAAAATCTGTGTCGCGCATTCCGGGCGAGTGGAGGTGCAAAGCAACGAGGGTCAGGGAACGACGATCAGCATGATTCTGCCGATCGCAATGGCCCCATGATGGCTCTGTGTCGCGTCTTCATATGCTTCAGAATGTAAGAATGTTTCGCTATTCACTTCTTGTCGGAATGTTGCCTGCAGGTCACAGTTTTTGTTACCTGGCGTTACGTTCAGATACATCTGTTACATAGAAAAACTTACGCCATTTCAACTCTTTGGTTACTTTCCGGAACAGGCGCGGCAGGATTCGCACAATGCGGGCCGCAACCATAAATTTTGGAATTCGGGGGTAATGGATGTTCTACACTGTGACGACGCCAGGAAATCAGGCGCAGGACAAAAAGACACGCGCCATGAAGCGGGCAATGCTTTTGGCTTCCACGGTTTTGTTGACCATGCCGCAGTCTGTGCTGGCGGACGAGACCTATAATACCGGGATAGCCACCATTGATAGCAGCGCGGATCGGAGTAGCGAAAACCTCTATGTCGGCTACACGTCCAGAGCAGACCTGACGATCAATGATGGAGCAAATGTTCAATTCGGTGCGACGTCAATTGGCTCGCAAGCAGGTGCGATTGGCTCGGTGACATTGACCCAAGGTGCCAAGTTAACATCGGTCAATAACGTCAATGTCGGTCAATTTGGAAACGGTTTGTTGGCGGTCGAGGATGGCGGCCAGTTCAAAGGCAGCAGTATTAGTATGGCGACATATGACGGTAGTGCTGCCGCGGTGAATGTATCTGGTGATGGCTCTTCTCTTGATGCGACCTATGACCTCATCGTCGGCGATCAAGGGAACGCTTCGTTTACGGTCGAGAATGGGGCTGATGCAAGCTCCTCCTATGCTTACATAGCAGGTCAAAGCGGTGAAAGCTCGATGACCGTGTCGGGTGCGGGTTCGACATTTGACGTCACCAACTCCCTCACGGTTGGTCACGGTGGCATCGGTACGCTTCTTGTCGAAGGCGGCGGCGTGGTCAGCAGTGGCGAGGGCCTTGTGGGTGGCGTTATTTTTACCATGATGTCCACCTTATACGGAACTGGCACTGTGACTGTCACCGGAGCCGGCTCCGCCTGGCATAACACATCTGGCTTGACCGTTGGTGGTGGGGGTAGCGGAACGCTGACAATCGCCAATGATGGGCAGGTCACGGTCGGAGCTGTTGACAGTAATACAGGCCTCTATGACGGCACGATTACGGTAGACTCAGGTTCCCGCGGGGGCGTTGTGAATATCGGCGGCGCCATGAATTCGCCCGCGGTCGCTGCCGGTCAGCTTCTGGCTGAAGAACTAGTGTTCAGCTCACCGGGCGGTCAGCTCAATTTCAATCATACGGATACGAACTACGAATTCTCGTCAGATATCAAGGGCCCCGGTCAGATTTACCATTATGCCGGGATCACGAAACTATCCAGCGACGGATCGCTGTTCACGGGTACCACTAACATTGGTGGCGGCACGCTCGATGTAACCGGAGAGTTGGGTGGCACGGTTGGAGTAAATACTGGAGGCACACTGGGTGGCACAGGTACCGTTGGAGACACCACTTTGTGGGGCGGCAGCACGCTCTCTCCGGGCCTGCATACAGCGAATAATCAGACCAGAGGTTCTCTCAGTCCAATCGGTACATTGACGATTGACGGTGATCTCGAGCTGGCAAGCAACACAACATATGCGGTAGACCTCAGCAGCGAGATAGAGGCCAACTCGACTCTGGCAATCAGCGACCGAGTAGATGTCACCGGAAAGTTGACGATTGATAGCGGGGCGGTCGTAAGGGTCGCGGCTCTGGATAGTCAGACTGATTATCATGATACGCAGATATACAAGATCATGACCGCTGGCAGCAACGACACGGGCGGATTCAGCCAGGTCGTGAACAACTCAGCGTTCCTCGATGTCCAAACATACACTGAAGATGACGGTAAAAATGTCTACCTCCGCGTCGCGTTAAAGTCCAACGACGCTGGCGATACTGGTGGTGGCGCCGGGTCGGGCGATTCCGGTTCCAGTGGCGGTGATGGTAGCGACACTGGTGCCGGGACCGGTCCAGTTCCGGATGATGGGAACGATAACGACGTTTTCACCCCGATCGCAAAAAATGCCAATCAGCGTTCGCTCGCGTCAGCGCTGGATAGTCTTGACCGGACGACTGGAAGTGCCTCGCTTGCGCTTTACAACAGCCTTCTGAATCTCGATGTAGACCAAGCGCAGGAAGCCTATGAGCAGCTTTCCGGCGATGTGTATGCCACGGCGCAGGGTGCTTTCACCCAGACCAATCGCGCCGTCAACACGGCGCTGAATGGCCGCGTTCGCGCGGTCACGGACGGAGTGGCGGCTCCGTCCTCCATGGCGCTCGGCTATGCCGAGGAGAAGAAAGAGCCCGTCAAGGATGAGCGCTTTGCGGCCTTCGAGCCGAAGAAGACCTTCGATACCGATCGCTTTGCAACATGGATCAACGGCTTCGGCTCCTGGGGTAAGGTAGACGGTACCGACGGCGCAAGCGATACCGACGTTTCGAACGGCGGTGTGCTGGTGGGTGGTGACGTCGGTCTTGGAAAAGACTGGCGGGTCGGCTTGCTCGGTGGGTACAGCCGCTCGTTCTTCGACAGCGAAAACAGCGATGGCAACAGCACCAACTATCATCTGGGAAGCTATGCCGGCACGAAATGGGGCGCTGTCTCGTTCCGCACCGGCATGAACTACACCTGGCATGATGTCAGCACCACGCGAAATGTGCCTGTTCTCGGCCAGACGCTGCAAGGCGACTATGACGCCTCCAGCCTCAATGCCTATGGCGAACTGGCCTATCGCGTTGACCTCGGCAAGTCGGCACTGGAGCCCTTCGCATCGCTAGCACATACCCGCATGAAGACCGATGGCTTCAGCGAAACCGGCGGCAACGCGGCTCTCACAGTCGCCTCATCCACGATGAACACCACCTACACCACAGCTGGCCTTCGTGCGTCGAAGGACTTCGAACTGGGCAGCGTTGCTTCGGTTGTGCGGGGCACGGTAGGCTGGATGCATGCCTATGGCGACGTCAATCCTGTCTCGACGGCACGCTTTGCAAGCGGTGACAGCTTCTCCGTCAGCAGCACGCCGGTTGATCGCAACACGGCTCTGCTTGAAGCCGGTGTAGACTTCACCGTGACGCCATCTTCGACCATCAGCGTCAGCTACAATGGCCAAGTCGGTTCGAATGCCTACGATCACGGCGCGAACGCAAAGTTCCGCGTGAAATTCTGATCTCACCTTCACAAAGGGGAGGCGGCGGTTCAAGCCGCCTTCCGCGCACTGCCGCTGTCAAAAGATGCCATAGAGTTCTTCTGCCAGCGAATGCGCAGGACCATAACTTCAATAAAAAAGGCGGCACTTGTGCCGCCTTATCTTTTCACGCTCAAAACTCGAATGCCTCAGCTTGCCATAGCCTCTTCATACTCGCTGGAAAGAAGAAGCCATTGCTCTTCGGCGTCGGCCAGCTTGCTGGCGGCTTCGCCGCGCTCCTTCACCTTCAGGGCTGCCTTGGCTGGCGCCTTTTCGTACAGTGCAGGGTCCCCAAGCTCCTTATCAAGCGCTTGAATCAGCTTCTCAAGCTTTGCGGTCAAAGCCTCGAGATCGTTGATCTTCTTCTTGAGCGGGGCCAGCGATGCACGCTTTTCGGCATTGGCCTTGCGTTGCTCGGCTTTTGTCCCGCCGTCTACGACGATTTCAACTTTTTCTTCTTTTTTTTTACCGGCGGAGACAATGAGATCCCGGTACTCGTCCATATCGCCTTCGAACGTTGTGACGGTTCCATTGTTGACGAGCCACAGGCGGTCCACTGTCGCTTCGATCAGGTGGCGATCATGCGAGATCAGAATAACAGCGCCATCATAATCGTTCAGTGCCTCAATCAGCGCGCGGCGGCTGTCGATATCCAGATGGTTCGTCGGTTCGTCGAGAATGAGCAGATTGGGCGCGTGGAAAGCGGCCAGACCCATCAACAGACGCGCCTTTTCACCACCAGAGAGATCCTTGGCAGGCGTCGCCATCTTCTCGGTGGCCAGACCCATTTGCGCCACACGCGCCCGCACCTTCGCTTCAGGCGCTTGTGGCATGAGCTTGCGCACATGCTCCACCGGGTTTTCTTCCGGTACAAGGTCATCGAGCTGATGCTGGGCGAAAAAGCCGATTTTCAGAGAAGGCGCGAGACGCAGATCGCCACTTTCAGGCGCCAGACGTCCTGAAATGAACTTGGCGAAGGTCGACTTACCGTTGCCGTTCGAGCCGAGAAGGGCGATGCGATCGTCATTGTCGATGCGCAGGTTCAGGCCCTTGAGGATCGGCTTGCCGGGCTCATAGCCAACCGCGCCGCCATTGATGGCCACGATGGGTGAGGCGGGCTGCTTTTCCGGCTCGGGAAAGGTGATCGGCTGAACATGATCTTCGATAACCGATGAAACCGTTCCCATCCGTTCCAGCGCCTTCACGCGGCTCTGGGCCTGCTTTGCCTTGGACGCCTTTGCCTTGAAACGATCAATGAAGCTCTGGAGATGCTTACGGGCCGCGTCGTTCTTGGCCTTGGCCTTCGTCTGCAACTCGTCGGCTTCTGCCTTCTGACGCTCGAACTGATCGTATCCGCCGCGATAAAAGGTCAGCTTCTTCTGATCGAGATGAACAATGGAATTAACCGCGTTGTTCAGCAGGTCGCGATCATGGCTGATGATGATGACGGTGTAGGGGTAGCGGCGGATATAATCTTCGAGCCACAACGTGCCTTCAAGGTCGAGATAGTTGGTCGGCTCGTCCAGCAGCAGAAGATCCGGCTCCGCGAACAGAACGGATGCGAGCGCCACGCGCATACGCCAACCACCGGAGAACGAAGATGCCGGGCGAAGCTGGGCATCCTGATCGAAACCGAGACCAGCCAGAATGCTTGACGCGCGCGCTTCTGCCGAGTGGGCGTCGATATCGACCAGCCTCATCTGGATATCGGCGATACGGCCGGGATCGGTGGCCGTCTCGGATTCCAGCATCAGGGCAGCGCGTTCCTTGTCAGCCGCAAGCACGATGTCGATAAGGCTTTCTTCCGTCGCAGGCGCTTCCTGCGCCACTTGTCCCATGCGTGCATTCTTGGGGATCGAGACAGAACCCGTTTCCGCGCCAAGGTCGCCGGTGATGATGCGAAAGAGGGTGGACTTGCCCGCACCATTACGACCGACCAGACCGGCTTTCGTGCCGGTTGGAAGAGACACACTGGCGTGGTCAAGGAGAAGGCGGCCAGCAATACGGGCGGAAACATCGGTGATGGTAATCATGACGGGGTTTTGGCGGATGATTGGCGCGAAGGCAAGAGGGGCGCAGAGCAGGAAATGATCCACCAAGAACATTGATGGGGGATATCAGTTGTTTTCATTTGATCGAGCTACGGTCTTGGCCTCACTTATCGTGAGATCCATCCTTCGGAGATGCGCCAGATGACCAGAATTCTCTATTCCCTCAGCGGAGAAGACCGCAGCCGACCCTTTTCTCCGCATTGCTGGAAAGTCATTCTGGCCTTGCACCATAAAGGTCTGGACTTCGAAGAAGTGCCGCTCGCCTTTACAGAAATCCCAACGGTGGAGAACGAATTCTCGAAAACCGTTCCGATCCTTCGCGATGGCGACAGGTTGATCTCGGACAGCTTCAAGATCGCGCTTTATCTGGAGGAGACCTATCCGGACCGGCCGAGCCTTTTCGGTGGAGAGGGCGGCAAGGCGATGGCGCGGTTGGTCGAGGGCTATTCGCAGACCACGATCCATCCAGCCGTCAGCGCCATCGCTCTCATGGATATCTACGGAATGCTGGCGCCGGTCGATCAGGCACATTTCCGCAAGACCAGGGAAGCCTTTTTTAACAAGCCGCTGGAGGAGGTTTTTCCGGACCGGGAGGGGGCGATTGCTGCCTTTCCTGCCAAACTCCAGCCGTTACGCCACATGTTGCGCTTCCAGCCTTATATCGGTGGGGAGAAGCCGCTCTTTGCCGACTACATCGTCTTTGGCGCATTCCAGTGGCTGAAGGTAGTTTCCGGCTCGGTGCATTTGCCGGAAGATGACGTTGCCCTGCAGTGGTTCGAGCGCTGCCATGGGCTTGCCGGAAACGCGCAGAAGCCCGCCGACCTCGTCATTTGACGTCGAAAGACCGCACGCTTGAGTGGCCAGGTGATCTGTCCCTTTGTGACTGGTGCGTGAAATTCTTCCATACCCCTTGTCTTCGCGATTCGGGGCAGGTAGAAACCGGCCACTTTCCCTAGATAAACAAAGGACAAGACGATGGCGATTGAACGCACATTTTCGATGATCAAGCCCGACGCAACCAAGCGTAACCTCACAGGCGCCATCACCAAGGTATTCGAAGACAACGGCCTGCGCATCATTGCATCCAAGCGCGTATGGATGAGCAAGCGCGAAGCAGAAGGCTTCTACGCTGTTCATAAGGAACGTCCTTTCTTCGGCGAACTGGTTGAAGGCATGACATCCGGCCCAACCATCGTTCAGGTTCTTGAAGGCGAAAACGCCATCCTCAAGAACCGCGAAATCATGGGCGCTACCAACCCTGCCAATGCAGACGAAGGTACAATCCGCAAGCAGTTCGCGCTGTCCATCGGTGAAAACTCCGTTCACGGTTCGGATGCTCCTGAAACCGCTGCTCAGGAAATCGCCTACTGGTTCGCAGAAACCGAAATCGTCGGCTGATTCAGTCTGCGAAGATCCGGAATCTGCATTTGAGACAGTCGCGCTAAGGGGCTGATTTCAATGAAAATAGCCCGCGTGTCTGCGATCCAGGAAAATGGATTGGGGCGCGCGGGCTTTTTATTTGGACGAAAAACTGAAAGCATAAAACACAATCATATTTTACGATCTGGAAGGGGAGGATCGACAATGGCTTTGGACCGGACGACGCTCGAATTTTACGCTCAGGAGGCTGCTGCCTACACCACGCGGGGCCAGAAACACAGCCCGCATCTCGACGCGTTTCTCAAGGCTTTGCCACCCAATGCTCGCATTCTGGAATTGGGATGCGGTGCCGGGCAAGACAGTGAATTCATGCTCGCCCAAGGCTTCGATGTTCGTCCGACAGACGGAACGCCTGAAATCGCGCAGGCAGCGGCACAGCGCCTGAAAATTCCGGTCGACACGCTGTTGTTCGCTGATCTGGATGATGCCGACGCCTATCAAGGCGTATGGGCCAACGCATCTTTGTTGCACGTTCCAAAGCAGGAACTATCAAAGGTGATCGGCCTGATACACAGGTCGCTGACATCAGGCGGCGTGTTCTACGCGAGTTTCAAGGCCGGGCAGTCAGATGGCAGAGACCAGTTTGAACGCTACTATAATTATCCATCTGAAGACTGGTTGATCGCGGTGTACAACGCGTTCGATTGGCAACGGGTGGACGTCAAATCGGAGCTTGGCAGCGGATATGATCAAAAGCCAACGGACTGGCTTCATGTCACGGCTATCAGAAACTAGCCATCGGCATCATATGCGATCTTTGTGAATGAGGGGCGCGCCGACTGTGTCGGACACTTCTCGATCGCTCCCGTATAGAGAAACACAGTTCAGCGGGATTTTCGTATTTGCTAGCGCCATTTATCCTTGGCGGTCTCATCGGCATCCTTTGCCGATATCCACTCACCCGAGGTGCCGTCCTTGCCATGTTCCTTTTTCCAGAACGGGGCGGAGGTCTTCAGGTAATCCATGACGAAATTGGCGCCGTCGAATGCTGCCTGCCGGTGTCGGGATGCGGCGATGACGAGAACGATGTTTTCGCCGGTAGCGATCTTGCCGTAGCGGTGAATGGCCGTGAGACCGAGGAGCTCGAAACGCTCGATGGAAAGCGCTGCGATCCGCCGCATTTCCGTTTCCGCCATGCCGGGATAATGCTCCAGCTCGAGCGCAGAAAGCGCGCCGCCATCATCGCGGCAAAGGCCCGTAAAGGTGACGAGTGCGCCGATGGTTTTATCCGATTGCGTCAGCAACCCAGCCTCGGCGGCAACATCGAAATCCTCGGCCTGAACGCGGATGGTCGGCTCGATGCCCATGTGTCAGCCGCCCGTCATCGGCGGAAAGATGCCGATTTCCCGGGCGCCTGCAATGCTTTCATCATGCTCGACATGTTCCTGATTCACCGCGACCCGGATGACATCGGGAAAAGCAAAGGCTGCCTCGTATTCCTCTCCCAGCGCGGTCAGGTGTTGGATGAGTTCGCTCGCTGTGGTCACAGTCGCGGGCAGTTCAATGTCCTCTTCGGACTTGCCGATTTTCTCACGCACCCAGGCGAAGTAAACGATCCGAACCATCATTCTTCGTCCATGATGTGCTTGAGGCCAGCCTTGAAATAATCATAGCCGGTGTAGATTGTCAGCGCCGCCGCCAGCCAGAGCAGGCCAATGCCGATCTCGGTGGTATAGGGCAGGACCTTGTCTCCCGCCGGACCTGCCAGCAAAAAGGCGATTGCCACCATCTGGATCGTGGTTTTCCATTTGGCGATGCGCGTGACCGGAACCGAAACCTTGAGCGCAGCGAGATATTCCCGCAGCCCTGACACGAGAATTTCGCGGCACAGGATTGTGATTGCTGCCCAGAGAGACCATCCGGCAATCGTGCCATCTGCTGCAAGCAGAAGCAGGATCGAAGCGATCAGAAGCTTGTCTGCGATGGGATCGAGCATTCGCCCGATATTGGACGTCTGGTTCCAGATGCGCGCGAGATAACCGTCCAGAAAATCTGTGAGCGACGCGATGATGAACAGCCATAGCGCCGTCCAGCGCGCGAAATCCGAACTTTCCAGTTTCCCTTCGATGAAGAAACACAGGACGATTACCGGGACCGCAAGAATGCGGCCGTAGGTCAGAAGATTCGGGATGTTGTAGGTGCGCGAAGCCATAGGGAACCTGTCATTCGATATCAGAGCGTTGATGCAGCCCTGAGGAGCAAGCGTCAACACCCTAATGTGTTTTTTTGCGGGTACCAGTCAAAAGCGCGGGCCTAGTCCTTCCCGCTCTCATGGAAGTGATTGTAGACCTGCTTCGCGACAGTCTCGGAAATGCCACCCACGGCCATAAGATCACTCAAAGCCGCCCGAGACACGGCCTTTGCCGTACCAAAATGCTGCAGCAATGCACGCTTTCTGCCCGGGCCGATGCCGCTGATCTCATCCAGAGGGTTCTTGATCATCTCCTTCTTGCGTCGCGCACGGTGAGAGCCGATCGCGAAACGGTGGGCCTCATCGCGCATACGCTGGATGAAATACAGGACCGGGTCTCTTGGCGGCAACGAGAAGTCACTGCGTGTATCGGTAAAGAAGCGCTCACGGCCCGCATCACGGTCCACGCCCTTGGCAACACCAATTGCCGTGACGCAATCACGGATGCCCAGCTCGTCCAGAATTGTGCGCACAGCGGTCATCTGCCCCTGGCCACCATCGATCAGGATCACATCCGGCCATGCGGGGAAGGGCATGTCTGCTGCATCCTCCGGCGCGATCGTCTGGCTGCGGTCGGGCCTGCCTTCCTCTTTTAACAGACGCGAAAAGCGGCGGGTCATGACCTCGCGCATCATGCCGAAGTCATCGCCCGGGGTGATGTCGGTCGATTTGATGTTGAATTTGCGGTAGTGACTCTTGCTGAAACCGTCAGGACCCGCGACGACCATGCCGCCGACGGCATTGGTGCCCATGATGTGCGAGTTATCGTAGATTTCGATCCGGCGTGGCACATAGGGCAGGGCAAAGGTTTCGGCAAAGCCCTTGAGCAGGCGCGCCTGTGATGATGTTTCCGCCAGCTTGCGCCCATGCGCCTCTCGCGCATTGCCCAGCACGTGGGCAACGACGTCCTTCTTCTCGCCGCGCTGCGGCACTGAAATCGTAACCCTGTGGTTTGCCTTTTCGCTGAAGGCTGCCGCCAGCAATTCCTGTTCATCCACGACTTCAGAAAGCAGGATCTGTTTCGGCACGGGCTTGTCATCATAAAACTGCGCCAGAAACGCACTCAGGATCTCGGGCCCGGGAAGCGATGGATCGGCCTTCGGGAAATAGGCGCGGTTGCCCCAGTTCTGGCCGGTGCGGAAAAAGAACACCTGGATGCAGGAAACGCCGCCCTCGTGGTGGATGGCAAACACATCGGCTTCATCAATGCCGGCAGGATTGATTCCCTGATGGCTCTGCACGTGAGAAAGGGCGGCAAGACGGTCGCGATAGACGGCGGCACGTTCGAAGTCCAGGTCTTCCGATGCTTCGTTCATCTGCCGAGCAATGGTTGCCTTCACGCTCTGGCTTCTGCCGGAGAGAAAATCCTTGGCTTCCTTCACCAGCTCTGCATAGCCCTCATCGCTGACTTCGTGCGTGCAGGGGCCGGAACAGCGTTTAATCTGATAAAGCAGACAGGGGCGGGTGCGGCTCTCGAAAACACTGTCCGTACAGGTGCGAATGAGAAAGGCCCGCTGCAGCGAATTGATGGTGCGGCCAACCGCGCCAGCAGAGGCGAAAGGCCCGAAATAGTCGCCCTTGCGCGCCCGCGCACCCCGGTGCTTGAAGATGGCAGGAGCACGATTGTCCGATGTGATGAGGATATAGGGAAACGACTTGTCGTCACGCAGAAGCACGTTAAAGCGCGGACGCAAGCGCTTGATAAGGTTGGCTTCCAGCAACAGCGCTTCGATTTCCGTCCTCGTCGTGACGAATTCCATATGCGTCGTCAGCCGCACCATCTGGCCGATGCGGTTGGAGTGAAAGCGCCCCTGCGCATAATTGCCGACGCGTTTCTTGAGCGACCGCGCCTTTCCGACATAGAGAACGTCGCCGGCATCATTGAACATGCGGTAGACGCCGGGGCTGTTGGGCAAGTGCTTGACGAATTCGCCGATCAGCTCCATGCCCTTCAGGCCGGATTCATTTTTCCAGCCCGCATTCCAGTCCATGGCAACGGCAGTCGGGTCTCCGGCCGCCTCGGCGCTCGGAGAGATGATGTCATCTTCGTCTTCGTCGTTATCATCGAAGAGAATACCGCCATCCGGCAGCTTCTTTTCGTTCATTCAGGTATCTCCGCAACGTCAGGGGTTTCCCAGCTGAGGTGCTGGCCGCCGTCGAGTGCGATTATCTGTCCGGTAATCGACGGGGTGTCATATAGAAAGCGAACGGTCCTGCCGAATTCCTCCGGCTGCGGCCCACGCTTCAATATAAGGGCGTCGATCTGCGCCTGAAAGTGCTCAGGCTCCTGTCTTTCACTTTTAAACGATGGACCGGGACCAATTGCGTTGACCCGCACCCGTGGTGCAAAGCTTTGCGCCATGGTTTTCGTTGCGGTCCACATCGCTGATTTCGACAGCGTATAGGAATAGAAGCGGGGCGTCAGTGCCAGCACGCGCTGATCGATGACATTGACGATCAATCCGGATGCGCTGTCCGGCAGTTGCCGCACCAGCGCTGCGCCAAGAATCGACGGCGCGCGGACGTGGACGGCGAAATGTGCATCGAAGGCCGCAGAATCGAACTCCTCTGCGGCATCATGACGGAACACCGAGGCATTATTGATGAGGATTCCGATGGGTCCCAGCGCCGAATTTGCTGCTTTCATGAGGTTTTCGGTTGAGGCCGCATTTTCGAGATCTGCCTGCAATGCGACCGCTTCGCCGCCTTTTTGCCGCAATTCGTTAGCGAATTCTTCCGCTTCCGACATGGATGAGCGGGCATGGATGCCGATCGCAAACCCCTGCGCTGCGAGATACTCCGCCATTGCGCGGCCCATGCGACGGGCGGCACCGGTAATCAATACGGTCTTGGGTATTGTCTCTGTCAAAGCTCGACTGCGCCCTGTTTTTCTCATTCAGTCTGTCGATATAAATCGAAAGGGCAAGATTTGCCCAGAGCGTAGGGGATTTATACAGAGTTATGCCTGTGCGCAATCTTCGAAGTAATCTCATTTAAATACATGTAAATTCTGCATATTCTGAAGTTAACGATCCGTTATCCTTAATAGATTTTTGTGTCATTTTAGCAACGTCCCATTTCCGTCACGTGGCTGCCCCAATCAATTCACATTTTGGCTCTGTGATTTCCTCAATCACCCATCATTTTGATTGTCAGACGGGCAGGGAACCAACTGTTTTATACCGCGTTTGGGCAACAAGTGTTTGAGCACCCTCGCGGGTTTGAAAAGGAGAATAGCATGCGTACTATCGTTGCAACACTTATGGCGACCACTATGGCGGCTGGGGCATTCTCAGTAGCCAACGCTGCTGACGCCGTGAACGAAGTGCCGCAGGCACCTGTCGCTTACGAACAGCCAGCACCGGTCAAGGATTGGTCCGGCGCGTATCTCGGTGGTACCGTCAACTACGATTGGGGCCGTTTCAGCAACAACGGCGGCGATCGTGATGCTGACGGCTTCGGTGGCGGCCTCTACGGCGGTTACAACTGGCAGAACGGCCAGATCGTTTACGGTGCGGAAGCTGACGTAAACCTTGGCGACGAAAAGGGTTCTGCGGGCACCGGTAACCTCGGTGAAGATCTTCGCGGCAAGCAGGGCGTAAACGGCTCGCTGCGCGCTCGCGTTGGTTATGACATGAACCCATTCCTGATCTACGGTACGGGTGGTCTCGCCATCTCTGACAACAAGGTCAGCAACTCCACCTCCAGCGACAGCGCAACAGCACTCGGCTACACGGTCGGTGCAGGTGTTGAAGCCCTGGTAACAGACAACATCACTGCCCGCCTGGAATATCGCTACAGCGATTATCAGGACAAGGACTTCAGCCTCGACACCGGTTCGGTATCCCGTGGCTTCGACGATCACAGCGTTAAGGCTGGTATCGGCGTAAAGTTCTAAGACTGGCAGTTAGTCTTCTTGAAAGCCGGGGTTCGCCCCGGCTTTTTTGTTGTGTGCTGGATGAAGAGCGTCCAGACGTCAGGCGGGCGCCTTCATCTCGGCATAATCCTTGAAGCGCTTGCCGAATTTTTCCGGCCAGTCGGCCAGCGTCTTGCGGCCACCAGCCCATTCTCCCGCGAATCGAAGTTCCAGATAGCCGATCATGGCGGCCAAGGCGAAATGTCCGCCATGCAGCTTCTTGCCGGTCTTTGGCAGGTTGGCATTCAGATAGTCCAGGCCGCGGACGACTTTCGCCCATTGCTTGTCGATCCACGGCTGGTGGATCTTGTCCTCAGGGCGGAAGCGGCGCTCGTAGACGATAGCCAGAAGGCTATCCATGACGCCATCACAAAGCGCTTCCAGCACCTCGACTTCGGTGCGTTTCTGGTGCTTCTTTGGATAGAGCTTGTTGCCGGATTGCCGGTCGAGATAGTGCATGATGGCGACGCTGTCGTATATGGAACCGCCATCGTCCAGAAGCAGCACGGGGATTTTACCCAGCGGGTTGTTGTCCATCAGCGTTGCCGGTTCAGCGGAGGTATCGACGCGAACATCGGTGATGCCGATATCGAGATACCGCGCTGCCATGCGGACCTTGGCGGAGTAGGGGGATGCGGGGGAGTACAGCAATTCCATTTTTTCTACCTTTTAAGTTTAGCGGATAGGCGTGATTTCGGCGTCGTTTGCGCGGCACCCTTGACGATCAACCTCTGGGCATCGTCGAAAAGTCAGATCCTTGGTCATGCAAATGCGGACCTCTTCCATCTTCCGCCCCTCACAGGTGACGGCGATGCCCTGCTTTTCCATAGAAGGATTGGCAGAAATAAATGCCGTCTCAATGTCGTCAATGGAGCGTATCTTGCTGCTTTTGCCGAGCGCGATGTCATCGGGCAACTTGATGCGGTCATAGGCCGCGCGCGTCGCTTGCAGATAGTCTTCTTGCGTCAGCCCGCTGCAGCTTCCGTGTTTTCGCCACTGATGCCCAATCAGCCCCATGGACGGCATGATGTCGAGCATATCTCGACCAAGGCTATCAGGCACGCGCTCTTCCCGATCCTTGCCGCAGAATTGAGGATAGCCTTTTTCGTTTTGTGGCCAAAGCCCGTGAACGACAAAACCATAGTTGCGGTTGGAATTGCATTGCTGGCGATTGTTGCGCCCCGCCTCGCTTTGGCAGAAGGTGGGCGACCACGATAATGACAGCACGTAGAAGTCAAAGCCGGAACCTTGGGCTGGCTGCACCGTTTGGTTTCCAGGTGGTGACGTGCCAGTCCTTTGCAGGACCGTCGATTCAGGTCCTGTTGTGACGCCGCCATCGATTGTTATCCAACCTGCCGCAGCAATCGAGAGAACCGCCAAAGCGATAAAACCGGCATATTGTTTCATCTGGCCAGCAGTCTTTCCGGGAAGCGATGACAAAGTCTTGATCAATATCGGGTTTTATACCATCTCGCCCCTGTGGCAAACAGGCGGCCCGAAAATGAATTCCGGCAACAGTCCTTGTTGTAATGGGAGTTGCGTTGGGCATAAGCTCACTGCGAATCCGGCAAAGGGTCGATGCTGCTGGAGGGGGAGCTAGTCCGGACATGACCGCATGAAACTGAAGAAATACATCTGGCCTGTCGTCGGTTTTATCACGATCGGCTTTTCGGTCTGGCTGCTCTACAAGGAACTCAAGCACCTTTCGCTTGACGATGTCTGGGATAGCCTGGCCGTCATCGGCCTTCACGACTGGATCATGTCTGGCCTGTGCACCCTCGTCGCCTATGCCGCGCTGGCCGGATATGATCGCATTGCCCTGCAACACCTCAAGCGGCGCGTCAGCCTTGTCTTCATCACGCTGACCTCGTTCACGACCTATGCCCTGTCGCATAATGTCGGTGCATCCGTGTTTTCCGGCGCAATCGTGCGGTACCGTGCCTATACGTCGAAAGGTCTCAGTGCGTCTGAGATCGGCGTTCTGGTCGCCCTGTGTTCCTTCACATTTGCCATCGGCACGATCATGCTGATCGGGTTCGTTCTGGTCTACGAACCCGACATTACCGAGCGTTTCGTGGATATTCTGCCGGTTGAAGCATCAAGAACCACCGGCTTCATTCTTCTGGCCATTGCCGGGCTCTACCTTCTTGGCAGCCTGCTGAAGCTGCGGCCGCTCAAGATAGGGTCATTCACCCTGTTCTACCCGGCACCGCGCCTTGTGCTTCAGCAGCTCGTCATCGGTCCGATAGAACTGCTGGGCGCGGCCGGCATCATCTATTTTGCGCTTCCCGATGCCGGAAATCCGGGCTTTATGGTCGTAATGGGAATCTTTCTGATCTCATTTTCGGCGGCGCTCATCTCTCACGCGCCCGGCGGGCTCGGCGTTCTCGAACTGGTGTTCGTCACTGGCCTGCCGGATATGAACCCGGCAGATGTCATTGCAGCACTGCTCGTCTTTCGCCTGTTCTACCTCATCATTCCCTTCGTCATCGGCCTGTTCATCATTCTCTTTTTCGAGAGGTCACAGTTGGCCGTTGCCGAGAGGGAGGAGCAGCAACTGGAGCAGGCTACTCGCCACGCAGCCAGAACGCCCGCTGGGACGCGTAACGATCCTGAGCCATGATAGTTTTCAGCACCGGCAGCAAGACGTGCAATTCATCCTTCAGCGTGAAGGGCGGGTTGACGATGATGAGGCCGGATCCGCTGAGGCCGTCGAGCCTGTCGCTTCGCACCGAAAGTTCGGCACACAGCATCTTGGGAATTTCATAGGACTGAAGCAGTTCGTGGAAGTCCTTGATCGGGGCGCCCTTCTTCAAGGGATACCACAGGCAATAGGTGCCAGTTGCAAAGCGGCGATAGGCCTTATGGAAACCTTCCGCCATGCGCTCATATTCGTTTTCTTTTTCGAATGGCGGATCGACCAGCACAAGCCCGCGCTTTTCCTTGGGCGGAAGATGCGCACCCAGCGAAAGCCAGCCATCCAGTTCCGTCACGCGCGCCTGATAATCGCCTTCGAACAGGCGCGAAAGCGCGCGGTAGTCGTCGGGATGAAGTTCCATGGCCGATAGCCGGTCCTGCGGACGAAACAGCATTCTCGCCAGCTTTGGAGAGCCGGGGTAGAACTGCAGCCCGCCATCCGGATTCAGCTCCCGCACTGCAGTCAGGTAAGGGGCGAGAAGCTCCGCCACCGCAGGCTGAAGATCCGCATCCAGCAGTTTGCCGATGCCGGTCTGCCACTCGCCGGTCTTCTGCGCCTCTTCCGAGGAAAGATCATACAAGCCGATGCCAGCATGGGTATCCAGAACGCGAAACGCCTTGTCCTTGTTCTGCAAATAGCGGACGAGCCGCGCCATGACTGCGTGCTTGAGGACATCGGCGAAATTGCCTGCGTGGTAGATGTGCCGATAGTTCATGGGCGCCGATGCCTTTTATGAATAATCTTGATGGTGGTGACTTGAGCCTTTTGGCCTTGATCGCTTTGCAATATACAAAAGTCATGAATGATGCGACCCCGATTTCCGCCAAAGCCCTGACAGGTGCCCGCCGCACAGGCCACACCGTCTGTCCCCATGACTGTCCGAGCGCCTGCGCGCTGGAGGTCGACATCGATGCTGATGGCCGAATTGGCCGCGTGCGCGGCGCAAATGCCAATACCTACACCGCCGGTGTCATCTGCGCCAAGGTGGCGCGCTATTCCGAGCGCATCTACCATCCGGGCCGCCTGCTGACGCCAAAGCGGCGCGCGGGTGCCAAGGGCGCTGGCAACTGGCAGGAGATAGGGTGGGAGGCCGCTCTCGATGAGATCGCCGATGCTTTCGTGAAAGCCGAGGCAAGGCATGGCGCGGAGGCCATCTGGCCCTATTTCTATGCCGGAACCATGGGGCAGGTGCAACGCGACAGCATTGAACGGCTTCGCCACGCCAAGAAATATTCCGGCTTTTTCGGCTCCATCTGCACCAACATGGCATGGACCGGATATGTCATGGGCACGGGTGCGTTGCGTGGGCCGGACCCGCGCGAAATGGCAAAAGCCGATGTCGTGGTGATCTGGGGCACGAATGCCGTCGCCACTCAGGTCAATGTCATGACCCATGCCGTCAAGGCGAGGAAGGAGCGCGGCGCGAAAATCGTGGTTGTCGATATTTACGACAATCCGACGATGAAGCAGGCCGATATGAAGCTGATCGTGCGTCCCGGCACGGATGCCGCACTCGCCTGTGCCGTCATGCACATCGCCTTCCGCGATGGTTATGCCGACCGTGCCTACATGGCAAAATTTGCCGATGATCCCGCAGGCCTTGAGGCGCATCTGGCCTCGAAGACGCCGCAATGGGCTGCTGATATCACCGGCCTGTCGGTAGACGACATCGAAGCTTTTGCGCGTCTGGTCGGCACCACGCAGAAAAGCTTTTTCCGTCTGGGATATGGCTTCGCACGTCAGCGTAACGGCGCGGTTGCGATGCACGCGGCGCTGTCCATCGCCACGGTGCTGGGTTCCTGGCAATATGAGGGCGGCGGCGCGTTCCACAACAATGGTGATATCTTCCGGCTGGATAAATCACAGCTGATGGGCACAGCCTATGCCGACCCTGGCGTACGACAGCTCGACCAATCCCAGATCGGTCGTGTGCTGACCGGTGATGCCGAGGCCCTGCGCTATGGCGGCCCCGTTACTGCAATGCTGATCCAGAACACCAACCCGGTCAATGTCTGTCCCGAGCAGCGTCTTGTGAAGCAGGGCTTCCTGCGGGATGACCTTTTCGTTGCCGTGCATGAGCAATTCATGACCGAGACGGCTGATGTTGCTGACATCGTTCTGCCAGCCACCATGTTTCTGGAGCATGACGATATCTATCGCGCAGGCGGCCAGAACCATATCCTGCTTGGCCCAAAGCTGGTTGAGCCTCCTGAGACCGTGCGGACCAATCTTTTCGTGATCGAAGAGTTGGCGAAACGGCTGGGTGTTGCTGACATGCCGGGCTTTGGCCTGACGGAGAGGCAGCATATCGATGCCATTCTGCGCCCTGGCCAATGGGGCGACTTCGACAGCCTGCAGGAAGAGAAGTGGATCGATGCGCAGCCGCCATTCGAAGTCGCGCATTATCTGGAAGGCTTTGGCTATGCGGATGGCAAATTCCGTTTCAGCCCCGATTGGCACAATGGACCATCGCCTAACAAGCCACCGGCCAATGTGCCGGTCATGGGGCCTGTTGCAACTCTGCCGAAATTCCCGGATCAGGTCGATGTGATCGAAACGGCGGATGCGGAGCATCCTTTCCGGCTGGCGACGTCACCCGCGCGCAATTTCCTCAACTCGACATTCGCGGAGACCCCGACCTCGGTTCAAAAGGAAGGGCGGCCTGAATTGATGATCTGTCCCGATGATGCGCAGCGCATGAATATCGTTGACGGTGATATCGTCCGCATCGGCAATGCACGAGGGGAATTGCGTATCCACGCACGGATCGTCGAGGGCGCGCGGGCTGGCGTTTTGATTGCCGAGGGATTGTGGCCCAACAAGGCCCATCTGGACGGCGAGGGCATCAATATTTTGACGGGCGGCGATGCCGTTGCACCCTATGGCGGCGCAGCTTTTCACGACAACAAGGTTTGGCTTAAGGTTTAATCAGCAGGAATTTGGAATGCAGAAATTTGGCAGTGCCACGATCGAAATATTGAAAGACGAAACGCTTTCGAAGAACTGGTACCATCTTCGCAATATTACCTACAACTACACCAATTCCAAAGGTGAAACGAAAACCCTGAAACGGGAAGCCTATGATCGCGGCAATGGCGCGACGATTCTCCTCTACGACCCGAAGCTTGATAGCGTGGTTCTCGTGCGCCAGTTCCGGGTGCCGACCTATGTGAATGGCTATCATGGATGGTTGCTGGAAACGCCTGCCGGGCTGCTCGACGGTGATAATCCGGCAGATGCGATTGCCCGCGAAGTCATGGAAGAAACGGGCTATCGGCTGCGGGATACGCGTTTTCTGTTCAAGTCCTTCATGTCGCCGGGATCGGTTACGGAAGTGCTGCATTTCTTCGCGGCGATCATCGACGCCTCCGACCGCGTGGAAGAAGGCGGCGGTGCCGCGCATGAGGACGAGGATATCGAAGTCGTTGTCATCCCTCTGATTGACGCGATGAAGATGATCGAAAATGGCGACATCTGCGACGGCAAGACCATCATGCTGTTGCAATGGGCAGCCTTGAACCGGGCGTCTTTGACGCAGTAAGAAGTGAAACTGCAACAGCGGTGGAGTTGAGTGTGGATCAGAAAGCAACGGAACGGCTGCAAGACGACGACCGGGTCAGGCTCGTTTCGAAGGAGACAGTCTGGGAGCGGTTCATTCATCTTCAGACAATGATCTTCGATCAACGGATGCCGGATGGCCGCATCATCCGCATCGATCGCGAGGTCCATGACCACGGCAGCGCTGCCGCCATTCTGCTTTTCGATCCGCAAAAGGACATGGTCGTTCTGGTCCGGCAGTTCCGTCCGGGCGCCTTTGCCAATGGCGACCCGATCTTCATGCTGGAGGTGCCAGCGGGCCTCATCGATGACGACGCGCCTGACCAGGCTATTCGTCGCGAGGCAATGGAAGAGACGGGCTATGCCGTGGGCGAGGTCAAATACCTCTTTGAAACATATGCCAGCCCCGGCACCCTCACGGAAAAAGTCGGTTTGTTCTACGCCCGCGTCGATCTTGAGGAGAAGGCCGGTCTTGGCGGCGGACTGGAAACGGAAGGGGAGGACATCGAAGTTCTGTCCATTCCGCTCGCTCAGGCGTTCGAGATGATCTCGACTGGCGAGATTACCGACGCCAAGACGATCATTCTTCTGCAATGGGCCATGCTGAACCGGACGACACTTTAAGCCTGTCCGAGCTTTCGCAGCTCCGATCAGGCAGAGATGAGCTGCTGTTCCCGCGCAGATTGGCTGCTGGTTATAATAGCCTTGCCGTTCTCCATCCGTACTTTTCCTTCCGCCAGATGGCGCAGGGCCAGCGGATAGAGCTGATGCTCCACCGTCAATACACGTGCTGCGAGACTGTCGGCATCATCGCCGGCCAGCACCGGTACGGCTGCCTGGCCGATGATCGGACCTTCGTCCATGCCCTCGGTGACGAAGTGCACCGTGCAGCCTGTTATCTTCATGCCGCTCTCTATGGCGCGCTGATGCGTGTGGAGACCCGGGAACAGTGGAAGCAGGGACGGGTGGATATTGATGATGCGTCCGGCATAGGGCGCGATGAAGTCACCCGAGATCAGGCGCATATATCCGGCGAGACAGATGATGTCAGGCGCGATCTCCCCGAGCGCGGCCAGAATGGATGTCTCGTGTTCGGCCTTGCTGGAATAGGTCTTGCGTTCGAACACAAGCGTCGGGATGCCAAGGCCTTGGGCCTTTGCAAGCCCGCCTGCGTTCCTGTTGTCGGAGATCACGCAGGCAATTTCAGCCGGAAAATCCGCGGCCTGACATGCCTGCGCCAAAGCCATCATGTTGGAGCCGCCGCCGGAGATGAAGACGACGACGCGCTTGCGGGCGAGGGGACCGCTCATAGGCCAAGCGTGCCCTTGTAGATCGTGCCATGGCCGTCTTCGGCGCGGGCCACCATACGGCCGAGTGTGCAGACGGTTTCGCCTTCCGCCGTCAGGGCGTCTGTCACCGTCTGGGCTTTCTCGGCGGCCACGACGACGATCATGCCGACGCCGCAGTTGAAGGTACGAAGCATTTCGTTCGGCGCAACGCCACCCGTCTTGGCAAGCCAGGAGAAGACAGCCGGAACCTGAATGGCGGCAAGGTCGATTTCCGCTGCAAGGTGCTTTGGCAGAACGCGCGGAATGTTTTCCGGGAAGCCACCGCCGGTGATATGGGCTAGCGCCTTCAGCGCGCCAGTCTCGCGGATCGCCTTCAGAAGTGGCTTCACATAGATGCGTGTCGGTGTCAGCAGTGCTTCGCCCAGCTTCTTGCCTTCGGCAAACGGCGCGGGTGCGTCCCAGCCAAGGCCGGAAATCGAGACGATCTTGCGGACAAGAGAAAATCCGTTGGAGTGCACGCCGGAGGAGGAGAGGCCAAGAATGACGTCGCCTTCGGAAATGTCGCCGGCTGGCAGAAGCTGACCACGCTCGGCGGCACCCACCGCGAAACCGGCCAGATCGTAATCGCCATCCGAATACATGCCCGGCATTTCGGCGGTTTCGCCACCAATCAGCGCGCAACCGGACTCGCGGCAACCGGCGGCAATGCCAGTGACGATGGCCGCACCCTGGTCGGGGTCGAGCTTGCCAGTGGCGAAGTAGTCCAGGAAGAACAGCGGCTCGGCGCCCTGAACCACCAGGTCGTTGACGCACATGGCCACCAGATCGATACCGACGGTGTCGTGATAGTTTGCGTCGATGGCGATCTTGAGCTTGGTGCCGACGCCGTCATTTGCGGCGACCAGAACGGGATCCGTAAAGCCCGCTGCCTTGAGATCGAACAGGCCGCCAAAGCCACCAATTTCGCCATCTGCACCTGGGCGGCGGGTGGAGCGCACGGCTGGCTTGATCTTCTCGACCATCAGGTTTCCGGCGTCGATATCAACGCCCGCATCGCTGTAGGTAAGACCGTTCTTGCCCGACTGGCTCATGGCTCTCGTCTCCACTGGTTCCGTTTGGCGTCGCCATTCGCATGAGATGGGTGCCGATGCAAGACTGACGGCTGGAAAACGCATGTTTTTCACGCCTTTTGCCCGTTTTGGCCGTATTGGTATGGGAAAGCTCTGCTGGCGCAAACATGGCGAACCCGCCACACTTGACCAGTCCGGTCCACGCATCCTATTTCCTAACCACGGCGTTGGACGTACTGACGCTCAAAGGAGCAGACGATGCAACCACATATCAGAGGCCTTAATCTGAGACGCCAGATCTTTTTCTGGCTGGGTGCTCTGGCCATCTTCATCCTGTTCCTGATGGTATTCAGTTCCATCCTCCTGCCCTTCGTGGCGGGCATGGCGCTGGCCTATTTTCTCGACCCGATTGCTGACTGGCTTGAGCGGCGCGGGCTGAGCCGGATGATGGCCAGCATCATGATACTGGTGTCCTTCGTCCTTCTGTTTGCGCTGTCTCTCATCATCATCATTCCGCTTGTGGCCGCACAGGCCTCGGAATTCATTCAGCGCATTCCGCAATATATTTCTTCGCTACAACAGCTTATCGCGGGCGCCGATACCAACCTGCTGCCGACATGGGTCAGCGCGCAGATCGAGACCGTGAAGGAAAACTTCTCGAAAGTGCTGGCCGAAGGCGCGGGCTTCATCGGCACATTGCTTACGCAGATATGGAATTCCGGCAAATCGCTCGTTGATGTTCTCTCGCTGCTGGTCGTGACGCCTGTTGTCGCTTTTTATCTGTTGCTGGACTGGGATCGGATGATCGATAAGGTCGACAGCTGGATACCGCGCGACCATGTGACGACGGTGCGCCAGATTGCCCGGGATATGGATGCGACCATCGCGGGCTTCATTCGCGGGCAGGGCTCGCTTTGCATCATTCTCGGCGTGTATTATGCCGTCGGGCTTTCACTGGTCGGCCTCAACTTCGGCCTTCTGATCGGTTTGTTTGCCGGTGCGATCAGCTTCATTCCCTATGTCGGTTCGATGGTTGGCCTCGTGCTGGCGGTGGGTGTCGCGCTGGTGCAGTTCTGGCCTGACTATGTGGACGTCATTCTCGTTCTGGCGGTGTTCTTCTCGGGCCAGTTCATTGAAGGAAACATTCTGCAGCCGAAACTGGTGGGCAGCAGTGTCGGCTTGCATCCGGTCTGGTTGATGTTCGCCTTGTTTGCCTTCGGCGCACTGTTCGGTTTCGTCGGGCTGCTCGTGGCCGTACCGGCTGCGGCCGCTGTCGGCGTGCTTGTCCGTTTTGCTTTGTCGCGTTATCTTGACAGCGATCTCTACCACGGTCGCGCGGCCAACCTTCCCTGGGATTCGCAAGGACCACAAATGGAAGCGCTACCGCCGACAAAGATCGATTCTCAGAGCTGAAAGATGACCGATCATAACAAAACCGGTGGAGCGCGGATCAAGGCCGAGCAACTGCCGCTCGCTTTTTCTCACCAGAGCGCAACAGGCCGCGAGGACCTGCTGGTAGCCGCGCCGCTGGATGCTGCCGTTTCCATCGTCGATGAATGGCCGCGTTGGCCGTCACCGGTGGTCATTCTGGTTGGCCCGCAGGGATCGGGAAAGTCACACCTTGCTACCATCTGGAAAAATACCAGTGGTGCTGCGGATATTCATCCCGTGCCCGGTAAGGGTGCTGCGCGGCTGGCAGAAAACGCGCCCGTGCTGTTCGAAGATGCCGACAGGCAAGGCTTCGATGACACGGAACTCTTCCACGTCATCAACAGCGTGCGGGAAAACGGAAAATCGCTTCTGATGACCGCGCGTCAATGGCCTGCGGCATGGCCGGTCACCCTGCCGGACCTTCGCTCACGCCTGAAGGCGGCCACCGTGGTGGAAATCGGCGAACCGGACGAGGACCTGCTGGCACAGGTGCTGATGAAACTGTTTGCCGATCGACAGCTTTACATGGATGACAAACTTGTCAGCTATATCGTTGCGAGGATGGAGCGGTCACTCAACACGGCGCAGACGATTGTCGAAAGACTTGATCGTCTGGGCCTTTCGAGGGGTACGCGCATCAGCCGGGCAATGGCTGCAGAAGTGCTGACGGAGCTCGGCGGTCACCCGGACGAGGATTGACTGTCACAGTTCCGTCGTCAAACTGTTATACGGGCATTGGGGTATCTGGCATTTATCAGGTGCTGCAATAATTGGGGCGGCGAGACTCGAACTGTCTTTGTGCCGATCCGAAGATTTCAAGGGCGGAGTATTTTATGGATTCGATGGTGCAGGATAATCTGGAAGACAACGGCAAGGCAGAGCCGGAGGTTCAGGACCTTTGGGACAGCCCTTCGCGCTTCGTCAACCGTGAATTCTCCTGGTTGCAGTTCAACCGCCGTGTCCTTGAGGAAACGCTGAACACAGCACATCCCCTGCTGGAACGTTTGCGCTTTCTGTCGATCTCCGCCGCCAACCTCGATGAGTTCTTCATGGTGCGCGTCGCAGGTCTGGAAGGCCAGGTGCGCCAGTCTATCACCATGAAGACGCCCGACGGCAAGACGCCTGCCGAGCAGTTGGAAGAAATCCTCAAGGAAATCGACAACCTTCAGATGGAGCAGCAGGCCTCTCTGGCCGTGTTGCAGCAATATCTCGCCAAGGAAGACATCTACATCGTCCGTCCGGCATCACTTTCCGATGAGGACCGCGTATGGCTCGAGAACGAATTCGAAGCACTGATCTTCCCGGTCCTAACGCCGCTCTCCATCGATCCGGCGCACCCATTTCCCTTCATTCCCAACCTCGGCTTCTCCATGGGGCTGCAGCTGGATAGCGTCAACGGTCGCGAGCCAATGACAGCACTCCTGCGCCTGCCACCTGCGCTCGACCGTTTCGTGCGCCTGCCGGATGACAAGAATGCAATCCGTTACATCACACTCGAAGATGTCGTCGGCCTGTTCATCCACCGGCTTTACCCCGGTTATACGGTGCGTGGCTTTGGAACGTTCCGCATCATCAGAGACAGCGATATCGAGCTTGAGGAAGAGGCGGAAGATCTGGTCCGCTACTTCGAAAGTGCGCTGAAGCGCCGTCGCCGCGGTTCGGTCATTCGTATCGAGACCGACAGCGAGATGCCACCATCTCTGCGTCAGTTCGTGGTTCATGAGCTGGGTGTTCCTGATAACCGCGTTGCGGTTCTGCCGGGTCTTCTGGCGTTGAACACCATCTCGGAAATCGTCAAGGCGCCGCGCGAAGACCTGAAATTCGAGCCCTATAATGCGCGCTTCCCGGAGCGTGTGCGCGAACATGCGGGCGATTGCCTGGCCGCCATCCGCGAAAAGGACATGGTGGTTCACCACCCCTATGAAAGCTTCGATGTGGTCGTGCAGTTCCTGCTTCAGGCCGCCCGCGATCCGAACGTGCTTGCCATCAAGCAGACGCTCTACCGCACCTCCAATGACAGCCCCATCGTGCGCGCGCTCATCGATGCAGCCGACGCCGGCAAGTCCGTCACGGCGCTGGTGGAGCTGAAGGCCCGCTTCGACGAAGAGGCGAATATTCGCTGGGCGCGAGATCTGGAACGTGCTGGCGTTCAGGTGGTTTTCGGATTTATTGAACTCAAGACGCATTCCAAGATGTCCATGGTTGTGCGTCGGGAAGACGGAAAGCTGCGGACCTATTGCCATCTCGGCACCGGCAACTACCATCCGGTCACGGCCAAGGTTTATACCGACCTGTCCTTCTTCACCTGCAATCCGAAGATTGCACATGATATGGCAAACATCTTCAACTTCATCACCGGCTATGGCGAGCCGGAAGAAGGCATGAAGCTGGCTGTGTCGCCCTATACCTTGCGTCCGCGCATTCTTAAGCACATCCATGACGAGATGGAGCACGCAAAGGCGGGCGCGCCTGCCGCCATCTGGATGAAGATGAACTCGCTCGTCGACCCTGAGATCATCGACGCGCTCTATCGTGCAAGCGCGGCGGGTGTCGAGATCGATCTGGTAATCCGTGGCATATGCTGCCTGCGTCCGCAGGTGCCGGGCCTGTCCGACAATATTCGCGTGAAATCCATCGTCGGACGCTTTCTGGAACACAGCCGCATCTTCTGCTTCGGCAATGGCTATGGCCTGCCATCAGACAAGGCGCTGGTCTATATCGGTTCCGCCGACATGATGCCGCGCAACCTTGATCGGCGCGTCGAAACGATGGTGCCTCTCGTCAACCCAACCGTGCACGAGCAGGTTCTTTCACAAATCATGCTTGGTAATCTCATTGACAACCAGCAGAGCTACGAGATACTTCCGGACGGTACGTCCAGGCGCATCGAGGTGCGCAAGGGTGAGGAACCGTTCAACGCGCAGCACTATTTCATGACCAATCCAAGTCTCTCGGGACGCGGTGAAGCCTTGAAATCCAGTGCGCCTAAACTGATCGCGGGCTTGATATCATCCCGCAAGAAACAGGCTGAATGACAAGATCTGAAGCACAGGGGCGGCTTTCCGGCATAGCCCCCGTTTCCGTCATCGATATCGGCTCGAACTCCGTTCGTCTGGTTGTGTATGAGGGTCTCTCACGCGCCCCCGCGGTGCTGTTCAATGAAAAGGTTCTGTGCGGGCTTGGAAAAGGCCTTGCATTGACGGGTCGCATGGACGACGAGGGCGTGCGTCGGGCATTGACTGCCCTCCGCCGTTTTCGCGCCCTTTCGCATCAGGCGCAGGCCCAGCAGCTCTTCGTGCTGGCAACTGCTGCCGCGCGTGAGGCAGAAAACGGTCCCGACTTCATCCGCGAAGCACAGGCCATTCTCGGCTGCGAGATCGAGGTTTTGTCCGGCGAAAAAGAAGCGCTCTATTCTGCCTATGGCGTCATCAGCGGCTTTCACGATCCCGATGGTATTGCCGGCGATCTAGGCGGCGGTTCGCTTGAGCTTATCGACGTCAAGGGCGGCGATTGCGGCACGGGGATAACGCTCCCGCTGGGCGGGTTGCGGCTGTTCGAACAGTCCGGCGGTTCGCTGGAAAAGGCGACAAGCTACGCCAAGAAGCAGGTCAAAAGCGCCAAGTTGCTGTCGAAGGGTGAAGGACGCACGTTCTATGCCGTGGGCGGCACATGGCGCAACATCGCCAAACTGCACATGGAAATCACCAACTATCCTCTCCATATGATGCAGGGATATGAAGTGCCACTGTCGGAAATGCTGGGCTTCCTCAGCGAGGTGATTGCCTCCAAGGATAGCAAAGACCCGGCATGGCAGGCCGTATCCAAAAACCGTCGCTCCCTTTTGCCCTTTGGTGCCATTGCGCTGCGCGAAGTGCTGGAAGTGATGAAGCCAGCCCGTATCGCCTTCTCTGCGCAGGGCGTCCGTGAAGGCTACCTCTACTCACTGCTCTCTGAGACTGACCGGCAGGCCGATCCACTGCTGGTGGCCGCCGACGAACTCGCAATCCTTCGCGCCCGCTCGCCCGAACACGCGCGCGAGCTTGCTGACTGGAGTGGGCGGGTCTTTCCGGTTTTCGGTATCGAGGAGACGCCGGAAGAAGGCCGATATCGTCAGGCCGCATGTCTGGTGGCGGATATCAGCTGGCGCGCGCATCCCGATTATCGGGGATTGCAGGCGCTCAACATCATCGCGCATTCCTCATTCGTTTCAATTACCCACCCTGGCCGTGCCTATATCGCACTGGCCAACTATTACCGTTTCGAGGGTCTGAACGACAACGGTACGACGGACGGACTGGCCAAGATTGCCACTCCACGGATTATCGAACTGGCAAAGCTGCTCGGTGGTCTTTTGCGGGTAGCCTATCTCTTCTCCGCATCCATGCCCGGTGTTGTCGATCACCTGCGTTTCCGCAAATCCGAAAATCCCGATTACGATCTGGAATTTGTCGTGCCGCACGACTACTGCGATTTTGCGGGGGAGCGGCTGGATGGTCGCCTGCAGCAACTCTCCAAGTTGACAGGCAAGAAGCTGGCCTTCGTCTTCGAATAGCACGTCTTGCGCGACACTGTTTTGAAAACCGCCATGGCATGCACCATGGCGGTTTTCGTTTGTGGGATGCTTACTTCGCGTCCAGCAGGTCTCTGACTTCAAGCAGAACGAATTCATTGTCGTCTGCCTTGTCCAGCGCACGACCTGCCGAGAAGGGCAGGTTGTTGTCGTTGCCGACGACGATATGGGTGGCGTCGACGCGGTCCACGTTCTCGATGGTGACGAATGGCATCGTGTAGATACCGTTCTCGCTGCCCTGCTTGGCCTTCTTGTCAGGATCAGCAATCTTCATCAGGTCGATATAGCCGATCTTGCGGGCAGCTTTGCCAACATTGGCATCGCTCAACTCGATCTTGTAGATGCGTTTGAATTTCGCAGGCACGGCAAAGCAGGTGGCTTCCGGCTTCTTTGCATCCGGGCAGGCCTTGTCGGCTGTTCCGGCGCCGTTATCACGTTCGATAACCAGTGCGGTGCTGTCATCCACCATGTTGAAATCGCCGATGGCTTCGCCGCCTTCGCTGAGTGGGTAAAGCCAGGCACGTCCGGTCCAGCTCTTGGTTGCGACATCGAGCTCAAGAATCCGCAGACCGGTCGCGCCATCCTCCGTCTTCTCGACCTGACCTTCTGCATTGTAGAGCGGGCCTTCAAGCAGGCCGTAAATCGTCTTCCCGTCTTTCGACATTGCCATGCCCTCGAAACCGCCTGAACGTTTCAGGTTGAAAGCGGGCAGCTTCTGCGTCGGGTTTCCGGGCAGGGATAGCGTCGGGTGATCTGGTGACTTGACCTCGATCTCCCCCGCCTTCGTTGCCACGACGTCCAAGAGCTTACCATCACGGCTGAACTTGAGGACATAGGGACCGAATTCTTCACCGACCCAGAAACCGTCAGCGGTCGGCTGGATGGACTCAACATCGAAATCCGCACCGGTCAGATAGCGTTTATCAGAGCCTTCCATGACGATGGGGAAGGGTGCCTTCTTGTCAGGATCGGAAAGGAACACTGTTTCAAGTGCTTCGACCTTGCCGCCGTCCCAGTCGAACTTGAGATGGTGCAGCATGAGCATCGAGTCGCTTGAATTCGCCTTTGAGCCGAAGCCGTTGTCGGACAGGCTCCAGAAGGTGCCATCGTCCAAGGCCTTGATCCCGGAAAAGCCCTGCATGGCCTGTCCGGCGAATGGCATGGAAAGGCCGGTCGCACGCACGCCATCCTTGCCCGGCACGGTGCCGAGAGCATCGGTGCGCTTGCGGTCTGGCGTGGTAAACTTGCCGGAGGTCTTGAGGTGCGCCGGCGCGTCTTCAGGCGCAGCGATGATCGTATTTGCAGGCAGGACGGCCTGTGAAACGAGCTTTGCAGGAAATTCCTTTTCCGCGGCATGAGCGGAGACAGTGCCGAGCAGTATAAAGGCGGCGGAGGCGAGGAGGGTGTTTTTCATGGAATGACCTTCGGTTTGCATATGCAATGCACGGACCGTTAGGCAAGCTTCATGACAGCCACTTGAATTCCCTTTGAAGATTTGATGACGCTGATAAATTAAATCAGTGTCAGCTTATGCTCGCCTGACGGCTCAATGCGCAGACGCCCAGTGTCTGCCCGCGCCCCTTGACTGCGTGCTCCCCGAGATACTCGCTCTTGACGCCCTTTGGCAGCAGAAGCTGATGGGCGAGATCGGCGGAGATGAGGACGGGATGCCCGAGCATTTTGCTGAGCATCTCAAGCCGGGCAGTGGTGTTTACGGTGTCGCCAAAATAGGTGATCTTGTGGTGATCGACACCGATTTCAGCGGTAATGACCGGGCCACCATGAATGGCAAACCGTAGTTTCGGCACGGTGCCGAAACGCAAGAGCCAGTCAGCACGGTTTGCCTCGATGGAGGCGAGAATATCGAAGACGCAGTTGATACAGGCTGCGCGCCTGATCGCCATATGATAGGGCCAGGTGATGATGGCCGCGTCCCCGATATAGTCATCGATTACGCCACCATGCCGCCTGACGGGCCCGGCATAGACCGAAAACAGTTCGCCCAGATATTCCTGCGCGCGCAGGTCGCCATGCGTCTCGGCAAAAGATGTCGAGCCCACGAGATCAACGAAAAGGAAGACGCGCTCTTCCGCAACAGGTCGGCGGTAACGCCCGAGAATGAGATCGATGAAGATATCCCGTCCCAGCAATTCCCGGACACGCATGACAAAAACGATGATGGCGCAGACACCAAGGGTAAAAACCAGCGTCTGCATTTCAGCGTGGACAGCCCGTCGCCAGCTGGTGGGCAGGATGCCTGTCGCCCAAAGGATGGTGCCGCCAAGACCGAAGCCGCAGAAGACCAGAACGGCATAGGCGGCAAAGGCCGACAGGATATAGGCGGGCGTTGGCAGCATACTGATTCTGCGCGACAGGCCGGGCATTATGTAGCCGCGTTCGAACGCAAGAATGGGCGCGCAGGCAAACAGCGCATAGGTCGCGCCGATGAAAGCGCCGCCACCATATTCCAGAAATGCATAGGCGACACCGCTTCCGGCAACCGCCAGAAACAGCATCACATAGTCCAGCATTGCCAGAATTTTTCTCATCGTAACTCTTTTTCAGAACAGCAGAGGCGTCCTGGGATTGCAGCAGGAATGGTATTCCATCCCCGATGGCTGCGACCATATTGTGGAAAGGGTGGGGCCAAAAGTGATGTTTTGGTAATATGTGCGGATGCGATGCTGATGTGACCGACTTGCATCGGTCCTATCAGCCCGACGACCGGTGATCGGCCGTCTTTCATTTAATTCCGGTCTGTAGCGGTTGTTAAAAGATGCCGCCTATTGCGGCAGTTCGAGTGCTTCGACCTTTTTGCCCGCGAAGCGCAGAGCGACTTCACCGCGAATCAGTTTCAGGGCCGGTTCGCCAAAAAGATCACGACGCCATCCGGCAAGTGCGGGAACCTCGGCATTCTCGCCATCGGATGCAATCTTGTCGAGGTCTTCGCTGTTGGCAATTACCTTGGCGGCGACTCCATGCTTGTCAGCCGTCAGCTTCAAAAGCACCTTGAGAAGCTCTACCGCTGCGCCAGAACCTTCAGGAGAATGGCTCTGCCTGGGCGGGTGGGGCATTTCTGCCTTTGGCAGGGCAAGTGCAGCGTTCACGGTTTCGATGATGGCAGTGCCCGAAGACGATCTTTCCCAGCCTTTCGGCACGGTGCGCAGACGCGATAGCGCATCCGTGTCCTTGGGCTGCTGCTGGGCGATTTCGAAAATCGCGTCATCCTTCAAGACCCGCGAGCGAGGGACGTTTCGGCTGCGCGCCTCGCGCTCACGCCATGCGGCAATGAATTTCAGGATCGCGAGTTCTGTTGGTTTGCGCAGGCGAGACTTCAATCGCAGCCACGCATCGTCTGGGTGCATGTCGTAGGTCTCGCGGGACTCAAGGATATCCATCTCTTCCTTGAGCCAAGACGAGCGACCCTCCCGCTCCAGCTGCGCTTTCAGCGCCAAATAGACATCACGCAGATGGGTGACATCAGCAAGCGCATAATCAAGCTGCTTTTCCGTCAGCGGGCGACGGCTCCAGTCCGTGAAGCGCGATGATTTGTCGATCTGCACGTTCTTGATCTTCTGCACGAGCTGATCATAGGAAATCGAGTCACCAAAGCCGCAGACCATTGCCGCAACCTGAGTGTCGAAAATGGGGTGCGGGATCAGGCCGCCGAGATGGTGGACGATTTCGATGTCCTGCCTTGCCGCATGGAAGACCTTGACGACATCAGGATTGGCCATCAGTTCGAACAGCGGCGAAAGGTCTATGTCCTTCGCAAGTGGATCGACCAGCACTTCGAGCGTGGGGCTCGCCATCTGAACAAGACAGAGCTGGGGCCAGAAAGTCGTTTCGCGTAGAAATTCCGTATCGATGGTAATGAATTCGGATTTCGCCAGCTCCTTGCAGGCCTCAGCGAGTGCAGTGGTCGTTTCAATCATTGTTTTTTTGCCGCTCATGGAAAGTATCAAACTTACTTTCCCTTTGAAGCCGCCATGTCAATACAAAGCCGGCTGTTCTTTCGGCTATCGCGCATCTTTCCGACACAGATGTTACTCTTCCGGCCGTTTTTTATCCTGATCGGGCGAAGGCGGTGCTGCCAGCTTCGTAAAATAGGCAGAGGTGCGCAGCAGCGATCGAAAGCGCCAGTTCCGTTGCTCAGGCGGCACGCCGGCCCGAACGGTCAGCCGATAAATCGTGTAGATCATGAAGACAATCTGGATGGCCGCCGTATAGGCAAACAGGGCTTTGGGCCCGAAGACATCGATGAAAACGGAGGCGAGCAGCGGCCCCGCCGTGGCACCCAGCGACCAGAAGAACAAGAGCCCCGCCGACATCATGGCGTGTTCACCGTCTCTGGCGTGGTCGTTACCGTGGGCGGAACTGAGCGAGTAAAGCGGCAGCGCAAAGGCACCGAAGATGAATACGCCGATGACATTCCTGATTTCATCATTGCCGGCGAAGAAGGACAGAAACAGTCCGGTGACGACGGAGAAGGCCGTGGTCGTGAGAATGACGATGCGCCGGTCGTAACGGTCGGAATAGGCTCCCAGCGGATATTGCAGCACGACACCGCCGATAATGCCAGCGCTCATGAATGTTGCAATCGAGGTGACGGAAAATCCGATCTGTTCGGCGTAAATGGGGCCGATGTTGCGAAAGGCAGACATGCTGAGACCGACAGCGATACAGCCGATGACGGCAAGCGGCGAAATCCGCCACACGGCAAAGAGATTGAACGGCACCTGGTTCGGTGGCGCCGGGTTGGATTTGTCAGCCAGCGATATCGGCACGATGGACAATGCGAGCGCCATGGCGATGATGGAAAAGATCGCTGGCCCCTCGATGCCAGCAGCCGGTATGACATATTGCGCCAGCGTCACGGAGCCGAGATCGACAAAACGATAGATGGACAGGGTGCGCGCACGGTTTGAATTCGTGACCTGCGCATTGATCCAGCTTTCGATGGTCGCGAAAAGACACGCGACGGCGATGCCGATGATGAAGCGCATGACGAACCAGAACACCGGATTGGTGATGAGGACCATGGTGATCGATGCTGCCGACGCGATGGCGGCCATGGCGGAAAAGACCCTGATATGGCCGATCCGACGCAACAATCGGGTAACGCTGATGCAGCCAACGGCAAAGCCAAGGCTGTAACCCGCGCTGATGAGGCCGATGGTGCTTGGCGAAAACCCCTCAGACAGTCCGCGCAGGGCGATGAAGGTTCCCTGCAGTCCGTTGCCACCGATGAGTATGCCCGCTGTCAGCAGCAGCGGAATTAGGGGTCTGATCTGGCTCATGCAATACACATCGCGTGTCTGGAGTGCGTCGGGGAAGGCTATAACAGCGATATCCGATTCTGCGCGGTCAAATACGTCTAAAGACGGCTCTGGACGGGACAATATTGCGCTTTGCCTTGACAAATCAGGCGGGCCGTGCGCTTTTCCGCCCGATTTAGAATACGCGATCCATGTGCGAGATCGCCGCTATGTTTCAGGATAACAAAATGCATCGTTACCGCAGCCACACCTGTGCCGCTCTCCGCAAGTCGCATGTCGGCGAAACCGTTCGTCTCTCCGGCTGGGTTCATCGTGTGCGAGATCACGGCGGCGTTCTCTTCATCGACCTTCGCGACCACTACGGCATCACCCAGGTCGTTGCAGACCCGGACAGCCCGGCATTCAAGATTGCCGAAACGGTTCGTGGCGAATGGGTCATCCGCATCGACGGTCTGGTCAAGGCCCGCTCTGACGACACCGTCAACAAGGGCATGGCGACTGGCGAGATCGAGCTTTACGCGCAGGAAATCGAAGTTCTGGCCGCTTCCAAGGAGCTGCCGCTGCCGGTCTTCGGCGAGCCCGACTATCCTGAAGATGTGCGCCTCAAGTACCGCTTCCTCGACCTGCGCCGCGATACGCTGCACAAGAACATCATCAAGCGCACGCAGATCATTTCCGACATGCGCCGCCGCATGGGTGATATCGGCTTTGCCGAATATTCCACGCCGATCCTGACGGCATCGTCGCCAGAAGGCGCGCGCGATTTCCTCGTGCCGAGCCGTATTCACGAAGGCAAGTTCTTCGCGCTGCCGCAGGCACCGCAGCAGTACAAGCAGCTTCTGATGGTGGCGGGTTTCGACCGGTACTTCCAGATCGCGCCATGCTTCCGCGATGAAGACCCGCGTGCAGACCGTCTGCCGGGCGAATTCTACCAGCTCGACCTCGAAATGAGCTTCGTGACGCAGGAAGACGTCTGGGAAACCATGGAACCCGTCATTCGCGGCGTGTTCGAGCAGTTTGCCGAAGGCAAGCCTGTCACGCAGAACTTCCGCCGCATTGCCTATGACGATTCGATCCGCACCTACGGTTCCGACAAGCCGGACCTTCGCAACCCGATCGAGATGCAGGCCGTAACAGATCATTTTGCCGGTTCCGGCTTCAAGGTCTTTGCAAACATGATCGCATCCAACCCGAAGGTCGAAGTCTGGGCGATCCCGGCCAAGACCGGCGGTAGCCGCGCATTCTGTGACCGCATGAATGCCTGGGCGCAGTCGCAAGGACAGCCGGGCCTCGGCTACATCTTCTGGAAGGAAGAAGACGGCAAGGTCGTCGGTTCAGGTCCGCTCGCCAAGAACATTGGCGAGGAGCGCACCGAAGCCCTGCGCGTTCAGCTTGGTCTCGAAGCAGGCGACGCCTCCTTCTTCGTGGCTGGTGACCCTGCCAAGTTCTACAAGTTCGCTGGCGAAGCCCGCACCCGTGCCGGTGAGGAACTGAACCTGGTGGACCGCGATCGCTTCGAGCTGTGCTGGATCGTCGACTTTCCGTTCTTCGAATATAACGAAGAAGAAAAGAAGATCGACTTCGCCCACAACCCGTTCTCCATGCCGCAGGGCGGAATGGACGCGCTGGAAAATCAGGACCCGCTGACCATCAAGGCCTACCAGTACGACATGGTTTGCAACGGCTACGAAATTGCTTCGGGCTCTATTCGTAACCAGTCGCCTGAACTCATGGTCAAGGCATTTGAGAAGGTTGGCCTCAGCCAGCAGGACGTGGAAGATCGCTTCGGTGGCCTCTACCGCGCCTTCCAGTACGGCGCGCCTCCGCATGGCGGCATGGCAGCCGGTGTGGACCGCGTGGTTATGTTGCTGACCGGCACCAAGAACCTGCGCGAAATCACGCTGTTCCCGATGAACCAGCAGGCACAGGACCTGCTGATGAACGCCCCGGCACCAGCCACGCCGACCCAGCTTCGCGAACTGGCACTGCGTGTGGTGCCGACGCAGAAGAAAGACTGATACGCAATACTGAGCGTTTAGAAAAAGGGCTGGCGGAAACGCTGGCCCTTTTGTTTTTCGCAAGAACGCGCGCAACAAAAAGCCGCCCTGTCATGGTTCACAGGGCGGCTCGAAGTTTGATCGTCAAAGACTATTCGTTGGCCGTAACCGTCACGCCCAGCACCTGCGGGATGGTGTTTGGCGCACCCATGGCCGCACCCATGATCATGGGGAAGGGGACGGGCTTTGCCGGTTCTGCCGAGATCGTGAAGTTCTTGGGATCATCGATATAGGCATTGACGGCAGCTGAAACGGCGTTTTGCAATTCAGGTACATTCAGCTGGGCCATCATCAGGGGAACCATGCCCTTGATGGTCTGCGATAGCTGCTCGCCGGTCATGCCCTGTTCGCCAGCGGCGTAATCGATGGCGCGCTTGGTGATGCTGGCATCTTCAAAGGTGATCTCGGCGCTGTTGAAGCTCAACTGCTGGATGAGGCCGAGCATGGCGAGACCAGCTGCCTGATCCGCCTGTTCTTTGTTGGGGTTGGCGGCCTGCGCCTTCACGGCTTCCTGCATGGATTTGATGAAGTTCAGCGTATAGCCGGAGAAGCTGAAGGCCATGTTGAGACGGCCGACATCCTTCAGGTCGATGGCATACTCATCGACACTCAACGTGCCGGGAGCCAGTTCCCAGGAGCCGCTCATGGTCAGGTCGCCGCTCAACTGCTGAACCTTCAGCTTGTCGATGGCTTCCTTCGTCTTGGGGTCGGTCACGCCGGAAAGGTCGGCCTTGAAGCCGCTGGCGTTGAGATCGAAGCTGATGGTGCTCTCATCCTCGCTCTGGGTCATCGTGGTGGTTGTTTCAGCCACGGAGAAGCTTTCCTTCTCACCCAGCTTCACCACGACAGGGCCGCTATGCGCTTCGTCATACAGCAGCATCGAGTCCAGTTTACCGGTGGTGGTGTCGGCCGGCACGGTGACGCCAGTCATGTAGATGTCGCTCGCATCGATGGAGATGCCGTCCTGGGCAAACTTCACATTATCGAAGCTCATCTTCTCGATGGTGTATCCGCCTTCGTCTTCTTCAACGCCATCAAGCGTGACGTTGCCGACAGGGATCTTCTGCGAAGGATCGGCCGCAGCGCCGAAGGTAACGCCGCTGAAAATGACTGTGCTGCCCTTCACTGCAATGGACTTTGCTTCGACAGCAGCGCCCTGCACGGTATAGGCGGCGTTGATCTTCTTGAGCAGATCGGCGCCATCGAGGGCGAACGCTGGTGATGCAAATGCAAACGCCGCAGCGCTGGCAAACAGAACTTGCCGGGTGGATTGAAGTCTCATTCTGTCTCTTCCTCGTAGGTATGAAATCTGGCGATCGACAACTGGATTCGTGCATTTATATCCAGAGCATAGCTCCGGTCTATTACATTCGTAGGTGGTAACGAATGGCTGAATTGCGGCATAAAAACAAGATTAACGAAAAATATACGGCCAACCGGCGTCATCCACAGCAGAGAGGCCCTGATTCCTTGCCGGAAAACCGCATTTCCGCTAGTCAAGCAGCATGGGAAAAAATCTTGTGCCTCCGTCCGGCGGAGACGACGAAAACATTCATCCGGTTGACCTGAAGGCCGCGCTAGAAGAGCGCTATCTGGCCTATGCGCTGTCGACCATCATGCACCGTGCGCTGCCGGATGTGCGCGATGGCCTGAAGCCCGTGCATCGCCGCATCATTCACGCCATGAGCGAGATGGGCATTCGCCCCAACTCGGCGTTCAAGAAATGCGCGCGTATCGTCGGTGACGTCATCGGTAAATTCCACCCGCATGGCGACCAGTCGGTCTATGATGCGCTGGTGCGCCTCGCGCAGGATTTCTCGCAGCGTTACCCCATCGTCGACGGGCAGGGCAACTTCGGCAATATCGATGGCGATGGCGCTGCTGCCTATCGTTACACCGAAGCGCGCATGACCGAAGTCGCGGCCCTTCTGCTTGAAGGCATCGAGCAGGATGCGGTTGATTTTCGCCCGACCTATAACGAGGAAGACGAAGAGCCGGTCGTCATGCCGGGCGCGTTCCCCAACCTTCTGGCAAACGGCACATCGGGCATTGCCGTGGGCATGGCCACCAGCATTCCGCCACACAACGCCCATGAGCTGTGCGACGCGGCCCTGCGGCTGATCAAGAACCCGGACGCGACTGTCGAGGATCTGATGTTCGATCCGGCCCATCCCGAACGGGGCGGTATCGAGGGGCCGGATCTTCCCACCGGCGGCATCATCACCGAAAGCCGCGAAAGCATGATGGAGGCCTACCGCACCGGACGCGGCGGTTTCCGTGTGCGGGCCAAATGGGTTGTCGAAGATCTCGGCCGTGGCGGCTACCAGATCGTCATCACAGAAATTCCCTATCAGGTGCAGAAATCCCGCCTGATCGAAAAGATTGCCGAGCTGCTTCTGGCGCGCAAGCTGCCGCTGCTGGAAGACGTTCGCGATGAATCCGCCGAAGATGTGCGCGTCGTTCTGGTTCCGAAGAGCCGCACGGTCGATGCCACCTTGCTGATGGAATCGCTGTTCCGCCTGTCGGACCTCGAAAGCCGTATTCCGCTCAACATGAACGTTCTGTCCATGGGCCGTATTCCCAAGGTCATGGCGCTGAACGAAGTGTTGAAGGAATGGCTGGACCACCGACGCGACGTGCTGCTGCGCCGCTCGCGCTTCCGCCTTGCCGCCATCGACCGCCGCCTGGAAATTCTGGGCGGCTTGCTGGTTGCCTATCTCAACATCGATGAGGTCATTCGCATCATCCGTGAAGAGGATGAGCCGAAGCCCGTGATGATGGAGAAATGGAGCCTGACCGATATTCAGGTCGAGGCCATTCTCAACATGCGGCTGCGCGCCTTGCGCAAGCTGGAAGAAATCGAAATCCGCACGGAATTCGATGGGCTGAGCAGCGAGAAGGCGGAGATCGAGTCGCTTCTGGCTTCCACCGAAAAGCAATGGCAGACGATTGCCTGGGAAATCGGCGAGACCAAGAAGAAATATGCCAAGGCAACCAAGCTTGGTGAGCGCCGCACGCAATTTGCCGATGCGCCGACCGCAGATATGGATGCCATCCAGCAGGCGATGATCGAAAAGGAACCGGTCACCATCGTCATCTCGCAGAAGGGCTGGATCAGGGCGCTGAAGGGCCACATGACGGATACGTCTTCGCTGACCTTCAAGGAAGGCGATGGCCCCAAGCTTGCCTTCAACGCCCAGACGACGGACAAGCTGCTGCTGGTCACGACAGGCGGCAAGGCCTACACGCTGGGCGCAGACAAGCTGCCGGGCGGACGCGGCCATGGCGAGCCGGTGCGTATCATGGTGGATATGGAGAACGATCAGGATATCCTGACCGCCTTCGTGCATGATGCATCGCGCAAGCTGCTGCTCGTCTCCACAGCTGGCAATGGCTTCGTGGTGGCCGAAACGGAAATGGTGGCCAATACCCGCAAGGGCAAGCAGATCATGAACGTTTCCATGCCGGACGAAATGAAGCTGGTCGTGCCTGTCACCGGCGACCACGTCGCAGTGGTTGGCGAAAACCGCAAGATGCTGACCTTCCCGCTGGCGCAGGTGCCGGAAATGTCACGTGGCAAAGGCGTGCGCCTGCAACGCTACAAGGATGGCGGCATATCGGATGTGAAATGCTTCGCGCTGGCAAGCGGCCTGACATGGGCTGACAGCGCCGGCAGAGCCTTCTCGAAGGTGGGGGATGAACTGCTGGAATGGATGGCCGACCGCGCTACAGCGGGTCGCACCGTGCCGAAGGGCTTCCCGCGCAGCGGCAAATTCGGCGGCTGACGAAACGCCGCCCATCGAAAGGTGGGCGGGGCAGGGCAGCCCTAAGTTTCAGTTTGCATCGCAGGCTGCCAGAGCGCGGCCGCTTGGCCACCGGGCTGTAGAGCGTGACCCGCTCGACAGGGCATCAGGCAAAAAGAAACCCGTCGAAGGCGGATCATCCATCCTCGACGGGTTGTTCACAGCCGGGCTGTGGTCGGACTTAAAGCGGATTAGTCATCCAGCTTGTCATAGTCCAACTTGGGAGCGTTCGTAAGCGCGTCCTTGGTGGTGTCGACATAGGCCTTCCATGTGCCATTGTCATTGTTGATTGCGACCGACGACGGGTCGAGAACAACGTAGCTCTTGTCGATACCGAGGAAGCCGCCGACGCTGGCAACAAGACCGATAACGGACTTGCCATCGCCAATCACGACGTCTTCAATTTCACCGATTTCTTCGTTCTGTGCGTTGTAGATGTCCATGCCTTCAAGCTGCGAGGCTGTCAGGTCTGTCTTCTGCACGTTGACGAACTTCAAAGGACCGTTTGCCTTAGTGCCCATGGTAATACCAGGACCCGACAATGTAGCATCCGCGCCAGCAGCCGCAGGAGCGGCTGGAGCCGGTGTCGACGTCTGCGCATAAACAGCGGAGGCGGACAGAACTGCGGCGGCAGCGAGTGCGAAAACCTTGTTTTTCATAATGTTTCTTCCCTTTCAGTATCGGACACGGTGTCCGGGGAAAGAACGAGGCGAGGGCGGATTTGGTTCCCTATTCGGACGGATCTTGATGCGTCGCTTGCGTAAGCCACCAGCACTCTTCATTGAAATTGTCAGCGAAACGCTGAAAACTCAAACTCGCTTCCTTCAGTTTCTCGGGTTTGACTTTCTTAAACAACCTAATGCCATCAACCACCTCAACATAGGCTTCGCCGCGCGTTTTAAATTTCGCTTTTATAATAGACTTTCCGTTTCTACCCTCAAATTGCTCCTGGCATTCGGATGACACATCGCAATTTGCATTCAGAAAAGGAACTATCCACGACTCAAAATTTCGGTCTGGAGACGATATTTGAACTGGAATATCCACGGTATTACGCTCGAGAACAGCTTTTAAAATATCTTTTTCAAATTGATCCGAACTTTCATTTCTTTGCTCTCTATCAATTATTACGACTACTTTATGAACTTTTTTCCGTCGCAGCATACTAATTTGAGGGGAGATGCGTTCGGCCAAACGAGGTACAGGAAATTTGCAGCCGTTGATTTGAAGTCTTCGGACTTCAGCGCTACCGCAGAAGTGCCGAATAATTTTTTCTTCCATATGACCCTCAACGATAAACCCGATCATTAGAAGCCGCCGGAAACATAGAAGTAGCCCAAGCCGAACCCAGAATCGGCAATTATTTGCGATATTTCCTCGGGATCGCTCACCCGCTCGGACACCGTCTTCCCATCCGTCATACTGACCAAAATTATCTCTTCGGGCCGAAGTTTATTGAGAAGCGTTTCGCTATGAGTGGAAATGATAGCAAACCGTTCAACCTGGCTGCTGTCGACCTCCTCTCTGATAATTTCCACAATGCTTTCTTGCAGTTTCGGATGTAGAAAGTTCTCAGGCTCTTCGACAAATATCGATTGTCTTTCGGTGGAAATCGCTGTGATTAGAGCCAACCACTTAACTGTGCCGTCCGACAATAGAAAAACCGGCACACTATAGCTGCTTTCGGAATCTGTGTAAGAAACCTCAAGTACAAACTCATTTCTGAAACTTTCTATATCAACAGAAATTCCGTCGATATTGGAATCGCACAGCTTGAAGTAGTTTGTTAATTTCTGAAACCTATTTTTATTGTTGTTTTTTTCAATCGCGTTGACGCTGTATCTATTTGATTTTTCCGTCTCTTTAGACTGGATGTCATAGATCGTTGAGACCGTACCCGACCCATCAAATTGAACACCTGGCTGCGATGATATATCTATAGCAGTACGCACCTGAGATGGGTTAACATTATAAGCTTTTTTATATGATATGTCCGATTTGATTGCGTATATGAAGTCAACTGGAAAGAATTGACCAGGGCCTAAAAGAGTTTCAAGCATGTATTTAGAATTAAATAATTCTTCTAGGAATTTCTTATTGAAATTATAAGACTCTATAGAATCTGACTTTATGTTTTTTGGTTTTTCTACTTCGATAGCGCTAGTAACTTTATCTAGTATAATGTCGTAGTTCCAGTCTATCCGAACGTTGGGCTTCTCATTCCGTGGTTTATTTTTTCCTGTGTTAAGCCAGATTGATATGCTTTGTGCAGAGAAAAATATTTGGTTTTTTACTACGGAAATTGTAGCAAAAAGTTCGTAGTCAACCATCCACGACTTAGCTGTCGCTCTCGATTCATAATAGGGGTGCTCAACTTTCGTCTCTCCCTTTAAAGAAAAAGAAAGTTGGTCAGCATATTTCCCACCCTTCCTTCGAAAGACGTGATTTGCTCCGCCGATCTTTCCGATGCTTTCTCGCAGGGAGTAAGTCCCAAGCAAAGACAAAAATTCAAACCACTTGATTATGCTTGTCTTGCCAGCACCATTTGGCCCTACTAAAGCATTCAAACCAGGTCTGATCGTAAGCTCAAAATTTTCTAATGAGCGAAAGTTAGTGACCCAAACATCTCGTAGCATTTGAACGCCTCCATACATGGGTTTACTGCACTAGCAATTACCGGTTGTAAATAGGCATTGGCTTTTTAGCGTCATTTTGGTTACTATTTTTCCATGGAGGTAGATATGAATACGTTGCCGTCGCGGCTTTTTGATGCTCACGAACCTAGAGAGTACCGGACATTTCTACTCTAAAGCGCTTACGTTCTATGTGTCCAACTTAGAGGTAAAATAGACTTCATGGCACATCATGGGTGCGTCTATACCAGAATTTTAATTTCCGGTGATTAGGTTATCAAATATTTACCGCCCCGGCCTACCAGTTTTCCCCTTCGTCCGTCCCTTGCGCTTCTGCTCACCCGGGTCCTCATAGCTCCCCACACCCACCTTGCCGCGTGCGATAGGGCGGGGGTCGTCTTTGGTGTTGGGGTTCAGGCCGGGGTTGGCGCGTTCGGGTTGACCTTCCAGCAGCGGTGAGAAGCGTTTGCCGTCTTCGGTTTTTGGCTTTGGCGGCACGGCTTTTTTGACCGGCTTTTCGGTGCGGCCGACGGTCATTTCGTCGAGGCTGTTCTTGCGGAACAGGGGTTTGGCGGTGTCTGTGCCGGGACCCATGTCGTCAAGGCTGGGCTTCTGGAACAGTGACGTCGAGGCGCGCTCGCTGCTCTCTGGGCTACCACCCATTTCAGCCTCAAGGAGGGGGTTCGAATCGGAGCGAGCGCCCGGGCCAGTCTTCTTGCCGGATTTGCCCTTTGCGCCGCCTTCCAGCGATTTGGCTTCTTCCTTCGCAATCGGGTCGTCCATGGCGGCGAGTTCGGCGGCTTTGAGGCGTTTAATTTCGTCGCGCAGGCGGGCGGCCTTTTCGAAGTCGAGATCGGCGGCGGCGTCGCGCATGGATTTTTCCAGCGCGTTGAGGTGTGCCTGCAGATTGTTGCCGACCATATGGCCGCCATCGGCAAAGCCTTTGCCTGAAGTGCCGGAGATATCGGCGCGGACGTGGTCGCGCTCGTAGACACTGTCGAGAATGTCGGAAATGCGGGCCTTGACGGACTCAGGCGTGATGCCATGTTCCTCGTTATAGGCCATCTGCTTTTCGCGGCGGCGGCTGGTTTCCTCCATCGCCCGCTTCATAGAGCCGGTGATGTTGTCAGCATAGAGAATGACCTTGCCATCGACGTTACGCGCCGCACGGCCAATGGTCTGGATGAGCGATGTCTCCGAGCGCAGGAAGCCTTCCTTGTCGGCATCGAGAATGGCGACGAAGCCGCATTCCGGAATGTCGAGACCTTCACGCAGCAGGTTGATGCCGACAAGCACGTCGAATGCGCCGAGGCGCAGGTCGCGGATGATTTCGATACGTTCCAGCGTATCAATGTCCGAGTGCATGTAGCGGACGCGCACGCCCTGTTCATGCAGATATTCGGTCAGGTCTTCGGCCATGCGCTTGGTGAGCACGGTGCAGAGCGTGCGGTAACCCTTGGCGGCGGTTTCGCGAATTTCGCCGAGAACATCATCCACCTGGCTGCGGGCGGAGCGGACTTCCACCGGCGGATCGATGAGGCCGGTGGGACGGATGACCTGCTCGGCAAAGACGCCGCCGGACTGTTCCATTTCCCAGGCGCCGGGTGTGGCCGAGACAGCCACGGTCGGCGGGCGCATCGCATCCCACTCTTCGAAGCGCAGCGGGCGGTTATCCATGCAGGAGGGCAGGCGGAAGCCATATTCGGCCAGCGTCGCCTTGCGCCGGAAGTCGCCGCGATACATGCCTCCGATCTGGCTGACAGAAACGTGGCTTTCATCGATGAACAGCAGGGCGTTATCAGGGATATATTCAAACAGCGTCGGCGGCGGCTCGCCTGGGTTACGCCCGGTCAGATAGCGCGAATAGTTTTCGATGCCGGCGCAGGAGCCGGTGGCCTCCAGCATTTCGATATCGTAGCGCGTGCGCTGTTCCAGCCGCTGCGCTTCCAGCAGGCGTCCGGCCTTCTCCAGCTCGGCAAGGCGGCCTTTCAGCTCTTCCTTGATAGCGCGGATGGCACCATTCAGCGTCGGGCGCGGCGTGACATAGTGTGAGTTGGCGTAGATCTTCACCGATTGCAGATCGCCGGTTTTCTGGCCGGTCAGCGGATCGAATTCGGTGATCGAGTCGATCTCGTCCCCGAACATGGAGATACGCCATGCGGCATCTTCCAAGTGGGCGGGGAAGATTTCGATGGTATCGCCCCGCACACGGAAAGAGCCGCGCTGGAAATCCATGTCGCGGCGCTTGTATTGCTGGGCCACGAGATCGGCCAGAAGCTGGCGCTGGTCCAGCCTGTCACCCACGGCCATCTGGAATGTCATGGCGGTGTAGGTTTCAACCGAACCGATACCATAGATGCAAGAGACAGAGGCGACGATGACGCAGTCGTCACGTTCCAGCAGTGAACGGGTGGCGGAGTGGCGCATCCGGTCGATCTGCTCGTTGATGGAGGATTCCTTCTCGATGAAGGTATCCGAGCGCGGCACATAGGCTTCGGGCTGATAATAATCGTAGTAGGAAACGAAATATTCCACCGCATTATCGGGGAAGAAGTTCTTGAACTCGGAATAGAGCTGCGCCGCCAGCGTTTTGTTGGGCGCGAGAATGACGGCAGGGCGTTGCGTCGCTTCAATGACCTTGGCCATGGTGAAGGTCTTGCCGGAGCCGGTGACGCCCAGCAGCACCTGCGACCGTTCGCCTGAATTGATGCCCTCAACCAGATCGGCAATCGCCGTCGGCTGGTCGCCAGCGGGTTCGAAGTCCGAGGCCATGCGGATGGTAATACCGCCTTCGGATTTGGCCGGGCGGGCAGGGCGGTGGGGCGTCCACAGCTTGCCATCCTTGAACAACGGGTTGCCGCTCTCGATCAGCGCCGACAAGGCCTCGACCGTTGCAGTTACCGCGCCGGTGGCGAGATTTTCCGCGTCCTCAAGGCTGACATCCATGCCCGCGACGGGGTTTAGACCAGCGGCTGCACGCGTCTTGGGGTCGTTCGACGCGCCGATGGAAACACCGCGCGACGTCTTCTGCGCGCTGGCCTTCTTGTTAACGCTTCCGCCGCTTTTGGCTTTTTCAGCCTCTTCTATCGCCTGTTTGCGCGCCTCGATCTCGATTTTCTTGCGATGCTTGCCAGCCTTGGATGCGACTTCCCGCTGCGTTTCCACAGAAGATGCTTCCGCCTCCGCTTCAAGCTGCTTTACCCAGTCCGAAACGCTGCCGGAGAGCGGCGCGCCTTCAAACGGGGCTTGCGGCATTTCCGCAAAGCCATCGGAGCGAGAGGTGGTGTTGTCGGGGGATTTCTTCGGTGATCTGGCCATTGTCGGAATATGGAGAGAGTCCAGTTGAAAAGGAAGGGGCGGGGAACAAAAAATGAGTACAAACAGGAAACGTTGAAGCTCAGGGAACCGGTTGCGAAGGCTTTGCGTTCTTCACGCGCTCTCACCACCCGGTTACAGGGCGCGTCAAAATCCTGTTCCTGTTTGCTGCGTCCTGCGCTAAGCAATACGCCGCAAGCCGGAACAGGTTCCCCTTGCCTCATTATTTTCCTCCCATCTCAAAGGTCTGTCATGCCTTTTTCCATAACCCCTGCGCATATCTGGCCGGTCGTCATGCTGATTGCCTCGAATGTCTTCATGACATTTGCCTGGTACGGACATCTCAAGCACAAAGGCAGCGTGCTGTTCTTCGCCATCCTGACCAGCTGGGGTATAGCGTTTTTTGAATATTGTCTCGCCGTGCCAGCCAATCGCCTTGGCTCCGAAGTCTATTCGACGGCGCAGCTGAAGACGATGCAGGAAGTCATCACGCTGACTGTCTTCGCGCTGTTTTCGGTATTCTGGTTGAAGGAAAGCCTGACGATCAACCATGTCATCGGCTTTGCGCTCATCGCTTTCGGCGCATCCTTCCTGTTCCGCTCGTAAGGGCAGGGCCTTGTTCGCGAGGCGGTCGGCTCGAAAAACGGGCGACCGCCTCTTCACATTAGGCAGTCACGCTTCTTTCCTCCGGCCTGCGCGCAAGATGCGTTTGTCGTAAAACACGTGCAGCAGAGCGGCTATGGCGGCGGTTGCCGCCACGGCGAAAACCAGCCTTCCGACGAGAATGCTGACGATATCCGCGCCCAGCGAAGCCATCAGCAGAGTGTCTTCGATCATGCTGTGGGCGAATCCCATGAAGACGCAGGAGAGAAAAATCTGACGCCGCGAGATCGTGCCGGATTGCGCTTCTCGAATGAGGAAACCCGCGCCGTAGGATATGCCGAGAAAAAGGCCGATGGCCGTCAGTTGTTCAGCCTCGCCCTTGATGCCCGCCACGCGAAGGATTGGCGCAATTGCGAGCATGAGAACCTTCATCACCCCCGTGATTTTCAGAATTTCGAGGCTCCAGGAGAGGACGAAGAGGATGACAAGCATCCAGACGAGGGTTTCCAGTAGCGAGAGAAAATAGTCGCTCCATTCCAGTGTCGCTGTCATGGGTATCCAGCCGGGCTGGACGGGTGCGGAAAGAGCGCCTGTCGCCTGGAGGATGTGGTGCAACAGAAAGGCATAGAGCAGGCCACCGACGATGCGCAACAGAGTTGTGACGACGAATGACGGGCCCGCTTTCTGGATGATCTTCTGTTCCAGCGGCAATCCATGCGCAAACAGGATCAGCGCGGAAAAGACGGTGACCTCAGCCACGCTGAGGGACTGAACAGGCACCAAAGTGAAGATCAGCGGTATTGCGCCCCATATGCCCACAAGCATTGCAGTCAGCCAGGCCAGGCCCAGTTCTGGCGGTAATCCCACGATGTTCATGAAGGGCGCAAAGGCGGGGGAAATGACCTCGATCAGACCCATTCGCGACAGCACCTCCGTCGCCAGAGTAATGGGAACCGTGATGCGGACCAGCAGCCAATAGATGTGCAGCGTTTCACGGCTGTGCTTCAGGAATGTTTGCATCACGGGTCCCTCTCGAAAATCATGTCCACTGTGCTACCGCGAGACCAATCGAATTTGTGGTCAAAAATTGCATGAATGTGCAATTTTATTGCAATGCGTCAGAGGCGGGCTATGCTCTCGGGCATGGATGCGATTGATCGGAAATTGTTGAACCTGATGCAGCGCGATGCGTCGCGCACAAATGTCGAGATGGCCGACGACGTGGGCTTGTCGCCTTCCAGTTGCCTGAGGCGCATCCAACGTTTGCGCAAATCCGGCGTCATCGACCGTATCGTTGCCATTCTTAACCCGGCCAAGGCGGGGCGTGGTGTCAAAGCCATGGTCACGGTTGAGCTGAAGCTGCATGGCGAGCAACATATGCGCCGGTTTCTGGAACTCGTCGCCGCCGAAGAGGCCGTTGCGCAGGCCTATGGCGTAACCGGGGAGACCGACGTTGTGCTGATGTTGCGCCTGCGGGACATGGATGAGTATGACGCTATCTGCGACAGGCTGTTTCGCGACGAGACGAATGTCGCCCGCTTCTATACGATGGTCGTCATCAAGACCGCCAAGGAAGAAACGGCGATCCGCATCTGACGCGGCATTCTTTTTGAGGCGATTGTGGGTGCCGGGATTGCTCCCGGCACGGTTTCAGTGGGCTTTGCGCCGGCTCGCATTTTGAACAGCGAGATCCAGAACCAGCATGACCAGCAGGCTTATTCCCACCAGCGGAAAAATGATTCCGCCAATGGCTAGCAGAGCGATCAACCCGCGCAGGACGCGTTTGTCCTGCGGCAGGGGCGGAACGCCAAACGAGCCTTTGGGGCGACGTTTCCACCACATGACACCGCCGGATACGGCCAGAAGGACGATGCCGAGGCAGGCGAGCGCCAGAATGATCTGGTTTGTCAGCCCGAATTGCTGGCCCATATGGACGTTGATTCCCCATTCCAGGCCTTTGCCGAGCGGCCCGTAATCGGCATAGCTCATGTCGATGAGCGGCTTGCCGGTATATTGATCCAGATGAACTACCCGTTGCTTGGCAAGGTCATCGGGATAGACAGAGCCGCTGTAGACGCCGGTCGGTGTCGTCGGCATTGCGACCGTATATCCCGCGTGCAGCCCCAAAGCATCAAAGCGTGAGATTGCGTTGTCGATGCCGATCGGTGCGTTCGTAATGTCAGCGCCTGTCGCGACGGGCGCGGGAGTTTCGGAATGCTGTCCGTGATCGTGCCCTGCGGACATCGGCACCTGTGCCTGCTCGAGTGACCAGGTGGTTTTTGCCACGTCATCCAGATGCGTACCGGACATTGGAACATCTACCCGAACGCCTGCGGGATAACCGAAATTGTTGCCGTTTGCCCATTCATTGACCTTCGCGCCCCAGATGCCGGACCATGGCATACCCGTTACGGCAAGGAAAACGATGAACAGGCCAACGAAGGCTCCGATCACGGCGTGGGTGTCGCGCCAGAAAACGCGCTTTTTCGGCGTCCCGCGGACGGTGACGACGCCGCCTGTCTGGTTGCGCGGCCACCAGAGATAGATGCCGGTTGCCACAAGCAGGATCGACCAGCCAGCGGCTATTTCGATAAGATACCGCGTATAGGTCCCGAAATATTTCAGACTGTGCAGATAGCGTATGGTCCACATGACAGTGCCGCGATCCGGCAAGGAACCAAGCACCTTTCCGCTATATGTATTGACGTAGACGGCCCGCTTGCCATCAGACGCCTTTATGGTGATTTCCGTCGAAGCGCCGGGGTCCGTCGGCGTCGTGTATTTGAGAACCGTACCGGGAACGGCTGCCATGGCGGCGTCGATGATCGCAGACGGAGCGGCCTTTGGTGCGTTCTGTACAGCTTCGATGCGCTTGAGATCGGAATGGATTATCGCGTCGATTTCATCCCTGAAGAGATAGAGCGCGCCGGTAACGGCGAGTGAAATCATGAAGGGCAGCACGAAGAGCCCGGCATAGAAATGCCATCGCCAGACAGCGCGATAGAGGTTGATGGAGGAGGCTGCCGATTGGCGCGCATCCTCGAACGAGGTGGTAACGGACATGAATGTCTCCGCAGAAGAATGAGGAAAGACGGCGAAATGCGCTACGCCTCTCGACGTGGCGCATGGGCCATGGTGATCTCAAACATCTCTGGCGAAGGGTGGTCCGCGCGGCCGTGAACCAAGGTTCGGCGAAGGCGGTGAAAGAACTTCCGTGAAGGGTTGGAAGTGGAGCAGGATCGTCTGCAGTTGGGCAGGAATAAACTCGATGACCGGGCTGGGTATTGCAGCGCCGGAGGCGGATGCCAGGCGGCACATGGTCCCGCAGCAGTTATTCGCGAGCTTCCCCGCCGGGTCCTGCTTTTCGGATGCCCCGCCCTGCGTGTGCATGGAGCAGATGATCTCATCTGCCGCCAGCGCCGCTGAAGCCATGGCGCCGTTTGTAAATCCGTTGGCGAGGCCCTGTAGCAGGAAAAGCAAAAGCGCCAGCATGGCGATAGCGCCAGCCGAGCTTCTATCCTGCATGATGTCGCGAACAAGCCTCATGGCGCCGACGTGCCACAATTTTTCCGCATTGTCACTGCGGCAAGATGTACGTCCGCCGAATTACAAATTGTCCATGTCGGCAAATCGCCATTGTTTCGCAGCTTTTTCGCCGGAATTGGCTGTGATCCTTCCCTGACTTGAAGTTGGTCGGAGTAGCAAAACATGGCTCCCTTTTCTCCAACGATAGCGGCGATCCGCTATGGCTATGGCCTTTCGCCGGGCCAGGTTCTCACGCAGAATGTCGATGACCTCTTGGTTCAGCTTGCCGATGCGCCTTTGAAGGATGCGTTTTTTCCGGTGGGCGGAGTGCTTGCCGCGCGCCAGCGGGCCGATGATCTTGCGGATGGGTTGGTCGCTATCCGTCCCGCCAACAATGGTGGCGAGCGTGATCGCGATGCGCGCCGCGCCCTGCAGAAAAAAGCCGAGCAGAGTTTGCAACGCGACAGCACCGCCCGTGTCATGCAGTCGGTTTTCTCGCCCTACGGCTTACATGAACGTCTTGCCGCCTTCTGGACGGACCACTTCTCCGTCAACGCTCACAAGTCGCTACCGATGCGAGCGCTCACTCCGCTTTATGAGGTCGAGGCGATTCGACCGCATCTTGCCGGTCGGTTTCGCGACTTGCTTCAGGCTGCCGTGTTGCATCCCGCGATGCTGATCTATCTCGACCAGAACAGATCGACCGGACCGGATTCGGTTGCGGCTGAGCGCCAGAAGCGTGGCCTCAATGAAAATCTGGGCCGCGAATTGCTGGAACTGCACACCATGGGCGCTGGCAGCGGCTATACGCAGCAGGATGTGCGCTCGGCGGCCTTGGTGCTGACAGGCATGACGGTGGATGACCGTTACGAAATGCTGTTTCGGCCGCGCATGGCGGAACCCGGTAAGATCAAGGTTCTCGGCGTGTCCTATGGAGGCCGCAAGCGCACCGCGGATGATTGCCTTGCGATGCTCGACGATCTGGCGACGCGCCCGGAGACCGCGCTGCATGTCTGTCGAAAGCTGGTCACACATTTTATCGCCGACGATCCTCCCATGGATGTTGTCGGTGCCATGGTGAAAGAGTGGAAAGCCAGTGATGGCAACCTCATCAAGGTCTATGCGGCCATGCTGAATCAGCCGCGTGCCTGGAGCGATCCGGGCCGTAAGATGAAGCTGCCATTTGACTTTGTGGTTTCCGGGCTGCGGGCATTCGGCATCAACCGGAAAAACTGGGAGCAGCGATTGTCTCCATCCGGTGACGACGAGGCCGCAAGGCCAGTCCCCGAAGGTTTGGTGCGACCTGGCATGGGTGATATGGCTGGTGCCGACAGCGTGCAATCCAAGGCCCCACCAAGCGGAGGCATGGCAGCCGAGAAGCTCGGTCCGGAAGCGCAAGGCGCTGGCGCGAAAATTCAGAAGCCCGCCAACAGGCAGAGTCTGGCACGAACGCTGACGCTGGCGTCGCTGCGCCGCATGGGCCAACCCGTCTGGCAGCCGCCAAGTCCCGCGGGATTTGAGGAGGGTGTCGCTTCCTGGCTCTCTCCAAGCCAGATGAGCGAGCGTATCCTGTGGGCGCGCAAGGCATCGAACACGCTTGGCGGCGACATGGAGCCGCGAAAGCTTCTGGAAGTCGCGTTGGCGGACATGGCCAGAGACGACACGATCCGTGTGGTCAGCCAGGCGCCCAATCGTGCGAGCGGCATGACGCTTGCGCTTTCTTCCCCGGAATTCAACAGGAGATAGGATCAATGACCATCTCTCAGACCATGCTTATCAGCCGCCGCAATTTTCTGGTGACGGCTTGCTGCGCGGCTGCCGTGCCGGCGTTTTCACCAGTCAGCTTCGCCGCCATGCCATGCGAAAACCGCTTCGTCACCATTGTGCTTCGCGGAGCCATGGATGGGCTGGACCTCGTTCAGCCCTATGGTGATCCTGCATTCGCAGGGTTTCGTCCGACACTTGCCCTGACGCCAGATACCGGCCTGATCGATCTCGATGGGCATTTCGGGCTCAACCCGGCAGCGCAGCCGTTGATGCCGCTGTGGCAGGCGAAGGAACTGGCCTTCGTCCATGCGGTTTCCACACCCTACCGCGATCAGCGCAGCCATTTTGACGGGCAGGACATGCTGGAGAGCGGGGCAGAGCATGTCCATGAGGAACGCACCGGATGGCTCAACCGCGCCCTGTCGTCCATCCCGCGCTCCGCAGATCGCAAGGCGATAGACATCAACACGTCGATGGAGCTCATTCTCTCAGGTCCGAACGAAGCGGACGTCTGGGCCTCCACGTCCAACATGACGATGGGAGCCGATGAAATCGGCTTCTTCAAGCGGCTCTATGCGAATGATCCGGAATTCAACCAGGTTCTGGCCGAAGCCTTGCGCACCGACATGTCTGCGGAACAACTCTTTCAGGATGAAAAGCGCGGGCAGGGCATTCGCGATGTCGCAAAACTCGCGGGCGGTTTGCTGAAAGAAGATTACCGCATCGCTAGTTTTTCCGTGGATGGCTGGGATACCCATGCGGGGCAGAAGGGGCAGTTTGCCAGAACGGTCAAGGACCTGACCATTGCGCTGACGACGCTGAAAGATGCGGTCGGGCCGGAGGTCTGGAAGAAAACGGTTGTCGTTGCGATGACCGAATTTGGACGCACGGCCCGCGAGAACGGAACAGGCGGTACTGACCACGGCACAGGCGGCGTCGCAGTCCTTGCTGGTGGCGGCATCGATGGCGGCCGCGTTCTAGGCAACTGGCCCGGCCTCGGCGATGGCAAGCTTCTCGACGACCGCGACCTGATGCCGACCGGCGATGTTCGCGAACTTGCCGCCGCCATGCTTTACCGCCAGTTCGACGTATCCAGTGAAGCGCTGACCAACACGATATTTCCCGGCCTGAACTTCGACAGGTCCTCAGCCTACCTCAAAATCTGAGGTGACCAGATCAGGGCGCGGCGGTTGCCGATTTTGCAGCATCGATCAGAGCGGTCTTGACTGCGATCTCGGCCATTTCAAGCGCGGCTGCGCGTGATTTCGCAGCCGCGATGAAGCGGCCATTGTGGCAGAAGGTTGCGCCCTCAACGCCGGAAACTGCCTCCAGATCGGCGTCCGTCAGTCCACCCCAGGCCGCGGGCAGGTCTGCTCGCAGTTCAAAACCATCGTCGGCACGGCGAATACCCGTTACGCACCAATCCTTGTCGCGCGGGTGGACCACGAAAAGAAGATGGTCAGCACCGGCTTTGACGATTGCAGGACGGAACGGCATTCCCAAAGGAAGCTCCAGAACGCGGCCTTCGCCCGTTGCATCGATGGCCTTCAACACAAGGGCTTCAGCCCGCAGCTTTGCCGCCTTCTTCTCGATGTTTGCCTCAACGAAGCTGCGCGCGATGGAGAGCGCATGATGGAACGCGCGGTCGTCGGCTTCTGGGTCGGTATTGTCGAAAGATGGCTTCAGCGTCTCAAGCAGGCTGGGCAGTGTCAAGGTAGACAGTTGCCCCGCGGTAGATGGGCTCAGCGCACCATTATCCGTGAGATCGATTGGCAGAACGAAGCTCGCGTCGAATGACGCGTGAAGGGCGTCGATATGGGTATCGGAAATGCCCGATGCCGCCAGATAGTCGCGACCGAAATGCTTCCACACCAGTCCGAAAGAACTATAGGGCTGGCCGTCCTCTCTAAGAGGTGCTCCGCGCTGATGATGATCGAAAATGCGCGCCTGCGCATCATAGGCGCCGCCCACGTCGTAGATGATACGATCGGAGGCAGGCGTGATCCATTCCGGCGAGCGGCTGCGTATGATTTTCGCCTGGGGGAAGAGGCGGGTCAGGATGACGCTGGACAGAAGTTCATCGGCATGAAAGCCACCGGAGTGGGTAACGAGAAATTCCGCTGTCATCAGGTAGCTGGCCTTGTAGGTAGGAGTGCGATCTTGACGATCAAATATCGCTTGTCCGACCGCCTAGCAAGCAAACATCAGCTGATAGCAGTGATTTCCAGCTCATCGTCACCCACATAGGCTGGATCACCGACCGATTTTCCCAAAAGCGCCCTGGCGACAGGGGAGACGTAGGAGATCGATCCCGTCTTTGGGTCTGCTTCGTCTTCCCCGACAATCCGGTAGGTCTGCACCCGCCCGTCTTCCCGCGAGAATGTCACGGTGCTGCCGAAGGCGACGACATCGTTGTTTTCGGGCGGCGCTACGAATTGTGCGGTATGAAGCCTTTCGGAAAAATACCTGAGATCGCGCATGTGCGGGCCAGCCTGTCGTCGACGCTCGTTGATGTCGTCGATAGCGTTTGCCTCATCGAATGCCGCTCTTGCGGCAGCGACCTGCTTCTGGAGTGCTATCAAACCCGCCTCGGTGACAAGGTTGGGATGCGGCGAGACGGGGCGATCCGGCAGCTGTGTTTCTGCTGCGGTTTCGGCACTCTCTTCCTTTACGAAGGCTACGCTCACGGTCAAATTCCTTTATACACTTATCCTCATATGGAGAGTGCAGAGCGGAAAGACAACCGTTTGGCTCATTCGTGTCGCAGCGCCTCGATAGGGCTGAGGTTCGCTGCCCTGCGCGCCGGGAAGTAACCAAAAATGACACCGATTGCCGCGGAGAAGGCGAATGCGAGCGCGATGATCGAAGGGCTTGTGACGAAGGGAACGCCCAAAAAGCTCACAACGGCATAGGCAAGACCCAGCCCCGTGAGAATTCCAGCGAGACCTCCGAAGGCAGAGAGCATCACCGCCTCGACCAGAAACTGGGTCAGGACCTGTTTTTCCAACGCGCCGATAGCAAGCCGGATGCCGATTTCGCGGGTCCGTTCGGTCACGGAAACAAGCATGATGTTCATGATGCCAATGCCACCGACCAGAAGACTGACCGCCGCGACAGCGCCGAGAAGCCCGGTCAGCAGGGTCGTGGTTCCCGTCATTGCCGAAGCGATCTGCGCCATGTCATTGACGGTAAAATCGTCCTCGCGGCCCAAACCGATGCGACGGCGTTCGCGCAGCAGGTTTTCGATATCTGCCTGAACCTTGGCGGTGGACACGCCGTCCTGCGCAGAGACCATGATGCTCGATATGGTCGTGGTGCCACCGATGCGCCGCTGGTGGATTTTCAGTGGCATGATGATGGTGTCGTCCTGATCGTCACCTAAGCCCGATTGGCCCTTGCGCGCCAGCACCCCGATGACAGGGCAGGAGATGTTGCTGACCCGGATCGTCTGTCCGACCGGGTTGGCGGACCCGAACAGCTCCTGCCGAACGGTCTCGCCGATGATGCAGCCGATTTGACCGCCACGATCTTCCGCAGGCAGGAACTCCCGTCCCAGTGCCAGCGTCCAGTCCTGCACGGTCAGGTAATCATTGGTGGTGCCAACCACGCTGGTCGAATGATTCTTGCCGCCATAGATGACCGTCGCAGCAGAGCTTCTATTGAGTGGAGCGACGGCGCGCACACCGCCGAGCTGGTCACGCATGGCCTGAACGTCATGCTCGTTGAAACGCTTCGCCTCAGTGCTGGCACGCCCAGGGCCGAACTGGCCCGGGCGTACGAAAAGCATGTTGGTGCCCAGGCGCGAAAGCTCCGATTTCACCTGCGCCGTAGTGCCGTTTCCGATTGTGACCATGGCGATGACTGCCGCCACGCCGATGACGACGCCAAGCACTGTCAGGAACGAGCGAAGCATGTTCCGGCTTATGGCGCGCAATGCAAGCCGGGCTGTCTCAAGAAACATCATGGGCCTCCGGGATCTGGTTGGCACTGTCTGAGGCAAGATGGCCGTCGACAAACCGCAACAGGCGGCCTGCATAGGCAGCGATGTCTTCCTCATGCGTCACCATGACGACCGTGATCCCCCTGTCGCGGTTCAGCGAGGTGATCAGTTCCATGATTTCGGTGCTGGTCTTTGTATCGAGATTGCCGGTGGGCTCATCGGCCAGCAGGAGAGCGGGCTGGGTAACGATGGCACGCGCAATGGCCACGCGCTGCTGCTGCCCGCCCGAAAGCTCCTGCGTCGTGTGGTGTTCTCGACCCGCCAGCCCCACCTGCGCCAGCGCTTCCAGCGCCCGGGGACGCCGCTCCGCAGCCTTCATGCCCCGGTAAATGAGGGGCAATTCGACATTTTCCACGGCAGAGGTGCGCGGCAAAAGGTTGAAGCCCTGGAAAACGAAGCCCAGCATATGACGACGCAACAGCGTCAGTTGTTCCTTGTCGAAACCACTGGTCGGCACGCCCTGAAAAAAGTACTCGCCCGCCGTTGCCGTATCGAGGCACCCGATGATGTTCATGGAGGTGGACTTGCCGGAACCCGAAGGTCCCATGATGGCAACGAATTCACCCTCCGCAATGGAGAGGCTAACGCCATCCAGTGCGCGGATCGTCGCTTCGCCGACGCCATATTGCTTGACGACGCTGCGGAACTCTATGAGCGGGTGGACTGTCATGCTCTGCTCCCGCTTCAATTGCTGCGCTGGGAAGCGTCTGTAATGACCTGATCGTCAACCTTCACGTCGCCCGATTTGATGGCGGTGAACTGGCCGTCCGTAGAGCCGGTTTCCACCTCGACGGGGACGGGATTGTTGTTGCGCAGGACCCAGATGTTTCGCTTTGCCGAGACCGCCGGTTCGTCGCCACCACGCTGCCTGTTCATTCGCGGAGGCCGAAACAGTCCCATCAGCCCGCCACCGCCACGAGAGGCGGATTCGCGTGGTGGACTGTATCTGAGAGCGGTATTGGGGACGAGGATGGCGTCCTTCACCTGCTCCACCACGATATTGGCTGTGGCTGTCATGCCTGGGCGCAGAAGCAATTCCGCATTGTCGACAGTCAGAATGCCCTTATAGGTCACGACGTTCGAAACGGTCTCAGACGCAAATCGCACCGTCTCAATGGAGGCGGGGAAGTTGCGGTCCGGATAGGCGTCGACATTGAAAGACGCAGTCTGGCCGTTCCGGACTTTTCCGACGTCAGCCTCGTCAATCGCGACCTGCAATTCCATCTGCCGCAAATCGCCGGCGATGGTGAAGAGAACGGGCGCATTGAGTGACGAAGCCACCGTGGCCCCTGGATCAACGTCGCGCGTGAGTACCACACCGTCAATCGGCGAGATGATTTTGGCCTTGCCGAGGTTGAGTTCAGCCAAGCGCAAATCAGCCTCCGACGACAGCACGGACGCGCTATTGACCTGAAGCGTAGCTGCGGCAGCATCATAATTGAACTGTGCGGCGTCCAGATCCTGCTGGCTGGACACACGGCTCTGCACGAGCGATTTGAGCCGGTCGAGCGATGCCTTGGCGGAGCCGAGGTCGGCGGTTGCCTTGAGAACATTCGCTTGTGCCGAGGCGAGCTTGGCGCGGGCACTCTGCACATCCGCTTGCAGCTTGTTCGTGTCCAGTTCTGCCAACACGTCGCCTGCCTTGACCGGGCTGTTATAGGTCACATTGACCTTTCGAACGGTGCCGGAAAGCTCGCTGGAAATATCCACCTGATCGGTTGGCTGAACCGAACCCGTGGATGTAACGATGACGGATAGATCGCCCTTTTTGACGTCTGCCGTGGTGTAGGTATAGGAAACCTGCGAGCCGCCAGAAATATAATAATAGGTCACCGCCCCACCCAGCAGCAGAACCGCGCCCAGCACATAGATAAAACGGCGAGACTTTCTTTTGCCTTTTCTGGAAGCGCCGAGAATCTCTCGAAGGTCCGGTTGTTGTGCCGGCCTGCTTGTATCGTTGCCGAAATCATCGGGCTTGGTCATTTCTCTTCCCTGCAACTCGGCCGACCCGTGACAATATCGTGCGAATGACGCCTGATGAACGATCTGGATCGGATTCGGCTCCACGTTCTGTTTATCGAACGGAAGTTGCACAGCTTTGCGGCAGCGTGAAGTGAAAACTTGGTAATATTATCGGTAACAGGTCCGGCGCGGGTCACAAATGGAAGAGCGCGTCGGTGGACAACTGCCATTCATGGCGCGCGGCACTAACGTCCGGAACGGTTGGTGCCCGCCGGGTTTAGAACCCGGCGGGCTGTCTCTCAGAATTCAGCCCATTCCGGCTCTTTTACCGCTGCTGCACCGCCACCAAAGGCGGCTGCGAGTTTACGGCCCATGCTGCGGGCAGGCGAGGGAACAGAGGGGGATGTGGATGCGGCCGCGCGTGGCCTTGCAGCCTGTCGAGCCGTGCCTGCGTCGCCCAGCCGGAACTGCGCCAGCATCTCGGTGAGGCTGCGTGCCTCCTTCGCAAGTGCGTGGCTGGCGGCGGTGGATTCTTCGACCATTGCCGCATTCTGCTGCGTACCCTGATCCATCGTGTTGACGGCGGTGTTGATCTCCTGCAGCCCGAGTGACTGCTCCCGCGATGCTTCGGCGATGGCGTGAACGTGCCGGTTGATTTCCTGCACTTCTGCGGCAATCGTCTGAAGCGATTTTCCGGTTTCGCCCACCAGTGTGACACCGGTTTTGACCTGATCGCCGGACGTGTTGATCAGCGCCTTGATCTCCTTGGCAGCGTTCGCCGAACGCGAGGCCAGTTCACGCACCTCCTGGGCAACGACTGCAAAGCCCTTGCCAGCTTCGCCTGCGCGTGCCGCTTCGACACCGGCATTCAGAGCCAGAAGGTTCGTCTGGAATGCGATGTCGTCGATAACGCCTATGATATTGGCGATCTCATTGGACGAATTTTCGATCTGGTGCATGGCATTGATGGCTTCGCCCACGATCTTGCTGGAGCTTTCGGCACCATCGCGGGTGCGAACGACGAGCTTGCTGGCCTCATCGGCGCGTTTCGCTGCGTCCTTCACCGTTGTCGTGATCTGTTCCAGAGCAGCCGCCGTTTGCTCAACCGAAGCCGCCTGCTGCTCGGTGCGTTTGGACAGGTTGTCGGCCGAAGACAGAAGCTCGTTTGCACCGGCATTGATGGCCTGTGCATTTCCGCCGACGGTCGCCATGGCGGCATTGAGCTTCTGGATGGAATCGTTGAAGTTGCGGCGCAGACCGTCGAGATGCTCGACAAAAGGCGTTTCGATGCGGAAGGCCAGATCGCCATCGGCGAGGCGGCCCAGCGCAGTCTCGAGTTCGTTTACGGCCTGCTGCAGGTCCTGTGCTTCGCGCGCCTTCTGGGCTTCGCGCTCCAGCCGCTCCGACAAGCTGGCTTCCTGGGCGGCATCTGCCTGTTTTGTCAGTTGTGCCCGCTCAATGGCGTTCGTGCGGAACACGGCCACTGCCTGTGCCATCTGCCCGATTTCATCGGCGCGGTTGATGCCAGCGATTTCCTGGCTGGTCTCGCCTTTGGCAAGGCCGATCATACGTTCGCGCAATACAGCCATTGGACCGGTGATCCCTGCGTGAGAAACATACAGAGCAAGGCCCAGCGCAAGGACGACGCCAATGCTGAGCGAGATGATGCTGAACATAATGATTGACTTGACGTCTTCCGACATGCTGTCGCCGCCTGACGTCAGCAATTCCATCATCGCCGTATTATTGCCGCCAGTCTCCGTGGACAGCTGCTTCATCAGCCCATCATTTTCCGCCATGATTGCGGGTACGCCTGCCTTGTTGCCGGAGGCTGCCATGACGATAGCCTTATCGGTATTGGCTTTGACCGCGGCCAGGATCGTCAGGATCTTCTGCATTGTTGGCTGGCGGCTGGGCACGGCAACGCCAACAGCCTGAAACCGCTCGGCTGCTGTCTGCAGATCCTTTTCGTATTTCTCCTTCATGTCCTTGTAGACGGTCGATGTAGGATCCTGCTCCAGCAGACGGCCGGAAATAGCGACCGCCGTCCAGACGCCAGCCGAGGCACGGGCACCAAGAACCGCAGCCTGGCTCTCATTACGAATGAAGCCGTGGTAAGTGTCGTTGGCATGGTTGAAGCGGATAGACATATAGGCGATGCCTGACAGCGAAATGACGCCCAAAACGACAAGCAGAGATAATATCTTTGTTTTAATTCCAAAATTTTCCAGCATGAATTGTCTCCCCCCAACCCATATGCGCGACAGTTCGGCACGTGGTGGCATGCAGTGCTTCAGATGAATGTAATGAAATGCCGCGCAGGCTCCGACGTTCGCATCATGCATTCGGCAGTTGCCGTGTCGTGCCGGCGATTAGTCCGTATAATCGTTAAAAACAAAATAAGTTGACCACCTTTATTCTCGCACGATGCTGTCAGGCATACGGGAGAAACGCGCTGATCGAAAAAATCTTCTCCATCAATTCTGTCTTGTTGCTAGACAGTTTTTTGCAATGCAAAAAATCGGTAAAAAATGTCATTTTGCTGTTGCAGAGCATGTATGAACCGTGTATCTCCCCACCATCGAAAAGGCGGAGTGTAGCGCAGTCTGGTAGCGCATCTGGTTTGGGACCAGAGGGTCGGGAGTTCGAATCTCTCCACTCCGACCATTTTTCTTTAACGCCATTGAATTAATGGCTAGCAATCTTCAAAAATAGAAAAGTTGATGTGGGCAGTTCTCCGGAAACTGCCCTTTTTACATTCATGCTACGTATTGGAAATAAGCCCAGGCGCCGACAAAAAACGCTATCACTGCGGCAATCGCGATAAGCTTGCGCAGTTGCGGGTTTGGCTTGCGAGGCTGTTTCGGCGGCTCCGGCTTGCGAAATTTGATGACGTTTTCATTCATGTCTGCTGTCCTTTACATGTCGTCCCGATAAAATAGGCTTCGTCCGCATGTAGCAAGATAAGTGTAAAGCCTTTTCCCCATCTAAGGCTTTTATGGTTTCCGCATTATGCGAGGCTTGCGCGGACTTGACTTCAAAGGGGAGTCGGTCCAATTGAGTTTTGCTGTCGCTCTGTCATGGTTTTATGGTAGGTGATGGGGAGAAAGGGCGGAGCGCCCCTTGATCGCAAGACCGGAGCAGTTTGAAATGTCTGCAAAAATCTATCGTCCAGCCAAGACTGCCATGCAATCCGGCAAGGCTAAAACGAATATCTGGGTGCTGGAATTCGACGCCGAGGTTCCGCGCAAGATCGATCCTGTGATGGGCTACACGTCCTCGTCGGATATGAACCAGCAGGTAAAGCTGACCTTTGAAACGCAGGAACTGGCAGAAGCCTACGCCCAGCGCAAAGGCATCGAATACCGCGTCATTCCTCCTCAGGAGCCAACCCGCAAGATCGTGTCCTACACGGACAACTTCAAGTTCACCCGCACACAGCCCTGGACACACTAATTCATAGATCGGGCCCCTTAGCTCAACTGGATAGAGCAACTGCCTTCTAAGCAGTAGGTCGCAGGTTCGAGTCCTGCAGGGGTCGCCACCAATACACGAAAGCCTCCGGTTTATACTCCGGGGGCTTTCTTGTTTCAGGCCAGTTCCCTTGGTGTCGTTCCTGACTCGTCCGCATATGGAAGCAAACAGGATTGGTCTGTGTTTGATAATGCGGGCTATGCCAAACGAATGCGCTGACAGTCTGAGGCAAGGACGCTGGAGCTCCATCAAGCAAAGCAGTCCCGCTGAAGGGCTGCGTCAATACGACAGGTTGTTGGGGCGGGTGTGGCACTGTACCGATGTCATGACAGATGGTGTCGAGCAGTTGGCGGAAAGTTCTTGAAAATGATGGGTTCGGATTGGGTCGATTGGTTCCCGATAGTTCTTTTGCCGCTCAAGCTTCTTGTGTTGGGAACAGGTATGTTCTTCGCTATCAAATGGCATCATGATCAGGCGAAGAAGGACAGGGACATCAACTGAGCCGCGTCACGAGGTGGTGCAGGTACAAGACCGCTTCAATGCCTCGATAATCCGGTTATGCTGGCCGGATGATTCTCTGTTACGATCGCTGATTGATGGAAACTTCCCTATATCTCCCGGTGAAAGCCTTTCTTGAGGCTGCGGGTTATTCCGTAAAGGGTGAAGTCGGCGGATGTGATCTCGTCGGAATCAGCGACGATGAATCGCCTGTGGTGGTCATCTGTGAACTCAAGATGACATTCAATCTCGAGCTGCTTCTCCAGGCCGTTGATAGGGCCGCTGTCGCTGACGAGGTCTGGATCGCGGCCAGAATATCGGCAAAGGGCAGAGGAAGAGAAGCCGATAAGCGTTATCGCGATCTCTGCCGCCGGCTTGGCATCGGCATGATGGGCGTGTCCGATCGCGGGGACGTCAGCGTTATCGTTCCATCGACGTCCCCGATGCCGCGCACAAATCCGAAAAGACGCTCCCGACTGGTGCGCGAGCACAAGACGAGGCGAGGCGACCCGGTACTGGGTGGCAGCACGCGCGTCCCCGTGATGACGGCCTACCGACAGCAGGCATTGGGATGCGCTGCCATTCTGGCGAAAGGCCCGCTGCGGGTAGGGGATGTGAGAAAGGACGTTCCGGAAGCCGGTAAGATCTTGCTCTCAAATGTCTACGGCTGGTTCGAGAGGCTTGAGCGTGGCGTTTACGGCCTGACTGACGCGGGGCGCGCTGCGCTCGTTCGGTGGCCCCAGCTTTAACGCAACAGCTGTAACCAAGCTCGCCAGCGCTAAGGCAAGTGTCGATCCACTAATCTGAATGAAAAAAAGAGAAAACTGGTGCCCCCGACAAGGTTCGAACTCGTGACCCCCTGATTACAAATCAGGTGCTCTACCAACTGAGCTACAAGGGCAATCCAGTGCGGTGGAATTAGCAGATTCTCCTGTCGTGTAAAGTGGAAATTTCACTGTTGTGTGGAAAAACTTGTTTCAAATCCGCATCGGGCCCGGCAAGCGGCTAGCCTTGCAGGTAGTAGAGCTTGTGGGTGATGGTCCAGTTTCTCTCTCGTTCCAGAAGCGAAAGATATTCGCAGAACACAACGCTTCCCATTTGCGTCGTCAGTTTGACGGAGGCGGTGTCTCCCACCTTGTCGATGCCTATGATGTCAAACTCATATTGGCTCTCCTGCAAGCCTTGCTCTGCCGAGCGCAGTTGGTGAATGAAATCCTCCACGGACAACCACTCGGTCGCGCCCTCGTAGTTCCCGACGATGTTAGCGCGTGGATCCAGAACCTCCCGCAGCATGTTACCATCGGCTTGCGCCATTGCCTGCACGTAATCCGCAATCGTCTGGCTGATTGTTTCCGACATCGTTCTGACCCTCCCTCCAGAAGTCAGATCTAAAATACACTCTTTTCAGCAATCTGCCACGACCGGGGTAATGTGCCGCCGGAAGGTACGAAACAGGCTTCAGGCACGCGGTTGTCCACATTTTTGTCGGGTCGTTTGAGCGCTTGCCACGCGGGCGACAAATTTCCGGTCGATGTCGTTTTGCGTTCAAAACCCCATTAGAGGGGTGCCGTCAGCGAGGAAAATTTCGTATGATCCCGCTTCAACCCTGTTGGTCTTTCGGGCCGGGGCTGTTTTCGAGAATGCGAGTACGGGTGTTTCGGTGATCGATCCTTATGTTTTGCTGGGCGTAGAGCGTGATGCCGATGATGCGACGATCAAGGCGGCTTATCGCAAGGTTGCCAAGAGTGCGCATCCCGACAGCGGCGGTGATGCCGATCAGTTCGCCAAGCTTCAATTGGCCTACGAGCTTTTGAAGGATCCGGTCAGGCGCAAGGTTTTCGACGATACGGGATATGATCCGCAACTGGCCGACGCCAAGGATCTGAAGGGCTTGCTGATGTTGGAGACGCTGGTCAACGAGTTCATTCTCGACGAGCGGGAGCCTGGCAGCTTCGATCCCGTAGCGGCGATGCGTCGCAAGCTTACGGACGACATCCTCAAGAGCCGTTTTCACATCCTCGAACTTGAGCGTCACCGCACCCGCGTGCGCAAACACATGGACAGGCTGGGCCGAAAGCCGGAAACGGATGTGCTGGGATCGATGCTGCGCGCGCGTAGCCAGTCCATTGCGGACGCCATTCGCAATGCCGAAACTCAGATAGAAGTTATTGAACAGGCCTACACGATGTTGGAAGGCTATTCCTACGAGCTTGAAATAGCCGTGCTGGCCGAGCCTCTCTTGAAGGGGGAGGCGGCAGAATAACGCCTGCGCCGCTCATGAGTCGCTTCAGGGGCCATTCACCAGTGCAAGAATGAGTTGATGGACCGCGCCGCCATTCGATAGCTCATCGCGGTCAAAATCGCGGCCGCGCTGGCGCTGCTCATTGGAAAGCTCTCCCAACCTCTGCTGGAGGACGGCGCGAACCTTCTGGCACTTCGGATCGTCCTCTGCGCGCAAACCCACGCTGTAGGCTTCGATCTTCCGGACCATGTCGAGAATATGCTCGCCGTGAACGCGCTCGTGTTTCTCGACTCCGGAGATGAAGCGTTGCCAGCTTGCCGCAACGTCAGACGGAAGTTTTGCGGGAGCCTTTGGCCATGTGTAGATGATTGTCAGATTGGGCCGGGCAGTTGCCAGAACGCAAGCGCCATCGGCCTGCGGACGATAGTCTCGGCGCCATGTCAGCTTGAAGGTGGTGTGCGCAACGGCTTGAACGCCCGCCTGGGGCCCGCGTTCACCGATTGATCGATAGAGTTCGATGCCGGAACTGCCGGTGATGGGATATGTCTTTATCTGCTCGGCTGGCGTCCAACTGTTCTGGGCGAAAGCTGCCGTTGCCATGAGTGTCAGCAGCACGTTGGCGGCGAGAATGGTCTTAATTCCTGAAGGCACGCGTTTTCCTGCTCGTCATCATGGTGTCTCGGCCTGTGGCTCGTAGAGTTCCCAACCTCGAGGCGTCAGATGCTCCTGCGGATGGTAACGCGTCTTGTAACCCATTTTCTCCGAACCATCGACCCAATAGCCAAGATATACGTGCGGCAAACCAAGCGTACGGGTGCGGGCAATGTGATCGAGGATGAGAAAGGTGCCCAGAGATCTTTTTTCATAGTCTGGATTGAAAAAGGAATAGACCATCGAAAGTCCGTCGCTCATCGTGTCCGTCAGCGCGACCGCGACGAGTTCACCGCGTTTGCTGTCATCGATACCAGCGCCGGGCTCGCGCTTTCGATACTCGATGATGCGGGTGTTCACATGCGTGTCTTCGACCATCACGGCGTAATCGAGTGCTGACATATCCGACATGCCGCCAGATTGATGGCGGTGGTCGAGGTATCGGCGAAACAGCGAGAACTGCTCGGTGGAGGGCTCGGGTTGGTGCACGCTGGCAACGAGATCGCTATTATATCCGAGAACGCGGCGCATGGATTTGGTCGGCACGAAACGCTCCGCCAGAATCCGTACGGAGACACACGCCCGGCAGGTCTCGCAAGCGGGGCGATAAGCGATATTCTGCGAACGACGAAAGCCGCCCTGCGTCAGCAGGTCGTTCATTTCTGCCGCACGAGGGCCGACAAGATGGGTGAAAACCTTTCGCTCCAACTGGCCGGGCAGATAGGGACAGGTCGCCGGTGCGGTCAGATAGAACTGTGGTGAGGGCGTCGCCTGCGTGTTCATAGAACCCTGATCGCTCCCTTCGCCAGTCAAGCCTCTGTAACAGAATGGCAAAAAGCTACAAAACGTCAACTGCCTGATAAGCGGCGCACGTCAATTTGACGCTGCGCCGCGCGGCTTTTGCCAAGTTCAGGTGGTTCTGACGATGACGGTGCCTAGCAGCAGGTCATGGACGAGGCGTGAGCGCTCGGTAAACAGTCCGGCCAGCAGGATGAGCGGGGTAAGAATCGAGTTGATGACCCAGAAAAGAACGATGTGAACCGTGGAGATCAGAAAATCGATTCGCCGTCCATCGGTGCGCGCCATCGCAATACCCGCGGCCCGCATGCCAGGGGTTGCCTGTGCAGAACTGCCGAGTGTCATGCCGAAATAGAGAATGGCGACAATAACGAAAATGGCCGGAAACAGTGCAAAACCTAACCCAAGCGTCAGGACGCCAAGGAAAAAGACGATGACTGCAGCAGGAATGCACAGAAGGGCGACGATGATATAATCGATCACAAACGCAAAGACGCGACGGCTCAGAACGCCGCTATAGGCGCGCCAGTCTTCTGTCGGGACATAGGTGGCATTCGGGTCGAGGCTCATCGACGGTTTCTCCTGTTCGGAACAGTAATATGGTATTGAAACCGCCGAATGCAATGATTTGCAATCTCACGCCTTGGCGAGTTTTTTTGCGGCCTCGATGGCGAAATAAGTCAGGATGCCATCGCAGCCTGCGCGCTTGAAACAAAGAAGCGTTTCCATCATTACGCGGTCGCCGTCGATCCAGCCATTCATGGCTGCCGCTTTGATCTGCGTGTACTCTCCCGAGACCTGATAGGCAAAGGTGGGGAGGCCGAAGGCTTCCTTGAGGCGCCAGCAGATATCAAGGTAGGGCAGGCCCGGCTTGACCATCAGCATGTCCGCACCCTCTTCGACATCGAGTGCCGCGTCGCGAACCGCTTCCATCCCGTTTGCGGGGTTGATGTAATAGCTGTTCTTGTCGCCCTTCAGGAGCCCGCTTGTCGATATCGCCTCGCGATATGGGCCATAGAAGCCGGAAGAGAACTTGGTCGCGTAGGACATGATGCCAACATTCTGGTGGCCGGATGCATCCAGCCCCCGGCGGATGGCGCCGATGCGCCCATCCATCATTTCGGACGGGGAAATGATGTCGGAACCGGCATCCGCCTGCATGACTGCAGCCTTGACGACGAGTTCGACCGTTTCATCGTTGACAATCTGGTCACCGCGCAGAATTCCGTCATGGCCGTGGCTGGTAAAGGGGTCCAGCGCCACATCCGTGATGATGCCTATGTTGGGCACTGCCTTCTTGATGGCGGCGGTTGCCTGATTGATGAGGTTGTTGGCTTCCAGCACGTGCGATCCGGTTTCATCCCGCAGATGCATTTCCACGTTGGGGAAGGTAGCGATTGCCGGAATGCCGAGATCAGCGGCTTCCTTCGCCGCTTCCACCAGCATGTCGACGCTCATGCGGTTGACGCCGGGCATGGCGGGAATGGGATCTATGATGTTGGTGCCGGGAACGACGAAGACCGGCCAGATCAGATCATCGACCGTGAGAAGATTTTCCCGCACCAGACGCCGTGTCCAGTCCGCCTTGCGGTTTCTGCGCATCCGGCGGTGTCCGGTAACGTGGTCTACGAGGTGCGTCTTGTCATTCATTGCCATTTCCTTCCAGATTCGGTGCTGTCCGGCGCAAACGGTTCACGCCCGGCGGCATTGCACCGCCTGCTATATCTGCTCTGGACCCACTCCGGACCAGAACGCTGCACCCTATATTTCGGCGGCACATAGCACAGGAGCGCGCAATTGCGAATGCGGCAGATCGTTGCGGGTCTTTGACAAGCGTCGTGCCTCGACGCAATATCCTCTGGTCGTGCGCTCAACTGGTCAGTATCTTCGCCCCATGGAACCTGATTCTCTGCCACACCCCAAGATGCCGCTGACAGAAATACTCTACATCGCCTTTCTCAGGCTGGTGGCGATTTCGTGTTTCTGGTTCGGCTTGCAATATTGGGCCATGCTGACGGGCTACTCCCTGAGCGGTCACGCACGGTTCGATATGCTCAACATGCCCTGGCGCATTGCGGGCACAAGCCTTGCCGTCATCTTCCCTGTGGCGGCACTTGGCCTGTGGCTCGGTGTTTCCTGGGGCGCAGTCATGTGGCTCATCGGTGCAGGCACCCAGATCGCCATGTATAAGGTGTGGCCCAATATCTACGGTCACAACACCATCGTGCCCATCATGCATGGCATCGTATCAACCGTTTATATACTATTCCAGGTCGCTTTTTGGCTGGATGCGCGCCAAAACGACGAGCGCTCAAGAATTGATTTACCATAAAATTAAAGCAATTCAGGCCGGATTTGACGCATTTTTTCCCGCTAAGTATTTGATTTATATAGGGCGGATTATGTCTTTTTTGGACGGTGCGCCGGTGGGGCAGGGTGGGCGTGTTGCAAGTAACCGTTTGTTAAGGCTGCATTTTAAGTAGAATTTTATGCGCATTGCTTAGATTTCCTCTCAAGGCGGGAAACAAAATCAAACACCGCCAAACAAAACAGTGAGGCAGTCATGATCAATAGCAAAGCAAAGCCACAGGCCGCAGTTTCCGATACTCAGGACGAAACCATCCGCTCTCTCTACATGGAGTCGCTCCACCTGGTTGAGCGCCTTCACCGTCGCCTTCTCGATGTCATCAAGGACGAGTTCGACCGTCAGGGTCGCGATGATGTCAACGCAGTTCAGGCGCTCCTGCTTTTCAACATCGGCACATCCGAATTGACCGCTGGTGAGCTCCGCTCACGTGGTTACTACCTCGGCTCCAACGTGTCCTACAACGTCAAGAAGCTGGTAGACCTCGGCTTCATTAACCACCAGCGCTCCCGCATCGACCGCCGCTCGGTTCGCATCAGCCTGACCGACAAGGGCCAGGACATCGCGGAAACCGTCGCAGGCCTCTATGAACGCCACATCGGCTCCATCGAAAAGGTCGGCGGCATCGGTACCGGCGAGTTTGCAGAAATGAACAAGATGCTCCAGCGTCTGGACCGTTTCTGGAACGACAGCATCGCTTACCGCCTGTAATCGCTCAGCGATATCGGCCCAATCAGCAAAGCCGGATGCCACTCGCATCCGGCTTGTTGCATTTTTGCGTGTACCCATTGCAAAATCACACGCTGACACAGCTTCGTGAGAGGCCTTCGGGTGACACGAATTGGCCATATTGGTATGGGACCGCCACAAGCGAAGGAGCCGGCGGTTTCTCCTGTGTTCGCGTCATGCGTCATCCAAATTTCGCATCGAGTAAGTCCTGCCGGCAGGCGCGTGAATACGTGTTTGTTAACGATGTTGTTTTAGGCGTTGATCAAGATGCCTGATAAAGTGGCTGGTAGGTAAAATGACAAAGAAAATCGTCCCAGAAGTTCTTTCCCGGCGCGCCATGTTGCGCTCTGCCGTTTCCATCGGTGCTGCAGCGCTTGCCGCGCCCGCCCTGGCGCAGGATGCGTTCAACGATCTCATCGGGTCGTCGCGTCGCGGTAACTGGGACGATCAGTTCGATGCCAACTCGTCGCGCGCCGCTGTCGGCGTTGCTTCCAACACGCCGGTTCTCAGCCCGGAATCCCCGGCCTTCGTCCAGCAGGCCATGATGCAGTATCAGCAGATCGTTTCCAACGGCGGCTGGCCGGAAGTTCCGCCTAGCCAGCAGCGTCTGCAGATTGGCGTCAGCGATCCCTCCGTCCAGGCTTTGCGCCAGCGCCTTATGATTTCCGGCGACCTGCCGCGTGAAGCTGGCATCTCCAGCGCATTCGATTCCTATGTCGATGGAGCATTGAAGCGTTTCCAGGCCCGCCACGGCCTTCCAGCAGATGGTGTCATCGGTGAATACACGATGAAGGCCTTGAACGTGCCTGCGCAAATCCGCCTCGCACAGCTTCAGACTAACCTCGTTCGCATCAACACGATGTCGGGCGATCTCGGTCCACGTCACGTCATGGTCAACATTCCCGCTGCTTCCATTGAAGCCGTGGAGAACAATCGCGTCGTGCTGCGCAACACCGCTGTCGTAGGCCGCGATACGCGCCCGACGCACATCATCAATTCGAAGATTTACGAAATCATCCTCAATCCATATTGGACTGCACCGCGTTCGATCGTCGAAAAGGACATCGTTCCGCTGATGCAGAAGGATCCGACCTATCTGGAGCGCAACAATATCCGCCTCATCGATGGTCGTGGACAGGAAGTGTCGCCGACAACGGTTGACTGGAATGCGCCGAAGATTCCGAACCTGATGTTCCGTCAGGATCCGGGCAAGAACAACGCCATGTCTTCGACCAAGATCAACTTCCACAATCCAAACAATGAATACATGCACGACACCCCGCAGCAGGGTCTGTTCAACAAGCTGATGCGCTTCGAGTCGTCCGGCTGCGTGCGCGTGCAGAACGTGCGCGACCTCACATCGTGGATTTTGCGCGACACACCCGGCTGGTCGCGTCAGGAGATCGAGCGCGTTATCGCAAGCCGCGTCAACACGCCGATCAAGCTGGCGCAGGAAGTGCCGGTTTACTTTGTCTACATCACGGCCTGGTCCACGCGTGATGGCGTCGTGCAGTTCCGCGACGACATCTACAGCAAGGACGGCAATGCAGAGCTGGCACTGAACACGACCACCGCGATGGAACAGCCTTCGGGCGCCATCGACGACGACCTCGTGCCGCGCAACTAATCAAACTGTCTTGATGCCTTTAAAAGCCGCGTTTTACATCAAACGCGGCTTTTCCTTTTGGGGGCGGCGTGGCCCGAAGCGATTTTTCGTCTCCACGTCGCAGTTTGACGGGCAAATCTCGTTGTCCGTATTGCTCTTGAAAGGGCAGGGCGTTAAGACGCCATCGCATTACTGTTTCAGGAGCTTTCATCATGTCGAATACAGATGCCTTCTTCTCCAGTCCGCTTGCCGACGTCGATCCAGATATCTTTGGCGCGATCGAGAAGGAGCTCGGTCGTCAGCGCCACGAGATCGAATTGATCGCTTCGGAAAACATCGTCTCGCGCGCCGTGCTGGAAGCGCAGGGGTCGATCATGACCAATAAATACGCCGAGGGATATCCGGGCAAGCGCTACTACGGCGGATGTCAGTTCGTTGATATCGCCGAAGAGCTGGCCATCGAGCGCGCAAAGAAGCTGTTCGGCGTCAACTTCGCAAACGTACAGCCCAATTCTGGTTCGCAGATGAACCAGGCCGTGTTCCTGGCGCTGCTTCAGCCCGGCGACACCTTCATGGGCCTCGATCTGAATTCGGGCGGTCACCTCACGCATGGTTCGCCGGTCAACATGTCCGGTAAGTGGTTCAACGTCGTGTCCTATGGCGTTCGCGAAAGTGACCACCTTCTCGATATGGACGAAGTCGAGCGCAAGGCCAAGGAAACCAAGCCTAAGCTCATTCTGGCCGGCGGTACGGCTTACTCCCGCGTTTGGGACTGGAAGCGTTTCCGCGAGATTGCCGATGAAGTCGGCGCTTACCTGATGGTCGATATGGCGCACATTGCCGGTCTCGTCGCCGGTGGTCAGCACCCATCGCCGTTCCCGCACTGCCACGTTGCCACCACCACCACGCACAAGTCGCTTCGCGGCCCACGTGGCGGCATGATTCTCACCAATGACGAGGATCTGGCCAAGAAGTTCAACTCGGCCGTATTCCCCGGCTTGCAGGGCGGCCCGTTGATGCACGTCATCGCCGCCAAGGCTGTCGCTTTCGGTGAAGCCTTGAAGCCTGAGTTCAAGGACTATGCCGCACAGGTCGTCAAGAATGCCAAGGCTCTGGCGGAAACGCTGGTCGAAGGCGGTCTGGATGTGGTTTCGGGCGGCACCGACAACCACCTGATGCTGGTCGATCTTCGCAAGAAGAACGCCACCGGCAAGCGCGCGGAGGCCGCTCTTGGCCGTGCCTACATCACCTGCAATAAGAACGGCATTCCGTTCGATCCTGAAAAGCCTTTCGTAACATCAGGCGTGCGCCTCGGCACCCCTGCTGGCACCACGCGCGGCTTCAAGGAAGCGGAATTCCGCGAAATCGGTAATCTGATCGTTGAGACTCTTGATGGCCTCAAGGCTGCCAATTCTGACGAGGGCAATGCCGCTGTTGAGGCCGCGGTTCGTGAGAAGGTCGTCGCTTTGACAGACCGTTTCCCGATGTACCCGTACCTGTAACCGCCTATTCCATAATTGTCGCTGGTGGGCTGCAAATGGCAATTTCTGCGCTTCCGGTGCTCACGTACTTTAAGTACGCTGCGCCCCGGTTCTCGAAATCACCATTTTCGCCACGCCAGCACCAATTCTTGAACAGACAGTGAGACAAGGATCAAGCGATGCGCTGCCCGTTTTGCGGCTCGGAAGATACGCAGGTCAAGGACTCGCGTCCGGCGGAGGATAACACCTCCATCCGCCGGCGGCGCATCTGCCCGGATTGCGGCGGTCGCTTCACGACCTATGAACGCGTGCAGCTGCGCGAGCTGATGGTCATCAAGAAAAGCGGCCGCAAACTGCCCTTTGATCGTGAAAAGCTGGTGCGGTCCTTCGAGATCGCGCTGCGCAAGCGTCCCGTGGACCGCGACCGCATAGAGCGGGCGGTTTCCGGCATCGCACGCCGTCTGGAAAGCTCCGGCGAGACGGAAATTCCATCCGAGGAAATCGGCCTGCAGGTGCTTGAAGCCCTGAAAAGCCTGGATGACGTGGCATTCGTGCGTTACGCATCCGTCTACCGCGATTTCAGCCATGCCGAGGACTTTGAAAACGTCATCGCCGAAATCAACGCGAAGATCGCACGCGATACCGACGCCGGAGCCTGACCTGTGACGGACAGCGCCGATGATGAACGGTTCATGGCGCGCGCAATCGAGATTTCTCGTCGCCATGCCGGCCTTACAGATACAAACCCCTCCGTAGGCTGTGTCATCGTCAAGCATGGCGAAATCATAGCCGAAGCCGTGACCGCCATTGGCGGGCGGCCGCATGCCGAGCGGCAGGCGCTGGAAATTGCGGGAGAGGCAGCGCGTGGGGCGACCGCTTATGTCACGCTGGAGCCTTGCTCTCATTTTGGCAGGACGCCACCCTGCGCTAACGCTTTGGTGGATTTCGGCGTTGCGCGTGTCGTCGTTGCCGTGGATGACCCGGATGAACGGGTCTCGGGTCGTGGATACGAAATCCTGCGCAATGCCGGGATCGCGGTCGAGACAGGCTTGCTGCGTCGTGAAAGCGAGAGAGAACTCGCCGGTTACCTCACGCGAAAGCTGAAGAAACGCTCGCATGTGATTCTAAAAATTGCAGTTTCGAGCGATGGGATGATCGGACGGATAGGGCAGGGACAGGTGGCGATAACCGGCCCGGAAGCAAGGCGTGCCGTGCACGAACTGCGCGCCCGCTGTGACGCCATCCTTGTGGGAATTCGCACCGCCATCGCAGACGATCCGGAGCTTACGGTGCGCCTTCCCGGGCTCGAGCAACGTTCGCCGGTGAGGTTCGTGCTTGATCGCCGTCTGGAGTTGCCGCTTTCCTCCAAGCTCGTCAAAACCGCGCGGGATGTTGCGACGGTTGCCGCTGTTGTACCGCCTGTCGAAAATGATGAGGCCTTTGCGTCGAGACGTCAGGTACTGGAAGCCGCCGGGGTGGAGGTACTGCAGGCGCCGACCCTTGAAGCGTTTTTGATGGCACTTGGCGATAGGGGAATGTCGGAGCTTCTGGTGGAGGGCGGAGCCTTTGCGGCAAGGGCATTTCTGGACGCTGGACTTGTTGACCGTATCTTGCTGTTTGAAAGTCCCATCATCGTTGGGGAAGGCGGGCTTGAAAGCCCACTTACACGTGCCGATATCCATGAAGAATTTACGTTCGTCGGTGAGACGGCCTATGGGCCTGACCGCTGCTTTGAATTTGAAAGGCCATTTTGATGTTCACCGGAATTGTTACCGACGTTGGAACCGTTTCCGAGCTTGAAACTCTGCCGGAAGGTGTGCGCCTGCGCATCGCCACCAGCTATGATCCCAAGACGATTGATATTGGTGCATCCATTTCCCATGGCGGCGTGTGCCTGACGGTCACGAAACTGCCGGAAGAAGGCAGCAATCAACGCTGGTATGAGGTCGAGGCCTGGGAAGAGGCGCTTCGCCTGACCACGATCTCAAGCTGGACGAAGGACACGCGCGTCAATCTGGAGCGAGCACTGAAAATCGGTGATGAACTTGGCGGTCACATCGTCTCCGGCCATGTGGACGACAAAGCCGAAATCCTTTCGATTGAGCCTGAGGGCGAGGCCGTGCGCATCCGTCTGCGCGCGCCTCGGCATCTGGCAAAATTCGTTGCGCCAAAAGGCTCCATCGCGCTGGATGGCACATCGCTGACGGTCAACGCCGTTGATGGCACGGACTTCGATGTCCTGCTCATCCGCCACACACTGACCGTCACCACATGGGGCGACCGCCAGCCGGGCGACTTCGTGAATTTCGAGGTCGATACGATGGCGCGCTATGCGGCTAGGCTGGCCGAGTTCCCGTCCGGGAAAGAATGATGATCTCGCCGTTGAGATTGGTGCGGGCGCTTTCAACAAAGCCAAGCTTGGCCGCCAGTTTCAGCGAGGGACCGTTGTCAGGGTCGATGATGGCTGTCATCGGCATGAGCGGAAATTTGGTTTCCGCCCATTCGATCAGGGCGGTCATCGCTTCAAGAGCATAGCCCTTTCCGTGGCTGTCGGGAGACAGAAGCCAGCCGGTTTCCAGCGTTCCTTCTATCGACGGTGTCATGTCTCTGCGCACCTCCTGGAAGCCTCCTTCACCGATGAACCGGCCGGTTTCCTTCTCCTCTATGGCGAGGAAGCCAAAGCCGAGATGGTGCCAGTGGCCGGTCGTGCGCAGCAATCTGGCCCATGTCACCTGACGACTTGAAGGCGGCGCGCCAATATAGCGCAGCACATCGGGATTGGCCCAGAGGGCTTCATAGGCGTCGAAGTCATCGACATGGTGAGGTCTGAGAACCAGCCTCGATGTTGTGATCGTAGGGATGACTGCCAAGCTGCGCTCCTGTGCTTGGCGTTGAAAATAACCACAATCACGCCATGGACAACTGCGCATTTTGACTGCGCGCTGCATTCCATCTACCGTGCCCTGCGCGAAAAATGCTTGCCAATCGGGGCAAGCCATGGTTTGACCGCCGCAAAAGCCGGGATGATCCGGCGCAGCCTTTCAGGAAAATCTCATGTCCCAGCCTCATCTTCTCATCGTGGAAGCACGTTTTTATGACGATATGGCCGATGCACTTCTCGATGGCGCCAAGTCTGCGCTTGATGAAGCTGGCGCGACCTATGACGTCATCACCGTTCCCGGTGCTCTGGAAATTCCTCCTGCAATCGCCATGGCTCTTGATGGTGCTGACAATGACGGCACCGAATATGACGGCTTCGTTGCCCTTGGCATGGTCATTCGCGGCGAGACCTATCATTTCGATATCGTTTCCAACGAATCCTCGCGCGCGTTGATGGATCTGGCCGTCAGTGAATCGCTGGCTATCGGCAATGGCATCATGACCGTTGAAAACGAAGAGCAGGCCTGGGCACGCGTTCGTCGTTCCGAAAAGGACAAGGGTGGCTTTGCGGCCCGTGCGGCGCTGACCATGATTGAACTGAAGAAAAAACTGGGTGGTTGATAGCATGACCAGCACCGAAAACGGTTCCGAGCCGCGCCAGCCTTCCACAAAGCCCGTCAATCAGCGTGGCGCTGCCCGTCTGGCCGCCGTTCAGGCGCTGTATCAGATGGATGTCGGCGGCACCGGCGTGATGGAGGTCGTCGCGGAATATGAGACGCATCGTCTCGGCCAGGAAGTCGATGGCGATACCTACCTGAAGGCGGATCCATCCTGGTTCCGCTCGATTGTTGCAGGCGTCGTGCGCGACCAGATCAAGATCGATCCATTGGTTCGCTCGGCGCTGCAGGAAGACTGGCCTTTGTCGCGCCTCGACACGACGGTCCGCGCCATTTTGCGCGCAGGCACGTTCGAAATTCTTGAGCGCAAGGATGTTCCGGTCGCTGTCATCGTCACCGAATATGTCGAGATCGCCCGCGCGTTCTTCGAGCATGATGAGCCGAAACTGGTGAATGCGGTATTGGACCGCATTGCCAAACAGGTGCGTGGCGAGGCAAAGCGTTAAAAAACATTCGAGGAAGACATGAGCGCTGTTTCTGTTGCCGGGCTTGAACATCAACTCCACGACGCCAAGCGAAATGTCTTCCTGCTGACCATGGCTCAGGCCATCATGGGGTCGGCCGGTCCGCTGAGCTTCTCGGTGGGGGCGCTGGCCGGTTATCAGCTTCTTGGGGCGGACAAGTCACTGGCGACAGCGCCGCTGACCGGCTTCAATATCGGCGTTGCGCTTGGCGCGATTGCCGTTGCCCTGGCCGCCCGGTTTCTGGGGCGCAAGGCTGGCTTCATCCTCGGCGCACTCCTTTGCTCCACGGGTGGAGCGCTTGCAGCGGTCGCGCTGTTTCGCTCCGAGTTCTGGCTTTTCGCGCTCGGCCTGCTGTTGATCGGCATTGCCGGTGGCTTTACCCAGAAAATCCGTTTTGCAGCAGCAGATGCTTCACCATCCTTCTACAAGCCGAAAGCCATTTCCTGGATTCTAGCGGGCGGCGTCATTTCAGCCATCGTCGGGCCGCAGCTTGCAATTTTCGGCAAGGATGCGCTGGAGCCGGTTACATTCGCCGGGGCTTTCATCGCGCTCATCCCGCTCGGTCTCGTTGCAGCGCTCATTTTCTCTTTCCTGAAGCTGCCGGAGCTGAAAAACGCGTCTTCTGCATCGCAACCGGCAAGGCCTTTGAGAGAGATCATCACGACGCAGCGCTTCATCACCGGCATGATATGCGGCATCGGGTCTTACGCGCTGATGACATTCATGATGATCGGCGCGCCGCTTGCCATGGTGATCGGCTGTGGCTTCCCTTCAGAACTGGCCACGCTTGGCATTCAATGGCACGTGCTTGCCATGTTCGGCCCAAGTTTCTTTACGGGGATGCTGATTTCGCGTTTCGGTGCGGAAAAGGTGGTTGCTGCCGGGCTCATCATTTTGATGATCTGTGCCATCGTTGCCCATATGGGTGTGGACCTCTGGAACTTCTGGGCTGCCCTTATCCTGCTCGGCATGGGCTGGAATTTCGGCTTTATCGGCGCCACGTCAATCGTGTCTTCGAGCTACCGCCCGCATGAGGCGGACAAGGTGCAGGGTTTTCACGACATCATTCTTTTCAGCACCGTTGCCCTCTCGTCCTTTTCGTCCGGTCAGGTGTTTACCGCCTGGGGCTGGTCGGTCATGAACCTTGTCATCTGGCCGGTCACGGGCATTTGCCTTCTGCTGCTGATATTCCTGCTGATGAAGCAGAGGGCCGCTCAAAAGCCACTCTGAATCAGTGCGATAAGCGCTCCGCCGCAAATCTTCGGACTTGACGCGGCCTCTTTTGCCAACGCAATCTCTGCCCGCAAGTCATTTTTCCTTGGGAGGGGAACAAATGGCTCACCCTGGCGTCAGGGATTTACACCCTGCGCCCGCATGGTTTCGCCCGCCGGGGAGGGAGTGAGTACCCGGCACACAGGAGGTAAGTGCGAATGACTGTCATTGCATTGGTAATTTTATGCGGTGTCTTGTCCGTGGTCTACGCGGTCTGGGCAACGAAAAGCGTTCTCGATGCCGATCAGGGCAACGAGCGTATGCGTGAAATAGCAGGCTATATCCGTGAGGGCGCGCAGGCCTATCTCACCCGCCAGTATCTGACCATTGCAATCGTCGGTGTCATCGTCGCAATTGCCGCCTGGCTGCTTCTTTCACCGGAAGCCGCTATTGGCTTCGTTATCGGTGCCGTCCTGTCCGGCGCAGCAGGCTTTGTCGGTATGCATGTCTCGGTGCGTGCCAATCTTCGCACCGCGCAGGCTGCATCTCACAGCCTGGCTGCGGGCCTCGACATTGCCTTCAAATCCGGTGCCATCACCGGTATGCTCGTGGCAGGGCTCGCGCTGCTCGGCGTGTCCATCTACTATCTCGTATTGACGGCAGGCCTTGGCCACGCGGTCGGGTCGCGCACCGTCATCGATGCGCTTGTCTCGCTCGGCTTCGGTGCATCGCTGATTTCCATCTTCGCCCGTCTTGGCGGCGGTATCTTCACCAAGGGTGCGGATGTCGGCGGCGATCTCGTGGGTAAGGTCGAAGCGGGAATTCCGGAAGACGATCCTCGCAACCCCGCGACCATTGCCGACAATGTGGGCGACAATGTCGGCGATTGCGCGGGCATGGCCGCAGACCTGTTTGAAACCTATGCCGTCTCTGTGGTGGCTACCATGGTTCTGGCAGCGATCTTCTTTGCCGGTGCACCGGTGCTTGAGAATGCCATGCTTTATCCGCTGGCAATCTGCGGCGTCTGCATCCTGACGTCTATTGCCGGGACCTTCTTCGTCAAGCTCGGTACCAATAATTCCATTATGGGGGCGCTTTACAAGGGGCTGATTGCGACCGGCATCTTCTCTGTGGCTGGGCTTGCCATTGCCACATCCATGACCATTGGTTGGGGCACCATCGGCACCGTCGCCGGAATGGATATTACCGGCACCAATCTGTTCTTTTGCGGTCTTCTCGGTCTTCTGGTGACGGCCCTGATCGTTGTGATTACCGAATATTACACCGGCACCAACAAGCGCCCGGTAAACTCCATCGCTCAGGCCTCCGTTACGGGCCATGGTACCAACGTCATTCAGGGCTTGGCGATCTCGCTGGAATCGACGGCACTACCCGCCATCGTGATTGTCGGCGGTATCATCTCGACATATCAGCTGGCAGGCCTGTTCGGCACCGGCATTGCGGTGACTGCGATGTTGGGCCTTGCAGGGATGATCGTCGCGCTCGATGCATTCGGTCCGGTGACGGATAATGCGGGCGGCATTGCCGAGATGGCCGGTCTCGACCCTGATGTCCGCAAGGCGACAGATGCACTGGATGCCGTTGGCAACACCACCAAGGCGGTAACGAAGGGCTATGCCATTGGCTCGGCAGGCCTTGGCGCGCTGGTTCTGTTTGCGGCCTATTCCAACGATCTTTCCTATTTTGCAGCAAACGGGGACACCTATCCGTACTTCAAGGATGTGGGCGAGATTTCATTCAGCCTCTCCAACCCATACGTCGTCGCCGGTCTGCTGTTCGGCGGCCTCATTCCCTACCTGTTTGGCGGCATAGCCATGACGGCGGTGGGCAAGGCGGCAAGCTCCATTGTTGAGGAAGTCCGCCGCCAGTTTCGCGAAAAGCCTGGCATCATGCAGGGCACCGAAAAGCCTGACTATGGCAGGGCAGTCGACTTGCTGACAAAAGCCGCAATCCGCGAAATGGTGATACCGTCACTCCTGCCGGTTCTGGCGCCGATTGTTGTGTATTTCGGCGTGCTGCTTATTTCCGGTTCCAAAGCCTCAGCCTTTGCGGCGCTCGGTGCCTCTCTTCTGGGCGTCATCATCAACGGACTTTTCGTCGCCATTTCCATGACATCGGGTGGCGGTGCCTGGGATAATGCGAAGAAAAGCTTTGAAGACGGCTTCATCGACAAGGATGGCGTTACGCACCAAAAGGGATCCGACGCGCACAAGGCGTCTGTGACCGGCGATACGGTAGGCGATCCCTACAAGGACACCGCAGGCCCTGCGGTCAATCCTGCGATCAAGATCACCAATATCGTGGCGCTATTGTTGCTGGCTGTTCTGGCGCACTAAGCTGGTGCAGATCAAAAAAAGGCCCGTGAGACGAACATCTCGCGGGCCTTTATAATTCCAGTTAGCGGATCAGAAACCGCTGCCGTCGCCAGCCGCCTGGCCCAGGATGCTCTTGGCAATCCCGGCGCCTGCAGTGCCGCCAGACAAGAGCTGCTGAAGGAATGTGAGATCCTTGCCGCCCGTTGGCGTGGTGCGCGAGATCGTATCGAAGACCTTGCCGTCCTGGAGAGTATAGTTGGCCTTCTGCGAAACGACGCCGTTCCTGTCGAAGTAGATCGCCAGAATGTTCTGTTCTACCAGCTTTGGCTTCATGAAGGCTGCCTTACGCACGCGCTTCTGGGAAATGTAGTAGAAAACCTCGTTGCCGAATGTCGCTGTTGTCGAGGGCGTTCCCATGGTCAGCAGGACCTGTTCGCGGCTGGAGCCGACAGGAATAAGCTGAAGGGACTGCTCGTCTGCGACATAGCCATTGTGAAAGACGTCGGTGGTGCTGGTGCAGGCACTCAGCAGGCTGGCAGCTATTACAACAGCCACGGCGGTCTTGCTCAGAAACTTGGTCTGCTTTCCGGACTTCTGCTTGCTCACCTGCGTTTCCCCGACTGCGATCATGAATGGCACCTTCCGGCATTGCTTACGTGTCGTACCGCTTCTGTACACACGATTATGTCAATCCGGGGACAGAAAATCCCCGCCTCACAACGGAATGCAATGGCTTTACGAAAATAACACCTCCTCCGGTGCTCTCTTCTACTGTTGCAGCCCAACGATGAACGTGACCTCAACGGCATTGCAATTCTTCGGTGCTTCGGTAAACCAGCTTTGGCAATCATGCAACACGGGCAACGGGCGAGACGCGATTTCGTCGATCAATATTCGGAAATTTCGATGGTCTTCGGTCTTTTTAAGAAGAAAAACAACAATCGCGTCATCGTTGACAGGCAATATGCTGCGCTGACGACAGCTGCACGGCAACCCGGTTTCTATCTCTATCTGAACGTGCCGGACACCGTCATGGGGCGTTTTGAGCTTCTTGCCATCGTGATGATTCTGTATTTCCGCCGCACCAAGAGTTCGCAAACCAGCGGGCAGGAGATTGCGCAGGAAATAATCGATGCATTTTTTCAGGACCTGGATCACTCCATGCGGGAGCTTGGTATCGGGGATCAGGGTGTTCCGAAGCGCATGAAGAAATTCGCCGGAATGTTCTATGGCCGTCTCGAATCCTATGCCGCCGCTTTGGACGGCGATGATGTGGATGCACTTGCAGCAGCCCTTGCACGCAATATATATCCGCAGTCAGAAGCGACCCCTGCAGATATGCGGGGACTTGCCACCTGGATGATGGCTGCTTCCGACGCATTGACGGCTCAGTCGGAAGACCTCATCGCGACAGGGCAAGTCACGCTGCCCACACCGGACTTTAAGAGGTTACCATGAACTCGCACCTAGCGGCCAACGACGACGTCCCTTTTTCATACCCGGTCAAGGTAGGCCATATTTCTGCCAATCCGGTCAGGATTGGTCTCTCCGCGAACGCCGAGGAATTAAAGGGCCTGGCGAAATTGTGGGATGTCGTGTCGGTGGAATACCTGAAAAGCGAGCTGCAGGTTACCCGCTGGAAGAAGGACGGTTTGAAAATCACGGGCGACGTACGCGCTGCGCTGACGCAGTCCTGCGTTGTAACACTGGAGCCGGTCTCAAGCGTGATCGACGAGAAAATCGAGCAGATTTTCGTGCCGGAAGGTTCAAAGCTGGCGCGCTTGATGCCGAATGAGCAGGGCGAGATTGTTCTTGATCCTGACGGTCCGGATATCCCCGATCAATTCACCGGCGATACGATCGATGTCGGTGTCGTCGTGGCCGAATTTGCAGCGCTTGCCATCGACCCTTACCCCCGCAAACCGGATGTGGATTTCTCGGAATACACGGACGAGAAGGCGGATGCAGATAAAAAACCATCGCCATTTGCGGTGTTGAAAGATTGGAAAAAAGACTGAATGCGGTTGGTCAAGCCCAACAATTCAGTTGTAAGCGGGCGCGGAAACGGTATTTTCGCGCAAAATTCCACCGCACAGCGGTAAGAAGGATCAGGGACGAGTGATCAGAATAGCAATTGACGTCATGGGCGGAGATTTTGGCCCTGATGTTGCCATTCCCGGCGCTGCCAAGGCGCTGGATCGGCATAACGATGTGACTTTTTTGCTCTACGGGCAAAAAAGCAGATGCGAACCTATTCTGGCGCAGTTTCCCAAGCTTCGCGATAACTCGCAGTTTTTTGACTGCGAGGTTTCTGTCACCATGGATGAAAAGCCGAGCCAGGCGTTGCGCCGTGGTCGCTATGTCTCCAGCATGTGGCGCGCCATCGAAGCCGTGAAGGTCGGTGAAGCCGATGTCGTCGTTTCCGCTGGCAATACCGGCGCGTTGATGGCAATGGCAAAATTCTGCCTTCGGACCATGGCTCGCATCGAGCGCCCGGCAATCGCCGGTATCTGGCCCACCCTGAAAGGTGAGAGCATCGTTCTCGACGTTGGCGCAACAATCGGTGCCGACTCCCAGCAGTTGCTCGATTTCGCCCTCATGGGTGGCGCAATGGCCCGTGCCCTTTTCGATATCGACCGCCCGACCGTCGGACTTCTCAATGTCGGCGTGGAAGAGGTCAAGGGACAGGAAGAAGTGCGCGAAGCCGGTCGCCTTATCCGCGAGGCTGGCCTAAGTACCATTAACTACCGTGGCTTCGTTGAAGGCAATGACATCGGCAAGGGCACTGTCGATGTCGTCGTTACCGAGGGCTTCACCGGCAATATTGCCTTGAAGACCGCCGAAGGCACGGCTCGCCAGATCAGCACACTTCTGAAGGAGGCGATTTCGCGCAGCTTCATAGCCAAGATCGGCTATATTCTGGCCAAGAGCGCCTTTGACGTGCTTCGCGAGAAAATGGATCCGCGCAAGGTCAATGGCGGCGTGTTCCTCGGCTTGAATGGCATTGTTATTAAAAGTCACGGCAGCACTGATGCGCTCGGCTTCGCTTCCGCGGTCGATGTCGGCTATGACATGGCTCACAACGGGCTTACCGCAAAAATAGAAAATGATTTGAAGGCTTACCACGCCAGAAGGCTTCCACCCCCGGAGCCTGAAGTGCTCGTAGCTGATGAGGAATAAGAGATGATCCGCTCCATTATACGTGGTTTCGGTGCGGCGCTGCCTAAGCGCGTCATGACAAACCAGGACATTGAAGCGATCGTCGAGACCTCTGATGAGTGGATCGTTCAGCGCACCGGTATCAAGCAGCGCTACATCGCGGGCGAAGGGGAAACGACGTCTTCGCTCGGAGAGCAGGCTGCACGCGCGGCGCTTGAAAACGCTGGCATACGGCCAGAAGACATCGACCTGATCATCGTTGCGACATCGACGCCGGACAACACCTTTCCGGCAACAGCGGTCAATATTCAAAATCGCCTCGGCATCACCAGCGGCTTCGCGTTTGACGTTCAGGCGGTTTGCTCCGGCTTCGTTTATGCCATGGCAACGGCCGACCTCTACATTCGCGGCGGCATGGCCAAGCGGGTTCTGGTCATCGGTGCGGAAACATTCTCGCGCATCCTGGACTGGACGGATCGCACCACCTGCGTGCTGTTTGGCGATGGCGCCGGTGCGGTTGTGCTCGAGGCAGGAGAGGGCGAGGGCAAGACATCTGACCGTGGTATCCTCACCTCCAATCTGCGTTCCGATGGTTCGCATAAGGACAAGCTCTATGTCGATGGTGGCCCTTCCACAACCGGAACGGTAGGTCATCTGAGGATGGAAGGCCGGGAAGTCTTCAAGCATGCTGTGGGGATGATAACTGACGTCATCGAAGCTGCTTTTGAGGCAACGGGCACTACGGCAGATGATCTGGACTGGTTGGTCCCCCACCAGGCAAACCGCCGTATCATCGATGGTTCAGCGAAAAAGCTCGGCATTCCCACGGAAAAAGTCGTGATCACCGTAGACCAGCACGGCAACACATCGGCAGCCTCCATACCTCTCGCTCTGGCAGCAGCAGCGTCTGACGGTCGGATCAAAAAGGGCGATCTGGTGATGCTGGAGGCGATGGGTGGCGGCTTTACCTGGGGTGCAGTTCTTCTGCGATGGTAAAATCTGCTTCACGAAAACATGTAAGCCATTGCCACTATTGCTGGAAATCCCTAAACGAATCCGGAAACTTTGCTTGACCGGTCGCCTCTAGGGCAATAATCTTGACCGGGTTCAACGAAAAGAAGAGAGCGGTGCGGGGAAATATGGCCGGGAAAACAGTCACACGTGCGGATCTAGCCGAGTCTGTGTTTCGTAAAGTGGGGTTATCTCGAACCGAATCCGCCGAACTGGTTGAAACCGTCATCGACGAGATTTGCAACGCCATAACACGCGGAGAGGTTGTCAAGCTCTCCTCGTTTGCGACGTTCCAGATCCGCGAAAAGAACGAGCGAATCGGCCGCAATCCCAAGACCGGCGAAGAAGTGCCGATCTCACCGCGCCGCGTCATGACCTTCAAGGCATCCAACGTTCTCAAGCAGCGGATACTGAAAGCGCATTCCGCGCGCAAGGCAAAGCAGAAGAGCCAGAAGTCAGGCTCCTGACACATCTGCCACCCTCTCGATATTTCTACAGGCAGTGCGCGTAGTCTTGTTGTGAAAATAGTTGAATTTCAACCGACAAGTCGTTGAAATAAGAACGATTCGCATCGTACCTTTCATCGTGTCTCGTAATCCTGCCTTTGGTCTGGATAGGAGTTGAACTTGGATAAAAGCCCCGACGCCTTTCGAACGATCAGCGAAGTTGCAGAAGATCTGGACCTGCCTCAGCACGTGCTTCGTTTCTGGGAAACAAGATTTCCGCAGATCAAGCCGATGAAACGGGGCGGGGGGCGCCGCTATTATCGCCCTGACGATGTCGATCTCCTCAAGGGCATCCGGCACCTTCTTTATGACCACGGTTATACCATCAAGGGCGTCCAGAAACTCCTGAAGACCAATGGCAACCGCTTTGTATCGGCAATTGCGTCCGGTGACCTCGCCACGATGGAAGCCATCATGGCGCAGAGCGGTGAGAAGGAGACCGCCGAGCCCCGCATCGCACATGCCGATGAGGATGAAGTCGTCGGTCGGCCCAAGGCAAAGCCCAGCGGGCGTTTCTTTGGATTTGGTGGCGCCTCGGACGACACGCCGGAGATATCGATCGGCAAATCGAGTATTAGCAAGGATGATCGCGCGCTTTTGCAGGAAGCGCTTTTCGATCTGCTGGAGTGCAAGCGCTTGCTCGATCAGGTCCGCTGATTCTCCGTACGGCTTGTGGATAATTCAGTTTTTTGACGGGCATTTGTTTCAAATGCCAACCTTTCGGAAACTCCTTGGACGGATAATGCTCACCGACAAGGAGTTTTATCGTGAGCAAGAGAAAAACGACAAGCCGCCGCCGGTCTACCGCCAAGTCCGGCGGATCTGGTCTCTGGTCTTGGTTGTTGCTGTTCGGCGTGGCGGTCGGTGGCATTCAGGTCTACGAGCATCGTGACAGTTTGCTACCTCAGATGAAAAGCACGGTTGCGTCAGTTTCAAAAACGATTGCACCGCCACAGAAGCCTGCGAGCAGGGAAGTCGCTTCCGAGCGTCAAAGGCCAACACCGGTGCAGACCGTTGCTCTTCCGGCCTCAGGCGCACCCGTTCCGCCACGTGCCATCGCCATGCCGTCCAACGCCCAGACGCCAGCCTCCGTGTCGCCCTTGCCACGACCGCAGGTCCAGACCGTTTCTCTGGGCGGAAAGCCCGAAACCTTTGCATTCTGCGGCCGCTCCGGCCTCAACAATTGCGTAGCTGATGGAAATACCTTCTGGCTCAAAGGCGTCAGGATGACGCTTGCGGGCATCGATGTTCCCCAGACAGATCAGGCTCGTTGCCTGGAAGAACGTCAAAAAGGTTTTGCCGCCAAGGTGAGGTTGCGGGACATGCTGAACGCCGGTGGCTTTCAGGTCGCTGCAGCCGGCAGCGCAACAACGCTGTCGAGATCCGGCGTTTCCTTTGCAGACCAGCTGATGCGGGAAGGTCTGGCGCGTCCGCAAGGTGCCAGAAACAAATCCTGGTGCGGTTAAATTGCCCCGACACGCACCCGCCCCGTTGACCACAGCCGGTTGCGCTGTGTAGATAAAACCGCAAGCGGACGTGGCGGAATCGGTATACGCAGCAGACTTAAAATCTGCCGGCCCATGGTCTTGCGGGTTCAAGTCCCGCCGTCCGCACCAGTTCTTTCAGCTCTTCCAGAACAGTGGCATCATCAGCACGAGCACCGTCAGGATTTCCAGGCGGCCGAGTAGCATCATGATGGATAGCAGGTAGAGTGCCGGGTCCTTTATGGTGGAGAAGTTGCCCGCGGGGCCGATGATGGGGCCGACGCCGGGGCCGACATTGGCGAGCGACGTTGCAACACCGGAGGTCGCTGTCAGCAGGTCGTAGCCCATGGCGCTCATGGCGAGGCTGCCGCCGATCCAGAGTGCAAGGAAGCAGCTGAGAAACAGGAAGACGTTGCGGACGATCTCGGCATCCACCACCTGCTGGCCGTAGCGTACAGTGTAGACCGCGTCAGGGTACAGAAGCTTCTTCAGTCCTGTCTTGACGACACTGTAAACGATGACGAAGCGATAGGCCTTGATACCACCTGCTGTCGACCCGGAACACCCGCCCATGAAGGTCGCGAAAAATGCGACAAGCACGACGAATGGCCCCCACAATGTATAATCGTCGCTGGCAAAACCGCCGGTCGACAGGATGGATGTCATATTGAAGAAGGCGTGGCTCAGCGCAATGTCGAGCGATACGCCGTTTGTCAGGTGGTGATAGACGCCGACTGCGAGAGAAATCGCGCAAAGGTAGCCGATGAAGACGCGAATTTGCGGGTCGTGAAGAATATCCATTCGCCCGCGTATGGCCAAAAGGATCATCACGGAGAAAGGCAGGCTGCCCAGTATCAGAAAGAAGGTCGCAATCCACAGCAGCGCGACATTGTCGCCAAAGAATGCAAACGAGGCGTCGTGTGTCGAGAAACCGCCCGTCGCGACCGTGGACATGGCGTGATTGAGCGCATCGAAATGCGTCATGCCCGCAAAATCATAGGCGATTGTGCAGGCCAGCGTTATGACGACGTAAATGCCGACAAACGCCTTGGTGAAGCTGGCCAAGCGAGCGAAAGGGCGATCGTTGCCCGTATCTGACGATTCCATGCGGAAAAACGTCATGCCGCCAACGCGCAGCAAGGGTAGGATAAAAAGGCCAAGTGCGACGATACCGATACCGCCCAGCCAGCAGAGCAGTGAACGCCAGATAAGAATACCCTGTGGCGCCTTGTCGAGGCCGGAAATCACCGTTGAACCTGTCGTGGTGATGGCGGATACGGATTCGAACAAGGCCTGCCCAAAGCTGAGGTTCAATTCGGACAGATAAAGCGGCAGGGCACCGACGAGGGAAAACACCAGCCACAAGACGTTCACCAAGAGAAAACCGAACCTCTTGTTGAAGGTTGGCATGGGTGCACGCGTCGCCAGGGCACCGGCCAGAGCCAATCCACCGAACATGAAGCCGGAGATGGCGAAGACCGCCCAGTCATTGTTTCCGTAGTAGAGATCGGTCATGGCTGGAATGAACATGGCCGTGGCCATGTAGAGCCCGAACACAGAAGCGATATAGAGGACTGCGCGCAGAAGATTGCTATTCAATAAATGGAACCCTGATCGTGTGAGGCGTACCGAAGTTGCGCAAAGAGTCTTTGTGTCATGCGTTTTCCTATGGCATAGCGGGTGCCATCGTGAATTTCAATGGATTGAAAATCGTGGACAAACTGCTTGTAGAAGCCGCTCGGCGTGAAGTGAGGGAACTGTTTCCCGAAACGCCGTTGCAGTTGAATGAACATCTCAGCCGTCGCTATGGTGCCGAAATCTGGCTCAAGCGCGAGGACCTCACGCCTGTTCGTTCCTACAAGATTAGAGGCGCATTTAATTTCCTGCGAAAGGCTGTCTCTTCTACCGGCAAGAACAAGGTTTTCGTCTGCGCATCAGCGGGAAATCACGCGCAGGGCTTTGCCTTTGCATGCCGCCATTTTGGCGTGCATGGTGTGGTTTTCATGCCGGTCACGACACCTCAGCAGAAAATTGACAAGACTCGCATCTTCGGCGGCGAGTTCATCAAGATCAGGCTCGTCGGCGACATTTTCGACCAGTGTTATGCTGCGGCCCGCGCCTATGTGGAAGAAAACGACGCCTACATGGTGCCGCCATTCGATCATAAGGACATCATCGAGGGACAGGCGACCGTTGCCGCCGAGATCATCGACCAGCTGCCGGACAATGTTGCGCCGGACCTTCTGGTCATGCCTGTTGGCGGCGGCGGTCTTTCCGCCGGTCTTTCCGGTTTCTTCGAAGGGAAAGTCGCCAGCACTGGCTTCGTATTCTGCGAGCCCGAGGGTGCGCCGAGCCTGAAGAAAAGCCTGGAGGCGGGTAAGCCTGTCACGCTCAACAAGATCGATAATTTCGTGGATGGCGCTGCCGTTGCCCGCATTGGCGACCTGAATTTCGAGGCGCTGAAGCATTTCCCAGCAGAGCAGGTCGAGTTGATTGCTGAAAACGCAATCTGCGTCACCATTATCGATATGCTCAACCTGGAAGGCGTCGTGCTGGAGCCAGCGGGCGCGCTGTCCATCGCCGCGCTTGAAAAGATGGGCCGGGACAGACTTGAGGGCAAGCGGGTCGTCTGTGTTGTTTCCGGCGGCAATTTCGACTTTGAACGTCTGCCAGACGTCAAGGAACGCGCCATGCGATATGGCGGCGTGAAGAAATATTTCATTCTTCGCTTGCCTCAGCGCCCCGGTGCCCTGCGCGATTTCCTCAATCTGCTTGGACCCGATGATGACGTTGCGCGTTTCGAGTATCTGAAGAAATCCGCACGCAACTTCGGCTCGATCCTCATCGGCATCGAGACAACAGAGCGTCAGAACTTCGTTGGCCTGTTTGAACGTTTCGAAGAGGCGGGTCTGGGTTACGAGGACATAACCGAAAACGAAATCCTCGCAAACCTGATCATCTGACGGGCATAACGGCCGGGCAGGGCTCATGTAGCCCCCCGCAAAAACGCAATAGGAAGGGTATCAATGGCTTCGTTCTTCTCGAAACTTTTTTCCGCCTTCGGCTCATCGCCATCAGATGACGGCCCGAAGAAGGCTGAAACCAGCGAGGGACATCCATATAAGGACTGCGTCATCTACGCGACGCCCCTGAAGGAAGGCAGCCAGTACCGTCTCGCTGGCCGCATTGAAAAGAAGGTGGGAGAGGAAACGCTTGCGCATGATTTCGTGCGCGCTGATGTCTTCACTAGCCTGGACGATGCCGTGGAATGCACCATTCGCAAAGGGCAGCTGATCATCGACCAGAACGGCCCCAGCTTGTTCTCAGACAAAAAATAACGGCCGCGAAAGCCTCGCAGCCGTTATCATCAGATAGGAAGGGCGGCGTTGCGAAACGCCGCCCTTGTCAAATCAGGCAGCCTTGGCCAGCTCTTCAACCTTTGCGGTTGCAGACGCGATTGCCTTTTCGGCAGCTTCCGGTCCGAATGCCAGACCTTCGATGCGGATCACTTCGACGTCTGTCAGGCCAAGGAAGCCGAGAACGGTCTTGAGGTAAGGAACAGCGTGATCCATCGCTGCTGCCGGGCCTTCCGAGTAAACGCCAGCAGAAGACAGAACGATGTAAACCTTCTTGCCGGTTGCGAGACCAACAGGGCCGGATTCTGTGTAGCGGAACGTCATGCCAGCGCGGGCGACATTGTCGATCCAGGACTTCAGGCCGGAATAGATGGCGAAGTTGATGAGGCCGGTGCCGATGATGATCGTGTCGGCTTCCATCAGTTCTGCAACGCGCTTATCGGAATATTCAGCAGCAGCTGCTTCCTGTGCGTCGCGCTGCTCAGGAGCCTTGCGAATAGCCGAAGTGGTGACCTGATCAAGGTGAGGAATAGGGTTCTGGCCGAGATCGAGATGCGTGATCGAGCCGTTGGACTGTACCTTAATCTTCGCCGCCAGGTCTCCTGCAAATTTGTTGGACAGGGATTCTTCGGCGCGGGGGCTCGATGTAATGAGGAGAATCTTCGACATTTGAAATATCCTTGTTTCCATTGGGAGGTCGGATGGGGCAGGGAACCCAATCGTTGCAGCCTATATCCACGAATGTTCTCATCGAGAAAACTGTGATAATGTTGTTGCTACCTATCGAGAAACTGGATGGACCATGGAAGCGAACCCCACCCTAGACCAATTGCAGGTGTTTCTGGCCGTTGCTGAAACCGGTAGTTTTTCGGCGGCATCGCGCGCGCTTAACCGGGCGCAGTCGGTTGTCAGCTACACCATTGCCAATCTGGAAACGCAGCTCGAGGTTACGTTGTTTGAACGCAACGGCGTTCGACAGCCAAAGCTGACCGAGGATGGCGCCGCCATGCTTGAACATGCGCGGCGTATCGTTGCCGGGCTTCAGGATCTGCGTGCTCGCGCCAGAGGGCTCAAGCAGGGGCTGGAGGCGGAGGTTTCCATCGCGATCAGCACCATGGTTCCCGCAGAAGCGGTGGTGGAAGTTCTGCGTGAGTTTCGTGTGCAGTTTCCAACCGTTACACTCAACCTCAATGTTGGTGAGCTTGGCATGGTCATGGAAATGGTCCAGTCGCGCAAGGCAGGCATCGGTATTGGTGGAGCGATGTTCCATCAGGATGACGGGCTGGTCATCGAGAAGGTCGGTCATTCTTTCCTGATTCCGGTCGCTGCGGCAGATCATCCGCTTGTCGCGCTCAATCGTCCGCTGACGCTCGCGGATGTGCGCGAAGAAGTCCAGCTTGTCGTGACCGATGCGTCCGGGCTGACCAAGGGCAAGGACTTCAATGTTCTGTCCTACAAGAAATGGCGCGTCAGCGACATCGCGACCAAGTATCAACTGATCAAGGGCGGGCTCGGATGGGGCGGTCTGCCCGCATCGGTGGTGCGTAACGATATCATCAATGGCGACCTGAAGGCGCTGGATCTCGATGCCTATGAGGGCGGCGAATATCCCCTCTATGCCTTGCATAAGGCCGATACGCCCTGTGGGCCAGCAGCGAAATGGCTTGTCGAGGCATTCCAGCAGCGGCTGTCCCGTTGCCCTGATCATGAAGGCTTCATGGCCCACATCAAGCCGGTCTATACAGACGACCCACCAGTTCTGAAAGACGCGGCTGAATAATCCGTACCGTACCGAACCGTACTGTTTCGCCGCAAGGTGACAGTGACAGGCGGGCGGCTTTGAAGTAGAAACCTTGCCAAAGCGAGGGGCAGGGCTGTCGGCTCTGTGGCAGAACCCCCTCCGCAACGGACAAATCGAGGAATAAGCACATGCCAGTTTATCGCTCCAGAACGACAACCCATGGCCGCAACATGGCCGGTGCCCGTGGCCTGTGGCGCGCCACCGGCATGAAGGATGGCGATTTCGGCAAGCCGATCATTGCAGTCGTAAACTCGTTCACCCAGTTCGTGCCCGGCCACGTCCATCTTAAGGATCTCGGCCAGCTGGTTGCGCGCGAGATCGAGGCCGCTGGCGGCGTTGCCAAGGAATTCAATACGATCGCAGTGGATGACGGCATCGCCATGGGGCATGATGGAATGCTGTATTCTCTGCCGTCGCGTGAAATCATCTCCGACAGCGTCGAATACATGGTCAACGCCCACTGCGCAGACGCCATGGTGTGCATTTCCAACTGCGACAAGATCACACCCGGCATGTTGAGCGCCGCCATGCGCCTCAATATCCCGGCCGTCTTCGTGTCCGGTGGACCCATGGAAGCTGGCAAAGCCGTTTTGCACGGTAAAACCGTTGCGCTCGACCTCGTCGACGCCATGGTCGCTGCGGCTGATGACAAGATTTCCGACGAGGATGTCCAGGTGATCGAGCGCTCTGCTTGCCCGACCTGCGGTTCCTGCTCGGGCATGTTTACGGCAAACTCCATGAACTGTCTGACCGAAGCGCTCGGTCTTTCCTTGCCGGGCAATGGTTCGACGCTTGCAACGCATTCCGACCGTAAGCGCCTGTTCGTTGAGGCCGGTCATCTTATCGTGGATCTCGCACGCCGCTATTATGAGCAGGATGACGAAAGCGTTCTGCCGCGCACCATTGCAAGCAAGCAGGCTTTTGAAAACGCAATGTCGCTGGATATCGCCATGGGCGGTTCTACCAATACGGTTTTGCATATTCTGGCCGCAGCCCATGAAGGCGGGGTCAATTTCACCATGGAAGACATCGACCGCCTGTCGCGCAAGGTGCCCTGCCTTTCAAAGGTGGCACCGGCCAAGCAGGACGTGCATATGGAAGATGTTCACCGCGCCGGTGGCATCATGCGTATTCTGGGCGAGCTGGACCGTGGCGGCCTTATCAACCGCGATTGCCCAACCGTTCATGAGCCAACGCTGGGCGATGCAATCGACCGTTGGGACATTACCCGCACCAACAGTGAAACGGTCCGCCAGTTCTTCAAGGCAGCACCCGGCGGCGTGCCGACGCAGGTCGCGTTCAGCCAGTCCTCGCGTTGGGATGAACTGGATACGGACAGCGACAACGGCGTTATCCGCTCGGTCGAAAAGCCTTTCTCCAAGGATGGCGGCCTTGCCGTGCTCTACGGCAACATCGCGCTCGACGGCTGCATCGTCAAAACGGCTGGCGTCGACGAATCCATTCTGAAGTTCAACGGTACGGCTGTCGTCTACGAGAGCCAGGACTCTGCAGTTAAGGGCATCCTGTCGAACGAGGTCAAAGAAGGCGACGTTGTCGTTATCAGATATGAAGGTCCGAAGGGTGGCCCGGGTATGCAGGAAATGCTCTATCCGACCAGCTATCTCAAGTCGAAGGGGCTGGGCAAGGCCTGCGCCTTGATCACCGATGGCCGGTTCTCCGGCGGTACGTCGGGCCTTTCCATCGGCCATGCGTCGCCTGAGGCAGCGCAGGGCGGAGCAATCGGTCTGGTCCGCAACGGCGATGCGATAGAGATCGACATCCCGAACCGAACCATCAATCTCAAGGTCTCCGATGCAGAGCTTGCAGCGCGCCGCGCCGAGCAGGATCAGCTTGGCTGGAAGCCTGCAGAATTCCGCAAGCGCAACGTTACAACAGCGCTCAAGGCCTATGCCGCTTTCGCATCGAGCGCCGACAAGGGTGCAGTTCGCATTCTGCCGGAGTAAAGCTCAGGCTATCCATGAGAGAGCCGCCCGGTCACCCCGGGCGGCTTTTTGCTGTCTGGCGTCAGGCGTTTCATTTGCGTCAGTTCAGGAACCCGCGCTTTGCCCGGACGTTGGGCGAGTACTTGAAATGACCAGACGGAGAATCGGCATGAAACGAGTAATCGTGACCGGCGGCGCAGGTTTGATTGGCGCGGGTATTATCGAAGCCTTGGCGAGAGACGGCTGGACGGTAGCGTCGTTCGATCTGGAAGAGGGCGAAACCGATGCGCAGCATGTTCATTGCGATGTCGGCGATGAAACATCGGTTCTCGGTGCGTTTCAGGAGCTGAGCTGGGACAGTCTGGACCTGCTCGTCAACAATGCCGGCATCGCCAGCCCGACCAACGGTCCAATACATGAACTCTCTCTCGCCGACTGGCGCAAAGTCACGGACAGCCACCTGACGGGCGCCTTTTTGATGACCAGATCCGCTGTGCCATTGATGAGCAAAGGTGCTTCCATCGTCAACATGGTCTCGACACGCGCTTTCATGTCGGAGCCGGAGACGGAGGCCTATGCGGCCTCCAAGGGTGGGCTCGTTGCACTCACGCACGCATTGGCAGTCAGCCTTGGGCCCGACATTCGCGTCAATGCAATTGCACCAGGCTGGATAACAAATGACACGGATCTGCGGGATAAAGACAATGAGCAGCATCCTGCCGGAAGAGTGGGGAACCCCGGCGATATCGCAGATGCCGTCGCTTATCTGGCGAAAGCCGGCTTCGTAACCGGCCAAGTTCTGGTCGTGGACGGTGGCATGACAAAGAAGATGATCTACGAAGAGTAAGTCGACGGGACAGACCACGGATTCATGACCTTTGGGCCGGTCACAAAAGGGTTACAGGCCTTTTGACCTGCTGAAAAGCGACTACCTACATCTCCATGAAACGTCGCACCGCACTTGCCTTTCTCGCCACACTCCCCTTTGCCTCCAGCATTCGCGCGCAGGCGTCCAGAAATGTGGATGAACTGCTTCGCAGCGCCGATGAATTGCCAAGTCTCAAGACCGTGATCGTCAGTGTGGATGGCAGGGAGACGGCCAGCCGCGCCTATCATGGCGCGTCACTCAATGGTTCGACCAACATCAAGTCGGCATCCAAATCGATCCTGTCGGCCATGGTTGGAATGGCGATTGATCGAAAGATCCTTGCCGGTGTCGACCAGCCCGTTGCCTCGGTGTTGCGTGGAGATTTCCCGGCCGATCCAGATCCGCGCCTGGAGCGCGTGACCATCGGAAACCTTCTGTCCATGCAGTCGGGGCTAGAGAGAATGTCTGGCCCCAATTATGGCCGGTGGGTTTCCAGCCGGAACTGGGTGCGGATGGCGCTTGGGTCCGGTTTTGCCGGGGAGCCGGGTGGCGGCATGTTGTACTCGACCGGTTCGACCCATCTGCTATCGGCAATCCTGACCAAGGCGTCCGGAAAATCCACCCTTGCACTTGCAAGAGACTGGTTTTCGCCGCTTGAGGGCTTCAGGATTGGCGCGTGGGAGAGGGACCCGCAAGGTATCTATCTCGGCGGAAACCAGATGGCGATGACATCGAGATCTCTTCTTGCGTTTGGCGAACTTTACCGCCGTGGCGGCGTGACGCCAGATGGCAAGCGGCTCTTATCGCAAAGCTGGGTAGACCAGTCCTGGGTCCAGCGAACAAACTCGGTTTTCAATGGTGATGGCTATGGCTATTGCTGGTTCATCAAGGAGATGTCCGGAGAGACAGTTTATTACGCGTGGGGCTATGGCGGGCAGATGCTCTACATCGTTCCCACGAAAAAGCTGAGTGTTGTCATGACATCTCGCGAAGATGCGCCATCAGCGCGCACCGGGTACCGAGACCAGTTGCACGGGCTGATGGCTGAAATTATCTCCGCGTCTTGAACTGAAGATGTCCTGTCGCGTCGCGCTTATTAGAGCGGGCGGTTGATGTTCTGGAACGCTTCGCCGAGCTTCTTCATGCGCTCATCATAGGCTTTGGTTAGACATTCGGTATCAGCCGCGCAGCCTTCGCGGCTCTTCAGCCATTCGCTCTGCTCGGTGCGCAGCGTGTCGCGGGCACCCATTGCCATGAGCTGCGTCAGAATGTCGAAGGTGGTTGCCATGCGAACGTCCTGATCGTTCAGCGCCCGGTTTTCGCAAATCGTCTTTTCGTCGGCTTTGAGGTCGGTCTTCGTGCAGTCGAAGCTTGCGGCGCCAACGGGTGAGCCGTGCGAATATGATGCAAGTACAATCATTGCAGTCAGGATTTGTTTCTTCAAATGCATGTGGATCTCTTTTCCAGAACCGGACTTTATATGCGGTCTTAAGTCCGAATCACCACATCTTGTTCCACAACTGTGTTTGGGCAGCGGTTTGTCATTATCTTGCCGCCCTTTGATTTATAGGCTGAGGCATTATAACTCCATCATATTGATGAGGATGAGGAATCACATGCCAAGTATGGCGAAGTATCTGACTACCGCCCTTGTGGCGACTATGCTCGTTCTGCCTGCACAAGTGCGGGCGCAGGACAGCAAGACCGTGCCATCCAGCACCGCAGAAATGCAGCTTTCCTTCGCGCCTCTTGTAAAGCGCACCTCCGGCGCCGTGGTAAACGTCTATGCCGAACGGGTCGTGGAGCGCCGCGCTTCGCCCTTTGCCGGCGACCCGTTCTTCGAGCAGTTCTTCGGCCAGCAATTGCCCAATCGCACCGAGAAGCAATCCTCCCTCGGTTCGGGCGTCATTGTCACGGCAAGCGGGCTCGTCGTTACCAACAACCACGTCATCGATGGCGCCGACGATATCAAGGTCGCACTCGCCGATGGTCGCGAATTTTCGTCCAAGGTGCTCCTGAAGGATGATCGCATCGATCTGGCGGTGCTGAAGATCGATGCCAAGGAACAGTTTCCTGTCCTGCCGCTTGGCAATTCGGATGCGACTGAGGTCGGTGATCTGGTGCTGGCCATCGGCAACCCATTTGGCGTCGGGCAGACGGTCACCAGCGGCATCGTTTCGGCTCTTGCCAGAAATCAGGTCACTCAAGGTGACTTCGGCTTCTTCATCCAGACAGATGCATCCATCAACCCCGGAAACTCGGGTGGTGCCCTGATGAATATGGGCGGAGAGCTGATTGGCATCAACACCGCCATCTTCTCGCGCGGTGGTGGCTCGAACGGCATCGGCTTCGCCATCCCGGCAAATCTGGTCCGGGTGTTTCTGGCTGCAGCCGAAAAGGGCGATACCAGCTTCCAGCGTCCCTACGTAGGCGCGACCTTTGACCCTGTAACCTCGGAAGTGGCCGAAGCGCTTGGCCTCAAGCGCGCACGCGGGGCACTGGTGGTCAGCGTCGTCAAGGACGGACCCGCCGAGAAGGCCGGCATCGAGCCCGGACAGGTGGTGACGGCGGTCAACGGTATCGAGGTTGAGCATCCCGATGCACTGGGCTATCGATTGACGACCGCAGGCATCGGCAAATCCGCGAAACTGACCCTGATCGACAAGGGCAAGGAAAAGACGGCGACAATCGCGCTCGATACGGCGCCTGAGACAGCACCGCGTGACGAACGCCTGCTGGAAGGTCGCAATCCCTTTGCGGGCGCAACGGTTGCCAACCTTTCGCCAAAGCTTGCGGATGAGTTGCGGATGCCAACCAGCACCGCAGGCGTCGTCATTGTCGACGTCAAACGTAATTCGCCAGCCGCACGGGTGGGTTTCCAGCCAAAGGACATCATCATGTCCCTGAATGGAACCGAAATGACATCGACGGCGGATGTGGAGCGCGCACTGGAGGATAATCCCGGTTTCTGGCGTCTGGAAATCGTCAGGGATGGCCAGCGCATCCGGCAATTCCTGCGATGAGTGGCGATCTCTTTGCTCCTCAGGTTCCGGCAGAGGTCGCCAACCGGCGGCCTCTGGCTGACCGGCTGCGTCCGACGACCATCGCAGAGGTCACCGGCCAGTCACATCTGACGGGCGAAGAGGGCGTGCTGCGCCGAATGATCGAGAGCGGTTCCCTGGGTTCCATGATCTTCTGGGGCCCGCCCGGTACCGGCAAGACGACGGTCGCCCGCCTGCTTTCAGGTGAAGCAGGGCTAGCCTTCGAGCAGATTTCGGCCATTTTTTCAGGCGTCGCAGATCTGAAGAAGGTCTTTGAGAGCGCGCGGACGCGGCGAATGAACGGTCGGCAGACGTTGCTCTTCGTGGATGAGATCCACCGCTTCAACCGTGCCCAGCAGGACAGCTTTCTTCCGGTCATGGAAGACGGGACAATCATCCTGGTCGGCGCTACGACCGAAAACCCATCCTTCGAACTTAACGCCGCGCTGCTGTCGCGAGCGCGGGTTCTGACGTTCAAATCGCATGATGAGGAAAGTCTCGCCGAATTGCTGGCGCGCGCCGAATCCGTAGAGGACAAGCCGCTGCCGCTGACGGATGATGCCAGAGCAGCATTGATCCGCATGGCAGATGGCGATGGTCGTGCGGTGCTGACGCTGGCTGAAGAGGTCTGGCGTGCCGCGCGCAAGGACGAGACATTCGATACGGAAGGGCTGACACGCATCGTCCAGCGCCGCGCGCCCATCTATGACAAGGCGCAGGACGGCCACTACAACATGATATCGGCGCTGCACAAATCCGTGCGCGGTTCTGATCCCGATGCGGCGCTCTACTATCTTGCGCGTATGTTCGACGCGGGCGAGGATCCGCTTTATCTCGGTCGTCGTCTGGTGCGTATGGCGGTAGAGGATATCGGTCTTGCGGACCCGCAGGCGCTGGTCATCTGCAATGCGGCAAAGGATGCCTATGATTATCTTGGTTCGCCGGAAGGCGAACTCGCGCTTGCGCAGGCCTGCGTCTACCTGGCAACGGCGCCGAAATCCAATGCGGTCTACACCGCATTCAAGGCTGCAACCCGCGCGGCCAAGGAAAGCGGCTCGCTGCTACCGCCCAAGCACATTCTGAATGCTCCGACGAAGTTGATGAAGGGCGAGGGCTATGGCGATGGGTATCGCTACGACCATGATGAGCCTGACGCCTTTTCAGGGCAGGATTATTTCCCGGAGAAGATGGGGCGCACCACATTCTATGATCCGCCCGATCGCGGTTTTGAACGCGATATCCGCAAGCGGCTGGACTGGTGGGCCAGGCTTCGGCGGGAACGCAACGCCAAATAGGGCAGGTGCTTCCGCTCAGGATGCGCGTCGGGTGATTGCCGCTTGTTGTGGCGGCAGCATCTTCACGGATGATTCCGCAAGTGCGGCATGTCCCTCGCAATCCACGATCAGATGCCAGTGCGATGTTTCTGGAATGACAACGCGCAGTGGCGACTTCTTCGCTACGCCGCCAAGATACTTGAAGTCGAGCATTTCGGTAAAACGCTGGTAATTGCCCGAATTCATCAGTCGGACATTGTTGATAGCGTTTAGCGAAACCTCGATGATTGCGCCTGCGCGCAGTTCCTTCAGGTCGTAATGGGTAAAGCGGAAGCTTGGCTTGGCCATATGGGTCGCCCTTATTTCGTAGCTCAGTCTCATAAGGTTACGCCGCGAGGATTAACGCTTTCTTTCATCGTCCCCTCAGAACCCTCACTTCTGATGCCGGCGCAGAGGGAAAACGGCGCGACCTCAAATCTTCCCCATGCAAGCATTCGCTGATGATTATAGAGGTGCGCATGAAAAGGGTTCGTTTACCAAATTTGTTTAAGATTTAGCTTGATTGCCGCGCGTTGCGGCCGCTGAAGGTGCAGGTTCTGGTATGGCGTATGTTTCCCTTCCGCGTCGCTTGGTGACGTTGCTGACAATGTCGACGGTGATCGTATCGTGTTCGGCGGAAGGGCTTGTCCCTCCTGCCGACGTCGATGGCGCAACCAGGGTCAGCTCCATTCAATCGTCCCGTCAACAGAATTACAGCGCGCCCTCCAGCCCAGTCGTACCGGGCCAGCCTGTCGAGCAATATGCGCCGCTCGAGCAGCCGATGCCGGCGCAAACGCCTTCGCGAGACCCGCTGCTGCAGGCCGCTCCCGGACAGCAATATTCCACGCTGGATGATCAACAGGCACGTCTGGGTGGGCCAACGCCGCAAATGTCGAATGAGATGGCCGAGGGGCAGGGCGGCGTCAATATGGACGACGGACTGGGCGTTGCGCCGGTGCGTGGGCTGGCGGAAGAGCAGGACATGGATATTGCTGCGCCCGGTCCACAGCCTGTAGATGACGCGATGAACAGCCAGATGTCTGCTCCACCGTTGCAGCGTCGACAGGTAAACAGCCAATCGCGCCTCATTCCTCCGCCCGGCGAAGGCCAGAGGCAGCGTCAGCCGGTGCAGGATGTGGCGATGATGATGCCGCAGAACCCGATGCAGGAGAGCAGGATGTCATCTCCACCGGGTATGATGCCCGCGTCGGAGATTTCCTGCCGCTCGGAATTGCGCAGGCTGGGCGTGGCGTTTCGGGATGTGGGTCGCGTGTCGGATGGCCCCACCTGCGGCATTGATTACCCGATCGAGCTCAGCGGTCTTGCCAGCGGCGTCGCTATCCGCCCTGCGGTAAAGCTCAATTGCCAGGTAACGCTCGCCTTTGCCAAGTGGGTAAAGTTCGAGCTCGTTCCTTCGTCGCGCTTCCGCTATCTCTCCGGTGTCGAGCGCATCACGCCGATGGGCGGTTATTCATGCCGCAAAATGAACTCGCGCTCCAGCAATCCGTGGTCGGAGCACGCGCGCGGCAACGCAATCGATATCGGCACCATCACGTTGAAGAACGGCAAGGAGATCGATGTGCGCAAGAAGAGCTTCTTTGCGTTTCGTGAGAAAGGTCTGCTCAAGGCGGTGCGCAGCGACAGCTGCAAGTATTTCTCGACGGTTCTTGGACCGGGCAGTGATCCCAATCACTGGAACCATTTCCATTTCGATCTTAGAACCAGGAAGTCCGGCTACCGCCACTGCGATTGAAGATTTTGGCGGAATGATAGCGCCAATGCGGCATCATGCCGCCTCGGGGATGGCTTTTTAGGAGTCTGGAACCTATATGCTTTCAATACGGATTACGTTGAAAGATGCCCCATGAATTCCCCGCAAAATCCAATTGTTTCCATCCAAAATCTTACAAAATCCTACGCCAACGGCTTTCAGGCGCTCAAAGGTGTCACCCTTGATATCTACAAGGGTGAGATTCTTGCGCTTCTGGGACCGAATGGCGCCGGAAAGACAACGCTGATTTCCATCATCTGTGGTCTGGTCAATCCGGGCGAGGGACGCGTCCTTGTTGATGGACATGATGTCGTCGGCGATTTCCGCAGGACGCGGGAATTGATCGGCCTCGTTCCGCAGGAATTGACGACGGACCAGTTCGAGACCGTCTGGAACACCGTTTCCTTTTCCCGCGGCCTGCATGGCAAGAAAAAGAACCCCGAGCTTATAGAGCGCATCCTCAAGTCCCTGTCGCTCTACAGCAAGAAGGACAACATGCTTCGCGAGCTCTCCGGCGGCATGAAGCGGCGCGTGCTGATTGCCAAGGCGCTGGCGCATGAGCCGCAGATCCTTTTTCTGGACGAGCCGACTGCGGGTGTTGACGTGGCCCTTCGTCGCGACATGTGGCAGGTGGTCGAGGAGTTGCGGGCGACGGGCGTCACCATCATCCTGACGACCCATTACATCGAGGAAGCCGAAGAGATCGCCGATCGCGTTGGTGTCATCAACAGCGGCGAGTTGTTGCTTGTCGAAGAAAAGACCGCCCTGATGCAAAAGCTCGGCCGCAAGCAGCTCTCGCTGGAACTGGCCGAACCCATCAAACTGCTACCGGACAGTCTTTCCCGGTTCCAGCTCTCTCTTTCGCAAGATGGCAGCTGTCTGACCTACGAGTACGAGGGCAATGGCGAGCAGAGCCAGATTGCCGATCTTCTCTCGGCACTCGCAAGCGCCGGCATTCATTTCAAGGATATTTCGACACGCCAGAGCTCACTGGAAGATATTTTCGTGGCGCTGGTGGGAGGTCAAAAATGAACTTCGAAGCCATCAAATCCATCTATCTCTTCGAAATGGCCCGTACACGCCGCACCCTGTTGCAGAGCGTTGTTTCGCCGGTCATCTCGACCTCGCTCTACTTCATCGTCTTCGGCACGGCCATCGGCTCACGCATTCAGGAAGTCGATGGCGTATCCTACGGTGCGTTCATCACGCCTGGCCTGATCATGCTCACTCTTCTGACGCAATGTATCAGCAACGGCTCATTTGGAATTTATTTTCCAAAATTCACCGGAACGATCTACGAAATTCTATCCGCTCCGGTGGCGATGACCGAGATACTCGCGGGCTATGTCGGAGCGGCGGCAACGAAGGGTCTGTTGATCGGCACGATCATCCTTTTGACGGCTTCCTTCTTCGTGGACGTCTCGATTGCCCACCCTTTCATGATGGTGCTTTTCTTCGTTCTCACCGCCATCAGCTTCAGCCTTTTCGGCTTCATCATCGGTATGTGGGCCACCAATTTCGAGCAGCTCAACCTCATTCCCATGCTGGTCATCCCGCCTTTGACATTCCTTGGCGGCAGTTTCTATTCCATCAGCATGTTGCCGCCATTCTGGCAGACGGTCAGCCATTTCAACCCGGTGCTCTACCTGATCAGCGGTTTCCGCTGGAGTTTCTACGAAATATCCGACGTCAACCCTCTGCTCAGCCTCGGCATGATCGCCATCTTCCTCGCGGCCTGTCTCGGTGTAATCGGCTGGATGTTCAAGACAGGGTATAAGTTGAGGAACTGATCCTTCACCCGCACATCAAAACAAAAAAGGCAGCGCGAAGGCTGCCTTTTTTGTTGTGTGGCCATTCGAAACCTTACACAGGGCGAACCAGAATGTGCTTCTTTTTGCCCAGCGACAGCTTGATAACACCATCTGCCGTGATCTCGCCAGCGCCGATAACCTGACGTTCGTCCGACATGCTCTGGTCGTTGATCTTGACCGCGCCGCCCTGAACGTGACGGCGGGCTTCGCCATTGGAGGCTGCAAGGCCAGCGCGCACGATCAGCGACAGCAGGCCAATGCCCGCCTCAAGTTCGCTCTTCGGCACTTCGATGGAGGGCAGGTTGTCGGCCAGCGCACCTTCTTCGAAAGTCTTGCGTGCTGTTTCGGCAGCCTGCTCGGCATTTTCACGGCCATGCAGCATGGCGGTGATTTCGGTCGCGAGGATTTTCTTGACTTCGTTGATCTCAGAGCCGCCAAGCGCCGAAAGGCGGGCGATCTCGTCCATCGGCAGCGTGGTGTAGAGCTTCAGGAAGCGCGATACATCGGCGTCTTCGGTGTTGCGCCAGTATTGCCAGAAGTCATAGGCCGAGAGCATATCCGGGTTCAGCCACACGGCGCCATTCATGGACTTGCCCATCTTCGCACCTGACGACGTCGTCAGAAGCGGCGAGGTCAGCGCGTAAAGCTGTGGTGTACCCATGCGGTGACCGAGGTCGATACCGTTGATGATGTTGCCCCACTGGTCCGAGCCGCCCATTTGCAATCGGCAGCCGGTGCGCTTGTTCAGTTCCACGAAGTCGTAGGCCTGAAGGATCATGTAGTTGAATTCGAGGAACGACAGCGACTGTTCGCGGTCCAGACGTGTCTTGACGCTATCGAAGGACAACATGCGATTGACCGAGAAGTGACGGCCGACATCACGCAGGAATTCGAGGTAATTGATCTCACGCAGCCAGTCGCCATTGTTGATCATCAGCGCAGGCGCGGTTGCGGCATCGTAATCGAGGTAATTCGAGAAGACCCGCTTGATGGAGGCAATGTTGCTTTCGATCGTATCGACCGTCATCAACTGCCGCGCCTCATCCTTGAAGGAGGGGTCGCCAACCATGCCGGTGCCGCCGCCCATAAGCGAAATCGGCTGGTGGCCGGTCTTCTGCATCCAGTGCAGCATCATGATCTGGATCAGACCGCCAGCGTGCAGGCTGGGCGCGGTCGGATCAAAGCCGATATAGGCAGTCACGGTTTCCTTGGCAAAGAGTTCATCGAGACCTGCCTCATCGGAGATCTGGTGAATAAAGCCGCGCTCATCAAGCGTGCGGAGGAAATCGGACTTGAACCTGGACATAACCTTTTTCTTTCTGGTTGGGTCTGTTGCATCACTGAAATGCCAGTGAATGCCGCGCCCTTAGCATTGTTTTTTGTAAATTGCACCCGTTTGCGCCATGAATATCGGCAATCGGTAACGGGTTGATTCCATCTGGCAGGAGAGCGGACATGGGCGAGGTCAAAACAGCGATAGGGCTGATGAGCGGCACGTCCATGGATGGCATCGATATCGCGCTGTTGCGCACGGATGGCGAAAGCGTGGTTCACCACGGCCCCAGCGGCTATTTCCCCTATGATGCCACGCTGCGCGCCACATGGCAGAAAGCGCTTGTTACGGCAAAAGCCATTCGCGAGCGCAAAGAGCGTCCGCAGGATCTGGCGGAGGCGGAAAGGATACTGACGCTTGCCCATGCGGCAACGGTCAAATCCTTTCTTCACCGTCATGGCCTCGGTGCCGATGAAATCGACATCATCGGCTTCCACGGACAGACGGTTCTGCACCGCCCGGATGATGGGCTGACGGTGCAGATTGGCGACGGTCCGCTGCTGGCTGAGGAAACCGGCATCGCAGTCATCTATGATATGCGTGCGAATGATATGGTCCATGGCGGGCAGGGCGCACCACTCATTCCGGTCTATCACGCAGCCCTTGCCGCCAATCTGCCGGAGCAATTCGAAACGCCTGCGGTGTTCGTGAATATCGGCGGCATTTCCAACCTCACCTATATCGGCGAGAGCGGCGAGCTTGCTGCCTTCGATAGCGGCCCCGGCAACATGCTGATCGACCAGTGGATCGAGGCGCATACCGGCAAGGCTTACGACAAAGGCGGTGCTACCGCGGCACGGGGTGCGGTGGTCCCATCACTGGTGGAACGCTATATGGAAAGCCCGTTCTTTTCGGCAAATATCCGGCGTTCGCTGGATCGCTCGGATTTCATGCCACCTGCAAAGGGTGAGGTTTCGCTGGAGGATGGTGCACGTACGCTGGCGCATCTGACGGGTGCCGCCATTCTGAAGTCTGCCAGCTATTTGCCGGAGGGCGCCAAGACCTATGTCGTTTGTGGTGGTGGCCGGCTGAACCCCGTCATTATGCATGAGTTCGCGACGCAAGCCGCGACACTTGTTGCAAAGGTGATCGCCGCAGAGGACGCGGGCTTTGATGGCGGTGCAATGGAGGCCGAAGCCTGGGCCTATCTCGCCGTGCGGTCGCTGAGAGGCTTGCCTCTGACCTATCCCGGCACTACGGGTGTGAGGGAACCGGTGACGGGTGGGGTTTTGGCGCGCACGACTGTGTGATTTCCGTCATGCCGGACTTGATCCGGCATCCAGTCAGACCAAGTCCTTGGTCTGGATTAAAGTCTTTCACCGCGCAGACGCGCGGCTGCTGGATTCCGGCTCAAGGCCGGAATGACGGGAGATAGAAAGCTCCGCGATGTGATTCAGCGCGGAGCAGGAAAAGGCAAATCTTACCGAATCCGCTTCGCCGCAGGCTCAGGGACCAGTTCGCCGTTGAGGCGGCGGTCCAGATAGTCTTCGCATTCGCTCATCAGCGTATCCACCTGTCCGTTGAAGAAGTGGTTGGCGCCGGGGACGGTGCGGTGGGTGATGAGGATGCCCTTCTGGGTCTTCAGCTTTTCAACCAGACCGTTGACGTCCTTTTCAGGTGCTACCTTGTCGGCATCGCCATTGATGATGAGGCCGGAGGATGGGCAGGGCGCGAGGAAGGAGAAGTCATAGGTGTTGGGCTGCGGCGCAATCGACATGAAGCCTTCGATTTCCGGGCGGCGCATCAGAAGCTGCATACCGATCCAGGCACCGAAGGAATATCCGGCCACCCAACAGCTCTTGCTATCCGGATGCAGTCCCTGCACCCAATCCAGCGCTGATGCCGCGTCGGAGAGCTCACCGGCGCCGTGGTCGAATTCGCCCTGGCTGCGGCCAATGGAGCGGAAATTGAAACGCAGTGTGGTAAAGCCGCGCTTCTGGAAAAGGTAGAACAGCTGGTACACGATCTGGTTGTTCATCGTGCCGCCAAACTGCGGGTGCGGATGCAGGATGATGGCAATCGGGGCGCTTTTTTCTTTTGACGGCTGGTAACGGCCTTCGAGGCGACCCGCAGGGCCGTTGAAAATGACTTCGGGCATTGGTACTCCGGTCGTGTTTTTCTATTTCTGACGCTTCCATGCGCAAGAAGACTTGACGCGGATGGTCAGCTTTTCTAAAACCCAGTTTAGAATTATTCGAAACTTTGCGTGCCTTAAGCACTGTTGGACGTGTCATAAGGCAAGCGCGACTGAAATTTCAAGGAAAATGCGCTTTCGCGCATCAATCATAGGTAAACAGAAGCAAATTCCCGTATGAGCACCACGATGCGCACATATCTCGACTGGAACGCGACAGCGCCTCTGCTGCCAGCCGTTCGGGATGCGCTTGTCCGGGCGCTGGATTTGCCTGGCAACCCGTCGTCCGTCCACCGGGAAGGTCGGATGGTGCGTGCCGAAATCGAAGCCGCCCGTCGCGATGTGGCGGCGCTGGTTGGTGCGGAAGTGGCCCATGTCATCTTCACGAGCGGTGCGACCGAGGCTGCGAATCTCGTTCTTTCGCCTGCTTTCAAGATGGGCCGGGCGGCGCTGTCTGTTGGGCATCTCTATGTTTCGGCCATCGAACATCCCGCAATTCGCGAGGGTGGGCGGTTTGACAAGGCGGACGTCAGTGAAATCGCGGTAACGTCTGAGGGCACTCTCGATCTCGCCGCGCTGGAGCAGGCACTGGCATCCCATGATGCCGCCAAGGGTCTTCCCATGCTGGCGCTCATGCTGGTCAACAACGAAACCGGAATTATTCAGCCCGTGGAAGATGCCGCGCGCCTTGTTCACGCAGCGGGCGGCTTGCTTGTTGTAGATGCCGTTCAGGCTGTTGGACGTATCGCAGTCGATATCCAGACGCTCGGTGCGGACTTTCTTATTCTGTCGTCTCACAAGATTGGCGGTCCCAAGGGCGTAGGTGCGCTGATTTCTCGCGGCGAGGTGATGATGCCGAAGCCACTGATCCATGGCGGCGGTCAGGAAAAAGGCCATCGGTCCGGTACGGAAAACACATCGGCCATCATCGGCTTTGGTGTGGCAGCGTCTGAAGCTCTCGGCAGGCTGGATGGGGAAGCCATGCGGATTGCGGGGCTTCGCGCTGTACTGGAAGACGCGATGCAGACGGTTGCGCCTGATGTTGTCATTCATGGCAAAGACGTGAGCCGTGTCTGCAACACGACCTTCTTCACGCTGCCGGGATTGAAATCCGAAACGGGCCAGATTGCTTTTGATATTGAAGGCGTGGCGCTGTCTGCGGGATCGGCTTGTTCTTCCGGGAAAGTCGGGGAAAGCCACGTACTGACAGCTATGGGGCAGGACCCGAAGCTGGGTGCGCTGCGCATTTCGCTTGGCGCGGCCACGCAGCGGGCAGATATCGACAAGGCCATCGCCGCCTTCGCCACAATAGCGGGACGGCGAAAACGGGCCGTGCAGGCCGCTTAGTGCCAAAAACAATTGCGGAAAGTCAAAATTCCGCTTGCCGGAGAGTGTGAAAAGCGCCATCCGAACACTAAATAAGGCGTAGCAAAGAAAGTTGCGCCTGACACGAATGGAGGCAGGTCTTCTGCCTCGATACGTTGACAAGCCACCGGACCTTGTATCCGGCGAGATTGGAGAACGACTATGGCTGCGGTTCAGGAAACGATCGATCAGGTCCGCCAGATCGATGTGGACCAGTATAAATACGGTTTTGAAACCATGATCGAAGTGGACAAGGCGCCCAAGGGCCTGTCCGAAGACGTCATCCGTTTCATCTCCGCCAAGAAGCAAGAGCCGGAATGGATGCTGGAATGGCGTCTTGACGCCTACAAGCGCTGGCTGACGATGGAAGAGCCCACCTGGGCGCGCGTCAATTACCCGAAGATCGATTTCAACGATCTCTATTATTATGCGGCACCAAAGAGCACGCCCGGCCCGAAATCGCTGGACGAGGTCGATCCTGAGCTGCTGAAGGTCTATGAAAAGCTCGGCATTCCGCTGAAGGAACAGGAAATTCTGGCTGGCGTCGAAAACCGTCGCGTTGCCGTGGATGCCGTGTTCGACAGCGTGTCGGTCGTTACCACCTTCAAGGCGGAACTGGCCAAGGCCGGCGTGATCTTCATGTCGATCTCGGAAGCCATTCGCGAATATCCGGAACTGGTAAAGAAGTATATCGGCTCCGTCGTGCCGACGACCGACAATTTCTACGCCACGCTGAACTCGGCTGTCTTCACCGACGGTTCTTTCGTGTTCATTCCGAAGGGCGTTCGTTGCCCGATGGAACTGTCCACCTATTTCCGTATCAACGAGAAGAACACCGGTCAGTTCGAGCGTACGCTGATCATCGCGGAAGAGGGCGCTTACGTGTCCTATCTCGAAGGCTGCACCGCGCCTCAGCGCGACGAAAACCAGCTTCACGCTGCCGTGGTCGAGCTTGTGGCTCTGGATGACGCCGAAATCAAATATTCCACCGTCCAGAACTGGTATCCGGGCGATAAGGACGGCAAGGGCGGCATCTACAACTTCGTGACCAAGCGCGGTGATTGCCGTGGCAACCGTTCGAAGATTTCCTGGACGCAGGTCGAAACCGGCTCTGCCATCACCTGGAAGTACCCGTCCTGCATTCTGCGCGGCGATGACAGCCGTGGCGAGTTCTACTCGATTGCCGTCTCCAACGGTCATCAGCAGATCGACAGCGGCACCAAGATGATCCACCTCGGCAAGAACACGTCAAGCCGCATCATCGCCAAGGGCATCGCTGCCGGCTTCTCGGAAAACGTCTATCGCGGCCAGGTTTCGGCCCACCGCAAGGCGACCAACACGCGCAACTTCACGCAGTGCGACTCCCTGCTGATCGGCGACAAGTGCGGTGCTCACACCGTGCCTTACATCGAAGCGAAGAACTCGTCCTGCCAGTTCGAGCATGAAGCCACGACCTCAAAGATTTCCGAGGACCAACTGTTCTACTGCCTGCAACGCGGCATCCCCGAAGAGTCGGCCATCGCGCTGATCGTCAACGGCTTCGTAAAGGACGTGATCCAGCAGTTGCCGATGGAATTTGCGGTTGAAGCGCAGAAGCTGATCGGCATTTCGCTTGAGGGATCTGTGGGCTAACCCAGCGTTCGTCATCCTCGGGATAAGCCCGAGGACGACGGATGTGAGAATTGAGACCGGCCTTTAACAGGGCCTACGAGGCGGCCTTTGAAACCGCTGTACGGATAGGAAACAAACATGCTTGAAATCATCGACCTGCACGCAAAGATCGCCGATACCGACACGCAGATCATCAAGGGCTTGAACCTGAAGGTTGCTGCTGGCGAAGTGGCGGCTATCATGGGGCCAAATGGCTCTGGCAAGTCCACGCTGTCCTACATTCTGTCGGGGCGCGAAGATTACGAAGTCACTTCCGGTGACATTCTCTATAACGGTGAAAGCATCCTGGAACTGGACGCTGCCGAGCGTGCGGCCAAGGGCATCTTCCTTGCCTTCCAGTACCCTGTCGAAATTCCCGGCGTTGCGACCATGCAGTTCCTGAAGGTTGCCATGAACGAGCAGCGCAAGGCGCGTGGCGAAGCGGAACTGACAACGCCTGACTTCATCAAGAAGGTGAAGGAAGCGGCTGGCGATCTGAAGATCGACATGGACATGTTGAAGCGTCCGCTGAACGTCGGTTTCTCCGGTGGTGAAAAGAAGCGTGCGGAAATCCTGCAGATGGCGCTGCTTGAACCAAAGCTTTGCGTTCTCGACGAGACAGACTCTGGTCTCGATATCGACGCGCTGAAGATCGTTGCCGATGGCGTCAACGCGCTGAAGTCTCCGGACCGTGCGACCATCGTCATCACCCACTATCAGCGCCTGCTCGATTACATCGTGCCTGACAGCGTCCATGTTCTCTACAAGGGCAAGATCATCCGTTCCGGCGACAAGAGCCTCGCTCTTGATCTGGAATCCAACGGTTATGCCGACATCATCGGTGAAGCCGCCTGATTGGCTGGGAAAGGTGATGTGATGAACATGCAAACAACAAACCGGCAGACGCCAGCGGAAACGACGCTGGTCGAAGCCTTTACCGCCAAATTCAGCGAACTGCCGGGCGATGGCAATGTTGTCGCCGCGCGTGACGTGCTGTTTGACGATTTGAAAACAGGCGGGCTGCCGACACGCCGTATCGAGGCTTGGCACTACACCGACCTGAAGACGCTTCTGCGGGCCATCCCGGAAGATGCTCCAGCTCCAATGATTGAGAAGCGTGCGGCACTGGTTGCCGGTGCGCCAATCGCTTATGTCATGCAGGGCAAGGCAATCGACGCTCAGATCGAAGGCTTTACGGTGGCAAGCTATGCGGAAAGCCTTTCCGACGGCACCGCAGCAGCAACTCTCGTGGCAGCCAGCAGTGATGATGCGATTGGTCGTATCAATGGCAGCTTCGTGCGCGATGGCCTCTCGGTTGTCGTCCCCGAGGATTCCATTGTGGTCAATCCGCTTGAGCTCCAGGTAATCCATGGTGCTGGGCAGATCCACAGCCGTTTTCCGGTTTGCTTCGGAAAGGGCTCCAAGGCCACCATCATCGAGCGTCACCTGTCGGTGACGTCTGATGCGGCGCTGGTTTCCTCGGTCAGCGAAATCGAAGTGCAGGATGGTGCGGAGGCGACCTATATCGTCCTGCAGCAGCAGGGTGCGTCGGATACGCATCTTGGCCAGCTGCGCATTACGATGGGCGCTGATGCCAAGCTGCGTCTGTTCGTCGTGAATGCCGGTGGCAAGCTCGTGCGACAGGAACTGCGCATCGACGTGCAGGGTGAAAATTCCGACCTTTCCATTCGCGGCGTCAATCTTCTGGGCGGCGAAACGCATACGGATGTCACGATGGTTCTCGGTCACAATGTGCCGAACACCAGCTCGACAGAAGTGTTCCGCAACGTCGTCTTCGACCGCGCTAGAGGCATTTTCCAGGGCATGATCCGGGTTGCACCCGATGCTCAGAAGACCGATGCCAAGATGGCCTGCAACACGTTGCTGATGTCCGATGATGGCGAGTTCTCCGCCAAGCCGGAACTGGAAATCTTTGCAGATGACGTTCAGTGCGGCCATGGCGCAACCGTTGCCGATATCAGCGACAACCATCTTTACTATCTGATGGCTCGTGGCGTGCCACGGGCAAAGGCCCGTGCGATGCTGGTCAATGCTTTCGTCGATGAGATCGTTGAAGAGCTTGAAGACGAAAATCTCGTAGCGGCGCTCGAAGATATCATCGCCGACTGGCTGGAACACCATGCCTGATAGCGAACGCGCCGCAGTGGCCGCTCCTTATGACGTCGAAGCCGTGCGGAAGGATTTTCCGATCCTTTCGCGCGAGGTCTATGGCAAGCCGCTGGTCTATCTGGACAACGGCGCGTCCGCTCAAAAGCCGCAGGTGGTTATCGATGCCATCTCGCACGCTTATGCCAATGAATATGCAAACGTCCATCGTGGCCTGCATTTCCTCTCCAATGCCGCAACGGATGCTTACGAAGCGTCGCGCGAAAAGGTGCGCCGCTTCCTGAATGCCGGATCCGTGGACGAGATCGTGTTCACGAAATCCTCGACCGAGGCGATCAACACGGTTGCCTATGGTTATGGTATGCCGAAGATCGGGGAGGGCGACGAGATCGTCCTGTCGATCATGGAGCACCATTCCAACATCGTTCCATGGCACTTCATTCGCGAGCGGCAGGGTGCCAAGCTCGTCTGGGTGCCTGTCGACGATGAGGGCGCTTTCCACATCGAAGACTTCGAAAAGAGCCTGACCGAAAAGACCAAGCTCGTTGCGATCACCCATATGTCGAACGCGCTGGGCACGGTTGTTCCCGTCAAGGAAATCTGCCGTATCGCCCATGAGCGTGGCATTCCGGTGCTGGTCGATGGCAGCCAGGGTGCTGTGCATATGCCTGTCGATGTTCAGGATATTGACTGCGACTGGTATGTGATGACCGGTCACAAGCTTTATGGCCCATCCGGCATCGGCGTTCTCTATGGCAAGGCCGACCGCCTGCGCGAGATGCGTCCGTTTCAGGGTGGCGGTGAGATGATTCTCGACGTCTCCGAGGACACCATTACCTATAACGAGCCACCGCATCGCTTCGAAGCGGGCACACCGCCCATCGTGCAGGCGATAGGTCTGGGTTATGCGCTTGATTACATGGAAGGTGTCGGTCGTGCCGCGATTGCCGCGCATGAGGCCGATCTGGCTGCCTACGCGGCAGAACGTCTTCGCGACATCAACTCGCTTCGCATCATCGGGAACGCACCGGGTAAGGGCGGAATCTTCTCGTTTGAGCTTGAAGGTATTCACGCGCATGACGTCTCGATGGTGATCGACAGGCGCGGTGTGGCCGTGCGCGCTGGCACCCATTGTGCCATGCCGCTCTTGAAACGCTTTGGCGTTACCTCCACATGCCGTGCATCGTTCGGCCTCTACAATACGCGCGCAGAAGTGGACGCCCTGGCCGAGGCGCTTGACTACGCCCGCAATTTTTTCGCCTGAGGATCAGGACCATGACAACAGAGACGACCGAACAGACACAAGGTGTAACCGAGGCTCCGGCCAAGGTTTCCGCTATCGCGCCAGATGAACTGGCACGGATCAGCGACGATGTGATCGCCGCTCTCAAAACGGTCTATGACCCGGAAATTCCGGCCGATATTTTCGAACTCGGCCTTATCTACAAGATCGATGTCGAAGACGACCGCATGGTCAAGATCGTCATGACGCTGACGGCACCCGGTTGCCCGGTCGCAGGCGAAATGCCGGGCTGGGTTGAAAATGCCGTGGGCGCCGTTGAAGGTGTGTCCGGCGTCAACGTCGAAATGACCTTCGATCCGCCGTGGACGCCTGAACGCATGTCGGAAGAGGCGCAGGTCGCCGTTGGCTGGTACTGAGGCAATTGTGTTTTGCCGGACCGGCCTATTGATACTCCCTGTCGGTAGGACTAGATTCACGCCATGAAGCATCGGGCCTTGAACCCGATTGTGAAGGAGAATGAGCCCATGGGCTTTGCTGTTATGACCATGACCGAGGCTGCCGCCGCGCGCGTCAAAGCAATAGTCGCCAATTCCGGCCCAGACGCCAAGGGCGTCCGCGTCGGTATCAAGAAGGGTGGCTGTGCTGGCATGGAATACACCATCGATCTGGTGACCGAGCCTTCCGCCAAGGACGATCTCATCGAATTTCAGGATGCAAAAGTCTGGATAGAGCCATCGGCCGTGCTGTATCTCTTGGGCACGCAGATGGATTTCGAGACCACAAAACTCCGATCCGGCTTTACCTTCAGCAATCCAAACCAGACATCGGCCTGCGGCTGCGGTGAGTCTGTCGAGCTGAAACCGGCAGACCTGGCCGCTCTAGCCAAGCAGCGGGAAGAGGCTGGCGCGTCCGCGTGAACATACGGGTGATCCAAGAGCCCAGTTTCGTGGGTTCTGGTCTGTGCTTCATCTATTCATCATTGATCGTTTTTGGGAGCCTCGTTTAACGTCGGACGGGATCGTTCCTTGCTATTTCCACAGAGCATACACCAGGGCGCTGGCGCCCTCGTGATGTTGATTCCATCTGCCGCATGGGGGAGCGTGCTCAGATGCCGCTGCCGACAACTGCGACAATTCGGAGGCTGGCGCCGTCGGAGGTTCATTTTGCCTCAATGACCAGCAGCGAGTGGTAGCTATGGAAGATGCGAGAAAGTGCTGATTGGGAGGGGAGTGGTGAGAGGCGTGGGACTCGAACCCACGACCCGCGCATTAAAAGTGCGCTGCTCTACCAGCTGAGCTAGCCTCTCTCACCATTTTCGTCCCGCGCGTTTCACTGACGTATCAACACACAGCATGTGTTTCGGTTCAGTTGCCGTATTGGCAGAATTGCGCTTATCTCCGGTTGGCGGCGAAGCGCCCTTCGGAAGTGGGCGGAACATAGGGAGGGGCACGTCTTCGGTCAACCCATAAAAACAGGAATATTTCGCCTTCCCGCGTTTTTTTGTCACGGGCGTAAAAAGGTGATTGGTCGTAAGGGCTTGGCGGCGTTACAAGCATTTCGAAATGTAGCGGAGCCCTGCCTTGTCCATCGCCGATATATCCCTGTTCACCGCGCTTCTGGCGGGAGCCCTCTCGTTTCTGTCCCCGTGCGTGCTGCCTCTGGTGCCGCCCTATCTCTGCTATATGGCAGGAATTTCCGTCGAGCAGTTCCGCGATGAACGATATGAAGCACAGCCGCGAGGGCGCAAGGCGGTGCTGCTTGCCGCGCTGTTTTTCACGCTGGGCTTTGCAACGGTGTTCGTCGCGCTCGGGGCAGGGGCATCCACCATCGGCATGGTTCTGCGCCAGAACCTCGATATCCTCGCCAAGGTCGGCGGCTTCATCATTATTTTGATGGGGCTGAATTTTCTGGGTGTGTTTCGTATCGGTCTGTTTTCCCGCGAGGCGCGGTTTCAAGGCGGCGGCAAGCCTGCGACCCTTTCGGGCGCCTATATCATGGGGCTCGCCTTCGCCTTTGGCTGGACGCCCTGCATCGGCCCGGTACTGGGGGCGATTCTGGGTGTTGCCGCGTCACGGGATACGGTGGGTGAGGGCGCGATGCTGCTGGCCGTCTATTCCGCCGGGCTTGCCATTCCCTTTCTGATTGCTGCCGGCTTTTCCGGTAGTTTCATGCGCTTCCTCACGCGGTTTCGCCGCCATCTCGGCGTTGTGGAAAAGGCAATGGGCGTTCTTCTCATTCTCACCGGAGTGGCCTTCATGTCCGGCTTCATTACGAATGCGGCGATCTGGTTTCAGGAAAGCTTTCCAATACTGATGCAAATCGGCTAAGCCCGCTCAGGTATCGCGAGGGCGAAGGGGGAGCCATGGCCGACATCGCCGGATTGCTGTTTCCGTTTTTCGGGCTGATCTTCATCGGATATCTGGCCGGGCGCATCACCAGACAGCCTGCTGAGGCCATGGGTTGGCTGAATACCTTCATCATTTATGCCGCCTTGCCAGCCTTGTTCTTTAAGCTAGTCGCGAAAACGCCCATCGATCAACTGGCGCGCATGGATTTCGTCGGCTTGAGCCTGCTTGCAACATACACCGTGTTCACTCTGCTGTTCCTGATTGGCTATTTCATCCGCCGGAACAGTTTTGCGGATGCAACGATCCAGAGTTTTGCCGGAAGCTACGGCAATATCGGCTATATGGGGCCGGGACTTGCCCTGCTGGCTTTCGGGGAGCGCGCGGCTGTGCCGGTGGCGCTGATCGTCTGTCTGGAGAACGCTATGCACTTCATAACCGCGCCTGCGCTAATGGCGGTCGCGGGTGGTGACAAGCGCTCACCTTTGCGGCTTGCGGGGGATGTTGCCGGAAAAGTTTTGACGCACCCCTTTATCCTGTCCGTGCTCGTCGGCTTCCTTGCTGCCTTCATCGGCTGGCATCCGCCACAGCCAGTGCAGCAACTGGTCGATTATCTGGCGCAATCGGCAGCGCCCTGTGCACTTTTTGCCATGGGCGTAACGCTGGCGTTGCGCCCGCTGAAACGTGTGCCGGTGGAAATCAGCTATATCGTCCCGGCAAAGCTCATCCTGCATCCGTTTCTGGCATATCTCGCCCTGTCGTCGTTTGGAACCTTCGACCCCATTTGGGTCGCGACTGCGGTGCTGCTGGCGGCTTTGCCAACGGCGACGAATGTCTTCGTCATCGGCCAGCAATACCGGGTCTGGCAGGAGCGGGCTTCCGCGACGATCCTGGTTTCAACCGTGCTGTCGGTCTTCACCGTTTCTCTGGTTCTCTATGTCATCCGCGCCATGAGCGTTTGAGGCTTCCAACCAGAAGTGACGGCAGTGCCTTGAGCCCGCGCCCGGGCTCGATACCCTCCCGCATGACGAGGCCGCGCAGCGGAGCAACGCTGGACAAAACATGCAGGCCTGCCGCACGCGCCACCTGCATGGGCAGGAATGCCGAAAGCAGGGAACGGTTGAGAAGATCAACGCTCAAAGTGCGGCTGACAACATCAACCCGGCGACGGCGATCAAATTTCGAACCGGCATCCGCGGGGAGCGGCCCGCCCGTAAGCGTTCCCAACAATTCTGTCAGAACGATAATATCGCGCAGGCTGAGATTGAGGCCCTGTGCGCCAATTGGCGGGAAACCGTGGCCAGCTTCGCCAACCAGGGCTACACGATCCTTGCCGAAACGATGCGCCGTCATGCTGGAGAGTGGCCATGTCTGGACGCTGTCTTCCACGGAGACAGTCCCCAGCATGGACTGCATTCTTTCTTCGACCCGTTTGCTCAATTCCTCAAGCGGAAGGCTGGAGAGCTCGGCGGCCTGTGCCGGTGTCACGACCCAGACGAGGCTGGAGCGGTTGCCAACCAGGGGGACCTGCGTAAAAGGGCCGGTCGGCGTGTGAAATTCTGTCGATACGTTGTTGTGCGGACGCGTGTGAGAGAAATTCAGCACCATCGCCGTTTGCGGGTAAGACCAGGACCGCACATCGATGCCAGCGGCTTCGCGGACCTTCGACTTACGGCCGTCCGCGCCAATGACGAAACTTGCGACCACTGTCTCGCCGTTGTCGAGCGTGATCGTCGCTTCGTGCTTGCCCAACTCGATGGTTTCGGCCGAGGCTTCGATCACGGTAATATTGCTTTCCCGCGAAACGGCTTCGGCGAGCGTTTTCAACAGGACATCGTTTGGCATGTTCCAGCCAAATGCCGGAAGCCCGATCTCTGATGACCGGAAGGCGACAGTCGGCGCGCGCAGCAGCCGGTCTGTCCCATCGAGAATCTGCATTGTCGAAAGCATCGCGGCAGATGGCTCTATGGCGGACCAGAGGCCCAGACGGTCCAGAAAGCGGATGGACTGGTCCATCAATGCTGTGGTGCGCTTGTCGACCCTGTCGGATTTTGGAGCAATCAGTGCCACGTCACGGCCCGAGCGAGCCAGCGCAATGGCGGCCACCTGTCCCGCAAGACCCGCGCCAACAACAGCGATCTCGATGTTCTTCATCGTTCCAATCCACTTCACGAGCATATTCACCACAAATATAGGCATCAGGCACGGCTAAATCCAGCAGACATCTGTGTCGCGAAGGCCATGATCCCGATGTAAACTCAGTATTAGTACTTGGATAAGCGATCGGGAATGGTTGCAAAGAGTGGTGAATGGTCGCATACCGGAAAAGACGTAGCGGATGAAAAGCGAGGCGCTTGCGCTGATATGAAGATATTCAACTACAAGCGCGTGCCCTATGCCGAAATGCGGGCTTTCTCGGTCCACATCCTGACCGCATCCGGTTCCTTCCTGGCATTTCTCGGCGTGGTTGCCGCTGCTGAGCATCGGTTTGTCGATATGTTCTGGTGGCTGGGCCTTGCGCTTGCCGTCGATGGCATCGATGGGCCTATCGCACGCAAGGTGCGGGTGAAGGAGGTTCTGCCGAACTGGTCCGGGGACACGCTCGACAACATCATCGATTACGTGACCTACGTTCTCTTACCCGCCTTTGCGCTCTATCAAAGCGGCATGATCGGTGAGCCGTGGTCCTTTGTGGCCGCAGGCATGATCGTTGTTTCCAGCGCCATCTATTATGCCGACATGGGCATGAAGACGGACGAGTACTTCTTCTCCGGTTTCCCGGTCGTCTGGAACATGGTCGTCTTCACGCTGTTTGTCATAGACGCAAGTGCGACCACGGCGATGATCGTTGTTGCCATCTCTGTCGTTCTGACATTCCTGCCCATCAATTTTCTCCACCCCGTGCGCGTCAAGCGTCTTAGAGCACTGAATATGGCAGTGTTTCTGGTGTGGTGTGCGCTCAGCGGATATGCGCTGCTGCTCCACTTCTCCTCGCCGGACTGGGTGGTGGCCGGCGTCGTGATCACGGGCATCTATCTTTACTGCATCGGCGGCATCATGCAGCTTTTCCCTTCGCTTGGTGCACGTTAACACCAGTCGTTCAAAACCTTTGCACTGACATCTTTTAGAGTTGTGCGCAGCAATAAAACCAGTATTTAGTATCAATAACGGGCACTGCCCAAATTTAGTGCATGGGTATCGATCCAGTCGTTCAACACTTCGAAGAAAGTGCGGCGGCGGGTTGGAAAAGGGGAACAGGTGACGGGATCGGTGACGTCTGGGGCCACGCCTCTATTGTCCGTTCGCCAGCTGACCAAGCTGTTTGGAACTTTCGGCGCTTGCAATGCGATCGATCTCGATATTGCGCCCGGTGAAGTTCATGCTTTGCTGGGTGAAAACGGTGCGGGAAAATCCACTCTGGTCAAGATGCTGTTCGGCGTTCTGGAACCATCTGCGGGTGAAATCCTGTGGAATGGTGAGGCGGTTCGCATCCGCTCCCCCGGCGAGGCGCGCAAGCTCGGCATCGGCATGGTGTTCCAGCATTTCTCGCTATTCGAGGCGCTGACGGTTGCTGAGAATATTGCACTTTCGTTGGATCCGAAGATTTCGCTGAAGGAAATCGCTCGTGAGGCGGAAGCGCTGTCGAAGGCCTATGGGCTTCCGCTCGATCCCTACGCTCATGTGGCCGATCTTTCGGTAGGTGAGCGCCAGCGTATCGAAATCGTGCGTGCGCTTTTGCAAAATCCGCAGCTCATCATTCTCGATGAGCCGACCTCCGTTCTGACACCGCAGGAGGCTGACCGGCTGTTCGAAACGCTGGCGAAGCTGAAAGCTGAGGGACGCTCTGTTCTCTATATCAGCCACCGCCTTGAGGAGGTGCAGCGCATCTGCGACCGCGCCACCGTGCTGCGCCATGGCGAAGTGACCGGCGCGTGCGATCCGCGCCAGGAAACACCGTCTTCGCTTGCGCGCATGATGGTGGGTTCCGATGTGGCGGGCATTCAGCGTGACGATTATTGCGCGCTCGGCGATGTCAGCGTTGAAATCGCCAATCTCTCCGTTTCGGCCCGTACCCCTTTTGCCGTTTCCCTCAAGGACATCTCCATGACGGTGCGTTCCGGCGAGGTTCTTGCCATTGCCGGTGTTGCCGGTAATGGGCAGGGGGAGTTGTTCGATGCCCTATCCGGCGAGTATCCCGTGACAGAGGACAACGCAATTCGCCTGCGTGGCAAAGGCGTTGGTCGCATGGGGATCAACGGCCGCCGTCTGCTGGGCGCGGGCTTCGTGCCGGAAGAGCGGCTAGGCCATGCGGCGGTGCCGACGATGACGCTTTCGGACAACCTGCTTTTGGCGCGATATTACTCCGACAGGAAGGCGTTTCTAAAAGGTGGCTTCCTGAAAGTGATCGCAAATTCTACCATCAAGAAGGCGGCCAAACGCATTTCTGCATCAATGGACGTGCGCAAAAGTGGTGACGATCCGCTCGCAGGCTCTCTTTCGGGCGGAAATCTGCAAAAGTTCATCGTCGGACGGGAGCTGGACCGCCAGCCATCGATCATGATTGTCAATCAGCCGACATGGGGCGTGGATGCCGGTGCGGCGAGCCGCATTCGCCAGGCGCTGGTGGATCTTGCCAAGGCGGGATCAGCCGTCGTCGTCATCAGCCAGGATCTGGATGAAATCTTTGAGGTGGCTTCCAGCATAGCCGTTATTTCCGATGGTCGGCTGTCGCAATCCTACCCGGCGGGAGACATGACGCGTGAAAAGATCGGACTTTTGATGGGCGGTATTCACACCGGACATGCGCAGGGGCAAGCCCATGCGAATTGAGCTTGAAAGACGCACCGGCGTTTCCAACCTGTTTGCCGTTCTGTCGCCCTTGCTGGCGCTGTTCCTGACGCTGGTGTTCGGTGCCATCATGTTCGCCATGCTGGGCAACAATCCGTTTACGGCGCTGTACAGCTTCTTCGTGGAGCCGCTGCTGGAGGTCTGGTCTCTGCATGAGCTGGCCATCAAGGCCGCCCCGCTGATCCTGATCGCGGTTGGCCTGTCCATCTGCTATCGCTCCAACAACTGGAATATCGGCGCTGAGGGGCAGTTCACCATCGGTGCCATCACCGGCTCCATCCTGCCAGTTCTCTATCCCGAGTGGCAATCGCCCATGATCCTGCCGCTGATGCTGGTTATGGGTGCCATGGGCGGCGCGATTTATGCGGGCATTCCGGCACTGCTGAAAACGCGCTTCAACACCAATGAAATTCTCACCAGCCTCATGCTGGTCTATGTCGCGCAGCTTTTCCTGGATTGGCTGGTGCGCGGCATGTGGCGCGATCCGGCAGGCTACAATTTTCCGCAGACCAAGCCTTTCAATGAAAGCGCCGTGCTGCCGGCAATTCTGGACTCTGGTCGCGCCCATTGGGGCATCGTCTTTGCCATTATCGCCGCCGTCGCCCTGTGGTTCATGATGCGTTACATGCTTCGCGGATTTCAGGTCACCGTGCTCGGCCAATCGCCAAGGGCAGGGCGCTTTGCAGGATTTTCCTCACGCGGCATGGTCTGGTTTTCGCTGCTCGTTTCGGGCGGATTGGCCGGTCTTGCCGGTATTTCGGAAGTCTCCGGCTCCATCGGTCATTTGCAGCCGTCCATTTCGCCCGGCTACGGCTTTACCGCCATCATCGTTGCGTTTCTCGGCCGCCTGAACCCACTTGGCATCATTGCTTCCGGCTTTGTGCTGGCACTCACCTATCTGGGTGGCGAGGCGGTGCAAATGTCGATGCAGATTTCCGACAAGCTGGTGCGCGTCTTCCAGGGGCTGATGCTGTTCTTCGTCCTCTCCTGCGACACGTTGATCGTCTACAAGATCCGCATCCGTTTTGGCCGCGGGAAGAATGCTGAAGGAGCCGCGTGATGGATATGTTTCAGGCGATCCTTCTCACCGTCATCACAGCCGCCACGCCGCTGGTCATTGCCGCACTGGGCGAACTGGTGACAGAGCGGGCCGGGGTGCTCAACCTCGGTGTCGAGGGCATGATGATCATGGGCGCGGTCTGTGCCTTTGCTGCCGCCCATCTGACCGGATCTCCCTATATCGGCATCATCGCCGGAATTGTCTCCGGTGCTCTGTTCTCGCTGCTGTTCGGCTTCCTGACGCTGACGCTGGTCACCAATCAGGTCGCAACGGGTCTTGCCTTGACGATTCTTGGTCTTGGCGTGTCTGGCATGCTGGGCGAGAGCTTCGTTGGCCTGCCGGGCGTCAAGCTGCCGCCCATCGTCTTTCCGGTCCTGTCGGAGATTCCGGTTATCGGACCGGCTCTGTTCCGGCAGGATCTGATCTTCTACATGTCGATTGCGCTTGTCGTCGGCATCGGCTGGTTTCTGTTCAAAAGCCGCACGGGCCTCAAGATGCGCGCCATTGGCGACAATCATGGCTCGGCCCACGCGCTCGGCATGAATGTCATCCGCATGCGCTACCTTGCCGTCATGTTCGGCGGTGCCTGTGCGGGGCTGGCTGGCGCGCAATTGTCGCTCGTCTATACGCCGCAATGGGTGGAAAACATGGCGGCTGGCCGCGGCTGGATCGCGCTGGCGCTGGTGGTCTTTGCCTCCTGGCGGCCATGGCGGGTTCTGGCGGGCGGATATCTCTTCGGTGCCGTCACCATCGGTCAGCTGCATGCTCAGGCTTTCGGCATCGGTGTTCCGTCGCAACTTCTTTCAGCAATGCCTTACATAGCGACTATTGTGGTCCTCATCATCATCTCCCATAATCGCCGCACAACGCTGATCAATACACCGGCATCGCTCGGGAAACCGTTCGTTCCGGATCGCTAAAAAACCAGGTTCACGCCTAACCAAGCAGGGGTAAAAATGAAGAAACTTATCATCGCACTGGCCGCATCGGCCGCCGCCATCGTCGGCGTTGTTCCCGCAGCCCAGGCAGCAGACGCCAAGAAAGTCTGCTTCGTCTATGTCGGCACCAAGACCGACGGCGGCTGGACGCAGGCACATGATATCGGCCGTCAGGAATTGCAGAAGCATTTCGGCGACAAGATCGAAACGCCTTACCTCGAAAGCGTTCCCGAGGGCCCGGATGCCGAGCGCGCAATCGAGCGCATGGCCCGTTCCGGCTGCGAGCTGATCTTCACGACCTCCTTCGGCTTCATGGATGCCACCGTCAAGGTTGCGCAGAAATTCCCGAAGGTGAAGTTCGAGCACGCGACCGGTTTCAAGACCGCTGCAAACCTCGCAACCTACAATTCGCGCTTCTACGAAGGCCGTTACATTCAGGGCCAGATCGCGGCTAAAATGTCCCAGAAGGGTCTCGCCGGTTACATCGCCTCCTTCCCGATTCCGGAAGTGGTAATGGGCATCGACGCCTTCGTTCTCGGCGCGCAGTCCGTCAACCCGGAATTCAAGGTCAAGGTCGTCTGGGCCAACACATGGTTTGACCCCGGCAAGGAAGCCGATGCTGCCAAGGCACTGATCGACCAGGGCGTCGACATCCTGACCCAGCACACCGACACCACTGCCCCGATGCAGGTTGCTGCAGAGCGCGGCATCAAGGCTTTCGGTCAGGCATCCGACATGATCAAGGCCGGTCCAAACACGCAGATGACGGCGATCGTCGATACCTGGGGCGCCTATTACATCAAGCGCACACAGGCCCTTCTCGACGGCACATGGAAGTCCGAATCGGTCTGGGACGGCCTCAAAGACGGCATTCTCACCATGGCGCCTTACACCAACATTCCTGACGATGTGAAGAAGATGGCGCAGGAAACCGAAGCCAAGATCAAGTCGGGCGAACTGCACCCCTTCACCGGCCCGGTGAAGAAGCAGGACGGGTCCGAGTGGCTGAAGGCTGGCGAAAAGGCTGAAGACAAGGTACTTCTTGGCCTGAACTTCTACGTCGCAGGCGTGGACGACAAGCTGCCGCAGTAACGGTTGCATTTGGAAATATCAACTTCTATCCTGCCGCGCATAGTCTCTATGCGCGGCTCTTTTTTTGGAGGAAGCGATGAAATTACTTCGCACGAAGGAAATCCTCGACGTCGATGATACTGATCTTTCGGCATCGACATTCAACGATTCAAATCTTTCCGGCACAACTTTCAACCAGATCAATTTTTCAGGCGCGTCATTCAACGACAGCAATATGAGCGGCTGGTCTGTCAATGACGTCAACCTCTCGGGCCTTGTCATGAACGCCGTGAACCTGTCCGGCGCCGTCATCAAAAATGCCAATCTCACAGGCGCGCAGATCAATGGAAGCAGACTGACAGGCGCGACCATCGATGGGATTGAGATCAGCGAGCTTCTGGCTGTCTACAAGGCCAACCGTCCCGGCAAGAACGAGGTTTAGAGTTGGCGCAAGGCCGATTGCCGCTCCGCATTTTGATGCCAGACAAAGCAGACACGTCTTTGACCACGAAAGGCTCTTTCACCGCGCAGACGCGCGGCGGCTGGATACCGGATCAAGTCCGGTATGACGGGGGTGTTTGGTGCCGTGAGGAATATTAAGCCGCGTATGGAAACAGGCGCGGCTTTTCCTTGCCCGCGCTCACGGCAGGTTTCGGGCGTTCATGCAATTTCCATGGTTTCTTCAGTCTTGAGCGTTTATAGCGAAAACCGAAGTCCGCCTATTCGTCGGTGGCTGAAATGAATGATCGAGTCGGAGATACCAATGGAACGCAGTTGCCTAGCCGTTATTCTTGCCGCTGGTGAAAGCACACGGATGAAATCATCCATGTCTAAGGTGCTGCATCCTGTGGCTGGCCGGGCGATGATTGCGCATGTGATGCAGGCCGTCGCGGGTGCTGGCGTCAGCGCTGCTGCACTCGTGGTGGGCCGTGATGCGGACAAGGTGGCAGATGCGGCGCGTAGGGCTGGTGTCAGCGTCGAGCCCTATCTTCAGAAAGAGCGTCTTGGAACTGGCAATGCCGTTCTGGCAGCGCGTACTGCCATTGAACATGGGTATGACGAAGTGCTGATCGCCTATGGCGATGTGCCATTGCTGACCTCAGAGACACTCAATAAGGCGCGTCAGGCGCTGAGCGACAATGTCGATGTCGTCGTCATCGGTTTTCACACCGACAAGCCGACCGGCTACGGTCGACTGCTGGTGGAGAATGGCGAACTGGTTGCCATCAGGGAAGAAAAGGATGCAACGGACGAGGAGCGCAAGGTTACCTGGTGCAATAGCGGTCTGATGGCGATCAATGGCCGCCGCGCGCTCGATCTTTTGACCCGCATCGGCAACAACAACGCCAAGGGCGAATATTATCTGACCGACGTTGTGGAAATCGCCCGCTCGCTGGGCGGCAAGGCGATTGCCATTGATGCGCCCGAGACAGAACTGACCGGCTGCAACAACCGGGCAGAACTCGCTTACATCGAAAAGCTCTGGCAGGAGCGCGCCCGCCATCAATTCATGATCGATGGCGTCTCGATGATCGCCCCGGAAACTGTGTTTCTTTCTTGGGACACCAAGATCGGGCAGGACGCGCTGATCGAGCCCAACGTCGTTATCGGGCCCGGCGTCACAATCGAACCAGGAGCCGTGATCCACGCATTTTCCCATCTGGAGGGCGCGCATGTCAGCGGCGGTGCGACAGTTGGGCCTTATGCACGGCTTCGACCCGGTGCCAATCTGGCCGCCAATTCAAAAGTCGGCAATTTCTGCGAGGTCAAAAAGGCAGAGATCGGTGAGGGCGCGAAGGTCAACCACCTCACCTATATCGGCGATGCTTTCGTGGGCGCTGGCAGCAATATCGGGGCAGGGACCATCACCTGCAATTACGACGGCATCAACAAGCACGAGACGCGCATCGGCAAGAACGCCTTTGTCGGCTCCAATTCTTCGCTGGTGGCACCGGTGACGATTGGTGATGACGCTTACGTCGCCTCCGGCAGCGTGATTACAGATGACGTGCCCGGCGATGCGCTGGCCTTCGGTCGTGCCCGTCAGGAGGTAAAGGAAGGCCGCGCCACCGCTTTGCGCGCCCGCGCACGGGCCATCAAGGACGCCAGGAAGAAGTCCTGACAATCGTAACGAACAGACATTGAAAGTGACCGTTGTTCCAATTGCGATTTTTGCGGAAACCGCTAGGACTTCGGCTGTCAAAAGCATCAGCTCATAAGGACGCGTCCAGCGAGTCGTTGCTCGAAATTTTTTGGAGAAGTGCATGTGCGGTATTGTTGGTATTGTTGGAACGCAGCCGGTTGCGGAGCGCCTCGTGGATGCGCTGAAGCGGCTGGAATATCGGGGCTATGACTCCGCTGGCGTTGCTACGATCCATGACGGCGCACTCGCCCGCCGCCGTGCGGAAGGCAAGCTCTTCAATCTCGAAAAGAAGCTTTCGGAAGAGCCGCTGCCCGGCCTGACCGGCATTGCCCACACGCGCTGGGCGACCCACGGCGTGCCGAACGAAACCAATGCCCATCCGCATTTCGTGGATGGCGTCGCGGTTGTCCATAACGGCATCATCGAAAACTTTTCCGAATTGCGCGATGAGCTTGCGGCAGAGGGTGCCACCTTCACCACGCAGACGGACACGGAAGTCGTGGCCCAGCTTCTGGCGAAATTCACCCGCGATGGTATGGACCACCGCGCCGCCATGCTCGCCATGCTGAACCGCGTCACCGGCGCCTATGCGCTTGGCGTGATGTTTCAGGATGATCCTACTACAATTCTCTCTGCCCGTTCCGGCCCGCCGCTGGCCATCGGTTATGGTCGCGGTGAAATGTTTCTGGGCTCGGACGCCATTGCGCTTTCACCCTTTACCAGCGAGATCACCTATCTGGTGGACGGCGACTGCGCCATCATCACCGCAAATGGCGCAGAAATCATCGATTTCTCCGGCAAGCCGGTCAAGCGCGCGCGCCAGATTTCGCAGGCGACGGCTTATGTGGTGGACAAGGGCAACCACCGCCACTTCATGGAAAAGGAAATCTATGAGCAGCCGGAAGTCATTTCCCATGCGCTGAGCCACTACGTGGACTTTGCTGAAAAGCGCGTGAAGAATGCCGACCCGGCCATTGATTTCGCCAAGCTCACGGGCCTTGCGATTTCCGCCTGCGGCACCGCCTATCTTTCCGGCCTCATCGGTAAATACTGGTTCGAGCGTTATGCGCGCTTACCCGTCGAAATCGATGTCGCCTCGGAATTCCGCTACCGCGAAATGCCGCTTCTACCTACGCAGGCAGCGCTGTTCATTTCGCAATCGGGTGAAACGGCAGATACGCTGGCATCCCTGCGCTATTGCCAGGAAAATGGCCTCAAGATCGGTACGGTCGTCAATGTGCGCGAGTCGACCATGGCGCGTGAATCGGATGCCGTGTTCCCCATTCTCGCCGGCCCTGAAATCGGCGTTGCTTCCACAAAGGCCTTCACCTGCCAGCTCGCGGTTCTCGCATCCCTTGCCATTGCCGCTGGCAAGGCCCGTGGGACTCTGACCGTCGAGCAGGAAACAGACCTCGTTCGCCACCTGATCGAAATGCCGCGTGTGATGAGCGAAGTGCTGAACGCAATCCAGCCGCAGATCGAAACCCTGTCGCGGGATCTCTCCCGCTTCAAGGATGTGCTCTATCTCGGTCGTGGCACCAGCTATCCGCTGGCGCTGGAAGGCGCGCTTAAGCTTAAGGAAATCTCCTATATCCATGCCGAAGGTTATGCCGCAGGCGAGTTGAAGCACGGGCCAATTGCGCTGATCGACGAGAATATGCCCGTCATCGTCATCGCACCGCATGACCGTTTCTTCGAAAAGACCGTGTCCAACATGCAGGAAGTCGCAGCGCGCGGCGGCAAGATCATCTTCATCACGGATGAGAAGGGCGCGGCCGCCTCCAAGCTCGAGACCATGGCGACCATCGTTTTGCCGAACGTGGACGAGATCATCGCCCCGATGGTCTTCTCGTTGCCAATCCAGCTTCTCGCTTACCATACAGCCGTCTTCATGGGTACCGATGTGGACCAGCCCCGCAATCTGGCGAAATCGGTGACTGTGGAGTAACTAGGACGCCTGTTCACTCTTGGGTTGCTTTCGTGAAGGTCACGAAAACTGGCCCATTGATTGGGATGATGCCCGCATGTTTCATCACAACTGGATCACCAGAAGTTTGGCTCTATGTTTGCTCGTAGGGCCTCTAAGGCCTATATATCACTTATTGACGAAAGCGACGGCTGCAGTAGGTGAAGGGAAGCCCGACAGCATTCTCGCCCTTCTTCCTATGTTTTTATTGCTTGGGTTCTGCCTGTACACTGGCTACCGATTTCTGCTCGGAAGCGCCAATGCATACCGGTGGGCGCTGTACTTGTTTATTTCGCAAATACCAATTGTGTCTCTAGGCAGCTTGGGGCTCCGCTGGAATAGTGGTTTCCAAATACCTTTCTGGTATCGCGGCGTGCTGGACGAATGGTTGAGTTTTATTTTTTTGGACCAAACCGTTGATTATTTCGTGATCGGATTCAATCTTTTTGCGCTCTTGGCCAGCAGCGCGCTGTTTCGAGCCAGAAAACAAATCAGCCCTGCCTCGGCATAGGCTAGCCGAGAACACGTCGCGATAACGCACTTGCGAACAGGATTATCTATCGCAGTGCACACCGCTTCGATTATTCACTTGAAAGGCGGAACGCGTTTCGCCACTGTCCGTTTCAAGAAAGTCTTCATCTCTTGAAGTTTCTCGAATTTACGCGGACTCATGACCGAAATTCCCGTCAAAATTTCCTTCGCAACGCGCTTGCGTAACAGCTTCCTCACCGGCGTTCTCATTCTGGCACCGGTCACCATCACCATGTGGGTGGTCTGGACCTTCCTGCAGTGGGTCGACAGCTGGGTTAAACCATATATTCCAGCACGTTACGATCCCGAGCAATATTTCGATGTCGCCATTCCCGGCTTCGGCCTGCTGGTCGCCGTCATCGGTATTACGCTGATCGGTTTTCTCGGCAACAACCTGATCGGCAAATGGATCGTCAGCTTCGGTGAGTCGGTGCTGAACCATATGCCCTTCGTCCGTCCGATCTATAAGAGCATCAAGCAGCTATTCGAATCGGTGCTGAAGGAACATTCCAGCTCCTTCAAGAAGGTCGGTCTTATCGAGTTCCCGTCACCCGGGACCTATGCGATGGTGTTCGTGGCGTCTGACGCCAAAGGTGAGTTGGCCTATCGCTTCAATGAAATTGGTCAGGAGATGGTGGCAGTGTTCCTGCCGCCGACCCCAGTGCCAACCGCCGGCTTTCTGCTGTTTGTGCCCAAAGACAAGATCACGATCCTGGATATGTCGCCGGAAGATGCCGCCAAGTTGCTGATTTCGGGCGGACTTGTTGCGCCGGATTTCGAGTTGCCAAAGGCAATTGCTGCGGCTCCAGATTATTCGTCGTCCTCGTAAACGTCGCCGCTCGGGGCAGATGTCGAGTGAAAGACCGGGACAAAAAGGCGCATATAGACGAAGCGCACCGTCCATCCTTCATCCTGCGCCTTCGCCCAGGCTTTCTTGCGACCCGGTTTCTTGAATTTTTTGCCGATCGTTTTCTTTTCGCTTTTTGCGAATGTCTCCGGCAGCAGCAGATTGTCGGGCGAGCAAAGCGCGTAGCCCTTGCAAAAGGCGGCTGGCGGTAGGGGCATGTCATTCATGATCGTTAGCCTGCATGGAGGAAACGGATCGCCTCGTCACGGCGATGGAGATAGAGGAGGGTGCGCAAATTGCGGCCCCGCTCGCTGGTGAGTTCCGGATCGCGCTCAATGATATAGGTGGCGTCTTTGCGGGCAATTTCCAAGAGGTCTGCATGGGCTTCGAGGCTGGCAATGCGAAAACCGGGTGTGCCTGACTGGCGGGTGCCAAGCAACTCGCCTTCGCCGCGCAGTTTCAAATCCTCTTCGGCAATCAGAAAACCGTCTTCGCTGTCGCGCAGAATGGAAAGGCGCGCCTTGCCATTTTCGCTGAGCGGACCTTTGTAGAGCAGAATGCAGGTGGAGGCTTCATCCCCACGTCCGACGCGTCCGCGTAGCTGGTGCAACTGGGCGAGACCAAAGTTTTCGGCGTGCTCGATGACCATGATGGTCGCATCACGCACATCGACGCCCACTTCCACGACGGTCGTTGCTACCAGAAGCCGCGTTTCTCCGCTCTTGAAAGCCAGCATGGCGGCGTCCTTTTCCGGGCCGCTCATGCGCCCATGAATAAGACCTGTGGGGGCGCCGAGAGACTTGGAAAGAACCGCGTGCCGCTCCTCCGCCGACATGAGGTCGGATTCTTCCGATTCCTCCACCAGAGGGCAGATCCAGTAGGCTTTCTTGCCTTCCGAAAGTGCACTTTTCAGCCGCGCAACGATATCGCCAATGCGTTCGGTTGGAATGGTCACGGTCTGGATCGGTTTTCGCCCGGCAGGCTTTTCGGTCAGCTTCGATACGTCCATATCGCCAAAGGCCGCCAAGACCAGCGTACGCGGAATGGGTGTCGCGGTCATGACCAGCATGTGCGGGCTGATGCCCTTGGCGGTGAGCCGCAAGCGCTGGTGGACCCCGAAGCGATGCTGCTCATCCACCACGGCCAGGACCAGGTTCTTGTAGCTGACGCTATCCTGAAACAGCGCGTGGGTGCCGATGACGATCTGCGCTTCACCGGAGGCAATGCGCTCCTCGATTTCACGGCGTTCCTTGCCCTTGGTGCGACCGGTCAGCACCTCGCAGGAAATCCCTGCGGCAGTGGCGAATTTGGATATGGTCGCGAAATGCTGGCGGGCGAGAATTTCCGTCGGTGCCATCAGCACGGCCTGACCGCCAGCCTCGACAGCGGTCGCCATGGCCATCAGCGCAACCAGCGTCTTGCCCGCGCCCACGTCACCCTGCAACAGGCGCAACATGCGATCTTCACCCGCCATGTCGGTCAGAATGTCTTTGACCGCAGCGCTTTGGCTGGCAGTCAATGAAAATGGCAGGCTGGCAAGAATTCTTGCGGCAAAGTCGCCCTTGGCGCGGATGGGTTGGCCCGCAACCTTGCGCAGCCTTTGGCGCACCAGCGCAAGGGATAGCTGCCCGGCCAGAAATTCATCATAGGCAAGGCGGCGTCTGGCCGGTGCTTGCGGGTCGATATCGGCACCATCGCGCGGATCGTGCAGTTCACGGAACGCATCTGCCACATGCGGAAAGCTCTGTCGCGCCGCCAGGGTCTCATCGATCCACTCCGGGAAAACAGGCATTTTTCCAACTGCGCCATCAATGGCGCGCCGCAGAACCTTGGGCGATAGGCCTGCCGTCAGCGGGTACACGGGTTCGACCATGGGCAGGTTTTCGGCTTCCGAAACCTTCACCATGAAGTCGGGATGCACCATGGAGGCCCGGCCGTTGAACCAGTCCACCTTGCCGCTCACCATCACCTCTTCATCAACCGGCAGCGCTTTGGACAGCCAGTCGCCGCGGGCGCGGAAAAATGTCAGAGCCAGTTCGCCGGTTTCGTCATGCAGGAAAACGCGATAGGGGGCGGACCGGTTGCCGGGCGGCGCGGGTTGGTGACGATCGACACGGCCCTGAATGGTGACGATGGAACCCTGTGGAGCCAGAGCGATACCGGGTCGATTGCGCCTGTCGATCACGTTGTAGGGTGCGTGGAACAGCAGGTCGAGCACACGGGCTTCCTGAGCACTTTCACGGCCCAGCAGCTTTGCCAGCAAATCGGCAAGCTTAGGCCCTACGCCGGAAAGCGTGGCAACGGGGGCAAACAGGGGATCAAGGAGAGCCGGGCGCATGGCGAGCAAAATCGGGGAAGGCGATACGCATTGCAAGAGTGGCGCCACATTAAACACGGTTTATTCGCCCAAGTTTTTCGGCGGGCTGCAATATTTCCGCAAAAACCGGTTCCCAAACGTTCCCGCCCTGTTCTATAGGAGGGGACGGTCAACAAACAGGTGAATGCGATGACAGGACTGGTACGCACGAGCGCCGACCTCGACACGAGGCGCAGGCGAATTCTTTATCGTTGCTGGCATCGCGGTATCAGGGAAATGGACCTTGTGCTCGGCCAATTTGCCGAAGAGAACATTGCAGACCTTTCCGATGTGCAGCTGGATGAGCTGGAACAGATCATGGCCGAGGAAGACCAGGACCTCGTGCAGATGGTGACGGGCGCGCAGGCCATCCCTGAAAAATTCCAGACGCCCCTGTTTATGAAGATTATCTCCTACCGCCCGGATTTCGATCTGGTCTCCGCCCAGAACGGAAGCAGCTCATAATGATAGCCGGATTCGATGTCAGGCTGGTGGCATCGGCCGATACGCCGCTGACCATTGGCAATGTGCCAGCAGGCACAGAAGCCTTTCTGCTCGCGGATCTGGTTCGGCAAGGCACCTCTGTTGCCTATGTCGTTTCCGACGGCCAGCGCCTCTCTGACCTCGAGCAGGTACTGGGTTTTGTCGCGCCTGAGATTCCCGTTCTGACCTTGCCCGCGTGGGACTGCCTGCCATACGACCGCGTGTCGCCCAGCGCACATGTATCTGCCCGCCGTCTGGCAACACTGTCTGGCCTCATCCATCACCAGAAAAAGCCGCATCCCGCCATCGTGCTGGTGACCGTCAATGCCATGTTGCAGAAGATGGCGCCGCGCGATGTGATTGAAAGCCTCGCATTCTCGGCCAAGCCGGGAAATCAGATCCGCATGGAAGACATCGCCGCCCGGCTGGAGCGCAATGGTTTCGACCGTGTGGCGACTGTGCGGGAAGTCGGTGAATTCGCGGTGCGCGGCGGCATTCTGGATGTGTTTGTGCCCGGCACGGAAGAACCGGTGCGGCTGGATTTCTTCGGCGATACGCTGGAAAGCATCCGTGCCTTCGATCCTGCAAGCCAACGCACCATCGGCCAGGCCCGCTCGCTGGACCTCAATCCGATGAGCGAAGTCACGCTGACGCCCGATACGATCAGCCGTTTTCGCAAGAATTATCTCTCTCTTTTCGGCGCTGCGACGCGCGACGATGCCCTCTATCAGGCGGTTTCCGAAGGGCGACGTTATGCCGGTATGGAACACTGGCTGCCCCTGTTCTACGAAAAGCTGGAAACTGCGTTCGATTACCTGTCTGGCTTTCGTATCGTTACCGACCACACGGCCCGTGAGGCTGCGGTGGAGCGCTCCAAGCTTGTCCATGATTACTTCGAGGCAAGACAGAACACAGGCCAGACAAAAGGCACGACGCAGGGTGCGCCCTATAAGCCCGTTTCACCCAGCCAGATTTATCTGGGCGGCAAGAGCTTTGATGAGGCACTGAACGCCGTCAATGCGGTACGTCTGACGCCATTCAACGAGCAGGATACGAAGGACAAGCCGGTTGCCACGCTGGATGCCCATGTCGGCCCCCGTTGGGCGAAATCGGCGACCGAGAGTGAAAGCGAAGACCGGATCAATGTGTTTACGCTCGCCGTCAAACACATTGCCGAGCGGCGCTCCAAGGGCTGGAAGGTTCTGATCACCGGCTGGTCGGAAGGTTCGCTTGATCGTCTTTTGCAGGTCTTGAACGAACACGGACTTGAGAACATCAAAACCGTGACCTCGCTGAAAGAGGTTGAGAAGCTCGGCAAGGGTGAGGCTGCTGCGGCGGTGCTGAGCCTTGAGGCCGGGTTCGAAACCGGCAACCTCGCGGTCATCGGCGAGCAGGATATTCTCGGCGACCGCATGGTTCGCCGCTCCAAGCGCCGCAAGCGCGGTGCCGACTTCATCTCTGAGGTCGCCGGATTGGACGAGGGATCGCTTGTCGTCCACGCAGAACACGGCATCGGTCGGTTCGTAGGCCTTCGGACCATCGAGGCGGCGGGCGCGCCGCGCGACTGCCTTGAGCTCCACTATGCAGACGATGCCAAGCTGTTCCTGCCAGTCGAAAACATCGATCTTCTGTCTCGCTATGGTTCCGATGCTGCAGAAGCCAATCTCGACAAGCTGGGCGGTGGCGCCTGGCAGATGCGTAAGGCGAAGCTCAAGAAGCGCCTGTTGGACATGGCGGGTGATCTCATCCGCATCGCTGCGGCACGCATGGTGCGTCATGCGCCAGCACTTATTGCCCCTGATGGCCTCTACGACGAGTTTGCCGCGCGGTTCCCCTATGACGAGACGGAAGACCAGCTGAACGCCATCGAGTCGGTGCGTGAGGATCTTGGTGCCGGTCGTCCCATGGATCGCCTGATTTGCGGCGATGTCGGCTTCGGCAAAACCGAAGTGGCATTGCGCGCAGCATTCCTGGCTGCCATGAACGGCGTGCAGGTTGCCGTCGTTGTGCCCACCACGCTGCTGGCCCGGCAGCATTTCCGTACCTTCTCCGAACGTTTCCGCGGTCTGCCGATCCGGGTGCAGCAGGCTTCTCGCCTCGTTGGCACGAAGGAACTGGCGCTAACGAAAAAGGAAGTGGCGGAAGGCAAGACGGATATCGTCGTCGGCACACACGCGCTTCTGGGTGCGGGCATCACTTTCGCCAATCTCGGCCTTCTCATCATCGATGAGGAGCAGCATTTCGGTGTGAAGCACAAGGAACGGCTGAAGGAGCTGAAGAGCGACGTACACGTTCTGACGCTATCGGCGACGCCCATTCCGCGCACCTTGCAGCTTGCAATGACGGGTGTTCGCGAACTGTCGCTGATCACGACCGCGCCGGTCGATCGCATGGCCGTGCGCACCTTCATTTCGCCTTTCGATCCGCTCGTCATTCGCGAAACGCTGATGCGTGAGCATTATCGCGGCGGTCAAAGTTTTTATGTATGCCCGCGTCTTGCCGATCTCGCAGATGTTCATGCCTTCCTCCAGTCTGACGTTCCTGAGCTGAAGGTTGCCGTGGCACACGGGCAAATGGCGGCGGGTGAGTTGGAAGACATCATGAATGCCTTCTATGACGGAAAGTACGACGTGCTTCTGTCTACCACGATCGTTGAATCCGGGCTGGATGTGCCAACTGCCAATACGCTGATCGTCCACCGCGCCGACATGTTCGGCCTTGCGCAGCTTTACCAGCTTCGTGGCCGGGTGGGTCGCTCCAAGGTTCGCGCCTTTGCGCTGTTTACACTTCCGGTCAACAAGGTGCTGACGACAATGGCGGAGCGCCGCCTGAAGGTTCTGCAGTCGCTCGATACACTGGGCGCAGGCTTCCAGCTGGCCAGCCATGACCTCGATATTCGCGGCGCAGGCAATCTGCTCGGTGAAGAGCAATCCGGCCATATCAAGGAAGTCGGTTTCGAGCTTTATCAGCAAATGCTGGAAGAGGCCGTCGCCGAGGTCAAGGGTGAGGACGAGGTCATCGACAGCGGCTGGTCGCCGCAGATTTCCGTCGGCACATCGGTCATGATTCCGGAAAACTACGTGCCGGATCTGCACCTGAGAATGGGGCTCTATCGCCGCCTGGGTGAGTTGACCGATCTTGGTGAAATCGACGGCTTCGGTGCCGAGATGATCGACCGCTTCGGACCGTTGCCAAAGGAAGTGCAGCATCTGCTCAAGATCGTCTACGTCAAATCCCTTTGCCGCACGGCCAATGTCGAAAAGCTGGACGCAGGTCCAAAGGGCGTCGTCGTTCAGTTCCGCAACAAGGAATTCCCGAACCCGGCGGCACTGGTGGGCTACATTGCCAAGCAGGGTTCAATGGCGAAGATCAGGCCGGACCACAGCGTGTTCCTCACGCGCGATTTGCCAACGCCTGAGAAGCGCCTCGCGGGCGCGGCCATGGTGATGACGCAACTGGCGGAACTGGCAAAAGGCTGACGTCACGCAGCGGTGATTGATCATTACGTCGAGTTAATCGAATGGACATATATCGGTAGCTTTTGGAGGTCTAGTCTTGGCTCTCAAGGGATGGCAAATGTCTTGCCATCCTGGTTCAGGGTCGTTTCGGGCCGCGTGGGCTGAAGCGGGAACCTTGATTTCAGCGAAGCAGATGCGGGGCAAAGCCAGAGGCGTCTTACCCCTTTCCGCTTCATTTTAGGGAGCAGGACCATGTGGACCAACATCAACAGGTTCGCCACCGCTGGTCTGGTAGCCTTGACAATTGCAGGCACGACAATTGCCACGAGCACCCAGGCTGAAGCACGCAACAATTTCGGACGCGGATTGGCCGCCGGTATTGCCGGCACGGTCGTTGGAGGGGCCCTTCTGGCAGGGGCGTCGCACAGTTATTATGGACCGCCTGCCTATGGCTATGCGCCGGTTTACGGTCCCCCGGCCTATGGTCCGCCAGTCGCCTACCAAACCGTTTATCCCCGCTGCCACATGGAGTGGCATCAGGATGGCTGGGGCAACATGTATCGCGCCAGGGTGTGCTACTGACCGAGCAATCAGCTCCTCGATGTATCGTCCTGCGGTGTCATCGCCACGGCCACATTCTGGTCAGCCGCCGCAACGGATGTCGGGAGAGGCACATGCCGCTGCCTTTCCCGGATCAGCGTCAGCAGACCCGAACCGATAATGAGGGCTATCCCCACAAACATCCATCCGTCGATCTTGTCGCCGAAGATCAGGTAGCCGAACAGGATTGCCCATAACATCTGGCTATATTGCGTTGGGCCGATAACGGCAGCAGGCGCGTATTTCGCCGCATACATGACGAGCACGTTGGCAAGCGCGCCGAGCAATCCGTAGCCCGCCAGGAACATCCATTGCTCCATATCGGGCGGGGTAAAGGTCTTTGCCATGGCCACGCCGCAAATGACCAGCGTTCCCAGGAGCCCCGCGCCATAGAGCGAGATATTCTTTTCCGATGGTCCCATCGCGCGAAAGATGACGATGGATATGGCCCCGCACAGACCCGCGACAATGGCGGCGAAATGGCCGGTCGAAAGCTCGCGGAAGCCGGGTCTCAAAATGACGAGAACACCTGCAAAACCGATGATGACGGCAGACCATCGCTTGATGCCGACCTGTTCCTTGAGGAACAGCACAGACATGATGGTGACGAAGGCGGGCAATAGGAAGATGAGCGCGAAGGCTTCCGCCATCGACAGATAGGTGAAAGCAGTCACCGAGGTGATCGCGCCGAGACCCGACGAGATGAAGCGGAGGATCCACAGGGGGCGATTGGTGGTGCGGATGATGTCGCGCCAGTCATCATTGCGTTTGCGGATAAAGGGCAGAGCGGCCAGCCCGAACAGCGCACCGAAAAATGCCGACTGGAAGGGCGACAGCTGCCCTTCGATGAGCTTTACACTGGCATCGCTCCACGCATATGCCGCGAAGGCGGCAAAGGCGAGAAGGATGCCTTTCAACGTGCTATCGGACACGGAAACACCAGAATTTACCAGGGGCAGGAATCGACAGCGCGCTGGCTGAAGATCAGTTCATAGCCCTATGCTCTTCCAGCTTCATTCTGGCAATATCCCGCAGTGCATTAATAAGCACTTCCTTGCTCTGCGCGCCGCTGACGGCATATTTCTGGTCGAGAATGAAGAAGGGGACGCCAGCAACGCCCATCTGCTGCGCCGCATCGATCTCGGCGACAACGGTGTCCTTGTCTGCATCGGAGGCCAGAAGTTTCGTGACGACCTCGCGGCTCATTCCCGCCTTTTCGCCAATATCTGCGAGAACGGCGTGGTCGCCAATGTTGAGGCCCTGCTCAAAATTGGCGCGGAACAGTTCCGTCACCACCCGGTCCTGAAACTCGCGGCCTTCGGCATGGGCCCAGAGCGAAAGGCGGTGTGCGTCAAGCGTATTGGGGCCAACCTTTATGGCGTCGAAGTTGAAGTCTATGCCAACTTCCTTGCCGAGCTGCTTAAGCATATCGTGCGCCTGCTCGACCTTTTCCGCGCCGCCCAGCTTTTTCTCCAGTTCGGCCTTCTGGTCTACGCCCTCCGGTGGATAATCCGGGTTCAGACGGTAGGGACGCCAGTTCACATCGATGCTGACTTCATCGAGAACTTCCGCAATTGCGAGATCCAGGCGTGCCTTGCCGAGATAGCACCATGGGCAGACCATGTCGGAGACGACGTCGATAACAATGCGTTGCATGGTGCTTCCCTTTCAGACCAGACTATCTCTGCCCCATCTAGGGGCCTTGCCAAGCTTGCGCAAGGCATCACCGCAACAGATCTACCCTTAGACCTATTGGACGCGGGCATCCCACCAGCTGGTTTTCTGGTTCCCCAAAAGAGGGGTTGCCTCCGGTCGTTCGATATATTTCCACCGTGCCACCCACTGCGCCCCGATATAGTAAAGCGGGATGATGTAGTGCCCGGCCGTCAAGAGCCGGTCATAGGCACGCACTGCCGCCTGAAAATCTTCGGTGGAGCGCGCTTGCAACAATGCTTCAAGCATCCGATCCACCTCAGGATCCGCCACACCCGCATAATTGAAGCTGCCATTGGCATCGCGTGAAGCAGAGCCCCACCGATTGAGCTGCTCCGCCCCCGGCGACAGCGACGAGGGGAGAGAGCGGATGATCATATCGTAATCGAAGCTGTTGGAGCGTGCCTGGTACTGGCCATCATCGACGGAGCGAATGGCCATATCGACGCCGATCAGCTTCAGTGAACGTTGATAGGCAAGAGCGATACGCTCCTGTGCCGGGTTTTGCGTCATGATCTCGAATGACAGGGCCCGGCCTTTGGCATCGGACATTCTGCCGTTCTTGATGGTGTATCCTGCCTCTTTCAAACGGTCGACAGCGAGCTTTAGCACCTTGCGGTCAGCGCCTGAGCCATCTGTCACCGGCAGGGCATAGGTTCCGGCGAGAAGCGCTGGCGGCAGTTTTTTCGCGGTGTCACCCAGCAGCGCAAGCTCCCGCTCATCGGCAGCATTGCCGAAGGCTCCGAGTGTCGAATTCTGCCAGTAGCTTTGGGTACGCTTGAACGCGCCGCCGAGAATATTGCGGTTCATCCATTCGAAATCGAGTGCGAAAGAAAGACCTTCACGGACGTTCTGATCTGCAAAAATGGCCCGGCGCGTGTTGAAGACCAGGCCGAACATGCCGGACGGCAAACGCGATTCGAAAACGTCGCGGGCAATCTCGCCGCGATGAACCGCCGGGAAATTGTAGGCTTGCCCCCAGTGAGACGTGTCCGATGTTCCGTTGATTGCATCGCCTTCAGGATAAATGTCGATATCGCCCTTCTTGAAGGCTTCGAACATGGTGGTGACCTGAAGGAAATAGATGATGCTGATCTCATCGTAATTGTCGAACCCGACTTTCGCAGGAACATCCTTGCCCCAATAAGTCGGGTCGCGCTCCCAAACGACCCGCTCGCCTGGGCGCAGCGTCTTGATTCGGTAGGGGCCGGACCCGACGACGGGCGACAGCCCCGCCTGCTCGAAGGTTGCCGGATCAATCGCGTGCTGCGGCAGAATGGGGGTCGATGATGCGAGAATGAGGGGCGTTTCGCGGTTGGCGTTTTCGTTGAAGGTGAAGCGCACGCCGTGCTCTCCAACCTTCTCCATCTTCTCGACGCCGCTCAGCCTGCTGTTGAAAGGCGGACGGCCTTTTTCCTTCAGAAGATTAAAAGTGAAAATCACGTCATCTGGCGTTACCGGCTTGCCATCCTGCCATTTTGCCTTGGGGTTCATGTTGAACTGGATGTAGCTGCGCTCGTCGTCCCACTCTGCACTTTCAGCGAGCAGACCGTAAAGCGAGAAGGGTTCGTCGTTCGAGCGCTGCATCAGCGGCTCATATAGAAGGTTGCCGAATTCCGGATCCCACACACCGCGCGCAGTTGTGCGCATACCCTTTAAAACAAAGGGGTTGAGGCTGTCGAAGGTGCCGACGACACCGTAGGAAACACGTCCGCCTTTTTTGACGTCGGGCTTCACATAGGGAAAATTCTTGAAGTCGGAGGGCAGGGCAGGATGACCATGCATCGAAATTCCATGAAGGGGTTCCGCCAACGCCAGACCTGAAAAAAGAAGGGCGGGGATGAACGCCAAGAGGCTTCGCATATTGATGTCCTGTCGCATTCGGGCCGTTTGTTTGGGATTGCTTTGCCGGGAATGGGCGGCCCATCTTGTATTGATTCCCGCCGGAATGTATCACACCCAACTATGGCAGGCATCCGACGAGATAAAATCTCTTGATGCCAAAAGAAAAAGTTGAAGAAGTGCTGGATATCGCCGCCGACGGGATGTAACAGGGTTGCCGAAACCGTCGGGTCACGCATTTGCCTCATTTAAACGACAGTGGAACGGGCAGACGGATACCGGTGATGTTGAGCAGCTCGAATTTTCTGCTTCGCATAAAAATTTAGGAGACGGAACTCTTATGACGAAATTCGCAAACACATTCACCCGTGCAGGCTTGTCTGCTCTCGTTCTTTCGCTGGGTGCCGTGTCTGCTCCAGCCGTATCTCAGGCTCAGCAGGCTGCCGCACCGGCTGGCTCGCCGCCACTTGGCTGGTTCAAGACATGCAGCAAGCAGGAAGACAATGATGTTTGCGTTGTGCAGAACGTCGTTCTCGCCCAGAACGGTCAGATGATCACGGCTGTTGGCCTCATCAGCGTTGAAGGCAAGGTCAACCGCAAGCTTCTGCAGGTTTCCGTGCCGACCGCGCGTCTCCTGCCTCCTGGCGTCATGATGCAGATCGACGGTGGCAAGGGTCAGAAGCTTGATTACGCCGTCTGCCTTCCCGACAAGTGCACCGCCGAAGTGCCGCTGACGGACGCCATGATCGCCAGCATGAAGAAGGGCACCGAGATCGTTTTCACGTCGATCAACTTCCGCCGTGCGCCAAACCCGATCAAGATCGCGCTCAGCGGCTTCACAGGTGCCTATGACGGTCAGCCAATCACCCAGTCCCAGCTTGCTGAAAGCCAGCGTTCCCTCCAGGAAGGAATGCAGAAGAAGGCTGAGGAAGCCCGCAAGAAGCTGGAAGCTGCGCAGGACGCTGCCAAGACCAAGCCTGCAAACTAAGACATCATCCAGATACAGAAAAACCGGCCTTGTTTCAGGGCCGGTTTTATTTTGACTTGGACTTGGCTTCACTGAGAAATCAGTGGGTCATTGCAGCCTTGGCACGCAATCCGCCATTTGGCGCCTTGTCGAATATGCGGGTGATGTTCGGATTGCGCAGCGGTTGGTCGCTCTCATCGTGTATCAGGTTCTGTTCCGATACATAGGCGACATACTCCGTCTCGTCGTTCTCGGCCAGCAGGTGGTAAAACGGCTGGTCGCGATCGGGGCGGATTTCCGCTGGAATGGCATTCCACCATTCTTCGGTGTTTGCGTATTCGGGGTCTACGTCAAATACCACACCGCGGAACGGAAACACCTTGTGGCGAACAACCTCGCCAATCGTAAATTTTGCGTCTCTTTGTTTCATGGCATGAACATCCTTTCCCCATACAATTTGGGGTAAAATATCAAAATATCAAGATATCTTGTGTCAATACTCAATGCCTGCGCCGTAACTTTTCAAGTGGAGCTGTGGCCAGCACCACGCCACCCGTTACCAGCACGATGCCGAGGGCATGATAATCTTCGAACTGCTCTCCTAGAAACACGACTGCCATGACGATCGAAACCGGCGGCATCATGTAGAGCGTTATTCCTGCAGTGGCCGGGCCAAACACCCGCACGGTGTGGGTGAAGCAGTAGAATGCAAAGATCGACGCGAAGACGATGATGCCCGCAATCTTCGCCCAGGCCGTGAGCGATGCCGGCAGCATTCCGCCTTGGGCAACCTCAATGGCTGCTGGTGGTATCAGAACAAGCGCGCCGGAGAGAGCAATCAATGTGAAAAGGCTGAGAGACGTCATTTCCCTGGCGGCGGGATCACGCAGCAGCAGCGAATAGATCGCGAAGGACACCGAGGCTACGAGAATGGCGATATCGCCGAGATTGAAGTCGAGATGAAGCAATTGAGCCGGATCGCCCTTCAACACGATTGCGACGACGCCCGAAAATGCAACAACCATGCCCACCACTTCCAGACGACTGATGGCGCGTCCGTAGAGAATGCGTTGGAACAGGATAATGAACAGGGAAGAGGTCGTATAGATCAACGTGCCATTGGCGGCTGAGGTGAGGGTGAGGGCCCAATAGACAACGCCGCCACAGATGCCCATGCCCAGAAAACCGAGAATGAGCCATAGCGCGGTTCTCTGTCGGACGAAGTTCCAGCAGGCACGCCAGTCGCTAACGACAAAGGGCGCTACCAATACAGCCGAGAAAAACCAGCGCAGGAATGCCGTCGTGAAGGGCGAGACTTCGCCGATGACGCCGCGACCGAAGATGACATTGCTTGAAAAGAAGAAGGGAACCGCAAGGAATATCAACCAGTCTCGCAGGCGAGGGGCGGTGGCTGGTGCTGAAGACATGAATTTTCCGGCAGGGCTGCATTATCAACGCGGTGATGGGATGGCAGGCACACCCGTTGACATGCACCTCCGAAAGAGAAAGGCGCCCTTTGAGGCGCCTTTCCTGTAAGCCGATCAGGCCGAGTAGTACATGTCGAATTCGACCGGGTGAGGGGTCATTTCGAAACGCATGACTTCCTGCATCTTCAGTTCGATGAAGGCATCGATCTGGTCGTCATCGAAAACGCCGCCAGCGGTCAGGAACTTGCGGTCCTTGTCGAGGCTTTCAAGCGCTTCACGCAGCGAGCCGCAAACTGTCGGGATCTTCTTCAGTTCCTTTGCAGGCAGGTCGTAGAGGTCCTTGTCCATAGGCTTGCCGGGATGGATCTTGTTCTTGATGCCGTCGAGACCAGCCATCAGCATGGCGGCAAAGCCGAGATACGGGTTCTGTGCTGGATCCGGGAAACGGACTTCGACGCGCTTTGCCTTCGGGTTGGAGCCGAAAGGAATGCGGCAGGATGCAGAGCGGTTACGCGCGGAGTAAGCCAGCAGAACCGGTGCTTCGTAGCCTGGAACCAGACGCTTGTAGGAGTTAGTCGTAGGGTTCGTAAACGCGTTGATGGCCTTGGCGTGCTTGATAATACCGCCAATGTAGTAAAGGCAGGTTTCAGACAGGCCTGCATATTCGTCGCCGGCAAAGGTTGGCTTGCCACCCTTCCAGATGGACTGGTGAACGTGCATGCCGGAACCGTTATCGCCAAAGATCGGCTTTGGCATGAAGGTTGCGGTCTTGCCGTAGGCATTGGCGACCTGATGCACGACGTACTTGTAGATCTGCATCTTGTCGGCGCTGGAAACCATCGTGTCGAACTTCACACCCAGCTCGTGCTGCGCGGACGCGACCTCGTGGTGGTGCTTTTCAACGACAACGCCCATTTCGCCGAGAACGGTCAGCATTTCAGAACGCATGTCCTGAAGGCTGTCGACAGGAGGAACCGGGAAGTAACCGCCCTTGACGCGCGGACGGTGACCCAGGTTGCCGGTCTCGTAGTCCGTGTCGTCGTTGGATGGCAGTTCGGAGGAATCAAGCTTGAAGCCTGTGTTGTATGGGTCGGCCTTGTACTTCACGTCGTCGAATACGAAGAATTCAGGCTCAGGACCAACGAACACGGTATCGCCGATACCGGAGGCCTTGAGGTAGGCTTCGGCCTTCTTGGCTGTGCCGCGTGGGTCGCGGTTATAGGACTCGCCGGAGACGGGGTCGAGAATGTCGCAGAGAATAACCATGGTGGACTGCGCGAAGAACGGGTCCATGTGAACCGTTCCCGTGTCAGGCATCAACACCATGTCGGACTCATTGATTGCCTTCCAGCCACCGATCGACGAGCCGTCGAACATGACGCCATCGGTAAACATGTCTTCGTCGACGCAGGCAATATCCATGGTGACGTGGTGCAGCTTGCCCTTTGGGTCAGTGAAGCGCAGGTCCACGAACTTTACGTCGTTGTCCTTAATCTGCTTGAGAATATCGTTTGCAGTCGTCATTTGAAACTTTTCCTTGAGTGTTTTGATAACAAGGCGAAGCCCCAGCATTTGCCGGGTTTCGTATTTTTATATGGCGTCGACGCCTGTTTCGCCCGTGCGGATACGAATGACTTCTTCCACGTTGGAAACGAAAATCTTTCCGTCACCAATGCGTCCGGTCTGGGCTGCATTGCGAATGGCCTCAATAACGGCATCCGCATTTTCATCCGCGAGCACGACCTCGACCTTCACTTTAGGCAAAAAGTCGACGACGTATTCTGCGCCGCGATAAAGTTCCGTATGGCCTTTTTGACGACCAAAGCCCTTGGCTTCCGTAACCGTTATTCCCTGTAGTCCGACTTCCTGAAGGGCTTCCTTCACTTCATCGAGCTTAAAAGGCTTAATGATCGCTTCGATCTTTTTCATGAGAAAATATCTCTCCGCTTCTCCCGTTAAAGCGGTCTTTCCGCTCTGCCACAAGAATGCACGTATCGTGCCAGATCGGAAGCGGGTTTAAATAAAAAATCTTCAAAAAATGGCTGGACATCGGCGAATTTTGCTCAACTTGCGCGCTTCAATGGATAATTTGGCTCACCAACTCATCATTTTTCACTGATTTTTCTCAATATCGCCAGAATTCATAGGATCGCGGATTTTGCCGACGAGAGAGTGAGGTGTGGTAAAAATAAGCAAATGCACAAAAAGTAGACTCGCTAAAATGCCTATTTTTGCGCCGATTGCCTTTTGCGAAGTTTTGCGGTGATTATGGGTGATGATGTCATTGCTGAACTACGCCCTGATAGAACCCGACGCCATGGCACGTGTTGATAAACGTGCAGAAGAAAGCGGCATCTCTGTTGCCGCGCTGATGGAGCGAGCGGGGCAGGCGGTCGCGGCCAGCGCCCTTGCGCATTATCCCCAGGCGCTGCGCTTTGTCGTTCTCTGCGGTGTCGGTAACAATGGCGGCGATGGTTTCGTTGCTGCACGCGCCCTGAAAGAAAGCGGTGCTGAGGTTGCCGTTTACGTCTTTGGCGATATTGGCAGATTGAAAGGCGCGGCAAAGCAGGCCTTCGATTGCGTCGGAATGTCCTTTACTCCTCTTGGCGACTACCGACCCATTGCGGGTGATGTCGTGATCGATGCAATCTTCGGAGCGGGCCTATCGCGAGATGTGCCGCCGCAGGTCGCAGATATCATCGCCGATATCGAGCGCGCGGCCTTGCCGGTGATAGCCGTCGATCTGCCTTCCGGGCTCTGCGGCAAGCGTGGCATCCCTCTTGGCAGGGCATTTCAGGCGCAGCGCACGGTTACCTTCATGGCGCGCAAGCCGGGCCATGTGCTGATGCCGGGACGGTCACTATGCGGAGACATGGAGGTCTTCGATATCGGCATTCCTCGCCGTATTCTCATGGAGGGGTGCGCGTCGATCTTTGAAAATCATCCAAGCGTGTGGGCCGCTGCGTTCCCGAAGCCGGATGGAGAAACGCACAAATTCAAGCGTGGACATCTGACCGTATTTTCAGGTCCGTCCCATGCTACAGGCGCTGCGCGAATGACTGCGATGGCAGGTTTTCGCGCCGGGGCTGGAATCGTGACGGTGGCGGCGCCGCACGAAGCGCTTGGGGCTCTGTCCGCATCTTTGACTGCCGTGATGGTATCCGGCATCGAAACGAAAGAGGGATTGATCGACTGGCGCGATGATAAACGCCACGCGACCTATGTGCTCGGCCCTGGCTTTGGCGATCTTGATAGGGCTCGGGCCTTTGTGTCCCTGTTGCGTGACAAGGCTCTGGTGCTGGATGCGGACGGCATAACGGCGTTCAAGGATGAGCCGCAGAGATTGTTTGACCTTTTCGCGGCCAATGCGCCGCGTATCCTGACGCCGCACGAAGGAGAGTTCGCGCGGCTGTTCCCTGACATTGCTGCGGATAAGACACTTGGCAAGGTGGAAAAGGCACAAGCGGCAGCCGCTGCCTGCAACGCCGTCATTGTCTACAAGGGGGCAGATACGGTCGTTGCGGCCCCGGATGGTCGAGCCGTCATCAACGCCAATGCGCCGGCCTATCTGGCAACGGCTGGTTCTGGTGATGTTTTGGCAGGGATTGCAGGCGGTCTTCTGGCGCAGCAGGTTCCGGCCTTTGAGGCGGCTGCTGCCGCCGTCTGGCTTCACGGCGAAACCGCACAGAAATTGGGGCCGGGGCTTACCGCCGAAGATCTGGCTGCGGCGGTTCGGCCTTTTCAGCCCTAATGCGCGGGCTTGCCGTGGCTGGCGACAGCCGCCATGCGAGAGGCACTCATCACCAGCTTGCGTTCAGCGCGTTCCTGTTGCGGGGTGCGATTGTAGATTTCCCGATAGCATTTGGAGAAATGGGACGCGGAGACAAAGCCGCAGGCCACCGCAACTTCAACCACGGGCATGGCGGACTGGACGAGCAGATGGCGCGCACGGTCCAGACGGATCTCCAGATAGTAGCGGGCGGGCGATCGTCCCATTTCCTGACGAAAAAGCCGCTCCACCTGACGGCGGGAAAGATCGGCATCTTCGGCTATATCGAGAAGCGACAGAGGCTCCGAAAGATTGCTCTCCATTAACTCGATAATCGAGAGGACCTTATCATTCTGTACGCCCAGGCGCGCGCGCAGTGGTAGGCGCTGGCGGTCATGGGGGTTGCGAACGCGGTCTGTCAGTTGCTGTTCGCAAACGCGGTTGACGAGGTTTTCGCCGAAATCCTGACCGATGAGGTTGAGCATCATGTCCAGAGACGCGGTGCCGCCAGCGCAGGTGTAGATGTTGCTGTCGACTTCATAGAGATCGGCATAGACCTCAACCTGGGGAAAGGCTTCGGAAAAGCCGGGCAGGTTTTCCCAGTGAATGGCGCAGCGTTTGCCATTTAACAGGCCGGCCTGCGCCAGCACATGTGCGCCGGTACAGAGGCTGCCCACCGCAATGCCGCGATTGTTGGCTTCCCGCAGCCAGGCATTCACGGATTTGTTGCTATATTGCTCGATATCGATGCCGGAACAGATCAGCACCATGTTCGGGCGGTTTTCTCCGCTGACCGATTTGCGCTCTTCTGCCAGCGACGTGTTGGCCTCCAGTGCAATTCCGCTGGATGAGGCAACCTTCTCGCCATCGGCAGAGGCAAGGCGCCACTCATAGGCGGCATAGCCGAGCATACGGTTGGCGATGCGCAGCGTTTCCACCGCCGCCGTGAAAGGCAGCATGGTGAACTGCGGGACCATGAAAAAGACGACAGTGCGTTTCTTGGGAGGAGTTTTGCTCATTATGACCATGCTCCATTGCGGAAACGCAATTCCTTGCTTGGAAAAGGTCCGCTGTATATCTCATTTGCGACACTTGCAGCGCAAGATACGACGGCGTTGATCTCCTGTCAAAAAAACAACAGCTGGTGGATGGTCTTGACGACCGTCAGCTAAGGCAGCGTGCTCAGGAGGGCAGGCTCCCGTCCGGGAGCTCCTACCGATATTTTGCATTTTATTAATATTGTTTTCAATTTTTCGGCGCAGCCTTTCAGCACTATCGCCGAGTTGCGCGTTCTATCGACGTGATGAAATGGCGGACGACATCACAGACCGCCGCTTCATCTTTTGTTTCAGCATCGGGTTGCCCAAGAATGGCATTGCCGTTCCTGCCAGGTGCCTTCGAGCGGAGTATTGCGTATGCATGAAGTTGGCCTGACCGTACTGGTCGTAGACGACGAACCGATTCTGAGATTTACCCTTGCGGATGCGCTCGAAGAGGCGGGTTATACCGTGCTTGAAGCGTCCAACGTTCTTGAGGCTGTCGCCGTGATCGGTAAGGTGCCGCAGATATCGGCGGTCATTACCGATATCGATATGCCGGGCGGCCTCTCCGGGCTGGATCTGGTACAGATGCTGAATAACTGCCAGGAGCATATTTCCGTGATCGTGACATCTGGCGGTCATGCGCCGGATGCTCTGGAGTTGCCAAGCGACGCACGCTTTTTTAGCAAGCCCTACCATTTCGACGACATTTTCTTCGCGCTTAAGGCCGCCATTGCCTCTAAGGAACAGGTGCGGAAAAAACGGGGTATCCGTCTGGCTGGCACGCAATCCCTTCAATAGTCAAAGCAAAACGCCGGAGTTTCCTCCGGCGTTTCTCATTCGTCTGACCCAGAACTTATGCTGCGCGAAGCAGTACCAGGCTGCGGCCTTCGGCCGTGTAGATTTCGCCGTTGGCGATGTTGTTCGAGGGCGCGTCAGGATCAGCGGTCGTTAGCTCGATCGCCCAGCCATGATCTGCATCCGGCAACTTGAATTCCACGGCACCGTCATGCGGGTTGAACAGGATCAATACGTCCTTCCATTCTTCCGCAGCGTCGTCACCCATTTGGCCGCCGCTTGTCAGTCGCAGACCGAGCGTGGTGCTGCCGAGGTCTTCCCACTGCTCCTGCGTCTGCTCGCCACCGCCGGGATTAAGCCATGTGGCATGGGTGCCGTCTCTCCAGCTGTCTCGACGCAGGATCGAATGCGTCTGGCGCAGTTCGATAAGCCTTGCCGTAAAGCTGCGCAGGGCTTCCGCGCTTGCTGGGAGATTTTCCCAATGGACCCAGCTCAACTCGCTGTCTTGGCAATAGCCGTTATTGTTGCCCATCTGGCTGCGACCAAACTCATCGCCCGCCAGGAGCATCGGCGTTCCATGGGAAAGCAGGAGGGTGGCAAGGAAGTTTCGCTTCTGGCGGTCACGCACCGCGGTGATGTTTTCATCATCGGTCGGGCCTTCGACACCGTAATTGAAACTGCGGTTGTCGTTATGACCGTCGTTGTTGTCTTCCCCGTTCGCATTATTGTGCTTCTCGTTATAGGAAACGAGGTCGTTAAGGGTGAAGCCGTCATGCGCGGTGATGAAGTTGACGCTGGACCATGGCCTGCGACCACGCAAGTCGTAGACATCGCCTGAGCCGAGAACGCGAGCGGCGAAGTCGCCCGCTGTGCCATCTTCGTCCTTCCAGTATTCGCGGACAGTATCGCGATACTTGTCGTTCCACTCCGCCCAGCCCGGTGGGAAGCCGCCGACCTGATAGCCACCCGGACCGATATCCCAGGGCTCTCCGACCAGCTTCAGCCTGGACAGCACAGGATCCTGACCAACCGCGTCGAAGAAACCGCCACGCTGGTCAAAGCCTTCCGGCTCACGTCCAAGGATCGTGCCCAGATCGAAGCGGAAACCATCGATATGCATGTCATCAGCCCAGTAGCGCAGCGAGTCGGTTACAAGCTGCAGGACGCGCGGGTGTGATGTGTTGACGGTGTTTCCCGTGCCAGTGTCATTAATATAATAACGCGGCTGGTCTGGCATCGTGCGGTAATAGGAGAAGTTGTCGATGCCCTTGAAGGAGAGGGTCGGGCCCATCTCATTACCTTCAGCTGTGTGGTTATACACAACGTCCAGGATTACCTCGATGCCGCCATCATGGAAAGCCCGGACCATGTCGCGAAAGCCTGCCATGCCCTTTGGCCCGTAGTAGCGCGAGGCGGGGGCAAAGAAAGCCAGTGAATTGTAGCCCCAGAAGTTCTTCAGACCCTTCTCAAGAAGATGGGAATCATCCGGGAAGTAGTGGATGGGCAGAAGCTCTACGGAGGTGACGCCGAGGCTTTTGATATAATCCACAATTTCCTTGTCGCCCAAACCCTCATAGGTACCGCGAAGCTGTTCGGAAATCTTCGGGTGCAGCTGCGTGAAACCCTTGACGTGTGTCTCGTAAAAGATCGTCTTGGACCACGGGACGTTCGGCTTGCTATCTCCGGCCCAATCATAGGCCGAGGGATCAACCACACGGCATTTCGGCATTTTGGAGGCGCTGTCACTCTCATCGAAGGAGAGATCTTTTTCTTCGGCATCCAGCTTGTAGCCGAATTGCTCCGTGCCCCAGTCGATATCACCGACGAGTTCGCGCGCATAAGGGTCAACAAGCAGCTTGTTCGGGTTAAAGCGGTGGCCGTTTTCGGGATCGTAGGGCCCATGTACACGGTAACCGTAGAGCGCGCCGGGCTTCAGACCGGGAATATAGCCGTGCCAGATTTCATTGGTGAATTCGGGCAGGGTGATGCGTTCGATTTCGGTTTTGCCGCTCTCATCGAAGAGGCACAATTCAATACGTTCGGCATGGGCGCTGAAGATTGCAAAATTGACGCCGTCACCATCGAAATTGGCGCCAAGGCGAGTAAAGTCGCCGGGTAAAATTGTGGAACCGAACTGGGCCATTGATATCCTCGTGCTTGATTGGGGCAGGGGGAAATGTGGTGGCCGGTCATTGGTTCCGCAGCGCAAGAAAAAGCCCGCCATGACATATCTGGCGGGCTTTCTATTTAAGGCGTTTCGCCGTGTTTTTCAGCGAACAATACGCGTTGCTTTCTTGTCCGTTGTCGGCCATCCAATATCCTTCAATGTTTCTGGCGGAAGCGCTTCAAGTGCACGCATTGTCTGTCTGCGAGCCCAAGCTGTATTGACAGCTCTCCAGAGCCCGACGAGCCTATCGGTATGCAGCAGGTCCCTCCTCGGGCGTCTGCCATGGGTTATGATAACGGTCATTTCGATACTCCTTTCATCTGCATCTGTGCTTTCTGACAATCAAGATATGCGCTCGAGTGGGGCATCAATCAATCGAATGGTTTTGATGTCATTCATGATGAATTTTGATGGTTTCTTCGACGCATTCTCTGTCTAGCTTTAGAGGATCGAGCATTGTTGACATTCAATCAAACGAAATGATATCGATGTATTGATCAGAAAAATTGAAGGCATTCGCCATGACAATTTCCTTCAGGCAGCCGCTGCCTCTTCTCGACAACGATATCTTGCGCACCTTTGTCGCGATTGCAGAAACCGGGAATTTTTCTACCGCTGCAGAGGTCGTCTTTAGAACGCCTTCAGCGGTGTCAATGCAGATCAAGAAGCTGGAAGAGCAGTTGAAGACGACGCTCTTCCTGCGCGATGCGCGGTCCGTCACGCTGACGGCGCATGGAGAGACACTGCTAACCTACGCGCGCCGCATGATCGCTCTTTCCAACGAAGCCGTTTCGCGCTTCGTCATGCCTGAACTTACGGGTGTCGTGCGGCTGGGCGCGCCGGAAGATATTGGGGAGCGGGGACTATTGCCCGGCATTCTCAAACGCTTTGCGGAAGCCTTTCCGGCCATTATGGTGGATGTGACGATCGATGCCAGCTCGCAGCTTTATCGCCGTATGGATGAACACAGGCTCGACCTCGCCTTGGTCAACTGCGCGTCGCTTCCGATGCGCGATACGGGCGAGGTTCTGATGCGGGAGCGACTGGTTTGGACGGGTGCCAGATGCGGCACCGCGCATCTGCGTGATCCCTTGCCCATCTCTATCTGGGAGGATGGATGCATCTGGCGCTCAGAGGCCATCAACTCACTTGAGAAGGAAAACCGGCGTTACCGTGTTGCATATCTAAGTGCCCACACCATGGCGCAAAAGGCCGCTATCGAAGCAGATCTGGCCATCGCCCCGCTTCCGCGCTCCTACGTACAAGACGACATGGTCATTCTGAGCGAAAAGGATGGCTTGCCGGAGCTTGGCTGTTTCGATATCCGCCTCATCCTCGCGGATAACCCAACGCGTCCGGTCCAGGCCGTCGCAGACAGCATCCGCAATGCGTTCAGGGATGTTGCTCTCCCGGTTTAATCAACGCGTGTTATTTCGACAGCGTTGCGGAACCGCTCTCGATTTCGTGCGTTATCTGCGCGCAATCCAGATCATCGTCTGCCGCGAGTGCGCAGACACAAGGGGAGTTTCCACGCATGTCGACACGTTTCTTCGCAACCATTGCAGCCGTTTTCGTTACTCTTGTTTCCCTTAGCTCCTGCGGCAATACGATCCGCGGCGTAGGCCAGGATGTTGCAGGCACTGTGGATGGTACGCAGGCTGCTGGACGCACCGTCGACCGCGCGGCCCGTCGTTAATCGATTCCACTACTTTCTTTAGAGCCGGCGACGCTCTCGCCGGCTTTTTTGCGCGTCACGATATTGTCAGTGGAGTGGCAGAGGAAACGCATCACCTTGCCCGCGCCGCCGTATTCCAGCTTTGTTTCTCAGGTTAGGAGGCAAGGCGCCTCACACCAGCCGTCACCGCGAGCCATGATCAAGAGATTCTTTCGCTACCTGCTGCCAATGCTGCTTTCGTCTGCGGCCAATGCCTCTCAACTTCCCAGCGACTGCCAGTCAATCGAGCATATGGGAGGCCGCTACACCGTGTGCAGCTTCGATCCCGCAAAAGTAAAGATAAGACTCTATCAATGGGATGCCATCGCTGGAAAGCCTTATGGGGCGTTCGAGGCGCTTTCCTCCGCACTTTGGCGTCAGCACAGCTTTGTAACCTTTGCCATGAATGCCGGAATGTACCACCGCGATTTATCGCCTGTTGGCCTGCACATCGAAAACGGTGTCGAAAAAACACCGATCAGCACCTCCGGCGGCTGGGGCAATTTTCATATGCAGCCGAACGGCGTCTTCTTTATAGAGGGCGACAGGGCAGGCGTGCTGGAAACAAGTGCTTATCTCAACGCCAATCTCAAACCTGATGTCGCAACGCAATCAGGCCCGATGCTGGTCATCGACGGGCAACTTCATCCGCGGTTTCTGCCGCAAAGCGACAGCCTGAACACGCGCAACGGCGTGGGCGTTTCCGCCGACGGCATCGTGCACTTCGCAATTTCGGAAAATCCAGTGCGTTTCTACGATTTTGCAACGTTGTTTCGCGACCGGCTTGCGACCGCAAACGCACTTTATCTGGACGGCAGTATTTCCAGCGTCCACATACCCGGCGCCAACCGCCGCGATAGCTGGCACCCCATGGGGCCCATTATCGCGGTTGTCGAGAACGTGCCGGATTGACTCTAGAAAGCGTCAGATAGGCGCCTTCGGATAGGCTTTTTCCAGCCCGCGGGATTTCGAAAGCCCCGCACGAAATGCGGTATAGGCAGCATGTTGGCTGCTTTTAGACACCTCATGCAGACGGATCTGCATCCGGGCAGGGGCGTTCTCGCCAAACCACTCGCCGCACTTTTCCAGTTTCAATGAGTTCAGAAACCGGGCCTGCGATTGCTGATCGAGAAAAATATGAAGACCTTCCAACAGGTTTTCTTCCTGAAGGGCATTTTCCAGAAGAAGTTTCAGCCAGGACTGATCCTCGGCGCTCATGGATGCGATCTTGGCTGCGACCGTATCGCGATCAGGAAAAGATGACGCGTTTGCCTGCATGTTTCTCACCGCTTTGCTTGTTGATTTTTGCCCGATAATCCAGATCAAACATGTCTTCAAGACTGTGAACAACTCAAATGTGTAAAAGGCCAAAAATGCGCGGCCTTATACACATCTCCCGCTTTGATGATGAACAGTTTCCAACCGGAATTTACACTTTGGTCTAAATTGAGACGGAGCGGCTCTAGGGCTGTGTCGAAGTGGGTCACTAAGAAATTGTTTTTTATTAAACCTATGCAGCCAGTGAATAGCAGCTCGCCGAATGCGCCTTGCTTTAGCCGTTTTTTGCATTTGCGTTCGTCACAAGATTTTAATAAATGGTTCACCACTGGGCCGACGGAAGAGCGGTCTGGAGAGTGAACACGTTGGAGTAATCATGGAAGAAACTGCACAGAAATCCTGCTGGGCTGTCACACTACGCGCACTCGCAGGCTTTGCCGCTTTCCTCGCTTTGACCTACATTTTTGGTAGCCCGTAACAATCTCCGTTAAAAGTTTTAGATATGGCAGCACGGTTTCTCTACAGGAACCGTGCTGTTTTCGTTTTCGCTGGATGTCGCAGCCTGCCTATCTCGTGCCCATATTAGGTGTGGCGCATTCCGGTGGTTGAGATAAACTGGCGTAATAAGTCTATTTATAGGGCAGGACGCATATGTTTCTTTCGGTATTCGACGTTTTCAAGATCGGTATCGGACCTTCCAGTTCGCATACGATGGGACCCATGTCGGCGGCGAACCGGTTTCTTGACACGATATTGTCGGACGAGTGGCCCCGACCGGCGGGCGCGACTGTATCGGCCATCAAGGTCAGCCTGCATGGGTCGCTCGCCTTTACCGGCATTGGTCATGGGTCCGGCCGTGCCGTCATTCTTGGCTTGACCGGCGAGCGTCCGGATCTTGTCGATCCCGATGCAATGGACCGTCTTGTGCTGGAAGTCGAAACGCAGGGCCGCGTGACGCCTGCAGGCCACCCGACCTATGTCTTCCGCCCGGCGGAAGATCTGGTTTTCGACAAGAAGAACCCTTTGCCAGGCCATGCCAATGGCATGACGTTTTCAGCCTATGACACTCAGGGCCGGATGCTGCTGAAGAGGATTTACTATTCGGTCGGCGGCGGATTTGTTGTTACCGATACAGAACTTGAGGCAATGCGCCAGCGCGGCAAGACTGTGGATAACGGACCCAAGGTTCCCTATCCCTTCGCGACGGCGAGGCAGATGCTTGAAATGGCCAACAGTTCCGGGCGAACCATCGCCCAGATGAAGCGCGCCAATGAAGAGACTGTTATGACGCGACAGGAGCTGGACGAGCGACTGGATCAGATCTGGGACGCAATGAACGGCTGTATAGAACGCGGCCTGAAAGGCGAAGGCATCATGCCCGGCGGCCTGAAGGTCAAGCGTCGCGCCCGTTCCATCCATGACAAGCTGAACGCCGAATGGCGCAGCAATCGCCTCAACCCGGTGCTGGCCAACGACTGGCTGAGCGTTTACGCCATGGCCGTCAATGAGGAGAATGCCTCAGGAGGACGCGTCGTGACAGCTCCAACCAATGGCGCTGCGGGCGTGGTGCCTGCCACCGTGCGCTATTTCCGCCATTTTCATGAAGATGCGACGGTGGAAGACATCAGGGATTTCCTGCTGACCGCCGCCGCTATTGGCGGGATCATCAAGCACAATGCATCCATCTCCGGCGCGGAAGTCGGCTGTCAGGGTGAGGTGGGCTCCGCCGCTGCCATGGCGGCAGCCGGTCTTGCCGCTGTCATGGGCGGCTCTCCGGCGCAGGTTGAAAATGCAGCAGAAATTGCGCTCGAGCATCACCTTGGCATGACCTGCGACCCGATTGCCGGGCTGGTGCAGGTTCCCTGCATCGAGCGGAATGCACTTGGTGCGGTCAAGGCGGTCACGGCGGCGTCACTGGCTTTGAAGGGCGATGGAGAGCATTTCGTGCCGCTCGATGCCTGCATTGAAACCATGCGCCAGACCGGCAACGACATGAGCGAGAAATACAAGGAAACATCGACCGGCGGCCTGGCCGTGAATGTGGTGGAGTGTTGACGGGCACAACCTGCCAACGCTTGACGCAAGTGCTAAAACAGCCTTGATAGAGCCATGGCTCTTCATCTCATAAAGCTGTGCGTCGGCGCGGATTCGATCGAGGATCTGCGCGAGTGGGTCTCACACCGTTGCCTGACTGCGATTGCAGCCGGCCTGGAGCCGCACAGCGTTCACACAACACGCATGTTTCCCAAGCGGACCGAGGAACTGCTCGACGGCGGCTCTCTTTATTGGGTCATCAAGGGCCAGGTTCAGGCCCGGCAGACGCTTCTCGATATCCGCCAGTTCAAGGGTGAGGATGGCATCAGTCGTTGCGATCTCGTTCTGGGGCCGGAAGTCATTGAGACCTCGCCAGCACCGAAGCGTCCTTTTCAGGGGTGGCGATATCTCAATGCAGAGGAGGCTCCGCGGGATCTTGGCGGACAGTCGGTTGGCGAAGACATGCCTGCCGATCTTAGACGGGAACTGGCGGAACTCGGGCTATTGTAGCTCCCAAAAAAAAGGGCCGGTTCCGGGGCAACGAAACCGGCCCTTTGGCACGGTCAATCCGGGACGGGGTGCCCTGACCAGCCATAACTTGCAACGGGCTGACAACGTTTCGCTCCGCTGTCCTTACCCCTTGATGCCTGCGACCGCGTTCACGTTACGGCCATCCTGAACCTTGACCCAGCGACCAGGGTTCGTGCTGTCCTGGCGCTTGAGGTAGGTGTATTCAGTCTCCGACCATTCCATCACCTTGTTGCGCAGGTTATCGAGAATGAAGTCGCCGCGATCGGTCCGCACCGTCAATACCGCATGACCGGAACCGTTAGGCTGCAGAACCACGGTGATCAGCAGGTCGGAGGGCGCGATACCCTTGTTCATGAGCATTTTGCGCTTGAGCAAAACATAATCTTCACAATCGCCGACGGTGGTCGGATATGCCCAGCGTTCCTCAACGCCGTAGATCTCCATGTCTGTCATCGGCGTGACCGTGGTGTTGACGGTATAGTTCACATCGAGAATCGTCTTCCACGTCTCCTCAGTCAGACGCAGTGGTCCTCTGTCGCCGGATGTCGCCTGGCATTCGCTCTGATAGGTCTGGCAAAATTCATAGTGACCAATCGGCGGATTGGCTTTGCCCATGACACGCATTGCTGCTGCTGGTGATGCTTCTGCTTGGCCCGCAAATGCACCGGCGATCATTGCTGCAATCATAAAACCAAAACGGCTGATGTTTTTCATCTTCTTTTCTCCCCGTTGTGAGGAGAATATTGCCTTGAATATTTTTAGCGTCAGAAAACATCGGCGCTAGAATTCGAGCTTAAATTTAGGAAAAACTTCGATTTATTTGAGTTTGTTTTGATTTGTATTTTCATAAAATTTAAGTGACATTTTATCTTTTGCCTTCATTTTTTGAATGGTAAATCGGATTAAGTATCTGATAAATAAAGATAATATACGCATATTTGTTAATGCGGAGGCATTGCGGATGCAAATATTTGCCATCTTTAAGGTTGCTTTACTATACTTGCGATCGAAATATGTACGTCGTGTGGTTGCCGCCGAGAAAATTCCACGCAAAAATCGACTTTTGGTTGTCGGAATGTGGATCGAATTCCCGCATTTTTCACGCAGATTTTCTAAAATTTTTTGAGTTTCCCAAAATGGTACGGTTTTACAGCGTTCAGAAACGGCTGTGGTGGCGTTCAATGCGCCATCTGGTGTCGTTGGAATCATAAAAAAACCGGCTGCGCGTGGGCGCGGCCGGTGTTCGTATTCTTTCCGAAGCTGAAAAGTTCAGAGAAACTCGATGAGGGCGTCGCGCGATTGGACGGCATCGAATTCGATGGCCACACCTTCCATGAAGTGGCGCACAATGCGACCGGCCATATTGCCAAGGCGCACATTGCTTCCAAGCGCAGGGCGTATGTCGATTTCGACAGCGGCGCCGGAAAGCGAAAGGTCGATGATGCGACATGGCGCAATGTTTCCATCGCTCAGCATCAGGTCCGCGCGAGGATTGCGCGGTGTCAAACGGTCATGGCGACGATCTTCCGGCAGTCCGAGTGCGTGGCGCTTGGCAATCCAGGCAAGCTGTGCAGCCAGTTTTTCACGCTTGCGCTCAGTCGCGCTGATAGCAATGACAAAGCCGTCTGGTGTAAGTGACTTTACAATACCTTCAACGCGACCAATGTGCTGTAGATAAGCGATGATGCGGTCACCATTTGCCGGGCGCACGAAGCACGAGATTCGAGCCTTTTCCGCGGTCATATCATGTGCGACGCAATCAAACTCGTCCTGCGAAGGCACCATCAGCCTGCCTGTCAGCGGCACGGGCAGAACCTCTGCGGTGGGCGCTTCCACGTGACGAGTGGCAAAGGCGACGGTGTTTGATCGGGATGAGAACATTGGCGGTACAATAAAGAGTGATGATGCCTACTCTTTACAGGGGGCGAGTTAACAACCCGTTCCGGCACAAAGCGCCCATAATCATCCTCTTTCCCAAAATGGGACGGTGCGGTCTTTTGTCCATAGACTCATAGGCGGCACGAAGAATGAGTGTGTCACGGGAACTTCAAGCAGCCTGCTTGACCGGAGGGTCAAGGGGGCAAATGGCTGTCCAAAATCCTGAAGAGGCTGGTTCGAAACCAAAGCTCCTAGCAGTCTTTGTGCCGAGTCAGGTTGTGCTGCCAGGGGAAGGAGCAGCATCTCAAACTCCTGGGATGCCTGCCCAGTTGCGCTTTCTGCCTGGATTTCGAACAGGACAGGTCGCATGCGTTCCATCACGCCTTGAGCAATGCGACAGGCGTAACCGGCGGAATCCTCCTGCCACAGCGCGTTGAAAGCGTTGTCGCGCAGATCGCGGTGGAAGAGATTGTAAAGACGCGTACCCGTCAGGCGGAAGACGAGAGAATCGTCGTCCATTTGCGCGAGAACGAAAAGGTCTGGAAGAAGGTGACGCATGGCAGACGGATCGATATCGGCGCGTGCTGGTGCCGTGCGGCTCCCGCGCCGATCATTCCAATAGGAGAAAATCTCCCTGCCGCTCTTCGTCCTCATAGCATCGCCTCCTCGAAAGGCTCTTGGCTCTATCTAGACGCCATCGTCAGTTTGCATCTGTGGTTTCCGAATGCTGAATCTGCTGCTGGGCAAATGGTGTGTCGTCCTGCACCCGTATCGTTCTGATACAGATTTCGACCCGGCTTCGGTGTTCGCTCTCATACAAGCGATTTCCATGCCACGCGTCGCTCGCACACATCGTCGTCCTATGACATTGGGTCGAAATGTCCGTTTGCACGGTGCTTCTTTTTAAGGGTCCGTTACTATATTGCTCAGCGGAAACATTTATCTTGCGACGCGAAGGAATACTGGCTCATGGCCCATGACGAAGGCGACATACCGGGACACGGCGAAAACACATCGCCTGCCGCACCACCGAAAACGCCGGTATTCAACCTTCCCGGAGCTCTTGTCGCCATTCTCGCCATTATGGTTGCCGTCCATCTGATCGCGACATATCTGCTTTTGGACGAAAGCTATGGCTATTTCCTTTTCACTTTCGGCTTCATACCGCTGCGCTATGCCATCCCGTTTTCACAGCAAGGACTGGAGTGGCTGTGGACACCCGTAACCTATTCATTTCTCCATGGCGGTATCGAGCACATCCTGTTCAACGGGCTCTGGTTGATGGCGTTCGGAGCGCCAGTGCTGCGTCGGATTGGGACGTTGCGTTTCATTCTGCTGTGGTGCGTATCCGCTGCCGTTTCTGCATTTGGCCATGCCTGGCTGCACTGGGGCGACGAGACTGTATTGATTGGTGCGTCAGGCGTTGTTTCGGCCCTCATGGGCGCAGCCTGCCGGTTTGTTTTTCCTGCACGGGGCGGTCGTTACCATCCGTCAATCGGGCACCTTCTGCCGCGGCAAAGCATCCTGCAGGCACTTTCCAACCGCACCGTCCTGATTTTCACACTCATGTGGCTGCTAGGAAATGTTCTCATCGCGGTTGGCATACCGCTATTTGGAGACGTGGGGGGAGAGGTGGCCTGGGACGCCCACATCTTCGGTTTCATGCTGGGGTTCCTGTTCTTCGCCCTGTTTGACCGCAGTGCCAGAAGCCACGCGGACCGGCAGCAAAACCACTCAATCGATTGAAGTCTGGACGCTGCCGGGAAACATATTGCAATCCCGGTAACGCTGGCGCACCATTGCCCTGTCGTATGATCGTGCGTTTGTGGAGGAGACGCGACGCACGGTCTCGTACACAATGACAGGAGGAACCATGCCGATTTTTGTGAAGGAACTTCTCGACCTCAAAGGCCGCGACGTCGTGACTGTCGGGCCGGATATGTCGGTGGGAGATGCGGCCGCAACCTTGCATGAGCACCGCATTGGCGCGGTTGTCGTGACCGATCAGGACGGTGCCATTCTCGGCATCTTTACAGAACGCGATCTTGTAAGAGCCATCGCAACCCAGTCCTCCGCCGCCCTGCAGGCCAAGCTTGCGGATGTGATGACAAGGAATGTGACCCGCTGTCACGAGGGATCAAGCACGGACGATCTCATGGAGCTTATGACCGGTGGCCGGTTTCGCCATTTGCCGGTTGAAGCCAATGGCCGCCTTGTCGGCATCATTTCCATTGGCGATGTGGTGAAGGCAAGAATAGGTGAGATCGAGGCGGAAGCCGAACACATCAAATCCTATATCACCGGGTAACCAAAAGACGCATTGGTACGTCACTCGGAAGTGCGCCTGGTGCGGGCTTCCGATGATCGATCGCGTCACGTCGGCTGGAAGACCTGCTGCATCCGTTGCAGTTCGGGAATTCTGGATCTGGCCTCTTCATAGCCGCGCTCAATGGATTCAGCTGCCCGATGGAATTCGGAAAGGCCGATATGATTGATGCGGGGGTGAAGGGTCAGATCAGGCGGGTCTCCGGCAAGACGCGAGCGGGAAATGCGGTCCTGAATGATGTTGAACGCCTGCACCATGACGCCGGGAAGCCCGACCCTTGAGGATGGATCCGCAGCCGGTTTGCCAGCGGCTTCGGATGAGGGCGTCGCAGCGCCAGCAGCGTGTTTGACGACGGCTGAGCGACCAAAGATATCGTAATTGAGGTTTACCGCCACCACCAAAGCCTGCTCATAGGCACGGCAGACGGAAACCGGCACCGGGTTGACCAGCGCGCCATCAATCAGCGTGCGGCCATTGCAACGGACCGGTTCAAAAATGCCGGGCAGCGCGTAGGAAGAACGAAGGGCGGTTATCAGATCGCCCTGGTGCACCCAGACTTCGTGCCCGGTTTTCAGTTCGGTGGCGACCGCGATGAATGGATGCTCCAGATCTTCAATGTTGAGGCCAACGAGATGTTCCTGCATCCGCTTGGTCAGACGCATTCCGCCAAAAAGGCCGCCGCCGCCGATGGTGAGATCGAGAAGCCCTGCTATGCGGCGCATGGTCAGAGATCGGGCAAAGTCCTCGAGTTCGTCCAGCTTTCCTGCAAGATAGCACCCGCCCACAAGCGCACCGATGGATGTGCCCGCAATCATGCCGATCTTGACACCTGCCTCATCCAAAGCACGCAAGACGCCGATATGAGCCCATCCTCGTGCCGCGCCGCCACCGAGGGCAAGTGCAATTCGGTTGGATGCGATTGGGGGCATGGAGGAGGGTGCCTGATCGATGGCTTTCTCCGGGGACGTTGCGCCCGCCGCGTTTTCGCGGTTCATTCCCCAACCCAACATATTTTGCTCCCAATAACCGTGCGGACAGCGACAAGGCGCTTGCCAGCTTGCGCAGACATGCGCACATCACGGACGTCCGCAGACCTCCTGACATCTGTCATATTCGTAGCAAAATGATAAAAAACCGAAAAGATCGCCGGTCTCGTTTACTCTTTGCCGGGCTGGCCGCCGTAGGTTTCTTCAGGGTCGAAGTGGCGCGTGTCGTCGGTAATGGTCGTTACCGCTTTGCCGTCTTGCAGCGAAACCGTGCGATAGAAGCAGGAGCGACGACCGGTGTGGCATGTTGCGTCATGGCCCGCAACCGACACCTTGAGCCAGATGGCGTCCTGATCGCAATCCACGCGTATTTCCTGAACGGTCTGGAGATTGCCGGACGTCTCACCCTTCTTCCAGATCTTGTCGCGCGAGCGGCTGTAATAATGCGCAATCCCTGTCTCGAGCGTCAGCGTCAGTGCCTGCGCATTCATATGCGCCACCATCAAGAGTTCGCCATCCTTGATGTCGGTGACGACTGCGGTCACAAGGCCGTGGGCATCGAATTTTGGCGTAAAGAGACCGGAAGCCTCAAGCTCTTTCTTGTCCGAAGGCGCGGGCGGGAATGTCGAAGACATGAGACCTCTCGTATGAAAGGGAATATATGATGTGGCCAAAGCAAAAGGGCGGCTAGCGCCGCCCTGTGAGACCGGTCTTGACCTTAGCGATTGTAGACCATGGACATGAACCGTGCCTGCTGGGCGGGTTCGGTCTTGAATGTGCCGGAGAAGCTTGTTGTCAGCGTGGTGGAACCCTGCTTCTGGACACCGCGCATGGACATGCACATATGCTCTGCGTCGATCATGACAGCCACGCCGCGAGGCTTGAGCTTGCTGTCGATAGCCTGAGCGATCTGCGCTGTCATTGTTTCCTGGGTCTGCAGACGACGACCGTAGATTTCCACGACACGCGCGATCTTGGAAAGACCGAGGACGCGGCCCGCTGGGAGATATGCGACATGCGCCTTGCCAGTGATTGGAACCATGTGATGTTCGCAATGGGAATAGAAGGGGATGTCGCGCACCAGAATGATGTCGTCGTAACCGCCGACTTCTTCGAATGTGGTTCCAAGAACATCGTTTGCGTCGAGCTCATAACCACTGAAGAGCTCGCGGTAAGATTTTGCGACCCGTTTTGGCGTATCGAGCAGACCTTCGCGGTCCGGGTTGTCACCCGCCCAGCGAAGCAAAATGCGTACAGCTTCTTCAGCTTCCGCCTGCGTTGGACGAGGGTTTGCGGCGCCGTTCTGGGTGCCAGCACCGGGGAAATTCTTCACGATTGCATCCATTTCTTGGTCTCCCGATGCGGTTCAAGGCCGCACCTGAACATGGGTTACGGCTAAAATTCAATATGCCGCGCCTGCTATCTGGTTGTTTTCGGGCAATTTGGCAAGCCTGTCGTCATTTTTTCGGTATCTGAACCATTAAAATGAACCCACCTTGATGACGCCACCGCCGCATAACATATAATGAAGAGATCAAGCAGAGAACCCCCGCCAAATGCAATGCAGCCTTTCGGACCGGCAGGCTGCGCGAATGGACGAGCCAATGGAAGACATTTACAACAATCGTATTCTGGAATTCGCGGGCAACATTCCGCTGACAGGCGCCATGCCGGATGCGGATGCCAGCGCGCAGAAACATTCCAAACTCTGCGGCTCCAAGGTCAAGGTTTATATCAAGCTTCGCGATGGCAGGGTGTCGGATTTCTCGCACGAGGTGAAGGCTTGCGCGCTTGGGCAGGCTTCGTCGTCCATCATGGCCCACCATGTGATCGGTGCCACCAGCGAAGAACTTCGCCAGGCGCGCAGCGATATGCTTGCCATGTTGACTGCTGATGGCGAGGGCCCGGATGGCCGGTTCCTCGACATGCGCGTTTTGAAACCGGTCAAGGATTACAAGGCGCGGCACGCCTCAACCATGCTGACTTTCGACGCGATCTGTGACTGTCTGGACCAGATCGAAGCCGAACAACGCCTTCCGGCTTAACCTGTGTGCAGCGATCCGAACTGCCAACACGACGGACCAACAGGCGGGCAGGGCAGCCGGCCCCGTAACTGGTCAGGGCATTTTCCAAAGACTCCGGGTCGGCTGCTGGGAATGGGTTTAATCCGTTTCTATCAGTTGGTATTTTCCGGCTTCATCGGCAATTCCTGCCGACATATCCCGACTTGCTCTGAATATGGCTATGAGGCTATCGCGCGGCATGGTTTCTGGGCCGGCGGCTGGTTGACGCTGTTTCGTGTCGCGCGTTGCGGGCCCGGCGGCACCAGCGGTCTTGACCCGGTTGCGGAAAGACTGGACGATAGCTGTGTCTGGTGGGCCCCCTGGTCCTATTGGAAGCAGGCGCGAAAGGTATTCAACAGGGGAGAGTGACCGCTATGCCCATGCCCATGGAATATCGTCAGGCATCGGTGGATTTCGACCGTTTCATGGAAGAATTGAAAGAGGTCTCGATGCTGCGAACGTCGCATCAGGCGTACACTATGCTTCAAGCCGTTTTTCAGGTGTTTCGCCGCCGGTTGACAGTCCAGCAGGCAATCTCCTTTGCAAATGCTCTGCCGCCTGTTCTTCGCGCGATTTTTGTCAGCGATTGGGATACGAATGAAGAAAAGCGAGAATTCAGTACCGAAGCCGAGATGATGGCAGAGGTGCGGGCGTTGCGCCACAATCACAACCTCTCGACCGATTCGGCCATTCGCGACGTCGGCGAGGCATTGCGCCGCAGCCTCGATCCTGAAGTCTTTGGCCGTGCGCTTGCGAAACTGCCCGCAGAGGCTGGTGAGTTCTGGCAGTTGCCGGTGCTGTCTTAAAATTCTTTACTCAATGGTCATTCCGCTTTATCACCCGCGCGTTCACTTTCCGGTGTAGCCGGTCAACATCACCACCCGCATTCGTTGGCGGGACTGGACAGGAGATTTCAATGTCAGAAGCCGTTTCCCTCACATTCCCAGATGGTTCCGTTCGCCAGTACCCGGTCGGCACGACCGGTCGCGATGTCGCCGAATCCATTTCCAAGTCGCTTGCAAAGAAGGCCGTCGCGATTGCGCTGGATGGCACCTTGCGCGACCTTTCCGATACCATCGCTGACGGCAAGATCGAGATCGTCACCCGTGACGACAAGCGCGCTCTGGAACTGATCCGCCACGATGCCGCTCACGTGATGGCCGAAGCGGTTCAGGAACTGTGGCCCGGCACGCAGGTCACCATCGGCCCTGTCATCGAGAACGGCTTCTACTACGACTTTGCCAAGAATGAGCCCTTCACACCGGAAGATCTGCCGAAGATCGAAAAGAAGATGAAGGAAATCATCGGCCGCTCCAAGCCGTTTACGCGGGAAATCTGGAGCCGCGAAAAGGCCAGGGAAGTCTTCGCGGCCAAGGGTGAGAGCTACAAGGTTGAGCTTGTGGATGCGATTCCCGAGGGGCAGGACCTCAAGATCTATTATCAGGGCGACTGGTTCGACCTTTGCCGTGGTCCACACATGGCCAACACAGGACAGATCGGCACCGCCTTCAAGCTGATGAAGGTTGCCGGCGCCTATTGGCGTGGGGACAGCAACAACCCGATGCTGACGCGTATCTACGGCACTGCCTGGGCTACGCAGGAAGAGCTGGACCAGTATCTCCACATTCTGGCGGAAGCGGAGAAGCGCGATCACCGGAAGCTGGGCCGCGAAATGGACCTGTTCCATTTCCAGGAAGAAGGTCCGGGCGTCGTTTTCTGGCACGGCAAGGGTTGGCGCATGTTCCAGACTTTGACGGCCTATATGCGCCGCAATCTCGAAGGCACCTATCAGGAAGTCAACGCGCCGCAGGTGCTGGACGCTTCCCTGTGGGAAACTTCAGGCCACTGGGGCTGGTATCAGGAAAACATGTTCGCCGTGAAATCGGCCTATGCCTTCACCCATCCAAAGGATGAGGAAGCCGATAACCGCATCTTTGCGCTGAAGCCAATGAACTGCCCAGGCCACGTTCAGATCTTCAAGCATGGCTTGAAGTCTTACCGCGAACTCCCTGTTCGCCTTGCGGAATTTGGAAACGTCCACCGCTATGAAGCATCTGGTGCCTTGCATGGTCTGATGCGCGTTCGCGGTTTCACGCAGGACGATGCGCATGTCTTCTGCACGGAAGAGCAGATGGCAGCGGAGTGTCTGCGTATCAACGATCTTATCCTGTCCGTTTACAAGGACTTCGGCTTCGAAGAAATCGTGGTCAAGCTGTCGACACGGCCTGAAAAGCGCGTTGGTTCCGACGAGGTCTGGGATCGCGCCGAAAGCGTCATGACGGATGTTCTCAAATCCATCGAAGAGCAGTCCGGCGGACGCATCAAGACGGACATTCTGCCGGGTGAGGGCGCGTTCTACGGTCCGAAGTTCGAATACACGCTGAAGGACGCCATCGGTCGCGAATGGCAGTGCGGCACCACGCAGGTTGACTTCAACCTGCCAGAGCGCTTCGGTGCCTTCTACATCGATCAGGCCTCGGAAAAGCGCCAGCCGGTCATGATCCACCGCGCAATCTGCGGCTCGATGGAGCGGTTCCTCGGCATCCTCATCGAGAACTTCGCCGGTCACATGCCGCTGTGGTTCGCGCCGCAGCAGGTCGTGGTCGCCACGATCACCTCCGATGCGGATGATTACGGCCGCGAAGTTGCAGAAGCCCTGCGCGATGCAGGTCTGACCGTCGATACGGATTTCCGCAACGAGAAGATCAATTACAAGGTCCGCGAGCACTCCGTCAGCAAGGTGCCCGTCATCATCGTCTGCGGCAAAAAGGAAGCGGAAGAACGCACCGTCAACATCCGCCGCCTCGGCTCGCAGGCCCAGACGTCCTACACGCTGGACGAAGCGATTGCGAACCTCGTGGATGAAGCGACACCACCGGACGTGAAGCGCAAGCGGGCTGCTAAGGCTGCCAAAGCGGCATAAGCAGAAGATAGGAAACGGCGCTCAAGGGCGCCGTTTTCATGTCATACGTCTTAAAAATGAGAGCAGGACTCGATGTTCACCGAGAAGAGCTTTTCCCACATCAGGAATGAGAGAGATTTCCTGAGAATGCAGTCACTGCTGGCGGATCTGGTCATCCCGCTAAGAAACATAGTCGCTGCCGAGCTTCAGCGCGGAAACAAGATCGCCGATGTGGGCAAGGACTATCCCGACAACGGGTCTGTCCATGTCACGATGCGGGATAGGTTTGATGACAGATACGCGTCGAAAGACGCCCTGTTTTCGCTATGCGACGACCCGCACTATTGGCACGCGGATTATTCGAGCGTCACGCATCCACGTCATCTCTTGATTTGCTGACGTTTTCACCTAAGCCTACTCAAAATCGCCAGTTGTCTCGTCCGGGGCCTGGTCCTTCATCAGGACTTCGACATCCGAGTCCTGTCCACCAGCCACCCTGAAGTTGCGCTGGTAGACCTTTTCCTTATTGCGGGCGATGGCGGTGTATTCGCCGTCGGCAAGCACCATGGTGGAAAAGGCGCTGACGCTTTCGTTGACGATGTCGCCGGAGCCGGTCAGGACCGACCATGCAGTATCGGCAATGGCTTCGCCGCCATGTTCGGAAACGAGTTTCAGCGTCACCTGCGCAGCATGGTGCTGTAGTGTGGCTTCCGTCAGCTTGCCCGCTTCGACCTGAATGTCGGCGCGCACAACGGCATTGATGCCGCCATATTCCGAGACGACATGATAGGTTCCGGCGTTAAGGCGGATGACGGTATTGGGTTTGACGTCGGACATCACGAGACGCCGCTCACCATCTTCCTGCGTGTCGGATGAATAGACGGAGAATTTTAGCTGGTTAGGAGAAATGCGCTTATCGGTCCCGACAACCGCGTTCAACACGAAGCCGCCTGCATCGAGTATGAGAACCTGTTTGTCGATCTTGCCGCTGGTTGGCACGCTGACCTTCTTGGTCACGCCCGCGCGTCCGAAGGAGACATTGACGAAGTAATCGCCGGGCGACAGGTGAAATTCTGCCGAACCGCCCTCCGAACTCGCGAGCATGGGAAGCTTGCCGTCAGGGCCGGGGATGGGGCTGAACACCCGCCAGGCCAGCCCTTCCATCATCGGCTCGCCGTCGTTGGTCAGCTTTGCTTCCATCACCACATCGCGTGATTTGTCTTCTTGCAGGGCCGGAGAAATTGGAGCGCTGAAGGCATTCAGCTTCGGCATCTTCGGCGTGCCGCCCAACTGCTTGAAGTCCTTGAAAGCATCTTGAGAGAAGGCGACATTGTGCAGCGCAAGGCTGGAAACCAGCGCGACGCAGAGGCCGGTCGCAATTTTGATGGACGTCATTTCTCTCAACCGGATTGACTTCTTGTTTTTCTGGGACCACTTCAAACGCAATGCCGTGGCGATTTCAAGGCCCTTAATTTCAGTTGTACGACAATGGAACGGTTCTGACATGAAAGACAATATCACTCTCATCGATTATCTGAATGTTCGGCGCTCGACGCCCGCTTTGCAATTGACGGAGCCGGGCCCGGATCGTCGCGAAATCGAGGAAATACTGCGTCTGACGGTTCGCGTGCCCGACCACGGCAAGATCGCTCCATGGCGCTTCATCGTCTATCGCGGAGAGGAGCGCAAGCGTCTGGGTGAAGCGGCTCTGAAGCGCGCGCTGGAAAAGACGCCGGACCTGGGTGCCGAATATCAGGAGGTCGAGCGCACGCGCTTTACCCGTGCGCCCGTCGTCATCGCCGTGGTCAGCACGGCTGCCCCCCATGCCAAAATTCCGGAATGGGAACAGGTCATGTCTGCCGGTGCCGTGTGCCTCAACATGCTGTTTGCGGCCAACGCCAACGGTTTTGCCGCAAACTGGCTGACGGAATGGGTGTCCTATGACGAAGCATTCCTGCCGGAACTTGGTGTGCAGCCTGGCGAAAAGGTTGCGGGTCTGATGTTTATCGGTTCCACGACGTTTCCTGCAGTCGAGCGTCCGCGTCCGGAACTTGCGGATGTCGTGACATGGATTGGTGAAAGCTGATGTTTTACGCCACCGACAAAAATCTTCACGGCCTGCCGCACGATCCCTTCAAGGCGATCGTCGCGCCGCGGCCGATCGGCTGGATTGGATCGAAGGGCAGGGATGGCACGCTCAATCTCGCGCCCTATTCCTTCTTCAATGCCGTGTCGGACGCGCCCAAACTGGTGATGTTTTCCTCCAGCGGCCACAAGGATAGCGTTCGCAATGTCGAGGAAAGTGGCGTTTTCACTGCAAATCTCGTCAGCCGCCATCTGGTTGAGCAGATGAATACCTCGTCTGCCCCTGTTGCGTACGACGTAAACGAATTTGAGCTTTCCGGGCTGACGCCAAAGCCCGGCGAGCTCGTTGACGCACCCTTTGTCGTGGAAGCCTATGCGGCGCTGGAATGCCGCGTAACGCAGATTATCCAGCCGGTCGATGTCGATGGGGTGAAGGCGCAGAGCTGGGTCGTGTTCGGCCAGGTTGTCGGCATTCACATCGATGAGGCCGTAATAAGGGACGGGATGATCGATATGGCAATCGCCCGACCGATAGCGCGCATGGGCTACAGGGATTATTGCGACGGTGGCGCAGAGGTCTTCCAGCTGACGAGGCCCGGTGCGCGCTAAGAGACATTAGCAACAGTTAAATTTTATGGTGAACCAAACGTAAACCATTTGCCCTTACTTCTATAGCTCTGATGGCAGTGAACGTTTCTGATGAACGGACTGCTGCTTATCGTCGGTGCTGTCTGGTGTTGGGGCGTAGGTTGATAGTACAAGCATTTCTTCGTTGGGCTTCCAAGGCTGGAGCAAATGATCGCTCCAAGGCGGCTACTGCGCTTGCTCAAGCATATCTGGAATCTTCCTTGCCAACGGATCGGCAGGCAAGCGCTTACGACGCCATGACATTTCTGCTGGATGACCCGTCACCCAAGGTTCGGCTCGCCCTGGCCGAAAAGCTGGCCTTTTCGCCCGATGCGCCCCATCCGATTCTTTTCACCCTTGCGCAGGACCAGCCGGAAATTGCCTGCGTCGTGCTGGTGCATTCCCCCGTTTTGCGGGAGACGGATCTTGTAGATCTGATCGGGACTGGCACAACGATTACGCGCGCCATGATCGCCGCGCGCCCTGCGCTCGAAACGGGTGCCTGCGCTGCCATGGCAGAAATTGGCGACGCACTGGAGATTTCCGTCCTTCTGGAAAATCGCAGCGCCTTCATGACGCCTTTCACCCTGCGCAGGATCGCAGAGAGACATGCGGGTGACGCCGAAATCCGTGACCTCTTGCTGCGCCGCGAGGACTTGCCGGTGGATGTCCGCTATATGATCGTTGGGCACATCGGCGCTGCCCTTGCTGCGTCAAACCTTGTGCGCCACACCATGACGCAGGCGCGTGCCACCAGCGTCATCCGCGAGGCATCGGAAGCGGTAACCGTAGCGCTGGCAGACGATGTGGAGGCAGAAAGCCTGCCTTGCCTCGTGGAGCAACTGCGCGACCGTGGTGAGTTGACGCCTGCTTTCCTGATGAATGTTCTGTGTTCCGGCAAGCTGGAATTCTTTGCTCTGGCTGTTTCCAACCTCTCTGGCCTTGCAAACCGCCAGGTCCGCTCCATTCTGTCAACTGGAAGGCACCACGCGCTGAAGGCACTCTTCCTGTCAATTGGTCTTACCGGGCCGATCCTCGATATCTTCATGGAAGCAACGGTGCTCTGGCGAGATATCGTCGTCACACCATATTCCAATCCGATCGCTGACCTGTCGTCGGACCTGCTCGCCAAATTTTCAGGTGTCGAAACCGATCCGACAACGCGGGAGTTGCTGCATATGGTTGAAAGACTGCGGATCAATCAGCAAAGACAACGCGCCCGCTCGTTGGGTGATCTCGTCGCAGAAGCTGCGTAAAGCTTATTTCGAGAAACGTCGGGCGATCCAGGAATAGCTATCTTCCACCATGCGTACCGGCTTGCCCAGCACTTCCTTTACGCCCTCGGTTGACGGCAGAATCCTGCGGACGCGGGTGATGGCGCTCTGCGTCAGTGTCTGCTCTTCCTGCTGCGCAAGTGCGGGCGGTGTTGCTGGCGCTTCGGGCGTCTGATCTTGGGTGTTGGCCGTTTCGGTTCCGGGTGCATCGGGCGTCTGGCACACCGCAACCACCACCGGGTAGGAGGCGTTCGCGAAATTGCCGAGCTGCTTTTCCGATTCGGCATCGCATAGTTCGATACTGGTCCACCGCTGCTGCAGCGTCGCAATATGTTGGCAATCGGTCGCGCTGTCGTCGCAGCCGAGAATAGTCATCAAAACAAGCGCAGTTCTCATTTTCGCTCTTTTGCCCCTGGAAGAGAAATTGTCTTATCTGTGCGCATGATCTAGAGAAATTGCAGTCTTATTGCGACAGAATGAGCGCCTTCCCACAAAATAATGGAACTGAAAATGCCTGTCTCCATCACATTGGAAAGCCCACGCCAGCCGGAAATAATCCGGCTTCTGGAGATGTCCGATGCCTACGCGGCATCGCTTTATCCCGCGGAAAGCAACCATCTGGTCGATATCGCAACTTTGGAGCAGCCGAATGTCTCGTTCTTCGTGGCCCGCAACGAAGGCGAGATTGTCGGCTGTTGCGCACTTGTGGAAAAGGGTGATGGGACTGCGGAAATCAAGCGCATGTTCGTGGACCCGCAGGCGCGTGGGATGAAGATCGGCAAGCTCATGCTTGAGGCACTGGTAGAGCTTGGACGTCAGCACGGCGTGAAAGCGATTCGCCTGGAAACCGGCATCAGCCAGCCGGAGGCCATCGGACTTTATCGCAAGGCGGGTTTCGTGGATATCGAGCCCTTCCCACCCTACAAGCCGGACCCGCTCAGCATCTTCATGGAGCTGAAGATATAGGTCGGCCGGTAGACGGGATGTTTACCAAGAGTTGACTATAAATACCATCAATGGTAGAAAAACTACGTTTAGATTTCGCATGAGGTGAAGGTAACGCTTTGGTTTGCCGTTGATGAGCGACGGCGGCGGAGTTGGGGTGCGGAAATGACGTTGGTCTCAAATCCAAATTCAACTGCTTTACTGATTTTGCAAAAAACAAATTTCAACCAGGTCACAGATCAGAAAATATCTCTCTCATCGTCCGATCTGGCGGCCGCCTCAATCAGTGCCAAATCTACGATTCGTGTTACAGCTCAGCCTTCGCAAGCGGAGTCGAAGATTGCTGGCGCTTTATACAGTGTCAATAGTGTCAGTGTCACGGAGATGAAGCTCGATCTCATCGACAGGACTGGCAAGGCACTCGGTGTAAACCAGGAGGACTATGCCTCTAGAGATGAGTTTGTCGATGCAATGCGTCGGGCTCTGGGCAAGCTGAAAATTGAAGGCGGAATGGCCGCCGTTATAGCGCTGGAGAAAGAGCTCGGTTTGGACAAGCTTGGCGTGTCTGTCGACGATGTCATTGCCAGCGCCGCCGATCCTGATAGCAACGATAAGTTGACGAAGGCTCTGAAAGAAGAAGCTGGCATTCTCTCTGATGAAGAGGGAAATGAAGAAGAAGTCGAAGGCGAAGGCGAAGATCGAGCCTCAGCTGTCTTTCAGGCAGATGAAATCGGTCTCTACAGCGCCGTTACGCTGATAGCGCAGGCTTAAACCTGGTTTTCCAAAGGCGGTAGCGTCAGATTGCCGTCTTTCTCAGCGGCGGAGGTTCGTCAATTGCGACCTCCGTCTCCAGCACTTCATTCTCCGTAGCCGAAAGTTCAACTTCGCGAACCCATTCGCGCCATACAGCGACCAGCAGGGCCATCAGGACCGGGCCGATAAACAGGCCAAGGAAGCCCATAGTCTTCACGCCGCCGACGAGGCCGAAAAATGTTGGCAGGAACGGCAACTTGATAGGGCCGCCGACGAGGCGAGGGCGAATGGTCTTGTCAACGATAAAGAGTTCCACCGAACCCCAGGCAAAGAGCCCGATGCCCGCGCCGACAGAGCCGCTGGCGACCAGATAGACTGAAACGAGGGTGAAGGAGAGTGGTGCGCCGCCGGGAATGAGCGCCATGACACCGGTCAGCACGCCGAGCGTGACGGGCGAGGGGACGCCAGCGATCCAGTAGGCGATACCCAGAATGATTCCCTCGCCGATGGCAATCAGGGTCATGCCGGTAACGGTGGAACTGATGGTTGCCGGAACAACGCGGGAAATTCGCTCCCAGCGGGTCGGCAGAATGCGTTCGCCCACGAGATCGATCTGGCGCGCAAATCCCACACCGTTGCGGTACACAAAAAACAGCGCAATCAACATGAACAACAGAGTGAGAATCAGGTGGAAGGCACCATTGCCCGCTGCAACGATGGCGCGGTAGATGTTGCCGATATTCGCACCGCTGACCAATTGAATGACTTCGCCGATTGCGCCGGGCGTACCCACATAGCGAACCCATTGCTCACTCATCCATGATCCCACGCCGGGAAGCGCAGCAATCCACTGCGGAACGGGGGCTCCGGTCTTGTTGACCTCAACCGCCCAGCCGAACCATTCGCGGACTTCGCTGGCTGTATAGGATGCCGCAATAAAGATCGGCACGATGAGGAAGGTGATGATCAGCAGCAGCGCGATGGTTGCGCCAACCGTGTTGTTGCCGCCAACCCGGCGCAACAGCTCTCGGTAGACAGGCCAGCTGGCAAAACCGATGACCAGTGCAGCCAGAACCGGCACAAGAAAACCATAGAAGAAATAGATGCCAGCCGCGACAATAAGAACCAGAAGCCAGCGCGCCGCAGAAATGGACGGTACCAGCGCGGTGCGTGCATGTGAGGCTGGGCCGAGCCAACGGGGCTCGCCGGTTTTCCTTGGAGTGTCAACCTTACTCAAAATCGCGTCTCTTTCGCATTCCCCGGACAGATTTTTATTCTGTCATCATTTGATGGACAGTTTACAGCATATTCTGCCAGCATTTCGTTTTTATAGTGTTCGCATATCCTACTGAACGATTTTGGTAAAAATAACGCAAGCAGCCTTGGCCTCGTTCACTGAATATGAGAATTGAGGGCATGTTTTGCAAACTTGATGGCGGTCCTCAACCGTTATGGATTTAGACCATGCTTTCCAGATTCTTCTCTTACTACCGGCCATATAGAGGGCTGTTCATTCTGGACTTCTCATGCGCAGTGCTGTCGGGCCTGCTGGAACTGGGATTTCCGATGGCTGTGAAGGCTTTCGTGGATTTTCTTCTGCCGGCTGGGGACTGGTCTCTCATCCTTCTGGCCTCTATCGGGCTCCTCGTTATCTACGTCTTGAACACCGGCCTGATGGCGATCGTCACCTACTGGGGACATATGCTTGGTATCAATATCGAGACCGATATGCGGCGCCACGCATTCGACCATCTGCAAAAGCTCTCGTTCCGATTTTTTGACAATCAGAAGACCGGTCATCTTGTCGGCCGGTTGACCAAGGATCTCGAAGAAATTGGCGAGGTGGCGCATCACGGTCCGGAAGATCTTTTCATTGCCCTCATGACGTTCCTCGGAGCGTTCTTACTTATGCTCTCCGTCAACGTCCCGCTGGCGCTCATCACCGCTGCCATTGTACCAATCACGGCGTGGGTAACGAGCCGTTACGGCAGCCGCATGACCAATAATTTCCGCGCACTTTACGGGCGTGTTGGGGCCTTCAACGCCCGCATTGAGGAAAACGTTGGCGGAATGCGCGTGGTCCAGGCCTTCGCCAATGAGAACCACGAACGTGCGCTGTTCGAAACCGAGAACCAGCAATACCGCCAGACAAAACTCAACGCCTATAAGATCATGGCTGCCAGCACGTCACTCAGCTATATGAGTATGCGGTTGACGCAGATGATCATCATGATTTGCGGTGCCTGGCTTGTCTTGACCGGTGACCTGACGAATGGCGGCTTCATTGGCTTTTTGCTTCTCGTCAATGTGTTCTTTCGCCCCGTCGAAAAGATCAACTCCGTCATCGAAACCTATCCCAAGGGCATTGCCGGTTTTCGCCGCTTTACCGAATTGATTGACACCGACCCCGACATTACGGATGCGCCGGATGCGGTGGATGCACCTGTGTTGAAAGGCAACATCTCGTACAGCAATGTCAGTTTTGGCTATAGCGATGGCAAGCAGGTGCTCAGCAACATCGATCTGTCGATAAAGGCGGGAGAGACGGTTGCTTTCGTGGGTCCGTCGGGCGCGGGCAAGACGACGCTCTGCTCTCTGCTGCCCAGATTTTATGAGGTGTCAGGCGGATCTATCACCATTGACGGGATCGATATCCGCAAACTGAAACTCGCCTCTCTCCGCAGTCAGATCGGCATCGTTCAGCAGGATGTCTTCCTCTTTGGCGGCACGATCCGTGAAAATATCGAATATGGCCGGCTGGGAGCAAGCGAGGCCGAGATTTGGGAAGCTGCCCGCCGCGCGCGTCTGGACGGTGTGATAAGCGAGATGCCTGATGGGATGAACACAATCATCGGCGAGCGGGGAGTGAAACTTTCGGGCGGCCAGAAGCAGCGTATGTCGATTGCGCGAATGTTTCTGAAAAATCCGCCCGTGCTCATTCTGGATGAGGCAACTTCGGCGCTGGATACGGAAACGGAACGAGCGATTCAAGCCTCGCTGGGAGAGCTGGCGAAGGGGAGAACCACTCTCGTCATCGCGCACAGGCTCGCAACCATCAGGGATGCATCACGCATCGTAGTCGTGGATGAGACTGGTATCGTCGAAACCGGTAATCACGGCGAACTGATCGACGCCAAGGGGCCGTATAGCCGTCTGTACGACGCCCAATTCGGGGCCCAGTTGCTTGCTTGATGCGCGCTTCAGGGCTGGCTTGGACTTTCGATGCCGGGGTTCGAATCCGGTTTTCCGGGATGTGACGTAACGAGGTAGGTCACAGCAATCGCACAGGCCGCAGCAATCAGGCAGAAGATAAGTGCAAGTGTGAAGCTCCACGGTTTGGACTTGCGCCGAGACCAGACGAACCTACGACCGCGTAACCGCTCTTTGTCCGGATTGTTATGATATTCCGGTCCCAGATTTTCCGTGTTTGCCATGGCTCCCTCCGATGAACAGGTCGATCTAGTTGGCAACGCCTCAAGGCCAGAGAAGTTCAATCCTGCTGCCAGATTGGACCACCGTGGACTTGCGAAGCTTGGCCGCGCCGGTCATGCTGTCGCAAACAGCGCGCGTCTTTTAAGGGAGGACAACATTGGTCTTTGAGCCACGGGCTTTTTTGAAGGATTTGTTCTTTGCTGCGGTCAAAGCAGCAGACCCTTACGAGGCAATCGTTCGTCATCTTCCGCAGCCTCCAAAGGGTCGCACAATCATCATCGGGGCGGGCAAGGCCTCGAGTCAGATGGCTGAAGCATTTGAGCGCGCATGGGCGCATCCCCTCGAAGGTCTGGTGGTGGCGAGACACGGGCCCGTTGCCGCTTGCGAACGACTTAAAGTCATTCAATCCGCGCACCCCGTTCCTGATGCCGCAGGCCTGGAGGCCTCACAGGCATTGATGGCCTCCCTCGAAGGGCTGTCGAAGGACGATCTTGTCATCGCGCTTATCTCCGGCGGTGGATCCTCGCTGTTGCCCGCGCCTCCTGCGGGATTTGAACTTGCCGATGAAATTCTGCTGAACAAGGCTCTCCTGGCCTCCGGTGCCCCAATCAACGCAATGAATGTGGTGCGAAAGCATTTTTCGCGGATCAAAGGTGGCAGGCTCGCAGCGCTTGCCCATCCGGCGAGGGTCGTCAGCCTTGTGGTGTCGGATGTGCCCGGCGACAATCCCGCCTTCGTCGCCTCAGGGCCGACAGTGCCGGACGAGGGGAGTGCGCAGGACGCAATCCGCGCTATCCGCGATTATCGGATCGATTTACCTGAACGGATGTTAGAGAGCATCTCACATGCCACCGCCCCCATACCGGGCGACAATATTTTCGCTCGCAACGAAGTGCACGTCATAGCCTCGTCGCGTGTGTCGCTCGAAGCGGCGGCGGAGCTTGCGCGACAGCGCGGTGTCCATCCGCTCATTCTTTCAGACAGTATCGAAGGCGAAGCGAAGGATATTGGACGTATGCACGCCGCACTTGCGCGGGAGTTTGTAAGCAGCGCGGCCTTCAAAAAACCGATGGTTCTCCTTTCCGGCGGTGAAACAACGGTCACCATTGGCAATGGCGGCTATGGCAAGGGTGGTCGCAATACGGAGTTTCTGCTTTCGGCAGCACTTGACCTGCAGGATGTGGCGGGCGTCACCGGTCTTGCAGCTGACACGGATGGGATCGATGGTTCGGAGACCAATGCTGGCGCATTCTGTGATGGCGGCAGCATTGCGCGCATTCTTGCCGCTGGCGGCGAAGCGCGAAGATTTCTGTCTGGTCATGACGCGTGGTCTGCCTTCGATCTGGCGGGCGACCTCTTCGTTTCAGGCCCGACCGGAACGAATGTGAATGATTTCCGCGCTTTTTTCGTGGGTTGAGCATCTGCCTTTGCATGCCCGCCAGAAAGCGCTTGCCTTTGCAGTTCAGATGGCCGCTAAGTTGACAAACCAAACCGGGAGGATATTCGATGGCCAAGGGTCAAGTTCGCAGCAACAAGGAAATCAGAAAGCCGAAAAAGGACAAGGTGGCTCCCGCCGCTGCTCCCACACTCGGTTCGCAGGTGAAAGCCAGCGAAAGCACGACGAAGAAGAAGTAAACCGGCGCCGAATGTAACTCCGGTGCCCCGTTGGGCACTGGAGTTCAGCGCAACAGCCGCAGAAGGCTGTTTTGAAAGACGCAACACGGCTGCATCTGTCAGCCATGGAGAACCGACATTATCAAGATCATGGTTTTGCTGCACAGCGCCAACGGCACCGACTGGCAGTCCCCACCCAAAGGCACCGGCCTGAAGACGCTCGCTGAAGCCGAAGAGCAGGGCTTCATCCAGATCCGCGGTGAATTTCAAAAACGCCAATTCCGCCTGACAAGTCTCGGCCTTGAATACGTGAACCGCGACAAGCGGCGGCTGGAAGCACGCCGTATGTGACGCCTCGAACCGTAGCTGCCTTGCCGGAGATGGGAGGGCGGTTCGGCCATGTGGCAAGGCAGCGCAGCTGTCGGCCACCCATCCTGCGCATCTTGATTTGTCTGTTCGTCAGCAATTACGGCGGTTGGTCTCAACCTTATTTCATCACATCCAAGCTTTTACGCTCCGTTTCGCTTCAGAGTAATCGATGCTTCCGCGTGCTTTCGCCTGGAATTGGCGGGCCGCTGCAGACCTTGTCATTTCTGCCGAACCTCAGGAAATGCCTCGCTGGCGTCAGCGTACTTGTACGCTCCATCTGACGGGAACACTCAGGTGTCGACTGCTGTCGGTCAGGGAAAAATACTGGAGTGCTTACAAAAATATTCGCCCATTGACATTTGGAAACCGTAGTGTTTTGTAATTATGGACAGCACGTCGCCGAGGCAAGGTTCACGCCGGACGGATGCTGCCATAGGGAGAAACGCATGTTTAAAGATATTGAATTTCCGGTTTCCGGTACCGTTTTGCGTGGGCGGCTTTTCCTGCCTGAAAACACAACCGGCCCTGTTCCAGTGGTTATTGCCCATTCGGGAATCGGCAGTGTTGCCGAGGGTATTTACAGGGATGCCCCACACTACACCGGCGTTGGGCTCGGTGTGCTGTTTTACGATCATCGTGGCTATGGCTTGAGTGGAGGGGAGCCACGTCAGCTCGTCGACCCCTGGCAGTTCGGTCGCGATCTTCGAGACGTCATCACGCATCTGTCGTTGCGTCCTGAAATTGATGCCAGCCGGATTGCCGTTTGGGGCATCAGCCTTGGTGGCCAGGTCGCGCTGTTCGTGGCAGGAACGGACCGTCGCGTCGGCGCTGTTGTTGCGCTCGTTCCGCCAGTTTCTGGTTTTTCTGCAAGAAAATTGTTTGCCCCAGAAGCATTGAAACGACTGGAAGACGCGATTTACGCAGACCGTGATGCGCAGATGCGGGGTGAGCCGCCCGTTACCTTGCAGGTTATTGGCGAGCAGAAGCCCGGCGGCCCTCCGGTCATGTTTACCGATCCATCCGGCATCGAATTCACCAAACACTACAACGACATTCCAAGCTTCCGCAACGAACTCGCGATCGCTTCGCTCGACCGGCTGTTCGAAATGGAAACGCCTGCTTACGCAGAGCGCATCAAGGCGCCTCTCCTGCTCGTCCTTGCTTCTCAAGACACCGTTGCGCCAGTTGAAGATGCGCGGAAGATGTTTGAGATGGTTCCCGGTGAAAAGGAGCTGCTCGAATATCCCGGCCAGCACTACGGCATCCTTCTCGATCGGTATCCAGAAATCGTGGCGCTTTCTGCTCGGTGGATAGCGAAGAAATTCGGCCTGGAAGCAGGCGAGTAAAGATCGGCCTCGGCAGCCGTGCTGCGTCTTGCTGAAGTCCACACAAGTGTCGCCCGGTAACCGGGCGGCATCTTATCGGGTGGCCTGTCGCTGGATTTGTGATCCAGTCGTCCGCGATGGGTCCTACCGGGAGGGCGGTAGTCCCAGTCCCGATGACATCATCGCAACCGCAGCAGATGCGCGGCGTGATAGCTCTTCGTTTCGCAACTCTTCTGCCTTGTCGGGAAAACCAAGGTAGCGGACAAGGGCGTCTCCCAAAGTGGCCCCCAACAGAAGATCCGCAACGGACTGGGCCGTGCCGGCGATGCTTATTTGCCCGCGTTCCATCAACAGTTCCAGACGTTCAGCAACCATGCGGGTCAGAACGTCATAGGCATTTTCGAAGAAATTCTGCGTCACGTCCGGCAGGCTTCGAGCTTCGGCTATAGCAAGTCTCGCCAAGGCGATCCGGCGCGGTTCGAGAAGAAAATGGGCAATATGGAACAGCGTATCGCACAAAACCTTGCGAGGATCGTCTTCATCGGCAATCAGCGGCAATGGCGGAACACTGTTCTGGAAATCCACGACGGCAGTGAATATGTCGCGCTTGTCGGGAAAAGTCTCGTAAAGCGTCCGCTTTGACATGCCCGCGCGCTCCGCAATGCGGACCATCGTCGTATTGACGTAGCCGACCTCCACGAACAGCGCTTCCGCAGCATCCAGAATTCGCGCTCGACGTTCCTGCGCGGTCAATACCGGAGGGCGGCCCGCACGAGGACCTTCTGCTTTGGCTTTGATCGATTCCATGCTTGCGTTTGCCTATTCATAGCGCGACAGGCGACAGTCTTGGCGCCCGGATTATGGTTCCTCTGGAAGTATGAAACGAAAAAGGGCGGCTGATATCAAGCCGCCCCACTTCGATTACTCCATTAGAGATGGAGCACAGGTGTCAATCAAGAGCATCCGCTCGTTGCACCGCAAGTGTCGCACTTTTCGCATGTGCCGTTCCGCACCATGGTGAAGTTCTGGCACTCGGAGCACATGTTGCCGGTGTAGCCTTGGGCAATCGAGCGCATACGGCGTTCGGCTTCCTTTTTCTTGGCTTCCGTCTTGGCAGAGGCTGCGTCGGCAGCGGCTTTGTCGGAGAAGAGGGCGGTGGCAGCCTGTTCGGATTCGGTGGCCAGCGATTCTTCTGCGATTTCTTCAGCCAGTTCCTTGGCGCGTTCCTCGTAATCACGCTTGAATGCGACGACTTCCGAGGTGGAGGCGGCGATGGCTGGCTCGAGCTTGCGGACCGTGTTGCCGGATATCTGCGTCACGTTGCCGGAAGCGCGGGCAGGGGCGGCGGTGGCCGATCCCTTTGGCTCGGAACCCGTACGCTCGCTGCCGCTGCCGGAAACCAGCGTCGGCTTGTAACCGCGGGTCCAGCCCGTGGACAGAAGGTTTGTCTTGCCTTCCTGAATGCCCTTTCCGAGTGCCGTCTGCGAGAAGTCCGACGTATCCACATGGGCCAGATCGTGACGGCCAAGGTAGGAGACGGCGAGTTCGCGGAACACGTAGTCGAGGATCGATGTCGCGTTCTTGATCGCGTCATTGCCGATGACCATGCCGGCTGGTTCGAACTTGGTGAAGGTGAAGGCCTCCACATATTCTTCGAGCGGCACGCCATATTGCAGGCCGAGCGAGATGGCGATGGCGAAGTTGTTCATCATCGCACGGAAAGCGGCGCCTTCCTTATGCATATCGATGAAGATTTCGCCGAGGCGTCCGTCACCGAATTCGCCGGTGCGCAGGTATACCTTGTGGCCGCCAACGGCTGCCTTCTGGGTGTAACCCTGACGGCGGTTCGGAAGCTTTTCACGCTCGCGGCTGACACGCTCAATCACGCGCTCGATGATCTTTTCGGTGATGGTGACGGCCTGCGCTGCCTGTGGCTGAGCGATCAGCTCGTCCAGTGCGTCTTCGTTGTCATCATCTTCGACCAGCGAAGCGTTAAGTGGCTGGGAAAGCTTGGAGCCATCGCGGTAAAGCGCGTTGGCCTTCAACGCCAGCTTCCAGGACAGCATGTAGGCTGCGCCGCAATCTTCAACCGTTGCATCATTCGGCATGTTGATGGTCTTGGAAATCGCACCCGAAATGAAGGGCTGCGCTGCCGCCATCATGCGGATGTGGCTTTCTACCGAGAGGTAGCGCTTGCCGATCTTGCCGCATGGGTTGGCGCAATCGAAGACAGGCAGATGCTCGTCCTTGAGAAACGGTGCGCCTTCCAGCGTCATCGCGCCGCAAACATGCACGTTGGCCGCTTCGATGTCCTTCTTCGAGAAGCCGATGTGCTCAAGCAGGTTGAAGCTCATGTCGGACAACTGCTCGTCGGAAACCTTGAGGGTCTCCTTGAGGAAGTCAGCGCCGAGCGTCCACTGGTTGAAGACGAACTTGATGTCGAAGGCGGCTTTCAGCGCGCCGTTGACGGCTTCGATCTTCTCATCGGTAAAGCCCTTGGCGCGCAGGGTCGATGCGTTGATGGCAGGAGCCTGGTTGAGATTGCCATGGCCGACTGCGTAGGCTTCGATCTCGGCGATCTGGCTTTCGGAGTAGCCGAGCGAGCGCAGGGATTCTGGCACAGCGCGGTTGATGATCTTGAAGTAGCCGCCACCGGCCAGCTTCTTGAACTTCACCAGTGCGAAGTCTGGCTCGATACCGGTCGTGTCGCAATCCATGACGAGGCCGATCGTGCCTGTCGGTGCAATAACGGTGGTCTGGGCGTTGCGGTAGCCGTGCTTCTCGCCAAGCTCCAGAGCCTTGTCCCATGCGGCGACCGCGTGGGTGATGAGGTCAGGATCCGTGCAATCCGCATGGATGAGCGCAACCGGATTTACCGACAGGCCTTCATAGCCATAGGCAAGACCCTGGGCGGCGCGGCGGTGGTTTCTGATGACACGCAGCATGTTGTCGCGGTTCGGAGCAAAGCCAGGGAATGGGCCAAGCTCGCCAGCAATTTCAGCTGACGTTGCATAGGAAACGCCCGTCATGATGGCGGTCAAGGCACCGGCAATCGCACGGCCTTCATCGCTATCGTAAGGAATGCCCGAGGACATCAAGAGGCCACCGATGTTGGCATAGCCGAGGCCGAGCGTGCGGTATTCGTAAGAGCGCTCGGCAATTTCCTTGGATGGGAACTGCGCCATCATGACCGAGACTTCGAGAACAACAGTCCACAGACGAACGGCATGTTCGTAATCGGCAATATCGATCTTCTTGGTCTGGGCGTCCTTGAACTGAAGCAGGTTCAGCGAAGCAAGGTTGCAGGCCGTATCGTCAAGGAACATGTATTCCGAGCAGGGGTTGGATGCGCGGATGGGGCCAGCGGCTGGCGATGTATGCCAGTCGTTCATGGTGGTGTTGAAGTGCAGGCCTGGGTCAGCCGATGCCCATGCAGCGTGGGAAATCTTTTCCCAGAGCGCACGTGCCTTCAGCGTCTTCATGACCTTGCCGTCCTTGCGGGCGGTGAGGTTCCAGTCGCCATCGTCTTCCACGGCGCGCAGGAAGTCATCCTTCAGGGACACGGAGTTGTTGGAGTTCTGGCCCGAAACCGTGAGGTAGGCTTCCGAATCCCAATCGGTGTCGTAGGTCTTGAATTCGATTTCCTTGTAGCCCTGCTGGGCGAGCTGGATGACGCGCTTGACGTAGTTCTCGGGAACCATGTCCTTCTTGGCAGCGCGGATTTCGCGCTTGAGGGCAGGGTTCTTGGCAGGGTCGAAGCAATCGCCATTATCGGCTTCGCAATTGACGCAGGCCTTCATGATGGCCTTCAGGTGCTTGGCAACGATCTTGGAACCGGTAACGAGGGCAGCAACCTTCTGCTCTTCGTTCACCTTCCAGTCGATGTAGGCTTCGATATCGGGATGGTCCGCATCAACCACGACCATCTTGGCCGCACGACGGGTCGTGCCGCCGGACTTGATGGCGCCAGCTGCGCGGTCACCGATCTTGAGGAAGCTCATCAGGCCGGAGGAGCGACCGCCGCCGGACAGCTTTTCGCCTTCGCCACGCAGGTAGGAGAAGTTGGAGCCGGTGCCGGAACCGTATTTGAACAGGCGCGCTTCACGAACCCAAAGATCCATGATGCCGCCTTCATTGACCAGATCGTCTTCAACAGACTGGATGAAGCAGGCATGCGGCTGCGGGTGTTCGTAAGACGACTTGGACTTGGTCAGCTTGCCGGTGAAGGGGTCGACATAGAAGTGGCCCTGGCCGGGACCATCAATGCCATAGGCCCAATGCAGGCCGGTGTTGAACCACTGTGGAGAGTTTGGCGCAACGCGCTGGGTGGCCAGCATGTAAGCAAGCTCATCCTTGAAGGCGAGGGCGTCTTCTTCCGAGGAGAAATACTTGCCCTTCCAGCCCCAATAAGCCCATGTGCCGGCCAGACGGTCAAAAACCTGACGCGCATCGATCTCGGAGCCGTAACGCTCACCTTCGGGACTATCCTTCATCGCCTTTTCATCGGCAACGGAGCGCCAGAGGAAGGAAGGAACGTCGTTTTCCTCAACCTTCTTCAGACGGGCAGGGACGCCAGCCTTCCGGAAATATTTCTGCGCCAGAACGTCTGTCGCAACCTGCGAGAACTGCGCGGGAACGTCGATATCGGCCAGGCGGAAGACGATGGAGCCATCCGGGTTCTTGATCTCGCTGACCGCCTTTCGGAATTCAATCTCTGCATAGGGAGACTGGCCGGGCTTGGTGAAGCGGCGTTCGATGCGCATTGTCTTAATCCTCGTCTTGGGCGCCCAGGGCCAGGGCGCAAAAATTCTCTCCGGCTTCGCGCCTCGTACGCGCAGCCGGTTGATGTCTTTCGCAGTTGAAACGATCATCCATGGATGTCGTTCCTCTATCTCGTGGTGATTTCGGCTGCAAGCATACTATATATAGTATTAACAGTTTGCTGTCGCCATATATCCCGCATTTGTTTTGGCAACATATTTCCGTTCACAGACAGCCGATTGCGTTCCACCCCCTCATGGCCGGAACGCAGGCAAACGCGTGAACTGAAACTGGAAAGAACCTGTGGTGAGAAACCCGATTCCATTGCCGCCGCAACATGACATTACATTGCGGGATATGAGGTGATTCCGTCAAGGCCTAGTTTGAAGGGCTTTATTAACCACAAGATATTGTGTGGGGCGCCTGTGGAAAACGGGGAAAGAAAAAGGCATTATAAAATTCAGTAACTTGGATCAATTTTAACCATATTTGAGCCGACGTCCTCACGTTGCGGAAGGCGACTATCTTCTTTTTTCGCGCAAAATTTCAGTGTTGTGTACAAGCAACAGAAGGGTGATTTCCACAGAAGCCGATTTTCATGTCGACGAGACAATTTTTGAAAAACGGACATAAAAAAGGCCACCCGAAGGCAGCCGTTGAAACGGTTATGGTGGTACAGAAAAACGGCATTTAGCCGCGAGAGCCCTTTGCAATCGGCTCCTGATAAGTGAAGCCGAGATCCCATGGGAAATAGATCCACGTGTCCTGGCTGACTTCTGTAATGAAGGTGTCGATGGTCGGCACGCCCTTGGGCTTGGCGTAGACGCAGGCGAAATGAGCCTTGGGCAGCATTTCCCGCACTTCGATTGCCGTTTTGCCGGTATCGGTCAGGTCGTCGATGACGAGAATGCCTTCGCCGCCCTTTTCCAGCAATTCGGGAGAGATGCCTTTCAAGAGCTGCGTCTCACCCTGATTGATATAATCATGGCGCGTTGCGATGCAGACGGTATCAATGAGGCGGATGTTCAATTCGCGCGAGATGATCGCTGCGGGAACAAGGCCACCGCGCGTAATGCAGACGATGGCGGTGAACTCCTGGTCCAGGCCAGCCAGACGCCATGCCAGAGCACGGGCATCACGGTGAAATTGATCCCATGAGACGGGAAAGGCTTTATCGGGAAGGGACATGGGGCGTCTACCATCTGGTCAAAATTGTCGATGGCTTTGGCTAATAGCGGCAACATCGCCAGAAAGGCAAGGGCGGGAGGTCTTTCTATGGATTGTTTCCCGCCTTGCCGCGCAAAAAAAGCCAAGTGGCCCTCTATTGGCTTTTGTCGGCAAAGGCACCGATCACGCGGTTTCGACCCGTTTCCTTCGCGCGGTAAAGGGCTGCGTCAGCGCGACGCAACAATTGCTGTAAACGCTCGTCAGCTTCGGCCTGGACAACGCCGAAGCTGCAGGTGATGCGTCCCTTGGGGAGGGGTTCGAGATAGCACTCCTGAAACGCAGCCCTCAGGCGCTCGGCAATCTTCAGCGCCGCTTCACCGGACGTGCGGGGCAAGATGATGCAGAACTCCTCGCCGCCAATGCGCGAGGCGAGATCGTAAGGGCGCAGAGAGTCCTTCACGATCTCCCCAACGATCATCAGGACGTTGTCGCCTACATCATGGCCGTAATCGTCATTGATCATCTTGAAGTTATCGAGATCGAACAGGACCATTGAGAGGGGCTCGCCCGCCCTTTGGGCACGGGACTGCAATCCGGGAACCTGCTCGGTCAGCGAGCGGCGGTTGCCCAGGCCGGTCAGAAAGTCCGTGGTGGCCTGATGCTTCAGCTTCTTTGTCAGTTCTTCCAGCTGTACGAGAATCGATTTGGTCGCGTCCGTCACCACGGCGATCTCATCCTTGCCGGGCGCATGAAGTTTGAGAACGCACTTGTCGTCAGGATATTTCTGCAAGGCTGCTGCCAGATGTTGGAGCGGCCTGATGAACCGCCACATCACCAGCAGGCACACCCCCGTGCCGACAACAGTGGCAACCAATATCAATGTGAAAATGGAGACCGGGCCGGTGTCAAGGCCGGTTAGAAGATAAACGACCAGGGCGATCAGAGGGACGTGAACACTCAGGAAAGAAACGAGAAAAATCTTGGCAATCAGTGAGCGTTGCAGAATTGACATCAGCGGGCGTCTCTCAGTCTCTGTCCTGATCCGGATGGTGACGGATCGTTTTGAAATTCAACGGGAAACGAAATCGACTTCAAACAAAGCAATTCCGTGGCGATGCGCGACGGAATGTATTCACGGAATCTAATTTTTCAATTCCTGATGTTGTAGATGATTTCTCTTGGAGCCGCGCTTCGTGGATTAACCCATGCGCTGCAGTTGCTCGGTTGCCATGTCCAGCAAGCGCTTTCAGGATTTTTGCCAGTAGGGATCGGTAGATGAAAAGCGCGCAGAATCTCTCGCGAATAAGGCTCGAAACAGGACGTCGCGCCAACCTATCGCTAATTCACATACAAAATAAGCTCCTGTTTTGAATGAACAATCCTTGTTTTTCAGGGCGTATGGGCGGCTCCGTCATTTTTTTGTCAAAAGGTGCATTTTCCCGCTTGCGGTATCAAAAAGCTCTGACTATAAGGGCGCCACACCGCAAGTGTTACGCGCCCTTCGTCTATCGGTTAGGACGTCAGATTTTCATTCTGAAAAGAGGGGTTCGACTCCCCTAGGGCGTACCACTTCTCCATTCTCTCCTCGTTATTCTTATGCCGCTGCCAAGAATTGGCCGAATGTGTCTGCGAATAGCTGACGAGCTCTCCCTCCCATTCGTCGGTCCAGTTTCGCAGTTGACGGAACGCTCGTTACGGCGATTGTAGCATCCGGCATTCCGGAGGAGAGATCAGTGACATCAGCCGCACCATTTTCGCTTGTTGGTATAGATCACGTCGTTCTGTTGGTGGACGACATGGGCAAGGCCCTTCGTTTCTATCATGAGGTCATGGGCTGCCGACCGGGCTATTCCTATCCCGCCCTGGGCATGGAGCAAGTATGGTGCGGCGCATCGCTCATCGTCTTGTGGGATATCACGCATCCCGGCGGGCAGAAGGCTGCGCCGCCTGTGGCTGGCGGTCGCAATGTTGATCATATCTGTATAGCGACGGGACCATTCGAGCATGATGCCCTGCGGGTGCATCTTGAAAATCATGGTGTGGCCATTCACCGGGAAGCGATGCATGGCGGGGCGAGGGGCATGGGTCACTCCTTCTATATTTATGACCCGTTTGGCAATATGCTGGAGATAAAGGGACCGGCAGAATATCCGGACGGGCGTGAACAGGCTTCGTGACGCCCCAGAACACGCTTTCCTGAACTGGCGCCATGCAACCTGCTTGCAAAACGGGAGTTGTTACGCAAATACAATTTGCGGAGCATTAACCATGACAACATTCATTCGCCCGCTTGCGGCCGCCTTGGCCTTCTGCGGTCTCAGCGCCTGCCTCGTCGACGAAGCCAAGGCGGAAACCGGCGTCGTTCGCACCGAAATGTCGCATTACACCGGCAAGTGGCTGGAAATCGGGCGTACCCCCATGTGGCTAACGGATGGTTGCGTTGCAGGCTTCACCATCTACAAACCCGGCGATGCACCCAATAAGATCGCCGTCCAGGATGGCTGTCGCGAGGGCTCACCGCAGGGAGAGTTGAAGACCGTCGAGGGCATAGGGACAATCAGCGATTACAAGGCAACCAATGCGAAGCTGAAAGTCCGGTACCCTCTGTTCATTACATTCAATTATTGGGTCAGATACAAGTCGCCGGACCGCAGCTGGTTCATCAGTTCCGATCCAGACATGAAAAACCTCTGGATCTACGCACGGAGCGTGCCCTCTAAAGCCAAGCTGGCGGTGATGGTGAAGAAAGCGAAGGATCTGGGTTACGATACCAGCAAGCTGGAATTCCCGGAGTTCTAAAAAAACGAGCCTGAAGTCAAAAAAATGCCCGCGTCGACCGCGGGCATTTCTGTTTCTGTCAGATGGATTGCTTACTGAACAACGGTTTCGCGACGGCTTTCGGTATGGGCAGCACCCATGTTGCCACCAAAGAGAGCGGCGACCGCACCAAGAAGCAGTGCACCAAATGCAACATAGGAACCAGTCGATACGGCAGTCGCTGTTGCCTGGGCAGCCTCGGTAGCGCGGACCTTGGCCTGTTCTACAGCCTGCTTGTACTGGTTTTCATAGTCTGTGACCTGCTGGCGGGCCTGATCGACAGGAATTCCCTGGGCGCGAGCAAGAGCGTCTGCTGCACGGTTGCGTGCATCTTCTGCCTGGGCCTGATCTCCTGTCAGGGCTGCACGAACGGCGCTGACCGCGGCATCACGCAGAGCCTGCGGATCGTTGCCGCCGCTTGCTTCACGAATTCGCTGCTCGATCGTTGCAACAGGGTTGCTGGCATTGGCTAGCGAAGGCGCTGCAGCAGTGGTTGCCGTAGCAATTGTCGAACCTGCGCCCGAAAAAACGCTGGTCACGCCGGAGAATGCACCACCGACCAGTGCACCGACCGAAGTGGTCAGCATGTAGAAGACGACGAGCGTGGTGACGGCCCATGTGGTCAGGCCGTGCAGGGCGCCCGTGGAGCGTACGACTCGGCCAGACATGCGGCTGGCGACATAAGCGCCGACGAAGGCTGCAATGATGCCGCTGACAATCATCCAGATGACAGAGCCGGTGGACAGCGATGCCGCCGTTGGCGTGTCATTCTGCGCCGGGTCGATAACGCCTGCACCGATGGCCAGACCAAGAAGATTGAGAAGCAGGTGAAGTGAAAGGGCAATCGCCACACCGGCGAAAACACCACCCCAAGAAATATTGGTAATCGAATCCCGCATGACAGGAGCGCGAACGCCTGTTGTGGACGATGTATATATTGTCTGATCAGTCATTATTGATCTCCTGTGAAGCAACGCGAGATCGCGTGTGCCATCACAACGGAAATTTTGTCCGTTAGTTCCGCCGCTGACTAGGAAATACTAATTTAGATCGAGCGTCTTTCTGAGGCAATTATCGCTTTCTATTTCAAGCATTTGCGACGGCGCTGCATCTGAGCGCGCCGCCCCTCAGAAGTGGCGGGCGTGAAATCCTACCTGTCCAGGCGTTTACGTAACCGTCCCGCGAGATCCTGAATATATTGCCATGCTACACGACCGGACCTACCGCCACGCGTCGTTGCCCACTGCAATGCCTCGTGATGCAGGGTTTCGCGGTCCAATCCGAGGTCGAAGTGGTCTGCGTAGCCATCGATCATGATAAGGTAGTCGTCCTGGCTGCATTTGTGAAAACCGAGCCAAAGCCCGAATCTGTCGGACAGCGATACTTTTTCTTCGACCGCCTCCGAGGGATTGATGGCTGTCGACTGCTCATTCTCCATCATGTGCCGCGGCAAGAGATGTCGGCGGTTCGACGTTGCGTAGAAGAGGACATTGTCCGGACGACCTTCTATGCCGCCATCCAGTGCTGCCTTCAGCGATTTGTAGGCGGTGTCGTCGTGGTCAAAGGACAGGTCGTCGCAGAACACGATGACGCGCTGGTCTGACGTCTTCAGGATGTCCATGAGAGCTGGCAGGGTGTGAATGTCCTCGCGGTGGACTTCCACCAGCTTCAGCGGCACGCCAGCCGCCACCCGCACGTCTTCGTGAACGGCTTTGACGAGCGATGATTTACCCATGCCGCGCGCACCCCATAAAAGCACGTTGTTTGCGGCAAAGCCCTCTGCGAACCGCAGGGTGTTTTCGTGAAGGATATCGCGAACATGATCGACACCACGAATGAGTTTCAGCGCAACGCGGTTGGGCCGTGCGACGGGCTGAAGCCAGGAATTGACCGGCACCCAGACGAAGCAATCCGCGCTGTTCCAGTCATTTACAGCGGGTGCAGGGCCAGCAAGACGTTCCAGGGCTGCCGCCAGGCGGCGTACTTCGGAAAGCAAAGCCAGATTTGTTTCGTCCGATGTCATCTTGTCGTCTCCAGCACGAACTGAAACGTCTGATCCATCTTGTATGAAGCGGGCGCTACAGTAGAATTTACGCGGGTTAGCATGGTGTTTATCGCCTTGAAAGGTTATGAGGCGTGGAAACGGTACGGCGGACTGTCCGTGTCTGTTGCATTCTAGGGGATCGCAACTATATTCCGGCGGCTTGAAAGCCGGCCAGTGGCTAAGACTGCGCCCGAAAATCTGAGGAGTTCTTTATGTTCATTAGCCAAGCTTTTGCCCAGGACGCGGCAGCTGCCCCTTCCGCTCTCGGGTCTGGCCTTGAGATGCTTTTCCTGTTTGCCCCGCTTATGGTGGTCTGGTATTTTTTCCTGATCCGTCCGCAGCGGGCGCAGTTGAAGAAGCGTCAGGAAACGCTGACGGCTATTCGCCGTGGTGATCAGGTCGTTCTCGGCGGCGGCATCGTCGGCAAGGTGACCAAGGTCATCGACGATAACGAGCTGGAAGTCGAAATCGCCGAAGGCGTGAAGGTTCGTGCATCGCGCACCTATATCGCCGAAGTGCGCGTCAAGGGTGAGCCGGTGAAAACCGAAGCCCCTGCAAACACCAAGTAACAATAAGCAGGTTGCGGCTAACGCAGCCTGGGTTCTGACACCCAACCCTGACCGAGACCTAAATGCTTCATTTTTCCCGCTGGAAAACAGCCTTTATCTGGCTTGCCGTGCTGATAAGCGTGTTCATCGCTTCTCCTAATCTGTTCACCGACAAGCAGCTGGAGGGTATGCCTTCCTGGTACAAGGACAATAAGGTAACGCTAGGTCTCGACCTTCAGGGTGGCTCCCACATCATGCTCAAGATCGAGCGTTCCGACATCGTGAAGGAACGTCTCGAAACCATTGTGGGCGATGTGCGCACGCAGTTGAGAGACGCAAATATCCGCTATTCCGGCCTTGCTGGAAACGGCCAGCAGATTCAGGTTCGCATCAGCGACCCCGCCCAATACGAGGCCGCAAAGACGGCCTTGCGGGATGTCGTGCTGCCTGTCTCTTCGGGCACTCTGGTCGGCACATCGATCACGGAAGTGACGATGAGCGATGGTGGCGACAATCTCCTGCGCCTCAATCTGACGGATGAGGGAATCAATTATCGCCTGTCTTCGGCTGTGTCCCAGTCGATCGAAGTCGTTCGCCGCCGCGTCGACGAAGTCGGTACGACCGAGCCGCTCATCCAGCGTCAGGGTTCGGACCGCATCATCGTTCAGGTTCCCGGTCTGCAGGACCCGCAGCGCCTGAAGTCGCTGTTGAACCAGACGGCCAAGCTGTCCTTCCGCATGGTCGATACGTCCATGCCGGTCCAGGAAGCCCTGAACGGTCGTCCTCCGGCAACGTCGGAAATCCTCTATTCGCAGGACGATCCGCCGGTCCCCTATCTGGTAGAACGCCGGGCACTGGTTTCGGGCGACAACCTCGTGGATTCGCAGGCCAGTTTCAATCAGCAGACCAATGAACCCGTCGTCACCTTCCGTTTCGACAGCCGTGGCGCGCAGCGTTTTGCGCAGGCCACCCAGCAGAATGTCGGCAAGCCTTTCGCAATCGTTCTCGACAATCAGGTCATTTCCGCGCCTGTGATCCGCGAACCTATCATCGGCGGTTCCGGCCAGATTTCCGGCAACTTCTCGGTTCAGGGTGCCAATGACCTCGCAGTTCTGCTGCGTGCAGGTGCTCTTCCGGCAACGCTGACGGTTGTTGAAGAACGCACCGTTGGCCCAAGCCTTGGTAGCGACTCTATCAATGCAGGCCTGATGGCCAGCGGCATCGGTGCCGCCGCCGTCGTCATCTTCATGTTTGTCTTCTACGGCTTCTTCGGCCTGCTGGCGAACATCGCGCTGATCGTCAACATCGTCATGCTGCTGGCCGTGCTCAGTATCATCGGTTCGACGCTGACCTTGCCGGGTATTGCCGGTATCGTTTTGACCATCGGTATGGCGGTCGACTCCAACGTTCTGATCTACGAGCGTATTCGTGAAGAGGTGAGGAGCGGCAAGCCGCTGATTTCTTCGCTAGAGAGCGGTTTTACCCGAGCCTTTGCGACCATCATGGATGCGAACATCACAACACTGATCGTTGCCAGCGTTCTGTTCTACATGGGTACGGGTCCGGTCAAGGGCTTTGCGGTTACGCTCGCCGTGGGTATCGTTACCACCGTGTTCACCGCCTACACGCTGACCGCGTGGATGTTTGGTGTGTGGGTTCGTCGCAGCCGTCCGAAGGTTCTGCCAAAGGGAATTCGCACCGCGATTTTCGATGGCAAAGACATACCTTTCATGCGCTATCGTCGCTATGTCTTCATCTTGAGCGGAATTGTCATGCTCGCTTGCGTCGGCGGCTTTGCGACCAAGGGCTTGAACCTCGGCATCGATTTCCAGGGCGGCTCCGTTATCGAGGTCAAGGCTAAGCAGGGCGATGCCGATATCGCGGATATCCGTGATCGCCTGAGCCAGCTGAATCTGGGTGAAATCCAGGCGCAGGGCTTTGGAACGGCGCAGGATGTGCTGATCCGCATTCAGGCGCAGGAAGGCGGCGAGAATGCCGAACAGTCTGCAATCACGCTGGTGCGTGGTGAGCTTGAGGATAAATACGAGTTCCGCCGCGTTGAAGTGGTCGGTCCGGCTGTTTCGGGCGATCTGACTTTCACCTCCACCATCGGCATTGCGCTCGCCATGGTCGCCATCATGGCCTATATCTGGGTGCGTTTCGAATGGCAGTTCGCGCTCGGCGCCATCATCTCGATGGTTCATGACGTGGTCTTCACCATCGGCCTGTTCGTGTTCTTAGGGATCGAATTCAACCTCACCAGTATCGCGGCCATTCTGACGATTATCGGTTACTCCTTGAACGATACGGTGGTCATCTACGACCGTATTCGAGAAAACCTGCGTCGCTACAAGAAGATGCCGCTTTCGATGATCATCGACGTTTCGCTGAACCAGACACTTTCGCGTACGATCCTGACCGGTCTTACCGTTATGCTGGCGCTGCTTGCGCTCTACCTGTTCGGCGGCGAAGTCATTCGCTCCTTCACCTTCGCCATGCTGTTTGGTGTCGGTATCGGCGTCTTTTCCTCCGTCTATATTGCTGCGCCGGTGCTGATTGCCTTCAAGCTGCGCCCGTCTGGCAATGATGCCGAAGACGATAAGGCCGATGCCAAGAATGGCGCCATCGGCGGCAAGCCGGCCGTCTGATGGCAGGTGGTATAGAAATACGCCCGGCCCATTTCCCCGGCCGGGCGCCCATCGATGCATACGGCAATGGCGGTTTTCGTTTCGCCGACATGTCGCATCGCGGGTCAATTTTGTGTCTGCCGTCAGGAATTCATGGTTGGAATGTTACCGATCCCGCAAAGATAACTCTCGAGGATCTCTCGAAAGCCGTCGAGCAGGCTGGTGAGATAGAGTTTCTGCTGGTCGGAACAGGTGATGGAATGCGCCTTCTTCCCAAAGAACTGAGAGCCGCTTTGAAAGAAGCCGGTATTTCTGTTGACGCCATGAGCACAGGTGCGGCCGTGCGGACCTACAATATCATGCTCTCGGAATCACGCGCCGTCGCAGCGGCGCTCGTGGCCGTGGAAGGCTGAGAGGCACTTACAGCCATGACGCAGCAGGACACCACCATTGATCCATGCCTGACGACCCTACGCGATACGGATCGTGATCGGTATCTCGCGTGCCTTTTGGCGCCCGCTGACAAGCGTCCTGCACTTGCCGCTCTTTACGCCTTCAACGCAGAGATCGCCCGCATCCGAGATCTGGTCCGCGAACCGCTTCCCGGCGAAGTCAGAATGCAATGGTGGCGTGATCTGCTGGAAGGCACGCCCCACGGCGAAAGCCTTGCCAACCCCGTGGCATCGGCTCTTCTGGACGCTATCGAAGCACACAATCTTCCGCGTCAAATACTGATCAACATGATCGAAGCGCGAATATTCGATCTCTACGACGACGTCTTCGAGGACCGAAACGCGCTGGAAGGCTACGCCGGAGAAACGGCATCGGCACTGATTCAGCTTGCCAGTATTGTGCTTTCGCCAGAGGATGCAGCCCGCAATGCTGAGACCGCTGGCCATGCGGGAGTTGCGCAGGCCATGGCCGGCATACTTTTGCTCATGCCTTTGCATCGACGCCGGGGACAGGTCTACGTGCCGCAGGATATGCTGGCTGCGGTTGGTCTGGAGCGGGACAGCTTTCTTGAAGGCACTGATAAGCAGAGGATTGCGGCACTTATCGAGATCTTTTGCGCTCACGCGCAGGATCATCTGGAGAAAGCAAGACGTTCGTCCTTGCCTGCGGCTCTATCGACAGCATTTGCACCCGTCGCATTGGTTGGGCCCGTGTTGAGCAAAGCGCGCAGAGCTGGTGCCAACATCCTGGAACAAGACATCCAGATCCCGCTGCTTCGCCGGCATTGGCTTCTGGCGAAGGCGTCTTTCCTGAAGCGGTTTTGAGAACCGCCTCCCAAGGTAAGAGAGTTCATCGCTCGCAAGTGGCTGTATCGAATATTTGAAATCGCTTCGACGTTAGTCGATAGGGTCACGTCATTGCCGCCTAACCTTCAAGTCATCAGACTTCTGACATAGCGGCGTAACTCGCAGTCTTTTCTCGGGACGCGCTTTACGCTGAAGACCTTGTCCAGGACAGACAAGTTGACATGTGGCGATCGCAACGATCTAGGAACACGACGGGCAAAAAGGGTGCCTTTTCCAAGCCGGACCTGATCGATTAGCTCCGGGCTGATCAGTATGCTTGTGCAATAATCGCACAATGTTATCGGGAGCGCATAATTTATTCCGCAGGCTCCCAGGCTGGCCGCAACGGTTGGCGGTATTACCTCTTCAGTGTTGAAGCCGCATGGTGCCATCGGGAAGTAGGAAACATAGTGGCGCACTATCCTGGAGAAGATTTGATTGCTGTAGAACTGTCCCTCTGCCTGGCCAGCAAAGAAACAAGGCATCTTCAAACTTTCAAGGAAATTCCTCATTCGCTGGTCGCTGGCCACATCCGTTCGGAATCCCCCCCAATCCGCCGTGATATCATAAATTTGGGTGTGGCATCCCATCGCATATTGCGAGACGTACTCCTCAAGGCCGTGTTTGACGAGCAATTCATTCGAAGACATCAATACGATCTTTTTGAAACTAGCTCCGCGTTCAAGCGCGTAGAGATAGTTTCCAATGTGCGTGTGGAGGAGCCCGGAATTCCATTCCGTTTTGTATGAAATCGGATTGATAAACACATTTTCAAAGTCACAATGACGCCGAAAGTCCTCCATGAGATGCGCAGAACCGGCTGAAACGTGAATACAAATATAAGATCCCGGGCAGAAATAGTTGATATTTTCAATTTGGTCCCGGACGATTTCAGGCATTTCGTGCACGGGCAGGGAGAACAAGAGCTTATCCATAGGCAGGCCGATTCAGTAATGGGAAGGGAGGGGCGTAAATCGGATGCCTGCGAATGATAAAGCAGACCTCTGACATGGTATTTCGTTACTAGTTCACCTGGGCTTTGTTCTTACCTTCGCGGGCAACTTGCTCGAGAATGAAATTGCGAGGGTCATAACCTTCAGAATCGGTGCAGCTAACTGCAAAAACGTCCTTCAGGACACAGGAGCCCAGATGCACAGGACGCAAAGATCTGGCTTTTCCAGGTGCGTAGATAGCGCCTTTCCCGACAGTTATCTGCGAAAGCAACTCGTCTGAAAACTGCACGTAGGAGCTATGGTCGATGATGGTGACTGGCATCGCAACATCGGTCCCATTCATACCAAGGCACATAGCGACAGTTGCAGGTATGACCTGCTCGCTGGGAAAACCGCTTGGTTCCATCGGAAAGTGTTGTGTGAAAAGCTGGTCCACGGAACGAAAAATGGACTTGCTAAAAAATTGTCCTTCGGCTTGCCCGCCTGCGAAAATTGGAAGACCTAGCGCCCCCAGCATACTTTCAAGCTTTGGCAGTGACAGTACTTCTTTGCGGAAAATGGACCACGTTTCGAAGGTCTCCACAGCGTCATAAAGTTCGATTTGCGTCCCAAGAGCGTGACCGGCTACGTAGTTCCGCATGCCCGGCTTCACCAAAATTTCCTCAGGAGAGTAAAGCAGAATCTTGTCGAACTTCACATCACGCTCAATCGCATAGCGGAAATTACCAATATGAGCGTGCAAGCAACCTTTTTGGTTGATGACATCATAGGAAGCCGGGTTAATGACTACGTTGTCAAAATCAGCATAGGAGGACAGTTCTTCTCGAGTAAAATTGGCATCTGCCGCCATATGAATGCATATGGCTGAATCAGGGCAGAAGTGATTCAGATTCTCGATCTGCGCCCGTAGTAAGTCTGGGCGGTCGTCCAAAGTTAAGGAGAATAATATACGTTCCATATTTGTACTTTGTACCCAGTAGTTTGATTGTTGTATTGAAGTAAAGTTTCGTTACTTAACTATTTATAATTGATATTTAATTTAGGCTAACTTCTTGGTTGGCGCAAGCGGCCAAAGAATTGCCGTTTCAAATCTCTGATGGTTCGGAGGCATCCGGAAATCTTTGCTTCTGAGATTTGGTTTTAATAATAAACTAATGGATAGTCGCTGCAGTGGGCCTATTTCCTGTCCCTGAATCCGGCGACGCAACGTTCACGCAAGCCTGATCGTCAAAAAGTCATTAAGCGGTGGCGTGAGCGCGCTTTTGACCTAATCAGCCCCACTGGAGCGACATCTATGAACCCTGAAATCTGGTTACTCATTCTGGTTCCATTGGGCTTTTTCGGGGTCTATGTCTGGCGTCTGAAACGCGATCCCGATGATGAGGATCTTCGTGATACGGGGCAGGCAATTCTGGATTTCTCGCGCGCTTTCCCCACCGAAGCCATCCGCAGCCTGCACATGACCGAGGATGCAAAGACGGTGTTTGTGCGGCTGCATGATAACAAGGCAGGCTTCATGCGCAACATGGGCAAGCATCATGCCTGCATGTTGATCGATCCGGAGCGCATCACGGTCGAGCATCTTGAAACGGGCGATGGCTTTGTCGTCACATTTCTGGATAACCAGAAATATAGCGGAGCCTATCGTTTCAAGTCACCGGGCGAAGCGGCGGAAGTATCCTTGTGGCTGCTCGGCAGCTATCTGGAAGCTGCCGAGGTCGAGCCGAAGGTCGATGCCGATCAGGCTGCCGAGGCGCCTGAAGCAGAAGATGCGTTGCCTTCGCCATCGTCTTCCGGCTGAGCAAAGACAGGGGCGGGTACGCCCAGCCACGCAGCGCAATCGGTCAGAGCACGTCTTGCCATCAGCTGGCGTTTCATGATCGTCTTATCTTTGCCGCGGAAACGCTTGACGCCTTCCGGCTTCACGATCGAGCCGGGTGCCAGCTCGGGAAACAATCCGAAATTGACGTTCATCGGCTGGAACGATCGTTTGCCCGGTTCCTCATCGGTGGAAAGATGGCCGCCGGTGATGTGGTTCAGGAGCGATCCCAGCGCGGTGGTGGCGGGCGGCAGGCTCACCGGCTCGCCTTTGCGCTCTGCGCTTGCAAAACGGCCCGTCAGCAGGCCGATGGACGCACTTTCGACATAGCCTTCACAGCCCGTGATTTGACCCGCGAAACGCAGAGACGGACGCGATTTCAGTCGCAAAGACGAATCCAGCAGAATGGGCGAGTCGATATAGGTGTTTCTGTGAAGCCCGCCGAGCCGGGCGAATTCGGCATTTTCCAGACCAGGAATCATGCGGAAGATATCCGCTTGGGTGCCGTATTTCAGCTTCGTCTGAAAGCCGACCATGTTGTAGAGCGTACCGAGAGCATTGTCCTGTCGGAGCTGCACGACCGCGTATGCCTTGACGGTGGGGTTATGGGCGTTGGTCAGGCCCATGGGCTTCATCGGGCCGTGACGAAGAGTTTCCCGTCCGCGCTCAGCCATGATTTCGATGGGCAGGCAGCCGTCGAAATAGGGTGTGCCCTCCCACTCCTTGAAGCCGACCGTATCGCCTGCGACCAGCGCATCGATGAAGGCGTTATATTGGTGCTCGTCCATCGGGCAATTGATATAGTCCTTGCCGTTGCCACCGGGGCCGACCTTGTCGTAACGCGACTGGTACCAGCAAATGTCCATGTTGATGCTGTCGCGGTGAACGATGGGGGCGATTGCGTCGAAGAAGGCGAGCGCGTCCTCACCCGTTTCGGCCTGAATGGCGGCAGCAAGGTCCGGCGACGTCAGGGGGCCCGTCGCGATGATGGTGTTGTCCCATTCCTTCGGTGGAAGGCCTGAAATCTCTTCGCGGACGATCGTTACCAGAGGATGCGCCTCCAGCATGGCTGTGACAGCTGCGGAAAAGCCATCACGATCCACAGCCAGAGCGCCCCCGGCAGGCACCTGATGCTTGTCGGCGCAGGCCATGATGAGCGAGCCGGCAAGCCGCATTTCGGCGTGTATGACACCTACCGCATTGGCCGTGGCGTCATCCGAGCGGAAAGAGTTGGAGCAGACGAGCTCAGCCAGCGAATCGCCCTTGTGCGCCTCGGTTGGGCGCACGCCGCGCATCTCGTGCAATATCACGGGGACACCAGCCTGGGCGATCTGCCACGCAGCTTCCGAACCGGCCAGTCCACCGCCGACGACATGAATGGGGGAATAGGTCTTGTCTTGCATCGCGCACCCGCACCGCCGTGCAGCACGTGAAGTGCTTTGAGGCGAACATGTTTGTTTGATTGTGAGCCGGCCAATCTCGGCAGGCAATTTTGCGGATGCAGTACCACGGGAGAGGGTAGAGGCCAAACATTTTCGGTGGTGGAGGAATATGAGGTAACAGCGATGCCGTCACCCTTAGGCTTGCCCTAAGGGTTTATTCACATTGAATGTCGGGGTGTAATGCGATCCTCGGGCCAAGCCCGAGGATGATGGAAGCAGGGGAGGTAGCGTTGAAATGGTCAAGCCCTGCTCAGATGATGAGGAGGCGAGCCTACGCCCGCAGAACGGCGTTATCAGGGTCAAACGGGCTCTCGCCGACGACTTCGGCGTCATACAGATCACCCAATATCCTGATCTTCAGCTTTGTCCCAACCGCCGAATGATGCGGTGAGAGCATGGCAAGGGCCAGCGATTTGCCAATGCGCCAGCCGAAGCCACCCGACGTAGCGCGGCCTACGACGTTACCCGATGCGTCGTAAATCGCTTCGGAGCCGCGCGCGTCCACCGTGCTGTTGCCTGAAACCTCCAGCGTTGAGAATATCCACTTCAGGCCAGCTTCCTTGCCCGCAACCACGGCATCGCGCCCAATGAACTGTTTTTCCGGCTTGATGAAACGGTCGAGACCAGAGGTGTAGGCGTTGTATTCGACCGAGAGCTCGCGCCCCATGTTGCGATAGGATTTTTCCAGCGACATGGAAACCATGGCGCGGATGCCAAATGGCTTGATGCCAAATTCAGCACCGGCCTCCATCAGGCGGTCGAAAATATAGGTCTGCATTTCGATGGGGTGGTGAAGTTCCCAGCCCAGCTCGCCGACAAAGTTGACGCGCAATGCGTGGGCTGTTGCGACGCCAACCGAAATTTCCTTGCCGGTCAGCCAGGGGAAGTCCTTGTTGTCGAGACTTGTGCGGGTCAGCTTCTTCAGGACCTCGCGCGATTTCGGACCAGCCAGCGCCAGAACGCCATATTTCTGCGTTATTGGCTGAAGAATAACAGAGCCGTCCGTGGGCATCAGTCGGCGCAGCACATCATGGTCATGCGCTTCCAGCCCGCCCGCAGAAACAAGATAGAAGCGGCCGGGTGCCCATTCGTAAACCGTGAATTCCGCTTTTACGCCACCGCTCTTGGTCAGGAGATGTGTTAGCGCAATGCGGCCCCGCTTTTTGGGAATGGCGTTGGCAAGGATTGAGTCCAGCCACGCCCGTGCGCCAGGGCCGGAGACTTCCATCTTCGCGAAGGCGGACATATCAAGCACGCCGACATTCCGGTTGACGTTCTTCACCTCGTTGCCGACATGCTCAAAATAATTGGAGCGGCGGAATGACCATTTTTCAACGATGCGACCATCATCCAGCGGCGCAGCGTGATTGTGGTTGGTGATGACATCGGCACCGACACCCAGTTCTTCCGGCTTCAGAGCGTAATCGTCGGGCGCAAACCAGTTGGCGCGCTCCCAGCCATAGACGCTGCCGAAGACGCCGCCGAGTTTCTTGAGACGGTCATAAACCGGCGTTGTTTTTAGCGGACGGGCCGCGGCGCGCTCCTCGTCAGGATAGTGCATGGTGAATACGTTGGCGTAGGCTTCCTCGTTTTTCGCGATGAGGTAGCCCTCGGTTGCGTAAGGTCCGAATCGGCGCGGATCGACACCCATGAGATCGAGCGTCGGTTCGCCATCGACGATCCATTCCGCAAGCTGCCAGCCCGCACCGCCCGCAGCGGTTATGCCGAAGGAGTGGCCTTCATTCAGCCAGAAGTTCTTGAGGCCGGGGGCAGGGCCGACAATCGGGTTTCCATCCGGCGTGTAGGCAATCGCGCCGTTATAGACCTTCTTGATACCCACTTCGCCAAATGCCGGAACACGGGCAATCGCCGCTTCGATGTGAGGCATCAGGCGGTCCAGTTCCTCCTGGAAGAGCTCGTATTCGCTCTGGTCAGAGGGGCCATCGACATAACAGACGGGAGCGCCGACCTCATATGGGCCAAGGATCAGACCGCCCGCTTCTTCGCGCATATACCAGGCGCTATCGGATTCGCGCAGCACGCCCATCTCAGGCAGACCCTGGCGACGACGCTCCAGAATATCCGGATGCGGTTCCGTGACGATGTACTGGTGTTCCACCGGAATGACCGGAATATTGATGCCGACCATTTCGCCGGTTTTGCGAGCAAAGTTGCCCGTACAGGAGATGACGTGCTCGGCGGTGATCTCGCCCTTGTCGGTCGTCACCTTCCAGTGGCCGTCAGGCTGCTGCTCCAGCGCCGTAACGGTCGTGTTGCGATAGATGGTCGCCCCGCGATCGCGCGCGCCCTTGGCAAGCGCCTGTGTGAGGTCAGCAGGCTGAATATAGCCATCATCCGGGTGCTGGATCGCGCCCAGCAGGCCGTCCGTCTCGCAAAGCGGCCAGATTTCCTTGACCTCTTCGGGTGTGAGCATCTTGACATTGACGCCGATGGTTTCGGCGATGCCGGAGTAATACATATACTCGTCCCAGCGATCCTTGGTGCGCGCCAGACGAATGTTAGAAACCTTGGAAAAGCCGACATTCATGCCGGTTTCCTGCTGAAGTTCCTCGTAAAATTTGACGGAATATTTGTGGATCTGGCCCACGGAATAGCTCATGTTGAACAGGGGCAGCAGACCGGCAGCGTGCCAGGTAGAGCCGGAGGTCAGTTCCTTGCGTTCTATCAGAACCACATCGCTCCATCCCTTTTTGGCAAGGTGATAGAGCGTAGAAACGCCGACAACGCCGCCACCGATCACCACCGCCCGCGCATGTGTCTTCATGATGCAAGTTCCCCTTGAGGCATAGCGCCCGTCATGCGGGCGTTTTCAAACCACTATTGCCGGACTATGCAATGTCGCACCGTCGCTTAAACGCCTGATTACGACATGCAAAAGGCTCGCCGCGACGGCGAGCCTTTTGATGATTTTCAAGGAGCTGTGCTCAGCCCCGCCGGTTGCGCACGGAGCTTCTCGAACCCTCATCTTCGGCGGGTTTCGACGCGGCTTCGTCCTCGGCAGGCTTAGGCGCCTCTTGGCTGCGCGCTGCCGCTGCTGCCGTGTGGGAGGTCACCGCTTTTTCACCTTCTTCTGCCAGAAGGGCTGCCAGAACCTGCGGGTTCGTTTCGCCTTCCATGTGAATGTTGAGATTGCGCTGGGGCATGGGGATGTTGATGCCTTCCTCGCGGAAGCGCTTGAGTATCTCCATACGCAAACTGTTCTTCACGGTCAGCCCATGGTTGAGGTCTGCCAGATGGAATCGAAGTTCGAAATCCAGCGAGAAATCGCCGAAGCGCAAAAACTCCACGTGCGGTTCCGGGTTGCGAAGCACAGGCGGTTGTTTCTTGACGAGCTCCAGAAGGATATCCATCACCTTCTGCGGGTCTGTCTCATAGGCGACGGAGACAGGGATTTCAGCGCGCTGAATTCTGTTGCGGTGGGTCCAGTTTCCAACCGAAGAGTTGATGAATTCCGAATTCGGCACAATGATAGACTGACCACGGAATGTCTCGATCTCCGTTGCGCGGACGGACAGCCGTTTGACAGTGCCTTCAACCGCACCCGTCACAACCCAGTCTCCAACCTTGAACGGCCGCTCGACCAGAAGGATGAGGCCGGATACGAAGTTCGATACGATATTCTGCAGGCCAAAACCGATACCGACAGACAGGGCGGAAGCGACGAGAGCAAGGCTCGACAGGTCGAGGCCGGCAGAGGATATGCCGAAAATAGCTGCAACCACGATGCCGAGATAGCCTATGCCCGTGCCGACGGAGTTACGAACACCGGCATCGACCTGACCGCGCGCCATGACGTTTCTGTCCAGCCACTTCTGGAACCAGCGGGTGATCACATAACCCGTCACGAAAACCAGAATACCGGTGATAATGCTGATGAGCGATATCGATGTCTTGCCGATCGAGAACCCCGTCAGCAGACGATAGGCCCAGCTTTCGATATCGCCAGGCTGGAAGCCCCAGGAGAAAAGGACCAGCGGCACGCCGAAAGCAAGGGCTGCGCAATAGATACCAAGCCCTGCAGCCAGACCGGCCTGATCGAGCGGGACAGGTCCCAGTCCAAAGCGCCGTCCCAGATAACGTCCCACCAGCGTTTCGGCAAAAACACCCTGCTTTGCAACGGCGCGACCGGAGAGAATGCCGATGTACATGGTGGCGATGACGGCGCCGGTTGAGACGATCTGTGTGGCCAGAAAGCGGGCGAGACCCACATAGCCCGTCAGGCACGCGCCGATGAGCACGGCGCCGGCAATGCGCAGCAACACCGAAAGCCAGCGCGGCATTCTTCGGTCTCGTCCATCCGCATCACCCTCATTGCTCGCCAGCGGTTTGACGAAGGAAAGGCTGAACAGGATGATGCCGATGATGATCGATGCGACAAAGCTCTTTGCGACCGTGAGAATGAGTGGAGAGTTCAGCGTCTCGCTGATGGTGCTGAACAGATAGTCGAGGCCGTTGACCAGCGCCATGACGAGCATGGCAGACGAGATGATGTGCGCCGCCCGGGTTGATACATTCAGCAGGCGCCATTCGGGCTGGGTCGGCGAGAAGATTGCGTAGGTCAGACGTGAGACGAAATAGACGAAGGCGACAATATACATCGACACGAAGAAGATCGGCGCGATGTCTGACCTGAGCACGCCGAAATTATCGAGCAGAAACGCCGATGCTGTCATGAACAGGAAAACAGACATGGACTGCACGGTGGTTGACCAGAAGGCCACCGACAAACGACGCAAATAGGATGGCTCACCGGAAAACGCCCGCCGTTCCATCCTGTGGCCAAGCAATCGATAGCCGCCGACCATAAACAAGAGGGCGGCCACAACAGACAGGGAAACGGCCCCGAACATGGACAGTCGCTTGTAGTTCCAGACGAATATTGCCCAGCCCGTGAGGGAACTGCTCAAGGCGGCAATTTCGCCGCCGAAGGCTTTGCCCGCTTCCGCGAGCACAGGCAGGGAGATTTCCGTTCGCTTGAAGAGCGTGGCCGCAAATAATGCGCGGCGCAGCGACGTGATATTGTTGGAAAGGCGAGAGGCATTTGCCGCAAGGTTTTCGGCATCGCCTAAGACAGCATTGATCTGCGATTTCTCCGCGTTCAATTTTGTCCGCTCATCCGTCACGACGCTTGCTTCGGGTGGCTGGCCTTCCTTGGGCGGTTCTCCAAGAGACGTCACGCGCGCATTGATCTCATCCAGGCGCGCACGCAGCTGAGCGACCGTGGCGGCTGAGTTGCCTGCAAGATCATCGGCGCGGCCTTTGATATCGACCAGCTTTGTATCGTCAGTTCTTTGGCTTTCAGTCTGCTGTGTGATTTCGGCAAGCAAAGCCTTGTTCTTTTCCAGGCGCGCTTGGGCTCTCTGGGCAAGCGGCATCGATGCGTCTTCGGTAACGGTATCGGGCGATTGCGCGACAACCGTCTGCACCGGCAAAATCCACAAAGCCATGAAGGCCAACAGGATCGGCAGGACACGCCGCTGCCGTATGGAGAATGTCATCTTAAATGCCCTTCTGCTCTTTCCGAATCACTGCGCCAAATTAGTCGCAGACTTCCATGTTTCAAGCGCGCCATTCGCAAAGCCGTACACTCCACCTTGAAGAAAATATTAGAGTCTCCAAATATGATGACGCAGCAACCGAGGAGGAAATCATGGAATCTGCTGGAATTGGCTGGATCGCCGCAATCATCATTGGTGGCGTAGCCGGCTGGCTCGCCGAAAAATTCATGAAGAGCAATATGGGTGTTTTCATGAACATCCTGCTTGGGATCGTCGGCGCAATCGTCGCGAACACGATTCTTGCGGTATTCGGCATCGTCCTTACGGGCTGGCTTGGATATTTGCTGGCAGGATTCGTCGGCGCCTGCATCCTGATCGCGATCGCGCGCGCTTTCAGGCGGTGATTGCCAACAAAATTATTGGGCTGTAAAGCCCGGTTTTTAAGGGTTTTCCAGCGCGGATGTCATTTTTCTGACGTATAAATCCAAGAAATTTCATTTCCGCGCTGGACAATCACAATGTTCCTCTTTATACGCCCAGTCACACCGCCAGACACGGCGGCGGCGGGTGATTAGCTCAGTTGGTAGAGCAGCTGACTCTTAATCAGCGGGTCGTAGGTTCGAGCCCTACATCACCCACCATTCTTCCTTTTACTACAATAAGATATCCTGGTTTGTTGATGCAGCACGCCAAGCGTAGGCGCGTTTGATAGCTGCGTTCTCATTGTACTAAAATACGTCTTCTTACTTCCTAGCGCATTCCGACCGGTATCGGATTATTGATACAGCTTTCCGCTTGAATAACGCGCTGCACACCTCCGCCTTGGCAATGTTTCACCTATTCGCCGCCGGAAAGCCCAGTTGCGCTTTGCTCTCCAGCCACGTGTCTCTCTGATCCTCACCAAAAAGTTTTGTCCTGTTGGCTTGGCGACTGCCGTCTGCGCCAAAGGATACACTGAAATCAGCTTGATTGCCGCCGTCATCGTGCTGGGCTGTTGTAGTTTTGAGACAGATTGCGGTATTTTTCATCTCTACCTGGCGTTGCTTATTGCGCGCACCGTATTTTCCAAACTATGCATCCATAGGTACACATTAAATGGCAACGACTCACCTCATCATTGAGGATGACTGCGTTCGCTTATTGATATTGATGCGAACACACGCGTTCGCCTTGTGCGGTTCTGGCTAAAACATGTATTTTGCAATTTTTTCTTTAGTTTTACTTATGCTTGCCGCATCGACCAGATCAAGGGTAAGTCGTAGCCTGAATTTTTTAGTGCTGACCGCTCTGGCGTTGGTGGCACATCTTCAGCCTGCGTTAGCGCTCTCAAACGCCTGCTCCGCAGTTAACGTGCCGTTCACGACGGCTGAGGCTGGTCAGGGTGCTTTCGACACTCAACCCTATGATGGAAGCTTGTTTGATTCTGGTGAGGAATTCGTTTTCACGGTCACAACGCAGAACTCTATTGCCGATGAAATGGACCCTGCAAACGATGATCACACTAACTCCGCAGTGGGCTATTGGAGCAGTGACATTGCTGATGATGGCGATCAATACCGCCCTACCGTAGGTGCAGAAGTCAACGAGACAGTCATTATTCCAATCAATGTGACGACGAGTTACTATTTCGGAATCCAGGGATCGCAGATGCCGGGCGGGGTGTCACAAGGCGAGGCGTCCATGACTCTGATCTGCCGGGCATCCAGTAATACCCCTTCATCCGATGCAACCCTTTCGGCCTTGACGCTGAGCTCCGGCACACTTTCACCAAGCTTTGCTTCCGGTACCATCACCTATACTGCCTCAGTCGGGAATGGTGCATCCTCTTTGACCTTGACGCCGACGACAAATAGCGGCGGAACGGTGACGATTAACGGTAACGCAGCGGCATCCGGGCAGGGCTTTCCTGTCTCTCTCAGTGTTGGCGACAACATGCTCAGTATTGTGGTGACCGCTGCTGATGGTACAACCACGAAGACCTACACACTGACGGTCACGCGCGCGGCTACTGCTCCCGTGGTAAGCTCTCTCAGCCCCTCTACCGGCAGCACTTCGGGTGGTACCGCCGTCACCATCGCCGGCACAGACTTCACAGGTGCAACCAACGTCACCATCGGCGGCCAGGCGGCGACGAATGTCAGCGTGGTATCCGCTACCCAGATTACCGCTACGACGCCTGCTCATATCGCGGGTGCTGTGGACGTGGTTGTTACCACGCCGGGAGGCAGCGGTACGCTTACCAACGGCTTTACTTATTCGACCAGTACCCCAACAGTCGTGGTAACGGCCTCCAATGCCAATCCGTCACTTGGCGACACGGTGACGTTGACGGCCACGCTGTCGAATGGCTCGTCGCCATCGGGGACAGTGACCTTTAAGGATAATGGCGCGACGCTCGGCACTGGTACGATTTCAGGTACGATAGCAAGCTATTCCACATCTGGCATGAGCACCGGTTCGCATTCGATCACCGCCGAATATGCTGGTGATACCAACAATGCGGCTGCTACCTCGTCGGCACTGACCGTCACGGTCGGTCAGTCGACCCCAACAGTCGTGGTGACTGCTTCCAATGCCAATCCGTCGCCGGGTGATGCGGTGACGTTTACGGCCACGCTGTCCAATGGCTCGTCGCCATCAGGGACAGTGACGTTCAAGGACAATGGGGCGACGCTTGGCACGGGTACGATCTCCGGGACGACGGCAAGCTATTCCACATCTGGCCTGAGCACCGGTTCGCATTCGATCACCGCCGAATATGCTGGCGATACGAACAATGCGGCTGCGACTTCATCCAGCATCACGGTTTCGGTCGGTCAGTCGACCCCAACAGTGGTGGTAACGGCCTCCAATGCCAATCCGTCGCCGGGCGACACGGTGACGTTTACGGCCACCCTGTCAAATAGCTCGTCGCCATCAGGGACGGTGACCTTCAAGGATAATGGCGCGACGCTCGGCACCGGTACGATCTCCGGGACGACGGCAAGCTATTCCACATCTGGCCTGAGCACCGGTTCACATTCGATCACCGCCGAATATGCTGGCGATACCAGCAATGCGGCTGCGACGTCATCCAGCATCACGGTTACGGTCGGTCAGTCGACCCCAACGGTGGTGGTGACGGCCTCCAATGCCAATCCGTCGCTGGGCGACACGGTGACCTTTACGGCCACCCTGTCAAATGGCTCGTCGCCATCAGGGACAGTGACGTTCAAGGACAATGGCGCGACGCTCGGGACGGGTACGATCTCCGGGACGACGGCAAGCTATTCCACATCTGGCCTGAGCACCGGTTCGCATTCGATCACCGCCGAATATGCTGGCGATACGAATAATGCAGCTGCGACTTCATCCAGCATCACGGTTTCGGTCGGTCAGTCCACCCCAACAGTGGTGGTGACGGCCTCCAATGCCAATCCGTCACTGGGCGACACGGTGACGTTTACGGCCACGCTGTCGAATGGCTCTTCGCCTTCGGGGACAGTGACGTTCAAGGATAATGGCGCGACGCTCGGCACGGGTACGATCTCCGGGACGACAGCAAGCTATTCCACATCTGGTCTGAGCACCGGTTCGCATTCGATCACCGCCGAATATGCTGGCGATACGAACAATGCGGCCGCGACTTCGTCCAGCATCACGGTTTCGGTCGGTCAGTCGACCCCAACAGTCGTGGTGACGGCCTCCAACGCCAATCCGTCGCTGGGCGACACGGTGACGTTTACGGCCACGCTGTCGAATGGGTCTTCGCCATCAGGGATGGTGACCTTCAAGGACAATGGCGCGACGCTCGGCACCGGTACGATCTCCGGGACGACGGCAAGCTATTCCACATCTGGCCTGAGCACCGGTTCGCATTCGATCACCGCTGAATATGCTGGCGATACCAACAATGCGGCTGCTACCTCGTCGACCCTGACGGTCACGGTCGCTGCGCCTGTCTTCACCTTCAGTCCTGCAGGAGGCGCACTTCCCTCGGCAGTAGCGGGGAGCGTCTACGATCAGGCAGTCACAGCCAGCGCCTCCGGCAGCACCCTGCCACTCAGTTACACTCTTGGGGCGGGCGCACTGCCGGATGGCTTGACGCTAAACACAGCAACCGGAGCAATTTCCGGAACGCCGACAACTGCAGCGAACTATGCTTTCACGATTGCGGCGACGGACAGTTCTTCTCCACCCAACAGTGCCTCCGCAAGCTACACGCTTGTGGTCAATGCGCCGGCAGCCTTCGTTTTCTCCCCTGCTGGCGGATCGCTGCCAGAAGCCATGTCTGGAGAGGACTATCAACAGCCAGTTTCTGCAAGCGGTGGAACAGGAGCGGTGACCTACAGCATCACGTCGGGTAGCCTGCCGCCTGGCTTGACACTCAATGTTACAACCGGCGAACTGAACGGTCCGCTTGATGCAGACACGGAAGGCGATTACAGCTTTACGATCCGAGCTCTCGACAGCGCCAATGTCGCGGGAACAGCGAGTTACACGTTACATGTCGCGCCACGCGCCGTGAAAGTGGTGGACAAGACTGTCAGTGTGGCCCCGGGTTCGGCTCCGAACAATATAAACCTTGCGGCCGGTGCAACGGGTGGGCCGTTCGTGTCCGCGGAAATCACCACGATTACCCAGAACAGTGCCGGCACCTTCAGCGTCGTGAACGGTGAGTTTGCGCAGGCGAGTGGTCCGACCCCCACCAGTTGGTACCTGAAATTCAGACCGAACCCGGCCTTTTCCGGCAGTGTAACCGTAGGGTTTAGATTGACCAGCGCATTGGGCGTTTCCAACACAGGATCGGTCACCTATAACATCGGATATGACGCCGCCAGCGTGGCCGAAGACATAGACACTCTCGTTCACGGCTTCGTAGAGACGCGCCAGAGTTTGATCGCATCGATGATCAAGATACCTGGGCTTCTCGAACGTCGGCGGATGGGGCAGGCCACGGATGCCGTTACGGCACGGATGAGCCCATCGGTCATGGGTGTCACACTCGGCTTCTCCACAAGCCTTGCCCAGATGGAGGCCGCGCGCGACAATGGCGAGGGGATTGTGGCGGATGAACAGGTGCCATTCAATATCTGGATCGATAGCACATTCATGGCGCATAACCGCGATGACAATGGGGACAAGTGGGGCAATTTTGCCATGGTCTCTGTGGGTGCTGATTACCTGCTCTCGTCAAGAGCGCTCATTGGTCTGTCGTTCCACTACGATCGCATGACCGATCCGACGGAAGAGGATGCGACGTTGACGGGCAATGGCTGGTTCGCCGGTCCCAATGCATCTTTCGAGATTGGTAAAAACATCTTCTGGAATACCAGCCTGCTCTATGGCGGTTCCGCCAACAGCATCGACACGCAATTCTGGGATGGCGATTTCGATACGACCCGTTGGATGTTCGACACGTCGATTAGCGGCGTATGGAACCTCGACGACGTCACAACCTTGATCCCAAAATTGCGCACGCTTTATTTCTCCGAAACGGTCGATGACTATTCGGTGCGCAACAGCGATGGTGATGTGTTGACGATCGACGGCTTTACCGAGGAGCAGTTGCGGGTAAGCCTCGGCGCTGAGTTGGCCCGCCAGTTCACCCTAGAGAACGACAGGGTTTTGACGCCCAAGCTGGGTCTTACAGGCGGTGTATCTGACCTTGATAACAACGGTGCCTTCGGCCAGCTTTCGGCAGGCCTGTCGCTCGAGACAGAGAAGAACTGGAATATTGACGCCGGCCTGCTCTTTAATTTCTCTGCAGGCGACGAGAAATCACTCGGTGTGAAGGTCGGGCTAGGCGGAAAGTTCTGACGCGCATTGAAAGGGGCGGTGCCCCTTTCAAATGTCCTTGTTTTGACCAAGTCATGGTCTGCTGGGATATATTCCGTCGGTTACAATGCAAACGGTCATGCCCATTCCGGGCGACTGGATTGAGACTTGTTCGCTTGAAAGAGATTGCACAGGCGCTACAAAAATCGTTCCGCCGGTGATTCCAGTCGGGACGTTGAATGCGATTTGACCGTTACCCGCAGAGCCTGTCAGCTTGACGTCCAGTCCGCCCAGTTGCACTTGCGTCGCCGTTGAATTGGAGGGGACAGAGATCGTCGCCGCCTGATTACCACTTCCACCCATGCCGAGGAGCGAGCCGGTCCGAGGCTGCGCGACGCCGGGCGTTTGCACAGCACTTAGTGTTGCGGTTATGCCGAGTGATCCGGCGCTCGGTGGCACCGTAACCTGGGTTGTTCCTCCGCCACTCCCGGTAAATGTCGCACTGTGCACGTGGGGTTTCAGTGGGACCTGACTTATATCCAAAGCCAGCCTGGAATGCCCCACCTTTTGAGAAAGGTTGATATAAGCGAGACCCGGTCCGCCCCCTTTGTTAAGTACCGCACGTCCCGTGAGGTCTGGAACGGCAAAATATCCAGATCCGTATCCGCCGTAAAGCGTGCCAATCAAGGAGTACAAAGCATTATATCGTGCTATCGACGGCAATTGGCTATCGGCCCTTACGAAACCGGCTGGGCACCAATCAAAGGCAAATGTACAAATGGTTCCGGTATAGGACTCGTAGTCACAAGCTGCAGCTGGCGTGGCGCTAACGATCGCCACAGTTCCTAAGGTGGCACCCCAACCGGATATCATTCCCAGGCTGGTTATTCCGGCCAGCAAATGCCGCATTAACTGTTTTGATAATGTCATGGTTTCTCCTTATGTCCGCAAGGCATGCGTTAGGCCAAGTCCCATAGGTCCAGAACAGGCTTTAAGTTCTCAGACGAACAGGGGACCTCAATCCGTGTGTTTAGGTCGAGCTCGACGGAAGTTTTGAAGGGTGTTGAAAGGATTTGCTTATCCCTCTCGCATGTCATTTTGCAGCTGCCTACGGTCTGGGGGGGAACAGGCCGTTTGTGGCAATGCATACTGTTAGGCCCAGACCTGGGGACTGGGTGGAGACACCGGCGCTCGGAGATGCCGCAGCAGATGCTACAGCAACAGTTCCGCCTGTGATTCCTGTCGGGACGTTGAATTGTATTGGACCGTTGCCCGAGGAGCCTGTCAGCTTTACGTCCAGCCCTCCCAGCTGCACTTGCGTTGCCGTTGAATTGGATGGAACGTATATCGTCGCCGCCTGATTCCCACTTCCACCCATGCCGAGGAGTGACCCCGTCCGAGGTTGCGCGACGCCGGGCGTTTGCACAGCACTTAGTGTTGCGGTTATGCCGAGTGATCCGGCACTCGCAGGCACGTTAATAGTGTTTTTTCCTCCGCCAGTGCCAGTAAACGTCGCGGTGTGGGTGTGCGGCCTCAGTGGAACCTGATTTTCATTCAAAACGATTGAGCTTTGCCCCACTTTTTGCCCAAGTAGAATGTTGTCGAGACCCACGCTTTGCCCGGTGCCTACGACCATACGTCCTCGAAGATCTGGAATGGCGAAGTTGTCGCCAGACACATTGCCATATGTGGAGCCAATCAAAGCATATAAGGGCTGATATTCATTCTTGGAGAGCAGCCGACCATCAGCTGGCACGTAGTTTTTGGGGCAATAATCAAACGGGAATGCACAAATTGACCCGACATAGGATTGATCGCTGCAAGCTTCTGCTGGCGTGGCGCTGACAATCGCCAGGGATCCCAGAGCAGCACTCCAGCCGCCGACCATCCCCAGGCTAGCCAATCCGGCCAGGACACGTCGAACTGATTGTTTGGTTGATGTCATGTTTCCTCCTCATGTCTCACGGGACATGCGATGTGCTCATTCCTGTGCGTTGCGAACGCGCTTGGCAGCGCAAATCACCCATAACCGAGTACAACTTAAGATAATAAAAACGTATCCTATAATATTTTAGATTGCATTCAGGTTTTTGCCCACTGCAATCATTATCTAGAGCATATGGTTCTTTTCGCCCTCTCGGCTGCATTCCCCGCGATGAAATGAGGGTAGGCGTGGGCGAGGGAGCTTAAGCTTAACGAGAATTCGATCAGGCGATGTTGGGCGAAGAGTGAGGCTGATCAATCTTCAGACGCCGATGTCGTCACAGAGTGCTGTATCAGATGGAACTGCAGCCCAGTCGTGGGCCGACGTAGGTCATCGTGATGGGTTTCAGCGTTCGAACGTCTTATTCATGCAACACACACACGAAACATCGACAATCGACTTTGGCGGTCCCTAAAGCCGTCTCATTCTCGATCATAATCATCGGTGATGAGAGTTGTAACCAATATATTGATTCTTGTGGCGGGAGTTGTCGTCAGCGGAATTGCGGCCGCGGCATCCGTGACCGTCATGGCTCAGGCTGGGGCGCTGGGCGCGTGTTTTGGAGAGGGCTGCGGCTACGCGGGTTTGTTCCTGGCTTTCCCACTCACGTGGTTCGTTCTGTTCTCACTTTTTCTGATGGCAATGCTTATCTGGAGGCGCAAGCCGAAGAGAGATTACTAAACGAAATCGTGCGTTTGCACGTTTTCGTATAGTTTTTGCATGAGTTGCACGCGGAGAGCGGGTGGAAAACGTTGGGAGATGTTGTTCATTACCCTTCATGAACTTGACACATAGGCACATATATCAGAATCTCCCTGCCGCTGGGGGATTCGTAGCTTGGGCACTCGGCCACTATCATGGTGGGCAGGTTCCCAGGCGTTTGAACTTGAGCGTTTCCTGGAATCATATTCAGGAGGCGCGACAGAATGGAGTGCTTAATGCGCGCTTTGATCAATTCTCCGTCGCTCTCGGTCGACACGATGGATTATCAGGCTGAATGCCAATTCGCCCTCGAACCTTCGATCCATGGATTGTTGGAAAAGGCGGAAGGTGCGGGTTGGGACCGTCAACATGCCGTATTGGCAATTGTTGCCCTTGCCAGCACCCAGGTTCCAGAAAGCGATCTTACGGACGACCGGACGCTTTCCTGACGCAAGACACTGCGCTTCATGATTTCAGGTGGTGTGGTTTGGACCACAAGGCGACGTGGCCCTGAAATCAGTCTCGAAGCATTTCCAAAATGCTGAAGATCAATAAAAAACCCGCCGAGTGACCGGCGGGTTTTATTGTTTCAATCAAGCTGGATCAGGCGGCGGCCTGCCTCGGCATGCTCTTCATATCGATTACGAAACGATAACGCACATCGCTCTTGATCATGCGTTCGTAAGCTTCGTTGATCTGGTCCATTTCGATCATCTCTATTTCGGCGGCGATGCCATTCTCAGCGCAGAAATCCAGCATTTCCTGGGTCTCCGGAATGCCACCAATCATGGAACCGGCAAAGGTCTTGCGGCCTGGGATGAGGCTGAAGGCATGGACGGACAGCGGCTTTTCAGGCGCGCCGACCTGCACCAGTGCGCCATCGCGCTTGAGCAGCGCGATGTAGGAATCGATGTTGTGGTCTGCGGCCACAGCATCGATGATAAGATCAAGGCTGGAAGCAGCCTTCTTCATCTGTTCTGCATCCTTGGAAACGATCACCTCATGGGCACCGAGCTTCTTGGCGTCCTCTGCCTTGCCGGGGGAGGTGGTGATCATAACGACTGTCGCACCCATGGCATTGGCGATCTTGACGGCCATATGGCCAAGTCCACCCAGACCCACAACGCCTACTCTCGTGCCGGGACCAGCATTCCAGTGACGGAGTGGAGAGTAGGTGGTAATGCCAGCGCACAGAAGCGGAGCTGCCGCAGCGGGATCAAGACCTTCCGGGATATTGAGTACGTAGCGGTCATCAACAACAACGTGGGAGGAATAGCCGCCCAGCGTGTGCGCGCCGTCACCCATGGCCTTGTCCGGCGAATTGTAGGTGCCGGTCATGCCTTTTTCGCAATATTGCTCCAACCCCTCGGCGCAGCTTGCGCAATCACGGCAGCTATCGACAATACAGCCGACGCCGACACGGTCGCCCGTCTTGAACTTCGTGACGTCGGAGCCGATTCGGCCAACGCGACCAACGATTTCATGTCCGGGCACGCAGGGAAACAATGAGCCTGCCCATTCTGCACGTGCCGTGTGGATGTCGGAATGGCATACGCCACAGAATTCTATTTCGATCTCTACGTCCCTTGGACCAGGATCACGCCGCTTGATGGTGGCGAATTTCAGCGGTGAAGAGCCATCATCGCAGGCATAGGCTGAAGTTGTGAACATTGATGTCACCTGTTTTTCCGGTTTATGGGATTGAGCAAGACACTGGATTGGTACCCGGCGCTGCAACGGCAGAAAACGCCCTGCAGTCCCGAAAGGTTGCCGCGGGCGGTTATTCTATAAGACGATTTCGCTTTCGGCCGCACCAAACACTTCCTCGAAAGCTTCGCGCAGCAGAACATCGACATCTTCCATCATAACCGGCAATCCCAGATCGACAAGACTTGTCACGCCGTATCGCGTGATGCCGCAGGGAACGATTCCGGTGAAATGCGACAGGTCCGGTTCGACATTGATCGACAGTCCATGGAAGCTTACCCATTTGCGAAGGCGAATGCCGAGCGCAGCGATCTTGTCTTCGCTCATGGAGCCGTCAGGCAAGGTAGGCTTTTCAGGTCGCCGGACCCAGACGCCGACCCTGTCTTCACGACGTTCGCCGCGCACATTCATCTTGTCCAGCGTGCGAATGATGACATCTTCGAGGGCTGCCACATAGGCGCGCACATCCTGTTTGCGCCGCTTGAGGTCCAGCATGACATAGACCACGCGCTGGCCAGGGCCGTGATAGGTGTATTCGCCGCCGCGACCAGTGGCAAATACCGGGAAACGATTGGGCTCGATCAGGTCCGCAGCATTTGCGCTCGTTCCGGCGGTGTAAAGGGCAGGGTGCTCCAGCAGCCAGACGAGTTCATCCGCTTCTCCCGCAGCGATGGCCGCGACTTCTCTTTCCATCTCTGTAATGGCCTGTTCGTAAGGGACGAGACCATCGGAGATTCGCCAGCGAACGGGCGCAGACCCCGGCGTTGGAAACATATCGGTCTGAATATCTGTGCGTGTGAGCATGAAATGTCCTTTCCACAGCCTTCTCGCAGAATGAAATAAGGGCTGCAAGCCCGGCATTTGCGGGCTTCTTTCATATAGGGTGGATGCGTTCGATTTTTAATTTCAAAAATCTGTCATGACGCTCTTGTGCACCCAAAATCCTTTTGCTACATGCACCTCCGTCGGCGCAAGTCGGCATCTACCACGATGCGGTCGTGGCGGAATTGGTAGACGCGCAGCGTTGAGGTCGCTGTGGGGCAACCCGTGGAAGTTCGAGTCTTCTCGACCGCACCAAAGAAACCCGCTTCGGCGGGTTTTTTCTTTTTTATCAGTATTTCCGCTGCATTTCTTCATGCAATATCCAAGATGGATTTCGCGACCTGATGGTTGCCAGTGTGAAGTATAGGTTTGGTGCCCCGACCAGTGTCGAGCGACTTTAAGGGGCTGCCCTTTTTAGGATTGCTTCCATGACGAAGGTGTCGTCGCGACTGGTCTTTTACTTTCCCGGCTTCGATCCGCTGGATGCCGTGGCGCATCAGAGGCGGTATGCGCGCAGCGCCGCGCAATCCGGCGCGACGTTTGGTGTCGATTATACCGTCGGAAATGTCATACGCTCCGAAGGTGGTGACCGGATGGATGTGCGGGCGGTTCACGATGGACATACGACTCGGGCCACCATCTACATTCATGACCATAATGATCTGATTTCGCAGCTGCGCGATGCCCCGGTGTGGAAACAGATCGCCCTTGGCTTTGAGGCCGGGCAGGGCATAGTCCGCGAGGGCGGAGCCGCAGCCTATTTCAAGCACGCCTGGCGTTTTGGCCTGTTTTTTCTCTTTCCGTTTCTTTTCATCCTGCTCGGTGGCATCGGCTCTCTATTTATTGCCGTTCTGCCTCTTTTATTGGGTGTCTCGGCGCTTTTGCTCGTGCTTACCATTCCGCTGGCATGGCTTTTCTTCATGAAGGGTGTGATGCCGTTTTCGGAGCGGTTTCACACATTGCATCTCTTTGCCGATTGGCGCTTTGCGTTGAAAGTTGCGCAGGAAGACCCGATGGCCAGAGACTGGATCGAGAAAAAGGCTGAGCTTGTTCTCAAGGCGCTGGAACAGCCCGCTGACGAGGTTCTGTTCGTTTCTCACAGCATGGGCGCAAGTCTTGCGCTAGCCGTTGCTGGGCGCCTGCTGGAGCTGAAGGCAGACGCTTTCACCAATCGACGGGTGACCTTCGTTACGCTCGGCGGCGCGGCGCTGCAGTGCGGGTTGCTGTCCAGCGCTGCCAGATTGCGTCAGAGCATAGGAGTGATGGCTCACCATGAAGATGTGGTCTGGTTTGATATCCAGTGCCTGACAGACCCCATCCATCTCTACAAGTGCAATACCGCCAAGCTGACGGGGCACGAAGATGCACCCCAGCCGACAATCGTTCCCATCAGGTTCAAGCATTCACTTTCCGATGAACGATACCGGAAAAACAAGCGGAACTTCCTGCGGATGCACCGTCAGTATGTTCTGGGGTCCGATCGTGCATCAGGTTACGATTTCGCGCTGTTGACGGCAGGCCCTTTGCCCGCAGCATCTTTCGCCAATCTGCGTTCGTCCAGGCCGCCGCAAATGTAATATTCCCCGGGCACTGGTGCCTGTGACGTCTAACAAAAAGGCCCGCGCGAAGTTCTTCGCGCGGGCCTTTTAATTGCAGGGGGACTGAATCAGTCCGGTGCGGACGTTTGCAGTGCGAGGGCATGCAGAACGCCGCCCATATTGCCCTTCAATGCGTCGTAAACCATCTGGTGCTGTTGTACGCGCGTCTTGCCCTTGAAGGCTTCCGCCACGACTTCTGCCGCATAATGATCGCCGTCACCGGCCAGATCGCGAATGGTTACTTTTGCTCCGGGAATTCCGGCCTTAATCATGTCCTCGATGTCGCCGGGCTTCATGGGCATGGTGTTCACTCCTCAATTCTTATTCTGCAGCGACGAGAGTCTCGCCGTCCATGAATTGAGGGAACCATGATTCATGGGCCGAACGCAATTCTTTAATCTCCACGCTGCGGGCCTTACCCAGCTTTACGGCAGAGCCGCCAGTCTTGCCGATTGCGGCAAGTGATACGCCTGCGGCAGCGGCCCGCTTCGTCACGGTTTCGAGATTGGATTGGCTGACCGTCAAGACGTAGCGACCCTGATCTTCCCCATAGAATGTCAGGACAGGATTGTGGCCTTCGACAGCATCGATCGTTGCGCCGATATCGGATGCGATTGCCATTTCGGCAACGGCAAGGGCAAGACCGCCAGATGAGCAGTCATGAACTGCGCTGGTAAGCCCGTCGGTGATGACGCCGCGAACGAAATCGCCGGTCTTCTTTTCGTGAGACAGATCCACATGCGGGGCAGGGCCATCGATGCGGTTGTGGACATCGCGCATATAGACCGACTGGCCGATATGCGAACCAAGACCCTCAGGGGCACCGGCCAGCAGAATGATATCATCGCTTGCTGCAAAGCGGATGCGGGCCATCTTGGCCCAATCGGCCAGCAGGCCAACGCCGCCGATGGTTGGGGTGGGCAAGATCGCCTGACCATTGGTCTCGTTATAGAGCGAGACGTTGCCGGAAACGATCGGGAATTCCAGAACGCGGCAGGCTTCGCCAATGCCCTTGATGGCATGAACCAGCTGGCTCATGATTTCGGGCTTTTCCGGATTGCCGAAGTTAAGGTTATCAGTCGCAGCCAGCGGCAATGCGCCGGTTGCGGTAATGTTGCGCCAGCATTCTGCCACCGCCTGTTTGCCACCCTCGAAAGCATCGGCTTCCACGTAGCGTGGCGTTACGTCAGACGAGAAGGCAAGCGCCTTCTTATTGTGGCCTTCGACGCGCACGACACCGGCATCACCGCCCGGAAGCTGAAGGGAGTTGCCCTGGATCAGCGTGTCATATTGCTCGTAGACCCAGCGACGTGAGGAGTTGTTTGCGGAACCGACGAGCGTCAGGAGTGCGTCGGCAATATCGGCCTGGGGAATATCATTCTCTGCCAGGGGAGCGGCAACCTTTGCAGGCGTCCATGGACGGTCGTATTCCGGCGCCTGATCGCCCAGATCCTTGATCGGCAGGTTGGCGACTTCCTCACCATTGTGGAGAACGCGGAAGCGCAGATCATCCGTGGTCTTGCCGACGATGGCGAAATCCAGACCCCACTTGACGAAAATTGCCTTGGCGACATCTTCCTTGGATGGTTCAAGAACCATGAGCATACGCTCCTGGCTTTCCGACAGCATCATCTCGTAGGCGGTCATGCGCTCTTCGCGAACAGGAACCTGATCGAGGTTCAACTCAATGCCGAGATCGCCCTTGGCGCCCATCTCGACGGCGGAGCAGGTGAGACCAGCCGCGCCCATATCCTGAATGGCGATGACGGCACCCGTCTTCATCAGTTCGAGGCAGGCTTCCAGCAGGCACTTTTCGGTAAAGGGGTCGCCGACTTGAACTGTCGGGCGTTTTTCTTCAATCGATTCGTCGAACTCGGCGGATGCCATGGTTGCACCACCAACGCCATCACGGCCCGTTTTTGCACCGAGATAGACGACCGGCAGGCCAACGCCCTTGGCTTCGGACAGGAAGATCGCGTCCGACTTCGCCAGACCGGCGGCAAACGCATTGACGAGAATATTGCCGTTGTAGCGGGGATCAAACTCGACTTCACCGCCAACCGTCGGCACACCGAAAGAGTTGCCGTAACCGCCGACACCGGCGACGACGCCAGCCACGAGGTGGCGGGTCTTCGGATGGTCAGGCGCGCCGAAACGCAAAGCGTTCATGGCAGCGATGGGGCGTGCGCCCATGGTGAAGACGTCGCGAAGAATGCCGCCAACGCCAGTAGCTGCGCCCTGGTAGGGTTCGATATAGGACGGATGGTTGTGGCTCTCCATCTTGAAGACAACGACATCGCCATCATCGATATCCACGACGCCTGCGTTTTCGCCGGGACCCTGGACGACGCGCGGTCCGGTGGTCGGCAGGGTCTTCAGCCACTTCTTTGAAGACTTGTAGGAGCAGTGCTCGTTCCACATGGCCGAGAAAATGCCGAGTTCCGTGAAGGTCGGCTCGCGTCCAATGAGATCAAGGATGCGCTGGTATTCATCGGGCTTGAGCCCATGGGATGCAATGAGTTCCGGGGTGATCTGAATATGATTTGGAAGTGTCATAGGTCTCACGGGGTTCGAGCCGGTACGGGAGTTTCCGGTTCTTTACCGCAAGAGACAGCAGGGCGCGACAGGAAAATGTTCTGTTGGCCCCGCAAAAACTGCCTTTGTATCGTTTTCCAAAGCCTGTCGGCCCATAAGCCGGGCGCTTTCGTATTGCCCGAGGGGTATCGCGCCGCAGTCTCGACTGGCTGGTGTGATTGTGTTCGTTACAACCGAGTTTAGTAAGATTTAACTACAATCGAATATTCTTTGACAATTACTCAAGGGATTTCACGATGGCGTCGATTCAGCATAAAATTGTTGTTGCAAGTCTGTGTATTCTGACGTTGACGGGCAGCTCTGCCGGAATTGGTCTATGGGCGGCTTCAGCCCTGACCAACAATGCGGAACGCATAGCAAGCTCCGCTCAGGTGCTGCGTAACCATATGCAGGCCGACATGATGCATGACGCACTTCGTGCAGACGTCATTGCCTCGCTTCTGGCTTCCAACCCGGACGCAGGAATTTCCTACAAGGATGTGAAGCAGGATCTTGCCGAACACGTGGCCTCGTTTCGGGCAATGATTGCGGAGAACAAGGCCCTTGCAACGGACCCTGATACGCAACAGGTGCTGAAAGGTGTTGAGCCGCCGATGCTCGCCTATGTCGAGGGCGCGAGCAAAATTGTAGGCATTGCGGAAAGCGAGCCGACTGCCGCTATGGCGGCGCTGCCGGATTTCATGGAACAATTTACCGCACTGGAAACCGCCATGGAGGTCGCAGGAGACAATATTGAGAACGTCGCACAAAATATCGGCGCTGAGAGTAAAGATACCAGTGTCCTGATCTATTACGTGCTGTATTCGCTTCTCATTCTGGCGGTGCTGTTCTCCGGTCTTATGTTCTTTGTATTCCGTCGGACGATGAGCAAACCGATTCTGGCGCTATCGACCGATATGACGCAACTTGCGGCTGGCAACACCGACATCAGCGGGACAGGCATCGGTCGCAAGGATGAGATTGGCTTGATGGCGGCTGCGGTGGAGGTGTTCCGGCAGGCTGTCATCTCCAAGAAGCGAATTGAGGAACAGGCAGAGGGAATACGCCTGCAGGCCGAAACGGACCGCCTCGCCGCGCAGGAAAGAGCCGAAGCAGTTGCCAGGGAAAAGCTTCGCGTTGCAACGTCGGGTCTTGCAGATGGCCTCAAGCGCCTCGCATCCGGCGACCTTTCCTTCCAGCTCAACGAGGCTTTTTCCCCTGAATTCGAAGCGTTGCGGCAGGACTTCAATCTCTCCGTCAAGCAGCTTGGCGATACGTTGCGCTCCATCACCGACAGCATATCCGCCATTGGCAACGGAACACAGGAGATAGCATCTGGCGCGAATGATTTGTCCCGTCGTACCGAAAAACAGGCGGCGTCGCTCGAGCAGACAGCGGCAGCGCTCGATGAGATCACGGCGAATGTAACGAATTCAAGCCGCCGCACGCTGGAAGCGCAGAGGGCCGCCACCTCTGCGACTGAAAGTGCAGCAAAATCGTCTCAGGTCGTCAGCCAGGCAGAAGAAGCGATGCAGCGCATCGAAAATTCCTCCCAGCAGATTTCCAGCATCATCGGCGTGATTGACGAGATTGCCTTTCAGACAAACCTGCTTGCGCTGAATGCCGGCGTAGAAGCCGCCCGCGCCGGTGAGGCAGGCAAGGGCTTTGCAGTTGTCGCGCAGGAAGTGCGTGCACTGGCTCAACGCTCCGCCAATGCTGCCCAGGAAATCAAGACGCTCATTCAAACCTCTTCGGCAGAGGTCGGCAGCGGCGTTGAACTCGTGCGTGAGACAGGGATCGCATTGCACGAAATTGCTGGTCGTGTCGCCGGCATCAACGAACATATGGATGCAATCGCAACGTCTTCGAAGGACCAGTCGATCGGGCTCTCCGAAGTTAACACCGCCATCAACTCGATGGATCAGACAACGCAGCAGAATGCGGCCATGGTAGAGCAGTCCACGGCAGCGTCGGCCGCATTGTCGCAGGAAGTCGAAAAGCTTCACGACCTTGTCGCTCAGTTCAAGCTGGGAACGATGCAGACTTCGGGCTCAGTGAGCCACCGCGGCAATTCGCGCATGGTCGCCTGATCGGATCGGTTCACGATTTTATTGGCAAAAACCCGTCACGCGCCGGTTTCAAACGGGGCTGACGGGCATTCCTTGAGATCAGGAGCAGCCTTTGCCGCCGTTGGCCCAACGCTTCACGTCATTTGCGATGCGTGCCGAGTGAGCTTCGTTCATGACTGGTCCAAATGCATCCAGCTTGGCTGGATTACCTTCCGCCTGAACGACGAGCATGGGGCGGGATTCCGGGCTGTTGCGCGGCACGAGAAGGATGCGCGGGCGGCCGGAGAAGGAGTTGAGTTCCGGAGCAAGTCGGTAAGCTTTGAAAGCCGGATCGCCGGACTTAAACCAGCAGGCATTTGCACCCAGCGCAACCCGCTCCATTGTCGGCAGTGCGGCCCGCGAGGCGGAAGAAGCAACCGGCTTGGTCTCAGACTGACAGGCGGCAAGCGTAAAAGCGACAAGGCCGAGGCCCGCGAAGTTCAATGCATAACGAAGGGGCAGGCGGTTCATCGCTTCAATCCATGACTGGGGTCTATAACAAAGCCGGTTTAATCCGACTTTGTTAATATTTAAGCTGCGATGACGCCAAGCGCTGACGCAAACAGACCGCGACCGTCATTGCCGCCATGGGCGGCTTCGATGAGGTTTTCCGGGTGCGGCATCATGCCCAGAACATTGCCCTTTGCGTTGATGACGCCTGCGATGTCATTGAGCGAACCATTCGGATTTGTGCCTTCGGCATAACGGAAAACAACCTGGCCGTTGCCTTCCAGAGCGTTGAGCTGTTCCTGTTCAACGAAGTAGTTGCCGTCATGGTGGGCAACGGGCGAGCGGATGATCTGGCCCTTGTCATAGGCGCGAGTGAATTCCGTGTCGTTGTTGACGACTTCAAGCTTCACTTCGCGGCATACGAACTTGAGCGAGGCATTGCGCATCAAGGCGCCGGGCAACATGCCAGCTTCGACCAGGATCTGGAAGCCGTTGCAGACGCCGAGCACCTTCACACCCTGTTCTGCTTTCTCACGGATGGCCTGCATGACTGGCATACGGGCAGCAATCGCTCCGCAGCGAAGATAGTCGCCATAGGAGAAGCCGCCGGGGATGACGATAAGGTCGACATCGGGAATTTCGGTTTCGGTCTGCCAGATGGTGACAGGTGCCTTACCGGAAATCCGTGTCAAAGCCGCGATCATGTCACGGTCGCGATTAAGGCCAGGAAGCTGGACGACTGCGGATTTCATGGGCGGCTCCTTGGTGTCAGAGGATAGCGATAGAGTAGTTTTCGATCACCGTGTTGGCGAGCAGCTTTTCGCACATCGCCTTCAGATCGGCTTCGGCTTTCGCCTTGTCGCTGGCGTTCAGTTCCAGGTCAAAGACCTTGCCCTGACGGACCTGGCCAACGCCATCGAAACCGAGGCTGCCAAGCGCGCCCTCGATTGCCTTACCCTGCGGATCGAGAACGCCGTTCTTGAGCGTAATTGTCACCCGTGCCTTGATCACCTGATGCTCTCCTGAATTTACTTTACCAGAACCGGGCCGGTGCCACGGATGGGTTCATTTTCGTTGATGATGCCAAGACGGCGCGCGACTTCCGAATAGGCTTCCAGCAGACCACCCATATCGCGGCGAAAACGGTCCTTGTCCATCTTTTCCTGCGTCTCGATGTCCCAGAGGCGGCAGCTGTCCGGAGAAATCTCATCCGCCAGAATGATACGCATCATGTCGCCTTCAAACAGGCGGCCGCATTCGATCTTGAAATCGACGAGCTGGATGCCGACGCCGAGGAAAAGACCTGACAGGAAGTCGTTGACGCGGATGGCAAGCGCCATGATGTCGTCGAGCTCAGCCGGATTTGCCCAACCGAATGCAGTAATGTGCTCCTCGGAAACCATGGGGTCTTCGAGCGCATCGGACTTGTAATAGAACTCGATGATCGAGCGAGGCAGTACCACGCCTTCATCGATGCCAAGGCGCTTGGACAGCGAACCGGCCGCGACGTTGCGAACGACGACCTCGAGCGGAATCATCTCCACTTCCTTGATCAGCTGCTCTCTCATGTTGAGGCGGCGGATGAAGTGGGTGGGAATGCCGATCTTGTTGAGGTGCGTGAAAAGATATTCCGAAATACGGTTGTTCAGAACACCCTTGCCGTCGATGACCTCGTGCTTCTTCTTATTGAAGGCGGTTGCGTCGTCCTTGAAGAACTGAATAAGAGTCCCCGGCTCAGGACCTTCGTAAAGGATCTTGGCCTTGCCTTCGTAAATACGGCGGCGACGGTTCATAATAACAAATCTCTTGGTTGGCGCCAAATGAGCGGCGTTCGTTACGGTGTTGAAGCGGTCCCATAAAGGAAAAGAAGCAATTCCACAACAAGGCAGGGCGCGTTCGCTGCAATTCTGGCCTGTGCGTGTTGCTTCCGCGAGGGGCGGGTTCCGCAATTACGATTTTTCAACAGTTTTATTTTACCACTGGAGCGCCCCAAGAAGAGGGCTCGAACAATATTTTAAATAAAAACCGGGATAAAATTATGTCTAATAATGAACGTGCAAAATCTCTTGAAAATGTTTACTTCAACGGCGAGCATATGGCGTTTCGTCTTCATGCTATGCGCAACAAGCTTATAGGGCTTTGGGCTGCCGCACTGCTCAAAAAAGAAGACGCGAACGAGTATGCCAGTGAACTTGCGGCTTATGTCGTGAGCCATAGCGACGAATACGCCATCATCCAAAAGCTGAAGGCAGATTTCACCCAGGCGGGCGTGACTGTAGCTGACGATGAAATTCACACTCACATGAGTGACGCGTTCAATTCTGCTGCTCAAATCCTGCGCGAGGGCATGGAACAGGCAGACAAAAAAGCCGTCGCTTGATCTTCATGGCATAGAGCCGCACGTCTACTTGCTGGTCAGGAGACTGGCGGCTTTCCCGCACGTTGCGCTGGATTTGCGCATGCGCCAGCCGTGGATGGGTACGGCTGGAAAGTTCGATACCTGCGTATCCAGGCATCACAGCGCAGTGCCCTCAGCGAATCATATTCTGTATTTTGCAGGATTTGAATCTGCTCTGCGCTCTCCTAGCCTCCGGTAAACAGTCGATGCGGGGGAAATGGCCTGTGTTGATGACTGAACCAAGCCGTTGCGATGCTACCGGTTGTCTTCACTGAAAGCCGGGAGGGGTCTTCAGCTTGCTGAGAAACTGGGCGAAAACCATAGTTCCCTCTGGCCATGGACCATGACCGGACTCCGCGTTGATGTGACCCGACATGCCTGCGTCGATCAAGAGAGAACCCCAGGCATTGGCAATATCGCCCGCATGTTCATAGGTACCAAAAGGGTCGTTCTGGCTGGCAATGGTAATGGCCGGAAACGGCAGAGGGTCTCTTGGATAGGGACCGAAAGTCATGAGGTGCTTCGGGCGGATATCCGGGTTGGCGACATCGGGCGGGGCGACGAGCATCGCGCCGGCGATCCTGTGGGATATCTGCGGCAGCGCGTGCATGACTGTCGGTACGCCGAGTGAGTGCGCAACCAGCACGACGGGCCGTGTGCAGGCATTCACTTCCTCGACCAGCCTTGCGACCCAGTCTTCCTTGACCGGCTTCGACCACTCGGCCTGTTCCACGCGCCGTGCGGTGGAAAGCTTTTCCTGCCAGCGGCTCTGCCAATGTTCCGGTCCGGAGTTGGTGTAACCCGGGACAATGAGGATATCTGCTTCTGATGCTTTCATGCCGCTTATCTCGGTATGAAAGCCGCCGCAGTCAAGGCTGCAGCGGCTTGTTTGACGATCTTGATCAGCTCAGGCCGAAGACGCGATTGAAAATCGTGTCCACATGCTTGGTGTGATAGCCGAGATCGAATTTCTCGCGAATGGTTTCTTCAGGCAGCGCCGCGCGAACTTCTTCGTCGGCAAGCAACTCTTCCAGGAAGTCTGCGCCGTGTTCCCACACCTTCATGGCATTGCGCTGCACGAGACGGTAGGAATCCTCACGTGATACGCCAGCCTGGGTGAGTGCCAAAAGAACGCGCTGGGAATGTACGAGCCCGCGGAACTTGTTCATGTTCTTCAACATGTTCTCGGGATAGATGACCAGCTTCTCAATGACGCCCGCCAGGCGGTTTAGGGCAAAATCCAGCGTGATCGTCGTATCGGGGCCAATGGCGCGCTCGACCGAGGAGTGGCTGATATCGCGCTCGTGCCACAGCGCAACATTTTCCATTGCGGGGACAACCGACATGCGCACCAGACGTGCAAGTCCGGTGAGGTTTTCCGTCAGCACCGGGTTGCGCTTGTGAGGCATGGCAGACGAGCCCTTCTGACCCGGAGAGAAAAACTCTTCGGCTTCAAGAACTTCCGTACGCTGCATATGGCGGATTTCGATAGCGACATTCTCGATGGACGAGGCGATGACACCAAGTGTGGCGAAGAACATCGCATGGCGGTCACGCGGGATAACCTGCGTGGACACGGGCTCAGGCGACAGGCCGAGTGCCTTGCAGACATGCTCTTCAACCGAAGGATCGATATTGGCGAAGGTGCCGACCGCGCCCGAAATGGCTCCGGTGGCGATTTCCGCGCGGGCATTGACGAGGCGAGCGCGGTTGCGGTCCATCTCGGCATAGAAACGGGCAAAGGTCAGGCCCATCGTGGTCGGTTCCGCATGAATGCCGTGGCTGCGACCGATGCGGACGGTATCCTTGTGCTCGAATGCGCGTGTCTTGAGGGCGGCAAGAACGCGGTCCATATCCGCAATCAACAGATCTGCGGCGCGAACGAGCTGGATGTTGAGCGTGGTATCCAGAACGTCCGATGACGTCATGCCCTGATGAACGAAACGGCTATCGGGACCGACAAATTCTGCCAGATGGGTCAGGAATGCGATCACGTCATGCTTGGTAACGGCTTCGATTTCATCGATACGGGCCACATCGAACTGGGCAGCGCCACCCTTTTCCCAGATCGTCTTGGCGGCATCCTTGGGAATGACACCGATTTCGGCCAGCGCGTCGCAGGCATGTGCCTCGATTTCGAACCAGATGCGGAACTTGGTTTCCGGCGACCAGATTGCGACCATTTCCGGTCTGGAATAACGAGGGATCATGGCAATGGCTTTCTTTGAGGAGGAATTTTTCTGCCCCTTTAGCAAAGTGTGCCGGCAATCTCAACGCATCGAGACCGCCGAAAAATAGGGATGGGGCAGGGGCCGCCCATTATTCTGGTCAGTTACGGCCTTGTTCTGCCGAGGCACGCACCGCCGATACCATCTTGCGATAGTCATCCACGCCGTCACCTTTGAAAATGGCAGAACCCGCGACCAGCACATTCGCGCCCGCTGCGATCGCGCTTCCGGCAGTATCGATGGTAATTCCGCCGTCGACCTCAAGCTCAATCTGTCTGTCACCAATCATGGCCTTGGCCGCGCGGATCTTGTCCAGCATTGCGGGAATGAATTTCTGACCGCCAAAACCGGGATTGACGCTCATGATGAGGATGAGATCGACATCATCGAGCACATTTTCCAGTACCGACAGCGGCGTTGCGGGATTGAGTGTCACGCCGACTTTCTTGCCCAGAGAGCGGATCGTCTGTAGCGAACGGTGCAGATGAGCGCCAGCTTCCGCGTGCACGGTAATGCCATCGCAACCGGCCTTGGCGAAGGCTTCAAGATAGGGATCAGCGGGCGCAATCATCAGATGGCAATCAAAGAAGGCCTGGCTGTGCGGACGCAGGGCCTTGATGACATCTGGCCCGAAGGAAATATTTGGCACGAAATGGCCGTCCATCACGTCCAGATGAATCCAGTCGGCTCCGGCTGCCGTAACATCGGCAACCTCTTGTCCGAGCTTCGCAAAATTGGCGGCAAGAATGGATGGGGCGATCCGCACGGGAAGAGACATCTGCAAAAGCTCCTGCACTAAAGGTCTTGCGGGCCTTTATCATCGATAGCCCGGATCAACAATCGTCATGCAACCGTTTGCGCCTAACGCTCAGCCCGGTCCACAGGAACAAGCGCCGTTCCGTTCCAACGCTGGAGACGATAAGGGTTTGCCTGCAATTCGTGGCGGTCGTTGAAAACGATCTGGCCGATGGCTGTTTCAAAAGCCGTGCCGATCATCAGCTCAGGTGCGGGCTTGCCCTGCGCCTCGCTAAGCTCGACAAGCTTGGCTGTAATCTGTGTTGCGGCATAGGCGGGCAGTGCGTAGCCCTCCGGCTCCACCTTCGCAGCCCGCAATGCGGCCACGGCATCCGCCGCCTGGGGTGCGAGACTGTATTCCGGCAAGGTAACGGCCAGTACGCCCTCCTGAAGCGGGACGGGATTGTTTGCCGCGCGCATCGTGTCGCCTGAGAGGATCGTCAGGGCCAGTTTCTCGGCAGCGGCATCTCTGGCTATGACGGCAACATCATTACGCTCGGCACCAACGAAAACATGGGTAATGCCGGTGCGACCCAACCTGCGAACCAAGGCAATCTGCTGTTCCTGCGCGGGTCGCAAAGTATCCGTAAAGGTAGGCTTGAGACCGGATTCCTCGAGCTTGGACCTGATGCGGTCAACCAGTTCGCGGCCATAAATGGTCCCGTCGTCAATCAGGCCGAAGGAATGACCTTTCCAGTCACGCAGGATTACGTCAATCAGCGCAGACGATTCATCCATGTCGGAAGGGGCGAGACGGAAAAGCGGCCATCCGCGCTTGAGCGTATCTTCCATGAGGCCGGAGGCACGGCTGGACAGTGTGATGGCCGGGATTGCAGCATTTTTGAGGATTGGCAAGGCGTCGGCCAGTGTTTCTGTGCACAGAAAGCCAACGACGACGCTGACCTTGGCTGCGACCAGCCCATCGGCGATCGCGCCGCCGCTGCCCTCTTCGCAGCTTTCATGGATCTCCATCACATCGAGGCCAGCTCTTGTGGCTGCAACCCGCACACCCTGACGAACCTGCGCGCCGAGCATCTCATAGGCACCGCTCTGCGGCGCGACGATACCGATTGTCGCGGCACTTGCAGCACTGGCCAGACTTAGGCTTGCCGCGATGATGAGCAGGCGAAATAAATGCATCGACCGGATGTGTTCCTCTTCCTGTTCAGCGATGTTTATCGACACGCGACGGATTACAAAAGAGGAAATGCTGCCTAAATCACGCTAACAGACTAAATCCTGGCGTATTTTCAGCAAGGTAGAGCAATTTCTACGACCGGGACCGACGATTGCGTAAATGCTGAAACGCATCCTTGGCGAAAAGCGACAGTGGCTGCGGAGGATCTTCCATGTCGAACCAGCCCATATCGGATAATTTTTCCGGCTCCATTAACCGCGCGTCGCCACGCACGTCATCTGTTACATAGATGAGGGAGAGCCAGTGCTGGCCATCTGCTGGAATGATCTGTTCGCTGACACAAAGCAGGTGAGTTTCACCGATCAAGAGACCGGTTTCTTCTTCGGCCTCTCTTTTTGCAGCGGTGGCGGCGGTCTCCATATGGTCAACCTTGCCGCCAACAATGCTCCAGTGTCCTGCTTCGGGAGGGTTCTCGCGCTTGTACAGCAGAACCTTCCCGTCACGCTGGATTAGAAGTCCGGCACCAACGCCGGGAAAATGCGTGCCCGGTTTCACGGTCACGCCTTGGCGTTGGCCACGATCAGCATGAAAGCAGGAATGTCGTCGCCGAAACCAACGGGTGTCGGGCCATCGTCGTGGTCGCGGTAGTGGCGGCGCCGTTCGCGATTATCGTCGTTCGCAGGCGGCGCGTTGTGGTTCCGCTCGAAATTGCGGGGGGCCTTCTCGTGCTTGCGCTCTGCCTTCAACTTTTCGCCTCCGTTGGCCGCAACATCGACGATTGCAGCTGGCTGAATGGGTTTTACTTCTGTTTCGATCTGCTCGGTAGGCTCACGACGATTTCTGTCGCGACCACGGCCGCGCTGTTCCTTTTCCTTGCCACGGCGCGGACGCTCGGAAGCGAAGCTTTCCATTGGCGCAGGCAGCGCCGTCAGGTCGCCATTCAGCCATTCAATCTTTTCATTGATCAGCTTCTCAATGGCGTCGAGATATTTCGTATCGCGACGATTCACCAGCGTGAAGGCGGCACCGGAGCGACCTGCACGTCCGGTACGGCCGATGCGGTGAACGTAGTCTTCCGCATGGATCGGAACGTCGAAGTTGAAGACGTGGCTGACATCGGGAATATCGAGACCGCGGGCAGCAACATCCGATGCAACGAGCAGCGTAATCTGATTGTCCTTGAAGCCCGCGAGCATCTTGGTGCGTGAATTCTGGTCCATGTCACCATGCAGTGCGCCGACCGAAAAACCGTGACGCTCAAGCGAACGGAAGAGATCGGCGACATCTTTCTTGCGATTGCAGAAGATGATCGCGTTCTTCAAATCCGTCTGGGCCTTGATCAGTTCGCGAAGAATCGCGCGCTTTTCATAGTCCTTGTCGTGTGTGGCAACGATGCGCTGCGTCACCGTCTTTGCCGTTGAAGAGGGCTTGGCAACTTCAATGCGCACAGGGTTCTGCAGGAAGCGGTCTGCCAGCTTCTGGATTTCCGGCGGCATGGTTGCCGAGAAGAACAGCGTCTGACGGGTAAAGGGAATCATCTTGGCGATTCGCTCGATATCAGGGATGAAGCCCATATCGAGCATGCGGTCCGCTTCGTCGATGACGAGGATTTCCACGCCGGTCATCAGCAGCTTGCCGCGCTCACAATGGTCGAGCAGGCGGCCAGGGGTGCAGATGAGAACATCGGCGCCACGTTCCAGTTTACGGTCCTGCTCGTCGAAAGAAACGCCGCCGATCAGAAGCGCAACGTTCAGCTTGTGATTCTTGCCGTATTTTTCGAAGTTCTCGGCGACCTGGGCTGCAAGTTCCCGGGTCGGCTCCAGAATAAGGGTGCGCGGCATTCTTGCGCGCGCTCGGCCTTTTTCCAGAAGTGTCAGCATCGGCAGGACGAAGGAAGCAGTTTTGCCCGTGCCAGTTTGCGCGATGCCGCAAATATCACGTCGTTCGAGTGCTGGCGGAATTGCGCCCGCCTGAATAGGCGTCGGCGTCGAGTAGCCGGCATCTTCGATAGCGGAAAGGACTTTTTGGCTCAGGCCAAGATCAGAGAATGTTGTCAAAGGAAAAACGGTTTCCGTGTTGGTTCGAAAAGAACACTTCGCTGTCACAACGGCGACGCCGCAGACTATAGCGGCGAGATAGGCCCAAATTGCCAGAAAGTCAAGGAAACAGGGATTTATCCCAAAATGATACATCCTGGCGAGACGAAAGCATAACGCCCCGCAATCGGTACGCTACTCCGGAAGATGTGGCGCTCGTCCCTGCCTGTTACTGCAAGTATGTTTTCAATTCCGTCCCGGCGACAAGAAATCGCATCGGGTCAACAGGCGTATCGTTGAGCCGCACTTCATAATGAACGTGTGGGCCGGTCGAGCGTCCGGTGCTGCCAGCCCGACCAATGACGTCTCCAATGCTCACCTTTTCGCCTTGCCGGACTAGGATTTGCGAGAGGTGGCCATACCGTGTTGTGATGCCTCGGCCATGGTCCACTTCAACCATGTTGCCGTAACCACCTGAAAAACCGGCATTTATCACTGTCCCGGCACCGGTGGTCTGGACGTCTGCGCCGGTTTCGGCAACGAAATCGACACCTGCGTGCAAGGCGAGCCGACCGAGGAAGGGGTCGATCCGATTTCCAAACTGACTTGAGATTTCCCGTCCGGGAGCAGGATTGCCGAAGGGCAGGGCGACCGCAGCGCCCCTGACCGTTTCCAGCCGGTTCAGTGCATTGTCGAGATTGCTCAGCGACGCTTCAAACGTGTCAGCGCTGGCCGTTAGAGGCTCAACGAATGGTCCACCGACATTATCTTCCGTATGCTCCTCGATTTTGATGCCGGTACGCCTGATGATATCGGCCATGGCATCCGCCTTGGTTTCGGCGCCCGTCGTCAGTGTGGCGATTCGGTTCAATTGGTCGCTTTCAACCTTGCTTAGCGAATCGATCATTCTTGAGAGGCTGCGGTCCGACAAGCGGTCGCTGCCTGCCGAGTAAGTCAGGCTGCCCTTCAATTCACTTGCCTTGCCGGTGGGAGCTATCAGGATTTCGAGTGCGTTGCTGGCGCCGGAAACGCTAGCGCGCTTGTCAGGGCTGAAGGCGTTTAAAGGCGGGGCCTTGGCTTCACTTTCAATGAGGCCGGATTTCTCCGCCCGATCCATCAACTCGCTCATGCGCCCATGGCGGGAGGTGAGGGCGCTCTGTTGCTGCAGCAGAAGCTCGACCTTTCGTTCCACGACCTGTTGATCCAGCAATTGCTTGGAGGTGACGCGGTCTACCTGCGCACGCAGGGCCGCGATGCGGTCTTCATATTCTCGCTGGATGCGGGATTGGCGGGCAATGGTTGCGCCAACCAGATCGTCACGCAAAATGAGGTAGGCCGTCGAGCCGATATAGCCGATACTCAGCAAGCCGGCGAGGCAAAGCGCGCTGGCTGCGAGCCAGGGGCGGATGGTGATGTGACGTACCTTTTCGCCGCTGGCGAGAATGAGGACGTGCTGTTGGCGCCGTTTGCCAAATGACAGGCTTTTACCCGCGTCCGTCAAAATTCCACCTCCGGCCAATTCGTCCTGAGGCAATAGTAATTTGTTAAGGTTAATGAAACTTTGACTTTCCCATCAGCTTTGGCTGACAGCGGTGAGGGAACGATAAAAAGTGGGTGTAAGACCGGCTTCCGCACGCGCCAGATCATTAAAGGGCGGTTTCAACGGTCCGCGAAAATTGGCGCGAACGAGTTGGCGAAACGTGTCGGCGGGATCCTTCCGTTCCCGGGCGCAGAGAAAACGGAACCATTTTGCTCCGATCGCGACATGGCCTTTCTCGTCATTGTAGATGATGTCCAGAACGGCAGCACTTTCGAGATCGCCGGTCTCGCGCATTTTGGCTTGCAGGGAAGGCGTAACATCCAACCCGCGCGCCTCCAGGATCAGGGGCACGACCGCAAGCCGAGCGGTGAGGTCGTTGCGTGTAGCGTGGGCTGCCTGCCAAAGGCCGTCATGGGCTGGCAAATCTCCGTAGTCCGCCCCAAGGTCTCTCAATCGTTGGCGGACCAGCTTGAAGTGCTTGGCTTCTTCAAAGGCCACCTGCATCCAGCCATCGAAAAATGAGTGCGGGACAGGCTCGCTGGCATAGCGCGCGACGATATCCAGAGCGAGATCAACGGCATTGAGTTCGATATGGGCGATGGCGTGCAGAAGTGCGATCCGGCCTTTGAGGCTATGCAGGGAGCGTCGCTCGACGGCTGTAGGTGCAACGAGTTCCGGCTTGTCCGGCCTGCCGGGACGGTCCGGCAACTTCGGGTCCAAGGGAGAGCGCAATGATATCCGTCGCTCGAACCAGCGCGTTGCAACATCCTGTGTCAAAGCGGTTTTGCGATCAAGATCGGCGCAGGCGATGGCTTCGCTTGCGCCGCCTCGCAGCGATATCGGGGCAGACGGCATTACAGCGCTCGGATTGCCTCGAGAACGATCTGAGCGTGACCTGCTGGCTTCACCTTGCTCCAGATTTTGGCGATCTTGCCATCGGGTGCAATCAGGTAGGTCGTGCGTTCAACGCCCATGTATTTCTTGCCATACATGCTCTTTTCTTTCCAAACGCCATAGGTCTCCAGAACAGTCTTCTCCTCGTCGGAGGCGAGCATGACGGTAAGCGCGTGTTTTGCCGCAAACTTGTCGTGACTTTTCACAGAGTCCGGGGAAATGCCAATGACGACTGAGTTTGCAGCCTCGAAATCGGCTCCCATCGCGCTGAAATCGAGCGCCTGAACGGTGCAGCCGGATGTGTCATCCTTGGGGTAGAAGTAAAGCACGACCGCCTTGCCTTGAAGGCTTGCAAGATTGATCTCACCGCCGCCGTTTCTGGGAAGGGTAAAATCCGGAGCCTTATCGCCGATTGCCAAATCTGTCATGGGTGACCTTTCTTTCGCCGGATTGTTGAGTACATGGGCCAGTATTGGATATATACCGAATAAGAGCGTCGTCCAGTCTTGTGACGAGTCACGCGGTGTGATTGGTTCGTCCCGTCACGTCGATAAGGCCCTGATTTCCATCATGGCCGGGGCAATTCCAGGAGCAAGCACAGACGAATGGCGGAAATTCGTGGCGAAAAGGTCAGCTTCAGCAAGCGCGAAATAACGCCGCTGCACGAGATGCCTTCTGCGCAGGTGGAAGATCCCATCATTGTTCATTGTCCGGCGCCGCGTTCCATGATGCGGACGCTGTTCAAGGTCTTTGCGGCAATGGTCGTGCTGGCCTTCATTTCGGTGGGCGGCATCATCCTGTCTGTTGAGACAGGCTCGATCGATGCAACACTTTCAAAGCAGGCAAAGCAGGCGCTCGAACATGCGCTCGGCTCCCGTTACGAGGCGCGGATCGGCTCTACCACAGTGCGCTTTGCATCCGGCTTTCATCTGGCGCTCGTGGCGCAGGATGTGGATATCATCGAGCAGGATACCGGCCTGCATCTCAGCCGTGCACGTGCCATCGGCATGGCACTTGATCCACTTGCGCTGATCACGGGACGTGTTTCCGTTCAAAGTCTCGAAGCGACCGGCATGGAGCTCGATACGGCTTTGCTTCCGAAGGGCCAGGCGCTCGACTGGGCAAAATTTCGCGTCGCTGACGTGCCGTCTTACCTGGAACTCGCTTTCACCGAACTGGATCGTTTCGCGGTGGCTTTCGAACGCAGCGGGACCGAGGAAATCGATCTTTCCGATATCGCCATCCGGCTTCCACCAAAGGAGAATGGCCAGCCGCGCGTGATTTCGTTGCGAGAACTGTCGCTGGTGCCGGATGGACAGGGCGGTTATTCGCTGGATGGCAATGTCGCATTCAACGGCGAGGTCGCGACCCTTTCCCTGAGCGCCAAAGGCGCAAGCGGTGTTATTGACGGCTTTTCCGCCCGCCTTGATGGCTTCGACATCGGGCCACTGGTGGAGCAGCACGACCCGGAAGGGCTCATGCATCAGGGGCTCAACGTCAAGGCTGGCCTGGACATCGTCGGCAACAGAAAGGTCGCAGACCAGCAGCCGTCGCTGGGTGTGTCAATGGGTGTAGGCGATGGCAAGCTCTACATCGGCGGCGACGCGCAGACGGTGACGAGCGGCCTGATCAAGGCACGTTATGACTTTGACAACAACGTGATTGCCGTAGAGGATTCGCAACTGACGCTGGGCCAGACAATTTTGCCCCTGCGTGCGCAGATCCGTGACAGCGCGGCCGGTTTCGATCTCGCGCTGCGCATGTCGCAGGCAACAGCAATTGCCGAAGGCGGAGGCGAGCCACCGGTTACCTTCGATCTCAATGCCGACGGTACCTTTGACAAGACGACGCGCCGTCTGGACGTGCCTGCGCTCTACGTGAAAAGTCCACTCGGCGACATGGCGGGTTCGCTCAAGGTCCATTTCGTCAGTCAAGGGTCTCCCGAGATCAGCTTTGGCGGACAGATCGCCAAGATGGAGGCCACGGCGGTCAAACAGCTCTGGCCGTTCTGGATGGCGCGCAAGGCACGCCCATGGGTGGTTGCAAACCTTTTTGGCGGGACGGTCAGAAACGGATCGATTGCTGTTTTCATCCCCGAGGGAAGAATGTGCGGGCCGGGCTGTCCGCTGGAGCTTGCCGCCAGTGAATTGCAGATCAAATTCGACGTAGACGATACGCGCCTGAACGTCGCGGGCGACATACCGCCGTTGCGCGACGCCTCCGCCCACTTCGAGCTTGTCGGCGAAAGGATCGATGTCGATATCAGGAAGGCGACCTCGTATTTTCCATCCGGTCGCACGCTTGAGCTTCAAAACAGTCACTTCTCGATTAATTCGGTCTATGAGAAGCCGCTGATGGCCGATCTCGACCTGAATGTCTCAGGCGCGGCGGATGCCGTTGCCGAACTCGCCTCGTTCAAACCGATCAATGCGTTGAAGGATTCCGAGTTCAAGCCCGAGGATTTTTCAGGACCGGTGACTGCTAATGCGAAACTGACCATCGGCCTGCTTGCCAGCCAGCAGCCTCCTGCACCGGAATGGACGGCAAAGCTTGATCTGGACGGTGTTTCTCTCACAAGACCATTTGCAGGTCGAAAGGTCTCGGCAATCGACGGGCCTCTTTCTGTCGACAAGGATGCCCTCAGCCTCAAGGGCAAGGCGCATATCGACGATGTGCCAATGGAGCTTGATCTGGTTCAGCCGACGCGCAAAGCGAGCACGGTGCCGAAGCAGATGGTGCTGAAGGCGACGCTGGAGCCAGGCCATATCGCAAAACTGGCACCAGAGCTGACGAAAATCCTGGGTGGCACCACGCTGCTTGAGCTCAACGGTTCTGACCCTCATCATCAAACGGTGAAGCTCGACCTCTCCAATGCCTCCATCATTTTGCCGGGCATAGGCTGGACGAAGGGTGCCGGTATTCCTGCAGGTGCATCCTTCGTGATGGACACGGTCGATGGGAAGACGTCGATCAGTGACTTCTCGTTGAAGGGCGATGGTTTCGGCGCAGCCGGTGAACTGAGCTTCGACAAGAGCGGGCTGACGGCTGCGAATTTCTCGCGCTTCCAGCTTTCGCCGCAGGACGATTTTGCCGTGTCGATTTCCTCGGCGCGTAAAAATTACACGATCAATGCAAGCGGAAAGTCGGCGGACCTTCGTCCACTCGTTGCAAAGCTTCGGAGTTCCAGCGGCAAGGCTGGTAGTCCGGCAGCTGCCGGTGAAAGTGATTTCGGCTCCTTTTCGGTCAAGGCGCAACTCGACAAGATCTATGGTTTCAATGATGAGGTCATGAGCAATGTCAGCGCCGACGTCAATCTACGCGAAGGCAAACTGCGGACGGTCGATCTCAAGGCTGTCACCAGTCGTGGACAGGCGGTCGTGGTGCAGACCACCAATCGTGGAGACGGTGGCACAATCAATCTTACCACCAGCGACGCAGGTTCTTTCGCCCGCTTCACCAATCTATACTCACGCGTGCGTGGCGGCTTACTGAATCTGGCGCTGACAACAGCCAATGGCAATGACTGGAGCGGGTCGCTGGATCTGAGAAACTTTGCGGTTCTCAACGAAGCAAAACTTCAGGACATCGTGGCGACGCCGACGGGAGAGGACGGGCGCAGCCTCAACACTGCCGTCAAACGCAACATCGATGTGAGTTCGGAGAAGTTTCAGCGCGGTTTTGCAAGGGTGGTTTACGTCAACGGTACGCTTGCTCTTGAAAACGGCGTCGTGCGCGGAGAGCAGATCGGAGCGACCTTCCAGGGAATCGTCAAAGACCAGAACGGCAACATGGATATGACCGGTACCTTCATGCCGGCCTATGGCCTCAACCGCCTTTTTGGCGAACTACCTTTCATCGGCATCTTTCTCGGAAACGGCCGTGACCGCGGACTTCTGGGCATTACCTTCAAGCTGACCGGCCAGACGGATACGCCACGTCTGGCAATCAATCCGCTCTCGCTGATCGCGCCGGGCGTTTTCCGTCAGATCTTCGAATTCCAGTAAAAAAAGGGGCCGCGCGATGCGGCCCCGTCTATCAGCAATGGCAAAATGCCATTCTTTTCTGCCACGGCTGCTTTGCTGAAAAAAGTTGAAAAAACAACTTGATATCAGTCGCGCCGCTGTTAGTTCCCGTTCCCGTTCCCGCCATTGCCATGGCCGCCACCGTGTCCGCCGTCGTCGCCGGAGCCATGGCCGCCACCGCCGCCGGAACCGTGACCACCTCCGCCGCCGGAACCGTGACCACCGCCGCTGCCGCCGTGACCTCCGCCATTGCCATGACCGCCACCGCCGGAACCGTGACCGCCACCACCATTGCCGTTGCCGCCGCC